>NZ_CAXUPO020000010.1:0-181217 GCF_964252695.1 Acidovorax sp. LjRoot117 | reverse complement strand
CTATAGCACCGTTTTGGGCGGTGGCAAGGAAAAGTGCAAAAAACTTGGACCTACCTTGTCAATCCTCGTCCTAGACTCGCCACTTCTCCAGCAGCTTTTCAGGACTGAGGCTGTCGTAGCCCTCGAAGGGTTGGTGAATCCATGGGTTGGAGGGAAGGAACTCCACCGAGTAGTCAGGCGTGAAAGTCGACAGGCCCTTGGTCCAGATCACAGCGCTGCGCAATTCAGAAATGGGCGCATAGTTGGTCTTGAGCATGTTGATCACGGCATGGAGGGTGTGACCCGAGTCCGCCAGATCATCCACCAACAAGACTTTGCCTGCGATCTCGCCCTTGGGGGTGGTAATGAAGCGTGCGATGTCCAGGTGGCCCTGCACGGTTCCAGCTTCTGCCCGGTAAGAGCTTGTCGACATGATGGCCAGTGGCTTGTCGAAGATGCGACTGAGAATGTCACCAGGGCGCAGGCCGCCCCGCGCAAGACACAAGATGGTGTCGAACTCCCAACCAGACTGATGCACCTTGAGCGCCAGCTTCTCAATCAAGCTGTGGTACTCGTCGTAGCTCACGTAAAGGTGCTTGCCGTCTTCGGTCAACATGGGGATGGCTCCTGCTTATATAGCTATGGGTGAAACGACTGCAAAACTCGCGCGGCGCAACTCAACTCAAGCCGCGACGTAGGGGTGGCGCATCATGATGGTGTGATCGCGATCGGGGCTGGTCGAGATCATGTCGATCGGAACCCCGGTGACCTGCTCGATGCGCTCGAGATAGTTGCGCGCAGACTGCGGCAGCTTGGCGTAATCGGTGACGCCCACAGTGGATTCGCTCCAGCCTGGCAGGGTTTCATAGATTGGCGTGCAGCGTGCAATGTCCTCAGCGCCCATCGGCAGGAGGTCGATGCGTTCGCCGTCGAGTTCATAGCCTGTGCAGAGCAGCAACTCACTCAGGCCATCCAGTACATCCAGCTTGGTGATGCACAAGCCCGACAGGCCGTTGACCTGGGCGCTGCGCTTGAGCAATGCGGCATCAAACCAGCCGCAACGACGGCTGCGGCCTGTGGTCACGCCCTTTTCGGCGCCGATGGTGCTCATGTGGTAGCCCGGCGTGCCAGGCGTTTCCCAATCGAGTTCTGTCGGGAACGGACCGCCACCCACGCGTGTGCAGTAAGCCTTGGTGATGCCGAGGATGTAGTGCAGCATGCCAGGGCCCACACCGGAGCCCGCGGCGGCATTGCCAGCCACGCAGTTGCTGGAGGTGACATACGGATAGGTTCCGTGATCCACATCGAGCAGCGTGCCCTGTGCGCCTTCAAACAGCAGGTTCGCACCGGCCTTGTTGGCCTCGTTGAGTTCACGCGAGACGTCCGCCATCATCGGCTTGAGCAATTCTGCATGGCGCATCGCCTCGTCATACACCACGTCAAACTGCACCTTGCCGTCCTGGATATAGGGCTTCAAGGCGTCGCCGAAGACAAACGAAGCAGAACGCAGGTAGGTCGTCAGTACATGGTTGTGCAGATCGAGCAACTCGCGCAGCTTGGCTGCGAAGCGCTCGGGGTACTTCAAGTCCTGCACGCGAAGGGCACGGCGTGCAATCTTGTCCTCGTAGGCGGGACCGATACCTCGACCCGTCGTACCGATCTTCTCTGTGCCACCCTGCTCACGCGCAGCTTCCCGCGCTACGTCGATCGCGGCATGGAAGGGCAGGATCAATGGACATGCCTCGCTGATGCGCAAGCGGGAGCGCACTTCAACACCCGCCTTTTCGAGGCCTTCGATCTCTTCAAACAGCTTGGCGGCCGACAGCACCACTCCATTGCCGATGTAGCACTTGACGCCAGGGCGCATGATGCCGCTGGGGATCAGGTGCAGCGCAGTCTTGACGCCGTTGATCACCAGGGTGTGACCGGCGTTGTGGCCGCCTTGAAAGCGAACGACGCCCTGGGCGCTTTCCGTCAGCCAGTCGACCAGCTTGCCCTTGCCTTCGTCGCCCCACTGGGTTCCGACGACCACTACATTGCGACCTTTGGTTGCTTTCATCTCTAAACCACTTCAATTATTCAATTGCTCAAACAGCCTGCACGACCCAGCGGTCCGCAATCTGCACCAGTTCCCGGTCACAGTGGAATTCATCCACTTCGCTTTCATGCCCTGGCAGGACACAGACCACCGTCTCCCCTGCCCCGCGCAGTTGCGCAATGGCCGCATTGACATCGGCGGACTCACCCCAGGGCGCACGTATCGCGGCCTTCAAGGCGCGCGGAGATACGACACCGACCACCTGCTTGATGTCCAGGCTGAAGCCTGCTGCAGGGCGATTGCGTCCGAACACGGCGCCGACTTCGTCGTAACGCCCGCCCCGCACCAGCGCATCGCTGGCGCCTGGTGCATAGATGGCAAACCGGGCGCCGCTGTAGTACGCATAACCGCGCAAATCCGCCAAGTCAAAAGTGACGCAAGCCTGATCCAGGCGAGATGCCAGCCACTTCAAATTCGATAGCAGCTGGGGCACGCCGGAAAAGCGGTGGAGTACCTTTTCCGCTTCATCCAGTACCTGGATATCGCCGTACAGGTGCGGCAGTGCGAGAAGACCTTCTCGCGAATCGCTGGGAAAGTCCCGTGTCAAGGATGCCAACTCACTGGTGTCCTTGGCCGCGAGCGCCGCATGGATCGCGCTCAGCAGCTGCGCGTTCGGCGAAACATCGGCCAGCAGACTGCGGACGATGCGGACATCCGCCAGGTCGATCGTTGTGTTCTGCACATCGGCGACTCGCAGGCACTCCCGTGCCAGTTGCAGAGCTTCCAGATCAGCCTCCAACCCGGCATGTCCGTAAATTTCCGCGCCGAACTGCAGTGGCTCGCGGGTGGCATGCGGGCGGTCCGGCCGGGTATGCAAGACCGGCCCGCAATAGCAAAGCCGCGTGATGCCCTTTCGGTTCAGCAAATGGGCATCTATGCGCGCCACCTGCGGCGTCGTATCCGCCCGCAGGCCCATTGAACGGCCGGAGAGCTGGTCCACCAGTTTGAAGGTCTGCAGATCCAGAGCCTCCCCGGTGCCTGTCAGCAAGGACTCAAGGTGCTCCAACAGTGGTGGCATGACCAGCTCATAGCCGTAGCAACGGGCTGTATCAAGCAGCCCGCGACGCAATTCTTCGATGTGCCGCGCTTCGGACGGCAAGACATCGGCAATGTGATCCGGAAGGACCCAAGCAGACATGAGAAAAGGGGAGGCTGTTAAAACCGCGATTCTACCGGGAGCCGAGAACGGCCCCGAAAGACATCCGGCGAAGGGTGAAGCGGGAAGTCAGAACCAGAGCATCGCCAGACCGGCCAGGATGGCCAGCAAGGCAAAAAACCGGATCTGACCATCCCGCAGTTGCGCGATGTGCGCCATGGCGCGCCGCCAGCCTTGCGGTAAAAGAAAGGGCAAGGCCCCTTCAATCACGAGAACCAGTGCCAAGGCAATCCAAAGGCTCTCCGAACTCACGGCAAGGCAACAGGCAAGGGCCGACGGATCAAACTACTTGCGCGCAGCAGCAGCAGCGGGCGCCGAGGTGGAGGTGCCTCCACGGAAGGTCTTGAAGAACTCCGACGACGAAGGGTCCAGCACCATCACGTCGCTCTTCTTGCTGAAGCTCGCCTTGTAGGCTTCCAGACTGCGGTAGAACTGCGCGAATTGCGGGTCGCGGCCAAATGCCTCGGCGTAGATGCGCGAAGCTTCGGCATCGCCCTCACCCTTGATCTTCTGCGCATCGCGGTACGCGTTGGCCAGAGCGACTTCGCGCTGGCGGTCCGCATCGGCACGGATCTTTTCACCTTCGGCGGCACCGGTGGAGCGCAGCTCATTGGCCACGCGCTTGCGCTCCGCCTCCATGCGGCGGTAAACGGATTCGGTGATGGCCTCCACATAGTCCACGCGGGTGATGCGCACATCCACCACATCGACGCCCCACGGCTTGGCACCACGGACGGTCTCCAGCACCTCGCGCTTGACGTCGGCCATGAGAGCCTCGCGCTTAAGGGACAGCAATTCCTTCACCGTTCGCTTGTTGATTTCTTCCTGGAATGCATTGCGCACCACCCGATTGAGTTGCATGGCGCCTGCGCTTTCATCCAGACCCACATTGCGGATGTATTCGGTTGGCTCCGAAATGCGCCAGCGCACGTACCAGTCGATGACCACGCGCTGCTTTTCAGCCGTCAGCATGGGCTCGGTGTCGCTGCTGTCCAGGGTCAGGAGACGCTTGTCGATGTACGACACGTTCTGGAACGGCGGCGGCAGCTTGAAGTTGAGCCCAGGCTCGGTGATGACTTCCTTGATCTGGCCCAGTGCATACAACACGCCAAACTGGCGTTGGTCCACGACAAAAAGCATGGAGCTCATCAGGGCAAGCACCACCAGCAGGGTGGTTGCAATAAATCCGACTCTGTTCACGAGCAGCTCCTAGCGAGATTCACGATCGCGGGTGCGACTGCTGTCGCGAGCCCGGGGGTCATTCGAAAAGGTGGACGATGGCACGGCAGGTGCGGCAGCCGGCGCAGCGGGGCTTGCTGTTGGCGCATCGATGGTCCCGGTGCCACTGGCCACGCCCTGCATGATCTTGTCCAGGGGCAGGTACAACAGGTTGGAACCCTGGCGCGATTCCACCAGCACCTTCGTCACGTTGCCGTAGATCTGCTGCATGGACTCGAGGTACATGCGGTCGCGGGTGACCTGAGGAGCCTTCTGGTATTCCGCCAGGATGGAGGAAAAGCGTTGCGCATCACCCTGTGCCTGCGCCACGATGCGGGCCTTGTAGGCAGCCGCCTCTTCGTTCAGGCGCGAGGCAGAGCCGACGGCACGCGGGATCACGTCATTGGCGTATGCCTGCGCTTCGTTCTTGGCACGCTCACGCTCCTGGCCAGCCTTGAGCACGTCATCGAAAGACGCCTGCACCTGCTCCGGAGGGCGCACACCGCCTTGTTGCAGGTTGATGCCCACCACTTCCACACCCACCTTGTAGCGGTCGAGGATGGTCTGCATGAGCGCACGCACGCGTGGAGCGATCTGGTCACGCTCTTCGGCCAAGGCCGTGTCCATGCGCATCTTGCCCACCACCTCGCGCACGGCGGTCTCGGCCGCCTGCACTACTGCGTCGGTCGGGTTCTTGCTCTCGAACAACCAGGCACGTGCATCGCTCAGGCGGTACTGCACCGCGAACTTGATTTCAACGATGTTCTCGTCTTCCGTAAGCATGGCCGATTCGCGCAGGCCGGTGCTCTTGATGACCGTGTCGCGGCCCACGTCGGCGGAACGGATCTGCGTGACGAACACCAGTTCGTGGCGCTCGATAGGGTACGGCAGGCGCCAGTTGAAACCCGCCCCCACGGTGCTCTTGTACTTGCCGAACTGGGTAATGACGGCTTGCTGGCCTTCCTGCACAATGAAGAAGCCTGTGCCCATCCAGATCACGAAGGCAATACCCGCGATCAACCCGACGCCCACACCGGCATTCTTCATGTCGGGCTGGAACCCTCCGCCGGAACCATTGCCACCGCCAGTACCACGTCCGCCGCCGTTCTTGCCGCCGAACAAACCGCCCAGCTTGCGATTCAGGTCGCGCCAGAGTTCATCAAGATCCGGCGGCTGGCCATTGTTGCCAGGGCGCTGCTGATCTCCACCCCGGTGGCCGGGAGGCTGGTTGTTCGACGGGCGATCGTCAGGACGCGCACCATCGTCGGATTTGTTGTCATCGCCTCGCCCCCAACGGGGATCGTTCAGATTGAACATGCCCCGGATACGTTCTGGAAGCGAAGCCCAGCGTAGGGTGCGATTTTGAAAAGTCATGCGCAAAGTCTCTGGTTCTCTGATGGCATTGGTAATGCGGCATTGTGCCCAATCAGGACAAAGCCCCCGGCAATTCAATGGCGCTATCAGGGGTCATGTCCTGCCGCGCAGCCTCGATGACTTTGGACGCCAAGGCACTGCGCAGCGCATCCAGCCCCTCACCTGTTCGCGCACTGACGAACAGTCGAGGGAGCATTTCCCCGTCTACTTCATAGTGGTCCTGCAGAACGGGCGGCTGCTGCTCGGCCGGCAGCGCATCGAGCTTGTTGAACACCAGGATCTGCGGGATGTCTGCCGCCCCGATTTCGTGCAGAACCTTCTGAACCTGGGCCATCTGCTCTGGAAAGCCGGGATTGGACGCATCCACGACATGCAGCAGCAGGTCGGCATCCACGGCTTCCTGCAAGGTCGCCTGGAAAGCGTCCACCAGGCCGTGGGGCAGATCCCGGATGAATCCCACCGTATCAGACAGCGATACCGACCGCCCCGCGTCGCCAAGGTACAACTGCCGGGTGGTGGTATCCAACGTCGCAAACAGCTGGTCGGCCGCGTAGGCACGGGCTTTTACCAGCGCATTGAAAATCGTCGATTTGCCGGCATTCGTATACCCCACCAGCGATATGTTGAAGGTGTCGCGCCGCTCGCGCTGCCTGCGCTGCGTGGAACGCTGGCGCTTGACCTTGACCAACCGCTCACGGGTGCGCTTGATGGCATCGCTGATCATGCGGCGATCGAGTTCGATCTGCTTCTCGCCAGGCCCCCCACGCGCACCGATGCCGCCCGTCTGGCGCTCCAGGTGGGACCATCGGCGAACCAGCCGTGTGCTGACATAGTGCAGTTTGGCAAGCTCCACCTGCAGCTTGCCTTCGTGGCTGCGCGCGCGCTGGGCGAAGATTTCCAGGATCAAAAGCGTCCGGTCGTTGACCGGAAGCTCGAGGTGGCGCTCCAGGTTGCGCTGCTGCGCCGGACTGAGTGCCTGATCGAAAAGAACTTCCACCGCGCCGTGCATCTGCGCCAACGTCCGAATTTCGTCCGCCTTGCCGCTGCCCACAAACAGCGCCGCATCGGGCGCCTTCCGTTTGCAGGTGATCCGCGCGACAGGATTCATGCCCGCGGTCTGAGACAGCAGGCCCAATTCCTCTAGATCGCCGTCGAAGTGGGGCAGACCGAAGTCTACCCCGACCAGCAGCACAGGCGTGCCGCCTGGAGAAGAAGACGTGGGAGAGCTCAAGGAAGGTGCCCCACCAGCGCCATGCGGGCCAGAAACGAAAACTCAGTCAGATGCGGGGACTCAGGCGTTGCTGCTGGTGTCTGCATCCGCAGTGTCGGCCGTCGAGAAGTTGACGGCACGACCCGGTACGATGGTGGAGATGGCGTGCTTGTACACCATCTGCGTGACCGTGTTGCGCAGCAGCACAACGTATTGGTCGAAGGATTCAATTTGCCCTTGCAGCTTGATCCCGTTCACCAAGTAAATGGAGACCGGAACATGCTCCCGACGCAGTGCGTTCAGGAAGGGATCTTGAAGAAGTTGGCCTTTATTGCTCACGATATTCTCCGTGTTCAAAACTGTTGTTGTAAACCGTCACCTTAACACACGCCAGAGGCCACGCCAGCCACTGAACGCAAGGCCCTTCAAGGCCCCGGCTTTTGGATCAGGACTCGTCCTTGTCCGCAAAGGGATTGTGGGACGTCTTCATCTCGATGCGCAGCGGAGTGCCGACCAGGTCGAACTCCTTGCGGAACCGCCCCTCCAGAAAGCGCTTGTAGGCATCCGTCACATGCTCCAGGGAATTGCCGTGGATCACGATGACCGGAGGATTCATGCCGCCCTGGTGCGCGTAGCGCATCTTGGGGCGGAACATCCCGGCCCGCTTGGGACTTTGGAACTGCACCGCCTCGAGCAGCAGACGCGTGAGCACCGGCGTGGACATCTTGCAGGTGGCCGCCCTGTGCGCCTGTGCCACGGACGCCCAAAGCGGCCCCAGGCCCTGGCGCTTTTTGGCAGAGATGAAATGCATCGACGCGAATTTCAGGAAGGCGAGCCGGGTTTCGATGGAACGCTCGAGCAACTGGCGCTGGTAGTCGTCCACGGCATCCCATTTGTTCACGGCCACGACCACCGCGCGGCCGCTTTCCAGGATATAGCCAGCGATGTGGGCATCCTGGTCGGTCACGCCCTGCGTGGCATCGAGCAGCAGCAGAACCACGTTGGCGGACTCGATGGCCTGCAGCGTCTTGACCACCGAGAACTTCTCGATCGCTTCAAAGACCTTGCCTTTGCGCCGCAGGCCGGCCGTGTCCACCAGTTCAAACCGCTGGCCGTTGCGCTCGAAGGGCACGGAGATGGCATCGCGTGTCGTTCCCGGCATGTCGAACGCCACCAGCCGCTCCTCACCCAGCCAGGTATTGATCAGGGTTGACTTGCCGACGTTCGGGCGCCCCGCCACGGCCAGCTTGATGACGCTCTTGTCGTGCTGGGCATCGGCCTCGTCGGGGTCCGGAAGGTTCAGCGGCTCCAGCGCCCTATCGACCAGATCACGAATCCCCTGCCCGTGGGCGGCAGACACCGGGTACACGGGGCCAAGACCCAACTCGTAGAACTCGGCGAGTTGCACGCCTTCGAGCATGCCTTCTGCCTTGTTGGCGACCAGTATGCAAGGCTTGCTCAGCCGGCGCAGGTACTTGCCGATGTCGTGGTCCTGCGCAGACAGGCCCGCACGGGCGTCCAGCACAAACACGACCACATCGGCCTCTGCCACGGCCTGCTGGGTCTGCTTGGCCATCTCGCGGTAGATGCCGCTGGACGCATCAGGCTCGAAACCGCCGGTATCGATGACGATGTACTCGTGCTTGCCTTGCTTGCCATTGCCGTAGTGCCGGTCACGCGTCAGCCCCGCAAAGTCTGCAACGATGGCGTCGCGGGACTTCGTCAGGCGATTGAAAAGCGTGGATTTGCCGACATTCGGACGCCCCACGAGGGCGATAACTGGCTTCATTGAATAAGACCGATCCATCAATCAGGGCGGAATCCGTAGACTCCACCGTTACGCGTCACCACGACAAGGGTGTCCGCTGCCACCACGGGCGCTGCCGCAATACCGGAGCCATCTGTGGCCACCCGATTGAGCGGCGCACCGTCAGTACGGGACAGCAGATGCACCAGCCCGCTATCGTCACCCACCACCACAGAACGCCCCAGCAGCAGCGGGGCCGTCAGCTTGCGGTACTTGAGCCTGTCCGTCGCCCACAGGCGGGAGCCATCGCTGCGGCGCCATGCAATGACGGAGCCATTGCTTTCAGAACCGAACACCGCATCGCCATCACCGTGCACTCCTTCAGCGCCGCTGGCGGCCTGCGTCCAGATGGTGGATCCACGCGCGGCGTTCACACAGCCCACGGCCGCCTGGAAGGCGCGGGCGCAAATGCTGTCGCCCACGCGGCTGGTGCGGCCTACCAGCTCCACCAGGCGCTCCACATCGTTGGTGCCGCGCGAGCTGCCCAGGGGAGCTTCCCAGCGGACACTTCCGTTGTCAGGATTCAAACCCACCATGCGGCCTGAAAACCCCACCACGAGGGTATCACCGACGGCCAGGAGCACCCCGGCCTGCCGCAGAACCAGGGCCTCGCCGGGCCGCTGCTGGCTCCAGAGCTTGCGCCCCGTCGCGCCATCGTAGGCCGCCACGGAACGGTCGGCCGACAGAACGAACACGCGCCCACCAGCCACCAGGGGAGGCGTGAAAACCTGCGCTGCCAGCGGCTCCCGCCACCGCTCCCGGCCAGACTCCAGCAAGACCAGCGCATTGCTGCGCAGCACCACGGCGGCAGACTTGCCATCGCTTCCCACACCCGCCGACAGAGGCTCTGCCAGCGTGGCACGCCACAGATCACCGCCGGTGCGGGCATCCACTGCAGCCACCACGCCATCGGCCGAGGCCAGCGTCACGACATTGCCAGCGGCATGCACATCCAGCGGCAAACCGCCGACGTTGCCGATGCGCGCCGTCCAGGCCTGCCGCACACCGAGAACGGCCACATTGGCCCCCAGGTCTGCAGGCACCGGCTTCGAACTGCCGCTGTTCCACAGCGAACAACCCGCCAGCGCGCCCAGCAGCAAGGCCGAGCAAACGCTGCGCACAAACAAACGATGGCCCACAGGGCTGTTGCTATGGACGAGATTCATGGTTACTTGGCCCCTTCGACAGGCGCAGCCGCTGCGGCCACCGCCACACCCTGGGGAGACACGCCCAGAGCACCCAGCTTGATCTCGACGAGACGGCGGTACTCGACACCCTCTTCCAGCCCCTTGTAGGCCTTGGTGTACTCGGCTATCGCTTCTGCGCGCTTGCCCTGCGACACGAGGATGTCGCCCCGGCGATCCGCAAACACCGCGTCGAACTCTGCAGGAACGCTGCCCGACACCTGCTTGAGCGCGTCGTCGTAGTTCTTCTGATCCATCAGTACGCTGGCCAGGCGCAGCTTGGCAATCGCCTTCAAGCCTTCGTCGCCAGCATGCTCAGCCACCCAGCTCAGCGGTTCTTTGGCAGCCTCTGCGTTGCCCGCATCCACTGCCGTCTTGGCCAGGGTCAGACCCGCTTGTGCAGCCTGCGCAGTGCCGGCGTACTTGGACTTGAGATCGCCAAACGCCTGCGCCACTCGCGCCTGGTCGCCTGCGCGGGCCGCCACGTCCACGGCGTCGAACAGCGCCGCAGCCTGGCTGGCCTGGCGGTTTTGCCAGTACTGATAGCCCTGCCAGGCGGCCAGGGAGCCGGCCACCACCAGCAGCACCGAACTGATCAGGGTGCCCCAGGTGTTCCAGAAGTGCTTGAGCTGGTCAAGCTGTTCTTGTTCTTCAAGGTCGAGATGTTTTGCCATGGATGTGTTCGGTTTAGCTATTGGATTGTAGGGTGGACGCCCATTGCGAGACCGCGTCCAGGGGATGCTCGGTCTGTGCGCCGCCCGCGCCATCGCGCAGCGACTTGACCACGACCATGCCCCTGGCGAGTTCGTCCTCGCCAAAAATGAGCGCGTAGCGTGCACCGCTGGCGTCTGCCTTTTTGAATTGCGACTTCATGCTGCCCATACCCCCGCCTGCCGCAGGAGCCGCATGCATCTGCACGCTGATGCCCAGTCCGCGAAGGCGCTCGATGGTCGTGACCGCCACCGGCAACGCAGCCGTGCCCGGAATGATGGCGTAGGCGTCAGGCACCAGCGCAGGGATCTCGCCGGCCTGCTCCTTGAGCAGTTCCAGCACGCGCTCCACGCCCAATGCCCAGCCCACGGCGGGCGCGGGCTTGCCACCGATCTGCTCGATGAGATAGTCATAGCGCCCACCACCACAGATGGTGCCCTGCGAGCCCAGTTGCTCGGTGATGAACTCAAACACCGTGAGGTTGTAGTAGTCCATGCCGCGCACCAGGCGCGGGTTGACCGTCCATGCCACGCCGTTGGCATCCAGGATGGATTTCACCGCATCGAAATGGGCCAGCGATTCCGCCCCCAGGAAGTCGATGAGGCGGGGCGCCGCATTCACCAGCGCCTGCATGGCGGGGTTCTTGGTGTCCAGGATCCGCAGCGGGTTGGCATGCAGCCGGCGGCGCGCCTCTTCATCGAGTTGGTCGGCGTTCTGCTCGAAATAGGCGATCAGGGCCGCGCGGTGCGCTTTGCGCTCCTCGGGCTGGCCCAGGCTGTTGAGCTCCAGGCGCACATTGCGCAGGCCAATGTCACGCCACAGCGCGTTGGCAAGCAAGATCAATTCAGCATCGACCTCGGGGCCTCCGAAGCCCAGAGCCTCGGCACCCACCTGGTGGAACTGGCGGTACCGGCCACGCTGCGGTTTCTCATGGCGGAACATGGCCCCCATGTAGTACAGGCGTTTGCCGCCTTCATACAGCATGTTGTGCTCGACCACCGCGCGCACCACGCCTGCGGTGGCTTCCGGGCGCAGCGTGAGGCGTTCGCCGTTGAGCTGGTCGACAAAGGAGTACATCTCCTTTTCGACGATATCCGTCACTTCCCCCAGGCCGCGCACGAACAGCGGCGTAGGCTCGACGATAGGGGTGCGCATGTTGCGGTAGGCGTAGCGTGCCATCAGCTGGCGCACCTTGTCTTCCAGCCATTCCCACCGGGCAGACTCGGGTGGGAGGATGTCGTTCATGCCTTTGACCGCCACCAGCTTTTCAGGCTTGGGTGACGCGGCGATTTTTTCGTTGCTCACAACTGTTCTTTTCCGTGATCTTGCAGGGGGTAAGAATGCCGCCGCCGCGCACTCCCCCACGGGCCCGTGGGCAGGTGCGGCGCGGGGTGTCAGTTCACAGCCACCGCAGCGCCGAAACGCTTCTCGATGTACTGCTCGACAATTTGATGGAACTCGTTGGCGATGTTGTCGCCACGCAGGGTCAGGGCCTTTTCACCATCGATGAAGACGGGGGCCGCAGGGGCCTCGCCCGTGCCCGGCAGGCTGATGCCGATGTCTGCATGCTTGCTCTCGCCCGGGCCATTGACAATACAGCCCATCACCGCGACACGCAGGCCTTCGACACCGGGGTAACGCACTCGCCACACCGGCATCTGGGCACGCAGGAAATCGTCGATCTGCTTGGCGAGCTCCTGGAACGTCGTACTGGTCGTGCGGCCGCACCCAGGGCACGCGGTGACGCTGGGCACGAACACGCGCAGGCCCAGCGCCTGCAGTATCTCGGACGCCACCACCACCTCCTGGGTGCGCGCTTCGCCAGGCTGCGGCGTCAGGGACACCCGGATGGTGTCGCCGATGCCTTCTTGCAGCAGCACCGACAGCGCCGCAGCAGACGCCACCGTCCCCTTGGTGCCCATGCCGGCTTCCGTCAGGCCCAGGTGCAACGCATAGTCGCAGCGGCGTGCCAGCTCGCGGTACACCGAGATCAGGTCCTGCACACCACTGACCTTGCACGACAGGATGATCTGGTTGCCGTCCAGGCCCATGGCTTCGGCGCGGCGCGCGGACTCGATGGCGGACGTGATCAGGGCCTCGTACATGACCTGGCGTGCCTCCCAGGGGGTGGCGCGCCGGCTGTTGGTGTCCATGAGGTCCGCCAACAGTTCCTGGTCCAGGCTGCCCCAGTTCACACCGATGCGCACTGCCTTGTCCCAGCGCATGGCGGCCTCGATCATCTGGCCGAACTGCTTGTCCCGCTTGTCGCCCTTGCCGACATTGCCGGGGTTGATGCGGTACTTGGACAGGGCCTGGGCGCAATCCGGAAAGTCCGTCAGCAGCCGATGGCCGTTGTAGTGAAAGTCACCCACCAGGGGAACGCTCTCGCCCATGCGGTCCAACTGCTCGCGGATGTACGGCACAGCCGCGGCCGCCTCAGGCGTGTTCACGGTAATGCGCACGAACTCCGACCCGGCCTGCGCGAGTTCCTTGACCTGGATGGCGGTGCCGATGGCATCCACCGTGTCGGTGTTGGTCATGGACTGCACGCGCACGGGGGCATCACCGCCCACGGTCACCACGCGTGAACCCCACACCACCCTGGCTTGCCGCGACCGTCGAGGCAATGCAGACGCAACCGCGATGGGTCCGAATTCAGTTGGGAGCTTTTCCACTATTTCACCTCGAAACGGGCGACGTTCTCACGCGATACACCCGCCAAATCAAAAGGCTTGCCACGCACAAAGACTTCGGTGGCGTCGGCACGGCCGATCACCACCGCCAGAGGCGCCGGAGCACTCACGGAAACAGACTCTTCTGCCGCCAGGTTGCGCTGCAGCACCACAGAACCCGCAGCATCCTTGACCTGCACCCAGGATTGGCTGCGCGCACGCAGCACCAGGGTACCGGAAGCCACCGCAGCCGCACTGGCCGGTTCACTGGCTGCCACCGCAGGCGAAGGCGTCGCAGCGGTAGCGGTAGCAGCAGCCGGTCCCGCACCCGCCACAGGAGCCGAGGCGGTCGGGCGTGCGCCGGGTGCCGTGGCGACGGGATCGCTGGCCACTGTCTGCGCAGTCACTGCCACAGGCTCTACCACCGACGCAGGCTCGGTGGGCGGCGATGCCGGCACGGGCTCGCCCGCGCCGGGCTGGGTTGCAGGCCCGGAAGAAAGGAACGACCAGCCGCCAGGCTGGCGGGGGAAAAAGAACACAGCCACCGCCCCGACCAGCAAGGCGAGCACCACCAACGACACGGATCGCGACCGCGCATTGCCGCCGGAAGAAAACGATGCCGAGGATGACGAAGACTTTCCGGCACTTACCTTGACCGGCGCGTTCAGCCCGGCGCTGTCGGCAGACAAACGCGGACTCTGGCTCTGGGGCAAAAGGGAGAGGACGGGCCCCGGGTCCACCTTGAGCGTCCGGCACACGCTGGATGCGAGTGCCCGCACGAACACGGTGTCCGGCAGCGCCGCATAGTCGTCGGCCTCCAGGGCCTCGAGCTTGCTGACGGGCACCTTCAGTGCCACCGCCAAAGCCGCGATGTGCATTCCGCTCGCCTGGCGCGCCTCACGCAGCAACCCGCCTGCCGTTACCGTCACAGCACCCTCCACAACCTCACTCATTGAAAGCCCCGCGTTCGTATGCACCCAGTTCCCGGGATTCCGGGAAACGCTTGCGCAACTGGTCTACCAATTGCCGCATCGCCACCGTATCGCCCAGCGCTCGCTCGATCTTGATACCCAGCCAGAGCGATTCAGAATTGGCAAACTGGCTGTTGTTCAGGCGACGGATGTAAAACTGGGCGCGGGTCAGCTCATCGCGCCGCAAAAGAAGCGAAGCAAGGTGATAGCCAACGACGGGATTCGCAGCGTCCAGCTCATAGGCCTTCAGCATCGATTGCTCGGCCTCCACAAACTGGCCCGCGCCCGACTGGCACAGCCCGCGGGCCATCAAGGTCTTCGAACGTGTGAGATACGCTGGATTGGCCAATGCACGCACGAACTGCTGGTCCGCTTCTGCATACTTCTGCTGCTGGCACATCAACCATCCATAGTTGTGCTGCAGGTTCGGATCGTTAGCACGCAGTGCCAGGGCCCGGCGAAAACTGTCCTCGGCCTGAATAAGATCGTTCAGGCGCATGTAAATGAGGCCGCGCAAGTTGAAAGCGTCCGTGTAGCTGGGGTCAGCTACCAGCGCCTGCTTCACTTCATCCAGCGCCACAGCCGTCTGCCCATTTTCGAAATAGTTGGACGCCAGTTCCAAGCGAATGCGCGCGCGGCGGCGTGCTTCGGGCTCGTCGGATGGGGTCACCAGCCCGGCATCCGAATCATTGGCGGCACCGCCAGAATTGGTTGCGCAGCCTTGAAGGACCGCCATGCAGGCGACCGACCCGCACGCCACCAGTGTCCAGCGGCACCATTGCTGCCAGCGTCCAACCAATCCCACCATGTAGCGCCTCCTTGAAGTAAGCCGATATCCGTCGATCAATTCACCGGTTTGAGAACGATTGTGCGCTGCTTTGCCATGCGTTCAGCGGCACGTGTGCGGTCTTTGACATCACCCGCCAGTTGCCCGCAGGCGGCGTCGATATCATCGCCGCGGGTCTTGCGCACTGTCGTGACAATACCTGCATCGCTCAAGACCTTGGCAAAAGCCAGCACCTGATTCTGCGGCGAACGCAACAGCCCTGATGCGGGGAACGGATTGAAGGGGATCAGGTTGAACTTGCAGCGCACGCTAGCGCCGCGCGCCGGACGCACCAACTCAATGAGTTGATGCGCATGCTCGATCTGGTCATTGACGCCGTCGAGCATGCAGTATTCGAACGTGATGAAGTCGCGTGGCGCATGCGCCAGATAGCGGTTGCAGGCCTCGAGCAGCTCCTCGATCGGATACTTGCGGTTGAGCGGCACGAGGTTGTCGCGCAGCGGATCATTGGGCGCATGCAGCGACACCGCCAGGGCCACGGGGCAGTCCTGGGACAGCCGGTCCATCATGGGCACCACACCCGATGTGGAGACCGTCACGCGCCGGCGCGACAGGCCATAGCCGTGGTCGTCCAGCATGGCGCGCAGTGCCGGCACGAGAGCGGTGTAGTTCTGCAGCGGTTCACCCATCCCCATCATCACGACGTTGGAGATCACCCGTTCGTCGGTGTGCAGGCGCTTGCGCAGCGAATGTTCGGCAAACCACAGCTGGGCGATGATTTCGCCGGTGGTCAGGTTTCTGCTGAAACCCTGGTGTCCCGTGGAGCAGAAACGGCACCCCACGGCGCAACCCGCCTGGGATGAAATGCACAGCGTGCCGCGGTCATCCTCGGGGATGAACACGGCCTCCACGGCATTGCCGTCGCCCACGTCGAACAGCCACTTCACGGTGCCGTCGGACGACACGTGTTCAGAAATGACGGGCAGCGCCTCGACCCGGGCGCAGCCCTTGAGCTTGTCGCGCAAGGCCTTGGCCAGATCGCTCATGGCGTCGAAGTCACTGGCGCCGCGCTGGTGTATCCAGCGGAACAGCTGGGTGGCGCGAAAGCGCTTTTCCCCCAGCTGCTCACAGAAGGCCGCCAGGCCGTCGAGATCGAATTCGAGCAGGTTCGTGGTCATCGCACCGACCTCCCATGGGGCCGGGCGCAGTGCTCCCCATGACGCAGGCATCCCACCATGGCGGGAACAGGCATGGGGATCACCATATCAACGCGAGTAGACGTTCAGGCCGGGGAAGAAGAAAGCGACTTCTGCGGCAGCCGTTTCGGCAGCGTCGGAGCCATGCACTGCATTGGCGTCGATGCTGTCGGCGAAGTCAGCGCGGATGGTGCCGGCTTCTGCCTTCTTGGGGTCGGTGGCGCCCATCAGTTCGCGGTTCTTCAGGATGGCGTTCTCGCCTTCCAGGGCCTGGATCATCACGGGGCCGGAGATCATGAAGTCCACGAGGTCCTTGAAGAAAGGACGCTCCTTGTGCACGCCATAGAACTGCTCGGCTTCCAGGCGCGACAGGTGCACCATGCGGGCGGCCACAACCTTCAGGCCAGCAGCTTCAAAGCGGGCGTAGATCTGACCGATGACGTTCTTGGCCACTGCGTCGGGCTTGATGATGGAGAGAGTGCGTTCGATTGCCATGTTGATTTCCTGAATGAATGATTTAGCTGTGATTCGTTTGTCCAGCGGACAAAGCCCTCGATTCTAACCGGCAGCGCCGACGGGTCGGCGCGTCAACGCCCACCGCGCCGAGGGCCACCACCGCCGCTGCCACCGCCACCGGGGCGGCGCTTGTCCTGGCGATGGCGCGCAAGACTGTCCGTGCCGATGTAGCCCACCGAGGTCTTCATCGGGTCGGGTTGCGCGCTGCCCCCCGAGCCATTGCCACGGCCGCCCTGCCCCTGGCCACCGCCGTCGCGGCGCGGTTTTTGTCCGCGTGCGGGCGCCTGCCCGCCAAACGCTCCGGTCGGGCTGGGGAAACCGTCGCGGCGCGGACCATTGCCGCGCGAGGCATTGCGGCCGCCCCGCTGGCGCTTGTCACCATTGCGGGAACCCGCATCGCCATGGGCACCGGCCGGGCCCTCGGCGCGCGCTGGAGCCCCTTCGGGCGCACCGGCACTTGCGGCCCGGACCAGGGCCCGGATGTCGCTGTCGTCCAGCTCCAGCCATGCGCCCCGCTTGAGGCCGCGCGGCAAGACCATGGCGCCGTAGCGGATACGGATCAGGCGGCTCACCGCGTGACCCACGGCCTCCAGCATGCGGCGCACTTCGCGGTTGCGCCCTTCGGAGATCGTGACGCGGTACCAGCAGTTGGAGCCTTCTCCGCCGCCATCTTCGATGGAACCGAAAGCGGCCATGCCGTCGTCCAGGCGCACGCCGTCCAGCAGCTTTTGCTTCTCTTCGTTGCTGAGCGCGCCCAGCACACGCACTGCGTACTCACGTTCCAGGCCAAAGCGCGGATGCATCAGCTTGTTGGCCAGCTCGCCTGAACTGGTGAACAGCAGCAGCCCTTCGGTGTTCAGATCCAGGCGACCCACGGACTGCCACTTGCCCTGCATCAGGCGCGGCAGCTTGCGGAACACGGTGGGCCTGTTTTGCGGATCGTCGTGCGTCACCACCTCGCCCACGGGCTTGTGATAAGCGATCACACGGGCTGGCGGCGGGTCGATGCGGTAGCGGATCGGCTTGCCGTTGACCTTGACCTGGTCGCCGTACTGGATGCGCTGGCCGATGTGGGCCGGCTCGTTGTTGACGGAGATGCGCCCCTCCAGGATGAGCTGCTCCATCTCCAGCCGGGAGCCCAGGCCCGCCTGCGCCAAGACCTTGTGCAGCTTGGGGGTTTCCACCTGAGGCAGCAGCACGCGCTTGGCGGGCACGGCCTCTGCAGAGGTTTCTTCGTCGTCGAAGCGGCCCGACACCACATCCGCAAACTCATAACCATCCACCGCCAGCGCAGGCTGGTTGCGCTTCTGGCCACGGCCTTCGCCCTCAGGGCGCGGCGGGCGCTGGCCGCGGGACTGACCCTGCGGAGGACGCCGGTCGCCACGCGCAGGCACGTCGGTTGCCTCAGCGGCATCCGCGGCATCCGGCGCATCCACTGCACTCGGATTTTCACCCTGGGGAGCCTCGTCGCCGGCGGGCGCGGAAGCCACGTCCAGCTGTGCAAGCTGCTCCGACGGCTGTGGAGCCTCGGCGGACGACGAGTCCACGCTCACCGCATCCACCGGCGCGTCCGCCGCCACCACGGCCGGGGCGGGCTTCTTGCGGGGCGCACGCTTGGCAGCCGGCTTCTTGGCCGATACAGCGGGCTCTGCGTCCGGCTCGGTGGCCGGGTTGTCGGGGGTCGAATCGTTCATCAAGTTTTTCCCTGGATACCACCGGGGGTATCGGCGTCGTCATCGTGGAGACCTGTCTCCACATTGTCAAAAAAATCGTCCCTGCGCAGCTCTGGCTCTGGCTCTGGCTCTGGCTCTGGCTCTGGCTCTGGCTCTGGCTCTGGCTCTGGCTCTGGCTCTGGCTCTGCCGAAATCTGCGGTTCCGCCTGCTCCTCTTCACGCTCCGGTGCCACGGCCACGGCTTCGGCTTCGGCTTCGGCAACCTCCACCCCCAGCCCCGGTTCCGGTGCCTGCGCGGCTTCGGGTTCAGGCTCAGGCTCGATCACACCTTGCGCCGCTGCCGCCATGGCCTCCAGCACGTTGGCATTGCCAGACGGGTCGTCGAGCACTGGCAACTGGTCCAGCGACTGCAGGCCCATGTCGTCCAGAAACTGCCGCGTGGTCGCAAACAGCGACGGTCGGCCCACCGTCTCCCGGTGGCCGATGACCTCGACCCAACCCCGGTCCTCCAATTGCTTGATGATCAGGCTGTTGACCGTCACGCCCCGGATGTCCTCGATATCGCCGCGGGTGACCGGCTGGCGGTACGCAATGATCGCCAGGGTCTCCATGGTGGCCCGGGTGTAGCGCGGGGGCTTTTCGGGGTGCAACCGGTCCAGGTACTCCCGCATTTCCGGGCGGCTCTGAAAGCGCCAGCCTGTGGCCACCTGCACCAGCTCCACGCCACGCTGCGCCCAGTCCAGCTGCAGATCCTGCAGCAGCAGCTTCAAGGTGTCGGACCCCAGTGCGTCGTTGAACAGCACGCGCAGCTCGCGCAAAGGCACAGGCTGCTGCGCGCAGATCAGCGCAGTTTCGAGGACCCGTTTGGCATCCACCGTGTTCATGGTTTGGCGATTCCTGGAAAAGTGGCACGCGTCGCGACGGGTGTCACATCAACAGCAGGGGGCAATCAATAGCAATGGCGCACTGTGCAAGGCGCCGGCGCGACGCAAGGGCCCGGCGGGATTCCGTCTTCGGGCTGGGGGCCTGTGGGGCCGTCAGGGCGCATTGTAGCCCAGGCCCCATGCAGCAAGGGCCTGGCGCATATCCTCGGGCACCGGGGCCATGAACTCCAGGGCCTGGCCCGTCACGGGGTGGGCGAAGGCCAAGCGGTAGGCATGCAGCGCCTGCCGCTGCATCGCCTCCACGGGCGCGCCACCGTACAGCACATCCCCCACCAGCGGGTGTTTCAGCGATGCCATGTGCACGCGGATCTGGTGCGTGCGGCCGGTGTGCAAGGTGCACTGCACCCAGCAGCCCTGCTCCGAGCCCTCCAGCCAGCGGATGTCGGTGCGCGCCGCCTTGCCGGCATGCACCGCCAGGTCCACCACCGCCATCCGCAGGCGGTTGCGCGGGTCCCGGCCGATGGGCGCGTTGACAGCGCGGGTCGTGGGCCCGCTCCAGGCGCCGTGCGCCAAGGCGACGTACTGGCGCTTGACCTGGCGCTCGGCAATCAGCGCGACCAGGGCGTCCATGGTGGCACGATCCCGGGCCACCACCATCAGGCCGCTCGTGTCCTTGTCCAGACGATGAACGATGCCGGCGCGCGGCACCATGAGCGCCTTTTCGTCGCGGGCCAGCAGGCCGTTGAGCAGTGTGCCGCTCCAATTGCCGGGCGCCGGGTGCACCACCAGGCCGGCAGGCTTGTTCACGACCAGCAGGTGGGCATCTTCGTAGACCACGTCGATGTCCATCGGCTCGGGCCTGAACGCCTGGCTCTGCAGGGTCGGCCGCATCTCCAGCACGATTTGATCGCCGGCCTTCACCTTGGCCGATGCCTTCAGTGCCGGCGCGCCTTGCAGGCGGACCATGCCTTGCGACAGCAGTTGCTGTAGGTAGCTGCGCGAAAACTCGGGCACCAGCTCGACCAGCGCCCGGTCGAGCCGCGCGCCGTGCTGCGCGACAGCGACGGTCATGGTGCGCAGTTCGCCGGCAGCGCCTTCGGCCAGGCCGCCGGAATCTTCGGATTCGTCGGAGTCTTCAGGCAGCAGGTCACTGTCGCCGGCCTGCACCGTCCGCGCAGCGGGGCTCATACCGCTGAGCGGCGGGGTGGCCACGGCTTCAGCGCGCTGGCAGGTAGCGGGACGGGTCGACAGGCTTGCCCTGGCGGCGGATCTCGAAGTGCAGCTTCACGCGGTCGGCGTCGGTGCTGCCCATCTCGGCGATCTTCTGGCCCTTGCGCACCGCCTGGTCTTCCTTGACCAGCAGCGTCTGGTTGTGGGCGTAGGCCGTCAGGAAGGTGTTGTTGTGCTTGAGGATCACCAGGTTGCCGTAGCCGCGCAGGCCGGCACCGGCGTACACCACGCGGCCATCGGCCGCGGCCAGCACGGGGTCGCCCGCTTTGCCAGCGATGTCGTAGCCCTTGTTGCGCGCCTCGTCGAAGCCCGCGATCAGCGAGCCAGGGGCGGGCCAGATGAAGGCCAGTTCGTCGTCTCCCCCTGCAGCGGCGGGAGCGCTGGGCGCGGCAGGCACCGGTGCAGCCGCCACCACCGGGCCCGAGGCTGCAGGCGCACCGGGCTTGGCTGCGCTGGCGGGCGGCACAGGGCCGCTGGCCGGCGTGGCCGGCGTCACCGAGGACGACGCCACCGGGCGGGTGACCACCCCGGTATCGGACGCCACCGCTTGCGATGCAGCCCCGGGAGCCACCACGCGCAGCACCTGGCCGACTTCGATCAGGTTGGCGTTTTCCAGGTTGTTCCAGCGGGCGATGTCTTTCCAGCTCTGGCCGGATTCCAGGCCGATGCGAATGAGGGTATCCCCAGGCTTGACGGTGTAGTAGCCCGGCTTGCCTGCGTTTTCGGCGCCCGGCAGGGGCTTGATGGGGGTGCCCACCACCACGCCGGACTGTGCGCCGGCAGAAGGCGCGGGAGACTGGGACGCCGTGCCCCGGTCTTCCACAGGAGCCCTGTTCAGCCGGGTGCCGCAACCGGTGAGCGCAAGCCCCGCCAGCGCCACGGTAAACCCAACCACAAGACCACGCGATACGAACATAAGCATTTCCCTTTGGACCGTGTTGTGCACTCACGTGCTCACGAAAACCGGTAAAAGGCCCGGCAACAAGGCGCGCGATGCGCCAAGAGATGAAGACCGCAAGCGGGCTGCGATGCAGAAGCCGGACCTTTTCCCGGCTGTTCCCATGCGCTGGACCATGAGATCAACGCTCGCGCCGTGGCAACCGCTGACCTCATGCCCCAGGGAGGACGCGTGCCAACGCACGAGCCCTTCTAGGCAACCCCCGATTTTAGGGGGACAAAATGTACGGGCTCCAGCACGTTTTGTTTCAATCCGTGCGGGGTTTTGTCGATCACGAGCAACATCTGCCGCCCGCCCGCCACGGCCATGGGGGCCACCAGCCGTCCGCCGACGGCCAGCTGGTCGCACCACGCCTGCGGCACGGCGTCGCCGCCTGCGGCCGCGATGATGGCCGCGTAAGGCGCCCCCTTGGCATAGCCCAGCATGCCGTCGCCAAACAGCAGATGGACATTCGCCAGCCGAAACGGCCGCAGATTGCTGCGGGCCTTGTCGTGCAGCCCGCGCAGCCGCTCCAGCGTGTAGACCTCGCGCGCCAGATGGCTGAGCACCGCCGCCTGGTAGCCACAGCCAGTGCCGATCTCCAGCACCCGGCCCAGGCCGCCGGAGCGTGCAATGTCCGCGCCCAGCAGCAGCTCGCACATGCGGGCCACCACATTGGGTTTTGAAATGGTCTGGCCGAGCCCAATGGGCAGGCTGGTGTCTTCATACGCCTGGTTGACGAGCGCGCTGTCCACGAACTGGTGGCGCTGCACCGCCCCCATGGCCTGCAGCACGGCGGACGACGTGATGCCGCCCGCCGCCAGCTTTTGCACCATGCGCGCGCGCACGGCCGCGGAATCAAGCCCCACCCCCGACGGCGAAGGTGCCGGCGGCCGCCCCCCCAGCGGCGCCGCAGGGGCCGGGCGCGCTGGCGTCGGTGCCGCCGCACCCGGCAGACGGGCCGGGAATCCGGGGCGGCGCTGCTGCATCGTCACGCCTTCGGGGCGTGGGCTGCCCCTGACGCCAGTCGCGACGCCGTCTGCGCCCAATAACCCAGGTTGTCGTGGTCGGTCAGGTCCACCTTCAGCGGCGTGATCGACACATGGCCTTGCACGGTGGCGTGGAAGTCGGTGCCTTCGGCATCGTCCTTGGCTGCGCCCGCGCTGCCGATCCAGTACATCGCCTCACCCCGCGGGTTTTCCTGCACGATGACACGCTCGGCCGCATGGCGGCGGCCCAGCCGGCACAGCTTGATGGGCTTGAGCACATCCAGGGGCAGGTTGGGAATGTTCACGTTCAACAACCACGGTGTTTCATTGACGAGCTGCTGGGCGCGCATTTGCTCCACGATCTCGCGGGCCTTGGCGGCTGCAGCCTCGATCTCGCCCCAGCCCTTGTCGACCTGTGAGAACGCGATCGCCGGAACGCCGAACAGGTAGCCCTCCATCGCCGCACCCACGGTGCCCGAGTAGATGGTGTCGTCGCCCATGTTGGCACCGTTGTTGATGCCGGAGACCACCAGGTCGGGCCGGTAGCCCAGCAGCCCGGTGAGCGCGATGTGCACACAGTCGGCCGGCGTGCCGTTCACATACCGAAAGCCGTTGTAGGCCTTGGTGACGGTCAGCGGCGAGTGCAGCGTCAGCGCATTCGACTTGGCGCTGTTGTTGTGCTCGGGCGCAACCACCTCCACCTCGACCCCGTCAAGGGTCTTGAGTGCATCGTGCAATGCCACGATGCCCGGAGCCTGGTAGCCGTCGTCGTTGGAGATCAGAATTTTCATGGGTTGCAGCAGGGGTTGCAACCGATTGTAGGTCGCAGTGCCCCGCCCGCCCCACCCTCGCGCGCCAGCCAAGGCGGTCGCTCGTGGGACAACGCGCGCCCGGGCCCCCCACCTATCATCCGTTCAACAAAATTGACCGGAGACCCATCCCATGCACGCTTGGCTTTGCACCAACCCCGTCGGCGTCGACGCCCTGGCCTGGACCGAACTACCCACGCCCACGCCCCAAGCCGGCGAGGTGCTCATCGAGATCAAGGCCGCCAGCCTGAACTTTCCCGACCTGCTCATCGTGCAGAACAAGTACCAGATGAAGCCGCCGCTGCCCTTCGTGCCCGGCTCCGAATATGCCGGCGTGGTAGCGGCAGTGGGTGACGGCGTGACGCACCTGAAGGTCGGCCAGAACGTGGCCTGCCTGTCCGGCACGGGCGGCTTCGGCACGCACACCATCGCGCATGCTGCGCTGTGTATGCCGCTGCCCGAAGGCTTCTCGCACGTGGACGCGGCCGCGTTCATCATGATCTACGCCACGTCCTACCACGCGCTGGTGGACCGCGCCGCGCTCAAGGCGGGCGAGACGGTGCTGGTGCTGGGCGCTGCCGGCGGCGTAGGCACCTCGGCCATCCAGATCGCCAAGGCCATGGGCGCGCGCGTGATCGCAGCGGCCTCCAGCGACGAGAAATGCGCGCTGTGCACCTCCATCGGGGCGGACGCCACCATCAACTACAGCAAGGACAACCTGCGCGAGTCCATCAAGGCACTGACCGACGGCAAGGGCCCCGACGTGATCTACGACCCGGTGGGCGGCGACTTTGCCGAGCCCGCGTTCCGCTCCATCGCCTGGCGCGGCCGCTACCTGGTGGTGGGGTTTGCGTCCGGCCCCATCCCGGCCCTGCCCTTCAACCTGGCGCTGCTCAAGGGCGCGTCCATCGTGGGCGTGTTCTGGGGCGACTTCGCCAAGCGCGAACCCAAGGCCAACGCCGCCATGATGGGCGAGCTGGCGCAGTGGTACGCCCAGGGCAAGATCAAGCCGGTGATCGACCGCACCATGCCCATGGCCGAGCTGCCAGCCGCCTACGCGCACATGGGGTCGCGCGGCGTGATGGGCAAACTGGTCATGGTCAACTGACAGCGGCAGGGCGCATCAACCCGCGCCCGCCACCCCGGGTCACCGGCGTTTTCGCCCCCCGGGGGCGGCACCCAAACAGCGGCTGCTGTGTCACACTTGGGCACTTCGCCCCCTCAGACCCTGGTGTCAGCACATGGCCGACCGTCCACCCTCCGAAATCGCGCGCGAGACACTCAAGCAGCTGGCCATCCGCCGGTTGCAGCCCACGCCCGACAACTACCTGGCGCTGTATGACGAGATCGCCGAAACCCGCAGCCCGCAGCCCTTTCCCGAAGGGCCGCTGAGCCAGATCCTGCGGGTGCTGCCGGGGCAGACCCCAGCGCAAAAGCGCCTTTTGGGCCAATTCGAGCGGGCGATCATCCAGAAGGACTGGTCGTCGTTGCAAAGCACCATGGTCGGCTACGCCAACCTGGGGCTGAACCCCATGTCGGCCACGGCCACGCCCATCGAGACGGCCGCGGACGCCGCCCCGCCCGCCGCCATCCTGCCCGACGAGTTTGCGCAGCTCCTGGCGCGCCTGGTGGACAACGTGCTGCCCGCGCTGGGCGACGACGACGCCCGCGTGATCGAGATGGCGCAGCAGCTCGTCACCTTCCTGCGCGAGCCCGCGCCCCCCATCTCCACCGCCCAGCTCATGCTGGGCAACTTCACCTACCGGCTGTCGTTCGCCACCGAAGAGCAAGGCGCCATCCGCAGCGGACTGCTGAACCTGCTGCACATGGTGTTCGAGAACATTGCCGTGCTCAGCGCCGAAGACCGCTGGCTGCAGGGCCAGGCCCAGGCGCTGATGGCAGCATCCACCCCGCCGCTGACCCTGCGCCGGCTGGACGACGTGCAGCGCCGCCTGAAGGACGTGATCTTCAAGCAGGCCGAGGCCAAGGCCCGCACGGTCGAGGCGCAGGAGCAGATGAAGGAGATGCTCACCACCTTCATCGAGCGCCTGGCGCGAATCACCGCCTCCAGCACCACCTACCAGGGCACCATGGAGCGCTGCGCCGACCTGATCGGCAAGGCCAACACCATCGAGGAGATCGCCCCGGTGCTCCAGGAGGTGATGAGCGCGACCCGCTCCATGGCCCTGGACAGCCGCGTGACCCACGACGAACTGCAGGACCTGCGCGAGCGCACCGAAGCCAAGCGCGCCGAGGTGGCCAAGCTGCAGGAAGAGCTCGACCGCGCCAGCGCCCAGGCACGGCACGACCCGCTGACCGGATCGCTCAACCGCAAGGGCCTGGACGAGGCGATGGAGCGCGAAATCGCCCGATCGCGCCGCCTGGGCTCGCCGCTGTGCCTGGCGCTGCTCGACGTGGACAATTTCAAGACCATCAACGACCGCCTGGGCCATTCCGGCGGCGACGCGGCCCTGGTTCACCTGGCACAGGTCACGCGCGAGGTCATGCGACCGCAGGACCTGCTGGCGCGCTACGGCGGTGAAGAATTCGTGCTGGTGCTGCCCGACACCACGGTCGAAAGCGGCGTGGCAGCCATGACCCGGCTGCAGCGGGAGCTGACCACCCGTTTCTTTTTGCAGGGCGCCGAGAAGGTGCTCATCACCTTCAGCGCCGGCGTGGCCCAGTTGGCGGACAGCGAAAGCAGCGCCGACGCCATCCGCCGCGCAGACCAAGGTATGTACCTGGCCAAGCGGTCGGGCAAGAACCGGGTGATGCCGGCGTAGTCACTCCTCCCTGAGTCGCCTGCGGCGCCTTCCCCCCAGGGGACGCAGAGCTTGGAAGCCCCCCCTGAGTCGCCTGAGGCGCCTTCCCCCCAGGGGGACGCAGAGCTTGTAAGCCCCCCTGAGTCGCCTGCGGCGCCTTCCCCCCAGGGGGACGCCACCCGTGGCCTGGCAGAGCCAGTTCCACGGTGGCACTGGCCTGGGGGCGCGCCGGTATCGACGTCCGCTTGATTAGGATGCTGCTCAAAGCAGCGCCTGCTCGGGCTGCTGTTGCCCATCACCTGAAACGTCACCGACCATGGACCGCCGCGCATTTCTACAACTCGCCGCCTACGCGGCCGCAGCGACTGCCCTGCCCCGCTGGGCGTGGAGCAACGCGCCGTCGCTGTCCACCCACCCGTTTGCGCTGGGCGTGGCCAGTGGCGATCCGGCGCCGGACGGGGTGGTGCTGTGGACGCGCCTGGTGCTGACCGATGCGGCGCAGGTGCAGGCGGCCCACACCGTGCGGTGGGAGGTGGCGCACGATGCGCGCTTTGCGAAGATCGTGCAAAAGGGCGAGGCGCCCGCCTTGCCGCAACTGGGCCACAGCGTGCATGTGGAGCTGCGCGGCCTGGCGCCGGGTCGCTGGTACCACTACCGCTTCATGCTGGGCGATGCGGTCAGCGCCGTGGGCCGCACGCGCACCGCGCCTGCGGCGGGCGACCTGCCGGATGCGCTGCGGGTGGCCTTTGCGTCGTGCCAGCGGTGGGAGCACGGTCACTACGCCGCGTGGCGCCATCTGGCCGCGGACCAGCCCGATTTGGTGCTGTTCCTGGGCGACTACATCTACGAATACGCCACGCCCAAGAATGCATCGGACCTGGCGCGCACCCACACCCTCAAGGTGGCGACCACGCTGGCCGACTACCGCGACCGGTACGCACTGCACAAGAGCGACCCGGCCCTGCAGGCCGCCCATGCCACCTGCCCCTGGGCCGTGACCTGGGACGACCACGAGGTACAAAACGACTACGCCGCGGGCGCTGGCCGGGGCGACACCCCGCACTTCCTGGCGATGCGCGGCGCCGCGTGGCAGGCGTTCTACGAGAACATGCCCCTGCGCGCCACGAGCCTGGCCCGGCCCTTCCCCGACACCCGGTGGGACGCGCTGCAGGTCTACCGCCGGCTGCGCTGGGGCCGCCTGGCCCACATCCACCTGCTGGACGGCCGCCAGTACCGCACCTGGCAAGCCTGCCGCACGCCCGATTCCGCCAGCGCGGGGGCCGTGCGCGGCGGCGCCTGCGGCGAGCTGGCCGACCCGGCCCGCACCTACCTTGGCGCGGCGCAGGAGCAGTGGCTCGACACAGGTCTGGCCAGCGACGCGGGCGCGCCGGACGCCACCCGCTGGAGCGTGCTGGCCCAGCAGACGCTGTTCTCGCCCCGCCACTACCCATCCGGCACGGTGACCACCGACAACTGGGACGGCTACCCCGCCGGCCGCGCGCGCCTGCTGCAATCGGTGGCCCGCCACGCCCCCCGCAACACCGTGCTGCTGGGCGGCGACATCCACCAGAACTATGTATGCCGCGTACACGCCGACGCGGACCGCCCGGATTCGCCCGTCATCGCCAGCGAGTTCTGCGGCACCTCCATCAGCTCACGCTCGGGCACCACGCAGGACAAGGTGGACGCCGTGGCACGGCACAACCCCCACGTGCTGCTGGCCCGCTGCGACCTGCGCGGCTACGGCATTGCCGACATCACGCCCGAGCGCTGGACCACCACCCTGCGCACCGTGGACGACCCGATGCGCGCGGACAGCGGCGTCAGCACCCTGGCCAAGTTCGTCGTGCAAGACGGCCGCGCCGGGCCCGTGGCGGCGTGAACGCTCCTCTTTTGATAGCTGGTCGCGCTTGTCCAGACAGCGGCAGGGCCATAAAAAGCTTCAAACCCAGCGCCTGTAGCGCAATGTAACGCCGAGCCCTTGCGCGGGCTGCGCACCGTACGATGGCCGCTTCTTGCTTGCCACGAAGGAGAAGCCCATGTCCCCCATCGTCCCGCCGGCCCCGGCATCGTCCCGGCGTTTGCGCCCTGGCCTGATCACCGGCACCGCGCTCGCCGCACTGTTGGCGGGCTGCGCTGGCACCATCAGCCCCTCGCAGTTCGCCTACACCGTGCCGGCCCAGCCGGAGGGCTCGTCGGGCTACACCGAAAAACCGGGCTGGGCCACCGAGAAGTTCGCCGTGGCCGCCGCCAACCCGCTGGCCACCGATGCGGGCTACCAGATCCTCAAGGCCGGGGGCTCGGCCGTGGACGCGGCCATTGCGGTGCAGATGGTGCTGACCCTGGTCGAGCCGCAGTCCAGCGGCATCGGCGGCGGCGCCTTCTTGCTGCACAGCAACGGCAAGGCGGTGGAGGCCTACGACGGGCGCGAGACCGCCCCCGCCGCTGCGGACGAAAAACTCTTCCTCGGCGCCGACGGCAAACCCGTGCCGTTCTACGACGGCGTGGTGGGCGGCCGCTCGGTCGGCGTGCCCGGCACCGTGCGCATGCTGGAGCTGGCGCACAAGCAGCACGGCAAACTGCCCTGGGCCACGCTGTTCCAGCCCGCCATCACCCTGGCCGAGGGCGGCTTCAAGATCAGCGCGCGGCTCAACACCCTGGTGGCGGCGGACCCGCACCTCAAAAAGGACCCGGTGGCCGCCGCCTACTTCTACAAGGCCGACGGCGATGCCCGCGACGTGGGCGTGAACCTGCGCAACCCCGAACTGGCTGCGGTGCTGCGCCGCATCGCCGCCGAAGGCAGCAAGGCCCTGCACGAGGGCGAGATCGCCCAGGCCATCGTCGACAAGGTGCAAAAGCACCCCACCAACCCCGGCAAGCTCAGCTTGGCCGACCTGGCCGGCTACCAGCCCAAAAAGCGCGAGGCGCTGTGCCACGACTACCAGGTCGCCACCAAGGACTTCCGCGTCTGCGGCTTCCCGCCGCCCAGCTCGGGCGCCATCGCCATCGGGCAGATCCTGGGCATCCTCAAGAACACCGACGCCGCCGCCAAGCCGCTTCAGGACGGCATCCCCTCGGCCGACTGGCTGCACCTGTACACCGAGGCTGCGCGCCTGGCGTTCGCCGACCGCGCGCAGTACGTGGCCGACCCCGACTTCGTGCAGCCCCCCGCGGGCAGCTGGAGCAGCCTGCTCGCCCCCGCCTACCTGGCCGACCGCGCCAAGCTCATCGGCGCGCAGAGCATGAAGGTCGCGCAGCCCGGCAACCCCGGCGCGGTGAAGACCAGCTACGCGCCCATGCCCGACCAGCCCGAGTACGGCACCAGCCACATCAGCATCGTCGACGCTTTCGGCAACGCAGTGGCCATGACCACCACCATCGAAGACCAGTTCGGCGCGCGGCAGATGGTGACCACCAGCGCCGCACGCAGCGGGGGCTTCCTGCTCAACAACGAACTCACCGACTTCAGCTTCGCGCCCGCCGACGCGCAGGGCCAGCCCATTGCCAACCGCGTGCAGCCCGGCAAGCGCCCGCGCTCGTCCATGGCCCCCACGCTGGTGTTCGACAAGGCCACGGGCGAGCTCTTGATGAGCGGCGGCAGCCCCGGCGGCGCGGCCATCATCCACTACACCGCCAAGACGCTGTACGGCGTGCTCAACTGGGGCCTGATGCCGCAGCAGGCCATCAACCTGCCCAACTTCGGCTCCATGAACGGGCCCACGCTGCTGGAGGAAAAGCGCTTCCCGCCCGCTACTGTGGAAGCCCTGCGCGCCCGCGGCGCCGAAGTGCGCGAGATGAACATGACCAGCGGCCTGCAGGCTATCACCCTGGGCAACGCCCATGGCAAGAAGCTGTGGATGGGTGGCGCCGACCCGCGGCGCGAGGGCGTGGTGATGGGCGACTGAACGAAGACAACAGCGCACGCACGATGAACAAATCACTCGCCCGAATTCATCTCGGATTGGCCATCTTCTACGGATTGTTGGCGGCACTGTTGAGCGCGATCCACCTCACAGGCGACAAGGCCAGCGCTACCGGCGTGCTCATTTTTGCAGCCGTGTTCGGCACACCGCTGGTACTCCACGCCCTGGCATTGAGGGGCGTTCGCAATGGGCTGCTGTGGGGTCGCAGCTTGTCCCGGACCCTGGGAATCCTGCTGCTTTTTGCGGTACCGATCGGCACGGTCCTCGGGGCTTTCGTGATCATGCGGACCGGTCCAAAGGATTGGGAAAATTCGGCGAGCGGCTAGCCAGCCATATGGATGCGCCCAGGGTGGCACGCAATCCCAAGAAAAAGTGCCGCTACCGCGCACTGGACAAGCGCCAGCAGCTATAAAAGAAAGAGCGTTCTGCCATCACGGTGCAGAACGCTCTTGGAGCCGTCACCCAGCCATGCCGTCACGGCACAGCCGGCCCGGGCTTCACTGCTCGGCAATCACATCCACAAACACCAGCGGCTCGGTGCCGGTGTTCGCAAGGCCATGGGACTCGCCCTTGCGCACGATCGTCACGTCGCCCGGTTTCACGGCCACGTCCTTGCCGTCCTTGTCGCGAAAGGTTCCGCGGCCGGAAATGATGATGTAGGTGTCTTCGTTGGTCGTGTGCTTGTGAAAGCCGATGGAGTCGCCCGGCTGCAGCGTGAGCCAGCTGATCTCCTTGATCGCGTGGTCCTTGAGCGCCTTATCGCGCGTGAAGGCGTATTCGCCGACCAGCGTGCCCTTGCCGCCGCCCGCGGCCTCCTTGTTGGCCTTGATCAGCTCTTCCTTGGTGAACACGTCGGCCAGCGCCGGCGCGGCAACCAATGCCAGTGCGACGGCGGCGCCTGCAGCGCGGGCCAGGGTTTTGTTGTGTGTTGTTGTCATGAAGTCTCCTCGGTGGATGAAGCCGCGGCTGCGGTTGCTTTGACGTTGGCGTTGGCGTTGACGTCGATGCAGCCTGGTGCGGCGGCCACGCCTGCGTGCAGCGGGGCGTGTGCCGGGGAGCATGTTAGGCCCGAACGCGCGGCCGCGCTGCCAGGCCGTCAGGGTTCTGACGGTGTGCCACTACACCCACCGCGCCAGCACCTTCGGCACACTCGCCACCAGCATCGCCACCCCCGACAGCGTCAGCATGCCCAGCACGATCTGCCGGAACCGCGCGTCGCTGATGCCGTGGTACAACCGGGCGCCCAGCAGCGTGGGCACCAGCATGGCGGGGACCACGATGGCCAGCAGGGGCAGGGCCTCGCGGGTGATCAGGCCCGTGGCCGCGTAGGTGCCGAAGGTCACCAGCAGCATCGCTAGGTTGAAGTTCTGGATGATGGCGCGCTGCACGTCCTTGTCCATGCCGCGCAGGGTGCACCACAGCGTGGGCAGCACGCCGGTGAAGCCGCCCAGGCCGCCCATCACCCCGCCGGCCAGGCCCACCACCGCGTCCGCCACACGCCCGCCGCGGGTGATGCGGGGCAACTGTTTGGCCATCAGCATGGCCGGGCACCACAGCACCAGCAGCGTGCCCAGCACGAGCTTGAAGGCGTCCATGTCCAGACGTGGCAGCACGGCCACGCCCAGCGGAATGCCCGCCAGGCCGCCCAACACGAACGGCAGCAGCCGCGCCTTGTCAAAGCCCCGGCGCACCGAGAACGCCGCCACCAGCTGGCCGGTGAGTGCGCCGCACACCGTCAGCACCGCGCCCAGGCGCGGCTCCAGCGTCCAGGCCCAGAACGACATGGCCACCATGCCAAAGCCAAAGCCCGACAGGCCCTGCACAAATCCCGCGGCCACCGCCCCGAGGGCTACCACCCACAGCACTGATGAGTCCATCACCTTCCCCTCCGTTGTTGCCGTGCATTGTGGAGAGTTCTCATAAGCAAAGCATCAGCAATTAATATCAAGCCATATTGATTTACTAATAGCCCGAAACCAGCCATGCCTGCGCATCTGCCGCTTGATCCCGACGCCGTCCAGGCCCGCCTGGCCTCGCGCCTGAAGATGCGCCACCTGGTGCTGCTGCAGCAGATCGAGGCGCATGGCACGCTCACCCGCGTGGCGCACCACATGGCCACGAGCCAGCCGGCCATCACCCATGCGCTGGCCGAGCTGGAGGCGATCTTCGGCGCGCCGCTGTTCGAGCGGTCCACGCGCGGCATGGTGCCCACGGCGCTGGGCACCGTGGCGCTGGCCCGTGCGCGCACCCTGCTGCAGGACCTGGGCCACTGGGCGCGCGACATGGAGTCCGCCAGCGCTGGCCGCGCGGCGCACCTGCAGGTGGGCGTGATCCCGTTCGTGCCGGGGCGCCTGCTGGCTGCGGCCATCGGCCAGACGCGGCCCCGCGGCCTGCGCGCCACGGTGAGCATCCACGAAGGCACCAGCGACCACCTGCTGCAGCGCCTGCGCGGTCATGAGCTCGACTGCGTGGTCGGCCGCACCTCCGCCGTGCTCGACATGCACGGGCTGGTGCACGAGGTGCTCTACCACCAAGAGCCGCGCCTCATCGCGCACCGCCGCCTGTCGGCGCGCCTGGCCCGCAAGCCCCTGGCCTGGGCCGAGCTGGCCGACCTGGACTGGGTGCTGGGCGCGCGGCAGACGCCCATGCGCGAGCAGATCACTGACTTCTTCCTGCGCGCGGGCGTGGTGCCGCCGCAGCCGTATGTGGAAAGCCTGTCGTCCAAGGTCATCGGCGAACTGGTGGCGGCCAGCGAACGGGCCGTGTCCATCGTGCCGGCCGACATCGCCCAGGAGCTGGTGCGCATCGCCGGCGTGGCCATCGTGCCGCACCGCTTTGGCTGGACGCTGCCGCCCATCACGCTGTTCCAGCGGCAGCGGGACGCGCAGCATGCCGAGGTGGCGCTGCTCGTGCAGGCACTGCGAGACGCGGCTACGCGGTTTGCAGCAGAGCAGGCATAAGAAAATACCTATCTCGCGCGCCAATTGCGCCTTGACCTGCGATAGCACCGACCCGACGGTTCTCAGTGACGAACCACTTTGCGCTCGTGCATACACCGACACTAGGCCACCAGTCTTGCTGACTTGGGTATGGTACAGGCGCCCCAGTTGGAGCTTAGGCTTCAGCAGCACCTCGCGCACTGGACACTGGTAGAAGTGTTGACGAATCTGCAGGCACCGCCCCTGCCTTTGCCGCTGTCGTGGCGCATCGCCTTGGCCTGCCGCGCAGGGTGCGCGTGTTTATGGAACGGCTGAAAAGCTTGCTCGAGCAGCACCTGGAGCAGCCATCGCGCAAAGCGCGGTCTATGCGGGCTGCAGCCACAGCATTGACATACGCCTTATGTGACCGGAAATCCCCTGTCACCGACCAGAGCATATAGTGTTCGAGATGGAACCTTTGTAGCCGGCTTGTGACTTACAGGCCACCACTACAAGGAGTACCAGCTTGATTCATCCTCAATTCGAATTCGTGCTGTCTGCTGTGCGCACGGCACTCAACCTCCCGGGCGTGCAGCCCGCCGATGATGGAACGTGCCAATTGGTGGTCGACGACGAGATCGTGGTCAACCTTGGGTGGATGGAGGCGCAAGCCCAGGTGGTTTGGTTCGCACCCGTGGGTTCGCTGAAGGGCGCGGCGGACCGCAGCCGCGCATTGGCGGACCTGTTGCGTGCCAATTTGTTCTGGCAGGAAACCGGTGGTGCGACACTCGCGCTGGCGAAGGATGATGACACGGTCGTGCTGGCTTACCAAACGCCCGCGCACAACATCACCGGCGAAGAGGTGCTAGCTGTGCTGCAATGGTTCATCGACATGACGGCCGCGTGGGTGGACAAGTTCGACGCGCTGGTACGCCCGCCAGAGGAGGCAGCCGCTCCGGGCATGGGAAGCTTTACGCTTGGCGCGTTCGCATCCGGCATGCTGCGCGGTTGAGGAGCACGCCATGCCACCAGTCGGTATCCAATCCTTCATCAATTATTCCGGCGGTGCTGCGCAAAGCGTCAGCTTGGCCAATGCAGGCAACGCGCTTCGCGCTGTCACCGGGTCGCTGGGCGAGCGTGTGTCGCTGTTCTTCACGCGTGCCACCACGATCCAGGCGCAGAATCAGGCGGTACGGCAAGAGTTTGCCAACGCGCTCACAACCCAGTATGGCGCGGCCGTAGCCAACCGCGTGTTCACGCCCGCGCACGTCAACCAGACACCGCTGTCCGCTCGCGAAGTGCGCACCGCCCTGGGCCAGGCCGCCTTGGAAAACCACCGGAACACCGCGCTCGCCGGCCAGCCCCCCATCGGTGCCTTCGCCACACAAAAACTGGAGGCGCGAGAAACCAGCTTCCTGCGCAACAACGCGGGACCCTTGCAGGCCAACGTTATGACCGGCCAGGTCGCCACGCAGATCGTGAACGCCTACCAAGCATCGGGCGCCATGGCCCTGGACCAGGAAGCCACACGCATGGCAGCCAGCGCGGCCCTTGGCACCGCGGCCGACGTTCAGGCTACCGCGGTGGTCAACCACGCCGTGGCCAACATGGCCACGCCCAACGCGGCGCGACAGCCGATGTACGAGGCCTTCCTGCGCACTGCGCTGGCGAACATGGCCCCGCGCGCCATGGCGGCCGACCCGCGCCCCAATTGCCCGCTGCTCACGCAACTGGCGGGCAAGCTCGCAGAGTCGCTGGACAACCACATCGGCATGATGATGAGCACACAGATCATGGCCCACCCGAACCATGACGCGCTGGCTCTCCAACTGGCAGCCGACCCGGTGGCGCTGTTCGCCCAGAACCCCAGCATGCTGCAAGCGCTGGACACCGAAATGGTGGCCTTTACCCGCAACATCGACGACATGCTGCAGCGCGCGCAGGCCGACATCGCCGGCATCGAGAACACGTTCTTCGCGGGTGCGGCAGCGGGTGATGTGACCGGCATCCACGTCACCGGCAGTGACCCGCACCATGGCGGCCAGCGGGTGATGATCATGACCTTCGCCAATTTTCCGAACGATCCTGTGGTCTACAAACCACGCGACTGCCGGGTAGACGCCTGCATCGCGGGCGAAGGCGGCGCGGGTGGCGTACCGGGCAGCGTGGCCGACATCGTAAATAATGCCGTCGGCGCAAACACCATACCGACCTACCGCTACATGCTGGGTGGCTTGAACGGCGACGAATACGGCTTCGTGCAGCACCTTTCGCACCAGGCGGCGGATTTCGATTGCGGCGCCAACGCCGCCCTGGCCGGCAATTACTTCCGCGACATGGGTCGCCAGGCGGCCGTGGCCTATCTGTGCGGCGTGACCGATTTGCACCAAGGAAACTTCATCGTCTCGGGCGGGAGGCCGCACATGACCGACCTCGAGATCGCCTTCAGCCGCTCGGTGCTCGACCGTACCGGCGCGCTGCCCAGTGTGGGCGCCACGGGTCTCGACCGGGCGCTGACCAGCGTGGACGAAAACGAGTTCCGCCTGCCCTTCATGGTGGGCGGAGGCGGTGCGTTCGTTCCCCAGCATAATGTCGCGCCGAGCGCCACCGCGAATTTCGTCAATTTCAATGGGCATCCTGCGCGGCTGGACGATCCCATACACGGAGCCGCGTTCCAAGCGGAAGCGCAGACAGGCTTTGACGAGGTGCTCGACGCCCTGGCCGCCAACCCTGCCAACGGGCAACTCACCACGCTACTGCACAACCACTTCGGCGGCATGAACGTGCGCTACCACCCCATCACGACCCTGTCGCAGCTGCAGACGCTCGAAGTGCGCAAGCTCAACTCCGATTTGGCGCCTGACCGCGCCGTGGCGGGCAACCTGACCGTCGGCGACGTGGACCAACGTTATGCTCTGGGAGATGTACAACACCGTTTCGACGCCGTGGCCAGACAGGACTTCGCGATCGGCGACGTGGCGTATTTCACCCGACAGCTCGGCAACGCGCAGGACGTGTTCCACCACGACCGCAACGGCGCAGCCGTGGTGCCCGACGTCGGTCACGTCTTCGGCTATGACGGGCTTGGCGATGCACTGGCCCGCATCGCCGATATCCATAACAACCCCGCGACGGTTTTGGCGATGAAAGCCAGCATGGCGAACTTGGTAGGGTAAACCTACATATGCACGGTGCTGGGCATTGGCTCGGCGCCGTTCCAAGGAGGCTCTAGACCCCGCTTGAGCCAGAGGCTTCATCGACAGGGAACGCATCCAGTGGCTGAACGCAGCGCGCGACCCCGAGGACATCGCGCAGCATTACGAGCGTGGGCCGCAGCTGACCTTGAAAGCCAGTTGGGGACGAACCTTCGGATTGGATCGGCGTAGCTTCAGGCATCGCAGTCGAGCACGCACCCCAGCGGGAAACTGCATCTGAAATGGCCGAGTTCCGGAAGCACACCGCGCTGAGGGTGCGAGCCCATGCGACCGACGGCGACAACGCGAAAGCAATCAAGCGCGGACCTAGCGCGGCTCTCCCCTCAATACAAGGTAGCCTGCTGCCGCGTTGGCAGCGCTTCGTCATACGCAGCACCATCAAAAGCGTCGTGCGTGATGGCCGCCAGGATCGCGCCCGGCGTGGGCACCGGGCGCGGGGTGCCGGCGGGCACGGCGTCCCACAGGCGCGAGCGCTGGATGGCGCGCGCGCACTGGAAGAACACGGTGTCCACGTCCACCACGATCACGCACTTGGGCGGCTGGCCGTTGACCACGAAGCGCGCGAGCAGCTCGGGCGCCACGCTGATGCGTGCGCGGCCGTTCACCCGCAGGGTTTCGCCCACACCGGGAATGAGAAACAACACCGCCACGCGCGGGTCGGTGAGGATGTTGCGCAGGCTGTCGGCGCGGTTGTTGCCGCGGCGCTCGGGCAGCAACAGGGTCTTATCGTCCAGCAGTTGCACAAAGCCCGGCGGGTCCCCGCGCGGCGATGCGTCGAGCCCGCCGGGGCCGGTGGTGGCCAGCACGGCAAACGGCGCGGCTTCGATCATCGCGCGGTAGGTGGGGTGCACGTAGGGCACCTCTTTGTGCAGGGAGGCATCGCCGGGCTGGCCCATCAGCGCCTCCAGGGCGGCCAAGGTGTCGATGGCATGGGGGTCCGCCTGCGCAAGGGCGGGGCCTGCGGTGGCGGCGGTTTCGGTGGCGGCGGTTTCGGTGGCGGCGGTTTCGGTGGCGGGATGAGGTGGCATGGCGGTCTTGGTCGGTAGGTGATGGCAAGGATCAGTGCCGGGGTCCATGGTGCGCGAGACGGCCGCCGCTGGCAAATGACATTGACATTGGACATTGCAGCGCAGCATGCGTGACAACGTCTCCCCCATGCCGCCCGCCATGACGCCTCCAATGTCACAGCGCTGCCTCCGCTCCACGCTTTGCGGCGTGGCTGCAGCTGCAGCTGCAACTGCACACAGCCGAAAGCCCTGAAGCCAGCGCTGACCCGTGACGCCTCACTGTCAGCGCCTCAGCGCCTCAGCGCCTCAACGCGCGGGGCGCAGCTTCACGCCCGGAAAGTCCACTGGCACCGCCAGCGCCACGTTCACGTAGTTGGTGAACAGGTTCAGCGCCACGTGGGCGATGATCTCGACGACGTGCTCGTCGTCCAGGCCCTGGTCGCGCAGCGCCTGCACATCGGCGGCGTCGACCTGCCCGCGCTCGTTGACCAGTTGCAGCGCAAACCGCAGCACGGCGGCGGTGCGCGGGTCGGCCGATTCGCCCGACTGCGCGGCGGCCAGCGCATCGCCGCTCACGCCCGCCTTGCGACCCAGCGCGGTGTGCGCGGCCAGGCAGTAGTCGCAGGCATTGCGGTTGGCCACGGCGACGGCGATCTGCTCGCCCAGCGCGGCACCAATGACACCACCTCCCAGGGCGCCGAAAGCGCTCCACATGCTCTGCAATGCCGCCGGTGAGTGGGCCACTGCGCGGAACATGTGGGGTGTGGCGCCGAAAGCACCGTGGATCTGGTCCAGCAGCGCGCGGGCCGGGCCGGTGGCGGTGGCGCGGTCCACCAGGGGAATGCGGGGCGAGGCGGAGACAGCAGCGGTCTGGGAGGTCATGGTGGTTTCCTTGGAAGTGATGGGAAAGAGGTTGCAGGCCGGCGCCCAGGGGGTTGGAGCACCGGGTGCTTGATGAACTCAGCACCCCTGCAGTGTCTGGCCGAGAGTCGCACCATTGGGAATTAATCATCTACAATTCATACCCATTCATCCAGAACCACGGCCATGACCCAGAGCGACTCCACCCCGCAGCCGGCGCCGTTCGACCGGCTGTCGTCGCTGCTGGAGCGTTTTCGGGTGCGGGCGCATCTCTTTCACACCGGCCCGCTGTGCGGGGTGACGCACTTCGCGGCCGCGCCCGGGCGGGGGTTTTTGCATGTGCTGCGGCGCGGCGAGATGGTGGTCACCCACCAGCCGCTGGCCGGCCCGCCCGAGCGGCTGGAGGTCTGCGAGCCCAGCCTGCTGTTCTACGCGCGGCCGCTGGAGCATTTTTTTCACAACGCGCCGGTGGACGGCTCGGACTTCACCTGCGCCGCGCTCGACTTTGACGGCGGCGCCAGCCACCCGCTGGCCCGCGCCCTGCCCCCGCTGGTGCTGCTGCCGCTGGCTGATGTGCCGGGACTGCAGCTGTCGCTGGACCTGCTGTTTGCCGAGACCGACCGCCTGCGCTGCGGCCACCGCGTGCTGGCCGACCGGCTCTTCGAGGTCGTGCTGCTGCAGTTGCTGCGCTGGCTGCTGGACCACCCCGACAGGGCGCAGATGCCGCCCGGCCTGCTCACCGGGCTGGCCGACCCGCAGCTTGCGCGCACGCTCACGGCCCTGCACGAAGCGCCCGGCGAGCCGTGGAGCCTGGAGCAGATGGCCGCGCAGGCCGGCATGTCGCGCAGCGCGTTTGCCGCCCGCTTCAAGGCAGTGGTGGGCGAGACGCCTGCGGACTACCTGGCCCACTGGCGGCTGACGCTGGCGCAGGCCCACCTGCGCGGCGGCCGGTCGATCAAGTCGATGGCGCAGGAGCTGGGCTACGCCAACCCGTCAGCGCTGTCGCGCGTGTTCGCGCAAAAGCTGGGGCTGTCGCCACGCGCATGGCTCGATGCCATGGGGCAGCCGTGACGGACGCCAGGGCGCGGTGATGCGGTAGGAAGGCCGTAGGAAGGCGAGACGGAGGCGTGCAGGCCTGGCGGGCGCGGGCACTGCAGCAGCGTACAGGGCGCTTTTCATGCATGAAAAATGCCTCTACCGCTCTCTGGAAAAGCGCGAACAGCTATCAAAACAGTAGCGCCTATCACTTTCAGCACCCGGGGACAGTGGCCCTGAGTGGCAACGCGTGTGCGCCCCCCGCACCGCTCACACGCGGCGGCGATGGCTTTGCTTGGTGCGGTACATCGCCGCATCCGCGTTGGCCAGCAGGGTGTGCGCGTCCTGCGCATCGCGCGGGAACAGGCTCACGCCGATGCTGGGGCGCACGGGCAGCGGGCGGCCTTCGATGCTCAGGGGCACGTGGAAGGCGCGCTCGAGCTTGGCGGCGATCTGCAGCGCTGCGTCTTCGGAGTCGACGTTCTCGCACAGCACCGTGAACTCATCGCCCGCCAGCCGCGCCACCGTGTCGGACTGGCGCACCGCCCCCACGATGGTGCGGGCTGCAGCCTGCAGCACCAGGTCGCCCACCGCATGGCCGTGCGCGTCGTTGATGCGCTTGAACTCATCGAGGTCCACGAACAGCAGCGCGCAGGCGCGGCCGCTGCGGCGCGACAGCTCCAGCGCCTGGGCCAGGCGCTGCTCGAACATGCGGCGGTTGGGCAGGCCGGTGAGCGCATCGTGGTGGGCCAGGTGGGCCATGGCGTCGCGGCTGGCGTTCAGCTCGGTGATCTGGCGGCCGATCTGCTGCTCCATGTCGTGAAAGCTGCGCGCCAGCTCGCCGATCTCGTCCTTGCGCTGCAGCGGCAGGTCGCTGTGGGGCCGGCCCTGCGAAAACGCCTGCGCGGCACGCACCATGGCCTGCAGCGGCTGCGTGACCAGGCGCGAAACGCCTGCGGCCAGCAGCACGCCCACCGCGCTGAGCACCAGCAGGATCTTGAACACGCTGCGGCCGAGCTCCAGCACCTCGCCCTGCACCGCAGCCAGCGGCTGCGACAGCCCCACCACCATGAACCGGCCCTCACCCTCCCGCCCGAACGGCATGCGCACGAACGAGAACGCGCGCGCCTCCTCGTCGTCGGTGGCCGGCTGGCTGAACACGGCCTCCGTGCGGGCGCCGCTGATCAGCGGGGCGGCGGGCGCAAAGGTGTCCTGCACCAGAATGCGCTGCCCGCGGTCGAAGCCGAAGGCCTGGGTGGCATCCGGGTGCACCAGAAAGTCGCCCCAGCGGTTGCTCAGGAAGAAGCCATACGGCGCGGGCAGCGCTGCATGGAAGCTCTGCAAGAACCGCTGCGCCGCCACCCGCACCACCACCACGCCCCGCACCTGGCCGCCGCGCACCACCGGAGAGGCCATGCTGAAGACCGGCAGCGCCTCGGCATCGTCCGCGCCTTCGTGGTTGATGCCGAACTCCGACACATACACCTCGCCCGCGCCCAGCGCCAGGGTTTCGAACACGAAGGGGAAGTGCGCCTTCTCCTGCAGCTCGTCGTCGCCAGCGCGTATCCAGGCGTCACCCTTGCGGTCGATGCGCACCTGCTCGAGGCCATAGTCCTGCGCCGCGATGAAGCGGATCTGCAGGTAGCTGGGGTGGGTGATCAGGCTGGCGCGGAACACATCGGCCAGCACGTTGCGGTCCTGCTCGATGCTGGCCACGCTGGCCAGGAAGGCGGCGTCCCGCGCCACTGCGCCGAAGCCCGCCTGCAGGTGCCGCGCCAGCACCTGCGTGGTGGCCAGCAGCGCCTGCTCCGCCCGCCCCTGCAGGCGCGTGCGGCTGGACTCGAAGGTGTAGTAGCCCGCCAGCAGCGCGGCCAGCACGCTGAAGGACGCGAGCAGCACGGCCAGGCGCAGCGCAATGCCCCAGGTCACGCCGCGGCTGCGGGGCGACGCCATCGTCAGAACCTCGCGGGCCGGTCGCCCGACAGGATGCGCCGCCACAGCTGCGCGCGGCGGGCTTCGTCCTCCACCGGCTCCAGCCACACGATGGCGCCGGCCGGCGCATCGCCCGACAGCGCGGGCGGCTCCTCCAGCGTGTTGGCCAGGCCCTGGCGCCGGGTGAGCTCGCGGCTCACGGCCGGCTCGAGCATGTAGTCGATCCACTGCGCCGCCAAGCCCGCCTGCGTGGAGCGGCGGGTGATCGCCCAGCAGTCGAGCCAGGCCAGCGCCCCCTCGCGCGGCACCACGTAGCCCACGTCCAGCCTCGCGTCGCGCAATTGCTTGAGCTGCTGCTGGCCGTAGTTGGCATGCATGACCGCGATGCGGTGCTTGCGAAACAGCTCCAGCGATTCTTCCGGCAGGCTGTAGAACGAGCGCACGTTGCGCCGCAGCGCCACCAGGTCCCGGGCCAGCGGGCCGAACTGGCTGGCGGCGATGTGAAACGGCGGCAGCCCCCGGTACATGGCCGCCAGCGAAAACCCGTGGCTGCTGCCGTCGAACGCCAGCACCCGGCCGCGCCAGCGCGGGTCCCACAGCACGCCGATGGACTGCGGCGGAGTCGTGAACTGCTGGCGGTCGTAGATGAGGCCCATCTCCGAATAGGTGTAGGGCATGCCATAGACATCCATGCCCTGGGCCAGGCCGGCGATGGCCTGCAGGTTGCGAAAGCGCGGCAACTGGCGCTGGGCGTTGGGGATGTTGCTCAGCGGCAACGGTGACAGCAGGCGCCGGGCTGCCAGGCGGGCGATTTCCGCCGTGTTGGCGGCCACCAGGTCAAAGCCCGGTGCGGCCGCGCCGGCCAGCTGGGCCCGCAGGACGTCGTCGGACGCCACCGTAGTGATCTCCACCTTGACCCCGTGGCGCTTCTCGAACGTGGCCACGATGTCCGGGTCCGCGTAGCCCGGCCAGGCCAGCACGCGCAGCACCGTGGCTGCCCGCGCGGGCACGGGGTGCAGCACCGCAGCGGCCCAAGGCAGCAGCGCAGCCAGGTCCCTGCGCCGCAGCGCAGAGGTGCTGGACGCGCCGACCGCCCGCCACCGTGCCATTGCCACCATGCCCGAAAGCCTTTTTTGCAATACTTGGTAACAAACAGTTTACGCGGACAATAGGCCGGTGACGATCCCCCAGTCTTTCATCCAGGAACTGCTTGCCCGCGTCGATGTGGTCGACATCGTGGGCCGGTACGTGCAGCTCAAGAAGGGCGGGGCCAATTTCATGGGGCTGTGCCCCTTCCACGGCGAAAAGTCCCCCTCCTTCAGCGTGAGCCCCGCCAAGCAGTTCTATCACTGCTTTGGCTGCGGCAAGAACGGCAACGCCATCAGCTTTCTGATGGAGCACGCAGGCATGGGCTTCGTCGAGGCGGTGCAGGACCTGGCCCAGCAAGTGGGCCTGCAGGTGCCCGACGACGACATCTCCCCGCAAGAGAAAGAGCGCGCCGCCGCCGCCCGCCAGAAGCAGGCCACGCTGACCGATGTGCTGGAGAAGGCGGGCGACGCCTACCGCCGCCAGCTGCGCGAGTCGCAGCGCGCCATCGCCTACTTCAAGGGCCGCGGCGTCTCGGGTGCCATCGCCAAGCGCTACGGCCTGGGCTATGCGCCCGAGGGCTGGCGCAGCCTGGCCAGCGTGTTCCCCCACTACGACGACCCGCTGCTGGAAGAAAGCGGCCTGGTCATCGTGGGTGAAGACGGGCAGGACAAACGCTACGACCGCTTTCGCGACCGGGTGATGTTCCCCATCCGCAACGTCAAGGGCGAATGCATCGGCTTTGGCGGGCGCGTGCTGGGCGACGACAAGCCCAAGTACCTGAATTCGCCAGAGACCCCGGTGTTCCACAAGGGGCGCGAGCTGTACGGCCTGTTCGAGGCCCGCACGCCCATCCGCGAGCACGGCTACGCCCTGGTCACCGAGGGCTACATGGACGTGGTGGCGCTGGCGCAGCTGGGCTTTCCGAACGCGGTGGCCACGCTCGGGACAGCCTGCACGCCCGAGCATGTGCACAAGCTGCTGCGGTTTACCGAATCGGTGGTGTTCAGCTTTGACGGCGACGCCGCCGGCCGGCGCGCGGCGCGCAAGGCGCTCGATGGCGCCCTGCCCCACGCCACGGACACGCGCAGCATCAAGTTCCTGTTCCTGCCGGCCGAGCACGACCCGGACAGCTTCATCCGCGAGCACGGCACCGATGCCTTTGCCAAGCATGTGAGCGAGGCGGTGCCGCTCAGCCGCTTCCTGGTCGAGTCGGCCAGCGACGGCTGCGACCTGGCCACCGCCGAGGGCCGCGCCCACATGGCCAGCAACGCGCGCCCGCTGTGGTCGGCCCTGCCCGACGGCATCTTGAAGCGCCAGGTGCTGGGCGAGCTGGCGGACCTGACCCAACTGCGGGCGCAGGACCTGGCGGACCTGTGGGGCCAGGCCACGGCGCGCGAGGCACCGCGGTCATCGCACTCCGGCCACGGCGGCCCCGCGGGCGCCGGCAGCGCGCCGCCCCGGCAGGCCCCTGCGGCCTATGACCACGAGCCGCCCTCCTGGGACGCCCCGCCCGACGCGGGGTCCTGGCCGCCCCAGGGCGAGCCGGCCGGGGGATACGACGGTGGCTACCAAGGCGGCTACGGTGGCGGTGGCGGTGGCGGCACTGGACAAGGCGGCCAGGGCGGCAGCTACGGCAACAAGCCCCCGTTTCGCAAGAGCGGCGACTGGAAGGGCAACTGGAAGAAAAGGGACAAGGACGCCCCCTGGCCGCCCCAGCCCCGCCTGCCGCGCACGCCCACCGCCAGCCGCACCGACCACGCCGCGCGCCTGCTGCTGTCGCACATGGCGTTTCTGGAAGAGCTGACGCACGACGACCACGCCACCCTGTGCGCGCTGCAGCCGCCCCACGGCCCGCTGTTCAGCTGGCTGGAGGCGCAGTTCCACGAACACGGCCCCCTGGCCTGGGCGGTGCTGCGCGAGAGCCTGCGCGAGCACGAGTGCGAGGCGCTGGCTGTGAAGGTGATGACGGGCTCGCACGCCCAGACCGAAGGCGACCTGCAGGAGCTGCGCACGGAACTGCGCGATTTACTGAACCGCATGCAGGTCGAGGACATCGAAGAGCAGCAAAAACTGCTGATGCTGCAGGCCGCCACCGACGCGACCGCCCTGGAGCGCTACCGCGAGCTGGAGCACAAACGCAGGGTTTTGCTGGGCTTGGGGCCGAAGGCCGCTTGAAATACCGCCAAGAGGTATAATGTAGGGTTAGTTAGCGGCAAGAGCGACAGCAGCACCTCCGAACCGGGCCACCGTGACAAACGCGCACAACCAGCCCAACCATCGCAAGGACTGCACACCAAATGATCGCCCAGACATCTTGCCCCTGAGGGTTCCCCCTCGACCAGCGCATGCCTTTCGGGGCTCGCTGTGCCACCCGCGCCGGGATCTGTGGCGTTTGCGTTTTCTTTGTGTCCGTTTTTGATTCTGAGGTGCCCATGCCCGCTCAAAAGTCCGCGAAGCCGCCCAAGTCTGCTCCAGCTACCGCCGCCAAGGCCGTCTCCACCCCTGCTGCCAAAGCGCCCGCGAAGGCCGCGGCCAAAAAGTCCGCCCCCGCACCCGCTAGAGCGGCCAAGAAAGTCCAACCAGTGCCCGTGAAAAGTTCTGCCGAGCTGACCAAAGCTGCCGATGAATTGCTGAAGAAGAAGCCTGCCCGTGCCAAGGCAGTTGCTGCATCCGACGAAGACGATACTCCCAAGAAGCGCCCTGGCCGTCCCGCCAAGGCCGCGGGCGACGCCGACGCCAAGGCGCCCGCCAAGCGTGGCCGCAAGCCCAAGGCCGCCGCCGGCGCCGAGGAAAGCGGTGACGATACCGACCTGTCCGACATCGAAGCGGACCTGGAAGGCGAAGTCGAGGACACGCCGGAGGCCGCAGCCACGGTCGAGAAGGTCAAGCCGCTGCGCATGAAGATCAGCAAGGCGAAGGAACGCGCCTTGATGAAGGAATTCGGCCTGGACGAGACCGTCCTGTCCGAAGAAGACATGGCCAAGCGCCGTGCGCGCCTGAAGGCACTGATCAAGCTGGGCAAGACGCGTGGCTACCTCACGCACGTTGAAATCAACGACCACTTGCCTGACAAGCTGGTCGACGCCGAAACCCTCGAAGCCGTCATCACCACGCTGAACGACCTGGGCGTGGCGGTGTACGAGCAGACGCCCGACGCCGAAGCGCTGATCATCACGGACAACGCCCCCGCTGGCGCCACCGAGGAAGAAGCCGAAGAAGCCGCCGAAGCCGCACTGTCCACCGTGGACTCGGAATTCGGCCGCACCACCGACCCGGTGCGCATGTACATGCGCGAAATGGGCACGGTCGAGCTCTTGACCCGCGAAGGCGAAATCGAAATCGCCAAGCGCATCGAAGGCGGCCTGATGGCCATGATGGAGGCGATCAGCGCATCGCCCGCCACCATCGCCGAGATCCTCAACATGGGTGAAGAGATCCGCGAAGGCAAGGTCGTCATCTCGACCATCGTGGACGGCTTCTCCAACCCCAACGAGGCCGACGACTATGTGGCCGAAGAAGACTTCGACGAATTCGACGAAGCCGACGACGACGACGGCAAGGGCGGCTCCAAGGCGCTGACCAAGAAGCTCGAAGAACTCAAGAAGCAGGCGCTGGAGCGCTTTGACAAGCTGCGCGAGCTGTTCGAAAAAGTGCACAAGGTGTACGACAAGGAAGGCTACGGCACGCCTGCGTACGTCAAGGCGCAAGCCGCTTTGTCGGCCGAGCTGATGACCATCCGCTTCACCGCCAAGACCATCGAGAAGCTGTGCGACATGGTGCGCGGCCAGGTGGACGACGTGCGCAAGAAGGAGCGCGAGCTGCGCCGCATCATCGTGGACAAGTGCGGCATGCCGCAGGAAACGTTCATCAAGGACTTCCCGCCCAACCTCTTGAACCTGCAGTGGGTCGAGAAGCAGGCCAACGCCGGCAAGCCCTGGTCATCCATCATCGCGCGCAACATCCCGCCCATCCAGGACCTGCAGCAAAAGCTGATGGACCTGCAGTCGCGCGTGGTGGTGCCGCTGACCGAGCTCAAGGGCATCAACAAGCGCATGAACGAAGGTGAAGCCACCTCGCGCGATGCCAAGAAGGAAATGATCGAGGCCAACCTGCGCCTCGTGATCTCGATCGCCAAGAAGTACACGAACCGCGGCCTGCAGTTCCTGGACCTGATCCAGGAAGGCAACATCGGCCTGATGAAGGCGGTGGACAAGTTCGAATACCGCCGCGGCTACAAGTTCTCGACCTACGCCACGTGGTGGATCCGCCAGGCCATCACCCGCTCGATCGCCGACCAGGCGCGCACCATCCGTATCCCGGTGCACATGATCGAGACGATCAACAAGATGAACCGCATCAGCCGCCAGCACTTGCAGGAGTTCGGCTTCGAGCCCGATGCGTCCATCCTGGCGGCCAAGATGGAGATCCCGGAAGACAAGATCCGCAAGATCATGAAGATCGCCAAGGAGCCGATCTCCATGGAAACGCCGATCGGCGACGACGACGACAGCCACCTGGGCGATTTCATCGAGGACGGTGCCAACACCGCCCCGATCGAAGCCGCCATGCAGGCCGGCCTGCGCGACGTGGTCAAGGACATCCTGGACGGCCTCACGCCGCGCGAAGCCAAGGTGCTGCGCATGCGCTTCGGCATCGAGATGACCAGCGACCACACGCTGGAAGAAGTGGGCAAGCAGTTCGACGTGACCCGCGAACGCATCCGCCAGATAGAAGCCAAGGCGCTGCGCAAGCTCAAGCACCCCAGCCGCTCGGACAAGCTGCGCAGCTTTATCGACTCGCTGTAATACGGCGCACAAGACGCGGCATTCAATGCCGCGAACCCCTCAAAAAGCCCTGGCCGCGTTGCGGCGCAGGGCTTTTGCCATTTTTTCTGCTGTTTCACCACAGACCCGCGTTAACCCGGACGCTCTAGACAGCAAAATGACAGCTTGTAACGCGACGATTACACACCGCTGAAGGAGACTGTCATGCAGTTCGGCAATCTCCAGGAGCAGGCCTTGTGTCCCGACCCGGATTCCGGTTCAGACACCTGCCCCCTGTGCATCCTGCGCGTGCCCGTTCAACGACCTGCCACCTTTTTGCGAGACACCGCATGACCACATCCTTCAACCGCCGCGACATCCTGGCCCGGGCTGCTGCAGCCAGCGCTGTCAGCGCCCTGGGCGCCACCCTGGCGCCCGCCGCCTGGGCCCAGGCCGCGGGGGCGGCCGCACGCAGCAGCGCCCATGCCAAGGCCACCAAGCTGGCCCCCACGCTGCGCATCGTGATTCCGGCCAACCCCGGCGGCGGCTGGGACCAAACAGGCCGTGCGCTGGGCGCCGCCCTGGTGGGCGTGGGCGCAGCGGACCAGGTCGAGTACGAGAACATCGGCGGCAAGGGCGGCACCATCGGCCTGGCCAAGTACGCTGAAAAATACGGCAACGACGCCAACACCCTGCTGATGGGCGGCATGGTGATGGTGGGCGCCGTGGCGCTGCAAAAGCCCGCCGTGGACCTGACCCAGATCCAGCCGCTGGCACGCCTGACCAGCGACTACCTGGTGGCCGCCGTGGCCGCCAAGTCCCCTATCCAGAACACCAAGGACCTGGCCGAAGCCCTGCGCGCCGACCTGCGCGCGGTGCCCGTGGCCGGCGGTTCGGCCGGCGGCGTGGACCACATCTTCGCCGGCGTGCTGGCGCGCGCGTCCAAGGCCAACCCCGAGAACCTGGTCTACAAGCCCTTCGCCGGCGGCTCCGAGGTGGTGGACGCCGTGCTGTCGGGCAGCGCGACCGTCGGCCTGTCGGGCTACAGCGAGTTCAGCGATGCGATCGCCGCCGGCAAGCTGCGCGCCATCGGGGTGTCGTCCCGGCGCAGCGTGTTCGGCCTGCCCGCCTTCCGCGAGCAGGGCCTGGACGCGACCATGGCCAACTGGCGCGGCGTGTTCACCGGCAAGGGTGTGGCAGCCGCACGCACGGCCGAGATGCTCAACGCCGTCGAGGCCGCCACCGGCCATGAATCGTGGCAGCGCACGCTCAAGAACAACCGCTGGGACGCCTCCTGGCTCTCGGGCAAGGACTTGGCGGAGTTCATGGAACTGGACCTCACCACCGCCCGCGTGATGGTCTACCTGCTCAAGCTCAAGGCCTGAACCTTGCGGCCCATGGCGAGACCCCCTGCTGATCTCTGGAACTGACCCATGAAGATGTCCAACCACTCCATCGGCGCCCGCATGGCGACGGCGCTCGGCCTGGTGCTGGCGCTGATGATCGGCGCCGCCCTCTTCGGCATCGCGGCGCTGTACCGCACGCTGGGCACCTACGACACCACGGTGCAGGAACGCGTGGCGCAGGAGCGCGCCGTGAGCCGCATGGAAAGCGACTTCAAGACGCAGGTGCTGGAGTGGAAGAACACCCTGCTGCGCGGTGAGGACTCGCGCAAGCGCGAGCTGCACTGGGCCGCCTTCCAGGCCAGCGAAAAGCGCGTGGCCGATGCCGCCCGGACGCTGGAGCCCCAGTTGGCCGACGCGCAGGAAAAGGCCGCGCTCCAAAAATTCACCCAGGCCCACACGCAGATGGCGCAGGGCTACCGCAAGGGCTTCGAAGTGTTCCAGTCGCTGGGCTTCGTGCCGTCCGCGGGCGACGCCGACGTGGCCGACATCGACCAGGGCCCGGCCAAGCTGCTGACCGAACTGAGCCAGCAGGTGGCGGCCAGCAGCGCGGCCATTGCCCAGCAGGCGGCTGCTGACGCGCGGCGGGCCCTCGTCAGCAGCCTGGTGGCGCTGGCGCTGGTGACCGCGCTGGGCGCCTGCGCCGGCTGGCTGCTCACCCGCTCGGTGGTGCGCCCGCTGGGCGTGGCAGTGTCGCTGGCCCACAAGGTGGCGGCGGGCGACCTGACCACCAGCATCCGTGTCGAAGGCCGGGACGAACCCGCGAAGCTGCTCGAAGCCCTGCGCGCCATGCAGGACAACCTGGAGAACGTGGTGGCCGGCGTGCGCAGCAATGCCGAAGGCGTGGCCAGCGCCAGCGCCGAGATCGCCCAGGGCAATGCCGACCTGAGCATGCGCACCGAAGAGCAGGCCGCCTCGCTGGACGAGACCTCGTCGTCCATGCAGCAGCTGCAGGCCACGGTGCAGCAGAACGCATCGAACGCACAGCGCGCCAACGAACTTGCCCGCAACGGCGCCACCGTCGCGCAGCGCGGCGGCGACGTGGTCACGCAGATGGTGGAAGTGGTCCAGGGCATCCAGGACAGCTCGCGCCGCATCTCGGACATCATCGGCGTGATCGACGGCATTGCGTTTCAGACCAACATCCTCGCGCTCAATGCCGCAGTGGAGGCCGCACGCGCGGGCGAACAAGGCCGCGGCTTTGCCGTGGTGGCCAGCGAGGTGCGCAACCTCGCCACGCGCAGCGCCAGCGCTGCGCGCGAGATCAAGGCGCTGATCCAGACCAGCGTGGAGCGCGTGCAGGCCGGTTCCGACCTGGCGCGCGACGCGGGCACCACCATGGCCGAAGTGGTGTCCTCCATCCGCGAGGTGAGCAGCCTCATGGAAGAGATCAGCCAGGCCAGCGCCGCGCAGACCTCGGACATGCAGCGCGTGACCCAGGCGATCGTGCGCATGGACGACGTCACGCAGCAGAACGCCGCGCTGGTGGAAGAAAGCGCCGCCGCCGCTGGCAGCCTGAGCGGCCAGGCCCGCCAGATGGTGGAGGCCGTGGCGGTGTTCCGGGTGCGGCAGCACCACGCGGCGCTGCCAGGTCCAAAGGCTTGATATCTCGCACGCCGGACCTTTGATACGGTCTTGGCGAGGGTGTGGTTAGAGCCTGAGATAGGCCAAGTGTCCTGCCCGCCCGCCCCCACCCGTTCGGGCTGAGCGTGTCGAAGCCGGGGCAAGACCTCAGTGCAGCCCTTCGACAAGCTCAGGGTGAACGGTTCAGGGGCTGGGGACGGGCTGGGATCCACATCCACCCGTTCGGGCTGAGCCTGTCGAAGCCGGGGCAAGACCTCAGTGCAGCCCTTCGACAAGCTCAGGGTGAACGGTTCAGGGGCTGGGGACGGACTGGGATCCACATCCACATCCACATCCACATCCACATCCACATCCACATCCACATCCACATCCACATCCACATCCACATCCACCCGTTCGGGATGAGCCTGTCGAAGCCGGGGCACGACCTCAGTGCAGCCCTTCGACAAGCTCAGGGTGAACGGTTCAGGGGCGGGGACGGACTGGGATCCACATCCACATCCAAATCCACCCGTTCGGGCTGAGCCTGTCGAAGCCGGGGCACGACCTCAGTGCAGCCCTTCGACAAGCTCAGGGTGAACGGTTCAGGGGCTGGGGACGGGCTGGGATCCACATCCACATCCACATTCACCCGTTCACCCGCAAATACAACTACGGCGACACCGCCCAGGACGCAGCCTCTTCAATCTACCTTCACATTCGCGTTCTTCACCACCTGCGCCATGCGCGCGGCCTCGCTCTTGAAGAACGCCGCGGCCTGCTCGGGCGGCGTGAGCTTGATCTCATAGCCCTGTGCGACCAGCGCATCGTGCGCCTCGGGCATTTCCATCGCGGCCTTGAAGCCGTTGTACAGCCGCGCCAGTTCGGCCTTGGACAGCCCGGCCGGTCCCACCGGGGCGATCCAGCCGTCCAGTTCGAAGCCTGGGAGTCCCTGCTCAGCAATCGTGGGCACGCCGGGCAGCGACGCCACGCGGCTGCCCGTGGTCACACCCAGCGCGCGCAGAGCGCCGGACTTGATGTGCGCGGCCGCAGGCGCCACCGCCACCACGCCCAGCTGCACCTGGCCGCCCAGGATGTCGTTCATGAGCGGGCCCATGCCGCGGTATGGGATGTGTTTGATGTCCAGCCTGGCCTGGTCCACGAACATCGCAGCCCCCAGGTGCAGGATGGTGCCGTTGCCCGACGAGCCGTAGTTCAGCACGCCGGGCTTGGACTTCGCATAGGCGATCAGCTCCTGCACCGTCTTGGCGGGCACCCCGGGGTGCGCCACCAGCACGAAGGGCGTGGCGCCGAGGATGGTGATGGGCGTGATGTCGGCGAGCGAGTCGAACGGAATATTCTTGTAGACGCTGGGGTTGACCACGTGGTTGTTGGACACCACGCCGATCACCGAGCCGTCCTTGGGTGCGCGCACGATCTGCGTGGTGCCGGTGATGCCGCCCGCGCCTGGCAGGTTCTCGATGACCACCGGCTGGCCCAGCGCCTTGGACAGGCTGTTGCTGATGGCACGGATGGCGCCGTCCGCCCCCGAACCCGCCGACAGTGGCAGGATCACACGCAGCGGCTTGCCGTCGCCCTGGGCGCGGGCCACGCGCGGCAAGGCCCAGGCAGCGACGCCCAACGCAGCGGCGCTGGCGGCCAAAGCCTGGCGACGTGTGAGCAGGCTGCGGGACAAGGAAATGGCGGGGGCAGTGGTGGGCATGGGTTTGTCTCCAGTCGTTGTCATGCAATCCGGGGGCTGCGGTCTGCGCCGCGTGGGTGCCCCGGGCCGTCGAGAAATAAATCAGGCAATCGCGCCCGCGGCGTGCAGCGCCGCCACGGCCTCGGGCGTGTAGCCCAGGCTGTGCAGCAGCTCGGCCGTGTGCTGGCCCAGGCGGGGTGGGTCGCAGCGCACATCCAGGCGCTGGCCGTCCATGCGCAGCGGCATCAGCGTGACCTGCGCGGTGTGGCCCGCGCACTCGCCATCGGGAAGCGTGATGTCGGCGAGACCCCCCGTGGCTTGGAGGTGCGGGTCGTCGAACAGCTCTTCGGGCCGGCGGATGGGTGCGAACGGCAGGCCGTGGCGCTCGAAGATCGCGGCCAGCGCGTCGGCCGGGTGCTGCGCCAGGCGCTCGCGCAGCACCGGCATCAGCGTGGGCCGCGCGCGCACGCGGTCGTTGTTGGTGGCCAGCTGCGGGTCGGCCTTCAGGTCGGCATAGCCCATGGCGTCGCAAAAAGTCTGCCACTGCGCGTCGCTCACGGCGGCCAGGAAGATCTGCCCGCCGTCCTTCACGCTGAACACGTCGTACACGGCCCAGGACGAGATGCGGTCGGGCATGGGCGCGGCAGGCTGGCCGGTGACGGCGTACTGCATCATGTGCTGGCCCACCAGGAAGACGTTGTTCTCGAACAGGGCCGAGTCCACCTCCTGCCCGCGCCCGGTGATGCCGCGCTGCATCAGCGCGGCCATGGCGCCGATGGCACCGAACATGCCGCCCATGATGTCGTTCACGCTGGTGCCCGCGCGCAGCGGGTCACCGGGCCGGCCGGTCATGTAGGCCAGGCCGCCCATCATCTGCACCACCTCGTCGAGCGCGGTGCGGTGCTCGTACGGGCCGGGCAGAAAGCCCGTGTGGTTGACGTAGATGAGGCGCGGGTTGAGCTGGCTCAGCGCCGCGTAGTCCAGGCCGTACTTGGTCATCACGCCGGGCTTGAAGTTCTGCGCCACCACGTCGGCCGACGCCGCGAGCTTGCGCGCGGCCGCCAGGCCCTCGGGGCTGCGCAGGTCGATGGCAATGCTCTTCTTGTTGCGGTTGAACATGGGGAAGAAACCCGCGCCCGCGCCCAGCAGGTGGCGGGTGCGGTCGCCGTCCACCGGCTCGACCTTGATGACCTCGGCCCCCAGGTCGGCCAGCACCATGCCGCAGGTGGGACCCATGACCATGTGGGTGAACTCGACCACGCGCAGGCCCTGCAGGGGCAAGGCGCGGGGGGCCGGAGTGTCGGGCGGCGTGGGGGGGGCAAAGGAAGAATCGGTGTAGGAAGTCATGGGGAGACGATACGGGATGGAAGGACGCGCGGCGGTGGATCAGGTCAGTGGGTGGCGGCCAGGGAGGTGGCTCCCGCGCCGGTGCCCGGTACTCCTGCCTGCCAGAGCGTGCCGTGCAGCGTCTCGCCAGCCAGCCAGCCCGCCACGCGCTCGCGCAGTGCCAGCAGCGCGGCCACGTCGATGCCGGTTGCCACACCCATGCGTTCGAGCATGAACACCAGGTCTTCGGTGGTGACGTTGCCGCTGGCGCCGGGCGCGTGCGGGCAGCCGCCGATGCCGGCCAGGCAGGCGTCGAAGCGGGTAATGCCTGTGTGCCACGCGGCATAGACGTTGGCCAGGCCCATGCCTCGCGTGTCGTGAAAATGCGCGCAGGCCAGCCGGTCGCCCACCAGCGCCCGGGCCTTGCCGAACAGCCGGGCGACCGAGGCCGGGTCGGCGTAGCCCACGGTGTCGGCCAGGCTCACGCGGTCGGCGCCCGCGTCGAGCAGGGCCTGCATCAGGCGCAGCACCTCGCTCTCGGCCACCTCGCCCTGCAGCGTGCAGCCAAACGCCGTGCCCACGCCCCCTTCGATGAGCGTGCGGCTGCCGCTGGCATCGCGCAGCGCGCGGATGCGCGCCACCTCGGCCACCACCTCGTCCGGCGTCTTGCGCAGGTTGGCCAGGCTGTGGGCGTGGCTGGCCGACAGGGGCACGACCATGAGGTCGGCGCCACATTCCAGCGCGCGTTCCGCCCCCTTGTAGTTGGGCACCAGCACCGAGGCGACGAGCCCCGGCAGCGTCTTGGCGTGGGCCAGCACCTCGGCGGTGTCGGCCAGTTGCGGCAGCAGGCGGGCGGGCACGAAGGAGCCGACCTCAATCTCGCGCTGACCCGCCGCGTAGGCCGCGTCCACCCACTCGATCTTGCGGGCCGTGGAGACGATGGTGGCAATGCTCTGCAGGCCATCGCGCAGGCCGACTTCGCGCACCAGGGCGGCGGCTACGGGGCGCGGTGCCCGCGGCAGTTCGAACGAGGCGCCTGTCGATAGGGGGCTGCTCACGGGTTGTCTCCATTTCTTGTGTCTGCGACCTAGCGTGGATTCTAGGAATTCCCATTTGAATCAGAAAATACATTGTGGAAGCTCTATGATTCCCAAACGGAATACCTCAGCATCCATGCGCGACCTCGACCTTCAGACCCTGCGCCTCTTCGCCGCCGTGTGCGAGCACCGCAGCATTGCGCGCGCGGCCGAGCAGGAGGCCATCGTGGGCTCGGCCATCAGCAAGCGGCTGGCGCAGCTGGAGGACACGGTGGGCACGCCGCTCTTGGTGCGCAAGCGGCGCGGCGTCATCCCCACCCCGGCGGGTGAGACGCTGCTGGAGCACGCGCGCACCATGCTGGCCAGCGTGGGCCAGATCGAGCGCGACATGGCCGCCTACGCCACGGGCACGCGCGGCCACGTGCGCATGCTGGTCACGGCCTCGGTCATGGCCGAGTCGCTGGCCGACGATGTGGCGGCGTTCTTGCAAGACCCGGCGCACCGCGACATCCAGGTGAGCCTGGAAGAGCGCGTGAGCCCGGACGTGGTGCAGGGCATCCGCGACGGCAGCGCCTCCATCGGCATCTGCTGGGATGCGGCCGACCTGTCGGGCCTTGCGGTGTGCGGCTACCGCCACGACCACCTGGCGGTGGTGGCCCACGCCTCGCACCCGGTGGCGCAGCGCCAGAGCGTGCGTTTTGCCGACGTGCTGGACCATGAATTCGTCAGCATGCCCGCCCTGAGCGCCGTGCAGGTGCTGCTGGCGCGCGCGGCGGCGGTCGAGGGAAAGATGCTCGCCCACCGCGTGCTGGTGTCCAACTTCGACGCCGCGCTGCGGGTGGTGCGCGCCAACCTGGCCATCAGCGTGGTACCGCAGGAAGTGGCCCAGCCCTTTGCCGACATCGCCCCGGTACGGGTGATTGCGCTGTCCGACCCGTGGGCCCGCCGGCGCTTCGCCATATGCTTTCGCAGCGCCCAGATGCTCACCCCGGCGGCGCGTCTGCTGGTGGACCATCTGGCCCGGCTGGGAGCCGGCGGTCCGGACTCCGGCGGCGTGGCCGCTCCGCAACAGTTTGATATGTAACGCCGTATTTTTGGTGTTTAGCGCATATGTGCTGTGCGTTCTGAGCTACCAAACTTGTAGCAAATTAGGTTCCGAGCTATAGTCAACGCACATCGTCGGGCCGGTCTCGCATCCGCCCAGAACGAACTTTCGAACCAACACTTGCGCGAGGAGAAGCGTCCATGAGCTCCAAAGAAAATGCCGCCATCAACCAGTTGTTCGAGCGGCTCGAATGCCGTTACGCACTGCGCGTGCTGTGGGCCCTGAAGGACGGCCACCCCCAAACCTTCCGCCTGCTGCAGGACAGCGTGGGGGGCATCACTCCCAACACGCTCAACACCCGCATCAAGGAACTGCGCGAAGCCGGCTTCGTGGACCACGGCAGCGACGGCTACACCGTCACCCCCTCCGGCGCCGACCTGCTCAAGCGCCTGTCGGACGTGCAGGCCTTCGCCACCCGCTGGGTGGCCGGCCGCGCCAAGAAGCAGACGCCCTGAGCCCCGGGGCTGCCAACTCCCCCTGCCCCGCACCAGCCCTGCCGCTCTGCAGGGCCTCCAGGCAGGCCCACCCGGGGCAGCCGTTAAAATGACAGTCTGAATAGCTTCTAGCGCCCATCCACCAAGCGCTAGGAGCTATATTTTTAATAGCACTCAAGGAATCACCATGGCATTGACCACCACCGCATCCGGCCTGCAGTACGAAGACACCACCGTGGGCGAAGGCGCCGAGGCCACCAAGGGCCAGAACGTGTCGGTGCACTACACCGGCTGGCTGTACAACAACGGCGAGCAAGGCGCCAAGTTCGACTCCAGCCGTGACCGCAACGACCCCTTCGAGTTCTCGCTGGGCGCCGGCATGGTCATCAAGGGCTGGGACGAAGGCGTGCAGGGCATGAAGATCGGCGGCCAGCGCACCCTGATCATCCCCGCATCCCTGGGCTACGGCGCCCGCGGCGCCGGCGGCGTGATTCCCCCGAACGCCACGCTCAAGTTCGACGTCGAACTGCTCAAGGTCGGCCGCTGATCCAGCCCCCTCCTGTCCCTTGTGGCAAAAACAAAAGCGGCCTGCGGGCCGCTTTTGTTTTTATCGATCCCGCCGTCCAAACCCGGCGCGCCCCCTACGCCAGTGCACCCGTGGATCTGGCTCCGCCAGGCCACCGGGTGCGTCCCCCTCCGGGGACGCCGCAGAGCGGCTCAGGGGGGCTTTCAATCAAACAGTGCCTTGTCCAGCCGCTCGAACTTGGCATCGCCCACGGCTTCGCGGATCTTCGGCGCCAGCGCCGCGAGGTCGTCGAAGCTGCCGGCGCTTTCGACCGCCAGGTTCAGCCGAAAGCCACGCAGGCCCAGGCCGGCGGTGATTTCCGTGGCAATCGGGTAGGCCGCCTGGTAGCGCTCCATGGGGCTGCGGCCCGAGCCTTCCCCGGCGGCGGCCACGGTGCCCAGGTCCATGGCGTCCGCCAGCGGCGCGGGCGCGGGCGCGACCGGCAGGCCTGCGGCCACGGCGGCGACCGCGGCGGACTTGCCCGCCAGCGGCTCCAGCAGGCCCTGGGCGATCATGGCCTGCACGTCGTCCTGGGTGATGCCCATGGCAGCGGTGGCGGCCAGGATCTCACCCGTGGTGCGCTTGCCGTCAAAAAGTATGAAGGCCGAACGCTGGCGTGAACTGAGGCTGCCGCGCCGGTCCTTGAGTGCTTCCTGCCCTGCCTGGGTCTTGACGAGAACCATGAATCTCCTTGAATGGAGCACGCGGCCGCCCTCCGGCCCGACATGCTGGGTTCCAGACTCTCACGTTTTGACACAGTTGAATATCGGGGTTTTCACATAACCCACGGCATGTCGTGCGCTCCGGGCGCCCTGATGCAGGACTACATCTCGGAGCGTATGCGGGGCAGCTCGGGCCCGGGGCGGGTGATCCAGCTCACCACCACCGCCACCGCCGCGCCGGCGGGCACGCCGAACACGCCCGCGGAAATCGGCTGGATGCCGAACCACAGCCCGTCGGCCAGCAGCCAGGGCGGCAGGGCTGCGCGCATGGCCGGCACGTGCGACAGCATGTAGTACACCGCCACGCCCAGCCCGGCCAGCATGCCGGCCACCGCGCCCTGGCGCGTGGTGCCGCGCCAGAAGATGCCCAGCACCATGGTGGGCACGAAGGCCGAAGCGGCCAGCGAGAACGATGCCGACACCATGGGCAATATCTCGGACGGCTTGAGCGCCGCCACGAAGGCCGCCGACAGGGCCACCGCCAGCAGGGTGAACTTGGTCAGGATCACGCGCTGCTCGGGCGAGGCCTTGCGCTGCGCATCCGGGAAGTACAGGTCGCGCACCAGCGCATTGCTGATGGTGAGCAGCAGCCCGTCGGCGGTGGACAGCGCAGCGGCCAGCCCGCCCGCCGCCACCAGGCCCGACACCACGTACGGCAGCCCGCCCAGTTCGGGCGTGGCCAGCATGATCAGGTCGGCCCCCAGGCGAATCTCGCCGAACTGCACGATGCCGTCGCCGTTGACGTCCTCGATGGAGAGCAGCGAGCTGTCCACCCGCGCCCACTGGGCCATCCAGTTGGGCAGCGCCTCGAAGCTGCTGCCCACCAGGTTCTGCATGACCTCGAACTTCACCAGCACCGCCAGCGCGGGCGCGCTCAAGTACAGCAGCGCAATGAAGAACAGCGACCACGCCACCGACGCCCGCGCGCCGCCCACCGTGGGCGAGGTGTAGTAGCGCGTGAGCAGGTGCGGCAGCCCGGCCGTGCCCACCATCAGGCAGAACATCAGCGCGAGGAAGTTGCGCCGCGTGAGCTCATAGTCGCGCTGCTCATCGGGGGTGCCGTCCGGGTCGCCCACATAGGCCTGGCTGTGCAGCGGCAGCCCGCCCAGGGGCCGGGCACGCTCGTAGTTCTCGCGCATCTCGCGCGTCCAGCGCTCGCGGGCCGCGGCGGCATCGCGCGGGAGCGCGGCCAGCTCGCGGCTGGCGCTGACGATGAGCCCCACGTCGGCGTTCTGGGTGCGCAGCGTGCGGATGCGCTCGCGGCCCTTTTCGCGCTCGCGCTCCAGCGCGCCCTCGACGTCCTGCAGGCGCGCCTCGTAGTCCTTGGCGCGCTGCAGGTAGGTCTGCACCACCTGGTGCTCGGCCGGGGAGTCGAGCAACTGGGCTTCCAGGTCCGCGATCTTGCTGATCTGCGTGCCGTAGACCAGCGGCGCGAGCGGGCTGCCCAGCTGCTTGTAGGCCAGCCAGGACACGGGTATCAAAAAGGCCAGCAGCAGCACCACGTACTGCGCCACCTGCGTCCAGGTGATGGCACGCATGCCGCCCAGGAAAGAGCACAGCAGCACACCGCCCAGGCCCAGCATGATGCCGATCTCGAACTGCACACCGGTCAGGCGCGAGGCGATCAGCCCCACGCCGTAGATCTGCGCCACGACATAGGTGAACGAGCACAGCACCGCCGCCAGCGCCGCGATCACGCGCGGCCAGCGGCCGCCGAACCGCACGTGAAAGAAGTCGGGCACGGTGTACAGGCCCATGGCCCTGAGGTGCGGGGCAATGAGCATCGCCACCAGGCAAAAGCCCCCCGTCCACCCCAGCAGGTAGGCCAGGCCCCCTGCCTGCCCCGGCGTGCCGGAGAAGCCCTGCAGGTACAGGGCGCCCGAGAGGCTGATGAACGACGCGGCACTCATCCAGTCGGCCGCCGCCGCCATGCCGTTGTACATGGGCGGAATGCGCCGCCCGGCCACGTAGTATTCCTCGGGGTCGCTCGTGCGGCCGTACACGCCGATGCCGGCGTAGGCCATGACGGTGATGAATAGGAAGATCGGCCCGATCCAGTGGCGCGACAGGCCCTGGTGCTCGGCCCAGGTCATCAGCGCCAGAAAGGCCAGCACACCCACCACATACAGCGCCAGGATGCGGTGCAGCCGCCACAGGTAGGCCGACCCGGAGGTCGCCCGCCCGCGGCTGTCGGTGCCGGGGGACCCGGCGCCCTTGTCAGCCATGGGGGCCATGCAGTCCACCCGCTGGTGCAGGGTCTTGCGCCGCCAGCTCACCCTGCGCTGCGGCCAGGCGCTCGGCGTCCTGCCGCTCGAAGCGGTTCATGGCCCAGCAGTACGCCACGACGATGCCGATGAACACCACCACCGCACCCTGCGCGGCGATCCAGTAACCGAGCGGCCAGCCGCCCACCACGAGCGCCTGCAGGTCGCGGGCGAAGTACGTGGCCACGAAGGACACCAGCGCCCACAGCAGCAGCAGGCCCGCCTTGAGCTTCAGGTGGCGCACGTCGTGCAGGTCGGGCGGGAACGGGCCTGCCATCTCGGCGTCCGCAGGCCGGGCGGGCCCCGGCTGCGTGAACTGCATCACAGGCACCGCAGTGCAGGCACTGCGGCAGGTGGTGCAGACAGTGCGCGCATACCGCAGTCCCCCGGGGTCTGGGCGTTCAGCCGGCCAGTTGCTGCCAGGTCGCGATCACGCTGTCAGGATTGAGCGAGATCGACGAGATGCCTTCCTTGGACAGCCACTGCGCAAAGTCAGGATGGTCGCTGGGGCCCTGGCCGCAGATGCCGATGTACTTGCCCTGGGCCAGGCAGGCCTTGATGGCCTTTTCCACCAGCGCCAGCACAGCGGGGTCACGCTCGTCGAAGTCCTGCGCCAGCAGCTCCAGGCCCGAATCGCGGTCCAGTCCCAGCGTGAGCTGGGTCAGGTCGTTGGAGCCGATGGAAAAACCGTCGAAGAATTCCAGGAAGCGCTCGGCCAGGATGGCGTTGCTCGGCACCTCGCACATCATGATGACCTTGAGGTCGTCCTTGCCACGCGAGAGGCCGTGGGTGGCCAGCAGCTTGGTCACGCGCTCCGCCTGGCCCAGCGTGCGGACAAAGGGCACCATCACCTGTACGTTGGTCAGGCCCATGTCGTTGCGCACGCGCTTCAAAGCCTCGCACTCCATCGCAAAGGCTTCACCGAAGTCTTCGCTGATGTAGCGCGCCGCACCGCGAAAGCCCAGCATCGGGTTTTCTTCCTCGGGCTCGTAGCGGCTGCCGCCGATGAGCTTGCGGTACTCGTTGGACTTGAAGTCCGACAGGCGCACGATCACGGGCTTGGGGTAGAACGCGGCGGCGATGGTGGCCACGCCTTCGGCGACCTTGTCGACGTAGAAGGCGCGCGGGCTGGCGTGGCCGCGGGCCACCGATTCCACCGCCTTCTTCAGGTCGGCATCGATCTGGGGGTAGTCCAGGATGGCCTTGGGGTGCACGCCGATGTTGTTGTTGATGATGAACTCGAGCCGCGCCAGGCCCACGCCCTCGTTGGGCAGCTGGCAGAAGTCGAAGGCCAGCTGGGGGTTGCCCACGTTCATCATGATCTTGGTCTTGATGGCGGGCATCTCGCCGCGCTGCACCTCGGTGACCTCGGTCTCGAGCAGGCCGTCGTAGATGTGGCCGGTGTCGCCCTCGGCGCAGCTCACGGTGACCAGCGTGCCGTCTTTGAGCAGCTCGGTCGCGTCACCGCAGCCCACCACGGCCGGAATGCCCAGCTCGCGCGCAATGATGGCCGCGTGGCAGGTGCGCCCGCCGCGGTTGGTGACGATGGCGCTCGCGCGCTTCATCACGGGCTCCCAGTTGGGGTCGGTCATGTCGGTGACCAGCACGTCGCCGGGCTGCACCTTGTCCATCTCGCTGATGCTGTGCACCAGGCGCACGGGGCCGGTACCGATCTTCTGGCCGATGGCGCGGCCCTCGGCCAGCACGGTGCCGGAACCCTTGAGCTTGAAGCGCTGCTCGGCCTGGCCCTTGGACTGGCTTTTCACCGTCTCGGGGCGGGCCTGCAGGATGTAGAGCAGGCCGTCGGTGCCGTCCTTGCCCCATTCGATGTCCATGGGGCGGCCATAGTGCTGCTCGATCACCAGCGCGTAGTGCGCCAGCTGCTGCACGTCGGCGTCGCTCAGCGAATAGCGGTTGCGCTGCTCGGTGGCCACGTCGATGGTCTTCACGAGCTTGCCGCTGGCCTTCTTTTCGTCGGCCGAGGCAAACACCATCTGCAGCAGCTTGCTACCCAGGTTGCGGCGGATCACGGCCTGCTTGCCGGCCTTGAGCATGGGCTTGTGCACGTAGAACTCGTCGGGGTTCACGGCGCCTTGCACCACGGTCTCGCCCAGGCCGTAGCTGCTGGTGATGAACACCACGTCTTCGAAGCCCGATTCGGTGTCGATGGTGAACATCACGCCAGCGGCGCCCAGGTCGGAGCGCACCATGCGCTGCACGCCGGCCGACAGGGCCACCACGTCGTGCTCGAAGCCCTTGTGCACGCGGTAGGAGATGGCGCGGTCGTTGTACAGCGACGCGAACACTTCCTTCATCTTGTGCAGGACGTCGTCGATGCCCACCACGTTCAGGAAGGTCTCCTGCTGGCCCGCGAACGATGCGTCGGGCAGGTCTTCGGCCGTGGCGGACGAGCGCACGGCGAACGATGCGGCCGGGTTGCCGGCGCTCAGCGTGGCAAATGCTTCGGCAATGGCGGCCTGCAGGTCGGCCGGGAAGGGCTGGGCCTCGACCATGGCGCGGATCTCGGCGCCCACTGCGGCCAGGGCGCGCACATCTTCGGTGTCTAGGCTCTTGAGCTTGGCGCTGATCTTGTCGGCCAGGCCGTCGTGGGCCAGGAACTGGCGAAACGCGTGCGCCGTGGTGGCAAAGCCCGTGGGCACCCGCACACCCTGGGGCAATTGGGAGATCATCTCGCCGAGGGAGGCGTTTTTACCGCCCACCGACTCGACATCGGTCATTCTCAGGTTTTCAAACGGTACGACCAGGGCGGTCGGGCTGAAAAGTGCAGACATGGGAAAGCTCCAGAAGTTGAAACCGGGTCTGCGCGCCCGCCCCTTGCTGTACCTGGGAGCGATGGGCGAGCTGCCATGCACGGCGGGTGGCTTTGTCGTTGTGGTTGTGGGCCGACGAAGTGCATGGTGAGAATTTGGATAATTGTCACAATTGTAGGCCTGCGGCACTGGCGGCAGGCTGACGCACTGAAAGGCCCCCTGCTCCATGCACACGCGCACCGTATTTTTCGTCTCTGACGGCACCGGCATCACGGCCGAGACTTTTGGCAATGCCATTTTGGCCCAGTTCGAGATGAAGCCGCGCCACGTGCGCCTGCCCTTCATCGACAGCGTGGACAAGGCCCACCAGACGGTCCGCCAGATCAACCACACGGCCGAGATGGAGGGCAAGAAGCCCATCGTGTTCACCACGCTCGTGAACATGGAGGTCCTCAAGGTCATTCAGGAAGGCTGCAAGGGCATGCTGCTCGACATGTTCGGCACCTTCGTGCACCCGCTGGAGGAAGAGCTGGGCATCAAGTCGCACCACCGCGTGGGCCGCTTCAGTGACGTGAGCCGCAGCAAGGAATACACCGACCGCATCGAGGCCATCAACTTCAGCCTGGCCCACGACGACGGCCAGAGCAACCGCGACCTGGCCGGTGCCGACGTGATCCTGGTCGGAGTGAGCCGCAGTGGAAAGACACCCACCAGCCTGTACCTGGCCATGCAGTGCGGCCTGAAAGCCGCCAACTACCCGCTGATCCCCGAAGATTTCGAGCGCCGCCAGTTGCCGCCCGCGCTGGTGCCGCACCGCGCCAAGATCTTCGGGCTGACCATCCAGCCCGAGCGCCTGTCCGAGATCCGCAACGAACGCCGCCCCGGCTCCAAGTACGCCGACCTGGTGAACTGCCGCCACGAGGTGGCCGAGGCCGAGGCGATGATGCGGAGGTCGGGCATCCGGTGGCTGTCGACCACGACCAAGTCGATCGAGGAGATCGCGACGACGATCCTGCAGGAGATCCGGCCGGAGCGGCTGGTGTACTGACGGGCCGACACGCCGTGCGTGTGTGCCCAATTGCCGCGCAGCCGTCGTTAGAGTGAAAATAGGGCTCTACCGCTTGTCCAGCAATCGCTAGCAGCTATCAATTAATGAGCAACCGCACACCACACACCTTGCCCGCCTGAAAGCACGCGGACAAGGCGGCGCTGTGCCGCTACGCCTGGAGCACCCTTTTGAAAAAATCCACCGTCCTTCGCGCTGTTCTGATGACCTTGGCATTCGCCGTGGTGGTGACCCTGTTCATCGGCAAACGCTGGTACGACTACGTGAGCAGCGCCAGCTCGCCCTACGACGAAGTAGGGATCGAGCTGAACTCCCGCGCGCCCGGTCCCATCAACCGGTGGGGCTGCGCCAAGCTGCAGGAACGCTTCGCCCGGGCGACGCCGCCGTATGGGTGTTCGGCGGGCAACGGACGGCAGTGGAAGTAAGCGAGGCGGTTACTTCACCGCAAACCGCACGTTCGCCGGCTTCTTGCCCGGCAAGGTCACCAGCGCCACCACCTTGGTGCCCGCGGCCACCTTGAAGGTGCCCTTGGCTTCGAGCTTGCCCTCGCCCGCCGGTGCGAGCACGGCTTCGGATTTCTCCGTGCCGTTGAGCAGCGTGAGCTTGGCGGTCACCCCCTCGGAGCTGGCCGCCTTGCCGTGGTCGCGCAGGTACAGCGTGATGGCGTCCGGCTTGGCAACCAGTTCGTAGTCCATATCGTGGGTACCGGCCACGATGCCGCCGTGCTGGGGCTTGTGGTCGTCGCCATGGGCATGGTTGCCGGCGGCAAACGCAGCGCCGCTCACGGCCAGTGCGAGCGTGGCGATGAAGTATTTGGTGTTCATGAAAGTCCTTTCAAGGGTGGTCAAAGGGTGGTTGAGGCAGCGGCAAAAAATCAAAAAGCCTCGGCGTTCTTGTCGTCCAGCAAGCGCTCGGCATCGCGGCGGCCGAACAGCCAGAACAGGGCCGGGGTCAGGAAGGTGTCGAGCAGGGTCGAGCTGATCAGGCCCGAGAAGATCACCACCGCCACCGGGTGCAATATCTCGGTGCCGGGGCGTTCGGCCTCCAGCAGCAGCGGGGCCAGCGCAAAGGCGGTGACCAGGGCCGTCATGAGCACAGGGGACAGGCGCTCCAGCGAGCCGCGCACGATCATCGCGGTGTCGAAGTTCTCGCCCTCCACGCGCATCAGGTTCAGGTAGTGGCTCACCTTCAGGATGCCGTTGCGCACCGAGATGCCCGCCAGCGTGATGAAGCCGATCAGCGCCGCCACCGACAGCGGCTGGCCCGAGATCCACAGCCCCAGCACCGCCCCCACCAGCGCCAGCGGGATGTTGGCCATGATCAGCGCCGACAGCGTGGCCGAGCGGTAGCGCGTGTACAGCACCACGAACATCAGCACCAGCGAGACCACGGCCAGCATGCCCACCAGGCGGCTGGCCTCTTCCTGCGCCTGGAACTGGCCGCCCAGGGTGATGAAGTAGCCGTCCGGCAAACGCGTCTCGCCCACCACCTTGCGGATGTCGGCCACCACGTCGGACAGCGCCCGGCCCTGCGCGTTGGCCGAGAGCACGATGCGCCGCTTGCCATCGTCGCGGCTGATCTGGTTGGGGCCGTCGCCGTCCTCGATGCTGGCCAGGCGCGACAGCGGCACGCGTCCGCGTGGGGTCTCGATCATGATCTGCGCCAGGCCGTCCAGCGAGCGCGCGCTCTCGGGCAGGCGCACCACCAGCGCAAAGCGCCGGCTGCCCTCCACGATCTGCGTCACCTTTTCGCCCTCCACCAGGCCCTGCAACGTGGCCAGCACCTGCGCGGCCGGCACCCCGTACTGGGCGGCCGCGGCATAGTCCACGCGCACGGTGATCTGCGGCGCCAGCACCTGCTTTTCCACCTCCAGGTCGGCCAGGCCGTCGATGGTGGCCAGGCGCGCACGCAGCGCATCGGCCTGGCCGCGCAGGGTGTCCAGGTCTTCACCAAAGAGCTTGATCGCGATCTGCGAGCGCACACCCGAGAGCATGTGGTCGATGCGGTGCGAGATCGGCTGGCCGATGGCAATCGCCGCCGGCATCTGCGCCAGCCGGCTGCGGATGTCGGCCTGCACCTCGGCCATGCTGCGCTTGAGCTCGGCCGCGGGCAGCAGGCCCACGTCGAGCTCGCTCACGTGCACGCCCTCGGCATGTTCGTCCAGCTCGGCCCGGCCGCTGCGACGGCCCACGTGCGTGACCTCGGGCACCTGGCGCACCAGCACCTCGGCCTGGCTGGCCAGCGCGGCCGATTCGGCCAGCGTCACGCCAGGGTTCAGGCGCATGCCGATGAGCAGCGTGCCCTCGTTGAACGGCGGCAAGAAGGTGGTCGGAAAAAACGGCACCGCCGCCACCGACAGCACCACCGCCACCGCACTCACCGCCATGGCGACGCGCGGGTGCGCCAGCACCCGAGTGAGCCCGCCGCGGTAGCGCGCCTTGAGCCAGGCCACCACGCGGGTGTCGCCGTGGTCGAGGTTCTTCATGCGCGGCAGCAGGTAAAAGGCCAGCACCGGCGTGACCGTGACCGACACCAGCAGCGAAGCCACGGTGGAGACGATGAACGCGATGCCCAGCGGCACGAACAGCCGCCCCTCGATGCCCGGCAGCGCGAACAGCGGCAGGAACACCAGCACGATGATGGCCGTGGCGTAGAGGATGCCCGAGCGCACCTCCATCGACGCGAGCTTGACCACCTCGATGGGGTGCAGCCGGTGGTGGGGGTGCTTGGCCCGGTCCATCTTCAGGCGGCGCAGCACGTTCTCCACGTCCACCACCGCATCGTCCACCAGCCCTCCGATGGCAATGGCCAGGCCGCCCAGCGTCATGGTGTTGATCGACAGGCCGAAATACTTGAACACCAGCGCCGTGATGAAGATGGACACCGGAATGGCGGTGAGCGCGATCACCGTGGGCCTGAGCGTGCCCAGGAACACGAACAGGATCACCGCCACGAACACCGAGGCGCCGATGAGCTTGCCCTGCAAGGTGGTGACCGAGGCCTCGATGAAGCTGGCCTGGCGGAAGGTGACGCGCGGCGCTTCCATGCCTTCGGGCAGCGACTTCTTCAGATCACCCAGCGCCGACTCGATGCTGCGCGTGAGCGCGATAGTGTCGGCCGTGGGCTGCTTCTGGATGCCCAGGATCACGGCCGGCTTGCCCTCGAAGCCCGCGTCGCCGCGCTTGAGGGCCGCAGCAAACGTCACCTCGGCCACCTGGCGCAGCAGCACGGGCTGGCCGTTCTTCGCGGCGAGCGCCAGGTTCTGCAGATCCTCCAGGCGCGACGTGCGGCCCAGGTGGCGGATCAGGTACTCGCGCCCATTGAGCTCCAGGAAACCGCCCGAGGTGTTGCTGGAGAAGCCCTTGAGCGCCCCCGTGAGCTGGTCGTGCGTGATGCCCAGCTCGGCCATGCGCGCCGTGTTGGGCTGCACCTGGAACTGGCGCACCTCGCCGCCGATGGGGATCACCTGCGCGACGCCGGCAATCGCCAAGAGGCGCGGGCGCAGCACCCAGTCGGCGTACTCGCGAACGGCCATGGGCGTGGTGCGCTGCACGTCGATGGGGATCGCCACCTGCATGATCTCGCCCATGATGGAGCTGATGGGCCCCATGCGCGGCGTCACGCCCGCGGGCAGCCCTTCCTCCATGGACGACAGGCGTTCGGACACCATCTGCCGGGCGCGGAAGATGTCCGTGCTCCAGTCGAAGGTGACGTAGATGAAGGACAGGCCCGCGCTGGAGGTGGAGCGCACGCTCTCCACGCCGGGCAGGCCGTTCATGGTCGTCTCCAGCGGGAAGGTGATGAGCTGCTCCACCTCTTCGGCGGCCATGCCGCCGGCCTCCGTCATCAGCGTGACGGTGGGCTTGTTGAGGTCGGGGAATACGTCCACCGGGGTGCGCGACAGCGTGAAGGCCCCGTAGGCCATGAGCACGCCCGCCGCGATGAGCACCAGCAGCCGGTTGGCCAGGCTGCTTTCGAGTAGCCACTTGAACATTGCGTGGTTCCCTTCAGCGGACCTGGTTGATCAGCGTGGCGCCCTGCGTGGCCACGCGGTCACCGGCCTTCAGGCCCGAGGTCACGGCCACCGAGGCACCGTCCAGCGGCACGAAGGTGACCACCCGGGGTACGAAACGCTCGGGCGACTCCTTGACCCAGACGATGGTCTGGTTCGCGGGGTTGCGCAGCAGCGAAGCCACCGGCACCTGCACGCCCGCGGCCTGCTCGGTGGATTGCACGAACACGCGCACCGGCTGGCCCAGGGCCAAGGTGCCCAGCACCGCCGAGTCGCCCGCGAACTGCAGCGGCAGCGCCTGGTCGCGCAGGCTGCGCGCGGCGCCCAGAAAGCGCAGCGGCACACGCTGGCCACCCACGGCCATCGCGGCACCGGCCACGCTCTGGGCCTGGGCGGTGTCGTAAGCCAGGGCTTCGACGCGCAGGCGCGTGGGGTCCACCACCTCGAACACCAGCTCGCGCGCATCCACCACCTGCCCTGCCACGGCGTTGGCCGAGGCGATGACACCCGAGACGGGCGCCACCAGCGCATCGCGGGTCGAAAGGCCCGCCCCCACCGCGCCCAGTCGCTGGGTGACGCTTTGCAGCTCGCTCTCGGCCGCCTCGATGTCCTTGCGAGGCACGGTGTCCGACAGGTCCTTCAAACGCGCCACGCGTCGTGCCGCCAGGTCGCGCGCCGCACGCAGCTCGGCCTGCTGGGCCAGCTGGTTGGAGCGCTCGATGGCGCCCGCCGTGGGCACCACATAGGCCAGCACCTCGCCCTTGCGCACCGCCTGGCCCACACCGGGCAGGCCCTTGGGGCCTGCCTCCAGCCGGCCTGCCAGCGCAGCCTGCACCTTGCCGCCGGCGTTGGGGTCCATGACCACCGTGCCGGCCAGCTCGAAGGCCTTGGGGTGCCGGCCCTCGGCGGCCACCAGGGTGCGCACGCCGAGTTGGCGCTGCGCAGGCTTGGGCAGGAAGACGCTGCCATCGGGCTGGCGCTTGGGGCCGTTGCCGTCTGCGGCTGCGGGCGCGTCGCCATGGTCATGGCCTTCGCCGCCGAGCGCCATCAGCGGGGCGCACAGCGCAGCGGCCATCAACAGGGCCGTCACGGAATGGAGAGAGGTCAGCCGCTTCATGCTGCACCTCCGAGGCGCTGCGCGCGCGCGGCGCGGCCACGCCACAGGCCCCACGCCAGGGCCAGGGCTGCCAGCACGGCGACCACGGCACCGGCGACCAGCGCGTTGCGCCGGCCTGTGGGCTCGGCGTGGGCATGCGCCGCGGCGTGCACGTCGATCTCGCCGGCCAGCAGGTCGGTGTCGGTGCCGGCCACCACGGTGGCGGTGACGGGGCTTGCGCCCTCGGCCAGCGGAGCGGCCAGCGCGGCCTGGAACTCGCCGTCGGCCACGCGGGTGACGGGCACGCGCGTGCCGGCAATGTCGAGCTCGAGCTGCGCCTCCTTCACCGGGCTGTTGTCGCCGGCATGGTCGAGGTAGAGCGCCAGCTTTTGCCCATCGAGCACACCGACCAGTTCGAACAGGTCGGAGGTGGCGGCAAAGCGCGGCATCGCAGGGCCAGCTGCAGTGGCAGGGGCGTCTCCATGGTCATGGCCCGCATCGGCCCAGGCTGCCGGCGGCACGAGGCCCAGCACCAGGGCCAGGCCCAGTGTCGAAAAGAGAGAAAGGAGTGGCATGGTGATCACAAAAATGGGGGGGGTGAAGAGAGGCTTTGCGCTCACTGCGGCAACAGGCCCAGGGCCTGGCGAAGGGTGGAGACGGCGGCCGCGGCATCGATGCGGGCGCGTGCCCACTGGCGCTCGGCCTGCACGGCTTCGAGCTCCACGCGCAGGCGTGTGGGCCAGTCGGCCTCGCCCAGGCGAAAGGCCTTGTCGATGAAGCCGCGCGTGTCGCGGGCCAGCGCCGCATGGCGGGCCATGGCCTCGCGCTGGGCCTGGCTGGCCTTCACGCGGGCCGTGGCCGCGGCCAGGTCGGCGGCGAGGCGGTCCTGCTCGGCGCGGGCGCGCACTTCGGCATCGAGCGCGTCGGCTCGGGCCGCTGTCTCCTTGGCGCGCGCCCGGTCGCCGCCGCCCAGGGGTATGCGCACGCCGACCGTGAAGCTTTGGAGGTAGCGCTCGCCGGCCTGCTCGCGCCCGCGCGTGGCGGCCACGGTCAGCTCCGGGTTGGCACGGGTCTGCACAGCGGCCAGGTCGGCGGCGCGGCGCGCCACCGCGGCCTGGTCGTTCCAGTCCGCCACCGACGGGTGGTCGGCAGGCAGGCCGGCTGCTGGCAGCGCTTCGGCCTCGGGCTCGGCGCCGTCGGCCAGCACCACGCTGCCGCCCCATGCCGCCAGGGCTGCCTGTGCGACATCGCGTGCGCCCGTGGCCTCGGCCACCGCGGCCTCGGCCTGGGCCACGGCACTATCGGCCTGCGCCTGGTCGGCCCGCGACATGTCGCCGGCCTGAAAGCGCAGCGCCACGTCGGCCCTCAGGCGCTGCGCGTTCTGCAGCCGGTCCTGGGCCAGGCCCAGTTCTGCCTGCGCGCGCTGCAGGGTCCACCAGGCCTCGCGCACGGTGGCGGCCAGTTGCAGCTGCGCGGCCAGGCGGCGGCTTTCCACGGCCTTCATCTCGGCGTCGCCCAGCGCGGCCTTGCGCGCGCGCTCCCCGGGCAGCCACAGCGGCAGGGCCACGCCTACTTCGTACTCCCTGCTGCCCTGGTTGCTGCCGGGGCGGTCGCTCTTGCGGGACAGCTCCAGCGCCGCGGGCTCGGCCAAGAGGGACGATGCGCCGCTGCGCGCGGCCTGCGCCGACTCGCGCCGCAGCGCCGCGGACTGCGCCTCGGGCTGGCGTTCCCAGGCGCGCTCGAACAGTGATTTCAGGGTAAGTGGTGCTACTGCTGCCGGTTCAGCCGTTAATTGGGCTTGCGCACCGCCCACGGCCAGTGCGCACCCCAGCGCCACGGCGGCCAGCAGCGGCCGTGGCAGGTGGTTCTTGTTTGTCGTTCTTTGCATCCGATTCCTCTGCAGTGGCCCAGGGCCACGGGGTTGAAATCGGCGAGGCACGATGGCCGGCGCATGCGCTCGCGCGCAGGCACTGCAGCAGCCTGCAAGGGCCGCGTCACATCGTCAGGACAGGGGTTGCCCGCAACCCGCCTCGCCGCTCAGGCGAGGACGGACCACTTGGGGCGTTCGGGGCGGGTGAGCGGGGGATGGACCCAGGCCGGTGCCACCAGGGCGGCAGGCGCAGCGACCGCGACCACGATGGCCTGGCCATTGCTGCTCAGCGCCATGCCGCTGCCTGCGCCGTGGCAGGCATGGCAGTCCATGTCGGCCGTGGCGGCGGTGGCCAGTGCCTTGTGGTCAGGGGTCTCGCTGGCGGCGGACGGCTGCGCTTGCGCGGCCGGCGCATCACCGTGGTGATCGTGCGCATGGTGGCCGAAGTGCGATGCCTGCGGCGCCGTCTCGTGCTTGCAGTACGGCGATGCAGCCGCCCAGACGGACTGGAGCGGCATGAACAGCAGCAGGAAGACGAGGAGCAGGCGGCGCATGGTGTGCGCGCATTCTAGTGACAAGATGGCGCGGTGCAGCATCCGCCCACGCCCATGTCCCCACGCGGCCAAGGGCAAGGCTTGGAGGGATGACCGAACCGTCATCTGAGCATCATCCCGCTGCCACCAGAAACTGCGCCACGCCGTCGCTGGCGCGCACTTCGGAACACTCCACGCCCCACACGCGTGCAATCGCCGCGGCGTCCAGCGTCTGCTCCACGGGCCCCACATCACAGCGCCCCGCGCCCATCAGCACCACGTCGTGCGCGTACCGCAGCGCCAGGTTCAGGTCGTGCAGCACCGCGACCACGCCGATGCCCTGCTCCGCTGCCCAGCGGCGCACCAGGGCCATGGCCTGGTGCTGGTGCGCCAGGTCGAGCGCGGCGGTGGGTTCATCGAGCAGCAGCCAGCGCGTGGCGCCGTCGGGCCGGGGCTCCCAGATCTGCGCCAGGGCACGGGCCAGGTGGGCGCGGGCGCGCTCGCCACCCGACAGGGTGTTGACGCCGCGCTGCGCCAGGTGGGCCACGCCGGTGGCCTCCATCGCATCGCGGGCGATGCGCGCCTCGCTCCGGCTGGGCGACTGGCGGTGCGGAAAGCGCCCCATCTCCACGACCTCCTGCACCGTGAAGTCGAAGGCCACCGCCATCTCTTGCGGCAGCACGGCACGCAGGCGCGCCAGTTCCAATGCGCCCAACGCAGAGAGCGCCCTGCCCCCCAGGCTGACCGAGCCCGCGCGCGGCGCGCGCTGGCCCGACAGCATGGACAGCAGCGTCGACTTGCCTGCGCCGTTGGGCCCGAGGATGGCGGTGAATCGGCCGGGTGCCAGGCGTGCATGTACGGTGGCCAGCAAGGGCCGGCCAGGCAGTCCCACGCCCAATTGATCGCAGACGAGTTGGTCGCCGCGGAGAGCGCCGAGCCCACTCATACCTTGCTCCTGAATTGCCGCAGCATGGCCAGGAACAAGGGCACGCCGATAAAGGCCGTGAGCACGCCCAGCGGCAGCTCCGCCGGCTTGACGATGGTGCGCGCCACCACGTCGGCCGCCAGCACCAGCGCCGCACCCAGCAGGGCCGAGCCCGGCAGCACCACGCGATGGTCGGGCCCGGCCACCAGGCGCACCCAGTGCGGCGCCACCAGGCCGATGAAACCGATGATGCCCGTGGCGGCTGTCACCGCGCCCACCGCCAGCGCGGTGACCAGCACCGCCAGGCGCTTGGTGCGTTCCACCGGCACGCCCAGCAGCGCGGCCTGGGCCTCGCCCAGGGCAATCGCGTTGAGCGGGCGCGCGAGCGCCAGGCCCAGCCCGCAGGCCACGCCCACGATGGTGCCGACCAAGGCCACGGCGCTCCAGCGCGCCCCGCCCAGGCTGCCCAGCAGCCACATCTGGATGTTGCGCAGTTGCTCGTCGGTGGAGATGAAGTTGAGGTAGCCCAGCCCCGCCAGCGCCAGCGCGTTGACCGCCACGCCGGCCAGCAGCATCAGCCCCATGCGCGTGCCGCCATCGGCTTGCGCCAGGCCATAGATGAGCGCCGTGACCAGCAGGCCGCCGCCAAAGGCCATGCCCACCAGCGTCCAGCTGCCCAGCGTGCGCGGCAGGTCGGGCAGCCAGTGGCTGCCCAGCACGATGGTGAGCGCAGCGGCCAGCGCGGCCCCGCTGCTGACCCCGATCAGGCCCGGGTCGGCCAGCGGGTTGCGGAACAATCCCTGCATCAGCGCACCCGCCAGCCCCAGGCCTGCACCAGCCGCCACGCCCATCAACAACCGGGGCAGCCGGATGTTGATGAACACCAGATATTCAGGCGCCTGCTCGGCCGACGGCGCCGCGCCCAGGGCCTGCAGCAGCACCTGCCACAGCTGGGCTGGCGCAATGGCGTATGCGCCTTGCGTGCTGGCCCAGACAAAAGTCAGCACCACCAGCGCCGCGCCGATGGCCAACGCGGTGCGGGGCGACAGGCGCCCCACGTTCCAGCGCGCGCCGGGCTGCGCCAACGACATATCTGTCACGCCGTGATCGCCTGCGTGCGGGTGTGCAGCTCGCGCACGGCCCCGGGCAGGCGCGGGCCAAAGCCCAGCAGGTGGCTGGCCTCCATGGCGACCAGCGCCTTGCGGCGGAACGCGGGCGTGAGTGCAAGTTCAGGCCGCTGCCAGAAGGCTGTCTCGCCACCCAGCGCCTCGATACCCTGCGTGCTGTTGAGCAGCACCTCCGGCGCCGCGCTGGCCATGGCTTCGGCCGTGAGCGGCCGGTAGCCTGCGAACTGGGTGATGGCATTGGTCGCGCCCGCAAAGCGCATCAGCGCATCGGCCGCCGTGCCGGTGCCCGCCACCATGGGGCTGCCGCCGTGCGACAGGATGAAGATCGCGCGCGGGCGCCGCGACGACGCGGCCACCAGCTGTTGCACCGCTGCCCACTGCGCATCCAGGTCGGCCTGCAAGGCCTGCGCCTCGCGCTCGCGGCCGGCCACGCGGCCCACGGTGGCGACCTTGCGCTGCACTTCGTCCCAGGTGTGGTCGGCCTTGACCAGCTCCACCCGCACCCCGGCGCTGCGCACCTGGTCCAGAACCACCGGCGGGCCGGCCTCGGTGGTGCCCACCACGGCGTCGGGCCTGAGGGACAGCAGCCCCTCGGCCGAGAGCTGGCGCATGTAGCCGACCTTGGCAGTTTTGAGCGCGGCCTCGGGGAACAGGCTGGTGGTGTCGGTGCCCACCAGCTGGCCCTGCGCGCCCAGCAGGTAGACCACCTCGGTCAGCGCGCCGCCCAGCGAGACGATGCGCGCGGGGCTGGCCGCCAGTGCGCGCTCGGCACCCAGGGCGGACAGCAGTGGCAGCGCGCCCATGCCGCGCAGCAGCTGCCTGCGCGCGGTGTCGGTCAGGCCATCACGCAGCATGGGCCACCTCGTCCTGCCGCGCCTGCGGCAGCCGCGCCACCAGATCGCGCCAGCCCTGCAGCTCGGGCTTGCCGGGCTTGCGCGCGCCGAAGAACATGGCCATCAGCTCGCCCGCGTGGTCGAACGCCTCGACAGAGGTGACCACGCCATCGGCCGTGGGTTTTTCAACCACCCACACGCCGGCCACCATGTCGGTGCGCAGGTGCAGGTTGAAGCCCGCGTCCAGCACGTTGATCCACTGCGCGTGCGGCGTATCGAGCGGCTTGATGTTGCGCACCGGCCCGGTGTGGATCTGGATGCAGCCGCCGCTGCCCACGAACACCATGATGGGCAGGCCGTCCACCGCGGCCTCGTCCAGCAGGCGCGGCACGGCCTGGGGTGTGGCACGCCAGGCGAACTGGCCCTCGACCAGGCGAAAGCTTTGCTGGCGCTCCACGCCGAATTTCTTGGTGATGCCGAAGAATTCGTGCGTGTCTTTCATGGCACCCCAGGCCTCGCGCAGGCCGTCGGCGTCGACATCGGCATCGGGCCGCACCGCCTCCGGCGCGGGTGCCTTGCCGAACACGTAGCCGGCGCTCGGCTGTGCAAAGCGGCTCACCACCGCGTCGAACGCGGCCAGGTCGGTGGCATCGCGCGTGAAGATCTTGTGCACCGCGCGGCCCTGCGCGTTGTAGAACTGCAGGCTGCGCGACGGCGGCTTGGCCGGGTCGTTGGACAGCTCGGTCACCGCAAAGCCCGCATGCCACTGCGCAAAGAACAGGCGCAGGTCGATGTCTTCGCCCAGCGCAATGCCCACCGGCCCGGTGGCCGAGACGTGCGTGTACACGCCGGTCTTCTCGTGCACCGTGCCTTCGTTGCGCGTCAGCGCCATCAGGGGGCCGCAGGCTTCGAGCGCCTGCAGAAGGTGCAGCCACGAGCCCTGCAGCGGCACCACCTTGAGCGGGTGGTCGTGCTCGCCTGCGTGGGCAGCGACAGCGGCGCCTTCCGAGAGCCCGATGCTCTCGGCCGCATCCTTGGCGCGCTTGCCCGTGGCACGTGCAGCGGCGAATTGCGCGCGGATGTCCGGCGCAGCGATCGGCGCTGCCGCTGCCACTGGCGCACCTTGGGAGGTCGTCACGGCGGCGATCATTGCATGGCCTCCGGCGCGGTGTGCCACAGCACGCGGCGCTGCTCGGCGGCCACCATGGCGGCCGTGGCAGCGGTGTCCTGGCGGGCCTTGCACTGCTCTTCCCAGCGGCCTTGCAGGCTCCAGACCACCGTGCGGAAGTGTGCGGTGAAGCCGTCGGCATCGGCCAGCATCTGCAGGTTGGCCGATATCTTGCGGCCCATGGCGTCGCGGTGGCTGTCGCAGCAGGCCTGCACGTAGCCCGTCATCAGAGCGAGCGTGCCGGCCAGCAGCGCCTCTGCGCACGGCAGGCTGTATTCCTCATCGGTGTGGCTGCCGGCATCGGGCAGGTCGGGAGCGTGGCTCATGGTGGTCTCCTGGGGTGGGTGCCTGGGGGATGAAAGCGGAACTCAGAAATCGGCCACCAGCGACACGCGCACGGAGCGGCCGGGCTGGCTGTAGGCGTCGATGAAGTTGGCGTTGGCGGCCAGGCCGCGCACGTCGGCCCAGCGCCAGTGCTTCTTGTCGGTCAGGTTGTAGATGCCGAGGTTCAGGCGCAGGTCCTTGCGGATGCGCCACTGGCCCGACAGGTCGAGCACCGTGTACGACGGCGTGAGGTACTGCGTGCTGCCCGTGGCCAAAGCCACGTCGCTCGGCTTCTTGGCGGCGGCGTGGGTGGCATCCAGGCGCGCCATCCAGCCGCCGGTGTCGTAGCGCAGGCCGGCCGACAGGCGCGATGGGTCCACCGTATTCACCGGCCTGCCGGTGGCGGTGTCGCGCCCGCGCGTCTGGCCGTAGCTGAAGGGCGATGTCCATTGCCCGCCTGCCCACTGGCCCCAGCGCATGTCGCCCTTGACCTCGAAGCCGTTGAGCTTGACGCGGCCGATGTTGACCGACTGGAACACCAGCGGGTTGCCCGGCGCACCGGTGCCGCCGACCTGGCGCAGGTCTTCGATGAAGTCCTTGTAGCGGCCCGTGAACGCTGCAGCCTCGACCGACAGCGCGTCCAGCCGGCCGCGCACGCCCAGCTCGAAGTTCTGGCTCTTCTCGGGCTTGAGGTGGGCGTTGGGCACCGTGCGGTAGTTGCTGACCGGGTTCTCGAAGAAGGCGTTGACCTGGCCCGCGTTGGGCGCACGGAAGCCCGCCGCGTAGTTGCCGAACACGCTCCACTGCTCGCTGGCGCGGTACAGCACGCCGAACTTGGGCGAGGTGGCGTTGCCCGAGAGGGACACGGCCTGCGCGCCGAAGCCGGCCTGGTCGGCCTTGATGCGGAAGGTGTCGAAGCGCACGCCCGGGGTGATGCTCCAGGGGCCGGTCACGAACTCGTCCTGCACGTACAGCGCGGCGCTGGTCTCGGTGGTGTCCGGAAAGCGCTTGAGCGGGAAGGTCTCGCCCACCGGCGGGGTCACACCGGTCTGCAGGTTCTCGACCTTGGCGGACGTGTAGTCAAAACCGTAGGTGATCTTCTGCACCAGGCCGCCAGGGCCCGCGCGCAGCACCTTGCTGCCCTGCAGGTTGGCCTGCCAGGTGCGCTCGTCGTAGGTCACGTCGCGCACGCGGTCGGCAGCGGTGTTGCGGTCTTCGGTGACGTATTCGCGCGAATGCGAGTCCTGAAAACTCAGCGTTGCCTTCAGGTCGTCGGCCAGCGCCGAGTTCACGCGCCACGCGCCTTCCCACGTCGCGCGGCTGCGCTGCATGTCGGTGAACGAGGTGGAGCCCAGCACGGACGTGGCGGCCAGCGGCGGCTTGGAGCGTGCGGTCAGCAGCTCGTAGTCGGAGGTCTTGTCCACATGCTCCAGCGTGAACACATGGCGCTGGCCGCCGCCCGGCGTGAGGATGACCTTGCCCAGCAGCGCGCCGCTTTGGTCCTTTTGCGGATTGGGGCGGGTACGGTCGGCATTGGCCGCGCTGTTGGTGCCCATGTTGTCCAGTTCGCTGGCGCGCGTGACGTTGCCGCCCAGCAGCCACTGCACCGTGTCGCCCGCCTTGCCCGCCACCGTGGCGCCCACGCGCTTGCCGTGGTCGTCGCCGTCGTAGCCCAGGCTCACACGCCCGCCGATGCGCTTGTCGCCGTCGAGGAAGGCCGATGGTTCGGCCGTGATGAAGTTGACCAGGCCCGCCATGCCGTCCGACCCGTACAGCGCCGACGTGGCGCCACGCACGACCTCGATGCGCTGCAGCAGGCCGATGTCCAGGTAGTCGCGCCCGAAGGCATTGGCGCTGAAGACGTAGCTGCGCGGCAGGCGGATGCCGTCCACCATCATCAGCACGCGGTTGCCGTCCAGGCCGCGGATGTTGAAGCCAGCATTCTGCTCGCGCCCCGTGGATCCGCTGGCCAGCGTGAAGCGCGCGGGCGAGCGCGTGACCGACACGTTGGGCAGCTCGCGCGCCACATCGCGGATGTCGCGCACCTGGCCTTCTTCGATGGCCTGCGCGTTGATCACGTCGATGCTCATGGGCAGCTCGCCTGGGTCCTGCTCGCTGCGCGAGCCGCTGATGACGACCTCCTTGAGCGCCGGGCCGGCAGCGATGAGCTGCCCTGCACCCAGCGGGCCTGGCGTGCCCTGGGCCTGGGCGTTCCAGGCGGTGCAGAGCGCACAGGCCACGAGCCAGGCCACGGGGTGGAGGTTGAACGTGCGGGAGCGGAATGCGGATGCGGATGCGTGCGCCACGGGGGAGCCCTTCTTCTCTGGTCGGAGTCAATGACAGGAAGCTGGCTCTGCGCGCCCTCTCACCGCTCGGGTGCTGGCACGTCCGCTGGCAACGAAGCGGCTATTCTATATGAGAATAATTATCAATACACATGTTGCAAACTATTCCTTGTTGGCGGCTTGGGGTTTGCGGGCCCTCTCAGAGCGCAGCAGGTTGCGCCCGGGCTCCATCACTTGTTCGCACCATGAAAAAGGGAGCCCGTAGGCTCCCTGGATTTGCATGGCGACGACTGGCGATCTGCTATGCAATCAATAGCTGCTAGCGCTTATCCATCAAGCGGCAGCGGCCATTTTTATGCCTGTTGTCACACTGTTTCTGCCACCGCCGCGGCTGCGGGCGCCGCAGCCACAGGCTGGGCCACCACCGGCATGCGGATCAGGTGGTCGAACGCGCTCAGCGCGGCCTTGGACCCATCGCCCGCTGCGATCACGATCTGCTTGAACGGCACCGTCGTGCAGTCACCCGCCGCGAACACGCCGGGGATGTTGGTACGGCCGTGCGAGTCGACGATGACCTCGCCGAACTTGGACAGCTCCACCGTGCCCTTGAGCCATTCGGTGTTGGGCACGAGGCCGATCTGCACGAACACGCCTTCGAGCTGCACCAGGTGCTCCACATTGGTCGCGCGGTCCTTGTACTTGAGGCCATTGACCTTGCCGTCAGCGCCAGTGATCTCGGTGGTCTGCGCGTTGGTGTGGATGGTCACGTTGGTCAGGCTTTTCAGCTTGTTGACCAGCACGGCGTCGGCTTTCAGCTGGTCGGCAAACTCGATCAGCGTGACATGGGCCACGATGCCGGCCAGGTCGATGGCGGCCTCGACACCCGAGTTGCCGCCGCCGATGACCGACACGCGCTTGCCCTTGAACAGCGGGCCGTCGCAGTGCGGGCAGTAGGCCACGCCCTTGTTCTTGTACTCGGCTTCGCCGGGCACGTTGACATTGCGCCAGCGCGCGCCGGTGGACAGGATCACCGTCTTGGACTGCAGCGTGGCGCCATTGGCCAGCTTCACACCGATCAGGCCACCGGGCTCAGCCGCCGGGATCAGCTGGTCGGCGCGCTGCAGGTTCATGATGTCCACGTCGTAGGCACGGGTGTGGGCTTCGAGCGCGGCAGCGAACTTGGGTCCGTCGGTCTCCAGCACCGAGATGTAGTTCTCGATGGCGAGCGTGTCGTTGACCTGGCCTCCGAAGCGCTCGGCCGCCACGCCGGTGCGGATGCCCTTGCGGGCGGCGTACACCGCGGCTGCGGCGCCGGCAGGGCCGCCGCCGACGATGAGCACGTCGTACGGTGCCTTGGCCGACAGCTTGGCCGCGTCACGGGCGGCGGCGCCGGTGTCGAGCTTGGCGACGATCTCTTCGACCGACATGCGGCCGGACGCAAACACCTGGCCGTTCATGAACACCATGGGCACGGCCATGATCTCGCGGTCGGCCACTTCCTGCTGGAAGGCGCCGCCTTCGATCACGGTGGTCTTGATCTTGGGGTTGACGATGGCCATGAGCGACAGCGCCTGCACCACGTCCGGGCAGTTGTGGCAGGTCAGGCTCATGTAGACGTCGAAGCTGAAGTCACCGTCGAGCGCGGCGATCTGCTCGATCACCTCGGGCTCGATCTTGGGCGGGTGGCCGCCGGTCCACAGCAGGGCCAGCACCAGCGAGGTGAACTCGTGGCCCAGGGGCAGGCCGGCAAAGCGCAGGCTGTTGGTGGCGCCCACGCGCTGCAGGGTAAACGACGGCTTGCGGGCATCGTTGCCGTCGGTGCGCAGCGTGATCTTGTCGCTGCGCAGGGACTGGATGGTCGTCAGCAGCTCCAGCATGTCGCGGGCGGTCTCGCTGTCGTCCAGGGACGCCACCAGTTCGAACGGCTGCTGCACGCGCTCCAGGTAGGCGGAAAGCTGGGTTTTGAGTTGTTCGTCGAGCATGGTGGTGTCCTTTGCTTTGAGTTCTTGGGTGGTCGTCTATCTAGGGTGTGGCAAACACTGGCGTTTGCAATGCCTGTCGCCGCGGCCCGCATAAAAAGTACGAGCGAAAAGTACGGGCGAAAAAAAGCCGGACGGCATGGCGCACACGCGCCATGACGCTGTCCGGCTCAGGAGCGCCCGGGCTGGGGCGCTCTGCCGAATCGGTGGCGGCTTAGATCTTGCCGACCAGGTCCAGCGATGGGGCCAGGGTCTTGGCGCCTTCGTTCCACTTGGCGGGGCACACCTGGCCGGGGTTGGCGGCGGTGTACTGGGCAGCCTTGAGCTTGCGCACGGTTTCCTTGACGTCGCGGGCGATTTCGTTGGAGTGGATTTCGGCCGTCTTGATCACGCCATCGGGGTTGATCACGAAGGTGCCGCGCAGTGCCAGGCCTTCTTCAGGGATGTGCACGCCGAAAGCGTTGGTCAGCTGGTGCGTTGGGTCGCCGACCAGGGGGAACTTGGCCTTGCCCACGGCGGGGGAGGTTTCGTGCCATACCTTGTGCGAGAAATGCGTGTCGGTGGTGACGATGTAGACCTCGGTGCCAGCCTTCTGGAACTCTGGGTAGTTGTCGGCAGCGTCTTCGATTTCGGTGGGGCAGTTGAAGGTGAAGGCTGCAGGCATGAAGATCAGCACAGACCATTTGCCCTTCAGGTCGGCTTCGGTCAGATCGATGAATTCACCCTTGCCGTTGCGGTTGACGAAGGCGGTGGTCTTGAAGGGCTGAACTGCGGTGTTGATCAGGGACATTGCTGTTTCCTTAATGGTGGGTTGAGTGAACAAGGCTGAAGTCTAGGCCCATCGAGCCCATGAATCCAATTAATTGATTGCATGGAATCAATTGCCTGTGACTATACAGAGTCGGCATTGCAGCATCATGAAAATCCGATGGCCCCACCCGCCCGGGTGCGCGCGCTGGAGCATCGACCTGTAGATTGCGACAGACCCCGGGTTGGATGCACGCCCGGCACCAGCGACAGCCTGGGCTCCGCTGCGTGACCATGCTTTTGGCCCTGCAGATGCGAACACAACTCAGCATCACACGCAGACAGAGCGAAGACACAGGGGTTTGGCTTGCGGTGTTTGATCGAGGTCACGACAATCGGCCCCGAATCCACAGAACACACAAGGAGTCCCCATGAAAGGTGACGCACAGGTCATTGGCCATCTGCAGGCCCAGCTGAAGAACGAACTCACGGCCATCAACCAGTACTTCCTGCACTACCGCATGCTCAAGCACTGGGGCTTCGACAAGCTAGCCAAGAAGGAATATTCGGAATCCATCGGCGAGATGAAGCATGCCGACTGGCTCATGGACCGCATCTTCACGCTCGACGGCCTGCCCAACCTGCAGGACCTCGCCAAGCTCCAGGTCGGCGAAGACGTGCCGGAGATCCTGGCCTGCGACCTGCGCTCCGAACAAGGCGCCCAGGCGACGATCAAGGAAGGCATCGCCCACTGCGAAACGGTACGCGACTATGTCTCCCGCGACCTGCTGCAAAAGATCCTGGACGACACGGAAGAGCACATCGACTTCCTGGAAACCCAGATCGACCTGATCGACAAGGTCGGCCTGCAAAACTACCTGCAATCCCAGATGGGCGAGGCAGAGTAAGCAAGACCGCAAAGACTTCAGTTTCTCAGAGCGCTCCACGAAAAAAGCAAAGAAGAAATCAGGAAAACGGGCTTCGGCCCGTTTTTTTGTGCCCGTTTCAACGGCACCAGTGGCAGACGTCACCCGCGCAACGTGGAGGTGGACTTGGGCTGCGCCCGGCGCCCAGCTCGTCACAGAATGTTGCAACCGCACATCAAGACGGCAAAAGTCTGGATTCAATGAATGCGAATGCTTCTCAACAAAAGTAGAATGCGTTCTTACGACCAGCGTTGACCCCTGCGACGCCCGCCTGACGCTCAGGCCATGGGCCACCAGCGATCGCCGCACGCTGGCCTGAATCTCCTGAACACCAGCCAGCCAGCCAGTCAGCCGGGGCCTTGCCGCCCCGCCGCTGCAGCCAGCGTTTGACCGTTTTCGCCTGCAAACCTGCCTGGAGCCATCCCTGATGCTGCGCCGCACCGCCAGCCCCTGCCTGCCCGGGGCCTCCCCTTCGTCGCCTTCGTCCCCACCGATGGGATCACCGCTGGCCCGCTGCCGACCTGCGGCAGGCACGCCATGAAGGCCGCGCGCGTCGATTGGCGCTACCGGCTGGCCATCACCTCTCGCGCCGTGGCGGCCATTGGCGGCGGCTATGCGCTGGCGGCGGGGTTCGCGGCTGCGTTGTCGCTGGGGCTGGCGCAGTTCATGCCGCGGGTGGAAGCCGTGCTCACCGCCACCATGCTGGCCTGGCTGGCCTACGCCATGGCCGCGGGCTGGGCGTTCTATGCCCGCACCGCTTTGGGTGCCTGGGCGGGCACGCTGCTGCCGGCGCTGGTACTGGGTGCCTGCGCCATGGCGCCGCAATGGATGAAGGCCGCCGCATGAACACCACCACACTGACACCCGACGCGTCCGCAGACATTGCAGCGGGCACGCCCACGGCGGCTACTGTGAACGCCAAGGCCAAAGCCGCCAGGACACCCAACGACCGCGAGGGCTTTCGCCAAGCGATGTCGTGGCTGCACACCTGGGCCGGGCTGATCCTGGGCTGGCTGCTGTTCGCGATCTTCCTCACCGGCACGCTGTCGTTCTTCAAGAACGAGTTCAACCTGTGGATGCGCCCCGAGATGCACGGCCTGCCCGCGGCGGATGCGCAGGTGGCCCAGAAGTCGCTCGATGCCCTGGTGCGCAAGTCGCCAGAGGTCACGCAGTGGATCATGCACTTGCCCGACGAGCGCGACCCCGCCGTCAACCTGCTGTGGCGCGGCACCGGCAATGGCCGGTTCGAGACGCTGCGCATGAACCCGCAGACCGGCGAGGCCATCGAGGCGCGCCAGACCATGGGCGGCGACTTCTTCTACCGCTTCCACTTCGAGCTGCGCACGGCCCAGAAGGGCCGCTGGACCCTCGAAGGCCGCTGGGTGGTGGGCGTGGCGACGATGCTGATGTTCGTCGCGCTGATCACGGGTGTGATCACGCACCGCCGCATCTTCAAGGACTTCTTCACCTTCCGCCCCACCAAGGGCGGGCAGCGCGCCTGGCTGGATGCGCACAACGTCACCGGCGTGCTGGTGCTGCCGTTCTACCTGATGATCACCTTCAGCGGGCTGATGATCTTCCACACGCTGTACATGCCCGCCGGCATCGCCACCACGTACAAGAATGAGAAGGGCGTGGACTCCAACGCGTACTTTGCCGACCTGCAGGGCGAGAAGGCCGAAAGCCGACCCCGCCGTGGCGCAAACGACAAGGTGGAGCCCCTGCCCGCCATCGCGCTGCAGCCCATCCTGACCGAAGCACGCACCCGCTGGGACGGCGGGCGCATCGGCAGCCTGCAGGCGCGCCGCGATGCCAAGGGCCGCGCCGTGGTCGAGGTCACGCGCCACGAGGGCGACCGCCTGCAGTACCGGCCGCCGCGCCTGTTGTTCGACGCCACCACCGGCCAGTGGCTGGACCAGGCCGACCCCACCGGCCCCGCCGCCAAGACCTATGGCGTGCTGTACGGGCTGCACCTGGCGCGCTTTGCCGACGTGGGCATGCGCTGGGCCCTGTTCGGCTTTGGCGTGCTGGGCAGCCTGATGATCGCCACGGGCATGGTGCTGTGGACGGTCAAGCGCAGCGCCCTGTCGCAAACCAAAGCCGGCCGCCAGGGCGCAGCCACCGCTGCAGCGCGCACCAAGGCGCCCTTTGGCGAGCGCCTGGTGGCCGCCATCAACATCGCCACGCTCGCGGGCCTGCCGCTGGCCTGCGGCGTGTACGTGGCCTCCAACCGCCTGATCCCCGTGGGCATCGAGGGCCGGGCCGATACCGAGCTGGCCTGGTTCTTCAGCGCCTGGGGCGTCGCGCTGCTGTGGGCGCTGGCGTGCGCCGTGGTGCGGCCGAGCCGCATGGGCTGGTCGGTACCGCTGGGTGCTGCGGGTGCCGTGTGGACGGCCCTGCCGCTGATCAATGCGCTGACCACCCACACCCACCTGGGCGTCACGCTGCCCGCGGGCGAATGGATCTGGGCCAGCATGGACCTGTCGTTCCTGGCCACGGGCCTGCTGCTGTGCTGGCTGTCCTGGCGGCTGCGCCCGGGGCGCGTGCCCAAGGGCCGGGCGGCGGTGTCCCAGGCACCGCGCCACGCCGCAACCGCCAACGCAACCGCCCACGCATCGGCCCCGCAGCCCGCGGCACCGGCGCTGTCGGCCACGCCCGACGTCTCCACGACGGGAGCCTGATCCATGTCCGCTTTTCTGCTGTGTTTTGCCGCATGGTCGGCCATCGCGCTGGGCATGGACCGCCACCACGAAGACGCGCTGGGCCGCGAGGGCACAGCGCGGCGCCAGATGCACCTGCGCCGCGCCGGCTGGCTGGTGCTGGCGCTCTCGCTGTGGCTGGCGGCGCGGCCGTCGGGCGAGGTGCCTGCATCGCTGGGCGTGACGGCCTGGACGGTCGCCCTGTCGGTCGCGGCCCTGGCGGTGACCGCCATGGTGACCTGGCAGCCGCGGCGCACACCGGTCGCGGCCGGCGTCGCGCTGGCTGCCGGGCTGCTGGCGTGGGCCGGCGGCTGGTGATGGCGCCCAGCGCCGCACGGGCTGGCTGAACGCCGCTGCGGCGCAGCGGCAGCGCTGCGCACGCCCGGGCCACACCGCGTCCTGCCCCCTGCCCCGTCCACCCCAACGCATTCGTTTCGCTTCACCGCTTCGCACACCTCCCAGCCAGGGCCGACCACCGGCCCGCGCCAGGCCCGGTGTGCGGGTTGTCTTCACCTGCGCTGCGCACATACCAAAGGAAAAACCATGCACGCATTCCGCCAGTCCCACACGCTCAGGCCCCTGTCGACCGCCCTGCTCGCCGCGCTTTGCAGCGCTGCGTGGGCGCAGCAGAGCCCGCCGGCCAGCGCACCGCAGACGCTGGGTGAGGTCACGGTGCAGTCCACCACGGGCGACGACGGCTACTCGCCCGCCGCCAGCACCTCGGCCACCAAGGGCAGCGCGCCGCTGCGCGACGTGCCCCAGGCCGTGAACGTGGTGCCCGAGCAGCTCATGCGCGACCAGGGCGCGCGGTCGATGGAAGACGTGCTGCGCAACGTGCCCGGCGTGGCCATGAGCCACGGCGACGGCCAGCGCGACCAGGTGGTGATCCGCGGCTTCACGGCCATCGCCGACCAGTTTGTCGACGGCGTGCGCGACGATGCGCTGTACTTCCGCGACCTGGCCGACATCGAGCGGGTGGAAGTCCTCAAGGGCCCCGCCGCCGTGCTGTACGGGCGCGGATCGTCGGGCGGCCTGATCAACCGCGTGACCAAGAAGCCCAGGTTCGGCGAGACCTCGGGCGAGGCGTCGCTGGGCCTGGGCAGCTTCGATTACCGCCGCGCCACGGCCGATGTGAATGTGGGCATCAGCGACACCGCGGCCTTTCGCATCAACGCCGCGGTGGAGGACTCGGGCAGCTACCGCGACCAGCAGTTCGTCAAGCGCCACAACTTCGCGCCGTCGCTTGCGCTCAAGCTCGCGGCGCAGACCGACCTGCTGCTGCAGTACACCAACGCCCGCGACCAGCGCCTGACGGACTTCGGCATTCCGGCGCTCAACGGCCGGCCCGTCAACGTGTCGCCGCGCACGTACTACGGCTCCAGCAACGCCGCGCAGGACGACACCACCACCAGCACCATGCAATCGTTCGCGGCCACGCTGAACCACCGCTTCAACGACGACTGGTCGGTGCGCAACGTCACGCGCATGTACGACTACGCGCTGGACCGCTACAACACCCTGCCCGGCGGCACCACCGACCCGGTGAACCTGACCGTGGGCCGCACGCGCTCGTTCGTCCTGCGCGACGAAAAAGGCTTCTTCAACCAGACCGACGTCACCTGGCGCAACCGGCTGGGCGGCTTCCAGCAGGAATGGCTGATGGGCGTGGAGCTTGGCCAGCAAAAGAAGCGCGCCGAGTCCGTCTCGGGCGGCGCCGACCGCGTGCCGATCTTCAACCCCGGCAACCGCCCCGCCCCCGCCATCCCGGCCGCCAGCTTTGCGGCCGACGGCGCCATCCCCAGCCACACCACGCAGGACACGGCCGCGCTGTACTGGCAAAACCAGATCACGCTGGCGTCCCAGTGGAAGGCGCTGGTGGGCGCCCGCTACGACGTGTTCGGGCAGGAGACCACGTTCGACCGCAAGCTCGCGGGCCTGTCGCGCACCGACAAGAAGTTCAGCCCCCGCGCGGGCCTGGTGTGGCAGCCCAGCGAGGCGCTGTCGTACTACGTGTCGTACAGCAAGTCGTTCCAGCCCTCGGCCGAAACCTTTGCGCTGGCCGCCAACAACTCCGGCGCCGAGCCCGAGATCACCGAGAACAAGGAGATCGGCGTGAAGCTCGACGTGCTGGACGGCCGGCTGAACTTCACCGGCGCGCTCTTCAACCTTGAGCGCACCAACATCAAGAACACCGACCCGACCAACCCGTCGCGCCAGATCAACGTGGGCACGCAGCGCACCAACGGCCTGGAGCTGACCGCCAATGGCCGCCTGCCCGACCGCTGGGACGTGAGCGCCGGGTACGCATGGCTGGATGGCCGCATGACCCGGTCGCTGGCCACCACGGGCTCGCTGCAGTTGCCCACAGCGGCCATCGCCGCACAGGGCAAGGTGGCTGCACTCACGCCGCGCAACTCCGCGTTCCTGTGGGCCATGAAGGACCTGGGCCACGGCCTGCGCGCGGGCGGCGGCGTGAACTACGTGGGTGCGCGCTTCACCTCGCTGACCAACCTGGTCACCCTGCCCGGCTACACCACGCTCGACGCGGCGCTGCAGTACACGCTGGGCCAGTGGGACCTGGACGTGAACATCAAGAACCTGGCCAACCGCAAGTACTACGTGTCCGCCCACGGCAGCAACGACAACCTGATCCTGCCCGGCTCGCCCCGCGCACTGCAGGTGACGCTGCGCACGCGGTTCTGACCCGCCAGGCCATCTGCCTGCTGCGAATTTTCAATGGAAATGACTGCTACCGCTTGATAGACAAGCGGTAGCAGCTACCAAAACCATAGCGTTTTACACACCGAGGAGGAGAAGCACCATGCGCATGCACCCATTGGCCCTGGCGGCCTCGCTGCTGGCCACGCTGGCCACAGCCCAGGCCCAGGCCCAGACCACCGCCACCACTGCCGCCACCGCCGCCCTGCCCGAGGTCAAGGTGACCGACGGCGCGGACGGCGCCACCACCGAGGGCAGCGGCCAGTACACCGCCCGCGAAGTCAGCGTGGGCAAGCTGCAGCAGACGCCGCGCGAGACGCCCCAGTCCATCAGCGTGGTCACGCGCCAGCAGCTTGACGACCGCAACCTGACCAAGGTCGAGGACGCCATCAAGCTGAGCACCGGCATGACCATCACGCGGCTGGACGGCGCGGGCAACTACAACTCGTTCCAGTCGCGCGGGTTCGATCTGGGCGCGATCCAGCTCGACGGCGTGCCCATTCCGCAAGGCAACTACAGCACGCTCGATACGGCCATGTACGACCGCATCGAAGTGCTGCGCGGCCCGGCCGGCCTGCTGCAGGGCGCGAGCGAGCCCGGCGGCACGGTGAACCTGGTGCGCAAGCGCGCCCCGGCCAAGCTGGCCATCGGCGCCGATGCGGCGGTGGGCTCGTTCGGCCTGCGCCGGGGCACGGTGGACGTGGGCGGCGGCCTGAACGCCGAAGGCACGATCCGCGCGCGCGCCGTGGCCGTGGTGGAAGACCGTGACAGCCACATCGACACGCTGTTCAACAACAAGCGCCTGGGCTACGGCACGCTGGAATGGGACATCGCCCCGTCCACCACCGTGTCGGTGGGGGCTGCGCAGCAGCGCGTGCGCGCCGCCATCGACCAGGGCCTGCCCACCTATGCCGACGGCCGCCTGGCCGACCTGCCCCGCAGTTCCTTTGCAGGCCTGCGTGCCAACCGGCAGGACCTGGAGACCACCGACGTCTTCGCGGAGCTGGAGCACCGCCTGGCCGGCGGCGGCGTGGTGCGCCTGTCCGCGCGGGACATCGACCGCACCGCGTTCTACCGCTCAGCCCGCGCCAACAGCGCCCTGGCCGCCAACGGAAGCTTCACCATGGAGACGGTGGACGGCGACTTCCACGTGCGCACCCGCAACTACGACGCCTTCCTGGCCACGCCGGTGCAGGTGGCAGGCCGCACCCACAAGCTGCTGGTGGGCGCGAGCCACAACGAGGGCAAGACCTGGGACGGCAACTACGCCTACGGCCAGCCCCGGCCCTTCAATTTGCTGCGGCCCAACTACGACCTGGCCTATCCCGACATCCCGCTGCCGGGCTTCACCTCCCTCATCACCCGCCGCGAGAACGCGCTGTACGGCCAGGCCCAGGTCAGCCTGGCCGACACCGTCAAGCTGCTCGCAGGCGGGCGCCTGTCGTGGGCGGAGGTGGTGACGCGCAGCACCAGCACCGGCGCAGTCACCGCCGCCGCAGACCCCGGCCGCCAGTTCGTGCCGTCGCTGGCGCTGATGTGGGACTTCCACCCGCAGTACACCGCCTACGCCAGCTACGCCGAGACCTTCGTCGTGCAAAGCCAGCTCACCACCGCCAAGCAGCTGATCGAGCCGCGCACGGGCAAGCAGGTCGAACTGGGGGTGAAGGGCGAGTTCCTGCAAAAGCGCCTGCAGGCCCATGCAGCGCTCTTTCGCATCATCGACGAGAACCGCGCCATCCCCGACCCGGTGGTGACCAACGCATCGATCGCCGGCGGCAAGGTCCGCGCGCAGGGCTTCGAGGCCGAGGTCAGCGGCCAGCCGCAGCCCGGCTGGGACCTCGTGGCGGGCTACGCCTACAACGACACCCGCTACCTCAAGGCCCCCGTGGCCCAGCAGGGCCAGGTGTTCAGCCCCATCACCCCGCGCCACAGCGTGAACCTGTTCACCCGCTACGCCTTCACCCACCCCGCCCTGCGCGGCTTCAGCGTGGGCGGCGGCATGTCGTGGCGCAGCGAGTTCTTCGCGCAAAGCGGCGCGTTGCGCATCAACGCACCGGGCTACGCAGTGTTCAACGCGCAGGTGGGCTACCAGATCAACGACCACCTGTCGGTGAACCTGTCGGTGGACAACCTGCTGGACAAGACCTACTACGAAAAGGTGTCGGGCGTCAGCCGCCAGAACTTCTATGGCGAGCCCCGGCGGGTGACGGTGGCGCTGAAGGCGCGATATTAAGCGCCAGAGAAAGGCCAAACCCTCCCGACACTCTCCGCAATGGTCGGAAAGGGAGCGGCCTGCTAGGCCCGCCCCGCGCGAGTGCGTTCGCCACCGATCCGAAGCAGTGCAGTTGACTGGCTCCGCCGCCATGTACGACTGCCTGTTGTTGCAGCCGATCCATTCTGCGATTCAGATGCCGTCAACGAGCGGGACCACTCAATTTTTCTTTGCCGGATTGTCCTGGCGGTAGGTCCGTTTCGGGTTTATCACCAGACGCTTGATCTGTTCGTCCAGTTCTTTACTGTGGTAAAGGTCAAAGCACTTCAGGAGATCGAACCGAACGCCCTTGATTTCCGATTCCGCCACGGGATTGCGGTAGTTGCGCGCCAGGTAGCTGTCCACCAACGACTTCACTACATCAGGGCTTTTTTCCAGGTCGTAGTAGGACCAGTCACGCAGGGCGCTCACGCTGCTCCCGGCATCCGCTGCAACGCCCTTGTCGTTGCCGTACGCCGTTGCGATGCAGGTCGCCAACACCATGTCCCGGTAGTTTTGGGCGTAAGTACGCCCGCCAGCTTGTGGCGAGGCTGGCGGGCTTTCCTTGGCTTGCAGCGCCGAGGCACCGATAGCCAGTACCAGCATCCCTATGGTTTGTCGCGGGGCGTTCATGGCAGGCTCCAAAAATGCGCCCGTTCAGTGATGTACTTTGCCCCGGCTTCGTTGAAGTAACAGTGGTCATAGCACAGGGTGCCATTGAACAGCGACGCGTGCCCCTGTGCGTCCTGCCATCCCTTGACCTCAAAAAGAATCAATCCCTTCCTGCCGGCAAGAGGGCCGCCACCGGACGGCGGGTACTTGACCAGATCCGACTTGCCCCATTGCTGCTCCAGGAACGTGATGAGATTTCTTACCCGAAAGAAATATTGGCGCTTGTCCGCGCCGGAAACAGTTTGCCCTTGAATGCGTGGCACAACCATGCCTGCCTCGTTGAGTATGTAGCTCAATCGAACGGCGCAGGTGTTGCTCCACTTCTGCTGGGGGTCTGGATTGTTGATGTTGCGCTCCACGCCGCCTCCAATCACCTTTGCAACTTTCGCGCCTGGATTGGTCGGCTCGTAGATCCGCTGGGCCGCTGTCCATGCTCTAGAAAAAGAAGGTCTTCCCATCGGTCTGACTCCAACGTTACGACACTTGAGTGGACCCGTACCACTCCTTGCCCCTTGCAATGCACTTTCTGTGCGGATGGCTGGCACCAGATGCCCAGCTTCGCAAGGGTTAGCTGGAATTGGACTCGATGCCGACGGACATTGCTCACTCAATGAGGCACCAATTTCCAAAGCAATCTCTCCATCCTTCACAGATTCGGAGAAAAGTGCCGAAGCTACCGGGCAGCCCTACATCGACTGCAAATGCTGGCGCGCATGCCAGCCAGACAGGTAGCGCATCACGGCTTCGTGCATGGCGTCCATGTCCATGCCCTTCGCCTTCGACATGCCCACCAGCAGCTTGTTCTTGGCCGGCCGGTAAGTGATGCGGCGCAGGTTGGAATGCGGCGCCTGCAGCCGCGGGGCCGCGGGGTCCAGGTCGAAGGTCATCACCATGTTGGAGCCGTTGACCACCGTGCACGAGTAGTCGCTGACCGAAGACCAGGGCACGATCTGCGGCCAGCCGGGCACGACCATGCCTTCGGCGGTGAGCTGTATCACCATGACGACGGAACGCCGCCAGAACCACCAGGTGATGCCGATCAGCATGACCGTCAGTCCCCCCGTCATCAGGATCAGGTTGCGAAACCCGGCAAACGACTTACCCGGTGAGAAGCTGTGCGCGACCAGTGCGGCACATACCGCGAAGGCGATGGCAGTAAAGCCGGCAAAAAGCCAGACGTTTGACTTGCGCTCGAACAAGTCGACAGAGCCTTGGGCCTGCTCCACCGTATCGGCCAGGTTCTTGCGCACCTGCTCGTTCTGCTCACGCGCCAGGCCCTTGAAGTCGGCCAGCAACCGCGCCTGCAGGCCCTGGCTGTCGGCAAACAGCGAGCGCACCCACACCATGGCCTGGTCGTCAGGCAGCACCAGCACGCCTTGCACCATGGCATCGGTCACCGGGGCGTTCACGGCCTTGGCGCGCTCCAGCGTGGGCGGATGGGTGTCGCTGGGGTGCATCGTCGCCACTTCGGTCGCAAAGTCGGGGGCCTTCAAGCCCGCTTCCCGCACGGCATCGTGCAGCATCTGCACCAGATCGCTGCCCGCTTCTTGCGGGCGGCGGCCGATCTCGTTGAGCACGGTGTTCACGACGTCGTGCAGCGCGGTGACGCGCACCAGCGATCGTGCGACTGCCTCGCCGCTGACCAGCCGGGCGGCCATCTGGTCGGCCGCGAATTCGCGCACACGGCTCCAGTGCTTGACCGCCAGGTCGAACCGCTCCAGCAGGTATTCGATGAAGGTGGTGGCCGGCAGATCCGCCCACGAGCCGCTGTTGTTGCGGCTGTAGATGGCGTGCAGGCTGGCCACCAGCCGCTGGTAGATGGGCGAGAACTGCAGGCTGTACGCCGTGTCGGCGCCTGCGAAGTGCCCCAGTTCGTGCGCGAGGATGGCGCTGATCTCGTCACGCTGCAGCAGCGTGAGATAGGTCAGCGGCAGGTACATCGTCTCGCCTGTCAGCTGCTGGCCGCTGGGCACCAGTTGCATGGCGTGGCCGGTGACGTAGAAGCCATCGGTCAAGCCCACGACCAGATGGGCGGGCGCTGCAGCCCCGGCGGCCTGGGCCAGCGTGTCCACATAGGCCCACAGGGCGGGCGCTTCTTGCCGCGACACCGACACGCCCATGACTTCGTTGGGTTCGTCATGCAGCACCTGCAGCGATGTGTACAGCGCCCGCAACAGCGTCGCGCCCCACCACAGCACCAGGCCTGCGACCAGCAGGATGACCATCTGGAACTTGGCCTCGCCCGATCCCGCGCGCTCCAGGATCACCACCTGGTACGCCACTCCCAGGCGCGCCACCAGCAGGCCGGCCACCGTGATCATCAGCAGGCCCATGTGCATGGTGAGGTAGGTGGGCAGCAGGTTGCGCCAGCGGACAAAAAGCCGCATCAGCGCATCGCGCGACTGCAGTGCCTGGCGGCCCGCTGCGCTGACCCCGTACAGCCCCGCCAGCGCCACCAGGGCGGTCAGCACGCCGGCCACCATGGCCGCGATACTGGCCGGGCGCACCACCGCTGCCACCTGGGCGCGGGTTGCCGAGTCGCCCCGAATGCTCTTGGCGATCTGCTGCAGCCTGAGCGATGCAGAAAACCCGCTGTGCTGTTGTCCGTCGATGGTGATCACCGTGCGAGGGTTCTCGCGCACGGCCTCCAGCGCATCCGTCACCTCGGCCAGCATTTGCTGCTGCTCTGCAGACAGCCCCGTCTGGGCGTACTGACGGTATTCCCAATAGCCGATGCCCGAGAGCAGCAAGGGAATGCACACCGCCCACAGCACCAGCCTCGCACTGGTGGGCAGGGCCTGCAAGGCACTGGATATTTTTTGACCGAACGAAGACGCCATGATGGTTGGAATGGTTGATTTTTTGATGGATCCGCGTGCGGGCCCCACGCAGGGTGCTGCCGCAGCAGCCACGGGCCACTGCCTCCGCGTCAGTGACCGCGCCCGAGTGACGCCCACCCAAGGCCCTGCAGCCTCCGACGTGAACCGGGGTGCTGCGCAACGGGCTGACAGGGCGTTGTTTCAGGCGGTGCGATTCTGCCGCCGCCACACCGCACAACGCGATGGCAGCGCTACCAAGAAGCAACCGTTTGTGTTTTTGGCTCCGCCGGTGCCGCGCCGCGGTGCTGTGAACCACGACCGCCACAGCATGTGCTGTTGCAAAAACGCACGCGCACAAGAAAAAGAACCATTCTCATTTAGAATGTAACCATTCATACCGCAAGCCAGTCGCGGGGAGCATCACTCCTTCGGACCAGCCAGCACTCGCTGTCGCCTCCTTTTCACTGTTGAAGAGGGCGACCGTCTGGACCCAAGCCCATCTGGCTCGCTGTAGCGGCCGCCGTGGCCGCTGACCACAGCGGCCTGTCGGCAGGCATGCCCGCGAGGGGGCCGAGGCCAGGATCACCTGCTGACCACCACCCGCCATGCTTTCGCCCACCGCCCTGCGCCGCTGGTCATGGACCCACAAGTGGTCCAGCCTGGTCTGCACCGTCTTCATGCTGCTGCTGTGCCTGACCGGCCTGCCGCTCATCTTTCACCACGAGATCGGCCATCTGCTGGGCACCGAGGTCGAGGCGCCTCCCATGCCCGCTAACACGCCGCGCGCCAGCCTGGACACGGTGCTGGCCGCCGCGCAGGCGCTGCACCCCGACCGCGTGGTGCAGTTCGCCTCGCAGCCCGAGGACGACGACGCCCTGTGGTTCGTGACCCTCACGCCCACGCCCGCGCCGACCGAGGATTTCAAGTCCATCGCGGTCGACGCGCGCACTGCGGCCGTGTTGTCGCAGCGGCCGGTGGACCAGGGTTTCATGTACATCATGTTCCGCCTGCATGTGGACCTGTTCGCGGGCCTGGCGGGCAAGCTGTTCCTGGGGTTCATGGGCTTGCTGCTGCTGGTGGCCATCGTCACCGGCGTGGTGCTGTACGCGCCGTTCATGCGCAAGCTCGCGTTCGGCGAGGTGCGCCGGGACCGGTCCACCCGCGTCAAGTGGCTCGACCTGCACAACCTGCTGGGCATCGTCACGCTGGTGTGGGCCTTCGTGGTGGGTGGCACGGGCATGATCAACACCTGGGCCGACCTGATGATCAAGTACTGGCAGTACGACCAGCTGTCGACCCTGCTCAAACCGTACGAAGGCCAGCCCACCGTCCCCATGGCCGAGCGCGGGCCGCTGCAGCAGGCGCTGCAGGCCGCGCAGGCACATGCGCCGGGCATGAAGCTGTCGTTCATCGCCTTCCCGGGCACGGCGTTTTCCAGCCCGCACCACAACACGTTCTTCCTGAAGGGCAACGAGCCGCTGACCTCGCGGCTGCTGCAGCCCGTGATGGTGGACGCGCGCACCGCGCAGGTCACTGCCGCGCCGCAACTGCCGTGGTACCTGACGGCACTGCTGGTGTCGCAGCCGCTGCACTTTGGCGACTACGGCGGCATGCCGATGAAGATCATCTGGGCGCTGCTCGACGTCGCGACCATCGTCGTGCTGGGCAGCGGGCTGTACCTGTGGCTGCGCAAGGGCGTGCAGGCGGGCAGCACCACCGCAGCCGCCACCGCGCCCGCGCCCGCGCCTACCGGCCTGCCCAACGCCTCTACCGCCATCCCTGCGGCACGCACCGGCACCCCGCTGTCCCGCACGGAGGGCCGCGCATGAAGCCGAACCCGTTCTGGTCGCTGTGGGGCTGGCCCATCGTGATGGGCGTGCTGACCACCACGGGCCTGATCACCGCCCTGGTGTCCGACACCTGGGGCGACTGGTGGTCGTGGGTGGGCCTGGGCGTGCCGGTGGCGGTGATGGGCTGGTTCTCATGGCCTTTTTCACAGCAGGCACACCATGCACGCCGCGCCCTCCGTGACACCCCGGCACCGCAGACCACCCCGGGCCGCGCCGGCGACCCCGTCGACACCGACATCCACAGCGGCGGCACCGCTTCGGCGCCGCGCTGACACCTCCTTCAACTTCATTTTTCACACCACGACCATGCGCCCAGCCACATCGTTCCAGCCAGCCCCGCTGCGCCCCGTTTTTGCCGCCACGCCGGTGGCCATTGCCGCCGCCGTGATGTTCGCGCTGGCAGCGCCTGCCGTACTGGCCCAGCAGGCTGCGCCGTCCGCCGCCGCGGAAGGCAAGGCGCTGTCCACCGTCACGGTGAACGCCAGTGCCGACGCATCGGCGCAAGGCCTGTCGCCGGCCTACGCTGGCGGCCAGGTGGCCCGCGGCGGCCGTGCCGGCGTGCTGGGCACCAAGGACGCGATGGACACGCCGTTTTCCATCACCAGCTACACCAACGAGTTCATCCAGGACCGCCATGCCCGCAGCGTGGGCGACGTGCTGCAGAACGATCCCACGGTGCGCGTGGCGCGCGGCTTCGGCAATTTTCAAGAGGCGTACTTCATCCGCGGCTTCATCCTGGACTCGGACGACACGGCCTACAACGGCCTGTACAGCCTGCTGCCGCGCCAGTACATCGCCACCGAGCTGTTCGAGCGCGTGGAAGTGCTGCGCGGCGCATCGGCCTTCTTGAGCGGTGCCAGCCCCAATGGCGGCGGCATCGGCGGCTCGATCAACCTGCTGCCCAAGCGCGCGCCCAACGAGCCCTTGAACCGCGTCACATTCGGCGTCTCCAGCGGCGGGCAGACGCAACTGGCGGCCGACATCGCGCGCCGCTTCGGTCCCGACGGCAACACGGGCATCCGCGTGAATGCGGCCACCCACAACGGCGGCACGGCCGTGGACCATGAAGACGTCAAGCTCGGCCTGGCAGCCGTGGGGCTGGACTGGCGCAGCCGCGACGTGCGCCTGTCGGGCGACATCGGCTGGCAGGACCACAAGCTCAAGAGCACCCGCACCAACGTGACGCTGGGCGCCACCGCCACGCAGATGCCCACGGCACCCGACGGCGGCACCAACTTCGCACAGCCCTGGACGTATTCGAACGAGCGCGACACCTTCGGCACGCTGCGCGGCGAGTGGGACATCACGCAGGACATCACCGGCTGGGCCGCGGCCGGCGCACGCCGCAGCTCCGAGGCCAACTCCCTGGCCAACCTGACGGTGAGCGACAGCAGCACGGGCGCGGGCTCTACCTACCGCTTCGACAACACCCGCAAGGACAGCGTCAACACCGGCGAGCTGGGCCTGCGCGGCAAGCTGCAGACCGGCAGCGTGGGCCACGAGTGGGTGGTGGTGGCATCGCACTTCAGCGCGGACAAGAAGAACGCGTACGCGATGGACTTTGCCAACACGCAGTCCACCAACCTCTACAACCCCGTGTACAGCCCGCTGCCAGGCTTCAGCGCAGGCGCCTTCCGTGGCGGCGACCTGGCCGACCCGCGCCTGACCGGCAGCACGCGCCTGACCAGCTTTGCCATCGGCGACACCCTCTCGCTGCTGGACAAGCGCCTGCTGCTCACCGGCGGCCTGCGCCACCAGACCATCGAGATCGCCAACTACGCCTATGGCACGGCCGCCGAGACCGACCGCTACGACCAGAGCCGCACCAGCCCGCTGCTGGCGGCCGTCTACAAGCTCGACAAGAGCCTGTCGCTGTACGGCAACTACGTGGAAGGCCTGAGCCAGGGCGCCACCGCGCCCTCCACCGCCGCCAACCGCGGCGAGATGCTGTCGCCCTACGTCGCCAAGCAAAAGGAAGTGGGCGTGAAGTTCGACGGCGGCAGCTTTGGCGGCAGCGTGGCGCTGTTCTCCACCACCAAGCCGCGCGCCTACGTGGGCAGCGACAACATCTTCCGCAGCAACGGCAAGGACCGCCACCAGGGCATCGAGCTGGCCGTGCAGGGCGAGGCGACCAAGGGCCTGCGCCTGCTGGGCGGCCTGACCTGGCTCGAAGCCAAGCAGCTGAACACGGGCACCGCCAGCACCGACGGCCGCCGCGTGATCGGCGTGCCCAAGCTGCAGGCCAACATCGGCGCCGAGTGGGATGTGCCGGGCGTGAACGGCCTGGCGCTGGACGGCCGCCTGGTGCACACCGGCTCGGTGTATGCCAACGCCACCAACACCATCAGCGTGCCCGGCTGGAACCGCCTGGACGTGGGCGTGCGCTACCTGACCGAGGTGCAAGGCCGCCTCGTGACGCTGCGCGCCCGCGTGGACAACCTCACCAACCGCAACTACTGGGCATCGTCGGGCGGCTACCCCGGCGCGGGCTACCTGGTGGTGGGTGCGCCGCGCACGCTGTCGGTCAGCGTGGGCGTGGACTTCTGACGCCACCGGCTCTCCGCACCCTGCACCACAGCCCCTTGCCCCAGCGGCGCGTTCATCCGGACGCTGCACCCTGCACACCGCCGCACAGCCACCCAGCGCCTGACCACCGGGCGTAGGCAGCCACTCCCTTTCGCACCGCGTCTCGCCCCCTCGTCCAGGGGCGCGCAGCGCTGCGCGCTCGCCGATTTTTGTTGAAACCACCGAAAGGAAACTGCCATGTCCTCGTCCCTGCGCCCCAAGGCCCCCGTGCTTGCCGCCCTGCTCGCCTGTGCATCCCTCACCGCCGTCACCGCCGCCCACGCCCACCAGGTGTGGCTGGAAAACGCGGGCGGCCAGGCCCGCCTGCACTTCGGCGAGTTCAACGAGAACCTGCGCGAGACCTCGCCAGGCTCGCTGGACAAGTTCAAGGGCGTGCCCGCACTCGAGCAGCGCACCGGCACCGCCGCGCAGCGCGTGGACGGCCAGCTGGGCAAGGACGGCTTCAACTACACCGTGGCCGGCACGCCCGACACACTGTTCGCCGCTGCCACCTACCCGCTGATCGACCGCAGCAAGCGCAACCTGCCCGCGATGTACTGGCAGCCCTCGGCCCGCTGGGTGGCGGGCCTCACGCAAGCCGTGGCGCCCACCGCGCCGCTGGACCTGGTGCCCACCGGCAAGCCTGGCGAGTTCAAGGTGGTCTACAAGGGCGCGCCACTGCCCAAGGCCAAGGTGCAGCTGGCAGCCCCCTCGGGCTGGACGCGCGAGGCCGAGGCGGCTGAAGACGGTACCGTGACCTTCGTCACGCCCTGGAAGGGCCAGTACGTGGCCGAGGTCAAGCACAGCGACAAGACCCCCGGCGAAGCCCAGGGCGAGAAATACGGCGAAGCCAGCTACGTGACCACGCTGACCTTCGTGCTGGCCGACGGCATGGCGTCGCCCGCCCTGCCCGCGCCCCCCAAGGCCCACTGAGAGCGGCTCACAAAGCGCTTCTGGCGTTGTTGCCACGTCTTGTCGTAGTGCTCGTACTGCTCGTGCTGCTCGTACTGCTCGTACTGCGCGTACTGCTTGCGACGTGGCGCCTGGCCAGAACCGTTTCGCTGAGTTTTGTGATCCGCTCTGAGCCTTAGCGACCGCCGCGACGCCGCCCGCAAGGCGCCACCGCGACTGGACCCACGCCATGCGCAGTCCCTGCAGCGCGGGCCGACGCACCACCGGCAACAGCCAGTCGCTCACGCCAGCGGTGTCGTGCAGGGTGCGGCTTCTGCATCCAGCGTCTGGTGGGGTGCTTGCCGCAAATCCACCGTTCGCCCTGAGCCTGTCGAAGGGCCCTTCGCAGAAAGCGCCTTGGCTTCGACAGGCTCGGCCCGAACGGACCAGAGCCTGGATGAGGTATGCAGCCAACCCAATCCAATCCGACCCAATCCAATTGCCGCCTACCGCTTGATGGACAAGCGCCAGCAGCTATTAAAACCATAGCATCATGATCCAACCGAACTTTTTGCGCACCGCCGTGGCCCACGCCGCCTTGCTGGCGCTGTGCAGTGCAGCCCTGGCACAAACCAGCGCGGTGCCAGACCCTGCCGACCCGCCCGCCGCGGCGCCATCGTTGCGCCAGGTGGATGTGGTCGATTCGACCGCCGGCGCGGCAGCGACACCCGCACGGCGCGCGCAGAGCAGCTCGCGCCTGGGCCTGTCGGTGCTGGAGACGCCCCGCTCGGTCAGCGTGATCGACAACGCGCTGATGGAGCAGCAGATGGCCACGACCGAGCGCGACGTGCTGCGCAACGCTTCGGGCGTGTCGATGCGCAGCGAGTACTACGGCTCGTACTCGCAGTTCTCCATCCGCGGGCTGTGGGCCAACAACACCTTCAACTTCCTGCGCGACGGCGCCAAGTTCGTCCACCTGCTGGACCCGCCACTGTTCAACATCGAGCGGGTCGAGGTCATCAAGGGCCCCGCCGCGCTGGAGTTCGGCCAGGTCGCGCCCGGCGGCCTCGTCAACTACGTGAGCAAGCGGCCCCAGGCCGAGGCGCTGCGCAACGTGAAGGTCGGCGTGGGCAGCGACGGCTGGCGCAACGCGGAGTTCGACCTCACCGGCCCGCTCAACGCCGACGGCACGCTGCGCTACCGGATCGATGGCGGCGCCAGCCGGGGCGGCAGCTTCGTGGACGGCAACACCCCGCGCAAGCAGGGCATTGCGGGCAGCCTGGAGTGGCAGATCACGCCCGACACCGTCTGGCGCGCGCAGGCCGAATACCAGGGCATCGACGGCGTCTCCACCGTGGGCCTGGCGGTGCCCGACCCCAAGAACCCGCGCAGTGCCGACGTGCTGCCGGTGGGCGCGTTCTACGGCGAGCCGTGGCTGACCACCGACGGCCGCATGCGCTTTTACTCCACCGAGCTGGAGCACCGCTTCACCGATGTGCTGCAGGGCCGCGTGCACCTGTCGCGCAACGAGACGAATCGCAACGTGAACCTGCCCTCGCCCATGGGCCCTGCGGCCAACGGCCGGGTCCCGCGCGGCTACTGGCTGGCACCCGGGCAGGAATACACGTCGGACACCGCGCTGGCCGAGCTGCGCGCCAAGGTGCAGACCGGCCCGGTGCAACACACCCTGCTGGCCGGCATGGACTGGCGCACCATCCAGGGCGTGTACGGCGCGCGCGCCACCGGCAACCTGGGTGCCGTCGACCTGTACAACCCGGTGACCGGCCTCGTGCCGGCGGCAGCGTCCACCGGCGTGTCCCGGCTGTCCTCGGACGCGCGCAACACCGGTGTGTTCCTGCAGGACCGCCTGGTGCTGGGCGACTTCGGCCTGCTGCTGGGCCTGCGCCACGACCGCTTCAAGGACGCGTACTCCACGCCCGTCACCGACCTGAGCAAGACCCAGCCGAGTGCGGCGATCAGCTGGGAGCCGCGCCCTGGCACCATGCTCTACGCGAGCCACGCGCGCTCGTTCCAGGCCAACACCGGCACGCTGCTGTGGGGCGACCGCGGCGCGCCGCCGTCGGAGGGCAAACAGCTGGAAGTGGGCTGGAAGCAGGAATGGCTGGACAAGCGCCTGATGACCACCGTGTCGGCCTTCGAGCTGGAGCTGACCAACGCGCCCGCCACCGACCCGCAGCACGCGGGCTACTCGGTGCTGACCGCGCGCCAGCGCATCCAGGGCGTGGAGCTGGAGCTGCAAGGCCGCATCACCCCCGGCTGGACGGTGACGGCGCAGGCCAGCTTCCACGACCCCAAGGTGATGGCCGACACCACGGCGGGCGCCAACGTGGGCAACCGCGTCGCGCTGGCCACGCGCCGCAACGCATCGCTGTGGACGCAGTACCGCCTGCCGCAACTGCCCGGCCTGTGGGTCGGCGGCGGCCTGGTGCACCAGGGCGACAAGTTCACCGCCAACGACAACAAGTGGCGCCTGCCGGGCTTCACCACGGTCGACCTGGCCGTGGGCTACCAGTTCGCAGGCGGCGTGCGGCTGCAGGCCAACCTGAAGAACGCGGGCAACCGCCGCTACTACCTGGACGGCACGGCCACGGCGGCCGGCTTTGGCACCGTGGTGCCCGGCCAGCCGCGCACGGTGCAGGTGTCGCTGGATTACACGTTCTGACGGCAAGCGATTCCCCCACCCCGCCCGACCCACCACCCGCCCGCAGGCCAGCGCTGGCCCGCGCAAGCCTTGCGCCTCGGGCCGGACAAGTTTTCAACCATCGGAGAAACAGCACCATGAGATCTGGCACCATGAGATCTGGCACCACCGCCTGCCGCACCGCCATCGCGCAGGCCGCATTGCTCGCCCTGTGCGGCGCCGCCCACGCCCAGCAGGCCGCCACCGAAGGCACGGCCGCGCCCACGGCCGACAAGGCCCTGGCCCCCGTCACCGTGAGTGCGGGCAGCGAACAGGAAAGCCCCACCGCCCCAGTCACCGGCTTCGTCGCCAAACGGGCGCTGAGCGCCACCAAGACCGACACGCCCCTCATCGAAACCCCGCAGGCCATCAGCGTGATCACCCGCGACCAGATCGAGGCGCAGGGCGTGCAGACGCTGCGCCAGGTCACGGCGTACACGGCCGGGGCGGTGTCGAACTACTTCGACAGCCGCGTGGACAGCTTCGCCGCACGCGGCGGCACCGTGTCGCAGTACCAGGACGGCCTGCTGCGCACCTACGGCACCTACAACACCAGCCGGCCCGACCCCTACACGCTGGAGCGGGTGGAGTTTCTGCGCGGGCCGACCTCGGTGCTGTACGGCCAGGGCAGCGTGGGTGGCGTGCTCAACCTCACCAGCAAGCGCCCGCAGGCCGAAACGCAGCGCGAGGTGCAGCTGCAGCTGGGCAACAACGCCCGCAAGCAGATCGCCGCCGACCTGACGGGTGCGCTCGACCAGGACGGCCAGTGGCTCTACCGCCTTGTGGCCGTGGGCCGCGACAGCGGCAGCCAGGTGGACCATGTGGACGACGACCGCCTGGTGTTCGCGCCCTCGCTCACCTGGAAGCCCAACGCCGACACCTCGCTCACGCTGCAGGCGCTGCACCAGAAAGACCAGAGCGGATCGCTCATTGGCTTCTTCCCGTGGCAGGGCACGCAGCTGGCCAGCCGCTACGGCCAGATCCCGCGCAACACCTTCATCGGCGAGCCGGGCTGGGACGCCTTCGACACCACCAACAACTCCTGGGGCTACCTCTTCAGCCACCGCCTGAACGCGGACTGGACCGTGCGCCAGAACCTGCGCCGCACCGTGAGCGAGGTGGACTACCGCACCATCTACACCAGCTTCACCGCCAACGCCGCCACGGGCCGCCCCGCGCGCCCCGTGTTCAACAGCGACGCCCGCACCGTCGTACGCGACGCGGTGTGGAACATCAACACCGGCCGCATGCTGCTGATCGACACCCAGCTCGAAGGCAAGCTCAAGACCGGCAGCGCGGACCACACCCTGCTCGCAGGCCTGGACGTGCAGCGCAACCACACCGGCCAGCAGGCCTGGCGCGCCGTGGCACCGGCCATCGACGTGTACAACCCGGTGTACGGCAACTTCACGCCGCCCACCACGGCGCAGCTGGTACGACAACCGAACGTGGTGCAAAAGCAGCTGGGCTTTTACCTGCAGGACCAGATCAAGTGGGACCGCTGGACCGCCACGCTGGGCCTTCGCCACGACAGCGCCCAGACCGACACCGTGGGGCGCCCTGCAGCCGCGGTCGATGACAAGGCCTGGACCAAGCGTGCAGGCTTCACCTACCAGATGGACGGCGGCTGGGCCCCGTACGCGGGCTATTCCGAGTCCTTCCAGCCGCTGGGCGGCGTGGACGCGTATGGCACGGCCTTCAAGCCCCAGCGCGGCGAGCAGTGGGAGGCCGGCGTGAAATGGCAACCCGCCGGCCAGGGCATCAGCGCCTTCGCGGCGGTCTACCAGCTGCGCGAGAAGAACCGCAAGACCAACGACCCCGGCAATCCGCTCAACAGCCTGCAGATCGGCGAAGTCAAGGTCCGGGGGTTCGAAGCCGAAGTGCAGGCCAGCCTGGCCCGCCAGTGGGACTTCACCCTGGGCTACGCCTTCACCGACGCGAAGATCAGCCGCAGCAACGCAGGCGACCAGGGCACCCCCGTGGCCAGCGTGCCCAAGCACACCGCATCGGCCTGGCTGAGCCAACGCTTCGCCAGCGAAGGCCGCGGTGGCTGGACGGTGGGCGCCGGCGTGCGCTACACCGGCTCCCAGTGGAGCGGCACCAGCGCCATCAGCACCCCGGCCGCCACCCTGGCCGATGCGATGGTCGCGTACGACGCCGGCGACTGGCGCGTGGCCTTCAACGTGGTGAACCTGGCGGACAAGGTGCACATCACGCAGTGCCTGGCGCGGGGAGATTGCTTCTATGGACAGGCGCGGACGTACACGTTGACGTCGACGTACCGGTTCTGAGGACTGCGGGGGCAGGCCCCCGCACCGACGCGATCGTGCATCCCGTCCAGAAAAAAAGCCTGGGGACCGTCTTGCGAAGAGTCTCCGCAAGCCAGCCCCAAGGCTTCGTACCAGCAACCACCCGGCAGCCAACCGGCCGCCGGAGAGCGTGAATCTTCTTACACGTTCATGATCGACACCAGGCGCGTGTTCAAGTGCGCTTCGATGGCTTCGGGGCCGCCTTCGGAGCCGTAGCCCGAATCCTTCAAGCCGCCGAATGGCAGCTCTGCGGCAGGGGCTGCAGCCTGGTTGATCCAGAGCATGCCCACTTCCAGGCGCTGGGCCAGCAGGTGGGCGTTCTTCAGCGACGTGGTGAAGGCGTAGCCGGCCAGGCCGAACGGCAGGCGGTTGGCTTCGGCGATCGCGTCCTCGATCTTCTCGAAGCCGCGCACGGCGGCCACGGGGCCGAAGGGCTCTTCGTTGAAGATGCGGGCCGACAGGGGCACGTCGTTGAGCACCGTGGGCTGGAAGAAGTTGCCTTCGGTGCCGATGCGCTCGCCGCCCGTGGCCACCTGCGCGCCCTGCTGCACGGCGTCGGCCAGCAGGTCGGCCATGGCGGTGATGCGGCGGGGGTTGGCCAGCGGGCCCATCTGCGTACCGGCCGTGAGGCCATCGCCCACCTTCAGGCCCTGCGCGTACTTGGCGAACGCCGCCACGAAGTCGGCGCGGATGCTCTCGTGCACCAGATAGCGGGTGGGCGAGATGCAGACCTGGCCCGCGTTGCGGAACTTGGCGCCGCTGCTGATCTTGATGGCCAGTTCCAGGTCGGCGTCTTGCGCCACGATGACCGGTGCGTGGCCGCCCAGCTCCATGGTCACGCGCTTCATGTGCTTGCCGGCGAGGGCTGCCAGCTGTTTGCCCACGGGCGTGGAGCCGGTGAACGTGACCTTGCGGATGATGGGGTGCGGGATCAGATAGTTGGAGATTTCAGCCGGGTCGCCATAGACCAGGCCCACGGTGCCGGCAGGCACACCCGCATCGGCAAACGCGCGGATCAGCTCTGCGGGGCTGGCCGGGGTTTCTTCGGGCGCCTTGACCAGGATGGAGCAGCCTGCGCCCAGCGCGGCGGCCAGCTTGCGCACGACCTGGTTGATGGGGAAGTTCCACGGCGTGAAGGCCGCCACGGGGCCCACGGGGTCCTTGAGCACCATCTGCGTGGCCTTGAGGTTGCGCGAGGGCACGATGCGGCCATACACGCGCAGGGACTCGTCAGCAAACCATTCGATGATGTCGGCAGACGCCATGGTCTCGACCTTGGCTTCGGCCAGGGGCTTGCCCTGTTCCTGCACCATGATCGCGGCGATCGCATCGGCGCGCTCGCGCATCAGCGCAGCGGCGCGGCGCATGGTCTTGGCGCGCTCGGCGGCGGGGATGTCGCGCCAGGCTTCGAAGCCCTTTTGCGCAGCGTCCAGGGCGCGGTCCAGGTCGGCCTTGCTGGCATGGGCCACGCGGCCGATTTCCTTGCCGGTGGACGGGTTGAACACGCCGATGGTCTTGCCGTCGGCGGCGTCCTGCCACTGGCCGGCGATGAAGAGTTGGGTACTGGGGTAGCTCATGCAAAGGCTCCTGATGACGAAACGGTGGGACGGAAAGCGCTGGACCGGCCCCGGGGGCCTTGCCGCGCGCGAAACCAGACACTATAGGCGCCAGCGCGGCGCCCCGCAGAAGGAGCGCGGGAACCCCGCCCTGCGGGGCTGGCTATTGGACAGGCACAGCTGCAGAGACTACCGGGACACCGCGGCCAACCTGGCCTGCGCGTCGTCACCCCAGCCCCCACCCAGCGCGCGGATCAGTCCCACCGTGGCCACGTACTGTGCGGTGCGCACCTGCAGCTCCTGGCGGCGGTTGCGCAGTTCGCTGCGGCGCGCGTCCAGCAGCTCCAGCTGGCTCACCAGGCCGTTGCGGTAGCGCGCATCCGACAGCTGCGTGGCGCGGCGCGCGGCCGTCACGGCGCGGGCTTGCGCCTCGGCCTGGCCCGACAGCAGGCGCAGCGAGCTGAGCTGGTCTTCCACGTCGCGGAAGGCGTTGAGCACCTGGCCGCGGTGGTCCGCCAGCGCGGCCTCCAGGCGGGCCTTGGCGCCCTGCACCTGCGCATCGCGCTGGCCGCCGTCGAAGATGGGCAGCGACAGCAGCGCGCTCACGCCCCACGCACGGGCCGACCACTTGAACAGGTCACCGAGCTCGGGCGATGCATGCCCCGCATTGCCGGTGAGCGTGACCGCCGGGAACCACGCGGTCTGCGCCACGCCCACGCGGGCCTGCGCGGCCAGCACGGCGGACTGCGCGGCCGACACGTCGGGGCGCCGCGCCAGCACGGTGCCGGGCACACCGGGCGGGATGACGGGCAAGGCGGCATCGGTGGCCGCCGCCGGCAGCGTGAAGCCGCTGGCCACATCGCCCACCAGCACGGCCAGCGCGTTGGTCAGCAAGGCTTGCTGGCGCTGCAGTGCCAGCGACTCGGACTCGGTGGAAGACACCTCGGTCTGCACGCGGGCCACGTCCAGCTCGGCCACATCGCCGGCCTGCAGGCGGCGCTGCGTGAGGCGCAGCGTGTCCTGGTAGGCAGCCAGGCTCTCGTTCACCAGGATCTGCTCGGCCTGCACCGAGCGCAGTTGCAGGTACGTCTGCGCCACATCGGCCTGCACCAGGAGGCGCGTGCTCTGCAGCAGGGCGTCGCGGGCATCGGCATCCAGGCGCGCGGCATCGCTGGTCTGCGACAGGCGGCCGAACAGGTCCAGTTCATACGATGCGTTGAGGCCTGCCGTGCCCAGCGTGGACGGCGATGAGCTGCCCGTGCTGCTGGCACCGGCCTGGCGCGACACGCCCGCCGACGCGCCGATCTGCACGGACCGTGCTGCGTCGGCCGAGCGCAGCAGCGAGCGCGCTTCGGCCAGCCGCGCGGCCGCCTGCTGGATGCTGGTGTTGGCCGTGCCTGCGCGCTGCACCAGGTCGGCCAGCACGGGGTCCTGAAAGCCCAGCCACCATTCGCCGCGGGGCTGCGCCTCGGCGGGTGGGGCCACGGTCCAGGGTGCGACGGGCAGGGCTGCGCCGCCGGCGCTGAAGCTCTCGGGCACGGCCACGCCGGCATGGGGTGCGGGTGCCACGGGCTGGGTCATGCACCCGGCCAGCACCAGGGCCGCGGCCAGGGGGGCCAGCAGGCTGAGCCTGCGCGAAGGCGCTGGCGCTGGCGCCGTTACCGCGTTGGCGGCATCAGCGTTCTTGTTCGACAAAAAATCCATCATGGTCGGTCTCCTGCCCGCCCTGCTGCCAGGGGCAGCGCGGCGCGGACGGTGGTATTGAAAATGGCCAGGGAGCCCATCACTCGTGCTCTTGGCGGGGTGCGGCCAGCACGGGGTGGGCGCTGCCGCCGCCGTGCGGGTTGTGCGAGATGGGCGCCACGTGTGTGCCGTGCTCCACCAGCGGGCGGTTGCCAGCCAGCTTGCGCAGCAGCACGTAGAAGACGGGCGTGAGGAACAGGCCGAAGGCCGTCACCCCGATCATTCCGGAGAACACGGCCACGCCCATGGCGCTGCGCATCTCGGCGCCGGCACCGGTGGAGAGCACCAGGGGCAGCACACCCATCACGAAGGCCAGCGAGGTCATCAGGATGGGGCGCAGCCGCAGGCGGCTGGCCTCGATGGCGGCCTGCACGGGGGTGCGCCCGGCAAACTCCAGCTCGCGCGCAAACTCCACGATCAGGATGGCGTTCTTGGCCGACAGACCCACCAGCACGATGAGCCCGATCTGCGTGAACACGTTGTTGTCGCCCTTGCTCAGCCACACCCCCGTCATGGCCGCCAGGATGCCCATGGGCACGATCAGGATGATGGCAATGGGCAGCGTCAGGCTTTCGTACTGCGCGGCCAGCACCAGGAACACCAGCAGGATGGCCAGCGGGAACACCAGCACGGCAGAGTTGCCGGCCAGGATTTCCTGGTAGGTCAGCTCGGTCCACTCGAAGGTGATGCCCTGCGGCAGCGTCTCTGCCGCAATGCGCTCGATGGCGGCCTGGGCCTGGCCCGACGAGTAGCCGGGTGCAGGGCCGCCGTTGATGTCCGCGGCCAGGTAGCCGTTGTAGCGCATGGCACGCTCGGGGCCGAAGCTCGGCTCCATCTTCATCAGCGCCGACAGGGGCACCATCTCGCCGGTGGCAGAGCGCACCTTGAGCAGGCCCACGTCTTCAGCCCGCGCGCGGTAGGCCGCATCGGCCTGCACACGCACGCTGTAGGTGCGGCCGAACTGGTTGAAGTCGTTGGCGTACAGGCTGCCCAGGTAGATCTGCAGCGTGTCGAAGATGTCCGTCACCGGCACACCCAGCTGGCGGGCCTTGGTGCGGTCGATGTTGGCGTAAAGCTGCGGCACGTTGACCTGCCAGCTGGTGAACAGGCCGGCCAGCTCGGGCGTCTGGTAGGCCTTGGCCATGAAGGCCTTCACGGCGCCGTCCATGGCCTGAAAGCCCAGCGACGCGCGGTCTTCGATCTGCAGCTTGAAGCCGCCGGTGGTGCCCAGGCCCGCCACGGGTGGCGGCGGGAACATGGCGATGAACGCATCCTGGATGCTGCCGAACGACTGGTTCAGCTGCCCCGCCACGGCGCCGCCGCTCTGGTCGGCGCGGGTGCGCTCGGCAAAGGGCTTGAGCGTGGCGAACACGATGCCCGAGTTGGAGCTGTTGGTGAAGCCGTTGATCGACAGGCCGGGGAAGGCGATCGCGTCTTCGACGTTCGGGTTCTCCTTCATGATCTCGCCCATGCGGCGGATCACGTTCTCGGTGCGGTCCAGCGTGGCGCCATCGGGCAGTTGGGCGAAGCCGATCAGGTATTGCTTGTCCTGCGCGGGCACGAAGCCGCCGGGCACGATCTTGAACAGGCCCACCGTGGCACCCACCAGTGCGAGGTAGATCACGAACATCAGTGCCTTGCGGCCGATGACGCGCTTGACGCCGCCGCTGTAGGCCTCGGAGCCGCGGTGGAACAGGCGGTTGAAGCCGCGGAACAGGCCACCGAACACCTTGTCCATGCCGCGCGTGAGCGCGTCCTTGGGCTCGTTGTGGCCCTTGAGCAAGAGTGCCGACAGCGCGGGCGACAGGGTCAACGAGTTGATCGCCGAGATCACCGTGGAGATCGCGATCGTGACCGCGAACTGCTTGTAGAACTGGCCCGTGAGCCCGCTGATGAAAGCCAGCGGTACGAACACCGCCACCAGCACCAGTGCGATGGCGATGATGGGGCCGGACACTTCCCGCATGGCGCGGTAGGTGGCCTCGCGCGGGGTCAGGCCCGCCTCGATATTGCGCTCGACGTTCTCCACCACCACGATGGCGTCGTCCACCACGATGCCGATGGCCAGCACCAGGCCGAACAGGGAGAGCGCGTTGATCGAAAAACCCAGCAGGTGCAGCACCGCGAACGTGCCCACCACCGACACCGGCACAGCCAGCAGCGGGATGATGGACGCGCGCCAGGTCTGCAGGAACAGGATCACCACCAGCACCACGAGGGCGATGGCTTCAAGCAGCGTGTGGATCACGGACTTGATGGAGGCACGCACGAACTGCGTGGGGTCGTACGCAATGCGGTACTCCACGCCTTCGGGCATGTTCTTCTGGATCTCGTCCATGGTCTTGCGCACGTTGGACGAGATGTCCAGCGCGTTGGAGCCCGGTGCCTGGAACACGCCCATGCCCACGGCCGGGTCGTTGTTGAGCAGCGAGCGCAGCGAGTAGTCGGCTGCGCCCAGTTCCAGGCGGGCGATGTCGCGCAGGCGCGTCACGGCGCCGTCCGCACCGGTCTTGACGATGATGTCGCCGAACTCTTCCTCGGTCTGCAGGCGGCCCTGGGCGTTGATGGACAACTGCAGGTCCACGCCGGGCAGGCCGGGCGATGCGCCCACCACGCCGGCGGCGGCCTGCACGTTCTGGCCGCGGATGGCGGTCACCACGTCGCTGGCCGACAGGCCGCGCTGCGCGACCTTTTGCGGGTCGAGCCACACACGCATGGAGTAGTCGCCGCCGCCGAAGATCTGCACCTGGCCCACACCGCCGATGCGGGCGAGGCGATCCTTCACATTGAGCACCGCGTAGTTGCGCAGGTAGTCGATGTCGTAGCGGTTGTTGGGCGAGACCAGGTGGACCACCATGGTCAGGTCCGGCGCGCTCTTGACGGTGGTGACGCCCAGGCGGCGCACTTCCTCGGGCAGGCGCGGCTCGCCCTGCGACACGCGGTTTTGCACCAGCTGCTGGGCCTTGTCGGGGTCGGTGCCCAGGGCAAAGGTCACGGTCAGCGTCATGACGCCGTCGGTGGTGGCCTGGCTGCCCATGTAGAGCATGCCTTCCACGCCGTTGATGGATTCCTCCAGCGGCGTGGCCACGGTCTCGGCGATCACCTTGGGGTTGGCGCCCGGGTACTGTGCGCGCACCACCACGGAGGGCGGCGCGACTTCAGGGTATTCGGAGATGGGCAGACCGCGCAATGCGATGAGCCCCCCGAGGAAGATGAGCACCGACAGCACCCCGGCGAAGATGGGGCGGTCGATGAAGAAGCGGGATAGATTCATGGATGCAAAAAGCTCGTGTTGGTTCACCCCCTGAGTCGCTGCGCGCCTTCCCCCTCTCCTTCGGGAGGGGGACCCCCCAGCGCGGCGGGGCGGCCCTTGCGCGGGGATGCTGGCGAAGTCATGCCCGTTGCACAGGCTTAGGAGACGCGCAGCGTTAGGGAACTGAAAAGGTGTTCAGACGGCGGGCGACTTGGTGTTGTTCTTGGCTTCCTTGCGATCACCCGCAACTTCGGCCTTGGCGGTCATGGGGACGGACTGGGGTGCCACCACGGCACCGGGGCGCACGCGCTGCAGGCCGTTGACGACGATGTTCTCGCCCGCCTTCAGGCCCGACGTGACCACGCGCAGGCCGTCGATGGGCGCGCCCAGCGTGACTTCGCGGTACTCGGCCTTGTTGCCTTCGCCCACCACCATCACGAACTTCTTGTTCTGGTCGGTGCCCACGGCACGCTCGTTGATCAGCAGGGCCTGGGTGTCGCGCGCCTGGCCCATGCGGATGCGGGCGAACTGGCCGGGGATGAGTGCGCCGTCTTCGTTGTCGAACACGGCACGCACGCGCACCGTGCCGCTCTTGGCGTCCACCTGGTTGTCGATCAGTTGCAGGCGGCCGGTGTGCGGCGTGCTGCCCGCGGTGCCAGTGCCCATCTGCACAGGAATGCGCTCGATGAGTTGGCGCGCGCTGTGGCCCCGTTGGCTGCTTTGCAGGTCGGCCAGCGCCTTCACCACGATCTGCTCGTCGGTGTCGAAGCTGGCGTAGATGGGGCTCACCGACACCAGCGTGGTCAGCACCGGGGCGCCGGCGCCGGCGGCCACCAGGTTGCCCACGGTGACTTCGATGCGGCCTACGCGGCCTGCTACGGGTGCACGCACCTGGGTGTAGCCAAGGTTCAGCTTGGCGGTCTGCAGCGCGGCCTGGGCGGCGCGCAGGTTGGCGTCGGCCTCCCGCTGGGCGTTCAGGCGCTCGTCGTGCTCACGCTGGGCAATGGCGCGTTCTTCGAGCAGGCGCGTGGCCCTCTCCATTTCGCTGCGGGTGTAGGACACGCGGGCCTGGGCGGCGACCACCTGGGCTTCGGCGCGGTCGACCTCGGCCGCATACGGCGCGGGGTCCACGGTGACGAGCAGGTCACCCTGCTTGACCAGCGAGCCTTCGCGGAAGTGCACGGCCTGCACGGCACCCGAGACGCGCGGTCGCACGTCCACACGCTGCACGGCCTCGAGGCGGCCTGAAAATTCATCCCACAGGGAGATGTCCTTTTGCACCACGGCAGCGACCGACACCGGCATGGCGGGCGGCGTGGCGCCTTCGCCGTTGGCCTGGGCCGTGGGCGCCTGGAAGACGAGGACCAATGCAGCCACGGCAGCGGTGACGGCGGTGGCGATGGTGGCCAGGCCCAGGGGGCGGTTCTTGGAGAGCGGGTTGGTGGTCATGGTCGTTTCAATCAATCGTTGAGGCGGGCGTTGCGGGCGCGCCGGAAAAGGTTTTGTGCGCAGAACTCGGTGCAGGCGATAGAGGAAGCAAAGGTCAGAGGGGGATGGACGGGCAGTTCAGGTCAAAAGACGCAGTGGCCCAGCGGCAGGTGGCGGGCCGGGCTGCGGGCGTTCAAGAATTTCGCTGTGTTGTTCACGTTGTTATTTCCTCCGTATCGTTGACATCAATGGCCCTGCCAGCCGTCCTGCCCCTCACGGGCACGGCTTGCAGAAATGCGCGGGCAAAGCGTCTCCCTCCGCCACGGCGTGCCGGAAAAATCAGCGTTGAAAACCAGGTGGTCGGTAAAGAGGCTGCAGTATCGAACCTCAACTTAAGTTGAGGTCAACACCTTCTTGCAGCACGGGGTGTTGTCAGGAAGGCACCGGACATCGAGTGGCCTCGAAGAACAGCCGGAACTGCTCTTGCGCACCGGCGGCACAAGGGCATTCGAGCGGGCCGGTCTGGGTCTGCAGCAGGGCATCGGGCCACTGCGCAGCCTTGGTAAACACGTGGCAGGTGACCTTGAGGCCGGCAGCGTCCAGCCGGGCAGCGTAGGCCACTGCTTCATCGTGCATGGGGTCGGTGTCGCCCACCAGCACCAGCGTGGGCGGCAGCCCCGCCAGGCGGCGCGCCGCACCGGGCACCGCGTACGGGTGGTCGGCATCGCGCGGGCAGCTCAGGAAATTGCGCCACCCCTCTGACCACTTGCAGCCGGTGGCGTCGCCCGTGGCTTCGCGCACCGATGCAGTGCCCACGCACGGGTCCAGCATGGGCGACAGCAGGATCTGCCCGGCAAGCGGCGGGTGCGACTGGTCGCGCGCCACCAGACTCACGGCGGCGGCCAGGTTGCCGCCAGCCTCTTCACCGGCCAGGTACACCAGCGAGCCCTGCCCGCCCAGTTTGGTGCGGTTGCGGTGCACCCACTTCAAAACGTTGTAGCCTGTATCCACCGGCTGGGGGAATGGCGTGAGGGGGTAGGCCACCGACACCACCACCGCGCCGACGCTCTCCAGCAGCGACGCCACGGTGCAGCCATTGTCCAGGTCGCCCGAGGTGAATGCGCCGCCGTGAAAATGCACCACCACCGGAGACACCTTGCCCGTCTTCTTGCGGCCATACATGCGCACGGCCACGTCCTGCCCCGCGGCCACCTCAATGGTGGAGTCGGTGCACACGGACGCCGCCTTGGACACCTTGGAAGGTGCGGCGTCGGACTGCGATGTGAAAGAGGACGAAGACGGTCTGTCGGGCTGCATGGCATGTACCCAGTGAATTGAGGATGGGATAAATGTAGTGGTTGCCGCCGGCCGGATAAACAGGTCAAACACCACTGCACTGTTTCCAAAAGCTCAACAATCAAACGGCGGCTTGCGTGTGAGAATTCCTCAGCACCCACTGGTGGGTGCTGCAGTCCGGATTGCAGTTTCAGATTTCAAGGAGAAGCCATGGACCAGATACAGGCCATGCGCATATTCGTGCGGGTGGTGGAGGCCGGCACGTTCACCCGGGCAGCGGATTCGCTTTCGCTGCCCAAGGCCACGGTCACCAAGCATGTACAGGCGCTGGAGGAGCGCCTGCGCGTGAAACTGCTCAACCGCACCACCCGCCGCGTGACGGTGACGCCCGACGGCGCCGCCTATTACGACCGGACGGTGCGCCTGCTGACCGACCTGGACGACATCGAGGCCAGCATGACCAACGCGCGCGCCAACCCGCGCGGGCGCTTGCGCATCGACGTGGGCACATCGGTGGCGCAGTTGCTGCTGATCCCGCACCTGGCGGACTTCCACGAGCGCTACCCGGACATCCAGCTCGACCTGGGGGTGAGCGACCGCATCGTGGACCTGATCGGCGACAACGTGGACTGCGTGATCCGCGGCGGTGAGCTGAGCGACCAGTCGCTGGTGGCGCGGCGCATCGGCAACCTCGAATTCATCACCGTGGCGTCGCCCGACTACCTGGCGCGCAAGGGCACGCCCGCGCACCCGCTGGAGATCGAGGAAAAGCACACCAGCCTGCTGTACTTCTCGCCGCACTCGGGGCGGCACTACCCGCTGGAGTTCCGCAAGGACGCCGAGTCCATCGACATCTCCGGCCCCTACCAGCTGAGCGTGAACGAAGCCAATGCGTATGTGACGTCGCTGGTGGCGGGGCTGGGCATCGGGCAGATCACGAGCTTTCAGGCCGAGAGCCACCTGCAGGGCGGCACGCTGGTGCAAGTGCTGCCCGAATGGACGCAGCCCCTGCTGCCGGTGTATGTGGTGTATCCGCCCAACCGCCATTTGAGCGCCAAGGTGCGCGCCTTTGTCGACTGGGCGGCCGAGCTGTTCCAGCGCGAAGCCCAGATGCAGCGCAAGGGGTAGACCCGCCTGCGCCGGCCTGCGGGCTGGGTGCCGCATTACCCGGCGCCTGAAGGGGCTCCACCGGCCACCGGGCCCGCCGGCTCCCATGCCGCGATGGCAGGCCACCAGCCCGCTCCCCGGCGCTGCGGGCATCTGCGGTCTGTATGCTTCAGGGGATGAGCATTTCTGAGACCCCACCGCCCGCCACGCCGGGAACCCCGGCACCCGACGAAGCCCCCGCCCCGGTTGCCAAGCCCGTCCAGCCCCGCAACCCGCTGCACGGCGTGACGCTGGAGGCCATGGTGGTGGCCCTGGCGGACTATTTTGGCTGGGATGAACTGGGCCAGCGCATTCCCATCCGCTGCTTCCAGAGCGACCCCAGCGTGGGATCGAGCCTCAAGTTCCTGCGCAAGACGCCCTGGGCGCGCGAAAAGGTCGAAAGCCTGTACCTGTTCATGCTGCGGGATCAAAAGCGCAACAACGAGGGCTGAGCCGGAGGTTGCCGGCCTGCCGCGCCGGCAAAGCCACGGCGGCCAGCCCCCTCCCCTGGCCTGCCTTGACCGTCAGTCGCCCGCCGCCACCAGGAAGTCGCGGCTGATGCCCCCGCCCAGGTCGTTGACCCGGTCGAGGAACTGCGTGAGGAACGCATGCAGGCCCGTCGACAGGATCTCGTCGATGCGCCCGTACTGCAGGTCGGCCAGCAGGCGGCCCGCGCGGCGCTGGGTTTCGGCCGACTGCTGGTTGGCCACCACGCTGAGGTTGTCCACCACCTCGCGCATGCAGGCGTGCAGGGACCTGGGCATGTCGCGGCGCAGCACCAGCAGGTCGGCCACGCGGCCCGGGGTGATCACGTCGCGGTAGACCTTGCGGTACACCTCGAACGCCGAGACGCTGCGCAGGATGGAGCTCCAGTGGTAGAAGTCGGCCTCCTGGTTGCGCTCGCTTGCGCGGCCGAAGAAGTCGTTTTCCACCGCGTGGAACTTCACGTCCAGCAGCCGCGCCGTGTTGTCGGCGCGCTCGAGGAAGGTGCCCAGCCGCAGGAAGTGAAAGGCCTCGTCCTGCAGCATGGTGCCCAGCGTCACGCCGCGCGACAGGTGCGAGCGGTATTTCACCCACTCGAAGAACTGGCCGGGCTCACGCTCGAAGGCGCCGCTTTCCAGCACGCGGTGCAGCTCCAGCCAGGTCTGGTTCTGCGTCTCCCACACCTCGGTGGTGAGCGCCCCGCGCACGGCCCGCGCGTTTTCGCGCGCAGCGCGCAGGCACGACAGGATGGACGACGGGTTCTCGCCATCGCGCACCATGAATTCCAGCACGTTGTGGGGCGTGACCTTGCCATGTTTGGCGGTGTAGGCGGGAATCAGCTCGCTGATGGACAGCAGGCCTTCCCAACCCTCCTGCACCACGTCGGCAGACTGGGGCAGGAGCGAGGTCTCGTAGCTCACATTGAGCATCCGGGCGGTGTTCTCCGCCCGCTCGGTGTATCGAGACATCCAGAACAGGTGATCGGCAGTGCGGCTCAGCATCTCAAAATCCTCCCTGTGTTTGTGTCATCCCATCCATCGACTGCGACTGCGACTGCGACTGGGTCTCCGGCCGCGGCGCTGCTGCGGCGGCGTGTTCGCCCAGCACCCAGGTGTCCTTGGTGCCGCCGCCCTGGGATGAATTGACGACCAGAGACCCCTCCTTCAGCGCCACGCGCGTGAGGCCGCCCGCGGCCATCTGCACCTCGCGGCCGCTGAGCACGAAGGGGCGCAGGTCGATGTGGCGCGGCGCGATGCCGGCGTCCACATAGGTCGGGCAGCTCGACAGGCTGAGCGTGGGCTGCGCGATGTAGCCGGCCGGGTTGGCCAGCAGCGCGCGGCGAAAGTCCTCGATCTCGGCCTGCGTGGCCGCGGGGCCGATGAGCATGCCGTAGCCGCCGGCGCCGTGCACTTCCTTGACCACGAGGTCCTTCAGGTTGGCCAGCACGTGCTGCAGGTCGTCCTGCTTGCGGCACATCCAGGTGGGCACGTTCTTGAGGATGGGTTCCTCGCCCAGGTAGAAACGGATCATCTCGGGCACGTAGGGGTAGACGGACTTGTCGTCGGCCACGCCGGTGCCCACTGCGTTGCAGATGCCCACGTTGCCGGCGCGGTACGCCTCCATCAGGCCGTAGCAGCCCAGCGTGGAGTTGCGGCGGAACACCTGCGGGTCGAGGAAGTCGTCGTCCACGCGGCGGTAGATCACGTCCACCCGCTGCAGGCCGCGCGTGGTGCGCATGTAGACGAACTTGTCCTTGACCACCAGGTCCTGCCCTTCGACCAGCTCCACGCCCATCTGCTGCGCCAGGAAGGCGTGTTCGAAGTACGCGCTGTTGTGCATGCCGGGCGTGAGCACCACCACTGTCGGCTCGTCGGCCGCCGCGGGCGCGCTGGCGCGCAGGGTCTCGAGCAGCATGTCGGGGTAGTGCGCCACCGGCGCGACCTTGTGCAGGCTGAACAGCTCGGGAAAGAGCCGCATCATCATCTTGCGGTTTTCGAGCATGTAGCTCACGCCGCTGGGCACGCGCAGGTTGTCTTCGAGCACGTAGTACTCGCCCTCGCCCTGCGCGTTGGGGGCGCGCACGATGTCGATGCCGGCGATGTGCGCGTAGATGTTCTGCGGCACGTGCAGCCCGGCCATCTCGGGCCGGTACTGGGCGTTGTTGACGATGAGGTCCTGGGGCACGATGCCGGCGCGGATGATGTCCTGGCCGTGGTACACGTCGTGGATGAACCGGTTGAGCGCGGTGACCCGCTGCACCAGCCCCAGCTGCATGCGGCTCCACTCGTGGGCCGGGATGATGCGGGGGATCAGGTCGAACGGGATCAGCCGCTCGTTGCCGGCGCCGCCCTCGTCCTTGGCGCCGTAGACGGCAAAGGTGATGCCCACGCGGCGAAAGATCATCTCTGCCTCGGCCCGGCGGGCCTGCATCACGTCAGGGGGCTGTTTGCTCAACCACTGCGCATAGCGCTTGTAGTGTTCCCGCACATCGCTGCCCTCAAACGGCAGCATGGCGTACATCTCATCAAATTTCTGCATGAACGGGCCTCCTGCACGCAGGATAGCAAGTTGTGAGCCCACCTCCGGCCTGGTGGCCCCTTGGCGCGGCCTGCGCTTGCAAAAAGTCCGCTCAACCGGGTCGCGGCGCCATATCGTGCTGCCAGTAATGCCTGGCACCGTCGCGTTCGCAGCCGACTTCGTCCGGCCGCGCCGATGACCAGGTGGCGGCGCCGCACCGGGCGGACTCCACCATGCGGATGCCTCGCGCGTGGTAGCGCTCGAACACATCGGGCGCCGGGTGGCCGAAACGGTTGCGGTAGCCGGCCTGCACCAAAGCGGTGCGAGGCTGGACAGCCTCCAGAAACGCGGCGGTGGACGACGTCTTGCTGCCGTGGTGCGGCACCAGCAGCACGTCCGCCCGCACCGGGGCGCCGCGCGCCAGCAGCGCCTGCTCCTGCGGCGCCTCGATGTCGCCGACGAGCAGGGCGACCGGCGGGTCTGGCCTTGCCCCCTGCCCCGCCGCCGTGACACGCAGCACGCAGCTCAGTGCATTGGGGCGGCGGGCCTGCGCGGCATCGCCGTCTTGCGGGTGCAGCACCTCGAAGGCCACGCCATCCCAGCTCCACTGCTGGCCCTGCAGGCAGGGCTTGACCGGGCGCAGCGCCTGCAGCGCGTGGTCGGCTTCGATGGAGCCGGTGAGCTCGGCCTGCGGCTGCTGCGCCAGCACGGCGGCTGCGCCACCCGTGTGGTCGATGTCGCGGTGGCTGAGCATGAGCACGTCCACCCGCTCGCCCAGCGCGCGCAGCAGGGGCACCAGCACGCGGTGGCCCGCATCGCTCTCACGGCTGAAGCGCGGGCCCGCGTCGTACAGCAGCGTGTGCGTGGCCGTGCGCACCAGCACCGCATTGCCCTGGCCGATGTCTGCCGCCAACAGCTCGAACTGGCCCGCCGCCGGCCGCGCCGGCTGCCACGCCAGCAGCGGCCACAGCAGGGGCAGCGCCAGCAACCGCAGCCGCCAGGGCAACCGGGTGGCCAGCAACGCGCCGCCCGCCACGGCCGCCACGCCCGCCCAGAGAGGCGCCACAGGCAGAAAGACCACCGCCCAGGGCCACTGCGCCAGCCATTGCAGCAAGGCGGCCAGCGGCTGCAAGGCCAGCGCCGCCAGGCTCCACAGCGGCGCCCACAGCACGCCGCCCAGCGCCAGCGGGGTGACCACCAGCGTGACCCAGGGGATGGCCACCAGATTGGCCGCAAAGCCGACCAGCGACACCTGGCCGAACAGCAGCACGCCCAGCGGAGTGAGGGCCAGCGTCACCACCCATTGCTCGCGCAACAACGAACGAAAATGCCCTCCACCGCTCGATCCATGAGCGCCACCAGCTATCGAATTAGTAGCAAACAGCACACCGACCGCCACGAAGCTCAGCCAGAAGCCCGCATGCGCCAGCGCCCACGGGTCGGCCATCACCACGGCGGCGCAGGCCAGGAGCCACACCTGCGGCCATGGCCACCGCCGGCCGCTGAGCTGCAGCAGCGCGATGGCCGCCAGCATGATCACCGTGCGCTGGGCCGGTACGCCCCAGCCGCTGAACAGCGCGTAGCTAGCCGCCAGCAGCACGCCCGCAGCCAGCGCCACCGACTGCGCCGGGGCCCGCAGGCACAGCCGGGTGGAACGGCGCCACAGCGCACGCACGGCCAATGCCGCCAGCCACGCGAAGAGCGTGATGTGAAGCCCCGAGATGCTCATCAGGTGCGCCACGCCTGTGGCGCGGAACACGTCCCAGTCGGCGCGGTCGATGGCGCGCTGATCGCCTGTCACCAGTGCCGCCACCACCCCGGCGATGCGGGCACGTGTCGGGTCGTCGCTGTGCCCATCGTGCACCAGCCGCTCGATGATGGCGTCGCGCACCGCCTGCCGTGCGCGCTCCACGGGGTGCTGCCAGGTCGAACCGAGCAGCACCGGCGCCTCGTCCTTGGGGCCGGCGCGCACATAGCCGGTGGCCTGCACGCCCTGCTCCCACATCCAGAGTTCGTAGTCAAACCCGTGGGGGTTGCGCAGGCCGTGCGGCGCTTTCAACCGCACGGTCAGGTCCCAGCGCTCGCCGGCACGAAGGGAGGGCGGCGGGCGCTGCAGGTCGGCCACGCCCGCCGCATCGCGAAAGGCGCCGCCGTACCACGCGACCTCGATGCGCGGCGGCAACTGCACGGGTGCGCCCTGCAGCAACGCAGTCTCCACGTCCAGGCGCAGGCGGGTGCCTGCTTCGTTGCTTTGCGGCATGGCGGCCACCATGCCGGTGACGCGGATGTCGCGCCCTTCCAGCTGCGGCGACAGCGCCTGGCCCAGGTAGTCGGCAGACCGCAGGCCGCTGCTGCCGAACAGAGCGAGCCCACCGGCCGCAGCGGCCAGTGCCATGGCGGCGATGGGCATCCACCCAAGGTCCGCGGCCCTTGTGCGGCCCACAGCCCATGCTGCCAGCGCAAGAACACACGCAGCCACCAGCAGGACGGCGTACGCGGTGGCGCGCCACAGCGCAGGTTGCTGCAGTTGCAGCGCAGCGCCCGCCACGGCGCCCAGCAGCAGGGCGGGCACCAGCCAGGGCCGGGGTGGGCGTGCAGCCTGTGCGGTGGGCCGTGCGGCCTGCTGTGCCCCCACGCCACCGTCTTGCGCCATGCCGCCGGCCCGGGGTGACGGCCGGGCCGGAACGGCATTAGAAGCGCTTATGCGGGGCATGGGCTGATGCTAATGCGCAGGCAGCGCGCCGCGCCGGTGGCAAGCGCAGTCGGCTGTGTAACACTCGCGGCCACCCGGGCGCTGTCTGCCGGCCGCAACGCCACGCAAGCGCATGCACCTGCGCTCGCACGCACGCACGCCCCGACGTCCACCCCTTTGATCATCAAGGAACCACCATGAGCGTTTACGACAAGCTGACAGAACTCAACATCACCCTGCCACCGGTGTCGGTGCCCGCCGCAGCCTACGTGCCGTTCGTGCAGACCGGCAATCTGGTGTTCCTGTCGGGCCACATCGCCCGCAAGGACGGCAAGCCCTGGGCTGCGCAGTTCGGCCGCGACATCGGCACCGAAGAAGGCAAAACGGCCGCACGCGCAGTGGCCATCGACCTCATGGGCACGCTGCAGGCCGCCTGCGGCGGCGACCTGAACCGGGTCAAGCGCATCGTCAAGCTCATGAGCCTGGTGAACTCCACCGGCGACTTCACCGAGCAGCACCTGGTGACCAATGGCGCCAGCGAACTGCTGGGCCAGGTGTTTGGCGACAAGGGCGTGCACGCACGCAGCGCGTTCGGCGTGGCGCAGATCCCGATGGGTGCCTGCGTCGAGATCGAGCTGATCGCTGAATTGGCCTGATGACTGCCGAGGCCTCGGAGTTCAAGAGCCCCGGGAGCCCTGGAACCCCGCCTTCAGAAGGACTCCCAGTCCTCCTCGGCGCCCTGGGCCAGGGCGGGTGAGCGGGCCGGCGCCGTCTTTGCAGGCGTCTTTGCAGCGGGCTTGCCGGTGGCCTGCGCACCCTGCGTGATGCGCGGCGCGGCGGTCTTGGCCACCGCCATCGGCTGGGATGCGGCAGGCCTTGCGACTGGCTTAGCAGCCGGCGTATGCGCTGCCCGCATCGGCTCCACCGCACCGCCGTAAGCCGCTCCATTGACCTTGAACACCGAGACCACCTGCGCCAGGTGTTCCGCCTGCTCACGCAGGCTCTGGGCCGCTGCCGCACTTTCCTCCACCAGTGCCGCATTCTGCTGGGTCATCTGGTCGAGATTGCCCACGGATTGGTTCACCTGCGTGATGCCTGCGCTCTGCTCGGAAGACGCCGAGGTGATCTCGCCGATCATGTCGGTCACGCTTTGCACCGAGCGAACGATGTCGGTCATGGTGCTGCCTGCGTCGGCCACCAGGCGGGTGCCGGTCTCCACCTTCTCCACCGAGGCGCTGATCAGCACCTTGATCTCCTTGGCGGCTTCGGCGCTGCGCTGCGCGAGGCTGCGCACCTCGCTGGCCACCACCGCAAAGCCGCGGCCCTGCTCGCCGGCGCGCGCGGCCTCCACCGCGGCGTTGAGCGCCAGGATGTTGGTCTGAAAAGCGATGCCGTCGATGGTGCCGATGATGTCCGAAATCTTCCGGCTGCTCTGGTTGATGTCCTCCATGGTGGACACCACCTGCGTCACCACAGCGCCGCCGCGCTCGGCCACGCCCGTGGCGCTGGCGGCCAGGGTACTGGCCTGGCGGGCACTGGCCGCGCTCTGCGCGATGGTGCTGGTGAACTCCTCCATCGCTGCCGCGGTTTCCTGCAGGTTGCTCGATGTCTGTTCGGTGCGCGCCGACAGGTCATGGTTGCCGGTGGCGATTTCTGCGCTGGCGATGGCAATGCTGTCCGTGCTCTGGCGCACCTGGTGCACCATGCGTCCGAGCGAATCGCTCATCGCATACTGCGAACGCAGCAGGTCCCCGAACTCGTCACCGCGCGTGACCGCTGCCTGCTCGCTCAGGTCGCCCGCAGCGATCTTGGCCGCCAGGTCGTTGGCCTGCGCCAGCGGACGCTGGATGCTGCCAATCAGGTAGTACGCACCGGCGACGATGGCCGCCAGCAAGGCCGCCACTGCGACGGCCGCGATCTTGACGGTGAGCATGCGCGACTCGGCCATGTCGGCCAGGCGCGTTTGAGCGGTCTTTTGCTGCAGGTCCACAAAGTCGCGCAGCGCCGTCAGGTAGGTCGCCACGGCCGGGTTGTAGCTTTGCTTGACCAGCGTGACCGCGTCCTCGGCCTTGCCGTCGGCCTTGAGCTGGCGCGCCTTGCCGCGCAAGTCGATCATGGCCTTGCGTGCATCGGCGATCTTCGCCATCTGCGCCTTGTCTGCATCCGACAGTGTCATGGCCTCGAGCGACTTCTGCACTTCGGTGATCTGGGCCGACGTGGCGGTGATCGCGTCCTTGAATTCGGCCTCGACCGCCGGATCGCTGCTGACGATGAGCGCCTGGGTGCGTGCCGCATTGGTTTCGGTGAGCCCAGCCCAGCGGATGGCGGCCCCGACACGGGCCTGCATCTCGCGGGACACCTCGTCGGCTTCGGCCTGTACCTTGGCCGACCGATAGGCGGAAAAGCCCACCACACCGGCCAGCATGACCACGATGAAGAGGACGGCGAGCCACAGCTTCTGGGCTATTCGGATGCGTTGGAACATCATGTCTCCTCAAGTTGTGGGTTACTTCAGGCAAATCTGCCAATGTCAGCCTTTGATCCGGGAGATTGTTTGCACCGCCAGCCCGCACCTGCTAAGACATTTTTTTACATATGGTGCGCCTGTTCGGCCTTTTCTTCCAATCCGTAGCAACCCGTGATGTGCTGCGTCGCAACAAAAAAGCCACCCGATCAGGGTGGCTTCGTGTGGGCCGGTGGCGTGGGGCGCCCGCTCCGCGGGTGGTGTCATTCCACGCGCGTGACGGCCGACGGCTTGAAGCCCAGGTCCGCCGCCTTGCCCTTGCGCCCCCGCGCAGCGCGGGCGTTGTTCAGGGACCGGATCTCCAGCGTCTCGTCGCGCTGCTTGCCGCCGCGGCCGATGCCGTCGATGCGGATGCTGCGCGTGTACGCCGCGGCGCCCGCCAGGGTGTCCTTGTCTTCCAGGTCGATCAGCATCAGGCCCCGGCCGCCATTGGCCATGGTCTTGAGTTCGGCGATCTCGAACGTAAGGATGCGCCCGCCCGCCGAGGCGCAGGCCACGTGCGTCGCCGGCGCCAGGGCCGGAACGCTGGTGCTGGACGTCCCTGCCGCATGCGAGGGCTGGCACAGCGTCTCGCCCTCGCCCAGGGTGATGAACGACTTGCCGCCCTTCTGGCGCGAGACCATGTTCTCGACCGACGCCAGAAAGCCGTAGCCGCCCGAGCCGGCCAGCAGCAGCGAGGCCTGCGCCGGTCCGGCAAAGTAGTACAGCAGCTGCGTGCCCGACTCCAGCTCGATCAGCGTGGTCACCGGCTGGCCGTCGCCCCGCGCGCCCGGCAGCGCCGACACCGGCACGGAATACACGCGCCCGTTGCTGCCGAAGGCCAGCAGCGTGTCGACCGTGCGGCATTCGAAGGTGTTGTACAGGCCGTCGCCGGCCTTGAAGGCAAAGCTGGCGGACTCGTGGCCATGGCCGGTGCGGGCGCGCACCCAGCCCTTTTGCGAGACGATCACCGTCACTGGCTCGTCCACCACCTTGACCTCGGCCACGGCCTTCTTCTCGGCCTGGATCAGCGTGCGGCGCGCGTCGGCAAAGGTCTTGGCATCGGCCTCGATCTCCTTGACCATCAGGCGGCGCAGCGAGCTGGGGTTGTTCAGGATGTCTTCGAGCTTGCCCTGGCTTTCGCGCAGCTCCTTGAGCTCCTGCTCGATCTTGATGGCTTCGAGCCGGGCCAGCTGGCGCAGGCGGATTTCAAGGATGTCTTCGGCCTGCCGGTCGCTGAGGTTGAAGCGCGCGATCAGCGCGGCCTTCGGATCTTCCGCCTGGCGGATGATGGCGATCACCTCGTCGATGTTGAGCAGAACGATCTGCCGCCCTTCGAGGATGTGGATGCGTTCCAGCACCTTGCCCAAACGGTGCTGCGTGCGGCGGGTGATGGTGGCTTGGCGGAAGGCAATCCACTCTTCCAGCATCTGCCGCAGGGATTTCTGCGTGGGCTTGCCATCGAGCCCCACCATCGTGAGGTTGATAGGGGCCGACGACTCAAGGCTGGTGTGCGCCAGCAGCGCGGTGATGAGTTCCTGTTGCGGCGTCTTGCCGGTCTTGGGCTCGAACACGAGGCGCACGGGCGCGTCCTTGCTGGACTCGTCGCGCACGACGTCCAGCACGGCCAGCATGCTGGCCTTGAGCTGCGTCTGGTCCTGCGACAGCGCCTTCTTGCCGGTCTTGACCTTGGGGTTGGTGATCTCTTCGATCTCTTCGAGCACCTTCTGCGTGCTCACGCCCGGAGGCAGTTCGTTGACCACCAGTTGCCACTGGCCGCGCGCCAGGTCCTCGATCTTCCAGCGCGCGCGCACCTTGAGGCTGCCGCGGCCGGTGCGGTAGGCGTCGGCAATGTCGGACGCCGCGCTGATGATCTGGCCGCCGCCCGGGTAGTCGGGGCCCGGCACCAGGGCCATCAGGTCTTCCTGGCTCAGGGCGGGGGTCTTGATGAGCGCAACGCAGGCATCAGCGATCTCGCGCAGGTTGTGGCTGGGGATTTCGGTGGCCAGGCCCACGGCGATGCCGCTGGCGCCGTTGAGCAGCGCGAACGGCAGGCGTGCCGGCAGCTGGCGCGGCTCCTGCACGCTGCCGTCGTAGTTGGGCATGAAGTCGACCGTGCCCTCATCGATCTCGTCGAGCAGCAGGCTGGTGATGCGCGACAGACGCGCCTCGGTGTAGCGCATGGCCGCAGCGCCATCGCCGTCGCGGCTGCCGAAGTTGCCCTGGCCGTCGATCAGCGGGTAGCGCTGGGCAAAGTCCTGCGCCATGCGCACCAGCGCGTCGTAGGCCGACTGGTCACCGTGCGGGTGGTATTTGCCCAGCACGTCACCGACCACGCGGGCGCTCTTGACCGGCTTGGCCGCCGTGGTGCGCGTGGGGCCGCTGTAGCCCAGCCCCATGCGGTCCATGGAGAACAAGATGCGCCGCTGCACGGGCTTGAGGCCATCGCACACATCGGGCAGTGCGCGGCCCTTGACGACCGAGAGCGCGTACTCCAGGTACGCGCGCTGGGCATAGCTGGCCAGGCCCTGGGAATCGCCGCCGTCGTCGGAGGCCGGAAAATCGAGAGTGGGTTGGTCGCTCATTCGTTCTTGTTGGAGTCAGATTCAATCGGTGGGGGCGTCTGCGCCACCCGCGTGGGTGGCAGGTTGCCCCGGTTCACGGCGCCGCCCGACAGTTCCATGCGCACGCGGCCCGGCGCCGCGCGCTGGGCCAGCACCGGTGCCGGCGGCTTGAGCTGGTGGTACAGGCCCATCACGGTGCGCACATAGTTTTGCGTTTCCTTGTATGCCGGCACCTTGTTGCCGGCGCGCTGCACCGCGCCTTCGCCCGCGTTGTAGGCCGCCAGCGCCAGGTCCAGCCGCTCGGGAAACATGTCGATCAGATAGCGCAGGTAGCGCGTGCCCGCGGGCACGTTCACGGCCGGATCGGCCAGCTTTTTCTCGACCGAGCGTTTGGCGTCGGCACTCACCCCGAAGCGCGTGGCCGTGGCCGGCATCACCTGCATGAGCCCCACCGCACCCTTGGGCGACACGGCGCCCGCGTCGAACCCGGACTCGGTGGCGATCAGCGCCTGCAGCAGTTCGTAGTCGATGTCATGCCGGGCCGCTGCCGCGCGCAGATGGTGCTTCACGCGCTTGTAGTCCGGCGCGATGTCTAAGAAGGCCAGCAGCCGCGCGCCTGCCGGGGGCAGCGCATTCGGCATGGGCGGTGCGCCCGCGGGCACATCGCGCGTGGAGTCGAACTCGTTGCCCTTGAAGAACAGGTGGTAGTTGGCGTCCACCTGCTCCGGCGCGAAGTGCGTCACGCCGCGCGCGTCGACAAAGGCCCACAGGTCGGCGTGGACCGCGCCGTGCGCCAGGCACAGCAGCAGGCCCGCACACGCCAGGCGCAGGCGGTCAGATGTCGATGTCGACCGCATCGCCATGCAGTTCCATCAGCTCGCGGCGCGAGGCGGCTTCACCCTTGCCCATGAGCTTGGTGATCAGTGCCTCGGTCGCGGCGAAGTCCATGTCGCCCAGTTGCACCGGCATCAGCCGGCGGGTGTCGGGGTTGAGCGTGGTTTCCCACAGGTGCTCGGCGTTCATCTCGCCCAAGCCCTTGAATCGGCTGACCTGGCACTTCTCGCGCGCCACGCCGTCCTTGGCGCATTTGTCGAGGATGGCAGTCAGCTCGCCTTCGTCCAGCGCATACATCTTGGCCGCGGGCTTCTTGCCGCGCGCGGGCACGTCCACGCGGAACAGCGGCGGGCGCGCCACGTAGATGTGGCCGGCCTCGATGAGCTTGGGGAAGTGGCGAAAGAACAGCGTGAGCAGCAGCACCTGGATGTGCGAGCCGTCCACGTCGGCGTCCGACAGGATGCAGACCTTGCCGTAGCGCAGGCCCGAAAGGTCGGGCGTGTCGTTGGGCCCGTGCGGGTCCACGCCGATGGCCACCGAGATGTCGTGGATTTCGTTGTTGGCGAACAGGCGGTCGCGCTCGACCTCCCAGGTGTTGAGCACCTTGCCGCGCAGCGGCAGGATGGCCTGGCTTTCCTTGTCGCGGCCCATCTTGGCGCTGCCGCCGGCGGAGTCGCCCTCGACCAGAAACACTTCGTTGTGGGCCAGGTCACGGCTTTCGCAATCAGTCAGCTTGCCGGGCAGCACGGCCACGCCGGAGCCCTTGCGCTTTTCGACCTTCTGGCCGGCCTTCTGGCGGGTCTGCGCGGCCTTGATAGCCAGCTCGGCCAGCTTCTTGCCGTAGTCGACGTGCTGGTTGAGCCACAGCTCGAGCGACGGCCGCACGAAGCCGCTGACCAAACGCACCGCATCGCGCGAGTTGAGCCGCTCCTTGATCTGGCCCTGGAACTGCGGGTCCAGCACCTTGGCACTGAGCACGTAGCTGGCGCGGGCGAACACGTCTTCGGGCAGCAGCTTCACGCCCTTGGGCAGCAGGCTGTGCAGCTCGATGAAGCTCTTGACGGCGTTGAACAAACCGTCGCGCAGGCCGCTTTCGTGCGTGCCGCCAGCGCTGGTGGGGATCAGGTTGACGTAGCTCTCGCGCATGGGCTGGCCGTCTTCGGTGAAGGCCACGCACCACGACGCGCCCTCGCCCTCGGCAAAGCTCTCGTTGTTGCGGTCGGCAAAGCCTTCGCCTTCGAACAGCGGGATCACCGGCTCGCCGTGCAGCGTCTGCATCAGGTAGTCGCGCAGGCCGCCTTTGTACTGCCAGGTTTGCGTGTCGCGGGTCTTCTCGTTGACGAGCTGCACCGTGACGCCCGGCATCAGCACGGCCTTGCTGCGCAGCAGGTGGGTGAGCTCGCCCATGGGCAGCGCGCTCGACTCGAAATATTTGGCATCGGGCCACACCCGAACCGAGGTGCCCTGCTTGCGCTCGCCCACTTCCAGCGCACGCGCCACCAGGGGCTCGATCACGTCGCCGGCAGAAAACACCAGGCGCGCCATCTTGCCTTCGCGGTAGCTGGTGGCCTCCAACCGGGTGGCAAGCGCGTTGGTGACCGACACACCCACACCGTGCAAGCCGCCGGAGAAGCTGTAGGCACCGCCCTTGCCCTTGTCGAACTTGCCGCCCGCATGCAGGCGGGTGAACACCAGCTCGATCACCGGCGCCTTTTCTTCGGGGTGCATGCCGAACGGGATGCCGCGGCCGTCGTCCTCGACGCTCACCGAGCCGTCGGCGTGCAGCGTGACGCGGATCTTCTTGCCGTGGCCGGCCAGGGCTTCGTCGGCGGCGTTGTCCAGCACTTCCTGGATGATGTGCAGCGGGTTGTCGGTGCGGGTGTACATGCCCGGGCGCTGCTTGACGGGCTCCAGGCCCTTGAGCACACGGATGGACCCTTCGGAATATTCACTACTGGTGGACACGGAAGACGGTTTGGCAGACATAGCGGCGGATTGTAGTGCGGCAGCGGGGCAATAGCTGGATGGAAAACCAGTGACGACAGCACTGTCAAAGGCGGTGGTGACGGCCCACGCGGTGCCGGGCCGCGAGAACGGGCCCTGCGTTGAATGAACAGTGGGGCCGTTGGGGCCCGTTGCAACACACAAGGGTACTGCCGTGCTGACGGCGGGGCCGCAACCCCGCTGCCAACTGTATTGGTTACCGGTGTATCAGCGCGTTTCGTGCAATCTGGCTACATTCCTGCGCATGCATATGAATACTCCCAAACTGTCCATGTTCCAGGTGCTGGCCTGCGGCGCGGCCATCGTGACGCTGTCCATGGGCATCCGCCATGGCTTCGGGCTCTGGCTGCTGCCCATCACCCAGGAAATGGGCTGGACGCGCCAGTCGTTCGCGCTGGCCATCGCGATCCAGAACCTGTCCTGGGGCGTGATCGGCATCTTTGCGGGCATGGCGGCCGACCGGTTCGGGGCGTTCCGGGTGCTGATGGGCGGGGCGGTGCTGTACGGCCTGGGCCTGGCGGGCATGGCCCTGTCGCCCACGCCCACGCTGTTTGCACTGACCGCAGGCGTGCTCATCGGCGCCGCGCAGGCCGGCACCACCTACGCCGTGATCTACGGCGTGCTGGGGCGGCAGATTGCGCCGGAGCGCCGGTCCTGGGCCATGGGCGTGGCAGCGGCAGCGGGCTCGTTCGGACAGTTCCTCATGGTGCCGGTGGAGGGCTGGCTGATTGCAGGGCTGGGCTGGCAGCAGGCGCTGCTGGTGCTGTCGATGGCGGTGCTGCTCATCGTGCCGCTGGCCTTCGGCCTGCGCGAGCCGGGCTTCAAGGGAAGCGCCCCGGTCAAGCGCGAGCAGACCATCGTGCAGGCGCTGGGCGAGGCGTTCCGCTACCCGAGCTTCAATTTGCTGATGGCCGGTTACTTCGTCTGCGGGTTCCAGGTGGTGTTCATCGGGGTGCACATGCCCAGCTACCTCAAGGACCACGGCCTGTCGCCGCAGGTGGCCAGCTACGCGCTGGCGCTGATCGGCCTGTTCAACGTGCTGGGCACCTACGTGGCCGGCACGCTGGGCCAGCGCATGCCCAAGCGCTACATCCTGGCCTTCATCTACTTTGCCCGCGCGGTGGTGATCACCGTGTTCCTGATCGTACCGCTGTCGCCGATGTCGGTCTATGTGTTCTCGGCCGTGATGGGCACGCTGTGGCTGTCGACCATTCCACCCACCAACGCCACCATCGCCCAGATCTTCGGCGTGCAGCATCTGTCGATGCTGGGCGGCTTCGTGTTCTTCAGCCACCAGATCGGCAGCTTCCTGGGCGTGTGGCTGGGTGGCTACCTCTATGACGCGACGGGCAGCTACGATATCGTCTGGTACATCGCCATTGGGCTTGGTGTGTTTGCCGGCCTGGTGAACCTGCCCGTCAAGGAAAGCCCCATCGCGCGCAGCACACCCCAACCCGCCTGACCATGACACCACAAGCCGCCGCCCCCACACCCGCGTCCGCCGACGCACCGGCCAAGCCTGCGCGTGCGCTGCGCTGGCTGGCCGGTGCGGTGGCGGTGCTGGCCTGCCTGGCGGTGTTCGGCATGTACACGGCGCCGGACTTCATGGTGATGCTGGCCGACCAGATGTGGGCCTGCTTCTGAGCTGCGCATGCCGGGCCTGCCCCGGGGATTCAAGTCTTTTTGGCTGCTACCGCGCTTCAGACTAGCGCCATCAGCTATTATTTTCATAGCATATGCACGGTCATGAACTGGCGTCCGAATGGGTGCGCCGCTGGAGCCACCTGATCGCCCCTGGCAGCACCGCCCTGGATGTGGCCTGCGGTGCGGGCCGCCACCTGCGCTGGCTGCGCGGCCTGGGCCACGCGGTGGTGGGCGTGGACCGCTCGGTTGAGGCCTTGGCAGCCTGCGAGGGGCTCGGCGAGTTGCTGCTGGCGGACATCGAAGCAGGGCCGTGGCCCTTGGCGGGGCGCCAGTTCGGCGCCGTGGTGGTCACCCACTATCTGTGGCGGCCGCTGCTGCCCGTCATCGTGCACAGCGTGGCGCCGGGCGGCGTGCTGATCTACGAAACCTTTGCGCAGGGCAACGAAACCGTGGGGCGCCCTGCCCGGCCTGAATTCCTGCTGCAGCCGGGCGAATTGCTCGCGGCCTGCGCGCCGCTGCGCACCGTGGCTTACGAGGATGGCTTCCTGCAAAATCCCGACCGTTTCGTGCAGCGCATCACGGCAGTGCGGGAACTCCCGCACGCGGGGAGTCCGCCCCGGCACCCTTTGGTCTCGCCGCCTAGTTAGAATGCTCTTTTACCGTTTTACAACGCGGACATGACCCTCCCCAGCGCACCCCTTACCGGCAGCATCGTCGCTCTCGTCACACCCATGCACGAGGACGGCAGCGTGGACTACCCCACACTGCGCAAACTGATCGACTGGCACATTGCCGAAGGCACCGACTGCATCGGCGTGGTGGGTACCACGGGCGAGTCGCCCACGGTCAACGTGCAGGAGCATTGCGAGATCATCCGCGTCGCCGTGGAGCAGTCTGCCAAGCGCGTGCCCATCATGGCCGGCTGCGGCGCCAACTCCACCGCCGAAGCGATCGAGCTGGCCAAGTTCGCGCGCGGCGTGGGCGCCGACAGCCAGCTGCAGGTCGTGCCCTACTACAACAAGCCCACGCAAGAGGGCCAGTTCCAGCACTTCAAGGCGATTGCCGAAGCCACGGGCGACCTGCCCGTGGTGCTGTACAACGTACCCGGCCGCTCCGTGGCCGACATGCAGCACGACACCGTGCTGCGCCTGGCGGAATTGCCCGGCATCATCGGCATCAAGGAAGCCACCGGCAACATCGAGCGCGCCCAGTGGCTCATCCGCGATGTGCCCGAAGGCTTTGCGGTGTACTCGGGCGACGACCCGACCGCCGTGGCCCTGATGCTGTGCGGCGGCCACGGCAACATCAGCGTGACGGCCAACGTGGCACCGCGCCTGATGCACGAACTGTGCGTGGCCGCGCTGGCAGGTGATGCCAAGCGCGCGCTGCAGATCCAGTTCCAGCTGATGCCCGTGCACAAGAATCTGTTCGTCGAAGCCAACCCCATCCCGGTCAAGTGGGCCATGGCCCGCATGGGCCTGTGCGGTGGCACCATGCGCCTGCCCATGACACCCTTGTCCAGCGGCAACGAAGCCATCGTCGAATCTGCGCTGCGCACGAGCGGCCTGATCTAATCCGGGCCGCGCCCGCACCTGACACTTCAAGGATTTCCGCGTGAATGCTGCTACCACCCGCCTGAGCCTGCTGGCCGTTGCCATGGCCCTGTCCGCCTGCGCCGCCCTCGAAGGCGACAAGATCGACTACAAGAGCGCCACCAAGGGCTCGACCCTCGAAGTCCCGCCCGACCTGACCCAGCTGTCGCGCGACTCGCGCTACGCCGTGCCCGGCGGCGCCGTGTCGGCCGCTGCCATGCAGGCGGGCCAGGCGGCGCAGCCGTCCGGCACCGCCAACGCCGCGGCCCTGCAACTGGGCGACGTGCGCATCGAGCGCGATGGCAACCAGCGCTGGCTGGTGGTCAACCGCCCGGCCGACAAGCTCTGGGAACCGGTGCGCGACTTCTGGCAGGAAAGCGGCTTCAACCTGGAGCAGGCCGACGCCAACGTGGGCATCATGGAAACCGACTGGGCTGAAAACCGCGCCAAGCTGCCGCAGGACTTCATCCGCTCGACCCTGGGCAAGCTGCTCGACTCGCTGTATTCCACCGGCGAGCGCGACAAGTTCCGCACCCGCCTGGAGCGCAATGCCAACGGCGGCACCGAGATCTACATCACCCACCGCGGCATGATCGAGGTCTATGGCACTGCCACCAAGGACAACACGGTGTGGCAGCCCCGCCCCTCCGACCCGGAGCTGGAAACCGAATTCCTGCGCCGCCTGATGGTCAAGCTCGGCGTGAGCCAGGAGCAATCCAAGGCCGTGGTGGCCGCACCCGCACCGCGCGCGCAGTCTGCCCGCATGGCCACGGTGGACAACAAGCCCGTGGTCCAGCTGGACGAAGGCTTCGACCGCGCATGGCGCCGCGTGGGCCTGGCGTTGGACCGCACCGGCTTCACCGTGGAAGACCGCAACCGCAACGAAGGCACGTACTTCGTGCGCTATGTCGCCCCCAACGCCGACAAGAAGGAACCCGGGTTCTTCGGCAAGCTGTTCAGCGGCTCGTCGTCGGCCACGCCACCGCTCAAGTTCCGCATCGTCGTGCGCAGCCAGGGCGAGTCCAGCACGGTGTCGGTGCTCAACGAAGCCGGCGTACCCGAATCGTCGGCCAACGCCGAGCGCATCGTGCGCGTGATCGCGGACGACCTCAAGTAACCACCAGCCGCATCGCCGTGGAGTCTGGGCGGGTCCCCGTGGCCCGCACCGCTCCACGGGCGCCTGACCGGGATAACCATCTCGTCCGGGCTCCACACTTAAAACACTCCCCATGCTGCGCTTCAAGAACCTGGGGAGTGGCAGCACCGGCAATGCCACCGTGGTCGAAGGCCGCAGCGACACCCAGGTGCGCCGCCTCCTGATCGACTGCGGCTTCGGCATTCGCCAGTTGCAGGGTCGCCTGGCACAGGCACAGCTGCAGATCGAAGACCTCCACGCTGTCTTCATCACCCACGAACACTCCGACCACATCGGCTGCGCGCAAGCCGTGGCCCTGCGCTACCGCATCCCGGTGTGGATGAGCCAGGGGACCCACGCGGCGCTGGGTGCGCCGGACTTCGGCGACATGCTGCGCATTGCGCACGACATGGCGCCCATCGACCTGGGCACCTTCGAGGCGCGGCCCTTCACGGTGCCCCACGATGCCCGGGAGCCATTGCAGCTGCGCTGCTCCGATGGGGCAGCCCACCTGGGCGTGCTGACCGACCTGGGCCATGCCAGCGACCACGTGCTGCAGCAGCTGCAGGGCTGCCATGCGCTGATGATCGAAGCCAACCACGACCCCGCCATGCTGCAGGCGTCCCGCTACCCGCTGTTTCTCAAGCGCCGGGTGGGCGGCCCTTATGGCCACCTGGCCAATGGCGTCACGGCCGACATCCTGCGGGCAGTGCGACATACCGGCCTGCAGACCATCGTTGCCGCCCACCTGAGCTCCACGAACAACGCACCCGCCATCGCCCGCGAGGCATTGGCTCCCGCCCTCGACTGGCCCACGGAAGCCATCCAGGTGGCATGCCCCACGGCCGGCACGCCCTGGCTCGATGTCATCGCGACCCGCGCCGCGGCGGCGTGACCTGAAACCCGCGCAGGAGCGGCGGACGCGGCCGTGTCTTCCAACGGCCGCCCACAGTCCTTCATCAAGGCTTCGTGGCCACGGCAGATGCAAGCGCCTGCGCTGGGCAGATCAACGACGGACCCACTCCGGATGAAAGCAGGCCGAGCCCCAAAAACAAAAAAGCCCCGACCTTGCGGTACGGGGCCTTGCAGCGATGGCCGGTTCTTCAACCAGCCAGCACCTGCAGCGAATTACTTGGCTGCGGAAGCGGCAGTTGCAGCAGCGGCGGCAGCGTCAGCAGCGGCCTTGGAAGCGTCAGCAGCTGCGTCGGAAGCAGCGGATGCAGCCTCGGAAGCGGCTGGAGCGGCTTCGGAAGCAGGAGCCATTGGTGCTGGAGCAGGAGCTTCCACAGGAGCTGGTGCTGGAGCAGGAGCGGGTTCTTCCTTCTTGCCGCAAGCGGCGAGGGCTGCAGCAGCGATCAGGGCGGCCAGAACGAGGGAGTTCTTCATTGGATTTTCCTAGTTGGACAAAGTATCTTGAAAAGCCACGGCGTCAGGCTCTTGGAAGCCGCTGTACGCGTTGGCACAATGCACTTGGCTTGCACCTTTTTGGCGCAGCCGCCGATTATATTGGTATTTAGTCAATACTGACTAACACTGACGAAAGCTTTACAAGCCATTGACATCCGTGACCCCTGGTCACGGCACTCACAAACCCAGCGTGGAAGCGGGGAAACCGGGCGTGCTCTTGCTGCGCAGCCACTCGTTGAGCGTCTCGCGCAGCAGCACGCGGCGTTCGGGCTCCGGGCCGCTCACCCCCACGCAGCGTTCAGGGTCGAGCCGGTGCATCACCCACTGCGGCGACCACAGCACGCTGGGGATGTCCAGCGGGTCCGCCGAGGCGCTGCGCCGGCAGGTGATGATGTGGTCCCAGGTACTGCGCCAACGGACAAACCGTGCGTGGCGGCGCACCACATCGTCAAAATTGCCCGCGAGCATGGTGAACCGCCGGCTGCCATGGGCCCATTCCTGCAGCAGGTCGGCCACGCTGCGCTCACCCAGCGGCCAGTCGTGAAAGTTCGCATCGCTGATGACGATTTCCTGCCAGCCATCGCGCACGGCCGTGGCGAACGCGTCCCGCACCATTTGCCGAAAGTCCTCGCGGCTGCTGAACCGGCCCGCGGGCAGGCTGGGCGGCACGGGGTGGGGCGAAGGGGATGAAGGCGTATCGCTCATGCAGGGTCTCCGGTGAATGGCTCGATCGACCGATCCGTCAGCCAGGGTGCTCCGTCCAGGCATGCGCCCATCCGTCATCGCACCAGGACGACAGCAGCTCGAGCGCGTCGTCGCTGGCCTTGGCCAGCTCGCGCGCCGTCAACTGGCGCTGGTCGGCCAGGCGGCGCATCAGGGTGGCATCGCGGCCTGCGGCGCGGTAGCTCTCGCCATTGATGAACACATGGTGCGCGTCGTACATCATGCGGCTCTTGCGGTCCAGGCGCACGCCTTCCAGCATCACCCGCGTGTCGCCGGGTTCGAACCACACGCTGGCCTTGGGCTCGGTCAGGTATTCGCCCAGCGCACGCTCCAGCACCAGCGGCTCCGCCAAGGCCTTGGCCAGCGCCTCGCGCGCAAAGTCGGTCAGGCCTGCCGGGATGGCCGCAGGCTGTGCGACCGCCTCTTGCCCGGCATCGCGGTACAGCGATGGCGGGCCCTCCCTCTCGCCTGCATCCTCGGCCAGGCGCACCAGCAGCTCCTGGGCAAGCTCGGCACGTGCAGGCGCACGGAAGCCGATGGAATAGGTCATGCACTCCCCTTCGGCAATGCCGTCGTGGGCGTAGCGGGGAGGCAAATACAGCATGTCACCCGGCTCCAGCACGAACTCTTCCTCGGGCTCGAACTGGGCCAGCACCTTGAGGGGAATGTCGTCGCGCAGGCTCAGATCCTTCTGGCGCCCGATGCGCCAGCGGCGTTTGCCGTGGGCCTGCAGCAAGAACACGTCGTAGCTGTCGAAATGCGGCCCCACGCCGCCGCCGTGGGAGGCATAGCTGATCATGAGGTCGTCGAGCCGCGCCTCGGGCACGAAGCGGAACTGCTGCATCAGCGCATGCACGGCATCGTTGTGCAAATCCACGCCCTGCACCAGCAGGGTCCAGTCGGGCTGCTGCAGCGCAGGCAAGGCCCTGCGGCTGAAGGGCCCGTGGCGCAGCTTCCAGACGCCTTTGACCAACTGCACCAGGCGCGACTCCACCCCCTCCTGCGCAGCCAGCGAGAAAAGGTCGGCCCGCAGCACGGGCGCCTGAAACCGGGGAATGGCCTGGCGCACCAGCAACGGCTTTTTTTGCCAGTGGCGGCGCATGAACTGCGCAGGGGTCAGACCGCCGAGCAGGGAAAGGGGTTGCTGGATATCCATGGAAGCGGTCCGCCCCGAGCGACAGGGCCTTTGATCAAACTGCGACAATTCTCCTATGGAAATTACCCAACAATGCGTGGTCGCGCTGACCTGGACACTGAAAGACACCCTGGGCGAAGAACTTGACGTTCTGGACGAACCGGTGGAATTCTTGGTGGGCGGAGACGACCTTCTGCCCCGTATCGAAGAAGCACTGCAAGGCCACGGCCCCGGCGCTACCCTGCAACTGCACCTGGAGCCCGAGGACGCCTTTGGCGACTTCGATGACCAGTTGCTCTTCCTGGAGCCGCGGTCGCTTTTCCCGGCAGAGATCGAGGAAGGCATGACCTTTGAAGGCACCGCCCTGCCGGACGGTTGCAACCCCGACGCGCCGCGCAACGCGCTGTACACCGTGGCGGAAATCTACCCGGAGCACATCGTGCTGGACGGCAACCATCCGCTGGCAGGGATTGCGCTGCGCCTGCAGCTCACGGTTCAGGCCGTGCGGGAGGCGAGCGAGGAGGAAATTGGACGGGGCACTGCAGGCACCGGCTTCTTCCGCGTGCAGCCGCAGGCGCCGGGCGGCTCGATGCTGCATTGATGGCTGTCAGGTGCTGGAGGGTGAGGCCCCTTCAAGCACCCGACACCCAGAGGTATGTGCAGGTCAGACGCGCGAGATCTGGCCGTTGTACAGGCGAACGCGGTCGCCGATGCGCAGGTCGCCGGGGTTCGCGACGTCGTACACACGGTAGCCGCCCTGATCCAGTTGGACCGACAGGCGGTAGCCCTGGGCTTCCTGGTTGTTGTAGTTGCGGCCTTCGATGGCGTTGCCGGCTACGGCACCACCGATGATGCCCACACCCGTCGCAGCAGCGCGGCCGGAGCCCTTGCCGATCTGGTTACCCAGCACGCCACCCACCACCGCACCGATCACGGCGCCAGCGCCGGACGTCTGGCCTTGACCGCGGCTCTGCAGGACTTCGATGTTGGAGACACGGCCGTACTCGGTGCCTTGGGGGTTGTTGGGGTAGGACGGCGCGGTCTGATAGCCGCCAGAGTACCCGCCGGAGTATTGGGGCGCAGGAGCGGATTGGTTGTGGCCACAGGCTGTGAGGGAAGCAGCCAGCACGACGGCACCGGCAACAGCGAAGGAACGGGTCATTTGCAACATATTCATCTCCTAAGGTCAGATTCAGGGCAACCACGGTACGCAGGCATCACGCCTTGCAACACACCATCATTGGAACAACGCCCCAAGCCTACCCAGCGTAGACGCAGAGACCACGCTCCTGTGCGTAACAGACCCTTAGAAAAGTAAGCGCCGTCTTACATCTTCACCTGTCCTGCATCGCTTTCAGGACTTGCCCGTGGAGCCGTAGCCCCCCTCGCCGCGTTCCGTGGCTGCGAACTCCGTCACCACATTGAACTGCGCCTGCACCACCGGCACGATGACCAGCTGCGCAAGGCGCTCCATCGGCTCCAGGGTGAACGCAGTGCTGCTGCGGTTCCAGGCGCTCACCATGAGCTGACCCTGGTAGTCGCTGTCGATCAGCCCCACCAGGTTGCCCAGCACGATGCCGTGCTTGTGGCCCAGGCCGGAGCGCGGAAGGATGAGCGCCGCGTAGCCGGGGTCCTTGAGGTACACCGAGATGCCCGTGGGCACCAGTTGCCACGCGTTGGGCTGCAGGGTGAGCGGTGCATCCAGGCAGGCCCGCAGGTCGAGCCCTGCGCTGCCGGGCGTGGCGTAGGTGGGCAACTGGTCCGCCATGCGCGGGTCGAGGATCTTGACGTCAATCTTCACTGCGGTTTCTTCTTTCCTGTTTGGTTGCGTTGCTGGGCTACCCGCCGCAGTCGGTCTTGCAATGCGTCGGTGCCAAAGCCCGCCGCATCTTTACTGGTGGCGATGATCTTCGGCGCCGACTCGATCAACCAGCCGAGCCCCCACCAGATGCTCGCCATGACCACGAGGCCGGGCAGTGAGCCCTGGCTGAAAATGAACAGCGCAATGCCGTGGATCACGATCAAAAGCAGCAGCACGGGCCGAACGATACGCAGCAGACCGAGGAACGGCAGCATCGCCTGGGCCAGGTCCGGGGGCACGATCTGCCCCGCTGCGCGTGCGGCGTCCGATCTCTGGGATTTGCTCGCGGCGGTGCTTCGGATGGACGCCACAGGCACCGCTCTCGCCGCCCTGGCGGCGTTCGCCGCAGCCGGCGCGGTCAAGCGCTCCACGTAGCTTGCAAAATCGCCATCGGGCGGCGTGTCCCACTCGGGCTTGGTGGCACCAGTTTTCATGCGGCCTCCTGGATGGCAGTGTCAGAACGTGTTTGCGCTTCAGGCACGCGCAGGCGACAGGCGCGCCGCAATGTCCTGGATGAGCTGCTGGGCCAGCACGCGCTTGGAGGCGCGGGGCAGCTCCCGGTGCCCCTTCTCGTCGACCAGCAACAAGGCATTGTCATCCTGCCCGAAGGTTGCCGGGCCGATGTTGCCCACCAGCAGCGGCACGCCCTTGCGTGCGCGCTTGGCCGTGGCATGGGCCAGCAGGTCGTGGCTTTCTGCCGCGAACCCCACGCAGAACAGGCTGCCGTCCACAGCGCGTTCAGACTGCGCCACGCGGGCCAGGATGTCGGCGTTCTCGACGAAGCCGAGGGTCGGCGTCTGGTCGGAACCATCCTTCTTGATCTTCTGGGCCGACGGCGCAGCGGGGCGCCAGTCGGCCACGGCGGCAGTTGCTATGAAAACCGAAGCATCCTGCGCCCGCTGCTCCACCGCCACCAGCATGTCCTGGGCCGACTGCACATCCACACGGCGCACGCCGCGCGGCGTGGGCAGGTGCACCGGGCCGGCCACCAGGGTGACATCCGCACCCGCTTCGCGCGCAGCCCGCGCGATGGCGAACCCCATCTTGCCGCTCGACAGGTTGGTGATGCCCCGCACCGGGTCGATGGCTTCGAAGGTGGGGCCCGCCGTGACCAGCACCTTGCGGCCCGCCAGCACCTTGGGCGCGAAGAAGGCGATCACTTCTTCGAGCAACTCGGCCGGCTCCAGCATGCGGCCGTCACCCGTCTCCCCGCAGGCCTGGTCGCCATTACCCACGCCCAGCACCACGGCGCCGTCCTGTGCCACCTGGGCCAGGTTGCGCTGCGTGGCCGGGTGGGCCCACATTTCGCGGTTCATGGCGGGCGCCACCAGCAGCGGCACGCGCTGCACCGGGCGCGCCAGGCACATCAGGCTGAGCAGCTCGTCCGCCCTGCCCTGCACCAGGCGGGCGATGAAGTCCGCACTGCACGGCGCAATCAGGATCGCGTCGGCCTCGCGGCTCAGGTTGATGTGGGGCATGTTGTTGGGCTCGCGCGCATCCCACTGCGAGCCATACACCGTGCGGCCGGACAGCGCCTGCATGGTCACTGGGGTGATGAACTGCTCGGCCGCCTCGGTCATCACCACCTGTACGGTGGCCCCTGCCTTGATGAGCTGGCGGCACAGATCGGCCGACTTGTAGCAAGCCACGCCTCCACTCAGACCCAGAACCATGTGTTTGCCAGCGAGCTCATTCATGCGGCGAATTTAGCAGACGGTATGCCCCCCTGCCGGCGGGGGGCTGGCGGGGGGGCATCTATAATCCCAATTTCCCACCACCAAAAAAGACATGACCAAATTTGTCTTCGTCACCGGCGGTGTGGTGTCTTCCCTGGGCAAGGGAATCGCCTCAGCCTCCCTTGCCGCGATCCTCGAATCGCGCGGACTCAAAGTCACCCTCATCAAGCTTGACCCCTACATCAACGTAGATCCGGGCACCATGTCGCCGTTCCAGCACGGCGAGGTTTTCGTGACCGACGACGGCGCAGAAACCGACCTCGACCTGGGCCACTATGAGCGTTTCATCGAAACGCGCATGAAAAAGACCAACAACTTCACCACGGGCAAGATCTACCAGTCCGTGCTGGAGAAGGAGCGTCGCGGCGACTACCTGGGCAAGACCGTGCAGGTCATCCCGCACGTCACCAACGAAATCCAGGAGTTCATCAAGCGCGGCGCCGGCATCGGCACGCCCGATGCCGTGGATGTGGCCATCGTCGAGATCGGCGGCACTGTGGGCGACATCGAATCGCTGCCGTTCCTGGAAGCCGTGCGCCAGATGAGCCTGCGCATGGGCCCCAACAACACGGCCTTCGTGCACCTGACCTACCTGCCCTGGATCGCAGCGGCCGGCGAGCTCAAGACCAAGCCCACCCAGCACACCGTGCAAAAGCTGCGCGAGATCGGCATCCAGGCCGACGCCCTGCTGTGCCGTGCCGACCGCCGCATTCCCGAGGAAGAGCGCGCCAAGATCTCGCTGTTCACCAACGTGCCCGAATGGGGCGTGATCAGCATGTGGGACGTGGACACCATCTACAAGGTGCCCCGCATGCTGCACGAACAGGGCCTCGACGGCCTGATCTGCGACAAGCTGCGCCTGAACACGCCGCCCACCAGCCTCAAGCGCTGGGACGACCTGGTGCACGAAACCGAGCACCCGCAAGGCGAAGTCACCATCGCCATGGTGGGCAAGTATGTGGATCTGTCGGACAGCTACAAGTCCGTGAACGAAGCCCTGCGCCACGCCGGCATGCGCAACCATGTGCGCGTGAAGATCGACCACGTCGACTCCGAGACCATCGAGAGCGCCGACGCGGCCGCCAAGCTCGCAAAGTACGACGCCATCCTGGTGCCCGGCGGCTTCGGCGCACGCGGTGTGGAAGGCAAGATCGCCACCGCCCAGTTCGCCCGCGAGCACAAGGTGCCGTACCTGGGCATTTGTCTGGGCATGCAGGTCGCCACCATCGAATACGCGCGCCACGTGGCGGGCCTTGCCAACGCCAACAGCACCGAGTTCGATGCCACCACCCCGCACCCCGTGATTGCGCTGATCACCGAGTGGAAGGATGCCGACGGCACCATCAAGACCCGCAACGAGAACTCCGACCTGGGCGGCACCATGCGCCTGGGCGCGCAGAGCTCCGACGTGTCGGCCGACACCCTGGCGCACACGATCTACGGCGACGTGGTGACCGAGCGCCACCGCCACCGCTACGAAGCCAACGTGAACTATCTCGACCAGCTGCGCGAAGCCGGCCTCGTGATCTCGGCGCTGACCCAGCGCGAGCAGTTGACCGAGATCGTCGAGCTGCCCCAGGCCGTGCACCCCTGGTTCATCGGCGTGCAGTTCCACCCCGAATTCAAGTCGACGCCATGGAACGGCCACCCGCTGTTCAATGCCTTCATCAAGGCAGCCGTCGAACACCACCAAGCGGCTGTCAAAGCCTGATGGGAGACCTATGCAGCTGTGCGGATTCAACGTCGGCCTGGACCAGCGCTTCTTCCTGATCGCGGGTACCTGTTCCATCGAAGGCCTGGACATGTCGCTCGACGTGGCCGGCCAACTCAAGGAAGCCTGCGCACCGCTGGGCATTCCGCTGATCTACAAGGGCTCGTTCGACAAGGCCAACCGCTCGTCCGGCTCCAGCAAGCGCGGCGTGGGGCTGGACGCGGGCCTGAAGATCCTCGATGAAGTGCGCCGCCAGCTGCAGTTGCCCATCCTGACCGACGTGCACGACACCTCGCACGTGGCCGAGGTGGCCAGCGTGGTCGATGTGCTGCAGACCCCGGCCTTCCTGTGCCGCCAGACGGACTTCATCCGCGCGGTGGCCCAGTCCGGCAAGCCGGTGAACATCAAGAAGGGCCAGTTCCTCGCGCCCTGGGACATGAAGAACGTCATCGACAAGGCCCGCGCTGCTGCTAGGGAAGCGGGCCTGTCGGAAGACCGCTTCCTGGCCTGCGAGCGCGGCGTGAGCTTTGGCTACAACAACCTGGTGGCCGACATGACCAGCCTGGCCGAGATGCGCAACTCCGGCGCGCCGGTGGTGTTCGACGTGACCCACTCGGTGCAAAAGCCCGGCGGCCTGGGCGCCGTCAGCGGCGGCGCGCGGGACATGGTGCCGGTGCTGGCCCGCGCCGGCGTGGCCGTGGGCGTGGCGGGGCTGTTCATGGAAACCCATCCCCGTCCCGCAGAGGCGTGGTCGGACGGACCGAACGCCGTGCCTTTGAAGCACATGAAGGCGTTGCTGGAGACGCTGGTGGCCCTGGACGACGTCACCAAGAAAAGCGGATTTCTCGAAAACAACTTTGGAGCCTGAGACATGAGCAGTGGTTACGTCATCGCATCCGTCACCGTCACCAACCCCACGCAGTACGAGGAGTACCGCAAGTGGAGCACGCTGGCCATGCAGGCCCACGGTGCCGAAGTGTGCGTGCGCGGCGGCAAGGTCGAGGTGCTGGAAGGCGACTGGAACCCCGGCCGGACCGTGATCCTCAAGTTCGCGAGCTTCGACGCGGCCCGCGCGTTCTACGACACGCCCGAGTACCAGAAGGCCAAGGCTGCGCGCGAAGGCGCGGCCATCATGCGGATGGTATGCGTGGAAGGCGTGTAAAACTGTTCACTTCAACTTTGAGGATGCTTGTATGTCTAAAGGTCGCCGAGGCTTGATTCAGTTTTTCTCGTTAATCACCGTTTTATCACTATCTGCCTGCGGAGGTGGAGACGAAAGTGGGTCTGGCGAGAAGAACTTATGCTTTGACAACGGCATTTATGCGGCGAATGCCGTAACCAAGGTGGAATACATCGAATCTGATCGCCTCTCCTCGGACACCCGTACTGAAACAGGCGTTGTTCTTTCAACCAATGCTTCTTTCAACTCCGTAGAAGGATTGATCGAGCGGCAAATTAGTATTGGTATCACCTCGCAAACAGGTGAGACCAACCCGTTTACGACCACCTATTCTTCTTCTTACATGAAGATCCAAGATTCAGGTGTTCCATTGCAATATGGCAGCGTTGCCTTTGGCCGAGCAGGCACACAACGCATCCGCGTCTATACCCCCGCATACGAAGATGCGCGCCGTAATTTAACTCCAGGGGAAGAACTCACATTTTCCATGGTGGGCACCGATACGATCACAGGCTTTATGCCCTCTGGACCCACTCCGTTCAGTCAGACTACCCGTGTCAAATTCGTGGGCGTCGAGTCATTGCGACTCCCGTCTGGCGATTACCAAGCCTGTCGATATGACGTCAGCGTTAACGGTTCTTCGGTCACCAAGGAGTGGCTGTACCGTGGCCTTGTCATCCGCACGGAATACCCCTCAGGATTCATTTCTGAAATGAAATCTGGCACGTTGAACAAGCGGCCAATCTAAGCTTATATAAAACCTTGAAAGACTGAAATGAGTGCAATCGTTGACATCGTAGGCCGCGAAGTGCTGGACAGCCGCGGCAACCCCACCGTCGAATGCGACGTGTTGCTGGAGTCGGGCGTGATGGGCCGCGCAGCCGTGCCCTCGGGAGCCTCCACCGGCAGCCGCGAAGCCATTGAAATGCGCGACAGTGACAAGGGCCGCTACCTGGGCAAGGGCGTGCTCAAGGCTGTGGAACACATCAACACCGAGATCTCCGAAGCCGTGCTGGGCCTGGATGCCTCCGAGCAGGCCTTTCTGGACAAGACGCTGATCGACCTCGATGGCACCGAGAACAAGGGCCGCCTGGGCGCCAACGCGATGCTCGCCGTTTCCATGGCCGTGGCCCGCGCCGCGGCTGAAGAGTCCGGCCTGCCGCTGTACCGCTACCTGGGTGGCATGGGCGCCGTGCAGTTGCCCGTGCCGATGATGAACGTGATCAACGGCGGCGCGCACGCCAACAACAGCCTGGACCTGCAGGAGTTCATGATCATCCCCGTGGGCGCCCCCACCTTCCGCGAAGCCGTGCGCTGGGGCGCCGAAGTGTTCCACGCCCTCAAGAAGATCCTGCACGACAAGGGCATCAGCACCGCCGTGGGCGACGAAGGCGGCTTCGCCCCCAGCGTCGAGAACCACGAAGCGGCCATCCGCCTCATCCTGCAGGCCATCGAAGCCGCAGGCTACACGGCCGGCGAGCAGATCGCCCTGGGCCTCGATTGCGCGGCCAGCGAGTTCTACAAGGACGGCCACTACGTGCTGGAAGGCGAAGGGGGCCTGAAGCTCACCGCCCAGCAATGGACGGACATGCTGGCAGCCTGGGTCGACAAGTACCCGATCATCAGCATCGAAGACGGCATGCACGAAGGCGACTGGGACGGCTGGAAGCACCTGACCGAACGCCTGGGCGACAAGGTGCAGCTGGTGGGCGACGACCTGTTCGTGACCAACACCAAGATCCTCAAGGAAGGCATCGACAAGGGCATCGCCAACTCGATCCTGATCAAGATCAACCAGATCGGCACGCTGACCGAGACGTTCGCCGCCATCGAAATGGCCAAGCGCGCCGGCTACACCGCCGTGATCTCGCACCGCTCGGGCGAAACCGAAGACAGCACCATTGCCGACATCGCCGTGGGCACCAACGCCGGGCAGATCAAGACCGGCTCGCTGTCGCGCTCGGACCGCATCGCCAAGTACAACCAGCTGCTGCGCATCGAAGAAGACCTGGGCGAAATCGCGTACTACCCTGGCCGCGCCGCGTTCTACAACCTGAAATGAAGTTTGCCCTGAGCCGCTTCGCGTCTTCCCCCTCTCCTGCGGGAGGGGGACGCACCCCCTGGCCCGGCCAAGCCGGCTCCACGGGTGCGCTGATGTGGAGCGCGCCCAGGGCGTGCGTTGCGCGCCTGCGCCCAACGAGTGGACTGTGCCGCCCTGGCGGCCCGGCAGCGCCACACTGACCCACCCACCGCCTGAGTCATGGGTTCACGCATCGTGCCTGTCATCCTGCTGGCCTTGCTGGCAGCGCTGCACGCCCAGCTCTGGCTGGGGCGTGGCAGCGTGCCGCGCGTCAACGAGATGCAGCGGCAGATCGATGTGCAAAAGGCCGCCAACGACCAGGCGCGGCAGGCGAACGAGCGCTTGTCCTCCGAGGTGCACGACCTGAAGGAGGGCCTGGACATGGTGGAAGAAAAAGCACGCAGCGAGCTGGGCATGGTCAAGCCCAACGAGGTGTATGTGCAGTTCACGCCGCGCTGAGCCCACGCTGCGCCCTCTGTGGTGCCGGTGATGCCGGTGGTGCCTGTGTGGGTGGTTGGAGCTGTTACCTGCAGAGGGGCACGCACTGCAGACCTCGCGTGCACCGCTCAAGAATTGTCTGCGCACGCTCCCCTTGGCTGTTTTTATCCTTCCCGGCCATTCCCCTAAAGGCTGCCGCATGACGGGCGGCATCCATCCCAGGCCGATTGCACCGTGACTTCTACGCCTTCCGTCATCCTGCTTGGCGCGCCCGGTACCGGCGCGCAAGCGCTGTGTGCAGCGCTGGAGCGGCACCCAGCCACCACATCGGTGCGCCTGGCGTGGGGCCACATGCTGGATGCCACGGCAGACCCGGCGGCGGCCGCCGACGCGGCGGGCACCACGGTGTTGCTGATGGGCCTGGATCAACCCTGCCCGGACAGTGACCGGCGCGCCCAGGAGGCCGCCGACGCGGAGCTGCGATCAGCACTCGCACGTGCGGGCATCAGCTACCGGGTGGTGTATGGACAGGGTGCACAGAGAATCACCAGCGCACTCAACGCTATAAAAGGCATAGCGCCTGGCACTTACCCATCAAGCGGTAGCGGCCATTTTGAACCCGATACGGATCTATCCGCCACCCGCACGGCAAGGCTGCGGGCGTGGAACTGCGAGAAATGCAGCGATCCGGAGTGCGAGCACCGCCTTTTCACCGCCCTGACCGGGCGCGACAGCCAGCGCGGCTGACGACGGCCACCCCGTCTTGCACACAGGCGGCTCGCCGGTTCAGCGGTGCTGCAGCGCCTGCAGGGCGCGCAGCCCCGGACGGCCATCGACGACGCCGGCCCCTCACTCAGGCCTGCGTTTGCTGCACCAGGCCCCGCTTGAGCTCCTTGAGCAGCAGCACCACCTGGCCGGAGCCGTAGCGGTAGCCGCCGTTGAGCACCTGCACCGCCTTGTCCCACTCGCCCTGCTGGGCCAGTTCCACCAGCAGCGCCGCCTGTTCATGAAAATACTGGTGGCGCGCCATCAGCACGGCGTAGGCGGGCTGGTCGCTCAGCAGTTCACCGCCCAGACCATGCAGCCAGCGCCCCAGGGTGCCGCGGTCGCTGCGGCGCACCTCGGCGGGGTCCAGGCCGTGGGTCGTGCGGCCTTCCAGGTAGTCCATGAGGTGCGCCTTCCAGCGCTCGTGGGCGTTGATCGCGGCATCGATATCCAGGGCCGCCAACAGGGTGTCGGCGCGCAGGGAGTCCCGCCCCGAGGCGCCGTCACCCAGTTCCAGCGACGGCGCCGCAGCGCGTCGTGACCCACCCCATACCCGACGAAGAATACCCATAGCCCCTCTTGCAGCACCGCCCGCAGTTCCCACCCACCCGAGAAGATGCCCGGGGTTACGCCCTCCAAAGCGGGACAGCGCCGAAGACGCCCTCCACCCCGCGCGAAGAAGGCCGATGTTAGGTGCCCACCAGCGGGCCGTGCAAGAAAAAAAGGCGCGCCATTGTCAACGATGGTCAATGCGGGCGGCCGCGGCGACCCTGCACGCCAGCCCGGCGCGCCGGGGGCGCCGGGCACCGCCGACCGCCAGGGCGCGCTACTGGATGCCGCTGGGCCCCGGCGGCTGGCTGGCTGCGGGCGACACGAAGATCTGCGCGGCATCCACCGCATCGAAGCGGTACTGCTGGCCGCAGAATTCGCAGCCCACCTCGATGTCCTCGCGCTCGGCCAGGATGCTCTCGGCCTCCTCGGGGCCCAGGCTGCGCAGCATGCTGCTCACGCGTTCGCGACTGCAGGTGCATGCGAATCGCGGGCCCTGGTCTCCCTGCTGCGGCTCGAAGCGCAGCAGTTTTTCTTCCCAGAACAGGCGGCGCAGGATGGTGTTGACGTCCAGCGTGAGCAGCTCTTCACGCGTCAGGCTGGACGCCAGGTGCGCGATGCGGTTGTAGTCCTCGTTGTGGCCGATCTGGTCTTCGTTCTCGCTGTGGGTGAGGCTGGTGGCCAGGTTGCCTTCGCCCTTGATGGGCATGCGCTGGATCAACAGGCCGGCAGCCACCTGATCGTTGGCGGCCAGCACCAGCACGGTGTCGAGCTGCTCCGACTGCAGCATGTAGTGCTGCAGCACGTCCGACAGGCGATCGAGCTTTTCGCGCTGGTCGCCGTGCAAGGGGACCACGCCCTGGTAGGGCTGCTGGCCGGGGTGGCGGTCCTTGGGGTCCAGCGTGATGGCGCAGCGCCCGCCACCGCCCACGTTGACCATGTGGCTCAGGCGTGCGCCGTCGGGCAGCTCGCCGTTCACCGTGGCCGTGGCACGCAGGCTCAGATCGGACTGCACCTCGGCCACCGCCAGCTTCACCGGGCCGTCGCCGAAAATCTGCAGCACCAGCGCGCCGTTGAACTTGATGTTGGACTGCATCAGCACGCCGGCGGCAGCCATCTCGCCCAGCAGCTCGCTCACCGGTGCCGGGTAGGCGCCGGTGCTGGTGTTGTTGGCGCGGCGGCGCAGGATTTCGGTCCACGCATCGGTCAGGCGCACGATCATGCCGCGCACCGGCAGGCCGTCAAAAAGAAACTTGTGAAGTTCAGACACGCAAAAAATTCCCAGAAAATTACCGGCACTCAGGCGGTGCCATCCATCGCATTGCACACCGCCAGCCACCCGCAAAACCGGCCCGGCACTGCGAGCGCCCCGGTGTGACGGGCTGCGCCCGCCCACCAGGTGCATCCCCCTCCCGCAGCGCGCAGCACGGCGAGACCGTGCGAAGGCGCGAAGCGGCGCAGGGAGCGTTTCAAAGTCTTCAACCGATTTTATGCAGCCCGTTCTGGAACCGGCGCGCGTTGTCGATGTAGTGCTGGGCGCTTTGGCGCAGGCCCTCGATCTGCTCGGGCGTGAGTTCGCGCACCGCCTTGGCGGGGCTGCCGATGATCATGGAGCCATCGGGAAACTCCTTGCCCTCGGTGACCAGGGCGCCCGCCCCCACCAGGCAATGCTTGCCGATCTTCGCGCCGTTGAGCACCACCGCACCGATGCCGATCAGCGTCTCGTCGCCGATGGTGCAGCCGTGCAGCATGACCTGGTGGCCCACGGTCACGCGTTCGCCCACCACCAGCGGCTTGCCGATGTCGGCATGCAGCACGCTCGCATCCTGGATGTTGGAGCCCGCGCCGATGGTGATGGTCTCCGTGTCGCCCCGGATCACCGTGCCGAACCACACGCTGGTGTCTTCGCCCAGCACAACGTGGCCCATCACCTGGGCACTGTCGGCCACCCAGGCCGATGCCGCCAGCTGGGGCACCATGCCATCGAGTTCGTAAATCGCCATGCAATAGTCTCCGAGAGGGTGGGCCCGCCTGGGCGCCCCGTGTTGGTATCCATGCGCCGCGGGCCAGCGTTACAAACGCGTGCACGGTGCGCCAATGGCAAGGCCTAGAATTGTAAGGATGGAGCTTCGCCACCGTGCACTGCAGGTCTTGTGCCTTGCAGACCCCGAACAAAAAGCGGCTGCGGCGCTGGACCTGCATGCGCAAGCAGCTACGCTTTCGATAGCAGAAGACACCCCTGCCCTGCCGGACGGCGCTGGCGACCTGCCCGGGCGCCCCGCGCGGCCCGAACTGCGGCGCCACACCGACATGGCGCGGCGCTCGCCCGCCACTGCAGAGGGCCGCGCCGTATTGGTCCATGCGATTGCGCACATCGAATTCAACGCCATCAACCTGGCCCTGGACGCCGTCTGGCGCTTTGGCGGCATGCCGCGTGCGTACTACCTGGACTGGATGCTGGTGGCGGCCGAGGAAGCGCGGCACTTCAGGCTGCTGCGCGACCACTTGCGCAGGCAGGGGCACGACTACGGCGACTTTCCGGCCCACCAGGGCCTGTGGACGATGTGCGAGAAGACCGGCCACGACATCCTGGCGCGCATGGCGCTGGTGCCGCGCACGCTGGAGGCCCGGGGGCTGGACGCCACGCCGCAGATCCAGGCCAAGCTGCGCCAGGTGGGCGCGCCGGACGCCCTGGAGGCCGTGGCCATCCTGGACATCATCCTGCGGGACGAGGTCGGCCATGTGGCCATCGGCAACCACTGGTACCGCTGGCTGTGCGAGCGTGCGGGGCACGACCCTGAAACCCTCTATGGCACCCTGGTCACCCAGTACGAAGCCCCGCGCCTGAAACCCCCTTTCAACGAAACCGCGCGCCGCAAGGCAGGCTTTACCGACAACGAATTGCGCTGGCTGCAGCAGATCTGACCCCGGCCACGACGGGCCCGGCGATCGCTCCTACAATGCGCCGCGCCCGCGCCGCTGACACCCGCCTCTCTTTCTTTCATACTCTACCCATGACTTCACCCACTGCTCCCGGCGCCCCTCCCTCCCCTCCGCCACCCGGCAGCCAGGCTTCGGTCGCGATGATCGCGCGGCAGGCCATCGTGAATGCGCAGCAGGTCGTGGTGGGCTACGAACTGTTCAACCGCTCGCGCACCGGCGCCGCGCACACTGCGGCCACCGACGTGATCCTGGTGTTCACCGCGCTCTCGCACGCGGGCACCGAAGAGCTGGTGGGCAAGAAGCTGATCTTCGTCAATTGCACGCACGAAAGCCTCTCGGGCGGCCACCTCGAGCTGCTGGACCCGGACAAGGTGGTGCTGGAGATACCGCCCCTGGGCCACGCTGCAGCGGACGAAGTCGCCACGCGCATGCCGATCCTGGCCGAGCTGCGCGAGCGTGGCTTTCACCTCGCGTTCAACCACACGGTGCTGCAGTCGGCCTACGCCCCCTGGCTGCCGCTGGCCGACTACATCAAGCTCGACCTCTCCGTGCTGGCCCATGACCAGCTGGCCGTGCTCATCAGCTATGCAGGACGCAACTCCAAGGCCGAGCTGATCGCCGAGAAGGTCGAAACCGCCCAGCAGTACGACATGGTGTCCAGCCAGGGCGTGCAGCTGTTCCAGGGCTACTGGTTCGCGCGCCCGGCGCTGGTCGAGGCCAAGCTGCTCGCGCCCTCGCAGGCCGCCATCATCGAGCTCATCAACCAGGTGCGCAAGCAGGCCAGCACGGACGACATCGAGGAGACGCTCAAGAAGGACGCGGGCCTCGCCTTCAACCTCATGCGCCTGATCAACTCGGCCGGTTTCGGCCTGTCGCGCGAGGTCACGTCCTTCCGCCAGGCGGTGATGCTCATGGGCCTCAAAAAGCTGTTCCGCTGGGCGGCCCTGCTGCTGACGGCCTCGCGCGCTGGCGGCACGCCGTCGTCCGTGGGCCAGACCGCCGTGGAGCGCGGCCGCCTGATGGAGCTGCTGGCGCTGGAGACGCTGCCGCCAGAAGAAGCCGACCAGGCCTTCGTCGTGGGCATCTTCTCGCTGCTGGATGTGATGCTGTCCATGCCCATGGAGTCGGCGCTCGGCCTGCTCAACGTGCCGGAGCCCGTGGCGGCGGCCTTGCTGCGCCGCGAAGGCTTTCTGGGCGACCTGCTCACGCTGGCCGAGGCGTGCGAGTCGAGCGACGACGCCGCCTTCGACCGCACCGCCGGCCTGCTGCACCTGACCAGCCAGCAGATCAACTTCGCCCACCTGCAGGCCCTGGCCTGGGCAGACCAGGTCACGGCATGACGCAGCGCCCGCACCCCTGCAAACCAGTGCTGGGCTGCGGCGGCTGTGGGGTCTAGAATCAACGCAGCCCCGAAAACCCTACCGCAGACCCCATGTCCAGCTCATCCGAACAAGACGCCCCCGAAGCAGTTGCTCCTGCGGTCGAACCCGTCGACGAGAACATTGCCATCATTGCGCGTCAGGCCATCGTGGACGAGACCCGCGCGGTCTACGGCTACGAGCTGTTCGACCGCTCCACCGCCTCCGATGCGCACACCGCCGCCAGCGACGCGGCCCTGCTCTTCAACGCCCTGTCGTACGCGGGCACCGAAGCGCTGGTGGGCAAGAAGACGGTGTTCATCAACTGCACGCACGACAGCCTCTCGGGCGGCCACCTGGAGCTGATCCACCCCGAAAAGGTGGTGCTGGAAGTGCCCCCGCTGCCCGACGGCGCCACGCCGGAAGAAATCGAAGGCCGCCTGCCCACGCTCGAAGCCCTGCGCACCCGCGGCTTTCGCCTGGCTTTCGACCAGCAGGCCCTGCGCCGCGCCTACACCAGCTGGCTGCCGCTGGCGGCGTTCATCAAGCTGGACATGATGGCGTTCAAGCCCGAGCTGGCCACACCGCTGGTCAAGTTCGCCACCACCCACAGCAAGGCCACCCTGGTCGCTGAAAAGGTGGAAACCGCCGAGCAGTACGAACTGATGCGCGGCCTGGGCGTGAAGCTGTTCCAGGGTTTCTGGTTCGCCAAGCCCTCGCTGGTCAAGGCCACCACCATCCGTCCGTCGCAGGCCACCATCATCCAGCTGATCAACCTGGTGCGCAAACAGGCCACGACGGCCGAGATCGAAGACCTGCTCAAGAAAGACCCCACGCTGTCTTTCAACCTGCTGCGTTTCATCAATTCATCGGGGTTCGGCCTGTCGTGCGAGATCACCTCGTTCCGCCACGCAGTGATGATCCTGGGGCTCAAGAAGCTGTTCCGCTGGGCGGCCCTGCTGATGACCACCACCCGCGCGGGCGGTGCGCCGCCGGCCGTGGGCCAGACCGCCGTGGTGCGCGGCCGCCTGATGGAGCTGCTGGCCGCCGAACTGCTGCCGCCCGAAGAATGCGACAACGCCTTCGTGGTGGGCGTGTTCTCGCTGCTGGACACCATGCTGGGCGTCCCCCTGGAAAAGGCCCTGGAGTCCGTCGCCCTGCCCGAGCCCGTGATGGACGCGCTGCTGCGCCGCACGGGCGTGTTCGCGCCGTTCCTGGAGCTGACCATTGCCTGCGAAAGCGGCGACGAAGTGGCGTTTGCCAAGAACGCCGATGCACTGCACCTGTCCAACCGCCAGGTCAACTGGGCCCACCTGCAGGCGCTGACCTGGGCCGAAGGCTTGAACGACGAGTAGGCCTATCAAGCGCAGCGTGAGCGCTTCGGCGCCGTGGCAAGCGCTTGTCCCCCCTGCAAAAAGCCCTGCTCGCCAGGGCTTTTTGCATTTTGCTTTCTGCTTTTTGCGATGTCTTCCAGTGCATCTGGCAGCGTGGCGCGTGGCAGTTGCTGCAGCGCTGCCACGTGACCCACCCGCAAGCACCGCCGCCGGTCCGGCGGCGGTGCTTGCCAGTGCATCCACTCATCAATCCATCAATCCATCAATCGAGTTCCAGCTTGCGCTCGCGGATGAGCCGGGCCCATTTCTCGTTCTCGCCCTTCACGAAGCTGAAGAACTCCACCGGACCCAGCGAATGCACTTCGGAGCCCGTGGCCGCGAACTTGGCCTTGATGTCCGCTTGCGCCAGCACCTTGGCAAGCTCGGCGCTGAGTCTGTCCACCACCTCCTTGGGCAGGCCCGCAGGACCGACCAGGCCCTGGAAGCCCACCGACTCCATCGCGCCCAGGCCCAGCTCGCCCACCGTGGGCACATCGGGCAGTTGCGGGTCGGGCCGGGGCCCGGTCACGGCCAGCGCCTTGAGCTTGCCGCCCTTGATCTGCGGCAGCAGCACCGGCCCCGCATCGATGAGCAGCTGCGTCTGCCCGCCGATCAGGTCCTGCACCGCCGGCGCGCTGCCCTTGTAGGGCACATGCGTCACATCGAGGCCGGTGGCCTGGTTCATGAGCTCGCCGTTCAGGTGGGTGGACGTGCCCGCGCCGCCCGACGCGAAGTTCACCTTGCCGGCGTTGGCCTTGGCCCAGGCCACCCAGTCCTTGAGGTCCTTGGCAGGGTGGTCCAGGCGTGTCACGGCGATGTAGCTTCCCTGGCTGATCTGCCCGATGTAGCTGAACTGCCTGAGCGGCTCGTAAGGCATCTTGCGCTGCAGGTAGGGCGCGATGGCGAACGGCCCGGTGTTGGCCAGCAGGATGGTGTAGCCGTCGGGCGCTGCGCGCGTGAGCTCGGTCGCGGCCAGCATGCCGCCCGCGCCCGGCTTGTAGTCGACCACGATCTGCTGCTTGAGCGCCTCCTGCAGCGGCACCTGCACCGTGCGGGCGGCAAAGTCGATGCCGCCGCCCGGCGGGTAGCCCACGATGAGGCGGATGGGCTTGGCCGAGGGCCAGCCCTGGGCCATGGACAGGGTGGCCAACCCCAGCAGCAACGCGCCAGCCATCAGTTTCTTCTTCTTCATGCTTTTGTCTCCTTGTGTTGTTGTGTGAAATCAGACCTGGCACTGCAATGCCCCGCAACGCAACGCAGCGCTGCGTCACCCGCGCGGATGGTGCTCCGAATGCAGCACCTTGAGCCGCTCCCGCGCCACGTGGGTGTAGATGGTGGTCGTGGAGATATCGGCGTGCCCCAGCAGCAGCTGCACCACGCGCAGGTCGGCGCCGTGGTTGAGCAGGTGGGTGGCAAAGGCATGGCGCAGCGTGTGGGGCGACAGCGGCACGGTGATGCCCGCCACGGCCGCCCATTTCTTGACGATGACCCAGAACATCGCCCGCGTCATGCCGCTGCCGCGCTGCGTCACGAAGAGGTCGTCCGTCTGCTGGCCCGAGAGGATGGCGCCGCGCGCCTCCTGCAGGTATTGGTTCAGCCACTGGCGGGCCACCTCGCCAAAGGGCACCAGGCGCTCCTTGCCGCCCTTGCCCATCACGCGCAGCACGCCTTCGGCCAGGCCCAGCTGAAAGGTCTTGAGCGTCACGAGTTCGGTCACGCGCAGGCCGCTGGCGTACATCAGCTCCAGCATGGTGCGGTCGCGCACGCCCAGCGGGTTGCCCAGGTCGGGCGCGTTCAGCAGCGCCTCTACCTGCGCTTGCGACAGGGTCTTGGGCACGCGCAGGGGCTGGCGGGCGGCCGTGAGCCGCACCGTGGGGTCGGCCGTGATGCGGCGCTCGCGCAGCGCCCAGTGGAAGTAGCGGCGCAGCACCGTGAGCCGCCGGTTGGCGGTGGTGGCCCGGGTCTCTGCGTGCCGCGCTGCAAAGTAGCCGTTCAGGTGGCGTTCGGCCGTCTCGTCCAGCGCCACGGCGGGCTGCTGCGCGGCCAGCCACTGCGCGTACAGGGTAAGGTCGCGCCGGTAGGCCGCCAGGGTGTTGCGCGACAGGCCGTCCTCCAGCCACAACGCGTCGATGAATGCATCGATGGCGGAGTCGCCCGCACGACCCTGCCCGGTGGCGGCGAGGGCCGTCATCGAGCCCACGCGTACCCCCTGCGCGGCGGGGTGAGGTCACCCAGGACGGGGCAGATGCTGTGGTGGTGCGAATGGTGGTCCGCTGCGAAATCGGGGGTGGTCATGGTCAGGCTCTGGGGCTTGGCCATGATAGCGATGCAGCGGCCGCCTTGGCCAACCTGCATGCCACTGGCACGCCCTGCCAGGCGCGACGCCGGGCCCAAGTTGTTCAGGGGTACCGGTTCAGGCGGGTCGCACCCCTGCGTTGGGCGGGGGCTGGGCTGTTGCAGGCGTTCCGATCATCTCGCCGCATCGAGGCTGGGCGCGTAGCCGAAGGCCTGCACCGGCTTTTCGGCGGTTTCCACCCAGACGCTTTTGACCTGGGTGTATTCGTGCAGCGCCTCGATGCCGGAAGATCGGCCATACCCGCTCGCGCCATAGCCGCCGAAAGGGGCCGCGACGTTGATGACCTTGTACATGTTGACCCAGAAGGTGCCTGCGTTGACCTTCGACGCAACGCGGTAGGCGCGGCCGATGTCCTGCGTCCAGACGGCTCCGGCCAGCCCGAAGTCGCTGTCGTTGGCGATGGCGATCGCCTCTTCCTCGGTGTCGAACGGGATCGCCACCAGCACCGGCCCGAAGATTTCGGTCTGCGCCACGTCCATCCGGTTGTGCACGTTCTTCAGCACCGTGGGACGCACCCAGTAGCCACCTTCGGCGGGCTGGCCGTCGCAGCCTTGCGCGACTTCGGCGCCGTCCCGAAGGCCCGAGCGGATCATGTCCAGCACATGCTGGTACTGCCGGGCGTTGTGGATCGGACCGATGTCGGTCGCGGCAGAGGCCGGGTCGCCCATCTGGATCTGCGCGGCGCCGTCGGCCACCATTTTCACGAAGCGTTCGTAGATGCTGCGCTGAACCAGCAAGCGCGAGCCCGCGACGCAGCTTTGGCCCGCGTTGCCAAAGATGGCCGCCTGGGCGCCGATGGCTGCGCGCTCCAGGTGAGCGTCCTCGAACACGATGTTGGCCGATTTGCCACCCAGCTCCAGCACGCAGGGAATGCCGCGCTGCGCCGCCGCTGCGGCGACCTTGCCACCGGTCGCTGGCGAACCGACGAACACAACCTTCTTCACCGCACGGTTCATCAACGCGTGCTGACCGGTGGTGTGGCCAAAGCCGGCCAGTACCGACAGCACACCCCGGGGAACGCCCGCCTTTTCGATCAGCGATGCAAGGGCCAAAGAACTGAGGGGCGTGAGCTCCGAGGGCTTGAGGATCACCGCATTGCCCATGCAGATGGCAGGTGCCACATTCCAGCCGCAGGTGAACAGCGGTGCATTCCACGGCGTGATCTGCAGCAGCACGCCGCAGGGCTCGCGGCGGGTAAAGCTCAGGTGGCCGCTGGGCACGGGGATCACGTGGCCATGGACCTTGTCGGCCCAGCCGGCGTAGTACTCGAACATTTCGGCCACGCGCAGCGCCTCGCCGCGGCAGTCGCGGATGGGCTTGCCGGCAGACATGCACTCCAGCTGCGCCAGCGGCTCGATGTGCTCGCGCAGCAGCCGGCCCGCCGCATGCATGGTGCGACCGCGCTGCGCATGGCTCAGCGCAGCCCATGTGCGCTGCCCCTCCAGTGCGGCCTGCGCGGCGGCGGCGGTCACCTGCTCGCCAGCGTCCTGGTAGGACAGGAAGCGCTGGCCCGTGGCGGGGTCGATCAGCGCGATGTCCGCGCCACCACCCGGCAGGATGGCGCCGCCCACATAGGACCCGATCTGCGTGTCGGGGAAGAAGGCGGCAAAGGCAGCCAGCAGCTGCTCGGTGGCGTGGGTGTTCATGCAATGGCTCCTGGGGTGTCAGGCCGCAGCCAGGGCGTTGCGGGTGCCGAGTTCGACGATGCGGTTGAAGTCTTCGGCGTCGCCGATGGAGTCGGCGCTCTGCGCCCACAGCTCGGCCACGCGCCGCGTCAGCGGCAGGTCCAGCCCCACGCCTGCGGTGAGCTCCTGGGCCAGCCGCACGTCCTTGCGCATGAGCTGCATGGTGAAGCCGGAGTCGAACTTGCCGTTCATCACCCACGTCGGAAAGTTGTGCTCGGTCACGAAGCTTCGGCCCGAGCCTGCGTTGACGCCCTGCAGCACCTGCTCCACCGGCACGCCGGCGGCTGCGGCCAGGCGGGTGACCTCGCCCGCGACCAGCAGGTGGGCCGCGGCCAACAGGTTGTTGGCGATCTTGGCGACGTGCCCGGCACCCACCGGGCCGACATGCACGCGCTTGGCGCTCATGGCCTGCAGCACGGGCTGCGCCTGGGCAAAGTCTTCGTCGGAAGCGCCGATCACCATGGTCATGGTGGCGTTGATGGCGCCCCTGGGGCCGCCGCTCACGGGCGCATCGATGATGCGCATCCCCGCCGCCTGCAGCCTGGCTGCCAGGTCGCGCGTGGTGTCGGGGTGGGAGGTCGAGGTGTCCACGACGATCAGCCCGGGCTTGGCATGGTCGATGATGCCGCCCGCACCGGCCACGACCTCCGAGACGATCGCGGCTGTGGGCAGCGACAGGACGACCATTTCGGCCGCTGCCACCACCTCTCCGATGGAATCGACCACGCGGATGCCGTCGGCCGCCAGCTGGGCGCGAACGGCGCTCGCGGCATCGGTGCCCACCACCTCGTAGCCGCCGCGCTGCAGCGACAGGGCCATGCCGCGCCCCATGTTGCCCAGTCCAATGATGCCGATGGTTTTCATGCCGTATCTCCGTGTGAATGGCGTTGCGTGCCGATGGCAGGAATCTTCGCGCCGGCCCTTGAGTTCATCAATGTCAACACCAGTAGAATTTCGTTGACTACAAGGCAACAAAATCCCATGACCACGATGGCTGATCTGGCGGCGGGCTTCATCGACGACCGCCGCGTGCGCTACCTGTACGAGGCGTCGGTCTCCGGTTCGGTCCGGGCTGCGGCCGACAAGATGGACATGAACCCGTCGGTGGTCAGCCGGCAGATCGCGCAGCTGGAGGCCGAGCTGGCGGTCACGCTGATCGAGCGCCTGGGCCGTGGCGTGCGACCCACCGAGGCCGGGCAGATGGTGTGCGACTACTACCGCCAGCATCGGGCGCATCAGGACGACCTGATCGTCAAGCTGCAGGAACTGCGCGGACTTGCGCGCGGACACATCGACCTGGTGCTGGGGGAAGGCTTCGTCAGCGACCTCATGGACGAGCCGCTGCAGGACTTCTGGCGGCGCCATCCGCGCCTGACGGTCAACCTCAGCCTGGCCGGCACCAACGACGTTCTGCGCCGCGTCAGCGAGGATGCTGCACACATCGGGCTGGTCTACAACCCGCCACCCACGCCAGGCATCCGCTCGCGCGCGGCGGTGCGCCAGCCGATGTGCGCCATCGTGGTGCCGGACCATCCACTGACCCGGCTGCAGCGCCAGCCCCTTTTCAAGCAGCTGGCAGAGCATCCGCTGGCCCTGATGCATGGCTCTTACGGCACGCGCCAGATCGTGGCGCTGGCAGAGCAGATGGAAACGCTGAGGCTGGTGCCAAAGCTCACCACCGATTCGATCTCGGTGGTCAAGCATTTCTGCAAGGCGCAACTGGGGGTGGGGCTGCTGCCTGCCTTCGCCGTGTCGCAGGAAACGCAGGCCGGCGACCTGGTGGCCATTCCGATCGATCAGGCGGTGCTGGCCAGCGCCGAAGCCCACATCATCACGCGGCTGGGTCGCAGCCTGCCGGCCGCCGCCAACCAGCTGCTGCTGCAGCTCATTGCCACCATGCGGGCCTTTCGCAAGACCAGGACCTGAGCGCCGGCTGCGCAGCGCCGGGAGGCAGAGCGATCAGGCCCGATCCGTGCCACCGACCCACCTGCGGCAGCGATGCGGTTCAGCCTCCGAAGTACTGGGCGATGACAGCCCCTGCCAGGAAGGCACCTGCTGTGGCGATCAGCGAAGTGACCACGATGCGCCAGCCCAGGGCCCTGAGCACCGGCAGGTCCTTGGCCAGCGAGAGGCCGGCATAGGCCAGCACCGGGGTCACCACGGTCAGCAGGTTGACCTTTTCCACCATTGGATTGACCAGCGGGGCCAGGGGAGACACCGGTACGCTGACCAGCACGCCCATGATGGACACCCAGATGATGGCCGGGATGCGCAAGCGCGGTGCGAGCCGCGACATCACCAGACCCGCCAGCGCACAGGCCACGAGCACCAGCATGCCCGGCAGGGCGAGCACCAGGGACTTGCCGCCGGTGAACTGATTGCCCACCAGCGCGATCGCCGCCGTGCCCACGACCGCGGCCAGCATGCCGCCCCACGGCAGGCGCGCCTGCTGGTGCATCTCGCCCATGGCCTCGCGCATTGCGGCGTCGTGCTCGACGATGATGGCCTTGCGATTCTTGCCGAGGATGGGCTCCAGTCGCGCGTACAGCCAGTTGGCCATGGGCAGGGAGAACACGACCAGTATGTAGGTGCCGACGACGGTGGTGATGAGATTGCTCGCGGCGGCCAAGGCGGCGATGGTGTCCTTCTCGGCCGGGTACTGGACCGAGATCGCACCGACGGCCGCCGCCGTCATGCTGCCCGAGCCAATGCCCGCCGCCATGCCCAGAGCCTCGGGGCTGAAGATGCCCGTGTGCGCCACCATGCTCGCGAAGAATGCCATGAAGGCCGCGCCGATGACCGAGCCCGTCACATACTCGGCCAGAACGCCGCGGCCCTCCGCCGAGTTCATGCCGTAGCGCTCGGCGATCAGCGCGACACCGGGTTCGCGACCCACGGAGAACGTGGCGCCGATGGCCTCGCGCTTGATCCCCAGCAAGAGCGCCACGGGCAGCGCCAGCACGATGGTGCCCAGGAAGTTGCCCGCCTCCTGCAGCAGCAGGACCGGGCCTGCGGCGATCACCTTCTGCAGGTTGATGCCCACCGTGAAACCCAGCTTGGCGATGAACAGCATGATGCCGATCTGCACGAAGTCCGACGCGATGGTCTGCGTGCGGATGTATTCGCGCCCCGACGCATCCGCCCTTTTCATGGCGATGCTGCACAGAACGCAGGCAAGCAGCGCCCACAGGAACGGAAACAGCGTTACCTTCGTGAAGCCGACCGTGAACGTGGCGGTGCCAGCCCATTCCGACGCGATGGTCAGCACACCGGCGATCCCCAGCACCAGGGCAATCTGATGGACTTTCAGGGATCGCACCGGGCTGGCCTCAGGTGCCGTCGCAGGGGAAGAAGGGGAAATGGTGGACATGTGGGCCTCTGGCTTGGGTTGACGACGTCCGGCGCTCCCGTTGTGGCTCGGCCGATCCGTTCGTGCAGGCAAGATTCTTTGAATTGCCCTGGTGTTGCAATGTCACCCTCGGTAGATTTGCGTTGACTACCGAGCAACACCCAATCGCGCCGCACAGGCCCTGGCCGACAGGGCCGCGTGCGCCCACAAAAAAGCCGCCCGAAGGCGGCCTGGAAACGGTGGTGCGGAAGCACCGGGCCCGGTTTCACTCCAGCGTCAGCTTCTGCTTGACGACCACTTCCTTGTACACGGCAAACTCGGCCTTGATCTGCTCGGCGAACTGCTCGGGCGTGTTGCCCAGCACGATGGAGCCGGTCTCTTCGATGCGCTTTTTCACGGCCGGGTCTTCCAGCGCCTTGCGCACGCCGGCGTTGATCTTGTCCACGATGTCCTTGGGCAGGCCCTTGGGGCCGACGATGCCGTAGTAGGCCATGCGGTTCACAGGCTCCAGGCCCAGTTCCTTGAACGTGGGCACGTTAGGCAGGGCCGCCACGCGCTGGGGTGCGGCCACCACGATGGGCACCAGGCGGTTGTCCTTGATGAACGGCAGGGCCGAGGGCAGGTTGTCGAAGATCATCGGCACCTGGCCGGCCACGGTGTCGTTCAGCGCGGGGCCCGCACCGCGGTAGGGGATGTGCGTGACGAAGGTGTTCGACAGGCTCTTGTACAGCTCCATCTGCAGGTGGCCGATGCCGCCCGTGCCCGACGACGAGTACGAGTACTTGCCCGGCGACTTCTTGAGTTCCGCCACGAAGGCCTTGTAGTCCTTGGCGGGGAAGTTGGGGTTCACCGCGATGATGTTCGGCGTGGCCGCGATGTTGATGACGGGCGTGAAGTCCGTCAGCGGGTTGTACGGCGTCTTGGGGTTGATGGCGGGGTTGGCCGCCGTGGTGGAGACGGTGGCGATGCCCAGCGTGTAGCCGTCCGGTGCCGAGCGGGCGGTTTCCGACGCGCCCACGATGCCGCCGCCACCGGCCTTGTTCTCCACGATCACGCTCTGGCCCAGGGCGCGGCCCAGGGGGTCGGCGATCACGCGCGCAATGATGTCGGTGGTGCCGCCGGGTGCAAACGGCACCTGCAGCTTGATCACCTTGTTGGGGTAGCCCTGGGCGGCGGCCGATCCGGCGGCCGCGGCCAGTACAGTCAGAGCAAGCCATTGACGACGATGCATTCGAGTTCTCCTTCGTGCGGGGGTACAGACAGACAGCGCCGATGGTATGCGCAATGCACGCTGCGGCAGCCTGCGGATTCCACATAAGGGCTAACCCCAGGTCCTGGCCCGGCATCAAGTATTCTCAGGCGGTGAACTACGCCCAGCTCCTGCTCCCCGACTTCTCCCTCATCCTGTGCGGCTACCTCATCTGCCGGTACACCGCGCTGAACCGGTCGGTGTGGCAACCGGTGGAGAGTCTGGTGTACTACCTGCTCTTTCCGGTGCTGCTGTTCCAGTCCATCGTCAAGAGCCCGGTGGACATCGGCGCCGCCTCGGGGCTGATCGCGGCGGGGCTGTTGTCGGGGCTGATCGGCATTGCGCTCGCCTACAGCCTGCCGCACTGGCCCTGGGTCGGCAAGCGCATCGATGTGCGCGACCATGCGGCCAGCGCGCAGGTGGCGTTTCGCTTCAACTCCTTCATTGGCCTGGCGATTGCCGAGCGCCTGGCGGGCACCGAGGGGCTGCTCATGATCGCCGTGCTGATCGGCGTGTGCGTGCCGCTGTTCAACGTTGCCGCCGTGTGGCCCATGGCGCGCAATGGCAAGCACAGCTTCGTGCGCGAACTGGCGCGCAACCCGCTCATCGTGGCCACGCTGTCGGGGCTGGTGGCCAACCTGCTCGGTTTTCAGATTCCCGATTGGGCGGCGCCCACCGTGGGCCGCATCAGCGCGGCGTCGCTGGCGCTGGGGCTCATGGCCGCGGGCGCGGGGCTGGAGTTCGGCCTGCTCACCCGGGGCAAAACGCTCAGCGTGGCCGTGCTGTCCATCCGCCACCTGGTGCAACCACTGATCGCCTTCGGCATGGCGCGCCTGTTCGGGCTGAACCCGGTGCAGACCACGATGCTGCTGGCGTTCTCGGCCCTGCCCACGGCCTCCACCTGCTACGTGCTGGCCGCCCGCATGGGCTACAACGGGCCGTATGTGGCCGGCCTGGTGACGATGTCCACCTTGCTCGGCATGGTGAGCCTGCCATTTGCCCTGGGGTTCCTGCGATGACCTATGCCTGCCTTGCCAGACCTGCCGCACCCGGCACTGCTGCCACTTGCGCTCTGGCGCGCCGCCGCGCGCTGATGGCGGGCCTGGCCCTGGTCGCTGCTGCGCCCCTGGCGGCCTGCGGCCGCAAGGCCCCGCGCGGCCAGGTGGTGCCGCCCGATGCCACCGTGCTGGCGCTGGGCGACTCGCTGACCTCCGGCGTGGGCGCATCGGCCGATACGGCCTACCCCGCCGTGCTGCAGCGCCTGACGGGCTGGAAGGTGGTCAACGGCGGCGTGTCGGGCGACACCTCGGCCCAGGCGCTGGAGCGCCTGCCCGCCCTGCTGCAAAAACACCAGCCAGCGCTAGTGATCGTGAGCATCGGCGGCAACGACTTCTTGCGCCGCCAGAGCGCCACCGCCACCCGCACCCACATCCGCAGCATCTGCACGCAGGCCCGCGCCAGCGGCGCCCAGGTGGTGCTGGTGGCCGTGCCCGAGCTGACGTTTCTGGCGGCGTCGGCCGGCCTGCTGAGCGACCATGCGATGTACGAAGAGATTGCCAGCGAGCTGAAGATCCCCCTGCACAGCAAAGGCTGGTCCACGGTGCTGGCCGACGCGAGCCTGCGGTCCGACCAGATCCACGCCAACGCGACAGGCTACGAGCGGTTCGCGCAGGGGCTGGTGGAGACGCTCAAAAGCACGGGGCTCCTGGTGCGTTGATGCGCTGATGCGCTGATGCGCCAACTATCATTTTGATAGCTTCTAGCGCACGCCCATCAAGCGGCAGAGGCCATTTTCATTCAAACTCTCGACCCAGCGCCCACGCCACGTGCTCGCGCACCAGGGCGCTTTCATGGTCCGCCCGCGACTGCAGCGCCACCCGCAAGGCGCCATCCCCCGTGGCCCTGAGCGCATTGCCCAGCGCCACCGCCACGTTGCGCAGCCAGCGTTCGTGCCCGATGCGCCGGATGGGCCCGCCCTCGGTCATGCGCAAAAAGGTGGGCTCGTCCCACGCGAACAAATGCACCAGCTGCTGGCCCGACAGCCCCTGGCGCTCGTCAAAATCCGGCAGCCGGCTGACCTGCGCGAACTTGTTCCAGGGGCAGATGAGCTGGCAGTCGTCGCAGCCATAGATGCGGTTGCCCAGCAGAGGCCGCAGCTCCAGCGGTATGGCCCCCGCATGCTCGATGGTGAGGTACGAGATGCAGCGCCGCGCATCGATGCGGTGCGGCGCGATGATGGCCTGCGTGGGGCACACGTCGATGCAGGCACTGCAGCTGCCGCAGTGCGCGGTGACGGGCGCGCTCTCGGGCAGCGCCATGTCGACATAGATCTCGCCCAGGAAGAACATCGACCCCGCCTCGCGGTTGAGCACCAGCGTGTGCTTGCCGCGCCAGCCCTGCCCGCTGCGCGCGGCCAGCTCGGCCTCCAGCACCGGGGCCGAGTCGGTGAACACGCGATGGCCGAACGGGCCGATGGCCTCGGCAATGCGGTCGCTCAGCTTCTGAAGACGTGCGCGCAGCACCTTGTGGTAGTCCCGCCCCCGGGCATAGACAGAGACGATGGCCTCGTGCGGGCGGGTCAGCCGTGCCAGCTCGTGGGCCTGCCAGGCGGGCCCGGCGCCTTGGCTGCCTTCTTCCGCCGAACCCTGGCCCGCCGCCTGCCCGGTATCCCGCGGCAAATAATCCATGCGCGCCGTGATCACGCTCACCGTCCCGGGCACCAGCTCGGACGGGCGGGCGCGCTTCATTCCATGCGATGCCATGTAATGCATCTCGCCATGGAACCCCTGCGCCAGCCAGGCCGAAAGCCCGGGCTCTGCAGCGGACAAGTCCACCCCCGCCACGCCGATTTGGGAAAATCCCAGCTCGCGGGCCCACTCCTGCATTTGAGGAACGAGTTGACTGTTGCACCACATACCGGCCAGATTGTAGAAAGCGGCACGCCCGGCGCCGCCGAACCCGCCCGCCATTTCACCTGGCACAGCGAGGACGACACCGCCGCCTTCGCCCGCCGCCTCGCCGCACAGCCCCTGCTCGCCAACGCGTTTGTCACGCTGCACGGCGACCTGGGCGCCGGCAAGACCACCCTGGTGCGCCACCTGCTGCGCGCCCTGGGCGTCGAGGGCCGCATCAAGAGCCCGACCTACGCCGTGGTGGAGCCGCACGAGGCGCCGGGCCTTGCGCCGCATGCGACCACGGTCTGGCACTTCGACTTCTACCGCTTCGACGACCCGCGCGAGTGGGAAGACGCCGGATTCAGGGACATTTTTGCCAACCCGGGCCTCAAGGTGGCAGAATGGCCAGAAAAGGCTGCAGCGCTGACCCCGCCTGCAGACCTTGCTATACACATTGAAGCAATTGACGACACCGAAAGGACCGTCACGGTGCACGCCCACACGGCCCACGGCCTCCACCTGCTGCAAGGACTCTGAACGAATGACTCTGCCCCCCCGCCCGGCGCCGCGCCAGCCATCCCGCCGCACGCTGCTGCAGGCGGGCAGCCTGGTCCTTTTGCTGGGCACGCAGCAGATCGCCCGTGGCGCCACCATCCTCGCAGTGCGTGTATGGCCCGCCCCTGAATACTCCCGCGTCACCATCGAATCCGACGGCGCGCTGGTGGCCAAGCAGTTCTTCGTGACCACGCCGCCGCGCCTGGCCGTGGACATCGAAGGCATCGACCTGAGCCCCGAGCTGCGCGAGCTGGTGGCCAAGGTCAAGCCCGACGACCCGAACATCGCCGGCATCCGCGTGGGCCAGAACGCGCCCGGTGTGGTGCGCCTGGTGGTGGACCTCAAGCAGGCCGCCATGCCCCAGGTGTTCACCCTGCCGCCCGTGGCCGCCTACCAGCACCGCCTGGTGTTCGACCTGTACCCGGCCGCCCCGGTGGACCCGCTCGAAGCCCTGATCGCCGAGCGCCTGCGCGACGTACCCGCCGCCGGCAAAACGCTGCCTGCGCCGCCCACCGTCACCGCACGCACCGGCCCCCAGCCGCCCGCCGAAACCGACCCGCTGGGTGACCTGATCGCCCAGCGCAGCCAGCGCCCCGGCGCGACCGGAGCGCCACCACCACCTGTGGTGGCCGCAGCGCCGCCTCCGGCCGAGCCTGCGCGCCCCGCGCCCGCCACGCCCAATCGGGCCACTTCGACACAGACCGACCGCATCATCATCGTGGCGCTGGACCCCGGCCACGGCGGAGAAGACCCCGGCGCCATCGGCCCGGCCGGCACGCGCGAGAAGGACGTGGTCCTGCGCGTGGCCCACCTGCTGCGCGACCGCATCAACGCCACCACCGTGGGCGGCAACCCGATGCGCGCGTTTCTCACGCGCGACGGCGACTTCTTCGTGCCGCTGGGCGTGCGCGTGCAAAAGGCCCGGCGCGTGCAGGCCGACCTGTTCGTCTCCATCCATGCCGACGCCTTCACCACCCCAGCCGCACGCGGTGCCAGCGTGTTCGCGCTCAGCCAGGGCGGCGCCTCCAGCACCGCCGCGCGCTGGCTGGCCAACAAAGAGAACCAGGCCGACCTGGTGGGCGGCATCAACGTGCAGTCCAAGGACCAGCATGTGCAGCGCGCGCTGCTGGACATGAGCACCACCGCGCAGATCAACGACAGCCTCAAACTCGGCAGCGTGCTGCTGGGCGAGATCGGCGGCATGGCCAAGCTGCACAAGCCGCGCGTGGAGCAGGCGGGCTTTGCCGTGCTCAAGGCGCCCGACATCCCCAGCGTGCTGGTGGAGACCGCCTTCATCAGCAACCCCGAGGAAGAGCAGCGCCTGCGCAGCAGCGCCTACCAGGAGCAGCTGGCCGATGCGCTGATGCGCGGCATCACCCGCTACTTCGCCAAGAACCCGCCATTGGCGCGCAGCCGCTCGGTGTAGGACGGCCACGGCAGGCCGCACAGCGCGGGGCGCGTTGCTTTGCTTTGCTTCGCTGTGCCTTGGCTTGCCTTGCGCGGACCGCCAAGTACAGGCAAAGTAGCCTGCATCATCCACACCGCGCGTGCAGCCCCCGCCCCCTCCGAGCAGGCCGTGCGCCACGGACGCAAGGAGAACTGCCATGGCACTGCCCCACGCCCAATCCGGCCAGATCGTCAGTGTTCGCCCCCTGGGCGACCGCCTGCCCGAAGCCATCACCACCGCCATTCTTAAAGCCGGCCAGCTCGAGGTCATGCGCGTGGTGCTGCCCGTGGGCAAGTCCATGAAAGAACACCAGACCCCGGGCGAAGCCACGGTGCAGTGCATCGAAGGGGTGGTGGAGTTCATGAACGAAGGCGCCGTGCAGCAGTTGCACGCCGGCGACTTCGTGCACCTGGCGCCGCGCATGCTGCATGCGCTCAAGGCGGTGCAACCGGCCTCGCTGCTGGTCACCCTGTGCCTGCTGCCGGGCGAGCGCTGACAAGCATCTTGCACCGGCCCGCCGGTTCCGTCACACCGGGGGCTGCTGGTCAATTCAAGCTACAGGCGGAACACGCTCACCACCTCGGCCAGCCGCGCCGCCTGGTGCTTGAGGCTGTCGGCCGCCGCGGCGCTTTGCTCCACCAGCGCGGCGTTTTGCTGCGTGACCTGATCGAGCTGCGTCACCGCTTCGCCCACCTGGCTGATGCCGATGGTCTGCTCGCCCGTGGCGCTCGATATCTCGCCGATCAGATCGCTCACGCGTTTGACCTGGGTGACGATGTCTTCCATGCTCTGGCCCGCGTTGCTCACCAGCTGCGTGCCGTCATCGACCCTGGACACGCTGGCGTTGATCAGGGCCTTGATCTCCTTGGCAGCCTCGGCGCTGCGCCCGGCCAGGCTGCGCACCTCGCTGGCCACCACGGCAAAGCCACGGCCCTGCTCGCCCGCGCGGGCGGCCTCCACGGCGGCATTGAGCGCGAGGATGTTGGTCTGGAACGCAATGCCGTCGATCACCGCGATGATGTCGGTGATCTTGCGCGACGCGGCCGAAATGTCCTGCATGGTGGCCACCACCTGGCCCACCACTTCGCCGCCCTTGACGGCCGCAGCCGACGCGGTGCCCGCCAGCACCGCGGCGCGCTGCGCGGTGTCGGAGTTGTTCTTCACCGTGCTCGTGATCTCTTCCATCGACGCCGCGGTCTCCTCCAGGTTGGCCGCCTGCTCTTCGGTGCGCTGGCTCAGGTCCGCGTTGCCGGCCGCGATCTCGCTGGAGCCGGTGGCAATGCTGTCGCTGCTGTGGCGCACGTCGCCCACGATGCGCACCAGCGACGCCTGCATGGTTTGCATCGCCTGCATCATCCGCGCCACTTCGCCCCGGCCCTGCGCATAAATGGGCTGCGACAGATCGCCCTCGCCGATGCGCTGGGCCACCGTGGCCACCTCGTTCAATGACCGGCGGATGCGCTGCACCACCACCACCGACAGCACCACCAGCAGCCCCAGCCCGGCCACGCCCGCCACCAGCACCGTGGTGCGGTACGAGCTGATCAGCGCGGCCGCTTCGCCGGCCTGCTCGGCCGAGCGCTGCACCTGGTAGGCCACCATCTTGTCGGCCACGGTGTTGTACTGGTTGAGCACCGGTGCAAACGTGGCCAGGGCGTAGCTCTTGGCCTGGGCCATGTCGCCCGCCTTCTTGAGGGCCAGGGACTTGTCGCGCGCTTCCAGATAGCTCGTGCGCACGGCGGCCAGCTCCTCCTGGATGCGCAGGCCTTCGGGACTTTTCTCCAGCTCGGTGTAGCGCTTTTGCACCGTGCTGGTGTCTGCCGTGGTGGCGGCCACCATGTCCTTGAAGTAGTTCTGCAGGTCGTCACCGTCGCTCTGCGCAATGGAGAACACGCGCGTGGAGTTGACCGCGATGTTGCTGCGCCAGCGCAGCGCCAGCTGCAGCCGTTCGACCTGCTCGGTTGCCAGTTGGTCGACGGTGCGGCCCAGGTGCTGCACCCGCACCAGGCTCAGCGCCAGGATGATCACCAGCGCCAGCACCGCCACCCCGACGATGAGGCTGATCTGCTGCGCGACGGTGAGCTGAGGGCCTTGGCCCGCGGAGTTGGTGTGCTGGCCCATCGTGGTATCCCCTGGTTGGCCGCGTTGTGTTCGCGGCTTGTGTTCATGACCGATCAATGATCTGTCTGCGCCGCAGGATTGGCAACGGGGACGACCGCCTCGTAAACCCTAAGAAATGCGGCCAATACACGAGCGCAACGGCGCGACAGTCCAGCACCCGCACCGCCTGGCCGGGCGCCATTCGGCGGCGATGTCCGGGCCGCTTCGGATCACGCCCTGCCGTCAGCCACGGCGCGGCATGTCCTACAGGCACCTCCCCCGCTTGCCTACGCCGGCGGCGCGGTGCCGGGTGGATATTTCAGTCACAGGTCGAGTTGAGCAGCACCCGCTGAACAACTGCAAGGCCTGAATCCACACCACAAAGGACTCTTGCCATGAAAATCCGTCACATCCTCCTTGCGACCACCTGCACCGCGGCCCTTGCCCTGGGTGGTTGTGCCTCCAACCCCACCGATGCCCAAGTGGGTACCGGCGTCGGTGCCGTCGTAGGCGGCGTCGCAGGCAATGCCATCTTCGGCGGCCCTGTAGGGACCATTGGCGGTGCCGCAGCCGGCGCGCTGGTGGGCCACGAAATCGGTGAAGACCGCGACCAACGCCGTGGATATCGCCGTTAATTTGCTTCACACCCACCATCGCCGCCCGCCTGGGCGACCGATGGCGGCGTAAAAAAACTCCTGGCACTCGTACACCGAGCGTCAGGAGTTTTGCTTTGAGGGTGGCGTTGCCGGTGCTTCAGGCCGTCTTGGCCGCCCGCCCGGCGCGCCAGGCACCGAAGATCGCGATCAGCCCGGGGATGAAGATCATGGCCCAGATGATCTTGTCCAGGTTTTCCTTCACCCAGGCAAAGTTGCCGAAGAAGTAGCCCGCGGTGCAGATGCCCAGCACCCACAGCAGCGCGCCGCCCACATTGAAAGCCGTGAACTTGGCACGGTTCATCTCGGCCACACCCGCCACGAAGGGTGCGAAGGTGCGGATGAACGGCATGAAGCGCGCCAGGATGATCGTGATGCCGCCGTAGCGCTCGTAAAAATCATGCGCCTGGTTGAACGCGCGGCGGTTGAACCAGCGCGAGTCTTCCCACTGGAAGACCTTGGGCCCGAAGTACCGCCCGATCGAGTAGTTGCACTGGTCGCCCAGGATGGCTGCGGCGATCAGCACCACGCAGGCGATGGGCAGGCTCATGAGCCCCGCGCCGCACAGCGCCCCGACGATGAACAGCAGCGAGTCGCCCGGCAAGAACGGCATGACCACCACGCCGGTTTCCACGAACACGATGAGAAACAGCAGCGCGTACACCCACGGGCCGTACGCTTGCACGAACGCCTCGAGGTACTTGTCCACATGCAGGATGAAATCGATGAGAAAGGTGACAAGTTCCATGGGGCTGGTGTTGAAAAAAGCAGCGGGCATTATCCCCAGCCCGCCGGGGTGACCCGCAAAGCCCCTGCGCGAGCCCGGCCCTAAAATCCACCGGGTGAACGACACCACCGCCCCCCTCGCCACGGCCCTGCCGGCCAGCGCCCCCATCCCCCCACGCCGCCCCATCCGCGACCTGCCCGACGAGCTGATCAGCCAGATCGCGGCCGGCGAAGTGGTGGAGCGCCCCGCTTCCGTGGTGCGCGAGCTGGTGGACAACGCGCTCGATGCCGGCGCCACGCAGATCACCGTGCGGCTGTCCGCCGGCGGCGTGCGCCTGATCACCGTGGAAGACGACGGCGGCGGCATTCCGCACGAGGAGCTGCCTGTGGCGCTGCGCCGCCACGCCACCAGCAAGATCACCAACCTGAACGACCTGGAAACCGTGGCCACGATGGGATTTCGGGGCGAGGCGCTGGCGGCCATCGCTTCGGTGTCCGAGATGTCCCTGCTCTCGCGCCCTGCCGCGCAAGGCAACGCCTTTTTGCTGGACGCACGCAGCGGCGAACTGCGCCCTGCCGCCCGCAGCACGGGCACCACGGTGGAGGTCAAGGAGCTTTTCTTTTCGACCCCGGCGCGCCGCAAATTTCTCAAGACCGACGCCACCGAGCTTGCGCACTGCATCGAGTCCGTGCGCCGCCACGCGCTGGCCCGGCCCGATGTGGGATTTGCCATCTGGCACGAAGGCAAGCTGGTGGAGCAGTGGCGCGCGACCTTCGTGCCGGGCCAGGCCAGCGCCAGCGGCCTGCAGGACGCGCTGGCGCGGCGCCTGTCGGACGTGCTGGGCGAAGACTTCGTCGCGCAGTCGGTCGCCGTGCAGCACCGCGTGGGCCCGGTGGTCGTGACCGGCCGCGCCGGCCTGCCCGACGCCGCACGCTCGCGCGCCGACCACCAGTACTGCTACGTCAACGGCCGCTTCGTGCGCGACAAGGTGCTGACCCACGCCGCGCGCAGCGCGTACGAAGACGTGCTGCACGGCCACAAGCAGCCGGTGTATGCGCTGTATGTAGAGATCGACCCGGCGCGCGTGGATGTGAACGTGCACCCCACCAAGATCGAGGTGCGCTTTCGCGACAGCCGCGAGGTGCATCAGGCGGTGCGCCACGCGGTGGAAAACGCGCTGGCCGCACCACGCGCCGCAGCGCTGGCCGCGGCAGCCGCCGCAGCCTCTGCCGAGGGCGATGCGAGCCCTGCGGACAACAGCGCTGCCGTTGTGACGTCAAAACAGGCGCTACCGCGCACTTGGCAAGCGCAATCCGCTATCAGATTTGAAGAACGTGGCCACCAGGTGGCCGACCTGCAGGCGCTGTGGGGCCCGCGCAAGGACCCTGCTGCGGCCAGCGCGCCAGGCGGCCAGGCCCTGTGGCAAGGCACGCAGGGGCCGCTGGGGCAGCCAGGACAGGACAGGCCCGCTGGCGAATCGGCCGAGGCACCGCCCTGGAGCTCTCCAGGTACCGCGTTCCCGCCGCCAGCCGCTGCACCACTCAGCGCCAATGCCATGGCAGGCAGCGCACCCGCCGGCACCGGCCGAGACACCCCAGAGACCACCTGGCCCCTGGGCCGCGCCGTGGCACAGTTGCACGGCGTGTACATCCTGGCCGAGAACGCGCAGGGCATGATCATCGTGGACATGCACGCCGCGCACGAACGCATCGTGTACGAACGCCTCAAGTCCCAGGTGGACAGCGGCGCACGCATTGCCAGCCAGCCACTGCTGATCCCCGCCACCTTCGCCGCCACGGCCGAGGAAGTCGCCACTGCCGAAGAATCCACCGAGGTGCTGGCCCTGCTGGGCCTGGAGGTGGTGCCGTTCTCGCCCAAGACCCTGGCCGTGCGGGCCGTGCCCACCACGCTGGCCACCGCGTCGGGCTTTGGCGACCCGGTCGAGCTGGCCCGCAGCGTGCTGGCCGAACTGGCCGCGCACGACGCGACCACCGTGGTGCAGCGCGCCCGCAACGAGATCCTGGGCACCATGGCCTGCCACGGCGCGGTGCGGGCCAACCGCAGGCTCACCATCGACGAGATGAACGCGCTGCTGCGCCAGATGGAGACCACCGACCGCAGCGACCAGTGCAACCACGGCCGGCCCACGTGGCGGCAGTTGTCGATGAAGGAACTGGACGCGCTGTTCCTGCGCGGACGGTAGGTCCCTTCCCAGAACCACACTGCTGTTCCCCGCGCCATTCGCATAGCCAGAGTCTTCCAGCCAATGCAGCCGTCCCACCACCGCCAGCCCCATCCCGCCATGTCCGCAGTGCCCGCCGTACTGGCAGCGCTCTGCATGGCCCTGCCCAGCGCCCACGCAGGGCGCCCGCTCACCGTGGACGATGCGGGTGTGGATGAGGTGGGCCAGGGCCACATCGAAGCCTGGTGGGAAGGCCAGCGCGGGCAGCGCGGCACCTTCTATGCAGCGCCGGCCTTCACCCCCATCGAAGGGCTGGAGCTGGGCGCCCTGCTGGCGCGCGACATGGGGGAGCGCCACACGCTGCAGGGGTTGCAGGCAAAGTGGCTGTGGAGCCCCGCGCAGACCGATGGTTGCAATGCCGCCAGCACGGCGGGACTCACCCACCGCAGACAGCCCGGGGGCCACAGCGGGGGCAGCATGGTGGCGCTGAACCTCATCGGCACCTGCGCCGCACCGTGGGGCGTGGCCAACGCCAACCTGGGCACCCAGCGCGAACGCGGCCAGTCCTGGCGCGGCACCTGGGGCGTGTCCCTGGAGCACAGCTGGGGCGCCATCACGCCGCACGTGGAGGCCTTCGGCGTCCAGCGCAGTGCGCCGGTGTTTCAGGCGGGAGCGCGGTGGGAATGGGCACCCGGTCGACAACTGGATGCCACGGTGGGCCGCCAACAGGGTCGCACGCTGCTGAGCGTGGGGTTCGCAGTGGGCTTCTGACGGGGGCGCCGGACAGGCCCCTGGGGTCCACCTTTGGCTGCCGTTAAGCCGCGGGCCGCCGTTTGGCGGCAGAATCGCCCGCCCTGCTGGAATGGAAGCGCCCGCCATGATCCCCCTCGACCCCCACTTCATCGCACAGACCACCCCCACGGGCGAGGCCATTGCGCGCGCCGTGGAAGCCGGCTGGCCCCTGGGCCCTGTGGCGCACTGCGTGCTGCTGCGGCGCGGCTTTAACCAAGTCTATGAACTGCACTTTGCCAGCGGGCTGCACGCCATCGCCCGGCTGAGCGCCGAACGGCCCCGCGGCGACCCCAACATCGCCTACGAAACCGCATTGCTAACCCACCTGCGCGCGCACGGCATTCCGGTCGCCGCGCCGCTGCCCGCGGCAGATGGGTCCTTCAGCGTGGTGCTGGCACTGCCCGAAGGTCCCCGGGCGCTGCTGCTGTTCGACTTTCTACCGGGCGACCCGCCCGGCGAATCGCTGGTGGATATCGAAGCCACCGGCCGGGGCCTGGCCCAGTTGCATGGCGCAGCACAGAGCTACGCAGGCCCCGAAAGCCACTACACGCTGGACCTGCCGCTGCTGCTGGACGCATCACTGCAGCGCATGCTCACAGCACCCACCGTGGATGCGGCTCTGGCACGCGAATTCACGGCTCTGGCCGAGGACCTGCGTTCGCGCTTTGCGGACCCGCCGAGCCTCACCCGCGTGCATTGCCATGGCGACTGCCACGGCAGCAACAACTTCATGGCCGACAGCCCCGACAACCCCGAAGGAGCCGAGCGCAGCCGCGTGGCCGCGTTTTTCGACTTCGACGACGCAGGCCCGGGCCTGCTGGCGTACGAGCTGAGCGTGTACCTGTGGGTGCTGCTGCCGCGCAGTCATGAAACACCCGCCACTGCCGCGGTGATGGAGCGCTGGCACCGTTATCTCACCGGGTACACCGGAGTGCGCGCCATACACGCGGCGGACCTGGCGGCCATCGCCCCGTGCCTGGCGCTTCGGCAGTTCTGGGTGATGGGTGAATACGCCGGCCGCATCCCCGTCTGGGGCACGCAGGCCATGCCCACGCACTGGCTGCGCAAGCAGCCTGCGCTCATGCGGGCGTGGATGGATTTGCCACCCGCCGACCCGCTTGCAGCCCAGGAGCCCGCCAAAGCTGCAACTTCACCGGCATCAGCAACCGCAGCAGCAGTGGCGTGACAGCGCACCGACCATGCCAAAAACAAAGCCCGCAGTCGCGGGCTTTGTTTTTGCAGCAGGTGCACGGCACAGGGTCGCCGTGTCCCCGTCGATCTGCCGATCAGTTGTCCCGCGCCGCCTTGGCCGTATCAGGGAAGTCGCTGAACACGCCGTCCACACCCAGGTTGTAGAACAGCTTGTACTCGGCCTTGGGGTCGCCCTTGAAGTCCGATGCCAGGCGCTTGGCTTCGCTGCGGAAGGTGTAGGGGTGCACCATGAGGCCCACGGCATGGGCGTTCTTCACCACGTCGGTGGGCGCCATCATCACGCGGTCGCGCTCGTCGATCACGCCGTCGCCATTGAGGTCGTCGGGCTTGCCGTCTTTGTTGGCGTCCACCTGCTTCGAAGGAATCAGGTACGGCTTCCAGGGGCCGATGCCGTCGGCGTAGGTCTTGACTTCCTTGAGACCATCGGCGGTCAGCAGGCTGGCGAAGGTGCGCTTGTCGCCCGCCACGGCAAAGTCGTACGGCTTGTCGTAGGGGGCCGTCAGGTCCATGCTGCCGTCGGCGTTCACGTCGTTCGCGTCCACCAGTTGCACCAGGCGGATCTGGGTCTTGGTGCGCAGGTACTTGAGGTTCGATACCTCGAACGATTGCACGATGACGGGCGACGCCTTGGTGGTGTAGCCGTACTTGGCCAGGATGGCGAGCAGGCGGTCTTCCAGCGGCAGGCCCAGGTTGACGTGGTAGGTGGGGTGCTTGGTCTCGGGGTACACGCCGACGGTGCGGCCCGCCTTGGTGCCTTCGTTCTTGGCCAGGTCCAGCACTTCTTCCAGCGTGGGGATCTGGAATTTGCCGTTGAACGACGGGTCGCGGTCGGACAGCGGCTGGATGGCGCGCAGCGTCTTGATCTCGGCCAGGGTGAAGTCCGAGACGAACCAGCCCTCTTCCTGCACGCCGTCCACCATTTTCTTGGTCTTGCGGTTGGCGAACTCGGCCCGGGTGGACACATCGGTGGTGCCGGTGATGTTGGGTTCGTGGCGGGCCACGAGCACGCCGTCCTTCGTGGCCACCAAGTCGGGCTCGATGAAGTCGGCGCCCATGTCGATGGCGCGCTTGTAGCCTTCGAGCGTGTGGTCCGGCACGTAGCCTGCCGCACCGCGGTGGCCGATGACCAGGGGGCGGTCGCCGTTCAGCGTGGGATACGGGCTGTCATTGTCGCCACCACAAGCCGCCAGCGTGGCCAGCAAGGCCACCGCACCCAACTTCGCACCAGAAATGTGCATGCTCTTCTCCTCGTTGTGTTTAGAACCGCCGAACTGTGGGCTGACCTTGTGACAAGGCCGTGACGCCCTTCCCGCCAACCGGTGACGGCGTTTTGCCGCCCACCAGACGCACCAATATGTGGCATTTCACGGGCCACATTCCCCACCATTGTGCAGAGACATCCGCATGAACGTATAACTTTTGAACATAATGTCGTGTTGCAGTGCGCTCTTGCCTGCTTTTTTGCTTCAGAAAGTCTTGAGAACATGAAATACGAGTCCGCAGACAGCTTCCTTTCTCACGTGGCCCACCGCAATCCGGGTCAGCCCGAATTTCTGCAGGCTGTCACGGAGGTCATGGAGAGCCTGTGGCCGTTCATCGCCCAGCACCCCCGCTATGCCGAGCACGGCCTGCTGGAGCGGCTGGTGGAGCCCGAGCGCACGGTCATGTTCCGCGTGTCGTGGGTGGACGACCATGGCAAGGTGCAGGTCAACCGCGGCTACCGCATCCAGCACAGCATGGCCATCGGGCCGTACAAGGGCGGCATGCGCTTTCACCCGTCGGTGAACCTGTCGGTGCTCAAGTTCCTGGCGTTCGAGCAGACCTTCAAGAACGCGCTGACCACGCTGCCCATGGGCGGCGGCAAGGGCGGCTCGGACTTCGACCCCAAGGGCAAGAGTGCTGGTGAAGTGATGCGCTTTTGCCAGGCGTTTGTGACGGAACTGTTCCGCCACGTGGGTGCCGACACCGACGTGCCGGCCGGCGACATCGGCGTGGGCGGCCGCGAGGTGGGCTTCATGGCCGGCATGATGAAGAAACTAAGCAACCGAGCGGACTGCGTGTTCACAGGCAAGGGCCTGTCGTTCGGCGGTTCGCTGATCCGCCCCGAAGCCACCGGCTACGGCACGGTCTACTTCGCGCAGGAGATGCTCAAGCAGAAGGGCCGCGCGTTCGACGGCTTGCGCGTGTCGGTATCGGGCTCGGGCAACGTGGCGCAGTACGCGGTGGAAAAGGCCCTGGAGCTGGGCGCCAAGGTGATGACCGTGTCCGACTCCAGCGGCACGGTCATCGACGAAGAAGGCTTTACCACCGAGAAGCTCGCCATCCTGATGGACGTGAAGAACCACCACTACGGCCGCGTGAGCGACTATGCAAAACGCACCGGCGTGAAGTTCGAAGCCGGCGTGCGCCCCTGGCACGTCCCGGTGGATGTGGCCCTGCCCTGTGCCACCCAGAACGAGCTGGACGCCAAGGACGCGGCCACCCTCATCCAGAACGGCGTCATTTGCGTGGCCGAAGGCGCCAACATGCCCTCCACCATCGACGCCGCCAAGGCCTTCGAGGCGGCGGGCGTGCTGTACGCCCCCGGCAAGGCGAGCAATGCCGGCGGCGTGGCCACATCGGGCCTGGAGATGAGCCAGAACGCAGCCCGCCTGTCCTGGCCGCGCGAAGAGGTCGATGCGCGCCTGCTGCAGATCATGCAGGGCATCCACACCGCCTGCCTGCGCTACGGCCAACACGCCGACGGCCGCGTGAGCTATGTGGACGGCGCCAACATCGCCGGCTTCGTGAAGGTGGCGGACGCGATGCTGGCGCAGGGCGTGGTGTAACCGCAGGCCGGCCCCCCCTGGGGCACAAAGCGGTGAAAAGAAGGGGAGTTGCGGGGCATTTGGCGGTCTCTCCTGGGAGATAGGCACAAACCCTGCTTGCCGTGTCAGAACTTTCCGACACGATGGCACTCAGTCCTTCTCATGAAACGCACCCCCCTCCTGATCTCCCTGGCGCTGGCCATTGCCGTCTCGGCGGGCTGCGCCACCCTCGATGCAAAACAGCGCGAGTGGATCTTCCAGCCCAGCGACCGCAGCTGGGGTGGCTCGCAGTCCACCGACGACATGGCGGATGTCTGGATCGACTTCCGCTCAAACGACAGTGGCAAGGCCGAGCGGCTGCACGGCCTGTGGCTCCCCCACGACCGGGCGGATGCTCCAGTGCTGCTGTATCTGCACGGCGCACGCTGGAACGTGGCGGGGTCGTCCGGCCGCATCCGGCGCATGCAGGAGCTGGGCTTTTCGGTGCTGGCGATCGACTACCGCGGTTTTGGCCGCAGCAGCGCGGGCCTGCCGTCCGAAGCCACTGCGGCCGAGGACGCACGGGCGGCCTGGGACTGGCTGGCCCAGCACCAGCCGGGCAAGCCCCGCTACATCTTCGGCCACTCGCTGGGCGGCGCCATCGCCATCGACCTGGCGCGCCAGGTGAACGATGAGCAAGGCACCATCGTCGAAGGCACTTTCACCAGCATTCCGGAGGTGGTCAGCACCTTCAAATGGGGCTGGCTGCCGGTGTCGGCCTTGATCACGCAGCGTTTCGAATCCGTGCGCAAGGTGTCCGAGATCGGATCGCCCTTGCTGGTGGTGCACGGCAGCGACGACAGCCTGATCCTGCCCAGCCTGGGCCGCAAGCTGTACGAGGCCGCCCACGAGCCCAAGCAGTTCGTGCTGGTGGAGGGTGGCTCGCACCACAACACCAATTCGGTGGGGCAGAGCCTGTACCGGGAGGCGATGGTGTCGCTGTTCAAGCTGAAATAAACAGCCCACACGATCTGGCTTGCGGTCTGCCAGAGCATCAACACCAGGGCATCAATGCCACCTTGGCAGGGGCGCGGCGGCAGCCCTTGGCGCAGGTCAAGGCAGCCCCATCTGGTACCCTCAGACAGATATGTCTGCCCCTTCTGCCACCGCCGTGCCCACGGCTTCCAACGCCACGGTTGCGCCCGGCCTGGCCATCCTGGTGCTGGCCCTGCTGCTCAGCATCCAGCCCGTCACCACCGACCTGTACCTGCCCGCCCTGCCCGCGCTCACCCGCAGCCTGGGCGCGCCGATGGCGTCGGCCCAGCTCACGCTCAGCGGTCTGCTGCTGGCGTTCGGTTGTTCGCAGATGGTGTGGGGCCCGTTGTCGGACCGCTTCGGCCGGCGCCCCATCCTGCTGGCGGGCCTGGCGATCTATGCGGTGGCATCGCTGGGCAGCGCGTTGGCGCCCAGCATGGCGCTGCTGATCCTGTGGCGCATTGCCCAAGGCGCTGCGATGGGTGCGGTGGTGATGTGCGCCCGCGCCATCGTGCGCGACCTGTACACGCCGCTGGACGGAGCGCGCGCCATGTCCAAGGCGCTCACGGGGCTGGGCATCGTGGCCTGCATCTGCGCGCCCATGGGCGGGCTGCTCAGCGAATGGCTGGGCTGGCGCGCGGCGCTGATGGCGCTCACGGCGTATGCGGTCGTCACGCTGGTCCTGGTGGCGCTGCGCATGCCCGAGACACTGGCGCGGCGCAACCCCCAGGCCCTGCAGCCGCGTGTGCTGCTGGGCACCTGGCTGCAGGTGCTGCGCCACCCCACGTTCTGGGCGTTCTCGCTGCAGACCACGGCCACCTACGCCGGCTTGTTCACCTTTCTGGCGGCGTCGTCGTTCGTGTACATCGACGTGCTGGGCCTCAGCCGCACGCAGTACGGCTGGACCATGGCGTCGGCCTGTCTGGCCTACTTCGGGGGCACCTTCCTATGCCGCAGCCTGCTGGCCCGATGCGGGCTGCAGCGCACGGTGGCCATCGCGGGGGCGCTGAGCATCAGCGGCGGCACGCTGATGGCGCTGGTGGCCCACCTGGGCTGGCACCAGCCCTGGGCGCTGACGCTGCCCTTCTACCTCTTCATGCTGGGCCACGGCATCCACCAGCCTTGTGGGCAGAGCGGTGCCGTGGGCCCGTTTCCGCAGGCGGCGGGGGTGGCGTCGGCGCTCAATGGTTTCATGATGATGCTGGCCGCGTTTGCCATTGGCGGCTGGCTGGGTGCGCGCCTGGACGGCACGGTGTGGCCGCTGGTCAACGGCATCTGGTTCTGGTCCACCGTGCTGGCCGTGATCTCCTGGACGCTGGTGCAAAAATTTGGAGCCCGCGCGTGACCAGGCCCCCGCAGCAGACCCACCACCTGCCCGCCATTGCTCTGGCGGGCCCCACCGCATCCGGCAAGACCGCGGGCGCCCTGGCGCTGGCCGCCGTGCTGGGCCAGCAAGGCGTGCCGGTGGAGATCATCAGCGTGGACTCGGCCCTGGTCTACCGGGGCATGGACATCGGCACCGCCAAGCCCACGCCCGAAGAGCGCGCGGCCGTGCTCCACCACCTGATCGACATCCGCGACCCGCTGCAGGCCTACAGCGCGGCCGAATTCGTGCAGGACGCCACGCGGCTCATGGCCGATATCCGCAGCCGCGGCGCACTGCCGCTGCTGGTGGGCGGCACCATGCTGTACTTCAAGGCGCTGTTCGATGGCATCGACGACATGCCCGCCGCCGACCCCGCCGTGCGCGCGCGGATCGAAGCCCAAGCCGCCGAGCTGGGCTGGCCCGCGCTGCATGCAGAACTGGCACGGGTCGACCCCGTCACGGCCGCGCGCCTGGCGCCTGGAGACAGCCAGCGCATTCAGCGAGCGCTGGAGGTATGGCACGTGTCCGGCCAGCCACTGTCGAGCTTTCACACTACAAAAAGAGGAGCTGGTAGCGCCCTGCCAGCGAGCGACAGCGCCCTATTTTCCTTGGAACCCGACGACCGGGCCTGGCTGCACGGCCGCATCGCCCAGCGCTTTGACGCCATGCTCGCTGGTGGCCTTGTCGAAGAAGTGCAGGCCCTGCGGGCACGCGGCGACCTGCACCCGGACCTGCCCTCGATGCGCTGCGTGGGCTACCGCCAGGTGTGGGATGAGCTCGACTTTCAGGCCGCCCGCACACCGGGCGCCCCGGGCACGCCACCCAACCTCGCCCACCTGCGCGAGCGCGGCATTGCCGCCACGCGCCAGCTTGCCAAGCGCCAGATCACCTGGTTGCGCAGCATGCCGCATCGCCAGGCCATTGCCTGCGATACGCCGGACGCGGTATCCACCCTCGTGCAGGCCGTGCTGCAGCGGCTGGACCTGCGCGCACCATGACGCAGCCCGCAGCAGCACACGCGGCACAGGGCACGGGCTCGCCATCGGCCAGCCCCACTCCTGCGGGGCTGCGCGTGGAACAGCTGGGCAAGCACTATGGCGATGCCGCGGTGTTCGCCCAGGTGAGCTTCACCGTCGCGCCGGGCGAGTTCGTGGCCATCGTGGGCGACTCGGGCGTGGGCAAGTCCACGCTGCTCAACTGCCTGGCGGGCCTGGACACCTGGGACACCGGCCGCATCACCCACGGCAGCACGGACCTGGGGCCGCTCGACGATACGCAGCGCGCGCTGTGGCGGCGCGCGAACGTGGGCTTCGTCTTTCAGGCCTTCCACGTGTTGCCGCACCTGGACGTGGCGCAGAACGTGGCCCTGCCGCTGATGCTGCTGGGCCGGTCTGACCCTGCGCGCATCGGACGCATGCTGGACGCGGTGGGCCTGGCCGACCTGGGCGGCCGACTGCCGCAGCAGCTCAGCGGCGGGCAGCTGCAGCGCGTGGCCATCGCACGTGCACTGGTCCACCGCCCGGCCCTGCTGCTGGCGGACGAGCCCACCGGCAACCTCGATCCCACCACCGCGGCCCGCGTGATGGACCTGCTGCTGGCGCAGACGCGCGAGCACGGTGCATCGCTGGTGCTGGTGACGCATTCGGATGCCGCGGCAGCGCGTGCGGACCGGGTGCTGCACCTGACATCGCGCGGAATCGCGGCGCGCTAGCCGCAGCCATGCTCGCACTGCTTCGCACCTTCTCCTGGCAGGAACTGCGCCACCACCCCTGGCGCAGCGCCGCGGCCGTGGCAGCGGTGATGCTGGGCGTGGCGCTGGGGTTTGCGGTGCATGTGATCAACGCGTCGGCGCTGGACGAGTTTGCGCAGGCTGTGCGCTCCGTCAACGGCCAGCCCGACCTGGAACTGCGCGCTGCGCAAGGCGCGCTGCCCGAGTCGCTCTACGCCACCGTGGCCGCGCACCCCCAGGTGGCGCTGGCCAGCCCGTGGCTGGAGCTGACGGCCCAGGCCAGCACTGCGGGCGCCGCCGACGCCGAGGCCGCGCCGCCTGGTGCGCGTGTGGCCTTGCGCGTGGTGGGCGTGGACGCGCTCGTCGTGCCCGCCATGGCACCTTCGCTCATGCCCCGCGCCTTCGACGCCGCCGAGCGCCTGGCCATGCTGGCGCCGGGGCAGGTGTTCCTTAACGCCGCGGCGCTGCAGGCGCTGCGGCTGACCGGCGACGGCACCGGCCCGTTGGCCGAGCTGCGCCTGCAGTCCGGCCTGCAGGCCCACACCGTGCGCGTGGCCGGCACCGTGGCCGCCGGGGGCGTGCCGCTGGCGGTGATGGACATCGGCGCGGCGCAGGACCTGTTCGGGCGCGGCGGCCAGCTCAGCCGCATCGACCTGCAGTTGCGCCCTGGCGCCGTGCGCGCCGCCGTGGAACGCGAACTGCAGGCGCTGCGCGCCTGGCCGCGCGGCGTGCGCATGAGCGAGCCCGGCGATGCCGCGCAGCGCGTGAGCAACCTGTCGCGCGCCTACCGCGTCAACCTCACCGTGCTGGCGCTGGTGGCACTGTTCACGGGCGCATTTCTGGTCTTCTCCGTGCTTGCGCTCAGCGTGGCGCAACGCGCACCGCAGTTCGCCCTGCTGGCCGTTCTGGGCGCTACACCCCGCCAGCGCCTGGCCCTGGTGCTGATGGAGTCGACAGCGCTAGGGCTGCTGGGCAGTGCGGCCGGCATTGGCCTGGGCACGGGCCTCGCGGCGCTGGCGCTGCAGGTGCTGGGTGGCGACCTGGGCGGCGGCTACTTCGCTGGCGTACAGCCCGGCTTGCAGTGGAGCGCAACCGCCGCGGCGGTCTATGGCGCCCTGGGTGTGGCCGCTGCGCTGGTGGGGGGCTGGTGGCCTGCGCGCCAGGCCCAGCGCCTGGCGCCCGCGCAAACGCTCAAGGGCCTGGGCACCCACGGCGGGCGCCAGCGCGGTGGTGCCATCGGTATCGTTTTGATAGCTGCCAGCGCTTTGCTGGCAAGCGCTCCACCGGTTTTTGGCATTCCACTGGCCGCCTACGTCGCCGTGGGCATGCTGCTGGTGGGCGGCATTGCGCTGCTGCCCTGGGCCGTGCAAGCGCTGCTGCAAGCGGCGCAGCCGCTGGCGGCGCGGCATGGCGCTGCATCGTCGCCGCTGCCCCTGCTGGCCGTGGAACGCGCACGCCGCATGCACGGAACGGCCGCCGTCGCCGTGGGCGGTGTGGTCGCATCGCTCAGCCTGGCCGTGGCACTGACGGTGATGGTGGCGAGCTTTCGCGGCTCGGTCGTCCAGTGGCTGGACGCCGTGCTGCCCGCACCGTTGTATGTGCGCCTGGCAGGCAACGCGGCCGCAGACGATGCCGCGGCCTTCCCCGCCGGTTTTGCCGACCGCGTGGCGCAACTGCCCGGCGTGGAGCGTGTGCAAACCCTGCGCACCAGCAGCCTGCTGCTCGACCCGGCCCGCCCCGCCGTGGCGCTGATCGCCAGGCCCCTGGCGGCCGACCCCGCGCAGGCCCTGCCCCTGGTCGGCAACCCCGTGCCCGTGCCACCCGACCGCGTGGGCGTGTACGTGAGCGAGGCGGTGGGCGAGCTGTACGGCGTGCGCCCCGGCGCCGACTGGCCTGCGCTGTCCGATTCTTTCGGGCTGCTGGCGCCCTCAGGGCAAGCGCAGGAAGCTACGTTTTTTGTAGCAGGCGTGTGGCGCGACTACGTGCGGCAGTTCGGTGCCGTGGCGATGGACAGCGCAGACTTCGTCCGGCTCACGGGTGACGCCCGCACCAGCGACCTGGCACTGTGGCCCCGCGCGGGCGCTGACGAGGCCGCGCTGCGCGATGCCGTCACCGCACTGGTCCACTCTGCCACGCCCGGGGCCGAGGCAGGCGGCGCGGCGGCAGGGGCAGGCCCGCTCGAATTCACATCCGCCGCCAGCATCCGCGCGCGGTCTCTCGGCATCTTCGACCGCAGCTTCGCGGTCACCTACTGGCTGCAAGCCGTGGCCATCGGCATCGGCCTGTTCGGCGTGGCCGCCAGCTTCAGCGCCCAGGTGCTGGCCCGCCGCAAGGAGTTCGGCCTGCTGGCCCACCTGGGCCTTACCCGCAGGCAGATCCTCACGGTGGTGGCGGGCGAAGGCGCGGCATGGACGGCGGTCGGCGCAGCAGCGGGCACCGGGCTGGGTCTCGCGGTGTCGGTGGTGCTGGTGCATGTGGTCAACCCGCAGAGCTTTCACTGGACCATGGAGCTGCAGGTGCCGGTGGCTCGGCTGCTGGCACTGGCCGCCGCGGTGGTGGCGGCAGGCACGGTCACGGCATGGCTGGCAGGGCGCGCTGCCGCGGGGCGGGACGCGGTGATGGCGGTGAAGGAAGATTGGTAGCCGCCAATCCACACAACACCGCCTGTACCAAGTCCGGCCAGGTCCGGCCAAGTCGCTGGTCAGGTCGCCTCACGCAGACTCGTTAAGTCAAAGCACGCGATTGCTTTTGCGGCCTCGATAACAACGCCAAAGCCCGAAAAAAAGCCCACTCCCAACACTTACCAAATGCCTGGGTAAGAGTTGTGTGAAGACGCAAGCAAGCGCGCTTCGCGACCGGTTTTGCGACCCCTCCCCACCTATCATGCGCGGCGATTTTCGCGGCCCTTTTGGGGCCCGCAACTACAACAATCCGAGGGAAGAAAAAAAATGGGCCAGCAGCCATGACCCGCCGCGTCAAGATCCAAACCCCGCTGGGCGAACAACTGCAGTTTCGCAAACTCGACGGCACAGAGGCGCTGAGCGAGCTGTACTCGCTGGAGATCGACCTGGTGAGCGCGAGCAAAAGCATCGACCCCAAGGCGCTGCTGGGCAAGGCGGCATCGGTGGAGGTCGAGATAGAAGGCCTGGGCAAACGGTACCTGAGCGGCCTGGTCACGCACTTTGGCATGCAGGGGCAGGACCACCGGTGGGGGTCTTACCGGATGCGCCTTCGCCCCTGGCTGTGGGTGGCCACGCGCAAGACCGACTTCAAGATCTTCCAGCACA
>NZ_CAXUPO020000009.1:0-231566 GCF_964252695.1 Acidovorax sp. LjRoot117 | reverse complement strand
ACGGTCGGTGATGTCCATGGTGAAGCCATGGGACACCACCGAGCCGTCGGGCTCGCGGTGCGGTATGGCGTTGGTCATGTGCCAGCGGATGCTGCCGTCGGGCATGCGCACGCGGTATTCGCACTGCCAGGGCACGAGCTTGCGCACCGAGGTGATGGCGGACCTCTGCACATGCGGCAGGTCCTCGGGCAGCACGCGCAGCATCAGCACCTCGTGGTCGGCCGTCACCTCGTGCGGCTCCACCCCCATGAACTCGCGCACCGCGTCGCTGATGTACTGCACGCTGGTGCTGCCGTCGGCATGCAGGCGGTATTCGTAGATGAAGCCGGGGATGCGGCTGGCGATGCGCTGGATGAAGAGCAGCTGCTCGCGCAGCTGTTCGGCCGCGCGGTGCTCGTCCGTCACGTCCTGCACCACGCCCATCACCACCTGCACGCCGTCGCGCGGCAGCGTGCGCTGCACGCGCGAGCGCATCCAGCGCACCTCGCCATCGGGCCGGCGCCAGCGGTACTCCACATCCAGGCCCTGGCCGCGCTCGCGCACCTTGTCGAACACGCCGCGGTCCTCGGGCAGGATGCCGCTCACGGCGCGCTCGGGATCCACCCACTCCTGCTGCTCGAAGCCGGCGATGTTGCACAGGCCGGGCGACCACAGCAGCACGGTCTCGCCCGGGTCCTCGATGCGGCGCCAGTGCCCTGCGCGGGCCAGGCTTTCCATGGTGTTGAAGACGTCGGTCTGCTCGCGCAGCTCACGGCGCACTTCTTCGAGGGCGTGCTCGGCGTTGGCCAGCGCGGCACGCAAGGTCTCGGCCTCGGTGGCGTCGCGCACTGTGACGACGATGCAGTCCGTGGTCACGCGGCGCGCGGACAGGTCCCAGGCCAGCAGCAGGCGCCCGGCTTCGCGCACCACCTGGCGGCACTCCAGCGGCGCCCCCACGCGCACGACGCCGTGCAGCTGGTCCAGCAGCTGCGTGCCGGCCAGCAGGTCGAACACCTCGCTGGCGTCCGCACCGGGGTGGCGCACCGCACCGAGCCCCGGCATGCGGCGCGCGGCGGCATTGGCGGCCAGCAGCAGCAGGCGGCCGCCCTGCAACCGGAACTCCATCAGCGCCACCGGCACCGCATCCACCAGGGCCTGCAGGCGCGCCTGCGCCATGGGCTCGATGGCCCCTTCGCCAGCGGGAGCAAGAAGGTCGGTCAGCAGTTCGGACGAAATCACGGTCGGTCTGAAACCTCTGAAGGAAAGGGGCCTGCGCGCGCACAGCAGCCGGTTGCAAAGCCGTGGCGGCCACTGCGCCAGGCCATGGCACAGCATACAGGCAAGAGTATGTCAAAACGTAACGCCATGACAAACAGACATGTAACCGCGTGAGGGGAAACCCCAGGGGTTGAATGGCTGGTCTCCCTGCATGTCCGAGACGTTGGAACACCACACACCCACGATGCTGCAGTACAGGTCAGCGACAGGGCATGCGGTTGTTGATCAGTGCCAGTGACGCCGTCCCCTCATTTTTTATAGTCTCCAACCTGTCACTCTTGCCCCTACCTTGTCAGTACCCATCCGCGTAGATTCTCCAAAGCTTGCCAAACGCTCGTGCATCAGCGATATTCGCAATTCACGAATAGCGAATTCACATCGCCCATGGACCTCAAACCCCAAGACCTGCTGGTGCTGCTGAAGGTTGCAGCCCACCCGCCCCAACGGTGGCCATACGCCGCCTTGGGCGAGGCGCTGAGCATGAGCGCTTCGGAAGCGCATGCCAGCGTGAAGCGGGCCGTGGCATCAGGCCTCGCCGTGGCGCCGTCACGCGTCGAATGGTCACCGGTCCGGCCGAACCTGCTCGAGTTCATGCTGCATGGCGTGCGCTACGTCTGGCCGGCCACGATGGGCCCCGTCAAGCGCGGTGTCCCGACGGCATTCGGAGCCGAGCCGCTGGCCAGCCAGTTGACAGTTGCGCAAGGAGAGGCGCCCGTGTGGGCACATCCTGACGGCAAGGCCAAGGGACCGACGCTGTCACCGCTCTACCGCACCGCTGCGCAGGCGGCTCTGGCCGACCCGTCGCTCCATCGCCTGCTGGCCTTGCTCGATGCCTTGCGCACAGGCAGGGCGCGCGAGCGCAACCTTGCTGCCCAACTCCTGGAGACCGAACTGATGCGCTTACACGCTGAGGCACCCGATGCGGGCCGATGATCCGAATCTGCCGCAGCTCCGCCAGATCGCCGAGGCATTGGGCGATCTGCGTGAACAGGTGGTGTTCGTCGGCGGTGCCGTCGCCGGCCTGCTGGTGACGGACCCGCTGGCCGACCCGGTGCGCGCCACCCGCGACGTCGATGCGGTAGTGAACGCCAGTCGAGCCCTGTTTTATCGCATCGAGGAAGCCGTGGCGCAGCGTGGTTTCGCGCGCGATATGAGCAGCGATGTGATCTGCCGCTGGGTGCACAAGGAGTCGGGCCTCCTGCTCGACCTGATGCCGGTGCAGCCGCAGGTGCTGGGGTTCTCCAACCGGTGGTATCCGTATGCGGTTGAAAGTGCAGCGCCTGCGAATTTGGGATCGGGCATCACGATTCGGCTGGTCAGCGCCGTGGCCTTCGTGGCGACCAAACTGGAGGCCTTCGCAGGCCGCGGTGGCGGCGACTACCTGAGCAGCCACGACATCGAAGACGTGCTCAACATCGTCGATGGACGCGAGGAGCTGGCCAGTGAGATGGCTGTGGCGCCCGCCGCGCTGCGGCAGGCCGTGAGCACAGCGTTGACTCAACTGCTGGCGAGCCCGGACTTCGCGAACGTGCTGCCAGGCATGATTGCCGAGCCGCAGCGGTCCGGGTTGGTCCAGCAACGCCTGAAGGCCATGTGTCTGGGCGATGAGTTCGTCCAGCCGGGAGATTTCAGCGGGCACCCTCCTCGAAATCTGTAGGTGGTCCCAGGCCGCTGAAGCAGCCAAGAACGGATCACCTGCTGGCCGACATCTGGCGCATGAGCATTGAGGGCATCCGGCAGACGGTGTTGTCTTTCATAGATGCCGAGAACATCAGGATTTTTCACTGCAGTTCGAAGGCGGGCGCCAAGCGATAGCCAGATCAACGAAAATGCGCTTCGGTCCAAAACAGCCCCCTCCCCAAAGCATCGGCAGGGCTGACGGCAATGGAAAATCCCTGGCAATGCGAGACCAAGAAATAGCTGGTTAAGTTGTTGAACACACAAGACAAATCCCAAACACCCGCAGGGGAGCAGGACCTCGCCGGTCATACCCCCATGATGCAGCAATATCTAGCGCTCAAGGCCGGGTACCCCGACACGCTGCTGCTCTACCGCATGGGCGACTTCTACGAAGTCTTCTGGCAGGACGCCGAGAAGGCCTCGCGCCTGCTCGATATCACGCTCACGCAGCGCGGCCAGTCGGGCGGGCAGCCGGTGCTGATGGCAGGCGTGCCCTTCCATGCGCTGGAGACCTACCTGGCGCGCCTGATCAAGATGGGCGAGTCGGTGGCCATTGCCGAGCAGGTGGGCGAGGTCGGCGCGGCCAAGGGACCGGTGGAGCGCAAGGTGGTGCGCGTGGTCACGCCCGGCACGCTGACCGACACCGAACTGCTGTCCGACAAATCCGAATCGCTGCTCATGGCCGTGCACCAGGCGCCCCGCGCGCGCTGCGGCCTGGCCTGGCTGAGCGTGACCCAGGGCCGCGTGTACCTGGCCGAATGCGCGCACGACGAACTGGGCGGCTGGCTGGCGCGCGTGGCCCCGAGCGAGCTGATCTACAGCGCCGGCGTGACCGAGCGCTTCGAGCAGCAACTGCAGGTGCTGCGCCAGGGCGGCGCCTTCACCTGCCCCATGAGCCCGCGGCCCGACTGGCAGTTCGACAGTGCCCTGGGCGAGCGCAAGCTGTTGGAAAACCTGGGCGCGGCCAGCCTGCAGGCCTGGGGTGCACAAGACCTGGGCGAGGCGAACGCCGCCGCCGCCGGGCTGCTGGCGTATGCCGAGCACACGCAGGGCCGCACGCTCACGCACGTGCACAGCGTGCAGGTGCAGCGCGGCGACGACCTGATCGACCTGCCGGCCACCACGCGACGCAACCTCGAACTCGTCAAGACGCTGCGCGGCGACGATGCACCCACCCTGTTCTCGCTGCTCGATACCTGCATGACCGGGATGGGCAGCCGCCTGCTCAAGACCTGGCTGCTCGAGCCCCAGCGCGACCGCGACCAGGCGCGCCAGCGACTGTCGGCCACGACGGCGCTGCGCGGCGACGCGGGTGCCGGCGGGGGCAGCGGCCCGTGGTCCCTGCTGCGCGGCGAACTCAAGGGCGTGAGCGATGTGGAGCGCATCACCGCCCGCATCGCCCTGCGCCAGGTGCGCCCGCGCGAGCTGGTCGCCCTGTGCAAGACGCTACAAAAATCAGAGCACCTTGCGCTTTCCGGGCAAGCGCCAGAGCCCTATTTGATTCAAATCTTCAGCCACCTGCACCCGCCCGAGGGCTGCACCGCGCTGTTGTGCGCGGCCATCGACGAGGAGCCCGCGGCCCTGGTGCGCGACGGCGGCGTGATCGCCAGCGGCTTCGACACCGAGCTGGACGAGCTGCGCGCCATCCAGACCAACTGCGATGCCTTTTTGCTGGACCTGGAAACGCGCGAGAAAGCCCGCACGGGCATCCCCAACCTGCGCGTGCAGTTCAACAAGGTGCACGGCTTCTACATCGAGGTCACCAGCAGCCATGTGGACAAGGTGCCCGACGACTACCGCCGCCGCCAGACGCTGAAGAACGCCGAACGCTTCATCACGCCCGAACTCAAGACCTTCGAAGACAAGGCACTGTCGGCCAACGAGCGCGCCCTGTCGCGCGAGAAGTGGCTGTACGAGCAGATCCTGGACCAGCTGCAGCCCCACGTGCCCGCCCTCACCCGACTGGCCCAGGCCCTGGCCGCGCTGGACGTGCTGTGCACCCTGGCCGAGCGCTCGCTCACGCTCAACTGGTGCGCGCCCCAGTTCGTGCCCGAGCCCTGCATCGAGATCGAGAACGGCCGCCACCCGGTGGTGGAGGCGCGCCTGGCCGAGACATCCAGCGGCAGCTTCATCGCCAACCACACGCGCCTGAACGCCAACACGCGCATGCAGATCATCACCGGCCCCAACATGGGCGGCAAGAGCACCTACATGCGGCAGGTGGCGCTGATCGTGCTGCTGGCCTGCATGGGCAGCCACGTGCCCGCATCGCACTGCCGCCTGGGCCCCATCGACGCGATCCACACCCGCATCGGCGCGGCGGACGACCTGGCCAACGCGCAGTCCACCTTCATGCTGGAGATGACCGAGGCCGCGCAGATCCTGCACGCCGCCACGCCGCACAGCCTGGTGCTGATGGACGAGATCGGCCGCGGCACGAGCACCTTCGACGGCCTAGCGCTGGCCAGCGGCATCGCCACGCACCTGCACGACAAGACGCGCGCGTTCGCTCTGTTCGCCACGCACTACTTCGAACTGACCGAGCTGCCCGCCAAGGCACGCCACGCCATCAACATGCACGTGAGCGCCACCGAGTCCGGCGCGGACATCGTCTTTCTGCACGAGATCCAGCCCGGCCCCGCCAGCCGCAGCTACGGGATCCAGGTGGCCAAGCTGGCGGGCATGCCGTCTCCCGTGCTGCACCACGCCCGCCATGCCCTGGCCGCGCTGGAAGAGCGTGCGGGCGAAAACGATCTGCAGGTGGATTTGTTCGCCACGCCGGAGGCCCCCGAGGGCGCGGGCGCCAGCCCCATCGAAGCAGCCCTGGCGGGCATCCACCCCGACCAGCTGAGCCCGCGCGAGGCGCTGGACGCGCTTTACCAACTCAAGAAGATGCTGGCCAATTGAGTGTAAATGCCACCTGCCGCATGCCTGGCGTGCGCTGCCAGCTATTATTTCAATAGCAATTCACTCAAAACTGCGCCAGCGCCGTGCGGCGCGCAGGGCCTTGCACGGGCCATGCACCAACCTGGAGCGCAAGCCGGACTAAACTTGCGGGTTCCCCCACCCTAGACCCACCATCTGCTCCATGACGTATTGCGTCGCCATCAAACTCAACGCCGGGCTGGTTTTCCTGTCCGATTCCCGTACCAACGCCGGCCTGGACCAGATCAGTTCTTTTCGCAAGATGATGGTCTATGAGAAGGCGGGCGACCGCTTCATGGTGCTGCTGTCGGCCGGCAACCTGTCCATCTCCCAATCGGTGCGCGAAATCTTGCAGACCGAGCAGCTCAAGGACGGCGACTCGGGCGAGACCATCTCCATCTGGAACGCCAAGAGCATGTTCGACGCCGCCCGCGTGCTGGGCGCTGCGGTGCGCCATGTGCACGAGCGCGACGGCCTGGCGCTCAAGCGCTCGGGCGTCGACTTCAATGTGTCAATGGTGTTCGGCGGCCAGATCAAGGGCGAGGGCATGCGCCTGTTCCAGGTCTACTCGGCCGGCAACTTCATCGAGGCCACGTCCGAGACGCCGTACTTCCAGGTGGGCGAGTCCAAATACGGCAAACCCGTGCTCGACCGCGTGCTCACGCCCGAAACGCCGCTGGACGAAGCCGCCAAGTGCGCGCTGGTGTCCATGGACAGCACGCTCAAGTCCAACCTGTCGGTGGGACTGCCGCTGGACCTGGTGGTCTACGAGGTCGACCGCTTCTCCACCGAGAAGGTGGTCTGCATCGACGAGAACAACCCGTACTTCCGCATGCTGCACGACAACTGGGGCCAGAAGCTGCGCGAGGTGTTCGACAGCATCGAGGACCCGGCCTGGGGCGGCGGTGCCACCAACGTTCCCATCATGGTGAACCCTGCGCGCAGCAAGCCGCTCAAGAAGATCACCAACCACCTGGACAAGCTCATCTGACCTGCCCCGCGCGCCCCGTCCGGGGTGCCGGCTGCAGCCCTTGCTCCCTGCGCGTACCTCCATGCTCCCCATCGTTTTCTCGCACGCCAACAGCTTTCCGGCGTGCACCTACCGCGTCCTCTTCCAGCACCTCAAGGCCCGCGGCTTCGAGGTGCATGCCGTGGAGCGGTACGGCCACGAAGCGCAGTACCCCGTCACCAACAACTGGCCGCACCTGGTGCAGCAGCTGGCCGACTTCGCCACGCCGCAGGTGCAGCGCCTGGGCCAGCCGGTGTTTCTGGTGGGGCATTCGCTCGGCGGCTTTCTGAGCGTGATGGCTGCCGCGCGCCACCCCGAGCTGGTGCGGGGCGTGCTCCTGATCGACTCGCCGCTGCTGGGCGGCTGGAAGGCCAATGCCGTCGACGTGGCCAAACGCACGCAGGTGGTGGGCTCGATCTCGCCGGGCAAGATCAGCCGGCAGCGCCGCTTCAGCTGGGCCAGCAACGACGAGGCGCTGGAACACTTTCGCAAGAAAAAGGCGTTCGCGCGCTGGGACCCGGAGGTGTTGCACGACTACGTCACCCACGGCCTGGTGGACCACGATGGCAAGCGCATCCTGGGGTTCGACCGCGCGGTGGAAACCGCCATCTACAACACGCTGCCGCACAACCTGGGCCGGCTGCTGGCCGCGCACCCGCTGCAGTGCCCCGCCGCCTTCATCGGCGGGCGCGACTCCGAAGAGATGAAGCAGGTGGGCATGGCCCTGACCCTGCGCATCACGCAGGGCCGCACGATGATGCTGGACGGCAGCCACCTGTTCCCGATGGAGCAGCCGGTGGCCACCGCGGCGGCCATCGAGGCCTCCTTGCTCAATCTCGCTTCGCTGAAAGCCCTGACCCCGTGATGCGCTGAGCCGCCACGGTGCGACGCTGATATAACACCAAAACGGCCCGCAAAAGTACCGAAAAGGCACTGAGGTTTCTGCAAAAACAAGGGGCGCGAATCACGGGCGCATCCTCTACACTGGGGGTTTGTTACAGCGTGATACACCCCACATGCCTGCAAAGACTCCCCTGACTGCCCGACTGCCCGCGGTGACCTTCGCGTTGCTCGCGGCATTCCTGGTGGTCACGGCCTTGCGCACGCACAACGACACCACCATTGCCATCGTCACTGCGTCGGTGCTCATGTTCGCGTGCTGCTGGGCCAGTGCCACCCATTTGCTCGGCGCCCGCCCGGCGCTGCAGTTCGTGCTGATCGCGGTGAGCCTGGGCTGGTTCGCCGAGCAGATGGGCAGCACGCACGGCTGGTTCTTCGGGCACTACACCTACACCGATGTGCTGGGGGCCCGGCTCGTCAACGTGCCCATCGTCATCCCCATGATGTGGTTCTCGCTCACCTACGCGGGCTACGTGATCAGCAACCTGATCGTGTGGCAGTCGGCAGTGGACGGCGCGCCGGGGCTCGGCAATGCGGCCATGCTGTCGTTCCTGGCCGCGATGATCGTCACCGCGTTCGACCTGGGCGCCGACCCCTACCTCGTCTACACGCTCAAGGCCTGGATCATGGCCAAGACCGACGGCGCCTGGTTCGGCGAGACCGTGCAGGGCTTTTTCGGCTGGGTGTTCGTCGCCTTCTGCATCATCTTCAGCTTTCGCCTGTCGGTGCGCCGCCGCCCGCTGCAGCCCGTGAGCCCCTTCCTGCGGCGCCACGCGCTGGTCCCGCTGGCCATCTACGCGTCCGGCATGGTGTTCCAGATGGTCCTGGGCAACCCGGTGGAGATCCGCTCGATCGCCCCGTTTGCCATGGGCATACCGTTGCTGTGCGCCATGGCGGGATTCCAGCGCTGGCGCACCCCCACAGAAGCCGCAGCATGAAGACAGCCACCATGACGAACTCCCGCCACTTCCCGCTTCCCGACGCCGAACTGGCCGGCATGCAGCACCACGCCGACCCGCTGGCCGACCAGACCATTGCCGACATGCTCGGCCCCTGGCCCCCCGGCATGGTGGATGCCGATGCCGAGCAATGGAAGCGCCTGGACACGGTGAACATCCTGCTGGGCCAATGGGCCGACAACGCGGGCATCGCGCAGTGGACGGTTGCGGTGGGCCCGGTGCATGGCACCGTGGGCGGCAAGCCGGCCGATGGCTATGTGGACCAGGCCATGGCCGATGCGCTGAACCACTATGTCCGCACCGCCCAGGTGCTGCCCGACTGGGCCGACGCCCGCCAGATCGAGCGCGCCGAAAAGCTGTTCATGGAGCACGGCGCGCTGTCGTGCATCCTGCTGTTTTGCGCCAGCCTGCCCGAGTGCTACGTGATCCCCGACCTGTCGGCCGTGCTGCACACCGCCGGGCAGCTGGAGCAGAACACCGAATACCGCATCCGCTCCACCGCCGCCATGATCTTTCCGGTGATGATGCACGGCGGCCTGAGCGAACGCGGTGCGGGCGTGGCGCAGGTGCTGAAGGTGCGACTCATCCACGCCACCATCCGCAACCTCATCCTGCACGGCAGCCCGCAGCGTGCCGTGGACCATCTGAAAGCAGGCGATGCCAGCGCCATCGCGCCCACGCCGCTGCCCGCCAACGGCGGCCGCGGCGTCACCATGTTCCAGATGCTGCATGCGCGCGGCTGGGACGTGGCCGATGACGGCCTGCCCTGCAACCAGGAAGAGCTGGCCTACACGCTGCTGACCTTCGGCTATGTGTTCCTGCGCAGCCTGCACAAGCTGGGCATCGGACTGCCGCGCCACGAGGAAGAAGCCTACCTGCATGCCTGGAACGTGGTGGGCCACGTCCTGGGCATCGAACGCTCGCTGATGGTCGACACCATGGAGCAAGGCCAGGTGCTGATGGCGCAGATGCAGGCGCGCGGGCGCGCAGACCCGATCAGCCCCGATCCCCGCCCAGCCCTGGGCCAGGCGCTGATGCAGACCATGGCCAAGGCTTTGCCGTGGGACATCGTCAAACCCTTCCCCCAGCTCATGACCCGCTACCTGTGCGGGCGCGACACGGCCAGCGACCTGGGACTGACCCAGCCCGTGCCCTGGTCGTCGGCGCTGTTGTTCTGGGTGGTGCTGATCGCGGCGCGCGTGCTCGATGCGGTGGTGCGCCTGGCAATGCCCCGGTTCTCGATAGTCCGCGCCCTCACCCGCGTGCTGGGCTACCACTTCATGAGCCGGGTGCTCATGAGCCAGACACGGCCTTTGCAATTGCCGACCGCGCTGCTCAACCAGGTCGACGACGTGGTCCACAGCTGGAGCGACGACCCCAACGCACCCCGTTGGCTCAACCGCCTGGAAGACCGCCTCACCACGCACGGCAGCTGGAGCCTGGGCCTGGGCCGGACCCAGAAGGCGCAGGCCACGGGCTCCGCGCAGGCGCAGCGACCCGCGTAACCAGGGCCTCCCCACTGATGCACCTGTTGCTCCATGCCCTCCTGCTCCCGGCCCGGCTCTGGCGCGCGCATCGCGGCTTGGCACTCACCCTGCTGTGGCTGCTCGCACCCATGGCCGTGCCCCTGCAGGCACGGGCTGACGCGCCCCTGGTGCTGACGCAGGCCCGGCCCCAGGTGAATGCGTGGGAAGCCATCACCCTGCAGGCCGACCCCACGTACAGCCTCACGGCCGAGGACATGCTGGAACGCCTGGACGCGTTCGAGGCGCCCGCCCGGCGTGGTGGATCATTGGGTGTGCACAAGGCCGCGATGTGGCTGCGCATTCCCGTCATTGCGCCCGAGGCCCCGCGCACGCCCTGGGTGGTGGATCTGGGCTACAGCTCGCTGCAGGCCGAGATCTACCTGACCCGCGGCGGCCAGGTGATCCAGAGACTGCGCACCCGCCAGCCGGGCGAGGGGCAGCTGTCCAGCCGCACCCCTGCGATGGCGTTCGAGCTGCAGCCCGGGCAACCGTACGACCTGCTGATCCGGGTGCAGGCGACGGGGCCGCTGATCCTGCCCATCACGGTGGGGGAGATGCCCTATCAGATGCATGCAGCCCTGAGCGAGCAGATGCTGCAGGGCCTGCTCAACGGGCTGGCGTTCTTCCTGCTCGCTTACAGCCTGGTCCAGTGGGTCACGCAGCGCGACCGGATGTTCGGCTTCTATGCGCTGGTGGTGCTGGGCAGCGCGATTTTTTCGCTGCAGTTCTTCGGCCTGGGCGCCCAGTTCCTGTGGCCCGACAATCTCTGGATGGGCCGGTATGCGGGCCTGGCAGCCGGGCTGATGGCCCTGGCGGGCTCGTTCCTGTTCCTGGGCCACACGCTGGCCGGCGACACACCGCACAGCCGGTACGCGCGCACCATGCGGGCGGGCGCGGCGATCACCGCCGCGGTGTGCGCCGCGCTCGTGCTCGGCTGGGTGAGCGTGCCCATCGGCATTGCCTACATGAGCCTGGCGGGTGCCCTGCCCTCCCTCATCAGCCTGCCCGCGGCCATCACGCGGGTGCGGCGCGGAGACCCGATCGGCGCCACCCTGCTGGCTGCATGGGTCGCTTTCGGCGTCGCCGCCGCGGTCATGGTGTGCCTGGTCCAGGGCTGGGTGCCCGCGAACTTCTGGACGCTGCATTCGTTCCAGTTCGGCGCCACGCTGGACATGCTGCTCTTCTTTCGCGTGCTGGGCCTGCGCGCCAACGCGGCCCAGGCACGCGCCGTGGAAGCCATGCAGGAGCGCGATCTGATGCGCTCGCTGGCCCACACCGACCACCTCACCGGCCTGAGCAACCGGCGCGGCCTGCAGCATGCGCTGCATTCCGCGCTGGCGCAGTGCTCCGAGCAGCGGCTGGTGGCGCTCTACCTCATGGACCTGGACGGGTTCAAACCCGTCAACGATGCGCACGGCCACGACGTCGGCGACGACCTGCTGGTGGCCGTGGGCCACCGCCTGCAGCGCAGCGTGCGCCACCACTCGGACATGGTGGCCCGCATGGGCGGCGACGAGTTCATCATCATGGCGCAGGGCCTGGAAACACCGCAGCAGGCGCATGAGCTGGGCCAGGCGCTGCTGCGTGCCTTCGAGCAGCCGTTCAGCCTGAGCCACTTGCGGCTGCACGTGGGGCTCACGGCAGGCTATGCCATCGCGCCGCTGGACAGCGCAGACCCGCAGGTGCTGCTGCGCCTGGCCGATGCAGCCATGTACGCCGGCAAGCAAGACGGCAAGCGCACGGTACGCCGTGGCCGCAACGACCTGGCGCCGGCCACCTGAACGAGACAGCCACACCACCTGCAACCCCGCGACCCTGCTGCCTCCTATACTGCCCAAGCGTCGATCCACACCATGCGCACCGTCCCCCTCTTGCTGCCGTGGCAACGGTTGCCGGCCCTCCTCAGGCGCTGGATGATGGGCTGCGTTCTGGTGTGGCTGTCGGTGGGGTGCCACGGCAGCTGGGCACAGGGCGACGGCCACGGCCACGACAGCCGCATCCTGCTGCGCGACGAGGTGCACTCGCACGAAGCCTGGCCCGCCGTCACCATCCTGAACGACGCGTCGCGCGTGCTGTCGGTGGACGACGTCATGCGGCGCACCGCCGAGTTCGCCGCGCCCCCGCGCAGCAGCGGAACGCTGGGCGTGCGCACCGACGCAGTGTGGGTGCGCGTGCCGGTCAGCGTGGCGCCCAGCTCCGACGGCACCTGGGTGCTGGACATCGACTACCCCGTGCTGCAGCGCATCGAGGTCTACCTGACCCATGGGAGCCACGTGACCCAGCAGGCCACGCTCGGCAGCCTGCAGCCGTTCTCGCAGCGCCCGCTGCGCACCCGCACGCATGCCCTGCCGCTCCTGATGCAGCCGGGCCACCACTACGACCTGCTGCTGCGCGTGGAGACCACCGGCGCGATGGTGCTGCCCATCACGCTCAACAAGCCCACCGCATGGCACAGCGCCGCCATGAACGAGCAGATGCTGCAGGGCATCCTGACCGGCCTGGCGCTGTGCCTGTTGATCTACAGCCTGGCGCAGTGGATCAACCTGCGGGACATCCTGTTCCTGCAGTACGCGCTGCTCATCACCGGCAGCACGCTCTTTTCGCTGCACCTGTTCGGCCTGGGATCGCAGTACCTCTGGCAGGACAACATCTGGCTCGAGCTGCATGCCGCAGGCCTGTCGGCGCTGATGGCCACCTGCGGGTCGTTCCTCTTCATCAGCCAGGCCCTCGTGGGCCACCGGCCGCAAAGCCGGCTGCTGCGCGCCATGCGGGCCGGCGCGGTGCTGTGCGCGCTGCTGGCCGTGGTGCATGCGCTGGACGTGCTGAGCACCGCGGCCATCGCCGCCGTGGTGAGCATCCTCGGGCTGGTCCCGGCGCTCATGGGCATCCCCGGCGCCGTGCGCCGCGCGCGGCAGGGCGACCCGGTGGGCACCAGCCTGCTGCTGGCCTGGCTGATCTACTTTGCCGCCACCGCCACGGTGATCGGCGTCATCCGCGGCTGGGTGCCGGTGAACTTCTGGACCATGCACTCGTTCGGCTTTGGCGCCACGCTGGACATGCTGCTGTTCATGCGGGTGCTGGGGGTGCGCACCAAGGCGCTGCGCACCGAGGCCATCGACGCCAACCGCGAACGCGATGCCATGCGCTCCCTGGCCCACACCGACCCGCTCACCGGGCTGCCCAACCGGCGCGGGCTGAACATCGCGCTGGCCTCGGCCCTGCCCCGGTGCGGCCCCGACAAGCTGCTGGCGGTGTACGTGATGGACCTCGACGGCTTCAAGCCCGTCAACGACCGGCACGGCCACGATGTGGGCGACGAGCTGCTGGTGGCCGTCACGCGCCGCCTGCAGGGCCACCTGCGGCAAAGCGACGTGGTGGCGCGCCTGGGCGGCGACGAGTTCGTGGTGATGACGGGCGACCTGGGCAATGCGCAGCAAGCCCACGAGCTCGGGCTCAAGCTGCTCGATGCCTTTCGCTCGCCGTTCTCGCTGGGCCAGCTGCAGGTGCAGGTGGGCCTGACCATCGGCTACGCGCTGGCGCCGGAGGACAGCAACGACGCCGTGGGCCTGCTCAAGCTCGCCGATGCGGCCATGTACAGCGGCAAGCAGGGCGGCAAGTTCTGCCTGCGGCGCAACACCGGCGACCTGGCGCTGTCGTCGTCCTGACCTGCCTTGCTGTGGCCCCGCGGCGGGAGGAGTGTCGGGGGGTGGCCGCCGTGCCCGGCGGGCTGCCGACCCCTCGCATGCACTGCGCGGGCAACAGCGGTCATTCAGCACTGGTCAAAACCCACGGCCTGCGATAAACACGGGGCTCCCTTTCACTCTGGAGGATAGTTCGCCATGCCCCATCGCAAGAGCCCTGCCCGTCATGCCAAGGACGAACGCATCGCACTTTTCAGGTCACACGCCGCATTGAACACGGCCGCCGTGGTTGCCGGCGACGGCGCCGGTGAAGCCATCTCGTGGGAGGCCATCGCCGAACTCGAATACAACATCGTCGGGCGCGTGGTGCTGCCGTCGGACCGCAACTACGACAAGGACCGGCAGGAGTCGAACCCCGCGTTCCAGGCCTACCCCCAGGTCATCGTCTACTGCGTGTGCGAAGGCGACGTGCTCGAATGCCTGGCCGTGGCGCGCAAGTACCGGCTGTGGGTGGCGGTGCGCAGCGGCGGCCACAGCACGGCAGGCTACTCGGTCAACAGCGGCATGGTGATCGACCTGAGCGGCATCTCGGGCGTCACGCTCGACCCGCTGGCCCGGCGCGTGCATGTGCTGCCCGGCACCGACTTCGACACCTTCAACGGTGCCATGAGGGGCACCGGCTGGCACGTGCCCACCGGCGCCTGCGGCAATGTGCGCGTGGGCGGCTTCGTGCAGGGCGGCGGCTTCGGCTACACCTCGCGGGCCTTCGGCATCCAGAGCGACATGGTGGAATCCTTCCGCGTGGCGCTGGCCGACGGCAAGATCGTGCTGGCCAGCGCGGCCGAAAACCCCGAGCTGTACTGGGCGATGCGCGGCGGCACCGGCGGCAACTTCGGCGTGCTGCTGCAGGTGACCTACCGCATGGTGCGCCTGGACGACGTGTGGGCCTGGGCCATCAGCTGGGACGAGGCCCATGCCGCCGAAGTCCTCACCCTCATGCAGCGCGACTTCATGAAGACCGGCGCGCCCGATGCGCTGGGCTACATGATGAACCTGGGCTACCAGAACGGCGTGCCCGTGTACATGGTGCAGGGCATGTACACCGGACCGCGCGATGCGGGCCTGGCGGCCATCGCGCCGCTGCTGGCCGTCCCCAGTGCGAAGCTGCTGGTGGACAAGACCGGCAGCTACCCGGCCATGAACACCTGGCTCGAAGACCACCCCTACACCCTGCCCGACAACCTGCCCAATGGCGTGGCCGAGTCCAAGGCCAGCGGCTACATCAGCGCGCGCCTGAGCACCGCCGACTGGCAGCGCATCATCGACTACTTCAAGACCTCGCCCAACACCTGGTCGCTGGCCTACCTGGAGGCCTACGGCGGCGCCATCAACCGCTACCCGGTGGAAGACAGCGCCTTCATCCACCGCAGCGCAGATGCCGACCTGGTGGTGGACGTGTTCTGGCGCAACCCGGCCGAGCGGGCGCAGATGGAGGCCTGGCTCGACGGCTTCATGGCGCTGGTCAAGCCGTTCCTCAACGGCCACGTCTACCAGAACTACCCCGACGGCAGCCTGGAGAACTTCGCCGACGCCTACTGGGGCCCGGCCTACCCGCGGCTGCGCAAGGTGAAGGCGCAGTACGACCCGACCAACTTCTTCCACTTCGCGCAGAGCATCGCGCTGCCGGGGTAGGAGCAGCTTGCCGCCAGGGCCCAGCGCCCTGGCGTTGCGTTGCGTTGCGTTGCGTTGCGTTGCGTTGCGTTGCGTGGTGTGGTGTGGCAGGTCACGGCCTGGCACTGGCCCCGGCCCGGGCGACCTGCCCGCCGGCCAGCCGGCGAATCAGCCCGCGTCCGCGTCTGCGTCCGCGTAGTGCAGGCGCCCCTTGCCCGCGCGCTTGGCGCTGTACATGGCCTGGTCGGCGCGGTTGATGAGATCGTCGATGTGGCCGCCCAGCGGTGGGCACACGGCCACGCCGATGCTCGCGCCGATGGACAGCTCCCGCCCGTCCACCAGCATGGGCTGCTGCAGCGCCTCCAGCAGCCGGTGGCCGATGGTGTCCGTCACGTCGCGGGTGACGTCGTGCTCCAGCATCACCAGGAACTCGTCGCCCCCCAGGCGCGCCATGGTGTCGCCGGACCGCACGGTGCCGGCGATGCGCCGCGCCACGATGCGCAGCACCTCGTCGCCCGCGCGGTGGCCCTCGGTGTCGTTCACACTCTTGAAGCCGTCCAGGTCGATGAACAGCAGCGCCACGCAGCCCACGCTGCGCGCGGGCTCCAGGGCTTTTTCCAGCTGGGCCTGGAAGGCCGCCCGGTTGAGCAGGCCGGTGAGCGAATCGTGGTTGGCCAGGTAGTGGTGCTGGCGCGCGATCTCGATCTTGGCGGACACGTCCTCGACCAGCGCCATGATCGATGTGACCTGCCCCTCGGCATCGGTCAGCGCCGAGTTGAACCACTCGCAATGCACCTCGGACCCGTCGTCGCGCGTGAAGGAAGTCTCGGCCCGGTTTTGCGACTCCTGGCCCGACTGCAGGCGCTGCAGGGCCAGCTGCAGGGTCGCATCCGCGGGCGAGAGGTCCAGCAACTCGTTGAGCAACTGCCCTTGCAGGTCCGCCACATGCAGCCAGCCCATGAGCTGTACCGCGCGCTGCGAGCAGTGCAGCAGCCGCAGGTTGTGGTCCATTTCCAGCACCGCCAGCGGGCTGTTTTCCATGTGCGAGGACAGGCGCTGGTTGGCCGCGCGCAGCGCGTCCATGGTGACCTGCAGCTCGTGCACATCGAGTGCGGTGGTGATGAAGCCCTCGATGGAGCCTTCACGGTTGTGCCAGGGCGTCAGGCAGATGGTGCGCCACTCGTCGAAGCCGTAGGGGGTGCGCAAAAGACGCTGGTACTGAACCCGCTCACCCGACAGAACGCGGGCGACGAAGGGCATGAATGCGGTGACCGCCGCATCGCCGTACATGTTGGTCAACGACTTGCCCGCCAGTTGCTCCGGCACGGTGCCGAACCAGCGCGCGTATTCATCGTTGACATACAGCATCGTGAGGCTGCGGTCCACCACCGCCATGGTGGCGCCAGCGCTGCGCGTGATCACATCAAGCAACTCGTCCTTGGACAGGCTGTGCCCGGGGGCGATGGCCCGATAGTCGGACAACTCTGGATCGTCTTGCATCATGCGGCGAAAGCCCCAGCGGGGCAGGGTCATCGGTGGAACGCCCCGCGCGCCAGCCCTCCAGGAAGGTCACCGCCGCGCGCCTCGGCCCCTGCGCCGAGCGGCAGGGTGTGCCATCAGCTTATCACTTTCGTCCCATAACCAATCCGAGTGAATGCGCAGCCGTCAATCCGCCCACTGCACCCAGCCCGTCCAGGCGGTCACCAGCACGATGATGCCGAACACGATGCGGTAGTACGCGAACGGCACGAAGCTGTGGCTGCTGATGTAGCGCAGCAGCCAGCGCACGCACAGCCAGGCGCTGATGAACGAGAACACCAGCCCGACCGCGAACATCGGAATGTCGGCCGCCGACAGCAGCGCGCGCTCCTTGTACAGGCTGTACACCCCCGCACCGGTCAGCGTGGGGATGGCCAGGAAGAACGAGAAGTCCGTCGCCGCCTTGCGCGACAGCCCGAGCAGCATGCCACCGATGATGGTGGCGCCGCTGCGGCTGGTGCCGGGCACCATCGCCAGGCACTGCACCAGGCCCACCTTGAGCGCATCGAGCGGCGTCATCTCGTCCACCGTCTGGATGCGCGTGGCGGCCGGCGAGCGCCGCTCGGCCCACAGGATGATGAAGCCGCCCAGGATGAAGGTGCTGGCCACCACCACTGGCGTGAACAGGTGCGCCTTGATCATCTTGCCGAACAGCAGGCCCAGCACCACGGCGGGCAGGAAGCCGATGAACACGTTGAGCGCGAACCGCTGGGCCTGGCGCTCGGTGGGCAGGGCCACCAGCGTCTCGCGGATCTTCTGCCAGTACACCAGGATGACGGCGAAGATGGCGCCCGTCTGGATGGCGATGTCGAACACCTTGGCCTTGGCATCGTCGAAGCCCAGCAGCGAGCCCGCCAGGATCAGGTGCCCCGTGGAGGAAATGGGCAGGAACTCGGTCAGGCCCTCGACCACGCCCATGATGGCGGCCTTGACCAGCAATAGAACGTCCACGCGCACTCCTTAAGGAAAATTTAAGTCAAATCGGGCTCTACCGCTTGCCTGGCAAGCGCTAGCAGCTATCAAAACAGGAGTATATGCGCAGCGGGCCTGTGGCGGGCCCGCGCAGGCTCCAGCCCCCTCAGGGCCGGGACTGCGGGAGCGTTTGAGCCGGAGCCTGCTGCTGCTCCTGCCACGGCGCCTGCCACCCGCCGCCGAGCGCCTGCACCAGCGTCACCGCCGCCAGCTGGCGGTTGACCTGCAATTGCAGCAGCGCGCGCTGCGCCGACAGCGCCGAGACCTGGGCCGTGACCACCTCGGTGTAGCCCACCTGCCCTTCGCGGTAGCGGTTGAGCAACTGCTGCGCCGTGCGCTCCGCCGCGGCCACCGCCTCGCGGCGCAGGGGCTCCTGCTCCTGCAAGGTGCGCAGCACCGTGAGCTGGTCTTCCACCGTCTGGAAGGCCGTGAGCACCGTCTGGCGGTAGACCGCCACGCGGCCCTCGCGCGCGGCCTGGGCTTCTTCCACGCGGGCCGCCGTAGCGCCGGCATCGAAGATCGTCTGCGCCACCGACAGGCCCAGCGACCACACCAGCGTGGACGCCTTGAACAGGTCGGCCACGCTGCTGCCGCCGCTGCCCACCGACGCGCCCAGGCTCAGGTTCGGGAAGTACGCTGCGCGCTGGATGCCGATCTGCGCATTGGCCGCCGCCACCGCGCGCTCGGCCGCCGCGATGTCGGGCCGGCGCTGCAGCAGCGTCGAGGGCACGCCCAGCGGCACATCGGGCACCTGGGCCGACCACTGCGCGCGCGGCAGCGAAAAGTCGGCCGGGGCGCGACCGGTCAGCACGGCCAGCGCATGCTCGAAGCGCGCCCGGTTCTGCCGCACGGTGGCCAAGTCCGCGCGCGCGTTGGCCAGCTGGGTCTGCGCTTGCAGCACGTCGGTCTGCGCCACCACCCCGGCACCGTAGCGGTTGCGCACGATCTGCAGGCTGCGCTCGTAGCCCTCCACCGTGGCCTGCAGCAGCTCGATCTCCGCATCCGCCTCGCGCAGCTGAAAGTACGCCGAGGCCAGCGTGCCCACGGCCGACAGGCGCGCCGAGGCCAGGTCGGCCTCGCTCGCCTGCGCGCTGGCCTGGGCGCCGGTGACGCCGCTTTGCAGGCGCCCCCACAGGTCAGGCGCCCAGTCGACCCCCAGCGATGCCTGGGTGGTCAGGCCCGAGCGGGCGGCGCCCTCGCCGCCGGTGCGCGTGGCACCGCCCGACAGGCTCACCGACGGGAACAGCCCTGCGCGCTGCTGCCGCACCACGGCCTGCGCCTGCGCATAGGCGGCCACGGCCGCGGCGATGTTCTGGTTGGACAGCTGCACCTGCTCGGCCAGGCGGTTGAGCTCGGCGTCCTGGAACAGCTCCCACCAGGGGCCGCGGTCCAGCGCGTCGGCAGGCGCCGCGGGTGCCCAGGTGGCACCGGCCTCCTTGAACGACGCGGGCACCGCCATCTCGGGCTGCTGGTAGGGCGGCGTGACCGAGCAGGCGGACAGCAGGGCAGCGGCTGCCAGCACCAGTGCCAGCGTGGTCGGGCGGGCCAGGGGAGGCCGGGCGGCGTGCGCGCCGGGTGTGAGCGGGGCGTGGAGATGTGTCATGGGCACCGATCAGGTGGCCGCGCCGGGGGCGCCGGCACGGCTCAGATGTTGTTCGTTGGGGGCGGGCGTGCGCAGCCTGTCCAGCAGCACATAGACCACGGGCGTGGTCAGGAGCGTGAGCAACTGGCTCGCGATGAGCCCGCCGATGATCGCCACGCCCAGCGGCTGGCGCAACTCCGAGCCCTGCCCAAAGCCGATGGCCAGCGGCAGCGCGCCCAGCGCAGCCGCCATCGTGGTCATGAGGATGGGCCGAAAGCGCAGGATGCAGGCCTCGCGCACGGCATCGAGCGCCGACAGGCCGCGCGCGCGCTCGGCCTCCAGCGCAAAGTCGATGATCATGATCGCGTTCTTCTTGACGATGCCGATCAGCAAAAACACGCCGATGAGCGCGATGATGGTGAACTGCATGTTGAACAGCAGCAGCGCCAGCACCGCCCCCACGCCAGCGGAGGGCAGCGTGGTCAGCACCGTGATCGGGTGGATCAGGCTTTCATACAGCACGCCGAGCACGATGTAGATCACGATGATGGCCGTGATGATGAGGAAGGCCTGCTGCCCCTGCGACTGCTGCGCGCTGAGCGCCGTGCCCTGGAAGCTGCCGCGCACGTTGGTGGGCATGGCGATGTCGGCCTCGGCCTGCGCGATGACCTGCTGGGCCTGCCCGAGCGACGTGCCCGGGTCGATGTTGAACGACACCGTGGTGGCCAGCTCGCCGTCCTGGTGGCTGATGGAGGTGGGCGACGCCCGCTCCACCACCTTGGCGATCGCGCTCAGCGGCACCATGGTCGATGCCGCCGTGCTGATCACCTGGCCGGTGGACGCGCCGCGCTGGCCAGGGTTGGCCACCGTGCCGGTGGCGCCGCTCGGGTTGGCGGCGACGTAGATGTCCTTCAGGGCCGGCGGGCCGCGCGTGTACTCCGGCGCCCACTCCATGATGACGGCGTACTGGTTGAGCTCGCCGTAGATCGTGGCCACCGAGCGCTGGCCGAAGGCGTTGTACAGCGCGTTGTCGATGGCCGACGACGTCACGCCCAGGCGCGATGCGGACGCCTTGTCCACCTCGATGTACGTCTCCACGCCGTTCTCGGCCAGGTCGGTGTCCACGTCTTTCAACAGGGTCTCGTCCTTGAGCCGGTCGGCCAGCTTGCCCGCCCACAGCTTGAGGTCGGCCATGTTGTCGCTCTTCAGCGTGTACTGGTAGGTCGAATTGCTCGACCGCCCGCCCATGCGCAGGTCCTGCACCGGGTTCAAAAAGACGCGCAGGCCGGTGATCTGGTTGAGCTGCGGCCGCAGCCGCGCGATGACGGCGGGCGTGCTGTCGGTGCGCTGCTTGAGGGGCTTCAGGTTGACGAACATGAAGCCGCCGCCCGCGCGGCTGCCGCCCGAGAAACCCACCACCGTGTCCACCGCCGGGTCCTTGCGGATGATGTCCACCGCCTGGCGCAGCTTGGCCGCGAGCGCGTCGGACGAGATGCTCTGGTCGGCGCGCAGGCCGGCGTTGAGCTGGCCGTTGTCCTGCTCCGGAAAGTAGCCCTTGGGGATCTTGGCGAACAGGTAGACGTTCAGCCCCACCACCGCCAGCAGGATCAGCACCACCAGCCCCTTGCTGGCCAGTGCCCAGTCCAGGCTGCTGGTGTAGGTGCGCAGCACGCCCTGGTAGCCGCGCTCGGCCCAGCGGGCCAGGCGCGATGGCGGCTTGTCATCGGCCGGGTCGTGCGCGCGCAGCAGCCACGCGCACATCATGGGCGTGGTGGTGAGCGAGATCACCAGCGAGATCATCACCGCGGCCGACAGCGTGATCGCGAACTCGCGGAACAGCCGGCCCACCTGCCCGTCCATGAACAGCAGCGGTATGAACACCGCCACCAGCGACAGGCTGATAGACAGCACCGTGAAGCCCACCTCGCGCGCGCCCTGCAGCGCCGCCTGCATGCGGTCCATGCCGGACTCGATGTGGCGCATGGTGTTCTCCAGCACCACGATGGCGTCGTCCACCACGAAGCCGGTGGCCACCGTCAGCGCCATCAGGCTCAGGTTGTTCAGGCTGAACCCCAAAAAGTACATCACGCCGAAGGTGCCCAGCAGCGACACCACCGTGGCCACCGCCGGGATCACCGTGGCCCGCGCCTTGCGCAGGAACAGCCCCACCACCAGCACCACGAGCGCGATGGAGACCATGAGCGTGAGCTCGATCTCCTTGAGCGACGAGCGGATGGAGTTGGTGCTGTCCGACGCCACCGCCACCTGGATGTCCTGCGGCAGCTGGGCCTGCAGGTCGGGCAGCAGCGCGCGCACCGAATCCACGGTCTCGATGATGTTGGCGCCCGGCTGGCGCGTGACCAGCACGATGATGGCCGGCTCGCCGTTGAACAGGCCCACGGTGCGGCGGTTCTCCACGCCGTCTTCCACCCGCGCCACGTCGCCCAGCCGCACGGCGGCGTTGTTGCGCCACGCGACGACCAAGGATTCGTATTCGGACGCCTTGCGCGCGGGCGACGGCGTGTAGATCTGCAGGCGGCGGCCGTCGCCTTCGATCGCGCCCTTGGGGCGGTTGGCGTTCGAGGCCTGGATGGCGGCGCGCACGTCTTCGGTGCTGATGCCGTAGCGGTTGAGCGCAAAGGGCAGCAGCTCCACGCGCACCGCGGGCAGCGAGCCCCCGCCGATCTCCACCTCGCCCACGCCGTCCACCTGCGACAGCCGCTGGCTCACCACGTTGGACACCGCGTCGTAGATCTCGCCCGGCGTGCGGGTCTTGGAGGTGAGCGCCAGGATGATGACGGGCGACGCCGCCGAGTTGCGCTTGCGGTAGGTGGGGTTGCTGCGCAGCGTGGAAGGCAGGTCGGCGCGGGATGCGTTGATGGCGGCCTGCACCTCGCGCGCCGCGGCGTCGATGTCGCGGTTCAGGTCGAACTGCAGGCTCACGCGGGCGGAGCCGTTGGAGCTCGACGAGGTCATCTCGTTGACCCCCGCGATCACGCCCAGGCGCCGCTCCAGCGGCGTGGCCACGCTGGTGGCCATGGTTTCGGGGCTGGCGCCGGCCAGGCTGGCCGACACCGAGATGGCCGGGTAGTCGACCTGCGGCAGCGGCGACACCGGCAGCACGAAGAACGCCGCGATGCCCGCGAGCGCGAGGCCAATGGTCAGCAGCACGGTGGCGACCGGCCGCTCCACGAAGGGGCGCGAGAGGTTCACCGCACGTCTCCCGCACCCGCACCGGTGCGCACACCGGCAACGGCTTCAGGCCCCGCACCCTGCTGCGGCGCCGCGGCAGTGCCCCGGCCCGTGACGCGGCGGCCCATGCGGTCGAACGCCAAGTAGATCACCGGCGTGGTGAACAGCGTGAGCATCTGGCTCAGGATCAGCCCGCCGAAGATCGCGAGGCCCAGCGGCCGGCGCAGCTCGGCGCCCTCGCCCCAGCCCAGCATCAGCGGCAGCGCCGCGAACAGCGCCGCCAGCGTGGTCATGAGGATGGGCCGAAAGCGCAGCAGCGCCGCCTGGTGGATGGCCTCCTGCGGCGACTTGCCCTGGTTGCGCTCGGCGTCGATGGCGAAGTCGATCATCATGATCGCGTTCTTCTTGACGATGCCGATCAACAGGATGATGCCGATGATGCCGATCACCCCCAGGTCGTTGCCCGTGAGCATCAGCGCCAGCAGCGCTCCCACGCCCGCCGACGGCAGGGTCGAGAGGATGGTCACCGGGTGGATATAGCTCTCATACAGCACACCGAGCACGATGTACACGCACACCATGGCCGCCAGGATGAGCCACAGCTGGCTGGACAGCGACTTCTCGTACGCGCCGGCCGCGCCCAGGAACTCCATCGACAGCCCGGCGGGCATGCCGATCTCCTTGGCGGCGGCGCGGATCGCATCCACCGCCGCGCCCAGCGACACGCCCGGCGCCTTGTCGAAGCCCAGCGTGGCCGCAGGGTACTGCGACACCCGCGTGACCTGCAGCGGCGCGGGTTGCTCGCGGATGGTGGCAATGGCCGCCAGCGGCGTGGGCGCGCCCGAGCCGGTGCGCAGCTGCAGCGTGCCCAGGGCCTCGGGCGTGTTGAGCTGGTCCTGCTGTGCCTCCAGGATCACGCGGTACTGGTTGGTCTCGGTGAAGATGGTGGACACGATGCGCTGGCCGAAGGCGCTGTACAGCGTGTCGTCCACATTGCTGGCCGTGACGGACAGGCGCGAGGCGGTATTGCGGTCGATGTCCACATAGGCCGACAGGCCCTGCGCGCCCGCATCGGTGGTGGCGTTGCGCACCTTGGGCTCGGTTTTCAGGCGCTCGGCCAGCTTGCGCGTCCAGTCGTTGACCTGGGCCGAATCCACACCGCCGATGGACGCGCGGTATTCGGTGGGCCCGGTCTCGGCGTCGATGGTCAAGTCCTGCGTGGGCTGCAGGTACAGCGTGACGCCCGCCACCGACCGCACCCGCTCGCGCAAGCGCTGCATGATGGCCTCTTGCCCGTCGCGGTCGGGCTGGAGGTTGATCAGCATGCGCCCGGCGTTGAGCATGGTGTTGTTGGCCGCGTCCACGCCCACGAAGGAGCTGAGCGACTGCACGTCCGGGTCCTGCAGGATGGCGCGCGAGGCCTGCAGCTGCAGCTCGCTCATGCGGGCGTACGACACATCCTGCGATGCTTCGATGCGCGCCTGCAGCTGCCCGGTGTCCTGCGTGGGGAACAGGCCCTTGGGGATGACCACGTACAGCAGCGCGGTGAGCACCAGCGTGAGCACCGCCACCACCAGGGTCGCGCCCTGGTGGCGCAGCACCCACTGCAGCCAGCGGTCGTAGCCCGCGATCACGCGGTCGAAACCGCGGTTGATGCGGCCCGCAATGCCGTGCTGCCCGCCCACGGGCTCGGGGCGCAGCCAGCGCGCGGCCATCATGGGCACCAGCGTGAGCGACACCACGCCCGAGATCAAAATCGTGATGGCCAGCGTGACCGCGAACTCGCGGAACAGCCGCCCCACCACATCGCTCATGAACAGGAGCGGAATCAGCACCGCGATCAGCGACACGGTCAGCGAGATGATGGTGAAGCCGATCTGCGTGGCGCCCTTGAGCGCGGCCTGGAACGGCGGCTCGCCCTCTTCCAGGTAACGCGCGATGTTCTCGATCATCACGATCGCGTCGTCCACCACGAAGCCGGTGGCAATCGTCAGCGCCATCAGGCTCAGGTTGTTGAGGCTGTAGCCCAGCAGGTACATCACGCCGCAGGTGCCGATGAGCGAGATGGGCACGGCCAGGCTGGCGATGATGGTGGCGCGCAGGCTGTGCAGGAAGAAGAAGATCACCAGCACCACCATCAGCACCGCCAGGATCAGCTCCAGCTCCACGTGGTGCACGGAGCCCCGGATGCCGGTGGTGCGGTCGGAGAGCACCTGCACCTTGAGCGACGCGGGCAGGCCGGCCTCCAGCTCGGGCAGCAGCTTCTTGATGCTGTCCACCGTGGCGATCACATTCGCCCCGGGCTGACGCTGCACGTTCAGGATGATGGCCGGGGTCAGTGTGGCCCCGGGCTCCTTCGCGCCTGCATCGGCCCCCCCGCTGCCGCTGCCTGCTGCGGGCGCGCTGCCTGGCTGACGGCGGTCGGGCGCAGCGCCGGGCAGCTCGTTGAGGCCCGCCCAGGCGCCCAGGCGGTTGTTCTCGGCACTGTCCACCACGCGCGCCACCTCGATCATGCGCACCGGCGCGCCGTTGCGCCACGAGACGATGAGGTTCTTGTAGTCGTCGGCCGTGAGCAGCTGGTCGTTGGCGTTGATGGTGTAGGAGCGTTGCGGTCCGTCGAAGCTGCCCTTGGCGCTGTTGGCATTGGCCGACGTGATGGCCGTGCGCAGGGTATCGAGGCCGATGCCGTACGACGCCAGCGCCTTGGTGTCGGCCTGGATGCGCACCGCAGGCCGCTGCCCGCCCGCCAGCGACACCAGCCCCACGCCGGTGACCTGGCTGATCTTTTGCGCCAGGCGGGTGTTGACCAGGTTCTGCACCTCGGTCAGCGGCAGCGTGTCGGAGCTGATGGCCAGCGTGAGCACCGGCGCATCGGCCGGGTTGACCTTGGCGTACACCGGCGGCGCGGGCAGGTCGGCGGGCAGCAGCGAGTTGCCGGCATTGATGGCCGCCTGCACCTCCTGCTCGGCCACGTCGAGCGCCAGGCCCAGGCCGAACTGCAGCGTGATGATGGACACGCCCGACGCGCTGGTCGAGGCCATGCGCTCCAGCCCCGGCATCTGGCCGAACTGGCGCTCGAGCGGCGCACTCACCGTGCGGCTCATCACCTCGGGGCTGGCGCCGGGGTACAGGGTCTGGACCTGGATGGTGGGGTAGTCCACCTCTGGCAGGGCCGACAAGGGCAGGAAGCGAAAGCCCAGCATCCCCGCCAGCACGATGGCCAGCATCAGCAGGGCGGTGGCGACAGGCCTCTCGATGAACGGACGCGAAGGACTCATGGTGTCAGCGCGCGCTCAAGGATTCTGCGGTGGACGCTGGCGGCGTTCCCCGCGCTCTCCGCGGGGGCCGGACGCACCGCTGCGCGGCCCGCTCGCCCCCGAGCGCGGCCCGCGCGCGCCCTGGCCGTCGGCCGTCTGCACGGCCATGCCGTCCTGTAGCCGGTCGCCGCCCTCGGTGACCACGCGCTCGCCCTCCTTCAGGCCTTCGGCGATCGCCATCAGGCCCACGGTGGCCTGGCCGCGCTTGACCTTGCGCAGCGTCACGGTGCGGTCTTCGTTGATGACGTACACATAGTCGCCGTTGGCCCCGGTGCGCACGGCCGTGACCGGCACGACGACGGCGGGCACGTTGCGCAGCAGCAGCTGCACATTCACGAACTGGTTGGGGAACAGCGTGCCCGCGGCGTTGGCAAAGCGCGCCTTGGCCTTCACGGTGCCGGTGGTGGTGTCGATCTGGTTGTCGAGGGTGGAAAAGCGTCCCTTATCCAGCTCGGACTTGCGGGTGCGGTCCAGCGCGGTCACGGCCAGCGCGTCGGCGTCGCGCTGCGCAGCCAGCACGTCGGCCACGCGGTCCTGGGGCACGGCAAACTGCACGTCGATGGGTGCCACCTGGGTGATGGTGGCGATGCCCGTGGCGTCGCCCGAGGACACAAGGTTGCCCGCATCCACGGTGCGCAGGCCGATGCGGCCCGTGGCCGGCGAGGTGATGCGGGTGTAGCTCAGGTTCAGGCGCGCCGTGCCTTCCTGGGCCTTGTCGGTCATCACCGTGCCTTCAAGCTGCTTGACCAGCGCGGCCTGCGTGTCCACGTCCTGCCGGGCGATGGAGTCCTGCGACAGCAGGGTCTGGTAGCGTGCCAGCGTCAGGCGCGCATTCTCCAACTGCGCCTCGTCGCGCTGGCGGGTGCCCTGGGCCTGCATCAGCGCCTGCTCGTAAGGCCGGGGGTCGATCTGCGCCAGGAGCTGCCCCTTCTTGACCATCTGCCCTTCGGTGAACAGCACCTCGGTCAGCGTGCCCGACACCTGGGGCTTGAGCGTCACGGTGGTGGCCGGGATCACGGTGCCGAGCGCATCGATGACCACCGGCAGCTCGGCCCTGCGGGCCACGGCATCACCCACGGTGACCATGGGCCGGCCCCCGCCAGGCGCTCCCCGACCCGGGCCGGCACCCGGCGCCGCGGCGGAATCGCCATTGGCCCGCTGGACCAGGTACCAGGCCGCACCGCCCACCAGGACCACCAGCAGCAACGCCAGCACGCTACCCATCCAGCGGCGCCGGCGGCGCGGTGCCTGCGGGGGCTGTGGCGGGACGGCCGGTTGCGGGGCGGGCGCGTTGACTTCTTCTTGCGGATTCATGGCGGTAGCTGGTGGGTGTTCTTGGGTTCGGCCGGGTCAGAGCATCGTAGGGGGCCTGTTCACGGTCTGCCTTGAACGCTGTGCGAAGAAAAGTAAACCTCGGGCAGCAGCCGCCTCGCGGCCCCTGCCCAGCCGGGTCTTTGTCCTTGCACCGGCCCGGCCCCCTCACGACCCCCGGTAGTTTGCCTGCTCGCCGGCGCAAAAAGGCGTCCGCCATGGCGCTGCGGACCGTAGGCCATCGCCGAATGTTGCTCCGGCCGCTCCCGCCGACTGCATTTCGCGCCCGCCAGGCGGCATTTCGTCGCAAGCCGCTGGCGGCGACAGGGGTGCATCGGCACAGTCCACCCCATCGACCGACCGCCAGGAGAACCCGCCATGCAAAGCTTCACCCCCGTCATCGCCATCCATGTCGCCGCAGCGCTGGCGGCCATTGCCATCGGCCCGGTGGCCCTGTGGGCCCGCAAGGGCGCCACCCAACGCCCCCGCCTGCACCGGGCCGCAGGCTACGCCTGGGTCACCCTGATGGTGGCGACGGCCGTCTCGGCCCTCTTCATCACCGGTGGCGGCGGCCCCCGCTGGGGCAGCTTCGGCCTGATCCACCTGCTCATTCCCATCACGCTGGGCATGCTGGCCCTGTCGTTCGTCTACCTGGCCCGCCGCAACATCACCGGCCACAGGGCGGTCATGCAGCGCGTCTACTTCGGCGCCTGCGTGGTGGCGGGCGCCTTCACCCTGCTGCCCGGGCGGCTGCTCGGCCACTCGCTATGGACCCAGCTGGGCGTGATCTGACGCCGCGGCGCCCCGTTTTTTGCTCACCAGCGCCTTCCCCACCGCTTCAACCCCCTTCCAAGGATTTTCACCATGCTGCTCCAACTCCTCGTTCACCAGCCCCAGGCCCTGGGCCAGATCATTCAGCAAACGCCCTACTGGGTCTGGGGCCTGCTGGCCGCGCTGGTGTGGCTGGGCGCCAGCCAGCTGTTCGACCGCACCGCCAGCCTGGTGCGGGTGGTGGTCATGCCGGTGGCCATGACGGGCTTTTCCATCTACGGGCTGGCCTCGGCCTTCGGCGGTGCAGGCCATACCGGCGGCACCGTGGGCGCCTGGATGGCTGCCGCCACGGCCGCCACCTGCTTGGCCCTGTGGTTCCAGCCCACCGCGCCTGCAGGCACGCTGTACGACAGCGGCTCGCGCTGCTTCCAGCTGCCGGGCAGCGCCATGCCGCTGGCATTGATCCTGGGCATCTTTCTGACCAAGTACCTCGTGGGCGTCGAGCTGGCCATGCAGCCGGCCCTGGCCCGCGACGGCAGCTTCGCCCTGCAGATCGCTGCGCTCTACGGCGTGTTCAACGGCCTGTTCGCGGCCCGGTCGCTGCGGCTGTGGCGCCTGGTGCGCAGCAGCGGGGGCTTTGCCAGCCAGGCTGCCAGCGCCTGAAGGCGGCCCCCTCAACACCCCACCACCCACCTCGATCCCCCAGGAGTTCCCCATGCGCCACCACCGCTTCGACCACGACACCGCCCTCGACCCCATCGAACGCCAGGCCCGCAGACGCGCAGGCGCCAAGCTGGGCTGGTACATGCACGCCGGTGTTTACCTGCTGGTCAACCTGCTGCTCGTGACCCTGTCTGCCACCAGCGGCAGGCACTGGGCGGTGTACCCGGCGCTGGGCTGGGGCCTGGGCTTGGCCATTCACGGGATGGTGGTGTTCCTGGTGTCGGGCAGCGGGCTGCACGAACGCATGGTGCAGGCCGAGCGCAACCGTCTGGCCGTCCAACAGGAGCAGCGCCTGTGAGCCGCACACCGGTCGCCGCGCGCACCCCGGCGTGGCGGCTGCTGGCCGCGGGCCTGTTGGCGATGGCCACCGCCACCGCCGCCCACGCCGGCACGGGCCTCAGGGAGTTGCCTGGCCTGCAGGGCGATGGCCCGGTCACCGTGTTCTACCCCAGCGGCAGCGCCGACCAGGCAGTGACGCGCGGCCCCTTCACCCTGCACCTGGCCCTGGACGGCGCATCCACACCGGGCAACGGGCGGCTGGTGGTCATCACCCACGGCTCGGGCGGCAGCCCCTGGGTGCACACCGACCTGGCGCGCGCGCTGGTCGCGGCCGGGTTCGTCGTCGCCCTGCCCGAACATGCGGGCGACAACTACAAAGACCCGTCCACCCCCGGCCCCGAGAGCTGGAAACGCCGCCCCGCCGAAGTCTCCCGCGCCATCGACGCGGTGGCGCAGGATGCGCGCCTGGCGCCGCTGGTGGACACGGCCACGGTGGGCGTGTTCGGCGGCTCGGCCGGCGGCCACACCGCGCTGACGCTGGCGGGAGGCCACTGGTCCCCGGCGCGCTTTCGCCAGCACTGCGAGGCCCACATCGCCGAAGACTTCTCGTCCTGCGTCGGCTTCATCACGCGGCTGCACGGCAACCTGCTGGACGGGTTGAAGAAAGCCGTGGCGCTGGGCGTGATCCGCCAGCGCTTCGACGACGCCACCGACCAGGCCTACAGCGACCCGCGCGTGCAGGCGGCCATCGCCTTCGTGCCCTTTGCCGCCGACTTCGACATGGCCACGCTGGCCACGCCGCGCATTCCGCTGGGGCTGATCACCGCGGGCCTGGACGTCAACCAGGTGCCGCAATTTCACAGCGGCGCGGTGCTGGCCGCCTGCCAGGACCGCTGCACCCTGGTCGCCCACCTGCCCGGCGCCAGCCACGGCGCCATGCTCTCGCCCCTGCCGCCGATGCACCTGCTGGGCACGGTGCACCAGGCGTTGCTGGGAGACCCGCCCGGGTTTGACCGCAGCAGCACCCTGCCCCAGCTGGACGCCAAGGTGGTGGCGTTCTTTGCCCAGCACCTGCAGCCGCTGCAGCCGCTGCAACCGCTGCGGCGTGCGCCGTGACCAGCAGTCCGGCGCCCTAGAATCGACCCTTCACCATGCCCCACCCCATGACCCCCGACGACATCGAACAACTGGCCCGCCGGCGCGCCGGCGCCAAGCTGGGCTGGTATGTGCATGCCGCAGCCTTCGTCGTGGTCAACCTGGTGGTGTTCGGCATGTCGCGCTACGGCTTCGGCAACCGGCCCTGGTCGGTGTTCCCTCTGCTGGGTTGGGGCCTGGGGCTGGCGCTGCACGGCATCTCGGTGTTCGTGCTGGGCACGGGCAGCGGGCTGCGCGAGCGCATGGTGCACAAGGAGCGCGAGCGGCTGCTGCGCGAGCAGCAAGAGCGCAACCAGCGCTAGCATGCACCGCTCGAGCCCCCGACCTCCACGCCCGCGCTGCCATGAAAATCGACTGGATCGAGAAACTGCAGCACCTGCTGCAAGTGCTGGCCTTCTGCCTGGCCATCGCCGCCCTGCAGTACGCCTTCCAGCCCGAGAAGGCCTACGACATCCCGGCCCGCTACTCGATCGCCATCGGCTCGCTGACCTGGGCGCTGATCGACTTCGGCCGGCACCTGTTTCCGTCCAGCAAGGAGACGGGCTGGCCCACGGGCCTGTCCGGGTTTCTTCTGCCGTTTGCCAGCATCGTGCTGGGCTACCTGGGCGGCACGCTGCTGGGCGACTGGTGGTGCGGTTATTCGTCGTGGGACCAAGGCGGCCGCGCGCAGCTGCGCATCTCCATCGGCATCACCGTGGTGGCGGGGTTCCTGGGCACCTATTACTTCTACACCAAGAGCAAGAGCGCCTGGCTGCTGGCCAAGGTGAACGAGGTGCGCAGCCAGGCCAGCGAAGCGCAGCTCAAGCTGCTGGAGACCCAGCTCGAGCCGCACATGCTGTTCAACACCCTGGCCAACCTGCGCATGCTGATCGGCACCGACCCGGCCCGCGCGCAGGAGATGCTGGACCGCATGATCGGCTACCTGCGCGCCACGCTCAGCGCATCGCGCAGCACCCAGCACCCGCTGGAAAACGAGTTCGAGCGCCTGCGTGACTACCTGGAGCTGATGGCGGTGCGCATGGGACCGCGCCTGGCCTACACGCTGGATCTGCCCGACGCGCTGCGCGGCGTGCCCGTGCCGCCGCTGCTGCTGCAGCCGCTGGTGGAAAACGCCATCCGCCACGGCCTGGAGCCGCAGGTCGAGGGCGGGCACATCACCGTGCGCGCCAGCACCCGGCCGGGTGACGGCGGGCCGCAACTGGTGCTCGACGTCATCGACACCGGCGCGGGCCTGCCCGACACCCTGCCCACCCCGGGCCCGGGGCAGAGCTTCGGCCTGGCCCAGGCCCGTGAGCGGCTGGCCACGCTGCACGGAACGGCGGGCACTCTGAAATTGATAGCTGGTAGCGCTGGCGGGACAAGCGCTACGGTCACTTTTCCTTTGAAATCGAGCCCATCGAGCACCACCCCATGACCCAGCCTGCCGTGCGCGCCCTGATCGCCGAAGACGAACCCCTGCTCGCCGCCGCGCTGCAGCAGGAGCTGGCCCGCGCCTGGCCCGCGCTGCAGGTGGTGGCCACGGTGGGCGACGGCCTGTCCGCCGTGCGCCAGGCCCTGGCGTTGCAGCCGGACGTGCTGTTCTTCGACATCCGCATGCCCGGCCAGAGCGGGCTGGATGCGGCGGTGGAACTGGCCGACGCCTGGCCGACGGACGGCCCCGCGGGCCGCCCCTTCCCGGCGCTGGTGTTCGTGACCGCCTACGACCAGTACGCGGTGCAGGCGTTCGAAGCCCAGGCAGTGGACTACCTGCTCAAGCCCGTGCAGGCGGCCCGGCTGCAAAAGACAGTGCAAAAACTGCAGCTGGCGCTTGCCAGCAAAGCGCCAGCTGCTATTGATCTGGAAGCAACCATGGCGCAACTGCGCCATCTGCTGGTGGCGCCGGGGGTGGCGGCACCCGCAGCCGCAACAGCGCCTGCCACGCCCGCGGCGGGCACGCCGCTCACGCTGATCCAGGCCAGCAGCGGCAGCCAGATCCACATGGTGCCGGTGGCCGACGTGCTGTACTTCGAGGCGGCCGACAAGTACGTGCGGGTGCTGACCGCAGCGCGGGAGTACCTGATCCGCACCCCGCTCAAGGACCTGATCGGCCAGCTCGATACCCAGGTGTTCTGGCAGATCCACCGCAGCACGCTGGTGCGCGCCAGCAGCATCACCACCGTGACCCGCGACGAGGCGGGCAAGCTGCACCTGGAGCTGGCCGGCCGGCCCGAGAAGCTGCCCGTGAGCCGCCTGTACGCCCACCTGTTCAAGGCGATGTAGCGCAGCAGCGCAGGGCTGTCCTGGCTGCGCGGCCCGCTGCTCGCTCTACCGCGTCACCGCGCTACCGGTTGGTGGCCAGCAGCAGGCCGCCCGCGCCCATGAAGAAGCCGCCGGTGGCCTTGTTCAGCCGCACCACCCCGCGCGATGTGCGGATGAAGCGGCGGATCTGCCGCCCACCCGCTGCGTACACCGCCGTGGACACGAACTCGGCGGCCAGGTACACGGCGCCCAGTACCACGAACTGGCGCACGGCCGGCTGGGCCGGGTCGATGAACTGCGGGAAGATCGCGGCAAACAAGATGATCGCCTTGGGGTTGGTGATGCCCAGCAGGAACTCCTGGGTGATGAGCGCCCGCAGGTTCACCGGCACGCCCGAGGCCTTCACATCGCCGCCCTCCACCACCTCCAGCCCGCTGAACTCGCGGCTGCGCCACGCACGCCAGCCCAGCCAGAACAGGTACAGCGCGCCCACCCACTTGACCACGGTGAACGCCGTCTCGGACGCCAGCAGCATGGCTCCCAGGCCCACGGCCGAAACCGTGAGGAAGATGGCGAACGCCGCCACCCGGCCCACCGTAGCCACCAGCGCGGCGCCCACACCGGCGCGGATGCCGTTGTTCAGGCCGCAAAAATTGTTGGGGCCGGGCGTGAGCGCAATGGCCACCGCCACGGGGGCGAAGAGGAGCGCGTCCATGGTGTTCCTTGGGATGAAAGGAGAAAAAGTAGAAAAAACTGCCGGGGGAAGGCGCCCAGTTTACCGAGCCCGGGCCAGCGTCAGCGTGCGGCCCCAGGCCACGCCCGGCAACGGCTCGTAGTGCGCCACCACCACCAGCCGCGCCGGGTCGGCGGCGGCCCGGCCCAGCACCTGCACCAGGTAGTTGACCGAGGGCTTGTCGAGCCCCGCCACCGGTTCGTCGATGAGCAGGAGCGCCGCCCCGCTGGCCAGGCCGCCAGCCATCAGCACCTTGCGGCGGCTGCCGGTGGACAAGGCAAAAAAGGGCTTGTCCAGGTGCGGGTCCAGCGAAAAGCCTTCCACATGGGCCGCCAGGGCCGCAGCATCCCACCGTGCATGCTGCGCAGGCAGCCCCGCCAGCCACTGCCGTGCGGTGAGCTCGTCCAGCGCCGTGCTGCGCGGGTCCTGCCAGAACACCTGTGCGCGGTAGGCCGCCGGGTCGGTGCGCTGCCGCACGCCCTGCAGCGTGACCTCGCCCGACCGGGGCGCCAGCTCGCCCGCCAGCAGGCGCAGCAGCGTGGTCTTGCCGCTGCTTTCATCGCCCTGCACCAGTGCCAGGCCTGCGGGCCAGGCCAGAGACACGTCCTCCAGCACCGCGCACTCGGGGTAGGCAAAACCCAGGCGCTCCACCCTCAAAACCACGTTGTCGGCCACCGCGCGTCCTTGCACATTGAAAAAAGAAGGAATTCTAGAGAGTGGGCCGCGCACGCACCGAGCGCACCAGCACGCGTGGCCGCGCCAGGTTGCCATACGTCTCCCGCACAATGCCGCAATGACCTTGAACTACCTGGACTTTGACTACAGCGAAGACGACGAAGGCACCGGCACCTTCGACGCCATGGCCAGCGTGTCGCCTGCACAGCTGCCGCCCTTGCAGGCCGAAGTGGCGCAGGTGCTGCAGTGGGCCCACGCCGAATTCCCCGACGCCTGCGGCCCGGCGGAAGATGGGGGCCAGTGGCAGTACGACCTGCAGGGCGTGCAGGAAGTCAGCACGCCGCTGCAACTCGCCTTCGAGCCGCTGTCCGGCAGCATCCACAGCGTCCCGGGCAGCCCAGCGCCTGCACGCACCACCTTGACGCTGTCGATCAGCGGCAATGCTGCGTTCTGCGCAGCGCTGCGCAGCGCGTTCGACATAGCGTGAATCCCCTCTGGCGGCCACAAAGCCCCGCACAGCCTGCGCAACGGCGCGCCGTCGGCCTACAGTGGCCGCAGGGCCTGCGGGTCTATCCTCAATGCAAGCTGTCGCGCCCGGATTGCGGATGCGCAGCGTACCAAGGACACCCCATGGATCGCCACCTCCAGTACCCCCGCCACACCCGCACCGCGCGCCGCGGTGCGGTACCTTTTGCGTCCACGGCCGGACAGTGGAGCGCAGCATGACCCTTTTGCACACCATGGCCGCCACGCCACCCCACAGCGCCTTGCTCGCCACCGATGGATGGTCCCTGCCCGGCACCGGGGGCAGCGACGCCAACGCAGCGTCGCGCCCATCGGCCGACCGCGTCCGCATGGAGCTGCACATCGGACTGCGCTACGAGATCGACCAGTACGGCGCGGACTTCGTGTTCAACATCCACGCCGCCAAGACGCCCCAGCAGACGGTGAGCAACGAGCGGCTGGTCATCAACCAGGACATCTCCTACCAGATCCACACCGACCCCGCCACGCTCAACCGCTCGCTGCGCCTGCACGGCGAGCCGGGCGTGCTGGAGCTGTCGTACTCGGCCACGGTAGACATCGCCCACCACCGCGCCGACCCCCTGCAGCTGGCGGAAGTGCCGGTGCGGCAACTGCCGCCCGAGGTGATGGGCTACATCTACCCCAGCCGCTACTGCCAGTCGGACAGGCTGCTGCGCCTGGCCAACAAGGAATTCGGCGCGCTCTGGCAAGGGCATGGCCGCGTGCAGGCGATCCGGGACTGGGTGAACCGCCACGTGGCGTTCACGTCCAACACCTCGAACTCCAACACATCGGCGGTCGATACCCTGATCGAACAGGTGGGCGTGTGCCGTGATTTCGCGCACCTCATGATCGCGCTGTGCCGCGCGGTGAACATTCCTGCGCGGTTTACCACCGGCACCGACTACGGCGCCGACCCCAGCCTGGGCCCGCCGGACTTTCATGCCTACGTGGAGGTGTACCTGGGCGACCGCTGGTACATCTTCGACCCCTCCGGCACCGCCATCCCGATGGGACTGCTGCGCTTTTCCACCGGGCGCGATGCGGCGGACGTGGCGTTTGCCACCATCTTCGGCGGCGTGCGGGCCGACCCGCCGGTCATCCGCACCACTGCCATCGAAGATGCGGACAACCGCTTCGTGCAGCCCGTGCACTGCATCGAGGCACTGTCCACCGACCAGGGAACGGTCGCAGGCAACCACTTCACGGTGCCTTGACGCGCGCAGGCTGGGCCCTGCCTGCCGACGCGGCAACTGGGTGCCAGCAGATGGCCGCCGGCTCGCAACCGGCCGGCTTGTGACCACGCTCGATGCCCGTGCGCCAGGCGTGAAAAAGCCCGAAAGCCGCATGTGGCCTAAAATCACTCTTTTTTCCACTTCGACAGAGAACCACCATGGGCAACAAGATCGTCACCGAAGCAGACCGCAAGCGCACTCCCCGTCCCCAGCCCCTGCCTGGCATGTCGCTGGCCACCCCTGGCCGCGGCCAGCGCACCAGCCTGGAGCGTGGCGTGGCCACCCGCAGCAAGAAGAACCCTGGCAAGCGCACCCACAAGGGCGGCTGATCTGCCCCTGGGGCCATGGCCCCGTGCCAAGAAACGCCCTCCTTCGCGAGGGCTTTTTTGTGCCTGCCGGCCTGCCCCCGCCATCGGCCCGCCACAGCGCGGGCGCCCATCTCCAACCGCTAAGATGACACCATGATCACCGTGCACCACCTCGAAACCTCGCGCTCGCAGCGCGTCCTGTGGCTCCTGGAAGAACTGGGCGTGCCGTACGAGCTCAAGATCTACCAGCGCGACAAGGCCACCAAGCTGGCCCCGCCCGCGCTGAAAAAGATCCACCCCCTGGGCAAGTCGCCCGTCATCACCGACGGCGACGAGGTGATCGCCGAGTCCGGTGCCATCGTCGAATACCTGGTGGAAACCTACGGCGCCCAGGCCGGCGGCGACCTGGCCCACCTGCAGCCTGCGCGCGGCACGCCGGCCTACCGCCAATGCCGGTTCTGGATGCACTACGCCGAGGGCTCGTTGATGAACTGGCTGGTGATGAAGCTGGTGTTCATGACCATCCCGACGCAGCCCATGCCCTTCTTCGTCAAACCCATCGCCAAGGCGCTGTGCGGCAAGGTGCAGGACAAGGTGATCGACCCCAACGTGAACACCGCGCTCGACTTCATGGAGCAGCACCTGGGCCAGAACACCTGGTTCGCCGGCGAGCAGCTGAGCATGGCCGACTTCCAGATGAGCTTTGCGGTCGAGGCCGCCCTCTCACGTGCCAGCAAGGCTGCCAGCTGCCCGAACCTGCAGGCCTACAAGCGGCGCATGGAAGCACGCCCGGCCTACCAGCGCGGCATCGCCAAGGGCGGGCCGGTGGTCATGGGGGCCTGAACGGGTGGCTGAACGAGGGGTCGGCGCGGCTGGCTCGCGTCAGCCCACGCCGCACACCAGCGCACCCGGCTCGTTGTGCGCCAGTTCCCGCTCGTTCTTGGCCTGTGCCACCTCCACGTCGCGCGGCAGGGCCACGCCGTTCTTCACGGCCAGGATCTCGGCCATCACGCTCACCGCGATCTCGGGCGGGGTCTTGCTGCCGATGTAGATGCCGATGGGCCCGCGCAGCCGCGCCAGGCTCTCGGCCGTCTGGTCAAAGTGCTCCATCATCCGCGCGCGGCGCGCCTCGTTGTTGCGGCGCGAGCCGATGCCGCCCACGTAGAACGCCTCGGTGCCCAGCGCCTCCAGCAGCGCCAGGTCGTCGAGCTTGGGGTCGTGCGTGAGCGCCACCACGCAGCTGCGCCGGTCGGGCTTGAAGGCGGCCACCACGTCGTCCGGCATGTCGCTCACCACCGTGGCGGCGGGCACGTTCCAGCTGCCGCGGTATTCCTCGCGCGGGTCGCACACCGTGACCGCGAAGCCGTTGAACAGCGCCATGGTGGCCAGGTACTCGGCCAGCTGCCCCGCGCCGATGAGCAGCATGCGGTATTCGGGGCCGAAGGTGTTGGTGAGCTGCTGCGCGTCCAGCACCAGGTCCTGCGGCGCTGCGGCGGCTTGCAGCGTGACCACGCCATCGGCCAGGCGCACGCTGCGCTGCATCAGGCGGCCGGCCTCCAGCGCCTGGATCAGCGCGGCCAGGCCGGCCGGGTCAGGGTCGTACTCCAGCAACAGCTCCAGCGTGCCGCCGCAGGGCAGGCCGAAGCGGTGCGCCTCGTCCGCCGTGATGCCGTACTTCACGAAGGCGGGCGGGCCGCTCGGGATGCTGCGGTCCACCACCGCATCGCCTGCACCGGCCGCACTGGCTGCGGCGGCCACCTGCGCATAGGCCCGCGTGTGGCGGTCGATCAAATCGTCCTCTATGCACCCGCCCGACACCGACCCCACCACCGCGCCGTCTTCGCACAGCGCCATGATCGAGCCCACCGGCCGCGGCGACGATCCCCAAGTCCGCACCACGGTGCCCAGCAGCGCCCGCCGCCCCGCAGCCCGCCAGCCCTGCAGCGTGCGCAGCACCATCACATCCAGGTTTTCCATTTGCTTCTTCGCTAGTTCATTTCAACGGTCTTGCACCGCCATCCATCACGCCCGCTGCGCCCCAAATCAGCACGGTGCCCATGCCAGCGCCACCGTGGATCCGGCTTCGCCGGTCCACCGGAGGCGTCCCCCCTCAGGGGGGAAGGCGCGAAGCGACTCAGGGGGGCGTCAATTCCACCACCACGCTAACAGCACCAGCGCGCCTGCGCCGGCCGCCCACACCCAAACCGGTATGCCGCTGGGGGGATTGTCGTCACCCGCTGTGGCGGCCAATGCGCTGTGCTCTGCGGCGGCAGTCGCCGCTGAGGCTGCAGACACGGTGGCGGTGGCAGTGGGCGCACCGGGCCCGCTGCCTGCCTGCATCCCAGTCGCCGCTGCCAGGGCCGCCACCGCAGGCTCGGGCTCTTCGGGCGGCACCGCTGCACCCGCTGCGTCGTCTGCCACAGCGCGCGGGTGGCGGCGCTGCATCTTGTTGTCAAAGCGCTTGAAGAAATCCTCGGCCATCGACTTGGCCGCGCCGTCGATCAGGCGCTGGCCCAGCTGCGCGATCTTGCCGCCCACCGTGGCCTGCACGGTGTAGTGCAGCTCGCAGCTGTCCTGCCCTGCCGCATCGGCAGGCAGCGGCACCAGCCGGACCTGCGCGCTGCCCTTGCCAAAGCCTGCCACGCCGCCCGATCCGTCGAAGGCGATGGTGTAGCTCTCGGGCGGCACGATGTCCGACAGCGTGATCTTGCCCGCGAACTTGGCCGACACCGGCCCGATCTTGAGCGCCATGGCCACGCTGTACTGGTGCTCGGCGGTGGGCTCGACCTTCTCGCAGCCGGGGATGCACAGCTTGAGCACCTCGGGGTCGTTGAGTGCGTCCCAGGCCTGCTGCTGGCTCACGGCAAGGGTACGGCTGGCTTGCATTTCCATGGTGGGGTCCTCTCAGTGTTCACAGGTCTCAGAAATCCATTGCATTCGATACAGCGCAGCCCCTTCACCGTTCGTGCTGAGCCTGTCGGAGCCCTGCGCGGCGCTTCGACGGGCTCAGCGTGAACGGTGGTGATGGCATTCGTCGGCAACCGCCACCGCATCCGCGTCCGCTCCAAGTCCTCACTGCCGCAGCAGCGCCGCCAGGCTGCCCGCCAGGTCCTGCAGCCGCGCGAGGTTGTGCACCGCCAGCATGCCGTGCGCCTGGCGGTGCAGCGCCGCCGCGCCCCGCGCGGTGGGCGCATAGCCGCCAAAGCGCAGCAAGGGGTTGAGCCACAGCAGGCGGCCGCTGTGGCGGCGCAGCCAGCCCAATTCGCGCTCCAGCACTTCGGGCGCGCCGGTGTCCAGGCCGTCGCTGATGAGCAGCACCAGCGTGCGCCGCCCCACCAGGCGCCGCGCGTGCTGCAGTCGCAGCGCGGCCAGGCTGTCGCCCATGCGTGTGCCGCCGGCAAAGTCGGCAATCGCCTGGCCGGCCACTTCCAGCATGGCATCGGTGTCGCCGAGCTTGAATGCCGGGGTGAGGTCGGTCAGGCCCATGCCGAACGCGAACACGTCGCGCCGCAGGCCAGGCCCTGCATGGCGGGGCGCGGTGGCCGCGTGCAGGAAGGCCAGCAGCAGCCGCGCGTAGCGCTCCATGGAGCCCGACACGTCCACCAGCACCAGCAAGGGCAGCGGCTGCTGGCGGCGCTGCAGGCGCGGCAGGGTTAGCAGCTCGCCGCCGGTGCGCGCGGCCTGCTGCATGGCGCCGGGCCAGTGCGGGCGGCTGCCGCGCGCGCCGGGGCGGGTGCGGCGGGCCGCGTAGTGCGGCAGTGGCAGGGCGATATCGCGTGCCAGGCGCTCGACCAACAGGTACTCGCTGGCCGACAGCTGGTGGAAGTCCGCATGGTGCAGGCGCTGCCGGTCGCTGGCGGTCATGGCGGCGTCGAGGTCGATTTTTTCGTCCTCCCGCACCGGCGGAGCGTTGCGCGCGGCGTGCACCGGGGCCAGCGCCTCGCTCACGCGCGGGCGGCGTTTGACCGGGTTTGCCTTCGCTTCGGCACTGGGCAGCATCTGGGCCAGCAGCTTTTGCGCGATGGCGGGGTTCTTGAAGTACGCATCGAACAGCTCGCGGAACACCAGCCGGTCCTGCTCGCGGCTGATCAGCACCGACTCCAGCGCCGCGCCGAAGTCGGCGCGCTCCACGCCCACCAGCATCACGGCCTGCTGCGCCAGCGCCATGCGGGCGGCATCCACCGGCACGCCGGCGCGGCGCAGGGTGCGGCCAAAGCCCGTGAGGTTGTCGGCCAGCTTGCCGGTGCGGGCGTCGCCAAGTTGAGAGATGGGTGTGCCTCCCGCCATGGTCGCACCCTCACAGGTTCCCACACAGGCCACGGATGCGCATTCGATCGCTCCAGACCGTTCGGGCTGAGCCTGTCGAAGCCTCGCGCAGCGCTTGGACAAGCTCAGCGTGAGCGGCCGCGTATTTTTGAAGGCCGCTTGGCATCACGCGTCGGCAGGCTGCAACAGCTGCTGCGACATGTCGCGCGTGAGTGCCGCCACATCCTCGCGCTGCTTGAACAAGATGCCCGCCGTGTCGGACACCACTTCGGGGTCCACCACGATGGTGTCGAGCGCGACCAGCGCCTTGGCCCATTCCACGCTTTCGGCAATGCCGGGCGCGCGCTGGAAGGCGTTGGCGAACGGCTGGCTGCGCAGGCGGCCCACGAAGTCGGCCACCTGCTGCGCGAGGGCCGCGCTCGCGCCCGGCACCTGCGCGCGCACGATGGCCAGTTCGCGGTCGCGGTCGGGGTAGTCGAGCCAGTGGTACAGGCAGCGGCGCTTGACGGCGTCGTGCAGGTCGCGCGTGCGGTTGCTGGTGAGCAGGGTGACGGGCGTGGCGCTGGCGCGCACGGTGCCGATCTCGGGGATGCTGACCTGGTACTCGCCCAGGTATTCGAGCAGAAAGGCCTCGAAGGGCTCGTCGGCGCGGTCCACTTCGTCGATGAGTAGTACGGCACCGGGCGCGGGGGCCTGCAGGGCCTGCAGCAGGGGGCGGCGGATGAGGTAGCGGTCCTGGTAGACCTCGCGCTCGACCTGCGCCATGTCGGCGTTGGCCTTGCCTTCCGCCAGGCGCATGTGCAGCAGCTGGGCGGCGTAGTTCCACTCGTACAGCGCCTCGCGCTGCTCCAGCCCGTCGTAGCACTGCAGGCGGATCAGGCTGCGCGAGAGCACCGCGCTCAAGGCCCGGGCCAGCGCGGTCTTGCCCACGCCGGGCTCGCCCTCCAGCAGCAGGGGGCGCTGCAATTGCAGGGCCAGGAAGACTGACGTGGCGAGGCGCCGGTCGGCGAAGTAGCCCACGCCCTGCAGGGCCTGCAGCAGCGCGTCGACGGAGGCAGGCGCAGGGTGGTGAGCAACGTGAGGAGTCTGCGGATTCATTGCTATTTAATTGATAGCATATAGCGCTTATCTAACAAGCGGTAGCGGCCATTTTTATTCAATACCTGCCCACCACGGAGCACCCGGCGCCGTGGTGGGTCACCCATATCCCCTCCCCGCTTATCCCACCAACTGGGCCACGGCCCGTTGGGTCTGCACACTGATGAGATTCGCCCTGTAAGCCGCGCTGGCGTGGATGTCGCTGTTCAGGTCGCTCGCTTCGATCTTCACGCCAGCGGCCGATGCGGGCGTGAAGCTCTGGTTGAGCGCCGCCTCCAGCCCCGCGTGGCGAAACACGCTGCTGGCCGCGCCGGTGATGGCCACGCGCACGCCGCTGTCCGTCTGCGCTACGAACACGCCCACCAGCGAAAAGCGCGACGCGGCCTGCTTGAACTTGAGGTACACCGCGCGCTTCGGGATCGGAAAGCGGATGGCGGTGAGAATCTCGCCCTCCTCCAGTGCCGTGGTGTACATGCCGACGAAGAAATCATCGGCCGCGATCTCGCGCTGGTTGGTGATGACCGTCGCGCCCAGGCCCAGCACCGCACTGGGGTAGCAGGCCGCAGGGTCGTTGTTGGCCACCGACCCGCCCAGCGTGCCACGCGCGCGCACCTGCCGGTCGCCGATGTGCGCGGCCAGGTCGGCCAGCGCAGGGATGGCGCTTTTAACCTCTGCGCTGTTCGCCACGTCCATGTGGCGCGTCATGGCACCGATGACCAGCGCGTTGCCCTCGCGGCGGATGCCGGCCAGCTCGGCGATGTTGTTCAGGTCGACGATCTTTTCGGGGTTGGCCAGGCGCAGGCGCATCGACGGCAGCAGGCTCTGCCCGCCCGCGAGCAGCTTGCCGCCCTGGGCGATGAGCTGTGCGGCGGCTGCGGTGGAAGAAGGCGCTTCAAAGGTGAATGCGTACATGGTCGATCTCCTTCCTTATGCCTTGGCCGACTGAATGGCTTCCCACACGCGGTGCGGCGACGCGGGCATGTCGAACTCCTTCACGCCCAGCGGGTGCAGCGCGTCGAGCACGGCGTTGATCACCGCCGGTGGCGAGCCGATGGCGCCCGCCTCGCCACAGCCCTTGGTACCGAGCGGGTTGTGCGTGCAGGGTGTGCAGACATGGCCCAGCTTGAACTCGGGGAAGTCATCGGCGCGCGGCATGGCGTAGTCCATGAAGCTGCCCGTCAGCAGCTGGCCCGTCTCGCGGTCGTACACGCAGTTTTCCATCAGCGCCTGGCCGATGCCCTGCACCAGCCCGCCGTGCACCTGGCCCTCCACGATCATCGGGTTGATGATGGTGCCGAAGTCGTCCACGGCGGTGAACCGGTCCACCCGCGTGCTGCCGGTGGCGGGGTCCACCTCCACCTCGCAAATGTAGGTCCCGGCGGGAAAGGTGAAGTTGGTCGGGTCGTAGAAGGCCGTCTCGTTGAGCCCGGGTTCGAGCTTGTCGAGCGGGTAGTTGTGCGGCACGTAGGCCGTGAGCGCCACCTGGCCGAACGGGATCTTCTTGTCCGTGCCGCGCACCGTGAATTCGCCGCCGCTGAAGTCGATGTCGGCGTCGCTCGCCTCCATCAAATGCGCCGCGATCTTTTTGGCCTTGGCCTCGATCTTGTCCAGCGCCTTCATGATGGCCGCGCCGCCCACGCTGATGGAGCGCGACCCGTAGGTGCCCATGCCGAACGGCACACGGCCCGTGTCGCCGTGCACGATGTCCACGTTCTCCACCGGAATGCCGAGGCGCGCGGCCACCACCTGCGCAAAGGTGGTCTCGTGCCCCTGGCCATGGCTGTGCGAGCCGGTGAACACCGTCACGCTGCCGGTGGGGTGCACGCGCACCTCGCCGCATTCGAACAGGCCCGCGCGCGCACCCAGAGCGCCTGCGATGTTGGACGGCGCGATGCCGCAGGCCTCGATGTAGCTGCTGTAGCCGATGCCGCGCTGGAGGCCCTGGGCCTCGCTGGCCGCCCTGCGCGCCGCAAAGCCCGCCACGTCGGCCAGCTCTTGCGCCTGCGTCATGCACGCGTGGTAGTCGCCCACGTCGTACTGCAGCGCCACGGGCGTCTGGTAGGGCCAGCTGGTGATGAAGTTGCGCTTGCGGATCTCGTCCTGCGGCAGGTTCATCTCCCAGCCGCAGCGGCTGACCAGGCGCTCGAGCAGGTAGGTGGCCTCGGGCCGGCCCGCGCCGCGGTAGGCATCGACCGGCGCGGTGTTGGTGAACCAGGCGTCCACCTCGACATAGATCTGCGGCGTGGTGTACTGGCCCGCCAGCAGCGTGGCGTACAGGATGGTGGGCACCGCGCTGGCAAAGGTGCTGAGGTAGGCGCCCATGTTGGCGTCGGTGTGCACGCGCATGGCCAGAAACTTGCCGTCCTTGTCCATCGCCATCTCGGCATGGCTCACGTGGTCGCGGCCATGCGCGTCGGACAGGAACGACTCGCTGCGATCGGCCACCCACTTGATGTTGCGGTTGAGCTTCTTGGCCGCCCAGGTCAGGCAGACGTCCTCGGCATACAAAAATATCTTGGAGCCGAAGCCGCCACCCACGTCGGGCGCGATCACGCGCACCTTGTGCTCGGGCAGGCCCATCACGAAGGCCGTCATGAGCAGCCGTTCCACGTGCGGGTTCTGGTTGCTCACGTACAGCGTGTACTCGTCGTTGGCGCGGCTGTAGCTGCCGATGGCCGTGCGCGGCTCCATGGCGTTGGGGATCAGCCGGTTGTTGACCAGATCGAGCTGCGTCACATGCGCCGCGTTGGCAAAGGCCGCATCCACCGCGCCCTTGTCGCCGATGGCCCACTTGTAGCAGTGGTTGTCAGGCGCCGCGTCGTGCAGGCCTGCGCCGGCCACCGTGCCTGCGGCGGCATCGGCCACGCTGACCACCGCGGGCAGCACGTCGTAGTCCACCTCCACCAGCTCGGCTGCGTCGCGCGCCTGCTGCTGCGTGAGGGCCACCACCATGGCCACATGGTCGCCCACATAGCGCACCTTGCCCTGCGCCAGGATGGGGTGCGGTGGCTCCTTCATCGGTTGCCCATCAGTGCTGGTGATGAGCCAGCCGCAGGGCAGGCCGTTGATGTTGTCGGCCGCCACATCGGTGCCCACAAAGATGCCCAGCACACCCGGCGCGGCCTTGGCGGCGTCGGTGTGGATGCTGTTGATGCGCGCATGCGCATGCGGCGAGCGCACGAACACGGCGTGGCTTTGCGCAGCCAGCACCACGTCGTCGGTGTACTGGCCGGCGCCGGTGAGGAAGCGGTAGTCCTCCTTGCGCCGGAGCGATTCGCCGATGTGCGGCAGCTTGGAGAAGTCGGATGCACCCATGGTCTGTCTCCTTGTTTCCGTTATGCCGACGCCATGGCTTTTTGGCCCACCTGCACGGCCCGCACGATGTTCTGGTAGCCCGTGCAGCGGCAGATGTTGCCTTCGAGCAGCTCGCGGATCTCGCCTTCGTTCGCGTGCGGGTGGCTGTTGCACAGGTCCACCGCGCTCATCACCATGCCCGGGGTGCAGAAGCCGCACTGCAGGCCGTGGCATTCCTTGAAGGCCGCCTGCATGGGGTGCATGGTGCCGTCCGGCGCGGCCAGGCCCTCGATGGTCTGCACATCGGCGCCCTGGGCCTGCACGGCCAGCATGGCGCAGGATTTGACCGCGCGGCCGTTGACGTGCACCGTGCACGCGCCGCACTGGCTGGTGTCGCAGCCCACGTGGGTGCCGGTGAGCAGCAGGTGCTCTCGCAGCGCATGGACCAGCAGGGTGTTGGGTGGAACGTCAACACGGGCCGCGCGCCCGTTGACCGTGAACTGGACTTGCATCTGGCTGTCTCCTCGAAGAGTTTGGCTGTGAACCTGTCCTAAGCCGCTGCATCTTCTGCCCGCCCCCCGGCCCCATCCCTAGGGAGAACCCTGAATTTCCGGCAGCGCGCGCCGGAAATTCTCAAAATGAAACATGTTGCGCCGCACACCGGCGCATCATGCGGGGCACGCCGCTGCGACCGCCCCTGCTGCGGCGCCGCCACCCGCCATCCATCCGGGATACCGATGCTCGCCACCGCACCGCCATCACCCGCCGAGGACCGCCACGCCCTGATCGCCCAGGCGCGCCGCGCACTGCTGGACGAGGGCGCGCTGACCACGCGCACCGCGGTGGAGCCGTGGATCACGCGGTCGTGGCAACGCTGCCTGGACAGGGGCCTGCAGCCCGCACAGCGCGTGGCCTTTGATGTAGTGAGCGCATCGGCCCAGCGCCGCAGCCGCGACCAGAACCACCAGCTGCTGGCCGCCGCGCGCCCCGTGCTGCACCAGCTCACCCGCGCGATTGCCGGCATGCGGTACTTCGCCATCCTGACCAACGCCCACGGCATCGTGGTGGACGTGCAGGGCCCGTGCGACCGCCACGACCCGCGCGCCAGTGCAATCGGCCGCGTGGGCATCGACCTGTCTGAAGCGGCGGTGGGCACCACCGCCATCGGCGCCGCGCTGGCCGAGCTGCAGCCGGTGTGGCTGCACCGGGGCGAGCACTTCTTCGACGACAACGGCAGCTACAGCTGCGCGGGCGCGCCGCTCTTCGGCCCCGACGGGCAGTGCATCGGCATGCTGGACCTGACTGGCGTGGACGTGCCCGAGCGCCCCGAACTGCGCCACCTGGTGGCCCGGTCCGCCCGCGCCATGGAAGACGCACTGCTGCAGCAGCTGCCCCACTCACTGCTGCTGCGCGTGAACTGGCCCGGCAGCACGCTGGGCAGCGAGGCCGACGGGCTGCTGGTGCTGGATGCCGACGGCTACGTGCTGGGCTGCAACAGCATGGCCCGGCAACTGCTGCCCCTGCCGCTGTGCCCGCCGGGCAGCCTGCGGCACTGCAGCGACCTGATGGCGCTGCCCTGGCCCCAGCTCTTCGATGCCGCCCGCTCGCGCGGCACGCCCGCGCCGCTGGACCTGCCGCTGTGGTCGGGGCTGCGGCTGTCGGGCCTGGCCCTGGCACCGCACCAGACGGCGCCCGGCAGCGCCTGGACTGCGGGCCCTGCGACCATGGCGCCGATGGCCCCCATCGCCACATCACCCGCCCCGCTGCGCGAGGCCGAAACCGCCCTCATCCGCCGGGCCGTGCAGGACGCCCGCGGCAATGTCGCCGAAGCCGCACGCGCCCTGGGCATCAGCCGCGCCACGGTGTACCGCAAGCTGGGCGTGCCCAAGGGGCATTGAGCGCAGACGGCGGGCACACGCTACGGGCATGCGCGGTGCGCCCACGCCCGCAAGGACTCCAATTTCTTGAATAAAAACGCGGTCTGCCGCTGGGTAGACAAGCGCTACCAGCTATCAAATCCATAGCATCTGAATAGATTGCGCCGCACGGCGCAGACAGCCGACTGCGGTCCCTTCAGACTTCGGCCAGCGCCAGCACCACCGCGTTGTCGTCCACGATCAGCTCCACCCGGCTGCCCGCGCGCAACCCGCTGCCCGCCGCGGCAAAGCCTACCATCTGCACGCCGGCAGCGAGCTGGGCCGACACTTCGTCGCCCGACTCGCCGCGCACCACGCGCACGGCCTTGGCTGGCAGGCAGAAGCGGCCCGCGTCCGGGCCCTCCCGGCCGGCCCCGGAGCCCGCACTGGCACGGCGCTCCACCCGCACCGCGGTCGCCTTGCACAGCGCCTGCACCACCAGCCCCGGTTGCAGGCCCAGGAGTTCCGCACTCTCGCGGGTGATGCGCGATGCGAGCACCGTCGCACCCGCGAGATCGCCCAGCTCGGCCTCGAACACCAGGTGCACGCGCACGATCTGCCCCAGCACTTCGAGCCGCTGCACCACGCAGGGCCACTGGTTGCGCATGCTGGTGCGCACCGCCAGCCTCGCCAGCGCGGGGCCCGCATGCGGCGTGGCCTGCCAGCGCGAGAGCACGGCGCCCCGCGCCTGGGTCATCGCATCCGCAGCCGCCAGCAACTGCTGCCCCGCCTCGGTCAGCCGCGCGCCCCCGCCACCCGCGCCGCCCACGGCCCGTGCGACCAGCGCCGCACCGGCCAGGTTGGTGAGCGTGTCCACCGCCTGCCACGCCGCCTTGTAGCTCACGCCCACCACGCGCGCCGCCTGCGAGATGGAGCCGGTGTCACCGATCTGCCGCAGGATGTCGATGCGCTTGTCGGTGAGGGCGTGGGTCAGTGCGGACGAGATGGACAGCGATGAGGACATGGAAGATTCAGGATGATGGCCAGGCGGCGTGGGCGGCCAAGCACAAGTGTCGCACCACACCTAGCCGCGCAGCGTGGCCAGGACGCGGGCAAACACGTGCCCACGGTCCGCGGGGTGGTCCTGCAGCCAGGCATGCAGCGCGTGGCCCGACCCTGCCAGGCGGATCACCTCCACGCTGCGCGCCCGCGTGGCCCGGGTGATGTACCCGTGCTCGACCTCCCGGGGGATCACTGCGTCGTGCTCGCCCAGCACCAGCAACAGCCGGCCTTCGAATTGCTCCAGCGCGCTGAACGCGGGCGATGCCGCAAAGGCCGTGGTGGTGCGAATGACCTGCTGGAATGCCGGCCCGAAAGCCACCGGCTGCGCCGCGGCCTCGTACGCGGCCGGGCAGAACAGCACGATGGCCGCAGGCATCAGGCGCGGGATGAGGCTGCACGCGATGTGGCCGCCCATGCTGCTGGCGATGAGCGACACCGGCGGCTGCAGGCCGAGCCTCTCCACCACCGCCAGCGCCTGCGCGACACGGTCGTCCAGGCTGGAGTCGGACATCGGCCCCGGGCTGTCGCCCTGGCCCGCAAAATCGAACGCCGCCGCAGATTGATCCTGGCCCGCCAGGTAGGTCAGCAGAGGCCGGTAGCCCTGGCGCGACGAGCGCCCGCCACCGTGCAGGGCCAGCGTGCGCGGGGGTTGTGGCGAAATGCCGTGAAAAGCTGTTCCATGCAGCGCCCTGCCTTTGCACAGCACCTGAAATTCTTGCTCTTGCATCCGCCAAAGCTTACAGCGCAGCCGACTGCGGCCTGGCCGATGCGGCTGCCTCCATTGGCCTGACCCGGCGCAGCCGGGCCCCCTGGCCCCACCAGCACACCACAGCGATCTGCATATACTCGCGCTATTCCATTCATGAATAGCGCCACCCGCGCCGCGCCGCCATGCTGCATCGCCTTGCCTCCCTGCCCCGCATCCTCACCGCCATCGGCTGGTCCACCAGCCTGTCCACGGGACTGTTCGCCGCCCTGCTGCCGTCGGCCCATGCCGACACCGTGTCGGTCGCCGTGGCCGCCAACTTCACGGCGCCCATGCAGAAGATTGCCACCGCCTTCGAGGCGGACACGGGCCACAAGGCCGAGCTGTCGTTCGGCGCCACCGGCAAGTTCTACGCGCAGATCACCAACGGCGCGCCGTTCCAGATCCTGCTGTCGGCCGACGACACCACGCCCGCGCGGCTGGAGAAGGAAGGCAAGGCCGTGACCAATTCGCGCTTCACCTATGCCATCGGCACGCTGGTGCTGTGGAGCGCGCAGCCCGGCTATGTGGATGCGCAGGGCGCCGTGCTCAAGACCGGCGACTTCAAGCACCTGGCCATCGCCAACCCCAAGCTGGCGCCCTACGGCCTGGCCGCCATGCAGACCATGGACAAGCTGGGCGTGACCGCGCAGCTGCAGCCGCGCTTCGTGCAGGGCGAGAACATCGCGCAGACGCACCAGTTCGTCGCCACGGGCAATGCGCAACTGGGCTTCGTGGCGCTGTCGCAGGTGATGGCCGACGGCAAGATCACCAGCGGCTCGGCCTGGCAGGTGCCGGCGGATCTGCACGAGCCCATCCGCCAGGATGCGGCGCTGCTCACGCCGGGCAAGGACAGCGCGGCGGCCACGGCGCTGCTCCAGTACCTGCGCGGCGACAAGGCCCGCGCCATCATCAAGTCCTACGGCTATAGTTTCTGAAGGGCGCGTGCGCAAATCGCTTGGCACCGCTTCCCGACTTCCAAGACACTTTCCGACGCTCCATGCCCTTTTCCAGCGCCGATCTGGCGGCCATCGGCCTGACGCTGCGCCTGGCCGGCACCACCATGGCGCTGCTCCTGGTGCTGTGCACGCCGCTGGCCTGGTGGCTGGCGCACACGCCGTCGCGCTGGCGCGGTCCGGTGTCCGCCGTGGTGGCGCTCCCGCTGGTGCTGCCGCCCACGGTGATCGGCTTTTACCTGCTGGTCACGATGGGGCCGCATGGGCCCATCGGGCAGTTCACGCAGAGCCTGGGGCTGGGCACGCTGCCGTTTACCTTCTGGGGGCTGGTGGCGGGCTCGCTCATCTATTCGCTGCCGTTCGCGGTGCAGCCGCTGCAGCATGCGTTCGAGAGCATCGGCCGGCGGCCGCTCGAAGCCGCTGCCACGCTGGGCGCCGGGCCGCTGGACCGGTTCTTCACCGTGGCGCTGCCGCTGGCCCGCCCAGGCTTCATCACCGCGGCGATCCTGAGCTTTGCGCACACGGTGGGCGAGTTCGGCGTGGTGCTGATGCTGGGCGGCAACATCCCCGGCGTGACGCGCGTGGTGTCGGTGCAGATCTATGACCATGTGGAAGCGCTGGAGTACACGCAGGCGCACTGGCTGGCCGGCGGCATGGTGGTCTTCTCGTTCCTGGTGCTGCTGGGCCTGAACCTCACGCGGCGCCGGGCGTCGATGGTGTCGTGATGAGCGCCAACGCACCGAGTTCTCAGCAGATCGAGGCGCGCCTGCACCTGGCACGCCCCGGCTTCACGCTGGATGTGGACCTGCGCCTGCCCGGGCGCGGCGTGACCGCGCTGTTCGGCCCCTCGGGCTGCGGCAAGACCACCTGCCTGCGCGCCATTGCGGGCCTGGAGCGTGCGCAGCCGGGGCACGTGCAGGTCAACGGCGAGACCTGGCAGGACGACGCACAGCACATCTGGCGGGCCACGCACGAGCGCGCTCTGGGCTATGTGTTCCAGGAAGCGAGCCTGTTCGACCACCTCACGGTGCAGGGCAACATCGGCTACGGCCAAAAGCGCACGCCGCCCGCGCGCCGCCAGGTGGCGCTGAAGCAAGCAGTGGACCTGTTGGGCATCGGCCACCTCATGGACCGCAAGCCCCAGGCCCTGTCGGGCGGCGAGCGCCAGCGCGTGGCCATTGCACGCGCCCTGGCCACCAGCCCGCGCCTGCTGCTCATGGACGAGCCCCTGGCCGCGCTGGATGCACCGCGCAAGGCCGAGGTGCTGCCTTACCTCGACACACTGCAGTGCACGCTGGACATCCCGGTGCTGTACGTGAGCCACGCCATCGACGAAGTGGCGCGGCTGGCCGCGCACATGGTGCTGCTGGAGGACGGCCGCGTGCGCGCCCACGGCCCCACGTCCGAACTGCTGGTGCGGCTGGACCTTCCCCTGGCCCATGGCGACGCTGCCGCCACGGTGATCGACGGCCACGTCACGCAGCACGACGACCACGACCTGGTGACCACAGTGACGTTCGCAGGCGGGCAGCTGCTGCTGGTCAGCCCCGGCGAGCATGCCGTGGGCGCGCCGATCCGGCTGCGCATCCAGGCGCGGGACGTGAGCATTGCGCTCACGCCGCCTGCAGGCACGAGCATCCTCAATATCCTGCCTGCCACGGTGGCCCACGTGGCGCACGACAGCCCGGGCCAGCTGATGGTGGCGCTGGACGCCGGGCCCACGCGGCTGTTGGCGCGGGTCACCGAGCGTTCGGCCCAGGCGCTCGGCCTGGTGGCGGGCAAGCCGGTGTATGCACAGATCAAGGGCGTGGCCATCGTCAACTGAGCGCAACAGTGGGCCCGTCCCCGGGTCGTATGATGACCGCCTACAACGGGGGTGGGGCAACATGGTTTCAATCTGGCATGACGCCGCGCAGGCGTTCGGGGTGGGTTTTCCTGCGCCGCTGCAGGGCCTGCTGTTCTGGGTGACTGCGTCTTTGGTGGTGCACGTGTGCCAGCGCCTGGTGGAGCACACGGCGTTCTCGGCCGACCCGCCCAGCCGGCGCGTGAGTGCATCGCACGCATCGCTGGGCATCGGCTGCATCGTGTGGGCGCTGGATGTGGTGGGCCTCTTTCTGTATGAAGAGCTGGCGCACCACGCGGTGGCACTCGACCTGGTGCCCGCACTCAGCGGGCTCATCATCATGGCGGTGAGCACGCGCCTGACCATACCGACGCTGAGCACCAGCGCCCGCAAACTGCACATCGCGATGGCGGGGGCCTGCCTGGCGGCGGGCATGCTGCTGGCGCACTTCACCATCACGCAGGACCTGGTGCGCAGCTTTGCCACGGTGAACTGGACGGCGATCGTGCTGGCGGCTGCCATTGCGCTGTGCCTGGCCACCTGGACATCCATCCGCCACCGGGCGGTGAAGATGAGCGTCCTCACACCCCATCTGCTGCGCCGGTCATGGGAAGAAAAGGCCGTGTGCGGCGCGGCCATCCTGCTGCTGCACTGGCTGCTGGTCAACACGTTCGGCCTGCTCAGCGTCCCGGCTGGCGACGCGGCGCACAACAGCGCGCTGCTGGTCTGCGTGGTGGTGTTCGGCACCGCCCTGGCAGTAGAGCAGCTGCGCAACATGCACTTCGACGCGGGCCGCCAGCAGTTGCTGCGCCGCGGGCTGTCGATGATGCGGGCGTCCAACATGGCGCACAACCCCGAGCGCGACATGCAGCTGTCGCTCATCGCCGACCGGCTGCACGACCTGCTGCAGCCCGACCGGCTGGCGCTGCACTTTCAGCCCATCGTGGACCTGCGCCAGCCCGGCGTGCAGTTCGAGGCGCTGCTGCGCGTGAAAGACCCGGCCCTGGGCCCGCTCAACCCCGAGATCTTTCTGCTGGCCTGCGAGCTGCAGGGCCGCACCGGCGATGTGGACCGCATGATCCTGCGCAACGCGCTGGACTGCCTGGCCGCCTGGCGCGAACAGGGGCTGCTTCAGATCACCATCAGCGTGAACGTGGCACCCAGCACGCTGCTGGCGACCGGCTTTTGCGACTGGCTGCGCGCAGAACTGGCGCAGCGCGCCCTGCCGCACCACGCGCTGCGGCTGGAGATGACCGAGCACGCCGTGATCGCGCTGGGCGCACCCATGGTGGACGCGCTGCAGGCGCTGGGCACGCTGGGCATCGCGGTGGTGATGGACGACTTCGGCACCGGCTACTCGTCGCTGGGCATGCTGGCGGACCTGCCGATCGCGGGCGTCAAGTGCGACCGGTTGTTCGTGCAGCAATTGGCCAGCGATGCGCGCAGGCAGTCGCTGCTGCGGCACATCGGGGCGCTGACCCGCGAGTTCGGCCTGTCGGTGGTGGTGGAGGGCGTGGAGACCGCGGACGAACTGCAAGCCGTGGCGGCCGCGGGCCTGCACGCCATCCAGGGCTACCTGTACAGCAAGCCCATGGCATCGGCCAGCGTGCCGGCCTGGTACGCCAACGAGATGCAGCCGCGCCGCAAGGCACTGCAGGCCCTGCTCTCCCACACCACCCGGGCGGCCGCTGGCAGCGCTGCGGCGGCGCCGGTGCTGTCCGCGTCGCGCGCCTCCGGGCCCGACTTTCTGCACTCCGTTCATCCCTCTCATTCGTGACAACTCTCACCACACTGGTCCTGGGCGGCTATGGCAACTTCGGCGCGCGCATCTGCCGCGCCCTGGCGGGCGACCCGTCCCAGCACCACCACATGACCCTGCTGGTGGCCGGCCGCGATGCAGCCCGCGCGCAAGCGCTGGCAGCCACGCTGCACCACGGCGCACGCGGCGTGGCGCTGGACCACCAGGCCCCGGGCCTGGCCGACCAGCTGCGCGCCTGGGGCGTGGGCCTCGTCATCCACACGGCCGGCCCGTTCCAGGCGCAGGCCTATGCCGTGGCGCAGGCAGCGGCCCAGGCCGGGGCGCACTACATCGACCTGGCCGACGGTCGCCGCTTCGTGTGCGACTTTCCGGCGGCGGTGCACGGCACCTTCGCTGCGGCGCAGCGCACCGCCGTCACGGGCGCGAGCACCGTGCCCGCGCTGTCGTCCGCCGTCATCGACCACCTGTGCGCCGGCTGGCAGCACATCGACAGCATCGACATCTGCATCGCCCCCGCCCAGCGCGCACCGCGCGGGCAGGCCACGCTGGCGGCGGTGCTGAGCTACTGCGGCGTGCCCATTCCGGTGTGGGAAGGTGGCCAGTGGCGGCCCCGGCGAGGCTGGTCCGAGCCGGTGCCGGTGCACTTCCAGCGGCTGCGCCCCCGCCTGGCCGCGGTGTGCGACATCCCGGACCTGGAGCTGTTCCCACAGCGCTACCAGGTGCGCGACCGCGTGGTGTTCCGAGCCGCGCTGGAGGTGGGCCTGGCGCAGCGCAGCTTCGCCGCCATCGCCGCGCTGCGCCACTGGGGCCTGCTGCCGCACCCCGAGCGCCTGGCCGGGCTGCTGCACCGCGCGGGCGGCGTGCTGGACGTGCTGGGCACGCCGCTGGGCGGCATGGTGGTGCGCGTGGCCGGCACGGATGCCCACGGCCACACGCGCCGCCGCGCCTGGCACATCGCGGCCGACCACGACCACGGCCCGGAGATCCCGTGCATGGCCGCCATCCTGCTCGCGCGGCGCCTGGCGGCCGGCAACCCCTTGCCGCTGGGTGCGCACACCAGCACGGGCCTGCTCGCACTCGAATCCTTCGCGCCCGAATTCGACCGCTGGGGCATGGTGACCGACGTGGTGGAAGAACCCGCGTGAACGCCCTGCCCGTAGCCACCGAGCGCCTGCTGCGCTACAGCCTCGTGGCCGTGTGGCTCATCACGGCTATCGTCAGCGTGTGGGAGCTGCACGGCCAAAGCCGCGCCCTGCTGGCCGGCCTGCCGGCCGCGCTGCAAACGCCTGGCTGGACCGCTGCACTCATCCTGGGCGGCGCGGCTGCCGATGCCGTGCTGGGTGGGTGGATGGCATGGCGACCTGGCCGCGCCGCGTATGCCGCCGCGCTGGCGCTGATGGCCACCATGACGGTGCTGGCCACGGTGATCCAGCCCGACCTGTGGCTGCACCCGCTGGGCCCCTTGACCAAGAACCTGCCCATCGCCGCCATCCTGTGGGTGCTGCTGCAGGCCACGCCGCGCGCTGCGCCAACAAGCCGACCATGAGCCTGTACCTCACCCTCAAGTGGATCCACATCGTCTCCAGCATGCTGCTGGTGGGCACGGGCCTGGGCTCGGCGTTCTACATGTTCTTCACCAACCGCAGCGGCAACGTGCAGGCGCAGGCCGTGGTCACGCGGCTGGTGGTGCGGGCGGACTGGTGGTTCACCACGCCCACGGTGTTCGTACAGCCCGCCACAGGGCTGGGCATGGCGTACATGCTGGGCCTGCCTTTGACAACGCCGTGGCTGGCGCTGTCACTGGGGCTGTATGTGCTGGCGGGCGCCTGCTGGCTGCCGGTGGTGTGGCTGCAGCTGCGCATGCGCGACATGGCGGCAGAGGCTGCGCGCATGGGCAGCCCCTTGCCCCCGCAGTACTGGCGCTGCGCCCGCTGGTGGGAAGCGTTGGGCTACCCCGCCTTCATCGCAATGGTCGTGGTGTTCTACCTGATGGTGAACAAGCCCGGCCTGTGGGGCTGAGCCCCCACCGGACGATGCCTTCACCCGGGGGGTTAGCCGACCGGCGCGCCGCAGGCCAGCGCCACCGTGGAGCCGGCTTCACCGGGCCACGGGTGGCGTCCCGCTGGCGGGATGACGCGCAGCGCCTCAGGGGGGGTCACTTGCTCGCGTTCGGGAAGAACAGCTGCTCGCCGCCGATCTTGTAGCTGGCGATGACCTGCTGGCCGGCCGGCGACACGACCCAGTCGACGAATTTCTGCGCGTCCTGCGCCTTCACGTGCGGGTGCTTGGCAGGGTTGACCACCATCACGCCGTACTGGTTGAAGAGCTTGGTGTCGCCCTCGACCAGGATGGCCAGGTCGGCGCGGTTCTTGAAGTTGAGCCAGGTGCCGCGGTCGGCCAGCACGTAGGCGTTGCTCGACGCCGCGATGTTGAGCGCGGGGCCCATGCCGCAGCCGCATTCCTTGTAGCCGCTGCCCTTGGCGGCATCGGCGCCCGCGAGCTTCCAGTAGCGCAGCTCGGCAGCGTGCGTGCCGCTCTTGTCGCCGCGCGAGACGAAGTTGCCGTTGCCGGCCGCGAGCTTTTGCAGCGCCTGCACGATGTCCTTGCCGCGCGTGCCCGCCGGGTCGTCCTTGGGGCCGACGAGGATGAAGTCGTTGTACATGACGGGGTAGCGCTTGACGCCCCAGCCATCGGCCACGAATTTCTCCTCGGCTGCCTGGTCGTGCACGAACAGCACGTCGGCGTCGCCCCGGCGCGCCATGTCCAGCGCCTGGCCCGTGCCCAGGGCCACCACCTTCAGGTCGATGCCGCTGGTCTTCTTGAACTCGGGCAGCAGGTGGCCGAACAGCCCCGACTGCTCGGTGGATGTGGTGGATGCCATCGTGATGCTCTGCGCGGACGCCACGCCAGATGCTACAAAAATAATAGCTACCAGCGCTTGCTGAATGCGCGGTACAGGGCCCAAAAGCTTGAAATTCTTCATCACCGGGCCACCCCGGGACGAGAAAGCGGATCCCTCGGGCGACAGCGACGGCACGGGGTGGCGAGCGTGGGGGGCGGTTTTTTTCATACCAGTTCTCCTTTGACAAACAGACGGGCGGCCTCGGGCAGGGGGCCGTTGAAGAAGTCGTGCACCGGCAGGTCGGCCACCAGGCGGCCATGCTCCATGTAGATCACCCGGCTGGCCAGGCGCTTGACCTGGCCCAGGTTGTGGCTGCTGAACACCATGGTGACTGGGTGGGCGGGGCCGCCAGCGCCGTGGCTGGCGGCGAAGTCGGCCATCAGGGACTCGACCTCGCGCTTGGCGTGCGGGTCCAGGCTGGCGGTGGGCTCGTCCAGCAGCAGCACATCCGGCCGCAGTGCCCAGGCGCGCGCCAGCGCCAGCCGCTGCTGCTGCCCGCCCGACAGGGTGCGTGCGTTCTGCGCCGCGATGCCCTGCAGACCCACACGCTGCAGCGCAGTGAGCGCGGCCAGCCGGGCGTCGCGCCAGCGCATGCCGCGCAGCCACAGAGCCAGCGCCACGTTGTTCAGGGCGCTGGTGCGCAGCATGTGCGGGCGCTGGAACAGCATGGCCTGGCGCAGCGTGCGGTTGCAGTGCAGGCCTCCGCCGCCGTTGGCATCGGCCAGGCCGTGCAGCACGCGCAGCAGCGTGCTCTTGCCGCTGCCGTTGGCGCCCACCAGGGCCACGCGCTCGCCGGGCACGATGCACAGGCTGACATTCGCCAGCGCCACCACGGCGCCATAGCGCACCGAGACGTGGCGCAGGTCCACCCACGGGGCGCCGTCGTTGGCGGCTGGCTGGCCTGGCGCGCCGGCCATCTCCACGCCTTGGGTGGTGTGCACTGCGCTCATGCGGCCACCCCCACCGGCATGCCGGAGGCCGCGCCGTCCACCCGCTCGCGCCATCGGCGTACCAGGGCGATGACCACGTTGAGCGCCAGCACGACGGCCAGCAGGAGCATGCCCAGCGCCAGCGCCAGGGGCAGGTCGCCCTTGCTGGTCTCGAGCGCGATGGCGGTGGTCATGACGCGGGTGAAGCCGTCGATGTTGCCGCCCACGATCATGACGGCGCCCACCTCGGAGATGGCGCGCCCGAACGATGCGATCAGCACGGTGAGCAGCGCGTAGCGCTCGTCCCACGCCAGCAGCAGGCTGCGCAGCAAGGTGCCCGCCCCCAGGGACCGCAGCTGCTCGCCGTGCGCGCGCTCGGCGTCTTCCACCGCCTGCCGCGTGAGCGCGGTGACCACCGGCAGCACCAGGATGGCCTGGGCCAGCACCATGGCCTTGAAGCTGAACAGCCAGCCCAGGGACCCGAGCGGCCCGCTGCGCGACAGCAGCAGATACACCACCAGCCCCACCACCACGGACGGCACGGCCAGCAGGGTGTTGAGCACGGCCAGGACCGCGCCGCGCCCCGCAAACCGCGCCACCCCGAGCCATGCCCCCAGCACCAGCCCCAGGCCGCAGGCCAGCAGGCAGGCGGTGGCGCTGACCGACAGGGAGCGGCCCACGATGGCCCACAGCACCGGGTCGAAGGAGAGGGTGAGTTGCAGCGCTGTGCTCGCGCTTTCGGTCAGCGTGGACATATATTGAATTGGGCTATCGTAGGCACCCTGCCAATATCCAGCCATATGAAATCCTGTGCATAGGGTCCAACTCCACTACACGCTGAGCCGCGACGCGGGCACCGCACTCATTCGCAACCCCTTGCCGGAACTGCTGCAGGCCGTGGCGGAGCACGGCTCCATCTCGGGCGCGGCGCGTGCGCTCGACCTGTCCTACCGCCATGTCTGGGGTGCGCTCAAGCGCTGGGAAGAGCAGTTGGGCGGCGAGCTCATCATCTGGGGCAAGGGGCAGTCCGCCCAGCTCAGCGAGTTCGGCACCAAGCTGCTGTGGGCCGAGCGGCAGGCCCAGGCCCGCCTGGCGCCGCAGATCGCGGCACTGCATGCGGACCTGGAGCGCGCGTTCGCCGTGGCCTTCGACCCGCAGGCCCACGTGCTCACGCTGTACGCCAGCCACGACGACGCGCTGGCCGCACTGCGGGCGCACGCGGCCACACCGGGGCGCACCGGCGGGCTGCACCTGGACATCCGCTTCACGGGCAGCGTGGATGCGATCCGCGCGCTGAACGAAGGGCGCTGCACGCTGGCGGGTTTCCACACGGTGGAGAACGCCCAGGCCGAGTCGCTGACCGCGCGCACCTACCAGCCCCTGCTGCAGCCGGGCCTGCACAAGGTCATCGGCTTTGCCCAGCGCACGCAGGGCCTCATCGTCGCGCCGGGCAACCCGCTGCAGTTGAACACCCTGGCCGACGTGGCCCGCACCGGGGCACGGTTCGTGAACCGGCCGCTGGGCTCCGGCACGCGCGTGCTCATCGACGAGCTGCTGGCGCAGGACGGGCTGGCACCGGGCGCGCTGGCCGGCTATGCGTCCGACGAGCCATCGCACACCGCGGTGGCGCAGGCCGTGGCCGCCGGCGCGGCCGATGTGGGCGTGGGCATCGAGCTGGCGGCGCGGGCGCGCGGCCTGGGCTTTGTGCCGCTGGTGCGCGAGCGCTACCACCTGGCCTGCCTGAAGGCGAGCCTGGACCAGCCCGCCACCCTGGCCCTGCGCACCCTGCTGCAGACGCCCGACTGGCTGCAGCAGATGGCCGGGTTGCCGGGCTACACGCCGCTGCGCTGCGGCGAGGTGCTGGCGATGAGCCGGGTGCTGCCCTGGTGGCGCTTTGCCAAGCCCAAGCGCGCCTCCCGCGCCCAGGCGGCCTGAGAACGCATACAGGCAGCGCATGCCGCACAAGCGCATGCTGCGGGGGTGGTGCCAAGAGGGAAAATGGTGTGGGGATACCGGCGCGCGAAGCCTCGGAAAGCGCCGATGAAGGGGCCCGACCCTGAGGAAAACCCCATGTCGGCGCGTCAGGCTTTCTTCAGCGCTTGGGGAGTAGGATGCGCGTTACTTTCAGACACCCTCGGGCCCGGCAGCGCATTGGGCCCGCCCCATTTTCATACTCAGGAGACACAACGTGTCAGCACTTCTCAAATTGGCCTTGGGCATGGACTGGATTTCCAGCAAGCTCAGCAAGATCGCCACCTGGACCGTCCTCGCCGCCGCCCTCATCTCTGCCGGCAACGCCTTCGTGCGCTACGGCATCGACATGAGCTCCAACGCCTGGCTCGAGATCCAGTGGTACCTGTTTGCCGCCACCGTCATGCTGGGCGCGCCCTTCGTGCTGATGCTCAACGAGCATGTGCGCGTGGACATCATCTACGGCAAGCTGCGCGGCAACAAGCAGGTGTATGTGGACATCATGGGCCTGGCGCTGTTCCTGCTGCCTGCCATGGCGCTCATCGCCTACCTGAGTTGGCCCCTGTTCGAGCGCGCCTTCCTGTCGGGCGAGATGTCGGGCAACTCCGGCGGCCTGATCCGCTGGCCCGCCATCATCCTGATGCCCGTCGGCTTCACCCTGATGGTCCTGCAGGGCCTGGCCGAGATCATCAAGCGCGTGGCCTACCTGCGCGGCATCTACCAGATGAACACCCACTACGAAAAGCCGGTGCAGTAAGCAGCCCGCTCCTTGGGCCGCTCCCTCCAGGACGCGCCATGAAGAAGACCCCGCGGCACCCCGGCCCCGCCTGCTAGGACGGCCTGCCGCGCTCTCACTCCCGGAATTTCAGGAACAACAAAATGCACATGGAAAACTTCGCCCCGATCATGTTCGCGGGGCTGGTGGTGGTGATGCTGATCGGCTTCCCCGTCGCCTTCTCACTTGCCGCCCTGGGGCTGGCGTCGGGCTTCTTCGCCATCGAAATGGGGTGGTTCCCGCCCGTGTTCATGGCCAACCTGCCCATCAACATCTTCGGCATCCTCTCCAACGAGCTGCTGCTGGCGATCCCGTTCTTCACCTTCATGGGCGCCATCCTCGAGAAGTGCGGCCTGGCCGAAGACATGCTCGACTCGATGGGCCAGCTCTTCGGCACCGTGCGCGGCGGCCTGGGCTACTCGGTGATCATCGTGGGCTTCATCCTCGGCGCCATCACCGGCACCGTGGCCGGCCAGGTGATCGCCATGGCGCTGATCTCGCTGCCCGTGATGATCCGCTACGGCTACAACATGCGCTACGCCACCGGCGTGCTGGCCGCCTCGGGAACCATCACGCAGCTGGTGCCGCCGTCGCTCGTGCTGATCGTCATGGCCGACCAGTTGGGCCGCTCGGTGGGCGACATGTACCGCGGCGCCTGGGGCCCCTCCATCCTGCAGGTGCTGATCTTCGCGGGCTACACATTCTTCCTGGGCGTGTTCAAGCCGCACTACCTGCCGGGCATTCCGAAGGAAGCGCGCACCATGTCGGGCGCCAAGCTCTGGCTCAAGTGCCTGCGCGGCATCATCCCGTCGGCGCTGCTGATCTTTGCGGTGCTGGGCTCCATGGGCGGCCTGCCAGGTATCGACACCGCCATCGCGACCCCCACCGAAGCCGGTGCCATGGGCGTGGTCGGCGCCATGCTGCTGGCGGCCATCCACAAGCGCCTGACCTTGTCGCTGATGTGGGAGGCCATGCAAGGCACGATGCGGCTCACGGCCATGGTCGTGTTCATCCTGATCGGTGCCCGGGTGTTCTCGATGGTGTTCCAGGGCGTGGACGGTGCCAAGTGGGTCGAGCACATGCTCTCGGGCCTGCCCGGCGGCCAGGTCGGCTTCCTGATCGCCGTCAACCTGTTCATCTTCTTCCTGGCGTTCTTCCTCGACTTCTTCGAGATCGCCTTCATCATCCTGCCCATGCTGGGCCCGGTGGCCGACAAGCTCGGCATCGACCTGATCTGGTTCGGCGTGCTGCTGTGCGTGAACATGCAAACGAGCTTCATGCACCCGCCCTTCGGCTTCGCGCTGTTCTACCTGCGCGGCATTGCCAACACGCTGTTCAAGGAAGGCCGCATTCCCAAGCCCGTGCTGTCCAGCGACATCTACATGGGCGCGATCCCCTGGGTGATCATGCAGCTGCTGCTGGTGGCCATCGTGATCTTCGTGCCCCAGACCGTGACGATGTTCCTGCCCAAGGCCGAGGTGATCGACACCGACAAGGTGCAGATCGAAGTGCCGGTGGACGACATGCGCAGCGAAGAGTCATCGTCGGGCGGCGAGAACCCCTTTGGCGACTCCGCCACCCCACCCGCCGAGCCTGCCACGCCGGCAGACCCCGCGGCAGCGCCGGCCGAGCCTGCCAAGTGATGGCATCCGTGATCGCACGAACCAAGGTGGCCTGCGCATGCTGATGAACATCACGCCGCAGCCCCTGATGGAGCCGTTTCGCTTTGCCCCGAAAGACGGCGAGGTGACAGGCGCGGCGTTCTCGCCCACCTTCCGGGCGTTTGCCACGCTGATCGTGGGCGGCTGCACCCTGTGGTTCTACCAGCTGTGGTCGCGCGGCGCCCTGGGCAGCGGCGTGAGCAACGGCACGGGCTGGTTCATCGCCGGCCTGCTGCTGATGGCCTGGACCTGGTGGAGCATCATGGTCAGCCGCACCCGCATCACCCCCAGCGGCCTGCACCAGCGCTGGGTGTGGGACAAGTCCATGGCTTTCGACGACCTGGCCTACGTGCGCCTGATCCGCGTGCCGGGCTTGAGCTGGTTGATTGCGCCGCGGCTGTATGTGCGGACGCTGGCGGGCAAGTTCACGGTGTTCTACGGCGCGACACCGCAGCTGATGGCGGAGTTCGAGCGGATCGGGGCGGAGCTGAAGGCGTTTCGGCAGTTTTGACCGCAACAGCACTGGACATTGCTCCGGGCTCAGAAACACCACAACCGCGCTGAGGCGCGGTTTTTTCTTGCCGGATGATCGTGGCATGCCGGTGCACGCTGGACCGTTGCGTCTTGACTCAACGCCACTGTGAGTGGATAGACTTCCCGCATCGGCCCCATGCGGTCCGCCAAAGACTGGGCGTCGAAGACTGCTCCAAGCTGATCTGATTCAACAGGGTCTGCGACTTTGGCAACCAAGGCAACCATGGCGACTGATGGCGCTTTGCAAGGAAATAAATGCTGTTAACAGATATAGCCGTGGAGCACACGCTGGTGTCCAAGAAGGATGGCGTTCGTCAGACGTTCTTGCTGCACCCGTTCACCGATACGCAGCGAGATTCGCTGGGTAAATTCGAGATCGTTCGTGACATCCAGGAGCCTGGACACAAGGACGTCAAACGTTCAACTTTCGTGACGTTCCAACAATTGGCAGAGCTGTATGCCAATGGTGTCCTCGAAGAATTCGGGTTTTCCGTTCGCATGTGTCCGGGCCAGGGCACCTACCCCTCCAAGCTTCCAGCAAAAAAGATACTGCCTTCGAATATCAAGCCAGGCTCACCGTTCGACCTGGCCGTTCAACAGGTGGATGTGTCGAAGTCTGCGACTCGCGAGTTGAGGACAGCCTTGCTGCGCACCAGCGTCAAGCTTTGAGGCCAACTGCGCCGATTGATGTGGGAGTAACTGTGAATTCATCCGTTGCACATTCCGAACTCATTGCCACGTTCAGACGGGCTCAGGCAGATGCCGCTCACAAGCTCGGATTGATCAAAGCTGCGGAGAACAAGGGCCCCAGGGCCATCCAAGCTGCGGTCGAAACCGCTGCAAAGGCGGTAAAACGCAGAGACTCGTATGCGAAAAAACTGGACAACCTGGGGGTGAGCCTCAAGGAATGAGTGCAGCCGAACCTGCGGCCCGGCACCAGCGATGGGTCAGCACCCACAAGTGGTGTGTGCAGCAACGAGGGAAAAGACACAAGAGCGCAGCAGTGGCCGCAATTGCTAGACAGCGGCTCTGAACACCTGATCACCCAACGCGGAGCCATCCCATGGGACTTCTCACCTTCAGCCTCAACCTCACCCTGGACGGCTGTGCCGACCACCAAGAGGGCATTGCCGACGACGAGACACACGCCTTCTTCACCCAGCTCATGGACGAGCACGGCGCAATGCTCTGGGGCCGCGTCACCTACGAGATGATGGAGGGCTACTGGCCGGGCGTCGCGCGTGGCGATGTGCAGGCGCCGCCGGCCGTGCGCGAGTGGGCGGTGAAGCTGGAGGCCAAGCCGAAGTACGTGGTCTCGTCCACACGCAAAGATTTCCCGTGGACCCAAAGCCACCACATCGCTGGCGGTGCTGACTTGCCAGAGCAGGTGCAGGCGCTGAAGGACGCGACAGCTGCTGGCGTGCTGCTCGGCAGCGGCCAGCTCGCGGCGGCGCTGGATGCGCTGGACCTGATCGACGAGTACCGATTTCTGGTGCATCCCCGCATCGCGGGCCACGGACCGACGCTGTACGCCAGCGGGCTGCCTGGCACGCGACGGCTGGCGTTGATTGCTGCGGCGCCTATGCGCAACGGCGCCGTCGCCCTGCACTACCGGCGAGCGCGTGACTGAGTGCGGAATGGGGAAGCCTCTCCACGCCACGCATAAAAAAACCGCGCCGAAGCGCGGTTTTTTGTTGCAATGCCTGGCGCAGCGCCAGATCAGAGCTTGATGGTCTGCATGTAGCTGTCGAACCGGCCTTCGGCCACGCGGAACCATGCCACCTGGTCCTTCTGGAATGCGGCGAAGTCGGTGTAGATCTTCTTCCACTCGGGGCTCTTGGCGCTGTTTTCTTCGTACACGGCCAGCGAGGCCTTGAACGATGCGTCCAGGATTTCCTTGCTGAACGGCAGCAGCTTGGTCTTGGCGCCGATCAGTTGCTTCAAGGCGACGGGGTTGCGGGCGTCGTACTTGGCCAGCATGTCCACCGAAGCCTGCGCCGAAGCGGCGGCGATGATGGCCTTGTTTTCGGACGACAGGGCATCGAAGGCCTTCTTGTTGACGAAGAAGTCCACTTCAGGACCGCCTTCCCACCAGCCGGGGTAGTAGTAGTTCGGAGCGACCTTGTTGAAGCCCAGCTTCTGGTCGTCGTACGGGCCCACCCACTCGGCCGCGTCGATCGTGCCCTTTTCCAGCGCTTGATAGATTTCGCCGCCAGGGATGCTCTGGGGCACCACGCCCATCTTGGTCATCACGTCGCCCACCAGGCCGCCGCCCAGGCGCATCTTCAGGCCCTTCAGGTCGGCTGCGGTCTTGATTTCCTTGCGGAACCAGCCGCCCATCTGCGTGCCGGTGTTGCCGCCCGCAAAGCTGAGCATGCCGTAGCCGCCGTAGAACTCGTCCATCAGCTTGCGGCCATTGCCGTGCAGCATCCAGGCGTTCATCTGGCGGGCGTTCATACCGAAAGGAATGGCCGAACCGATGGCGAACGCGGGGTTCTTGCCGTAGAAGTAGTAAGGCACGGTGTGGGCCATTTCGACGGAGCCCTGCTGCACGCCGTCGACCACGCCGAAGGGAGGCATCAGCTCGCCACCCGCGTGGACCGAGATCTCGAACTTGCCGCCGGACATCGCCTTGACGGCGTTGGCGAACACTTCAGCGCCACCGTAGATGGTGTCCAGGGGCTTGGGGAAGCTCGATGCCAGGCGCCAGCGCACTGCGGCTTGCGCGTGCACTGCTGGTGCCACTCCGGCGGCCAGCACACCGGCAATACCTGCCTGCTTGATGATTGAACGACGATCCATGAGTTCTCTCCGAAATACTTGTGATTGCACACCCTGGCACGCAAGCGGGTCGCCCGCAGCCAAGGACCTTCTAGCCCGATTGATTGTAGGAACATGCCCCCCCGCGGATTTGGGGGTTTTCCCGTGAAAGCCCGGCGCGCGCATACGGGCTTCAGGGTTCTGCAAGCATCGCGATTCAGAGCGCCAACGATGGCTCTGCGGAGTCACAGCGCGCAAGCGCCATAACCAGCCGCAGAAACTGGCGCGCCCCATGCGAGTGCACCCGCGGAACTGGCTTTGCCAGGCCGCTGGGTGCGTCCCCCTCAGGGGGAAGGCGCCGCAGGCGACTCAGGGGGAGCTAAATCTTTTGCGCCGACATGAACGTGTCATACCGCGCTTCCGCAAACCGGAACCACAGGATCTGGTCGCGCTGGAAGTTGCGCATGTCGCCGTAGATCTTCTTCCACTCCGGGCTCTTGGAGTCGTTCTGCGCAAAGACTTCCATCGATGCCTTGAACGCAGCGTCCATCACGGTCTGCGAGAACGGGAGCACCTTGGTCTTGGCGGCCACCAGTTGCTTGAGCGCGTTGGGATTGAGCGCGTCGTACCGGGCGAGCATGTCCGTGTGCGCTATCGATGCCGCAGCCTCGATGATGAAGCGGTAGTCTGGCGTGAGCGACTCGTAGGCCTTCTTGTTCACATAGAGGTCGACCTCGGGGCCGCCCTCCCACCAGCCGGGGTAATAGTAGTAAGGCGCCACCTTGTTGAAGCCCAGCTTCTGGTCATCGTAAGGGCCGATCCACTCGGCCGCATCGATCACGCCCTTTTGCAGCGCCTGGTAGATCTCGCCGCCCGGCAGGCTCTGCGGAATGGCGCCCAGCCGCTGCATGACCTCGGCCACCAAGCCGCCACCCACCCGGATCTTCAGGCCTTTGAAGTCCGCAGGCGTCTTGATCTCGCGCAGGAACCAGCCGCCCATCTGCGTGCCTGTGTTGCCGCAGGCAAAACTCACGATGTTGTAGCCGGCGTAGAACTCGTTCATGAGCTTGCGCCCGTTGCCATGCAGCATCCACGCACTCATCTGGCGGGCATTGAAGCCGAAAGGCACCGCACAACCCAGCGCGAACGCCGGGTTCTTGGCGTAGAAGTAATACGGCACGGCGTGGCACATCTCCACCGCGCCGCTCTGCACGCCATCCACCACGTCGAACGGGGGCATGAGTTCTCCGCCGGGGTGGACCGAGATCTCGAACTTGCCGTTGGACAGGGTGCGCACGGCCTTCGCGAACACCTCGGCGCCGCCGAAGATGTTGTCCGAGGAGCGCGGGAAACTGGATGCTATGCGCCACCGCAGCGTGGGCTGGGCATGCACGGCCGGCGCAACGCCTGTGGCCAGTACACCCGCCAGACCGGAGTGCTTGATGAGCGAACGGCGATCCATACAAAAAGTCTCCAGAGGGGTGGTAGTGCCGGAAGGGAGCAGCCAGGGCACCCTTGCAGCGCCCGCACGGGCTGGTGGCCCGTTGCTTTTTGACGCAATTGTAGAAGGCAGGGGTGCGGACTGCCCTCTAGGTTTTCCCGGGCGCCGGGCGAGGTATCTCTGCGCCCGGCCGAAGCCGTCCAGGGCCGCAGCGGCAACTGCCCCGCTCTGGCCGATCGCAGGTCAAGGTGACGCCGAAGCGATGGCACCGCACGCGGCGACGCTCCGAACGCGGCCGGCCATCAGTGCACGGCCTGTGCGGGCCGCCCATGCCAGTAGCCATTGCCGCACCCCGCCCCCTGGCGGTGTGCCGATCAGGACGCCAGAAAGCGTTGGCGGATCGCCCGCTCGATGCCCGCGGCATCCAGGCCCTGCAGCGCCAGCAGCTTGGCCGGGTCGCCATGCTCGATGAAGACATCGGGCAGGCCCAATTGCAGCACGGGGCGCACGATGCCCATGGCGTTGAGCGCCTCGGTCACGGCGCTGCCTGCGCCGCCCTGGATGGCGCCCTCTTCCAGCGTCACCAGCACATCGTGGCGCTCGGCCACGTCGCGCAGCAGGGCCTCGTCGATGGGCTTGGCCCAGCGCATATTGGCCACGGTGGCGTCGAGCGCCTCACCGGCCTGCAGGGCCGGGTACAGCAGCGTGCCGAAGGCGAGGATGGCGATGCGCGGGGTGCTGCCGGGCGCAGCAGTGCCCTGGCGCTCGCGGCGGATCTCGCCCTTGCCGAACGGCAGGCCTTCCAGCCCCGGCAGGGGCGCCACGCCCGCGCCGCTGCCGCGCGGGTAGCGCACGGCCACGGGGTGGTTCTGCGCGAACGCGGTGGACAGCAACTGGCGGCATTCGCGCTCGTCGGCCGGGCACGCCATGCTCATGTTGGGAATGCAGCGCACGAAGGGGATGTCGTACGCCCCCGCGTGCGTGGCGCCGTCGGCCCCCACCAGGCCCGCGCGGTCGAGCGCAAAGACCACCGGCAGGTTCTGCAGCGCCACGTCGTGGATCAGCTGGTCGTAGCCGCGCTGCAAGAACGTGGAGTAGATCGCCACCACGGGCTTGACGCCCTCGCAGGCCATGCCGCCCGCAAAGGTCACCGCGTGCTGCTCGGCAATGCCAACGTCGTAGTAGCGGTCCGGGAAGCGCTTTTCGAACTCGACCATGCCCGAGCCCTCGCGCATGGCGGGCGTGATGCCCACCAGGCGCGTGTCGTGCGCGGCCATGTCGCACAGCCACTGGCCGAACACCTGCGTGAACGTGGGCTTGGGCGGCGTGGCGGGCTTGGTCAGGCCCACGCTGGGGTCGAACTTGCCCGGGCCGTGGTAGGCCACGGGGTCGGCCTCGGCCAGCTTGTAGCCCTGGCCCTTCTTGGTCACCACGTGCAGGAACTGCGGGCCTTTCAGACTCTTGATGTTCTCGAGCGTGGGGATGAGCGAGTCGAGGTCGTGCCCGTCGATGGGGCCGATGTAGTTGAAGCCGAATTTTTCGAACAGCGTGGCGGGCACCACCATGCCCTTGGCCTGCTGCTCGAAGCGCTTGGCCAGCTCCAGCAGCGGCGGCACGGGCTTGAGCACGGTCTTGCCCACGTTCTTGGCGGCGGCGTAAAACTGGCCGCTCATGAGCTGCGCCAGATACCGGTTGAGCGCGCCCACGGGCGGGCTGATCGACATGTCGTTGTCGTTGAGCACGACGAGCAGGTTGGCATCTGCCACGCCGGCGTTGTTCAATGCCTCGAAGGCCATGCCGGCCGTCATGGCGCCGTCGCCGATGATGGCCACCGCGTGGCGGTCTTCGCCCTTGAGCTTGGCCGCCAGGGCCATGCCCAGCGCGGCCGAGATGCTGGTGCTGGAATGCGCCGTGCCGAAGGTGTCGTACGGGCTCTCGGCCCGCTGCGGAAAGCCCGAGATGCCGCCCATCTGGCGCAGCGTCTGCATGCGGTCGCGCCGGCCGGTCAAGATCTTGTGCGGGTAGGTCTGGTGGCCCACGTCCCACACCAGGCGGTCTTCAGGGGTGTTGAAGACGTGGTGCAGGGCCACCGTCAACTCGACCGTGCCCAGGTTGGAGCTCAGGTGCCCGCCGGTCTGCGAGACGCTCTGCAGCACGAACTCGCGCAGTTCGGTGGCCAGCGCCTTGAGGTCTGCGCGCGAGAGCTGGCGCAGGTCTGCCGGGTCGTTGATGGTCTGCAGCAGGGGAAAGGACGTGGTTGACATTACTATTCTTTTGATAGCTGCCAGCGCTTGCTGGACAAGCGGCAGGGGCTGGTTTTCATCGTGATCTGCGCCAGCGGTGCAAGAACGGGAGTCAGTGGGAGCGGCGCACGACCATGTCGGCCAGCGCCCCCAGGGCACGGGTGTCGGGCAGGCCGCTGCGCTCAAGCGCCGCCTGCGACTCCCGCAGCAGCTCTTGCGCATAGGCCTGCGCACGCGCAAGGCCCAGCAGCGACACATAGGTGGGCTTGTCGGCCGCGGCATCCTTGCCGGCGGTCTTGCCGAGCGTGGCCGAATCGGCCACCACGTCCAGGATGTCGTCCACCACCTGGAACGCCAGGCCCATGGCGGCGCCGTAGTCGGACAGCGCCTGGTACGCCGGCTGCGCGGCGTGGCCGCACACGGCGCCCATCAGCACGCTGCCCTGCAGCAGCGCGCCGGTCTTGAGCCGGTGCATCTGGCGCAACTGGTCTTCGGTCAGGGCAACGCCCACACTGGCCAGGTCGATCGCCTGCCCGCCCGCCATGCCGGCCGAGCCCGCCGCGCGCGCCAGCAGGCGGCACAGCGTGGCCTGCGTGGCAGGGGGAATGGCACTGCCGTCGGGCGTGAGCAGCTCGAACGCAAACGCCTGCAGCGCGTCGCCCGCCAGCAGGGCCTGCGCCTCGCCGAACTGCACGTGCACCGTGGGCTTGCCCCGGCGCAGCACGTCGTTGTCCATGCAGGGCATGTCGTCGTGCACCAGCGAGTACGCGTGGATCAGCTCGACCGCGCACGCGGCCCGCAAGGCGGCGTCGTCGGCCGCAGTGGCCGGTGCAGCCGCTGCCGCTGCGGGTTGGCCGCTGCACACGGCCTCGTACGCGGCCAATACCAACAGGGGCCGCAGCCGCTTGCCGCCATCGAGCACCGCGTAGCGCATCGCATCGCCCAGGCCAGCCGGCGCACCGTCGCCCACCCAGAGGGACAGGGCCTGTTCCACGCGGGCGAGGTAGTGGTGGCTCCAGCGGCCGGCTTCAAATTCAAAAGGCACGGGATTCGTTGCTGCGGATGTCGGCGCGGGCACTGCACTCATTCCTGGCTCCATGGTTGCAGCTGGCCGTCGTCCAGCACCTTGATCTGGTCCTGCACGGCTTCGAGCCGCTGCCGGCAAAAGGCCAGCAGCGTGGCGCCGCGCTGGTAGCCGGCCAGCATCTGGTCCAGCGGCAGCTGGCCCGACTCGATGCGGGCCACAAGCTGCTCCAGTTCTTCCAGCGCCGCTTCGTAGCTGGCGGGTTCGGAAGGAGGCGCGGGGGTGGCGGGGGCCTTGGGCATGGAGGGGGCGCAGAGCGCGGGTGAAAAAACCGGTCATTTTAGGCGCACCACTGCGGCGCAGGGGACCTCGGCCACTGGAATGGCGGCGCCGCGGACCGCGCCAGCTGGCCAGCCAACCCGCCCATGGGCCCGGATACTGCGGGCGGTTTGATTTTGATCTGCATCTAGAACGAAGCTTTTCAATACACGTAGCTGGGATGCGGGAATAACCCCACCGCCTATAATCCCATTCCCGCACACCGGCTCAGCTTCCCTAGCCGGTTTCTTTTTTCTGGATGCGCTTCGGCGCACCTCCCGCACTTCCCTGTGGGGAGTCTTTAGGTCAGGTCACCCATGTCTGATTTAAGTCTTCAACTGCAGCAGGCCGCAAGCCAACTACCAGTTTCAAGCTACTTTGACGAGGCGCTGTTCCAGCGCGAGCTAGCCACCATCTTCCAGCGCGGGCCCCGCTATGTGGGGCACCAACTGAGCGTGCCGAATGCCGGCGACTACTACGCCCTGCCTCAGGAGGGCGAAGGCCGCGCGCTGGTGCGCAACGCCCAGGGCGGCATCGAGCTGGTCTCCAACGTCTGCCGCCACCGCCAGGCCGTCATGCTCAAGGGCAAGGGCTCGCTGCAAGGCCAGGGCAAGGGCCATGCGGGCGGCAACATCGTGTGCCCTCTGCACCGCTGGACATACAGCCCGAAGGGCGAACTGCTGGGCGCGCCCCACTTCTCGCACGACCCCTGCCTGGACCTGAACAACTACAAGCTGCGGGAGTGGAACGGGCTCCTTTTCGAAGACAACGGCTACGACGTGGCTGCCGACCTGGCCCAGATGGGCCCGCGCGCCGACCTCAGCTTCGACGGCTACGTGCTTGACCATGTGGAACTGCACGAGTGCAACTACAACTGGAAGACCTTCATCGAGGTCTACCTGGAGGACTACCACGTCGGCCCGTTCCACCCGGGCCTGGGCAGCTTCGTGACGTGCGACGACCTGCGCTGGGAATTCGGCAAGAACTACTCGGTGCAGACCGTGGGCGTGGCCAACCGCCTGGGCAAGGCCGGCAGCCCCGTGTACGAGCGCTGGCACGAGGCACTGCTCGCCTTCCGCGAGGGCAAGCCGCCCAAGCACGGCGCGATCTGGCTCACGCTGTACCCGCACATCATGGTGGAGTGGTACCCGCACGTGCTGACCGTGTCCACGCTGCACCCCATCAGCCCGACCAAGACCATGAACATGGTGGAGTTCTACTACCCCGAAGAGATCGCTGCGTTCGAGCGCGAATTCGTCGAGGCGCAGAAGGCTGCCTACATGGAGACCTGCGTCGAGGACGACGAGATCGGCGAACGCATGGACGCCGGCCGCAAGGCGCTGCTGGCGCGCGGCGACAACGAGGTCGGCCCCTACCAAAGCCCGATGGAAGACGGCATGCAACACTTTCACGAGTGGTACCGCCAAGCCATGGGAAGCCCACTCTGAGTCGCTTCGCGCCTTCCCCCACGGTGGGGGGACGCCCCCAGCGCGGCGGGGCGGCCCTTGCGCGGTGACGCTGGATCAGGCCGCTACGGTTGCACGACGTGGACGCATTCCCCTTGCCGCCGTGACCGAATACCCGAACACTCGAACAGCGAGGTAAATGCTGTCGAGTAGCGGCAATTGCTGAAACCGCTCTCATTACAATAGCTGCCAGCGCTTGGTAATCCAGCGCGGCAGCTATTTCTACTTTCGAGACTCATTCCCCATGCAAGCCCTCTGGATGGTGTTGGCCGCGTTCCTGTTTGCCAGCATGGGCGTGTGCGTGAAGCTCGCCTCCAGCTTCTTCAACTCGGCCGAGCTGGTGTGCTACCGCGGCATCATCGGCATGGGCATCCTGTGGCTGCTGGCGCGCTCGCAAAAGGTGAGCCTGGCCACGCAGTACCCGGGCATGCACGCCTGGCGCAGCTCGGTGGGTGTGGTGTCCCTCGGGGCCTGGTTCTACGCCATCGCCCACCTCCCCCTGGCCACGGCCATGACGCTCAACTACATGAGCAGCGTGTGGATCGCGGCCTTCCTCATCGGCGGCACGCTGCTGGCCTGGCGCCCGTCGGCCACCACCCCGCGCCCCGCGCTGCAGGGCACGCTGATCGCCACCGTGCTCACCGGCTTCGTGGGCGTGGTGATGATGCTGCGCCCCAGCCTGGATGCGCACCAGGCCTTCGCCGGCATGATCGGCCTGATGTCGGGCCTGTCGGCCGCGTTTGCCTACATGCAGGTCGTGGCGCTGTCGCGCCTGGGCGAACCGGAGTCGCGCACGGTGTTCTACTTTGCACTGGGCTCGGCGGTGGCGGGCGGCGCAGCGATGCTCTTCACCGGCACGTCGGTGTGGCCGGGCTGGCAGGCCCTGTGGCTGCTGCCCATCGGCATCCTGGCGGCGGGCGGCCAGCTGTGCATGACCAAGGCGTATGCCAGCGCCAAGACCCAGCGCGGCACGCTGGTCGTGGCCAACCTGCAGTACTCGGGCATCGTGTTCGCCGCGATCTACAGCGTGGCCCTGTTCGGCGACCAGCTGCCGCCCATCGCCTGGGCGGGCATGGCGCTCATCGTGGGCAGCGGCATCGCCGCCACCATCCTGCGCGCCCGCGCCGCACCCGGCGCGCCCGCCGAAGAACATTGATACGAAGTGGATGCGCGGGACCGCGCGCAACTGGACACAATGGAGCCCGTTGTTTTGACATCCCACTCCGATGACCACCTCCTACACCACCCTCATTTCCGCTTCTGAACTGCAGGCCCTGATCGACGGCGGCGCGCCGCTGATGGTGTTCGACTGCAGCTTCGAGCTGATGCAGCCCTCGGCCGGTGCACAGCAGTACGACCAGGCCCACATCCCCGGCGCCGTCTACGCCGACCTCGACCACGACCTGAGCGCCAAGCACGGCGCGCCCGGTGCGGGCGGCACCCTGACCGCGCAAGAGGCCGACAAGCCCGCGTCCGGCGGCCGCCACCCGCTGCCCAGCCGCGAGCGATTTTCGATGTGGCTCTCCAGCGTGGGCTTTGCCAACCCCATGCAGGCCGTGGTGTACGACCGCCAGGGCGCCAACTACTGCGGTCGCCTGTGGTGGATGCTCAAGTGGGCGGGCCACGATGCGGTGGCCGTGCTCGACGGCGGCCTCCAGGCCTGGCAGGCGGCCGGTGGCGCGGTGGCCAGCGGCGAAGAGCCCGCGCACTTCCAGTCCAACTTCGAGCTGGGCGAGCCCCTGCGCCGCCTGGCCACGGCCGACGAGGTGCTGGCCGGCCTGGGCAGCCCCGCGCAGAACGTGATCGACGCCCGTGCCGGCGCCCGCTTTCGCGGCGAGGTGGAGCCGCTGGACCCGGTGGCGGGCCACATCCCCGGCGCGCTGAACCGCCCTTTCGCCGAGAACATCGGCGCGGACGGCCGCTTCAAGCCCGCCGCCACGCTGCGCGCGGAGTTCGACACCCTGCTCGCAGGCCGTGACCCGGCCACCGTGGTGCACCAGTGCGGCAGCGGCGTGAGCGCCGTGCCCAACCTGCTGGCCATGGAAGTCGCCGGCCTGGGCCCTACCGCGCTGTTTGCCGGCAGTTGGAGCGAGTGGTGCTCAGACCCCGCCCGCCCCGTCGAAAAAGGCTGATCCGCGCCACAACGTGCCGACGCGACATGTAAAACCGCAAAAAAGATGGTTTTGCAGGCGCTATCAAAACCATGAGCAGAACCGGGCAGGGTGTGCGCAAAGGCACAGCACCCCTTCACCAATGGAAATGCGGGACAGCGCCTGAGGTTCTTGTAAGGCAAATTCCTACACGGCCCACCGCACAACCAGACACGCGGCACATCCAAACCCCGACTTAATTTCTGATTGGGGCGGTTTCACAATCCATTTCAACGGATCACGCAAACCCTGCAACCAGCAGACAACGCAGGATCCGGGCAATGGAACAAAGGAAGCCGCCATGACCAACGAACAACTCCTCGCTGAAATCCGCGAAGCCAACCTCACTTACCTGATGCTGGCCCAGACCCTGATTCGCCAGGACAAGGCGGAAGCCGTGTTCCGCTTGGGCATGAACGAGGAGTCTGCCGATATTCTCGCTTCGCTGTCCGCAGCGCAAGTGATGAAGCTGGCCTCCCGCAACACGCTGCTGTGCAGCTTCCGCGTGGACGACAACCTGGTGTGGAGCTTGCTCACCAACCACTCGGCCAAGAAGGTGGGCAACGAAGCCACCAACACGCTGCACGCCAACATCCTGATGGCCAGCCGCGTGTCTGAAGTGCTCTGACACAGCAGCGCTTCACCCGCCCGCCCCCACCGCCCACCCCGCCGAAAGCCCGCCATGTCGTCCACCACCCCTGCCGCCGCCGTCAAAGCCCCAGCCAAGAGCGTTCTGAACGAATCCAAGCAGATCGAACGCGCCGCCATGCTGATCCAGATGGGCGCCCGCATGCAGGTGCTGGAATCGGAAACCACGTTGTCGTACGAGCGGCTGATCCGCCTGTACAAGGAGATCGCGGGCAAGTCGCCGTCCAAGGGCCAACTGCCCTTCTCGACCGACTGGTTCCTGACCTGGCAGGAAAACATCCACAGCTCGCTGTTCTTGAACATCTACGAATACCTGTCCAAGGGCGTGGACCTGGATTCGGTGGAACTGCTGACCAAGGCCTACCGCCTGTACAACGAACAGGTCGCCACCGCCGAGATCGAACCCCTGCTGTCGTTCACCCGCGCCTGGCGCCTGGTGAAATTCGTGGACGCCGGCATGCTCACCCGCACCAAGTGCTCGCAGTGCAGCGGCCAGTTCGTGACCGAGCTGTACGAAAACCGCCACTTCACCTGCGGCCTGTGCAACCCACCCGCACGCGCAGGCAAGAGCAAGACCGCCGGCGCGCTGATGCTGCATTGACCTTTCCAGCAAAAAGCCCCGCACGGACTACCGGCGGGGCTTTGGCGTTTCTGGAGGAGACAACAGTCCACTGGTCTATGAACTCGCATGGACCACGCCAGTGCCCCCGCGCAGGGGCCGCCCCGCCGCGCTGGGGGCGTCCGTCCCCCTCGGGGGAAGGCGCGAAGCGGCTCAGGGGGGCTTCACTACCTTCCAGCCAGCAACGCCCGCACGTTCTCGTCCATCGGCACCGCATAGTTGTACGCCGCCACCACCGTGTTGCCCACGGGGTTCACCAGCTTCAGGCTGATGTAGACCACCGTCGTCGACACCGCGTATGTGCCCACCACCACGGCCTGCGCGTCCTGCGCCTGGCTCACCTCGCGCACCTCGCGCGACAGCAGCAACTCGCCCTGGTCGCGCTGCAGCAGCAGGTTGTCGCGCAGCTTCACCTCGGTCACCCGCAGCCCGCGGTGCACCAGGCGGCCTGCGATCTGCTCGGAGAAGATGCGGCCCAGGCGGGACGATTCGGTCAGGCGGTCCACATTCACCAGCGTGGCCACGAGCACGGGCTGGCTCGCATCCAGCGGTGCGTACTGCAGCAGCGCATCGGCAGCGCGTTCGTTGGTCTCGATCAGGTCGCTGCGCGAAACGCCACCGGCGCGGTCGCCGTAGTAGTAGCTGTGCATCGGGTTCGACGCGCAGCCCTGCAGGCCCAGCGCCAGGCAGGCTGCGGCCAGCGCGTGCACGGCGCGGGCTGGGGCGCCAAGCAGACGGGGCCTCATGGCGCCACCACCCGCCAGGTCTTCATGGGCGTGGGGGGCGGCGGCATCGGCGGTGGCGGCTCCGGCGCCTTGGCCTTGTACAGGCCCGAGTCATCTTGTTCGATGTAGTACACGTCGGCCGTGCGCGCCAGATAGCGGTCGGCGCTCTCCAGCGAGGTGGTGATCAGCACTTCGGTGCGCGTGGGCCCGCCCGCGGCGGCGCCGCTGATGGCGTACTGCGTCAGGTCGGTGATCGCGCCCAGGGCCACGATCCCGCCGAGCATCGAGCCCGCGCTCTGGTGGTACAGGTGCCAGTCCCGCGCCACACCCACGCCCAGCGCGAGGCGGGTCCAGGGCATCGGGCCCATGCTGACGACCCGCGCCTCGTGCTGCACCAGTTGCGTCTCGAACGTCAGCGTCACGGCCGTAGGCTGGGTGGACAGCGTCACGCCCCGGTCCAGCAGGCGCGTGATGAGGAGCTTGCGAAACCCGTTGTTGAAGCTGGTGTCGCCCGCAGACGGTGCCACGTAGATGGGGTACTCGCCCGGCGGCCAGGCGCTGATCTTGCCCGCGACCCGGCTGGCCACATCGTCGGCCAGCACGTCCCAGTGGTGCACGGCGCGGGCCTTCTTCTGGTCGGTGGCGGGGTAGTTGTCGGCACGGGGCACATCCAGTGACGAGCAGCCCGCCAACAGCAGGACGATCGAGGCCGCCGCGGCGCGCCAGAGCACGCCCCCTACCGCTGGATGTCGTTGGTTTTTCATGCGCACGACCCCTTTGTCGCCGTGTGGTGGTGGAAATGCAGGCAATGCAATGGCATCGCGTCATCCTAGCGATGAGCGGGGTGCGGCCATCGGGCAATAAGCGCGGGTTTTGCGCCGCTCTTCCCTGCGCACCATCCCAGCGCTGGCGTGGCCGCCTACACAGGGAGCCCGGTGGCTGCAGCACAATCTGCGCATGACTGCGCTCACTGCCGACCCCCTGCCCCCTGCCCCCGCAACCCCTGCGGACGCCATTCCCGCCGAACCGGCAGGCAGCGAAACGCAGAAAACGCCGCACGCAGCAGCCCCCCCGGCGCAAGCCCCCGCATCCGCTACGACCGCAGACAGCCTCATCAGCCCCACCCCCACCCCTCAAGCCGCAGCTGCAGCCGCAGAGTCCGGCACTGCGGCCCCCTCCCTGTCAGAAGCCGCGCTGTCTTCAGCTTCCCCCTCTGCCTTGAACGGCCCGCTCATGCTCCACATGCCCGTGGACGTGCGCAACCTGTCGCTCGCCCTGCTCGCCCTGTTCGCGAGCGTGGCCCTGCTGCACTGGGCCAGCGCGGTGTTCATCCCCATCATGCTGAGCCTGCTGCTCACCACGGCGCTGCGGCCCGCCGTGGAGATGCTGCACCGCGCCCGCGTTCCGCGCTGGCTGGGCGCGGGCGTGCTGCTGATCGCCATTGTCGGCAGCCTGGCCACCGCCGCCTGGTCGCTGAGCGACGGCGCTGCACAGCTGGTCGACTCCCTGCCCGTAGCCGCCAAGAAGGTGCGCGACAACATCCGTTCGCGCGCCACCTCCGCCAGCCCGCTGGACACCGTGCAACAGGCCGCAGCCCAGATCGAACAGGCCGCCAACGAGAACACGGCCGCCGCTCCCGCCCGGCGCGGCGTGCAGCGCGTGATCGTGGAGCGCCCGCCCTTCAACGTGCGCGACTACCTGTGGAGCGGCACCATGGGTCTGATGTCGGCGCTCGGGCAACTGACGGTGGTGATCTTCCTCACCTTCTTCGCGCTGGCCTCCGGCAACCTGTTTCGCAACAAACTGCTGCGCATCGCGGGCACCAGCCTGGAGCGGCGCAAGGTGACCATCCACGTGCTGGAAGACATCACCAACCAGATCCAGCGCTACCTGCTGGTGCAGGTGTTCACCAGCGTGCTCGTGGGCGTGGCCACGGGCCTGGCGTACTGGGCGCTGGGCCTGCAGAACGCTGCCGTGTGGGGCGTCGTGGCCGGGGTGCTCAACCTGGCGCCGTACATCGGCTCGGCCTTGGTCACGGGTTCATCGGCGCTGGTCGCCTTCCTGCAGTTTGGCACCATCGACATGGCCCTGGCCATCGGCGGTGCGTCGCTGGTCATCCACACCCTCATCGGCAACCTGCTGACCCCCTGGCTCACCAGCCGCACCAGCAGCATGAGTCCCGTCGCCGTGTTCGTGAGCGTGCTCGCCTGGGGCTGGCTGTGGGGCCTGTGGGGCCTGCTGCTGGGCATCCCGGTGATGATGGCGGTGAAGGCCATTTGTGACCGGGTGGAGGATTTGAAGGCGGTGGGGGAGTTGCTGGGCGATTGAGTCAGCGCTGTCGCCCGGCCCGGGCCTGGCCACGGGTCACGCCCGTTATGGGCTGCGCTGGGTGCGCCGCGCCCAGGCCCATTCGATTGCGTTGGCGATGAAGCACAGGGTCACGATCCCGGCGGCCGTCAGCCAAATTTCCAGCTGGGCGGCTTGCGCCTCCCACCGGCGAATGGTGCTGTAGAGCACCACGGGCGATATTCTTTCGTCGCGCTCGCCGGCCGTCTCCAGAATCGCAATTTCCTGTTCGGCCGAGTTCCAGGTCACCCAATGGACCACTGGCGCCCCGACGGCGAACCACCCGGCCAACGCAAACAGCCAACAGGCCACGCGCCTGAGCATGTAGTTTCTTATTTGTGAAGAACTCGCCATAGATATCTACTGAATGATTGCGTCCCGCCGGCTCCCCCCGAGCCGGACGCGACGTTCGTGTGGACGGTGCCTTCCGCCGCAGGCAAGCCCCCCGCCGGAGCCATCCACGCTGCCACAGAATGCAGCACACCAGCCAGCCGTGACGGCCTGCCTTGCAAGCCACACAAAACCGAAGGCCCACGACCGAGGAAATGGTAGTGGAGGGCTGCCGGGGTTCATGCCGGACTGAAGCTGCGATACCAACCAAGGTGTGGATTTGACGCACTGACCGCTGATGAAATGCTGGCGTCGCCGTTGGCACTACATTCCGCTTGGATCTGCCCCGCACCTGCACATCCCGTACGGGTGCGGCGGCAGCCACTTGCCACTTCAAGAACGACCACTGCAGCAAAGGTGTGAACTTGCCATGAGCATCGTGACCGATCTTCTCTCCGGCATCGCGGAGTTCATCGCGGACGTCTTCGTATTCAGGCGCCAACGCGAAACGCGCGGCAGCTCAAAGCGCAGCGTGGACGAGGATGCCGTGGCAGTCGCCCACTTCGACCTCGTCACGATGTTCTGGATCGCGCTGGCGAGCCTGGGGGTGACGGCCCTGCTCATCTTCGGCACCGGCCTGCCGGTGGCCTGGGGGCTGGGCATCGGCATCGCGTTGGGCGTGGCGTGGGGATGCTTGCGGCACTCCCAGTTGCTGCGCGATTGACGCCATACGCCATACGCCACATGCAGGCGCAGCCGCGCCCCTTCCCGGCCCTCGTCAGCCGGTATTGCGCAACCCCGCCGCAATCCCGTTGATGGAGATGTGAATCCCGGTCTGCACCCGCTCATCCCCCTGCCCCGCGCGCCAGCGGCGCACGAGTTCGACCTGCAAATGGTGCAGCGGGTCGATGTACGGAAACCGGTGCTTGATGGACCGGGCCAGCGCCGCGTTGTGCATCAGGCGGTGCTTGTCGCCGGTGATGCGGGTCAGGGCCTCTGCCGTGCGCAGCCATTCGGCTTCGATGGCGGTGAAGACCTTCTTGCGCAGCCGCGCGTCGGTCACCAGTTCGCTGTAGCGTGAGGCCAGGGCCAGGTCGCTTTTGGCGAGCACCATGTCCATGTTGGACAGCAAGGTGCGGAAGAACGGCCACTGGCGGTACATCTTTTGCAGCAGTGCCAGCTGGCTCTTGGAGTCCTTGCCTTCGGCGTTGACGAAGGCATCGACCGCGGAACCGAAGCCGAACCATCCGGGCAGCGTGAGGCGGCACTGGCCCCAGCTGAAGCCCCAGGGGATGGCGCGCAGGTCTTCGATCTTCTGGCTGGCCTTGCGGCTCGCGGGGCGCGAGCCGATGTTGAGCTCGGCGATCTCGCGGATGGGGGTGGAGTTGAAGAAGTATTCGGTGAAGCCGGGCGTCTCGTACACCAGTGCGCGGTAGCTGCCCATGCTCGCCAGCGACAGCTGCGCTGCGGCATCGAGGAACGCCTTGGTCGCAGGCTTGGTGGGCTGCAGCAGCGTGGCTTCGAGCGTGGCGGCGACCAGGGTCTCCAGGTTGCGCCGGCCGATCTCGGGGTTGGCGTACTTGGAGGCGATGACTTCGCCCTGCTCCGTCAGGCGGATCTGGCCGCGCACGGTGCCGGGGGGCTGGGCCAGGATGGCCTGGTAGCTCGGGCCGCCGCCGCGGCCCACGGTGCCGCCGCGGCCGTGGAACATGCGCAGCTGGATGCCGTGGCTGGTGGCCAGTTCGTCGAACAGCTCCACCAGCGCGATCTCGGCGCGGTACAACTCCCAGTTGCTGGTGAAGATGCCGCCGTCCTTGTTGCTGTCGCTGTAGCCGAGCATGATGTCCTGCTCGCTGCCGCTTCGGTGCACCAGGCCTGCCACACCCGGCAGGGCATAGAACTCGCGCATGATGGGCGCGGCATTGCGCAGGTCTTCGATGGTCTCGAACAGCGGCACGACGATGAGGTCGTTGCGGGCGTCGCCGTCCAGCGTGCCGCGCATCAGCCCCACTTCCTTTTGCAGCAGCAGCACCTCCAGCAGGTCGCTCACCGTTTCGGTGTGGCTGATGATGTAGTGGCGAATGGCCTGGTGGCCGTAGCGCTGGCGCATGGCCAGGGCCGCTTCGAAGATGGCGAGCTCACCCCGGGCATGGTCCGAGTAGCTGGCGCCCACCACACGCAGCGGGCGCGCGTCGTTAAGCAGGCGCAGCAGCAGCGCGCGCTTGTCGGTCTCGGACAGCGTGGAATACGCGGTCTCGATGCGTGCCGTGGACAGCAGCTCGGCCACCACTTCTTCGTGCTTGTCGGAGCTTTGGCGCAGGTCCACCGTGGCCAGGTGAAAGCCGAAGACCTGCACCGCGCGGATCAGCGGGTGCAGGCGCTCGGCGGCCAGGGCTTCGCCGTGGTGGGACTTGAGCGACGCCTCGATCACGCGCAGGTCGGCCAAAAAGGCCTCGGCACTCACGTACGGGTTCTGCGGGGCGACCGCATGGCGCGCCGCCTCGCCGCCGGTCAGCTCCTTGAGCGAAGCGGCCAGGCGCGCATAGACGCCCGTCAGCGCCCGGCGGTACGGCTCGTCCACCCGGTGCTCGTTGGTGTCGGGCGAGCGCGCAGCCAGCGCCTCCATCTCGGCCGACACCTGCACCAGGCGTGCCGACAGCGACAACTCGCCGCCCAGGTAGTGCACCTCGGTCAGGTAGTGGCGCAGCGCCACCTCGGCCTGGCGGCCCAGGGCGTACTGCAGGGTCTGCGCGGTGACGTTGGGGTTGCCGTCGCGGTCGCCGCCGATCCACTGGCCCATGCGCAGGAAGCTGTGCACGGGGTACTGGCCCAGCTCGGCTTCCAGGTCGGCATAGATCTTGGGGATCTCGCGCAGAAAGGTGGCTTCGTAGTACGACAGCGCGTTCTCGATCTCGTCGGCCACGGTGAGCTTGCTGTAGCGCAGCAGGCGCGTCTGCCACAGCTGGGCCACGCGGGCGCGCAGCTGGGCTTCGTTGGCGGCCAACTCGCGCGGGGTGAGCGCGTCCTTGGCGGTGTTGTACAGCTGGGCGCGCACCTGGATGTCGTCGCGCGTGGCGAGCAGCTGGGCGATGTCGCGCTCGGCATCCAGAATGCTCTTGCGCTGCACTTCGGTGGGGTGGGCGGTGAGCACGGGCGCCACGTAGCTGCCCGCCAGCGTCTGCGAGATGGTCTTGGGCGCGATGCCGGCCCAGCGAAGGCGCGACAGGGCGACCTCGATGCTGCCCTCCTGCGTGTCGCCGGCGCGCTCGTGCACGGCGCGGCGGCGGATGTGGTGGCGGTCCTCGGCCAGGTTGGCCAGGTGGCTGAAGTAGGTGAAGGCGCGGATCACGCTCACCGTCTGGTCGCCCGACAGCGACTTGAGCAGCTTCTTGAGCGCCCGGTCGGCCTCCTGGTCGGCATCGCGCCGGAAGGCCACGGAGAGCTTGCGCACCTGCTCGACCAGCTCATAGGCGGCCACGCCTTCCTGGTCGCGGATCACGTCGCCCAGGATGCGGCCGAGCAGGCGGATGTCGTCGATCAGGGGCTGGTCCTTGTCGGATCGTTTCATGCAGGTGTCTCCGGGAATGGATGGGATGGCCGGGGGCCGCCCGCCCGGTCTGCGCCAGGCCACACCACAGCCCCGGTGCGGGCGCATGCTAGCATCGCCCGCCCCTGAAAGATTACAAACAGGTTACGAACTTGAGCACCCCCAAAGACGCCCCCCACGCCTCGCCGACCGGGTCGCTGCCCCCCCAGGAGTCTCGCTTGTCGCAAGGGCACAGCCCCGCGGCAACCCCGCCGCTGTCCATCGTGATCGCCACGCGCGAGAGCCGCCTGGCGCTGTGGCAGGCCGAGCATGTGCAAGCCCTGCTGCGCGCGCAGGGCCACACGGTGGAGCTGCTGGGCATGACCACCAAGGGCGACCAGATCCTGGACCGCTCGCTGTCCAAGGTGGGCGGCAAGGGCCTGTTCGTGAAGGAGCTGGAAGTGGCGCTGGAAGAAGGCCGCGCGCACATCGCCGTGCACTCGCTGAAAGACGTGCCCATGGAGCTGCCCGAAGGCTTCGTGCTGGCCTGCGTGATGGAACGCGAAGACCCGCGCGACGCCTTCGTCTCGCCCCGCTATGCGTCGCTCGCCGATCTGCCCCAGGGCGCGGTGGTGGGCACCTCCAGCCTGCGCCGCCAGGTGCTGCTGCAGGCCCTGCGGCCGGACCTGAAAATCGAGCCGCTGCGCGGCAACCTCGACACCCGCCTGCGCAAGCTGGACGAAGGCCAGTACGACGGCATCGTGCTGGCGGCCGCAGGCTTGAAGCGCCTGGGGCTCGAGTCCCGCATCCGCACCGCGTTCGACCCCGACACCATGCTGCCCGCAGCGGGCCAGGGCGCGCTGGGCATCGAGGTGCGCGGCGAGCGGCAGGACCTGGTGGACGCGCTGGCACCGCTGGCGCACCAGGCCACCTGGCTCACCGTGGCGGCCGAACGCGCGGTCAGCCGTGCGATGGGCGGCAGCTGCTCCATGCCGCTGGCGGCGCACGGCACGCTGAGCGGCGGCGTGCTGCACATCGACGCTGCCTGGGGCGACCCGGACGGCCAGGCCCCGCTGGTGCGCGCACAGGCCCACGGGCCCGTGGCCACGCTGGTTCAAGCAGAAGCACTGGGCACCGCGGTGGCCGAGCGCCTGCGCGCTGGCGGCGCGCGCGGCGTGGACCCCGCGTTCCGCCCACAAGACTGAGCCGAGGCGGCCATGCCCCTGCCCCGGGTGATCGTCACGCGGCCGGCCCGCGAGGCCGCGCACTGGGTCGATCAGCTTTCGGCGCACGGCCTTGATGCCGTCGCACTGCCGTTGATCGGCATCGGCCCCTGCACCGACCCCGCAGCCCAGCAGGCCCTGGCGCAGGCGCACGCACGGCTGGCGGGCTACCGCGCGCTGATGTTCGTGAGCGGCAATGCCGCCACCTACTTTTTTGAATCAAAACAGCCCCTACCGCTTTATAAGCAAGCGCTATCAGCTATCAAAACAAGAGCATGGGCACCGGGCCCGGGCACAGCTGCCGCGCTGGTGCAGGCGGGCGTGCCACCTGGCCAGATCGACGGCCCGGCGCCCGATGCCGCGCAGTTCGACTCCGAATCGCTGTGGCAACAGGTGCACGGCCAGATCGGCCCGGGCGACCGTGTGCTCATCGTGCGCGGACGCTCGGCTACGCCCGACGGCGCGCACGAGTCGGCGCAGGGCACGGGGCGCGACTGGCTCGCGCAGCAGATCACCGCCGCCGGTGGGCAGGTGGACTTTGTGGTGGCATACCAACGCGGCGCGCCCACTTTCAATGCGATGGAGATGGCGCTGGCGCAACAGGCCGCGCAGGACGGTTCGGTGTGGCTGCTGAGCAGCTCCGAGGCCGTGGCCCACTTGGCACAGGCGCTGCCGGGCCAAACCTGGGCGGCGGCGCAGGCGCTGACCACCCACCCTCGCATCGCCCAGGCGGCCCACGCAGTGGGCTTTGGCACGGTGCGGGAATGCCGGCCAGCGCTGGCCGACGTGGTGGCGTCGATAGAATCGGGCGCATGAGTTCCGCGCCTTCCCACGACCTGCCTCCAGCCCACGCCGGCGCGCCCGTGGCCGCACCGGCGGCCATCCCCGTACCTGCACCGGCACCCGCCGCCACAGGCCGCGGCGGCGCCGTGACGCTGCTGCTCGGCACGGTGGCCGCCGCCGCGCTGATCAGCAGCGGCCTGTTGTGGCAACGCCTGAGCGCCATCCAGGAACAACTGGCCCGGCAGTCCGCCGACTCCGGCGCGCAGGCCATCGAGGCCCGCACCATGGCCCGCCAAGCCGAAGAACTGGTGCGCGACACCGCCGCCCGCCTGTCGGTGGCCGAGGCGCGCGTGAGCGAAGTGGCCCTGCAGCGCAGCCAGCTCGAAGAGCTCATGCAAAGCCTGTCGCGGTCGCGCGATGAAAACCTGGTGGTGGACATCGAGTCCGCTATCCGCCTAGCCCAGCAGCAGGCCCAGCTCACTGGCAGCCTGGAGCCGCTGGTGGCCGCCCTCAAGAGCGCCAACCAGCGCATCGAGCGCGCAGCGCAACCCCGCCTGGCCCCCGTGCAGCGCGCCATCGGCCGTGACCTGGACCGCCTGACCCGTGCGGCCGTCACCGACACCGCCGGCCTGCTGGCCCGCCTGGACGACCTGGTGCGCCAGGTGGACGAGCTGCCCGTGCTGAACGCGGTGGCGCAGGCAGCGTCGACCAAGCGCCTGTCCACCGGCCCGGCCGCTGTCGGCAGCCCGCCCGCCCCCACCGAGGGCATGGCGTGGTGGCAAGCCACCCTGCAGCGCAGTTGGGAAGTGGTGCGCGACGAAGCCCGGGGCCTGGTGCGCGTGAGCCGTATCGACCAGCCCGAGGCGATCTTGCTGGCGCCCGAGCAGACCTTTTTCCTGCGCGAGAACCTCAAACTCAAGCTGCTCAATGCGCGGCTGGGCGTGCTCGCGCGGCAGTTCGAATCGGCCCGCGCCGACCTGACCGCCGCCACCGTGGCCTTGAACAAGTACTTCGACCCCGCATCGCGGCGCACCCAGAACGCGGCCAGCACGCTGCAGACCGCGCAGGCCAGCATGAAGGCGGCCGAGCAGCCGCGGCTGGACGAAACCTTGTCCGCCCTGGCCACCGCAGCAGCCGGAAGGTAAATGAATCACCCCCTGAGTCGCTTCGCGCCTTCCCCCTCTCCTGCGGGAGGGGGACGCCACCGGTGGCCTGGCGAAGCCAGTTCCACGGTGGCACTCGCCTCTGGCCGCGCCAGTTTCACGGGCAGGCGCGCAGTGCAGCGGATCACTGAGCAATATTGAAATGCGCGCAGCACTTTGGCTTTTAGCATTGTTTGGCGTGGCCGTGGCGGCTGCGCTGTTCGCGGGCAACAACCAGGGCACTGTCACCCTGTACTGGCCGCCTTACCGCATCGACCTGTCGCTGAACATGGTGGTGCTGCTGCTGGTGGGCGGGTTCGTCACCGTCTACGCCGCGCTGCGTGCCCTCGCTGCGCTGCTGGAGCTGCCGCACCAGGCGCGCCGCTGGCGCGTGCAACAAAAGGAGCGCGCCATGCACGCGGCCTTGCTCGATGCGCTGACCCACATGCTGGGCGGCCGTTTCATCCGCTCGCGCAAGGCGGCGGTGGCGGCGCTGTCGCAAGAGAGCGCGCTGGCCGCCTCCGGCGAAGGCGTGCCGCACGGCGGCCAGCTGCGCGCCCTGGCGCACATGATTGCGGCCGAGGCATCGCATGCCCTGCAAGACCGCGCGACGCGCGAAAGCCATCTGCAGGACGCGCTGCAGGAGGCCCCGGCCCGCGGCACCGTCAACGAGCAGGAAATGCGCGAAGGCACGCAGATGCGCGCCGCCCGCTGGTCGCTGGACGACCGCGACCCGAGCGCAGCGCTCGAACGCCTGGCCGCCCTGCCCCAGGGCGCGGCGCGTCGCACGCTGGCCCTGCGCATCAAGCTCAAGGCCACGCGCCTGGCACGGCAGACGCAAGAGGCACTCGACACCGCGCGCCTGCTGGGCAAGCACCGCGCTTTCTCGCCCAGCGCGGCACAGAGCATCGTGCGCGGCCTGGCCACTGAGCTCATCCACAGCGCGCACGACACCGCGCAGCTGCAGCAGATCTGGCTGTCGCTGGAATCGTCCGAACGCAACATGCCCGAGCTGGCGATTCAGGCCGCGCAGCGCCTCGCATCACTGGGTGGTGACGCCACGCAGGTGCGCGCCTGGCTGCTGCCGGTGTGGGAGCGCATGGTCGGCCTGCCCGACGCACTGGCAGAGCACCATGCGCTGAAGCTGGTGCGGGCACTCGAAGCGGGCCTGGATGCACTGGACGCGCCCTGGCTGGCCCGCATCGAATCCGCCCACCAGGCGAACCCGCGCGACGCGCGGCTGCAGTACCTGGCCGGCATGGCCTGCCTCAAGCGGCAACTGTGGGGCAAGTCCCAGCAGTTGCTCACGCAGGCCGCGCAGCAGCTGGCCGACGCCGGCCTGCGCGCCAGTGCGTGGCGGCATCTGGCCGAACTCGCCGAGCAGCGGGGCGACGATGCCGTCGCGGCCGAGGCGTGGAAGAAAGCCGCGCTGGGCCGGTAACCCTGCGCCGCGCAACCCGCGCACCCGCGCACCGGCGGCTTGAGCTAGCTGCCCGAGCACGCCGTTTGAAAGAGCCGCCAGGACGCGCTGCATGACAGAGCGACCTGCCGCCATGCCGCCGCTTCACAGTCCGACCGGCGCGGTCCGGCCAGACCCCGGGCGCTCTTCATCCATCGCCTCACCCGATGCCCCCTGACCGCACAGGGTTACCCCAAGCATTGGGGAACTTTGATTGCTCAGGCCCCCTCAATTCATTTTTTTTGAACTGAGTGGTCAATCTGCCTGAAGCCGGGCCTGCCCCTGGCTTCCTACACTGCCCTATCACCGGACGCGCACCAGCACCCGCTGCAGCGCGCCGGCGCCCACATTCCTGAGCCACCTTTTTGATGACTGCAACCGCCCAAGCCCCTGCTGCCGCAGCACCACCACGCCGCTACACGCGCACCGCCATCCTCCTGCACTGGGTGCTGGGTCTGGCGCTGATCGGACTGTTCGGCTTCGGCCTGTACATGACCGGCCTGCCGTTCTCGCCCCAGCGGCTCAAGTTCTACAACTGGCACAAGTGGGCGGGCGTGACCATCCTCGTGCTGTCGGTGCTGCGCCTGCTGTGGCGCTTGACGCACCGCCCCCCAGCATTGCCTGCCGCTGTCGACAACGCCATGCCGCGGTGGCAAAAACTGGCGCACCACGGCACGCACCACCTGCTGTACCTGCTGTTCTTCGCCGTGCCGCTGATCGGCTGGGCGTACAGCTCTGCGGCGGGCTTTCCCATCGTCTTCCTGGGCCTGTGGCAGCTCCCCGACTTCGTGCCGGTGAGCAAGGAGCTGGCCGAGGCCATCAAGCCGTGGCACCAGTACACCGCGTTCGCGATGGCGGGCCTGGTGGTGCTGCATGTGGCGGCAGCGCTCAAGCACCAGATCATCGACCGCGATGGCCTGCTCCGACGCATGCTGCCTGGTGGAGGATGAAGGCCCCCCTGAGCCGCTTCGCGTCTTCCCTCGAAGGGGGACGCACCCGGTGGACCGGCAAAGCCGGATCCACGGGTGCGCTGGCGAGTGCTCGCCCCAGTCATACCTCAGTGGCACATCTCGGCACTGCTCTCTTTTCCAACAATCTTTGATCGGAGTTTCCGAATGAACTTGTCTTCCGCCTTCTCCCGCATCGTGCTGGGCGCCGCCTTCGTCGTGAGCGCCCAGGCTGCCATGGCCCAGCAACAGCTTGTGCCCGCCCAGAGCGAGGTGCAGTTCACCGCGCGCCAGATGGGTGTGCCGCTGGATGGGCATTTCAAGAAGTTCAGCGCCCAGGTGGCGTTCGACCCCGCCAAGCTGGCCACCAGCAAGATCGCGCTCACCGTGGACACCGGCAGCGCCACGCTGGGCTCCAAGGAAACCGATGCCGAGCTGCCCAAGCCCGTCTGGTTCAACGTGGCCAAGTTCCCGCAGGCGCAGTTCGAGTCCACCGCCATCAAGGCGCTGGGCGGCGGCAAGTTCGAAGTGGCCGGCAAGCTCACCATCAAGGGCAATGCCCAGAACGTGGTCGTGCCCGTGACGCTCACGCAAAGCGGCCCCACCACCACGGCCACCGGCACCCTGCCCATCAAGCGCCTGGCGTTCAAGATCGGCGAGAACGAGTGGGCCGACACCTCGATGGTGGCCGACGACGTGACCGTGAAGTTCAAGCTCGCTCTCACCGGCGTGGGCAAGATCTGAATGAAGCGCCCCCTGAGTCGCTCCGCGCCTTCCTCTCTCTCTCGCATTGCTGCGCAATGCGGGAGGGGGACGCTCCCAGCGCGGCGGGGCGGCCCTTGCGCGGGAGCGCTGGCCTCGGCCATGCCTGTTTCGGGCCTGGGCTGACAACTCAAACTTTTTCGTGTTCCTTCGTCCCTGAACCTTTCCTTTTAAGGAGTTTTCGCATGCGCAAGTCCCTGTTCTCCCTGCTGGCCGTGGCTGCTGCCACCACCCTGACCGCTGGCGCCGCCCAGGCCGCCAACTACGCCATCGACCCGACGCACACCTTCGTGACGTTCGAGATCGGCCACTTCGGCACGACCACGAACCGCGCCCGCTTCGACAAGAAGCAAGGCACGGTGGAGTTCGACCGCGCAGCCAAGACCGGCAAGGTGGACATCACCATCGACACCACCTCGGTGAACTCGGGCACGCCTCCGTTCGACAAGCACCTGCAAAGCCCTGACCTGTTCGATGCGGCCAAGCACCCCACCATCAAGTTCGTGTCGGACAAGTTCACCTTCAACGGCGACAAGGTCAGCGAAGTGACCGGCCAGCTCACGCTGCTGGGCAAGACCGCCCCCGTGACGTTGAAGGCCACGCAGTTCAACTGCTACGACAGCCCGATGCTCAAGCGCGAAGTGTGCGGCGGCGACTTCGAGACCACCATCGACCGCACCCAGTGGGGCATGAATTACGGCGTGGAATGGGGCTTCCCCAAGAACGTGCGCCTCGTGGTCCAGATCGAAGCCGTGAAGCAGTAATCACGGTCGTCACTGCCCCCAAGGCGCCGCTGGCGTCTTGGCCCAGAAGCCACCCGCAGCGTCAGCGCAGCGGGTGGCTTTTTTCCTGGGCGCCACCGTGGGCATCTGGGGCGCAAGCTGCCCGGTGTGCGCTCAGGCTGTGTCCAGCGACGCATCCAGATCCCAGCCCTGGTGCCGCCACGCCCACACCACATCCGGCTGCAGGGCACGCAAAAAGGCATGGTCGTGGGACACCACGATCCAGGCGCCGGTGAAGGCCTGCAGCGCAGACTGCAGGGCGTCCACGGCGGCCATGTCCAGGTGGTTCGTGGGCTCGTCGAGCAGCAGCATCTGCGCCGGCTCGCCCGCCCACAGCGCGCAGGCCAGCGCGGCCTTGATGCGTTCCCCACCGCTGAGCTGCCCTGAAGACTGCCGCACCTTGTCCGCCCCCAGCCCCATCTGCGCCAGGTGCGTGCGGAGCGCAGCCTCGGGCAAGGGCGAGCCCAGCGCCTGCAGTTGATCGAGCACGCTGCGCCCGGGCGGCAGCATGTCGGTGTTGTGCTGGTCCAGCCAGGCGGCCCGCACGCTGCGCAGCACGCGGCCCCCAGACATGTTGCCCGAGACGTCGCCCGACATGTCGCGCGCAACCTCGCCCGGCCCCGCGATCAGCCGCAGCAGGCTGCTCTTGCCGCAGCCGTTGGGCCCCGTGACCGCGATGCGCACCGGCCCGCTCCACACGCCATCCAGCGGCGGCTGGCCGGGTGCGACATGGGGCACCACCACCTGTTCGAACGCCAGCACCTGCCTGCCCGCCGGCACAGCGCTTTGCGGCAGCACCAGCGTGGCCGATGCCTGCGCGGGAAGCCGCGATGCCGCCTCGCGCACCGCGTCGTTCAGGCGCAGCCGCTCCTGCTGCTGGCGCTCGTGCTCGCGGCCGGCGTGGGCCTGGGCGTTGTTCTTCTGGCGGTCCAGCAATACGGACGCCTGGTTGGCCGTGCGCCCCACTTCGCGGCCACGGGCTGCGCGGCGCAGTTGTGCATCGTGGTCCCGCTGCAGCGTGCGCAGGCCCCGCTCGCGCTCGGTGCGCGCGTGGTCCAGGTCCGCCTGGGCGGCTGCGGCTTCGGCCTGGCGCTGCGCCTGGTACAGGGCCCAGTTGCCGCCATAGCGCTGCAGCCCGGCCGGAGACAGCTCCAAGATGCTGCCCACCGCCCCCAGCAGCTCGCGGTCGTGGCTGGCCACGAGTACGCTGCCGGGCCACTGGCCGAGCGACTCCATCAACCAGCGGCGGGCGGGGCGGTCCAGGTGGTTGGTGGGCTCGTCCAGCACCAGCAGGTCCGCATCCGACAAGAAAGCGCCCGCCAGCGCCACGCGCATGCGTTCGCCGCCGCTCAGTTGCCGGGCCTCGTGTCCCGGTTGCAGGTGGGCCAGGCCCAGTGCCTGCAGCGCCTGTTGCCAGCGCGCGGGCAGGTCCCACCGCCCATCGACCGCCAGCACATCGTCGGCAGACCCCTCCCCGGCCGCGAGCCGCGCCAGCGCGCCCAGCACCGGCCCCAGGCCGGCGATGTCTGCCACTGTGGCCTGCGGCGCGGCGTCCACCTCCTGCGCCACCGCATGCACCGGGGGCTGGCCCAGCACCACGCCGCTGGCCGGCTGCAGCGCACGCGCCGCCAACTGAAGGAAGACGCTCTTGCCACTGCCATTGGCACCTACGATGCCCGTCACGCCGCGGCCCACGGCCACGGTCAGGGGGCGTGCCCACAGCGCATGCCCGCCGGGCGGGCCCCAGGTGACGTCGTGAAACTGCAGCACGCTGGCGCCCGCACGCGGATGCGGCGATGGGGACGGCGCCCCACCGTCACCAGAAGCCGCGGACACGGCAGAGGAAGGGGAATCCGACGAAGGATGAGCAGCCGAAGCTGCGGCAGCGCTGCGGCTACTGAGGGTGGATGCGGCAGCGCTGCGGCTGCCGGGGGCGGATGCGCCCCGTGAAGGTGTCGCCATGCCAAAGCACTCCAGACAAGACAGAGAGCCCCCTGGCCTTCGCAAAGGCAAGCGGGGGAACGGCTTGAAGAGGCTTACAGGCGCATGGGAGTCGGGCCTCGGTGGGTGGCAATGGACGGATGCGGACTGTACCGCAAACTCGTCGCCCCTAAAAATTAACTTAACGTAAATTGATTACGAATAGTAGAATTACAACCATCCATCTGAGGAGACACCGCATGAATGCCGTCTTGAAGCCCGACCTGGCCACCCTGCCCGCGCCCGCTGCCATCCAGCAACTGCACCACTACGCCTACAAGGCGCGCGACGCCGAGGAAACGCGCCACTTCTACGAAGACATCCTGGGCCTGCCGCTGTACCACATCATCCAGAGCGACCACGTGCCCAGCACCGGCGAGTACTGCCCGTACACGCACTTCTTCTTTCGCCTGAAGGACGGCTCGTTCATCGCCTTCTTCGACCTGGGCGACGACGTGAAGGCCGAGCCTTCGCCCAACACGCCGCTGTGGGTCAACCACATCGCCTTCCGCGTGAACACCATCGAAGAGCTGGAGAACACCAAGCAGCGCCTGCAGGCCCACGGCATCGAGGTGCTGGGCGTGACGGACCACCACATCTTCAAGAGCATCTACTTCTTCGACCCCAACGGCATCCGCCTGGAGCTGTCGGCCCAGCTGGCCAATGAAGAAGCCATGGAAAAGGACAGCACGGTGGCGCATGCGCGCCTGAAGGAGTGGACGGCGCGCAAGGAGCAGTGGCGCAAGGAGCGCGCCGAAGGCAAGGCGGCCCAGCCCCTGAAGCCGCAGCAGAACGACCGGCCGGAGTACGCACAAGGCTGATGCGGTGGCCCGGGGGCGCCCGGCTGGCACTCGCTCGTGATGAAAAAGTGCTCCACCGCTTGATAGAAAAGCGCCAGCAGCTATAAAAAAAGTAGCAAGAAGCCGACACCTGGCGCAGGCCGGGCGCTGGCGGCTACAGACAAAGCACGAGTTGCACTCACAGCCCGCGCTCGCCAGCACATCCCCAGGCGTCCAACAGCACGCCTCCCAACCGGCAATGAGTGCTCCCGCAGGCGCTCCCTGGTGCCTCAGCCGCCCTGCTGGTGCGCCCGCATGATCTGGTGCCGCTGCCAGTAATGGCCCACCGCGGCGTTGAACTCGTCCTTTTGCTTGGCCAGGCCGCCGAGCTTGATCTTCGTGGTCTTGGCCGTGCCCAGCGCGCCCTTGTCGGGGTGGGTCACGATGAGCGCATTGCCGAAGCTGCTTTCCTTGTACTCCAGCGCCTTCACCGCGTCCCAGAACACGGTGGTCTCGTCGGCGCTGGTGCGGATGCCGTCGATGCTGATCTCCACGGTGTCATCACCCTTGAGCTGGAACACCACCGGCGGGAAGTACTTCAGCACCACGGCGCGCTCTGCGTCATTGGCCGGCTCGTAGCGGTAGGCCAGGCTGCGCTCGTGGTCTTGCGCGAACTGCTGCTCGTAGTCGCTCCACAGGCGCTGCTCGATGGCGTCGGCCGTGAGTATCTGCTGCACCCAGGTGGCCGCAGGCACGCGCACGGCGATGCTGCCCCAGTCCTGCTCCTTCACGGCCATGCCCACATTGCGCAGCCGCTCGGGCATGGCGGGGTGCGAGTCGTAGGGGTGGGGCACGTTGGCGGTCTTCATCGCGGCCAGGAAGTCGTCCGACGCAGCGTACGGCGCGAGGCCCTGGGCCACGAAGCTGGCAATACCCAGCGTGGCCTGGTCGTGCCGCTCGTTGCGGCCGAAGAGTTCGTCCTCGATCTTGTGGCGGTACTGCGCGTACGCCGCGATCTTGACGAGCGACTGCGCGATCGCCGCGGGGGTGATGAGCTTGGCGGCGATGCGGTCGGCCTTGAACTCGCGCTCGCGGCTGTCGCGGGCGAGCGCGATCTCGAAGATCATGCGGTACAGGTCGAGCACGGGCGAGACGATGGCGGTGAGCCCGCCGGTGCGCATCGCGTGGCGGTAGTGGTCGTACTGCACGAGCTTGGGGCCCAGCAGGGCGCTGCTTTTGGTGTCGCCACCGCGCAGGTGGGCCAGTTCATGGCCGAAGACCGCGTCGGCTTCGGACTGGTCGAGGATGCGCAGCAGCGGCAGGCTGACGAACAGCGTGCGGCCCGTCAGGAGCTTGTCACCCACCGCCAGCGGAGCCTCGGTGACGAAGAAGTTGGCGTCGATGCCGGCCACGATGTGCTGCGGCGGCTCGGTCTTCAGGCGCTCGGCCATGTGGCGGATGCGCTTCCACAGCAGGGGCGCATCTTCTTCGGACACCAGCTCGCCCACGGCGCGGCTTTCGGAATGCACCCGCTTGAAGATGCCCGCCACCGCCACGAACACACCGGCCGCCACGGCCAGGCCGACGACGATGATGAGCTTGGGCGAGTACTTGTGAAAGAAAAAGGCAGTGACCCAGAAAGACAGCCAGACCGCCATGGCCCCCTGCACGACCAGCGCCGCCGCACTGGCCCAGGTGGTCAGGCGCCAGCCGGTGACGAAGCTGCTGTACTGCAGCGTGCGGTCGGCAAAGGCCAGCGCGCCCAGGCCCAGCACGCTCACCAGCAGCAGGGCACTGGCCACCAGGGTCCAGAACGACACCTTGCGCGCCATGTTGAACTGCCAGACGTCCGAGTACCGCTCGCACAGCGCCGCGCGGTAGTCCTGCGCCTCGGGGTCGGTGCTGCCGCAGATGGTGGACGGCGGGTTCAGGCGGTAGTAGTCCTTGCGCGCCTGCTTCTCGGCCGCGGGCATGCCCTTTTCGGCGTCGATGCGCTGGCTGATGCCGGCCACGAAACCCGCGTCCTGGTCGCGCTGCGCGTAGCCGCTGAAGAAGTACGTCCCCGCCGGCACCAGGAACAGCGCGAGCAGCGCGTACACGAAGACCTTGGCCAGGGCCGTGCGGAAAGAAGATGGAACTGCTGTCATGGGTTCGGACGTGTGTTATGGCGGCCCAATGCCCGAAACCGGCGCTTTTGCGCGCCGCCTTTCTGGCCGGTAGTCCACCGTGTTGTATGTAGTGATCCGAAGAGCACGCGCGTGCTCTCTTGCATGGAGCCCGGCCTGCTTCACTGCGGCCTTCCCTCGCTCCATGGGCGGCGATTATCGGCACCGCTGTGGCTGCAGGTGCAGGCACAAGGTAACAATTGGATAGAAACGCTGGATGAACGGTCGGACAGCCCGCAGCCCCACGGCGCCGGGGCAGTGGCTGCGCTCCCGTAAAATGCCCGGTCCATCTTGTCCGACCCGGCGCCGCACAGCGTGGCCGCCGGGTCCCACCGCCCCATACCCCATGAGCTCGCCCCTGCAACAAACCGGCCTCGACAGCCTGTCCAAGTCTTTTGAACCTGCCGCCCTGGAAGCCCACTGGGGCCCCGAATGGGAGCGCCGTGGCTACGGCGTAGCGGGCTTCCGGGGCACCGGCGCCGCCCAGGCGGGCGAGCCCGCGTTCTCCATCCAGCTGCCGCCGCCCAACGTGACGGGCACGCTGCACATGGGCCATGCGTTCAACCAGACGATCATGGACAGCCTGACGCGCTACCACCGCATGCGTGGCTTCAACACGGCGTGGGTGCCGGGCACCGACCACGCGGGCATCGCCACGCAGATCGTGGTGGAGCGCCAGCTGCAGGAACAAGGCATCAGCCGCTACGACATGGGCCCGACCCCGCCCGAGGCGCGCAAGAACTTCGTGAGCAAGGTGTGGGAATGGAAGGAAAAGTCGGGCAACACCATCACCACGCAGATGCGCCGCATGGGCGACAGCGTGGACTGGAGCCGTGAATACTTCACCATGGACGACAAGCTCTCCACGGTGGTGACAGACACCTTCGTAAAGCTGTACGAACAGGGCCTGATCTACCGCGGCAAGCGCCTGGTGAACTGGGACCCGAAGCTGCAGTCCGCCGTGTCCGACCTGGAAGTCGAGAGCGAAGAAAAAGACGGCTCGCTGTGGCACATTGCCTACCCGCTGGCCGATGGCTCGGGCAGCCTGACGGTGGCCACCACCCGCCCCGAGACCATGCTGGGCGACGTGGCCCTGATGGTGCACCCGGAGGACGCGCGTTACACCCACCTCATCGGCAAGATGGTGAACCTGCCGCTGTGCGACCGCCAGATCCCGGTGATCGCCGACGACTACGTGGACAAGGAATTCGGCACGGGCGTGGTCAAGGTCACCCCCGCGCACGACCAGAACGACTACGCCGTGGGCCAGCGCCACAAGCTGCCCATGATCGTGGTGCTGACGCTGCAGGCCACCATCAACGAGAACGCCCCGGCCAAATACCAGGGCATGGACCGCTTCGTGGCCCGCAAGGCCGTGGTGGCGGACCTCGAAGCCCTCGGCGCGCTGGTCGAGGTGAAGAAGCACAAGCTCATGGTGCCCATCTGCACCCGCACCGGCCAGGTCATCGAGCCCATGCTGACCGACCAGTGGTTCGTGGCCATGAGCAAGGTGTCCGAGCAGGACCCCACGGGCAAGAGCATCGCGCAAAAGGCCATCGACGCGGTGGCCACGGGCGAGGTGACGTTCGTGCCCGAGAACTGGGTCAACACCTACAACCAGTGGATGAACAACATCCAGGACTGGTGCATCAGCCGCCAGCTGTGGTGGGGCCACCAGATCCCGGCGTGGTACGACGAGGACGGCACCGTGATCGTGGCCCGGAGCGAAGCCGAGGCGCAGGCCAAGGCGCCCGGCAAGACGCTGCGCCGCGACGAGGACGTGCTCGACACCTGGTACTCGTCCGCGCTCGTGCCTTTCAGCACCATGGGCTGGCCTGAACAAGGCGACGCACCCACCGACGACTTCAACCTGTACCTGCCCAGCACCGTGCTGGTGACGGGCTACGACATCATCTTCTTCTGGGTCGCCCGGATGATCATGATGACCACGCACTTCACCGGCCGCGTGCCGTTCAAGCATGTGTACATCCACGGCCTGGTGCGCGACGCGCAGGGCAAGAAGATGAGCAAGTCCGAAGGCAACGTGCTCGACCCGGTGGACCTGATCGACGGCATTGCGCTCGACCCGCTGCTGGACAAGCGCACCACCGGCCTGCGCAAGCCCGAGACCGCACCCACCGTGCGCAAGAACACGCAAAAGGAATTCCCCGAGGGCATCCCGGCCTACGGCGCCGATGCGCTGCGCTTTACCTTTGCGGCGCTGGCCAGCCTGGGGCGCAGCATCAACTTCGACAGCAAGCGCTGCGAGGGCTACCGCAACTTCTGCAACAAGCTCTGGAACGCCAGCCGCTTCGTGCTGATGAACTGCGAAGGCCAGGACTGCGGCCTGAAAGAGCACACCAAGGAAGAATGCCAGCCCGGCGGCCCCGCCCACGGCTACATGCACTTCAGCCAGGCCGACCGCTGGATCACGTCGCTGCTGCAAAAGACCGAGGCCGAGGTGGCCAAGGGTTTTGCCGAGTACCGCCTGGACAACGTGGCCAACACGATCTACGACTTTGTCTGGAACGAATACTGCGACTGGTACCTGGAGATCGCCAAGGTGCAGATCCAGAACGGCACCGAGGCCGAGCAGCGCGCCACGCGCCGCACGCTGATCCGCACGCTGGAAGCCATCCTGCGCCTGGCCCACCCGATCATCCCGTTCATCACCGAAGCCCTGTGGCAAGTGGTGGCGCCCGTGGCCGGTATCCCCGGCGAGTCGGTCAGCATCGCCCGCTACCCTGAGGCCCAACCCGCCAAGATCGATGAGGCCTCCATCGCCCACATGGGCCGCGTGAAGGGCCTCGTGGACGCCTGCCGCGCCCTGCGTGGCGAGATGAGCGTCTCGCCGTCGACCCGCCTGCCCATGTTCGTGGTGGGCGACACCGAGTTCATGCGCGGCGTGGCGCCGGTGCTGCAGGCGCTGGCCAAGCTCAGCGAGGTCAAGGTGTTCGACGACGAAGCCGCCTGGGCCGCCGCCGCGCAGGCCGCGCCCGTGGCTGTGGTGGGCGATGCCCGCATGTGCCTGTACATGGAGATCGACGTGGCGGCCGAGAAGGCCCGTCTGTCCAAGGAAATCGCCCGCATCGAGGGCGAGGTCGCCAAGGCCCACAACAAGCTCTCCAACGAAGCGTTCGTGGCCAAGGCCCCCCCTGCGGTGATCGACCAGGAAAAGAAGCGCATCGCCGACTTCGGCGCCACGCTGGGCCGGTTGCGCGATCAACTGACACGACTGGGCTGACCACCGACGCCATACTCTTCGGGCTGGAGGGCCCGCCCTGGCGGCGCCCCCCACCACCCGATTTCACTGCTTCACATCCCCGAAGGAACCTTCTCCATGACCGTTGCCACCACCGTCCGCAAAGCCGTGTTCCCCGTTGCTGGCCTGGGCACCCGTTTTCTGCCCGCCACCAAGGCATCTCCGAAAGAGATGCTGCCCGTGGTCGACAAGCCGCTGATCCAGTACGCGGTGGAAGAAGCCTATGCGGCCGGCATCCGCCACATGATCTTCGTCACGGGCCGCAGCAAGCGCGCCATCGAAGACCACTTCGACACCGCGTACGAGCTGGAAGCCGAACTCGAAGCCGCCGGCAAGAAGGAACTGCTGGACTTGGTGCGCTCCATCCAGCCCGACGACATGGACTGCGCCTTCGTGCGCCAGCCCCGCTCGCTGGGCCTGGGCCACGCCGTGCTGTGCGCCGAACCGCTGGTGGGCAAGGAGCCCTTTGCCGTGCTGCTGGCCGACGACCTGATGGTCGGCCCCCAGGGCGGCCAGCCCGTGCTGGCGCAGATGGCCACGGCTTTTCGCCAGCAGGGCCGCTCGGTCATCGCCGTGCAGGAAGTGCCGGAAGACCAGGTGCACAAGTACGGCATCGTGGCCGGTGAATCCGCCGGGGGCCCGCTGATCCGCATCGAGCGCATCGTCGAAAAGCCCAAGGCCGACGTGGCCCCGTCGCGCATGGGCGTGGCCGGCCGCTACATCCTCACGCCCGGCGTGTTCGACGAGATCCGCAACCAGCCACGCGGAGTGGGCGGCGAGATCCAGCTCACCGACGGCATCGCCCGCCTGATGCAGAACGAGGCCGTGTACGCGTTCCAGTACCAGGGCAAGCGTTATGACTGCGGCAGCAAGGAAGGCTTTCTGGAAGCCACGGTGGAACTGGCGCTGCGCCACCCGCAGGTGGGTGCGCACTTCCGTGAATACCTGAAGGCGCTGGAGCTGTAAGCGTAAGCGCGACCGCGGGGATCAGGCCCCGAGGATCGTTCTCCAGGGATCGGGCTCCAGGGATCAGGACTCGGGGATCAGAGATCGCCCACCGGCGCACCATCACCCCTGCCCGTTCGGGCTGAGCCTGTCGAAGCCGGGCGCCGCGCCTGGCCCGCGCCGCGAAAGCTGACCGCCGCCCAGTCACAACACCGTGCCTGCACAACAAAAAACCCTCTCCCAGCAAACGCTGCGAGAGGGTTTCTTTTTTGATGGCCGGGCGTGCGCCCGTGGCCCCAGCCCTGCACAGGACGCGCCGCGGCGTGAACCGCCTGCGGTGCCTCCGTGCGTGTACCCGTCAGGTCGTCAACGCCGACGCAGCACGTGGATGTATTCCTCGCCCACCGTCTGCTGCTCCACCAGCTCATTGCCCGTCTGCTTGGCAAACGCCTGAAAGTCCCGCAGGGAGCCGCTGTCCGTCGCCACCACCTTGAGCAGCTGGCCGCTGGCCATGTCGGCCAGCGCCTTCTTGGCCTTGAGGATGGGCAGGGGGCAGTTCAGGCCGCGCGTGTCGACTTCTTTGTGGATGTCCATGGTGTTGTGTCCGTATCTTGTCTTGTCTTGTCTTGTCTTGTCTTGTCTTGTGCTTCAGTCTTTGGGCGGCAGGTTCAGGCCGCGGCGGCGCTCTTCATTTTCTTCGGCGGTGAAGAACACCGGCTCGTGCCCGCGCGTGCGCAGCCAGTCGGCCAGCGCATAGCCCGTGCCGGCAGGCCAGCACTTGAGCTTGTCGAGGTCATAGAACCGGTAATCCACCAGTTCGGGCGACAGCCGCACCTCGCCCTGCGCCACCACATGGTAGGCAATGATGACCTGGTTCATGCGCAGAAACTCGTACGCCCCCACCATGGTGGTGGACAGCACGTCGAGGTTGGTCTCTTCCTTCACCTCGCGCGCAATGCCCTCCTGCGGCGACTCGCCCGCTTCCATGAAGCCGGTGATCAGCGCAAACATCTTGGCCGGCCAGGCCGCGTTGCGCGCCAGCAGCACCCGGCCGTCCACCTCCACGATGGCGGCCAGCACCGGGGTGGGGTTGTTCCAGTGCGTCCAGCCGCAGGCGGGGCAGCGCAGACGCTCCTTGTCGCCACCGTCTTCGGCCAGGGTGATCGGCTGCAGCGCGGTGCCGCAGTGGGTGCAGAAGCGGGTTTCGTAGTGCATATGCTCTTATTTTGATAGCTGTTGGCGCACGTTCATCCAGCGGTAGCGGCCATTTTCATTAAAAAAGAAGGTCACGCAGCCGGCCTTCTTCCCGATCAGGCGGGGAACACGCCGGTGGACAGGTAACGGTCGCCCCGGTCGCACACCACGAAGACGATCGTGGCGTTGCTGTAGCGCGCGGCGATCTGCTGCGCCACCCAGCAAGCCCCGGCGGCAGAAATGCCCGCAAAGATGCCCTCTTCGCGCGCCAGGCGGCGGCACATGTCTTCGGCGTTGTCCTGGTTCACGTACACCAGCTCGTCCACCGTGCTCGCGTCGTAGATCTTGGGCAGGTACTCCTGCGGCCACTTGCGGATGCCGGGGATGCGCGAGCCCTCTTCCGGCTGCGCGCCGATGATCTGGATGGCCGGGTTCTTCTCTTTGAGGAACCGCGACACACCGGTGATGGTGCCCGTGGTGCCCATCGCGCTCACGAAGTGCGTGATGCGCCCATCGGTCTGCTCCCAGATCTCGGGGCCGGTGGTTTCGTAGTGGATGCGCGGGTTGTCCGGGTTGCCGAACTGGTCGAGCACCTTGCCCTCGCCGCGCTTTTGCATCGCCTCGGCCAGATCGCGCGCATGCTCCATGCCGCCGCTCTTGGGGGTGAGCACCAGCTCTGCGCCAAAGGCCTTCATGGTCTGGGCGCGCTCGATGGACAGGTCCTCGGGCATCACCAGCACCATGCGGTAGCCCTTGATCGCCGCCGCCATCGCCAGCGCAATGCCGGTATTGCCCGACGTGGCCTCGATCAGCGTGTCACCGGGCCGAATGTCCCCGCGTTCTTCGGCCCGGCGGATCATCGACAGGGCCGGCCGGTCCTTGACCGAGCCCGCCGGGTTGTTGCCCTCCAGCTTGCCCAGCACCACGTTGCCGCGCGCGGCATTGTCCTGAGCCCCAATGCGCTGCAGCGCGACCAGCGGCGTGTTGCCAACCGCATCTTCAATCGTCGGATATTTCATGCGCCCTACTGTGCCATAATTTGCGGCTTCACGAATTCCAGCCCGGGTGGTGAAATTGGTAGACGCAGGGGACTCAAAATCCCCCGCCGCAAGGCGTGCCGGTTCGATTCCGGCCCCGGGCACCACGAACGAGTCCAGAAGAGTCCATGCTCTTCTGGACTTTTTTATTTGTCCTGTGGAATCAGCAGCTTGGCTGCCCGTACCCGTCCAGACCAGTCCACCCCCGGACTTGGCCAATGGCCCGAACTCGGCTTCTCTTTGGCCCCTTGATCCAAATCGACCGACTCCCGCATGTGTACAGCCCGCACACATGCGGGAGTCGCTTGTTCATGGCCGTCCGTCCCTGATCGCCTCAAGGCCGTGGCGCTGGAGCGGCCGGAGGCTTTGGAACAGCCCGAGTGGAGGCGCTGGGCATGCGTACCTGACGCCGGTGCAGGCATTGCAGTTACAGCGAGCGAAAGATGCTGCGGCGGCCTGAGCGTCGCGATGATTCCTACCAGGCATACGCTTGGCGCTGAATGCAAAAGGCCCCGGCAGTGATATTGGAGCATTTTTGCGTTGGTCTGCAATCAGTTAAAAGCAGTCAATGCTAAGAAGCGCCAATCTCAAAAGATCGTTTTTATTTCCAATAAATATCGTACTAATATCGGCAATAGCCTTCATCGCGCGAAACCACAAGGCAGTCCTTTTTTCCTCTCAACGCACTGCGATTTACGGAATCTCCCATACCAGGACGCACAGTCTCGGTCACACCATTACGCTCGAAGCGAAGACCATCCGCTGTAATGGTGCCAACAAATTTGCCATGCATATCCGCGTCCAAGCCCCACTGATTGTCAATCAAGAGGCGATCGCCTTCGCGCGTAATTTTCATTACAGTGCCTTCGCCGCCGCGCCAGCGGCCGAGAAACGCGGATGCTGGCAAAGGAGCTGCAGAATTCACCTTCGACCCGAGTTCTTTCTCCAGCGATGAAGAGCGAGATTTAGTTACTTCAACCCAACAGCTAGCAACGGCTACAGAAGCCATCGTGCCGCCACTGCGCCCTTTGGAGACGCAGTCCCGATCACGCGATTTCAACCACGCCCGTTGCTCGGTCAAAAGAGTCTTTCGAGCAGCTGTACTCAGGGTAGCACGCAACTCAGCATAGTGCTTGCTCATCTCGGCATCTGCATCACGCAAGTCATGTGCAGCGCATTGCTGCATTTCAAGTGTTGAGATGCACTGCGCCGGCCTTTGACCGGTAAACGCTGGATTATTCATGAATTGGCCTGCGGTCTGAGCCCACGCCGAAGCAGAAAGGTTCATGGCGACGAGAGCAATGCCGATAAATAAAGGTTTTTTCATTTCTACTTTGAATATATTGGCGGACTTGAATTTCTTTGATGCCATCAGAATTAACACCCAAGAATGCCTATTAAAGTATAAAAAATTTGCTCTCACTGTAGGAGCAATTCCCATTGGCCTGTTAACTCAATTTTGGAGCAGAAGAGCAAATTTTTAAGGTAGCACCGGCACAACTCGCGCACCGCATCTCTGCGTATCAGCCTCCGGCTCATGGGGTGGCGACCTGGATACGGCCGACCCTTCGCGCTACGTGAGCGAGTTCAGCGCCGCCCTCTTCACACTCGAAAAAGGCCAAGACCACCGAGACCCCCATCAAGAGCCAGTTTGGCTACCACGTCATCCGCCTTGACGATGTGCGCTAGACCGAGCGGCTCAGACCGGACGGCCAAGGCACCAGCAAGAACGCTCAGCGTCTAGCGCTTGTACTTGTTCGGGATGGGATGGGTCCGGCACCACGAACGACTCCAGAAGAGTCCAAGCTCTTCTGGACTTTTTCTTTCTGCTTTGTAATCAGCAGCTTAGCTATCCATGCAGTCCACGGCCATCTACGCAATTGGACAATCGGCAAACCCATCAAAGCCCATCAAAGCCCACCAAACCGACCGAGCCGCCCGGCCGTATGCCGCTGCCAACTTACGAACAGCAAACAACACGGGCGACGAAATCGGACGGTGGTGGACTGTCCGCTTGCCAGTCCTTTTCTGATATCAGGCATCAAGGACGTGCGCCCTGAGATAGCTCGCCAGAAGCGATACACGGTGCTCTTGATCTTGGTAGAACTCCCGCTCCAGTGCGCCGAATCGCGCAGTCTCTCTGACCGAGTCAAGAGCTTGTCGGCGTTTCTCTCGGTCTACCGGCGGCATGGCGTGTGGAAACTCAGCATTGGCTGCCGCCAGCAAGTGGGCTGTATTGCTAGCGCCGATGGCTTCAAGCGCGGACACGGTGGGAACCGCCAGAGCCCCGGCGGAATTGGAGTAATACTGATCGAACCCGCCGTTGTTCACCTTCGCTTCCAGCAGCCATACGCCCACGCCGACGACCTGCAGCGGAGTCATATCTGTTGTCCCTGAAGAAATGAACTTCGAGACCCAAGGATCAATGCGTTCCAGAACGTAGTCGAGGTCATCCATGATGGGTATTCAGCGAGCCTTGGTCGGACCTGCTGACACGCGCGGCGCGTGTCCTTGCATCAAGTGGGCCGCGAGCAGCTGCGTAGTCATAGTCCTGTGTCTCCCGCAGGTTTTTACAGGATACAGACGTCATGAGGAATTGTTGTGCTGAGTTTGACGAGTGAGCGGTGGTCAGAACTGCAACACGCATACGGCAGCGCGGTGGATATCCCCGCGCTGCTCGCTCAATTGAGCTCTCTCCCGTCATCGGAGGGTACTGCCGAGCCTTGGTTCAGTCTGTGGAGCGCACTCGCTCACCAAGGCGACGTTTATTCCGCGTCGTTCGCCGCTGTTCCACATGTCGTTGCCGCGCTGGCAATCGCACCAGCCGAAGCCGATTCTTCATTCCTTCAATTCCCCGCATGGGTAGAAATCTGCCGTGCAAAAGGTGGAATCGAAGTTCCTGAAGACCTCTCAGAAGCCTATTTCAGTTCTCTTGTGCGCCTTCCGTCGCTGGCAGCGCTGGCGCTCGCCAGTCAACGTGAGCGCGGGGTTGTTGCTTGCGCGCTGTCTGCCACGGCCGCCGCTCAAGGACAGCATGCTATTGCTGAGGCAGTTCTCGAGATGGCAGAGCCTGAGACCGCTGGGAAATTTCTGCAGTGGTACTTCGACCGATAGCGCCCCACCTCTCGGTCAATCGGAACTGCGCCAGCTGCCTTCAACCCTTCGACAATGCGCGGCGGTTGGACGGAGCAGACCTGGTGACCGGACCGCCCGACGTTCAGCGATACATTCGGCAGACCACAAAAACAGGAGGGATCGCCGATCATGCAATGTCCGACATGCAACAACCTCAATGCAGCGACCGACGTGAGGTGCATGAGGTGCCAAACGACGCTGATTCACGAGGCGGCGGGCCACTCGGAGGGGTTCAAGAAGGCTGCGAACGCACTCGACGCGCGCATGTACTCGGGCATCGGGGCTTTCTTCGGTTTTGCGCTGACCGCCGTGCTTTTGAAGTTTGTCCTGACGGAGCACTGGCTTTCGGACCGGCAGATTTACCTGTCCGCAGTGGTGGCAGGCGTCGTGGGTTCGCTCCTCGGGCGACTGTTTCTCAAAGCCAAGCACGAACTCTGAGGCTGGCGCGCGCTGACTGAACTTTGGTTTTTGAAAAGCAGATGCCGGGATAAGGCCTGCTCACTTGCGCTGCGTTTGTGCCGCAGCGGCAGCAGCACCGCGTGACCGCTGCGCCGCACGAAGCTCGGCGAGCGCCTCTTCCACCGCCCGCCGGTACTCTGGCGTCAGGTCCTCGGTCTTGAGTTCGCGCTCGTGGAATTGGGCGCGGTGTGGGTCTTTCAGCAAGTCCTGAATCACGATGCCCTTGAGCTTTACATAGACAGCGTTGTCCATCGGGGTCTCCTGCAAGTGCCAAGCAAGGACCCCATGATCTACCCAAATGCGCAAAAGACGCCATGGGGGATTGCCACGGGATGCAAGGCGACCAGCGGCACGCAGTTGCACGCCGTCGCAGGCCGCAATACGCCGTGGGACCACCGATCAGCATGTGGTCTGGCTTCGCGCGTCAATGCCTGCAGCTACGGCCTGACTGCACGTCAGCGGGCAGCAGCGCTCAACAGCCACAGTACCTGCCAGCCCCTGCCGGTCAAACCTCGTCGCCGCAAGCTGTAGCCAACCATCCCGCACCAGTCAGGCCTGCTGGTTCGCCACCGCGGCCCCCACGACCTGCACGGCTCTACCCCGTCACTGCGCAGCCAGCGTCATGAAATCCTGCTCGTACGACTTGGCCGATGCCACCGCCTTCACGCGCTGGGCCGGCGTGGTGGCGTTGTGCACCTGTGCAAAGCCGGCGCAGCCTTCGGTCAGCAGCGTCTGTGCGTAGCTGCGATAAGCCGGGTCGGGGGATTGATCGAACCGGGCCAGGTACTCGCGCACCAGGGTTTTCGTCTGGGCGGTGTTCTGCCGGTCGCGGGCCACGGTCTGCAGCACCTGCACCAGGTCCTTTTGGCGGCGCAGGCGTTCGTTGTAGGTGCGCTGAGGGTCGAAGGAGGACTGGGCGATGAAGGCGCGCAGCGCGGCCTTTTGTGGCTCGTCCAGCCGGCCATAGAAGCCTTCGGCCTTGGAGAGCAGTTCCTTGAAGCGGTGCTCACGCAGTTTCTCGGGCGTGGGGTCGAGCCATTCCTTGCGCCAGTCGGCATTGCTGTCGGCCTGCTTGCGCTCCAGCTGGCGGATCTGGCTGTCCGTCAGCTGCGATGCGAGCCACAGCATCTTGGGCTCGGCCTGGCTGACCACCTGGTCGAGCTGGGTGCGGATATCGGCGTAGGTGCTGCAGGCCTGCTGCGCGGTCACGTCGTCCGCCAGCTGGCGCTGGACCTTCTGCAGCACCTGGGCATGCTGGGGCAGCATGGTGTCGCGGTGCCACTGGTGCAGGTCATCGAGCTCGTCGCGCACGCGTTCGCTCTGCGCGTCCGACAGGCCCAGGTAGCGGTTGATCTGCCACGCCATGAGCTGCGGCGCCTGGTTGTAGGCCAGCTTGACGGTGCTGCAGCCCTGGAGCAGCAGCGCCACGGCGGCGCCCAGCACCACCGCGCGCAGGGCGCGGGCCTTGCCCGACAGGGGCGTGCGCTTCAAAGCCGGCGCTGCAACAGCGGTGTGGTGTGCCACGGGTCAGTTGTCTTGCCGGCGTATGAGCTGGCGGCCGCTGGGGGTGATGGTCAGGTCTCCGGAGGTGCCCTTGGCGATGAAGCCCCATTCCAGCAGGCGCGCGGACACGTGGTCCTTGAGCGCGTGGGGCATGGTGATGGTCTGGCCCATTTCGAGTTGCTTCAGGGTTTCGATCTCGTCGACGGTGGGATCGAAATGCGGTGCATGGTAGGTCGTCATGGAGGGCGCTTTCAGGTTGTGATTTATGTGTTGACTGATCCTTGCAGCGCCAGATTAGTTCAGCCAGAAGGCGCATGCAAGCGCATTAGCCGGGTCCCGGCATCGGACTGCCCCCCAACGCGGCCATGTCCTGCAACCAGCGTGAGAACGCGGTCAACACCGGGGACTGCGCGGGTTGCGCGGGGCTGATGAGGTAGTAGCCGCGCTCGCCGCGCAGGGGCCGGGCGCAGGCCACCACCAGTTCGCCGCTGGCAAGCTCCGCCTCGATCAGCAGCGGCGGGATCAGCGCCACGCCCATGCCGTGCGTGGCCGCCACGGCCAGCATGGAGAACAGCTCGTAGCGCGGGCCGTCGAGCGCGTGGGGCGCCTCCACTGCCATCGCATCGAACCACTGCCGCCAGCCATACGGGCGCGTGCTTTGCTGCAGCAGGGGCAACTCGGCCAGCGCTTCGGCCGCCACCGGCTGGTGGGCGCGGCCCCGGCCGCGTGGCGCGGCGGATTCGAGCAAGCGGGGGCTGCACACTGGCACGACCTCTTCGTGCATCAGCAGTTGGGCTTGCACGCCGGGCCAGTTGGCCACCTGCTCCGGCGTGCCGGCGTACAGCGCGGCGTCGAAGGTGGTGTCGGCAAACAGAAACGGCCGCGTCTGCGTATCGATGTGCACCACGATGTCGGGGTGCACTTGCGCCAACTGCGGCAGGCGCGGTATGAGCCAGCGCGTGGCGAACGTGGGCACGGCCGCCAGCGACAGCGTGCCGCCCTCGCCCTGGTGGGCCATCACGTCCAGCGTGTCGCGCTCCAGCCCCTGCAGCCAGCGCGCCACCTGGCGGCCATAGTGCGCGCCGGCAGGCGTCAGCACCACGCCGTGGCGGGTGCGGCGAAACAGCTGCACGCCCAGAAATTCTTCCAGTGCCTGGATCTGGCGCGAGACGGCGCTTTGGGTCAGCGCCAGCTCTTGCGCGGCGCGGGTGTAGCTCTCGTGGCGGGCGGCGACTTCAAAACAGGCCAGGGCCTGGGTCGATGGAATATTGCGGCGCATGATGAAGATGAACTTGTACGCTGCCGACTGGGCAGGCGGTATCTGGCACAAAGTATTCCATACATTCCATTCATGCATATCTGGATGAAAAGAACTCGCTTGCGGCATGGTGGGGTGAGGCCTACGATGCGCCCCAGAACACCTTTATTGCCACCCCTTTTTTTTCCACCTGGAGACACGCACATGGCCCACGCCTCTTTTCAATGGGATGACCCTTTCCTCCTGAGCCAGCAGTTGACCGACGACGAGCGCGCCATCCGGGACGCTGCCGCCGCCTACTGCCAGGACAAGCTGGCACCCCGCGTGCTGGACGCCTTCCGCCACGAGAAGATGGACGTGAGCATCTTTCGCGAGATGGGCGAAGTGGGCCTCCTGGGCCCCACCATCCCCGAACAGTACGGCGGCCCCGGCCTGTCGTACGTGGCCTACGGCCTGATCGCCCGCGAGGTGGAGCGTGTGGATTCGGGCTACCGCTCCATGGCCAGCGTGCAGTCGTCGCTGGTGATGGTGCCCATCCATGAGTTCGGCACCGAAGCGCAAAAGCAGAAGTACCTGCCCAAGCTCGCCACCGGCGAGTGGATCGGCTGCTTCGGCCTGACCGAGCCCGACCACGGCTCCGACCCTGGCAGCATGGCCACGCGCGCCTACAAGGTCGATGGCGGCTACAAGCTCAAGGGCAGCAAGATGTGGATCACCAACAGCCCCGTGGCGGATGTGTTCGTCGTCTGGGCCAAGGAAGTATCCGAAGGCGGCGCGGTGGGCCCCATCCGCGGCTTTGTGCTGGACAAGGGCATGAAGGGGCTGACGGCTCCTGCCATCCACGGCAAGGTGGGCCTGCGTGCATCGATCACGGGGGAGATCGTGATGGACGACGTGTTCGTGCCTGAAGAAAACGCGTTTCCTGAAGTGCAGGGACTGAAGGGCCCCTTCACCTGCCTGAACAGCGCGCGCTACGGCATCGCCTGGGGCGCCCTGGGTGCGGCCGAGTTCTGCTGGCACACCGCCCGCCAGTACACGCTGGACCGCAAGCAGTTTGGCCGCCCCCTGGCTGCCAACCAGCTCATCCAGAAAAAGCTGGCCGACATGCAGACCGAGATCGCCATCGGCCTGCAGGCCTGCCTGCAGTTCGGCCGCATGAAGGACGCGGGCACGGCCAGCGTGGAAGGCACGTCCATCATCAAGCGCAACAGCTGCGGCAAGGCCCTGGACATCGCCCGCCTGGCGCGCGACATGATGGGCGGCAACGGCATCAGCGACGAGTTCGGCGTGGCGCGCCACCTGGTGAACCTGGAAGTGGTGAACACGTATGAAGGCACGCACGATGTGCACGCGCTGATCCTGGGCCGTGCGCAGACGGGGATTGCGGCGTTCTCGAACTGAGACGTGAAACTCCCCTCTGACCTTGTGGGAGAGGGGCTGGGGGAGGGGGCGTAGCGGCGCATGCGTTGTGCTTGATCACCCCCTCTCCCCAGCCCTCTCCCGCGAGGGGAGAGGGAGCGGAATCCGGGGGCCTATGGGGCGCGGTGCTGTGTCGACACTCCCCTCTCCCCTTGCGGGAGAGGGGTCGGGGGAGAGGGGTCTGCGGCGTGCGCCTATGCCTGTGCCCCCTCTCCCCAACCCTCTCCCGCGAGGGGAGAGGGAGCGAATACGGGAGCCTATCGGGGGCTGTGTTGTGTCGACACTCCCCTCTCCCCCTTGCGGGAGAGGGGCCGGGGGAGAGGGGTCTGCGGCTGCGCCATGCCTGCGCCGCCCCCTCTCCCCAACCCTTCGCCCACGAGGGAGAGTGAGTCTGCAACGCGCCCTGAGCACGTATCTTGAGGCATAAAAGGCCTCCATCGCTTGCCAGACAAGCGCCACCAGCTATCAATTTCATAGTAACAACACCATGACCACACCCTTCTCCCCCCAAGGCGCCCTGGCCGGTATCAAGGTCCTCGACCTCTCCCGCGTGCTCGCGGGCCCCTGGTGCACGCAGGTGCTGGCCGACCTGGGTGCTGATGTGGTCAAGGTGGAGCGCCCCGGCGTGGGCGACGACACGCGCCAGTGGGGCCCGCCCTTCTTGAAGGACGCCGAGGGCAACGACACGAACCAGGCCAGCTACTACACCGCCTGCAACCGCAACAAGCGCTCGGTCACCATCGACATGGCCTCGCCCGACGGGCAGGCGCTGATCCGGCAGATGGCGCAAGAGGCCGACATCGTGGTGGAGAACTTCAAGGTCGGCGGCCTGAAGCAATACGGCCTGGACCACGAGAGCCTGCGCGCGCTGAACCCGCGGCTCATCTACTGCTCGGTCACCGGCTTCGGGCAGGACGGCCCGTACGCCGAGCGCGCGGGCTACGACCTGATGGTGCAGGCCATGACCGGCCTCATGAGCATCACCGGCCAGGCCGACAGCCAGCCCGGCGGCGGCCCCATGCGTGTGGGCGTGGCCGTGATCGACCTGTTCACCGGCCTGTACGCCAGCAACGCCATCCTGGCCGCGCTGCATGTGCGCGACAACGCGGCCACTGGCACCGGCCAGGGCCAGCACATCGACATGGCGCTGCTGGACGTAGGCATGGCCGTGCTGGCCAACCAGGCCTCAGGCTTCCTTGCCACCGGCAAGGCCCCCGAGCGCATGGGCAACAGCCACCCGAGCCTGGCGCCCTACCAGGACTTTGCGACCGCCGACGGCAACATGCTGCTGGCCATCGGCAACGACGGGCAGTTCCAGCGCTTTTGCGCCGCGGCCGGCCAGCCCCAGTGGGGCACCGACCCGCGCTTTGCCACCAACACGCTGCGCGTGAAGCACCGCACCGACCTGATCCCCGCCATGGAGGCCGTGACGCGCACGCGCACCACCGCCGACTGGATCGCGCTGCTGGAAGACAAGGCCGTGCCCTGCGGCCCCATCAACACGATTGCGCAGGCGTTCGACGATGCGCAGGTCAAAGCGCGCGGCCTGGCGGTGACGCTGCCGCGCTGGAAGGACGGCGAGGCCGCCACCGACAGCGTGCAGCAGATCACCGGCGTGGCCAGCCCGCTGCGCCTGTCGGCCACGCCGCCGGTCCTGCGCAATGCGCCGCCGGCGCTGGGTCAGCACACGGACGAGGTGCTTGCCGAGATGGGGATCAGTGCCGAGCGTATTGCAGCACTGCGGGCGACGGGCGTGGTGTAGCCACTCGCTGACCGACGTGATCCGTGATCCGTGATCCGTGATCCGTGATCCGTGATCCGTGATCCGTGATCCGTGATCCGTGATCCGTGATCCGTGATCCGTGATCAATCATCCGCGACGCCCCGCCTCACTCGATGCGGGGCGTTGCTTTTTCTGCAGCTACTTTCCCGTCCCAACCTAATGTCAGCTGGTCGGAATCCCGGATCGGCTCGAACCTCCCTCAACCGTTCGGGCTGAGCCCTTCGACGGGCTCAGGACAGGCCCGTCGAAACCTCACGCGGCGCTTCGACGGGCTCAGCGTGAACGGTGGGATGTGGTGGGATAGAGGTGAACGCGTTTCGCTTCACGCCATCGGCGCTGCAGCCTCCAGCAAGCACTCCGTTACATCGTCCGAGAACCGCATCAGCCGCCCATCCAGCAGCACCGCCTCGGACCCCTTCGGATCAAGCGCTGCCGGCGGCAGGCCATGGTCCAGCAACGCCTGCGCACAGCCCACCCAGTCGCCACCGGGCTCGGGCGTGTTGATGGAACCCCACGACAACGCGCCGCAAGCGTTGTCCTCAAAGCCATGCGTGGCCTGCCAGCGCGCGCCGTGCTCCAGCAGGAAACGGGTCAGCGCCGCGTCGCCCCGAAAGATGGCCAGGTGCAGCGCGGTGCCGTCCCAGTCGCCACCCTTCGCGTCGATGGGCCAGCCCAGGCGCACCATCAGCCGCACGGCATGGCCGCAGTCCGCCTGGGCAGCCAGCTCGGGCAGCAGGCGCTGCTGGGGCGGCGACAGCGCATGCACCAGCCCAGGCAGGGCGGTCAGCAGCGTGCGCGCCCGTGCCTCGTCGGCCTCGGCGCAGGCGGCGATGAACTGCTCGTCGGCAGGCACCTCGCCCCCGCCCGCCGCGGTGCGCAGAAACTCCGCTACGGCCGGCAGCCCATACCGCAGGGCCTGGATGTGCGCCGCCGTGCCGTCGGCGGTGCGCATGGCGGGGTCGGCACCCGCGGCCACCAACGCCTGCACGTGTGCGAGCGATCGCCGCCGCCGCAGGGCCCACAGCAGGGGCGCGCTGTGGGGGGCGGGCCCGCCGTCCTGGCCCAAGGGCTCGTTCGCATCCGCACCGTGCGTCAGCAGCAGTTGCAGCGCAAGCAGGTCGTCCATGTCGAGCACCCTGTACACCGCGTTCGTGCCCTGCACCCGCGCGCCCGCCTCCAGCAGCATGCGCGTGCAGTCCAGGCTGCCCAGCGCGTGGTACAGCGACTCGCCATCGTTGGGGTCGGCGCCCGCGTCCAGCAGCAGGCGCGCCATGCCGGCATGCTGGTTCTGCCCCGCTGCGCCATACAGCGCCGACAGGGGGTGCGTTGCATCGGGCGCTGCCAGCGACGCGGGGGGCCAGCGGCTGCCCACCCGCTGGTTGGCATCGGCACCCGCTTGCAGCAGCAGGCCCACGCAGGCCTGCAGGCGGTCCGCAAACGCCGGCAGCCGCGCCAGGCTGGAATGCGCCACGGCCAGCAGCGGCGGCAGCTGCAAGGGCCCGCCAGCGCGGTGCACCCAGCCCGGGTCTTGCGCAATGGCCTGGCGCAGGCGCGCCTCATCGCCCACGGCACAGGCGAGCCACGGGCCTTCGTCCTGCGGGATGGCGCCATCGGCCCACAGGCGTTCGGCCAGCCGGGGCCGGGCGCTGTGGTTGCCGCCTGCAATGTCGCCAGCGTAGACCAGCCGCAGCCATTGCAGGGTGGCGCGCTCCGGGTCATCCTCCAGCGCACGCCGTGCCAGCACAAAGCCCTGGACGTCGGCCCACGACGCAAAGCCATGCTCGCGCGCCAGGCACGACTGCGCGTCGTGCAGCCTGAGGCCCATGGCGGCGATGGCTTCGTCAGCCTGGCCTGCAGCCGCCGGCAGCGCAATGCGAAAGCGTGCCAACGCCTCGGGCTCGCCACTGCGGTAGCGGGCGAGCAGGTCCTTGGCTTGTTTCTTGAGATGGCCCAGGTCGGGCCGAGGGGGAATGCGTTTCACGAGAACCTCCGTGCATGGATCGCCGACGGCCCGCAACTCCGGCAGCACAAAGGATGAAAAGAAAAGTCAGCTCGGCACGGAGCACGCAGAGTGCTCCAGGAGTGGCAAGTGGGTTCAACCCTTCCCGCGGGCCCGGGCGCGGCTTGCACCGCGGGCGGCATCTTACTGCGGCGCAGTGCGCACCTTTCAGCAACCGCGTTAAATCCGCACACAAAAACTTACACACGTGCCCATAATGGCATCGGAAGTCTCACTCGCCGTGCGTCACCGCTGGCCGGCCTGCAGAGACTTTGCAGCTTGCATCTCCGCGCCCGATGCGTTGTGCGATGGCGCCGTTGTAGTGGAACCTCAGGAGTCCGCCATGAAGCTCAGTCTCAAGCTCCCCCTCGCTTTTACCGCAGCATTGCTGCTGCTGTTCGCGGCGGCGCTGTTCGGCATCAGCCGCCTGAACCAGGCGCTGCACACCTACCAGACCACGGTGGCGCAGAGCTTCGAGCATGAGCGGCTGGCCTCCGCCATGCTCAGCGACTTCAAGGTGCAGGTGCAGGAGTGGAAGAACGTGCTGCTGCGCGGCAAGGACCCAGCGCAACTCAACCGCTACTGGGCCGCGTTTGAAAAACAGGAGAAGGCCATCAACGACGGTGCACAGAAGCTGGTGGCCAGCCTGCCCGCAGGCGCGGGGCGCGACCGGGTGGCGCAGTTCGCCCAGGCGCATGAGCGCATGGGGGTGGCCTATCGCAAGGGTTTCGAGGCGTTCAAGGCTGCCGGCCACGATGCCGAGACCGGCGACAAGGCCGTGCAGGGCATGGACCGCGAGCCATCACAGCTGCTGGACCAGGCCGGTGACCTGATCGCCAAGGCCAGCAGCGAGGTGGCGGCAGGTGCAGCCGGCGCGGCCCGGCAGGCCACCACCATCAGCCTGGTGGTGATGCTGGTGGTGTGTGCGCTGGGCATGGCCGGCGCGGTGGCGTTCAGCCGCACAGTGGTGAACCCGCTGGACAACGCCGTGCGGGTGTCGCAGGCCGTGGCCAGCGGCGACCTGACCGTGGCCCAGCCCGTGCGCGGCAAGGACGAGATCGCGCTGCTGCAGAACGCGCTGCACGCCATGCAACTGAGCCTGTCCGGCGTGGTGAGCCATGTGCGCCACAACGCCGACAACGTGGCCGCCGCCAGCACCGAGATCGCGCAGGGCAACAACGACCTGTCGGCCCGCACCGAGCAGCAGGCCAGCGCGCTGGAGGAAACCTCGGCATCGATGGAGGAGCTCAGCTCTACCGTGCAGGCCAACGCCGACAACGCCCGCCAGGCCAACCAGCTGGCCGTGAGTGCATCCACCGTGGCCGTGCAGGGCGGCGACGTGGTGGCCGAGGTGGTGAGCACCATGAAGGGCATCAACGACAGCAGCAAGAAGATCGCCGACATCATCAGCGTGATCGACGGCATTGCCTTTCAGACCAACATCCTGGCTTTGAATGCCGCGGTGGAGGCCGCCCGCGCAGGCGACCAGGGCCGCGGCTTTGCCGTGGTGGCCAGCGAGGTGCGCAGCCTGGCCGGGCGCAGTGCCGCCGCGGCCAAGGAGATCAAGAGCCTGATCCACACCAGCGTGGAGCGGGTGGAGCAAGGCACCGCGTTGGTCGACAAGGCCGGCGCCACGATGACCGAGGTGGTGGCGTCGATCCGCCGGGTGACCGACATCGTGGGCGAGATCAGCGCAGCCAGCAGCGAGCAGAGCGCGGGCGTGGCACAGGTGGGCGAGGCGGTGATGCAGATGGACCAGGCCACGCAGCAAAACGCGGCGCTGGTGGAGCAAAGCGCCGCAGCGGCCGACAGCCTGAAGGTGCAGGCGCAGCAGCTGGTGGACGCGGTGGCGGTGTTTCGCCTGTCGCCGGGCGAGCAGCACGCAGGCGCCGGAGTACGGGTAGGGGGCGTGCCACGGCTGGCTGCAGCCTGAGACCCCTGGCGTGCAGTCGACATTCAAACCAATCGACTGCGACCGCTCGCGCATCAAGCGCTGATAGCTATATTTTTTATAGCATCCGACGCTCGCGTGCCAGCACGCCCGGGCGCCACAGAGGGTTGGGGTTTTTCAGTCCCCGTGCGCAGGCTCCAGCGCCTTGTACTGCGCCATGGTGCGCAGGCAGGCGTCGGCCACTTCGGTGCCCTTTTTCACGAAGTGTTCGCGGAAGAACTTGAGGTGGTCTTCGTGCTCGTGGAAGTCGCGCGGCGTGAGCACGGCGGACATCACGGGTACCTCGGTGTCGAGCTGCACGCGCATCAGGCCGTCGATGACGGCGGTGGTCACGAATTCGTGGCGGTAAATGCCGCCGTTGACCACCAGCGCACAGGCCACAATGGCGTCGTAGCGGCCGCTTTGCGCCAGGCGCTTGGCCAGGAGCGGGATCTCGAAGGCGCCGGGCACTTCGAACTGCTCGATCTGCCCGGCGGGCAGCCCGTTGCGGCCGAACTCGGCGATCGCGGCATCGCGCGACTGGTGGACGATGTCCCGGTGCCAGCCGGCGCAGATGATCGCGACGCGTTCGCTGCGGCGCGCCGTGGCGGCGGAGATGGCTGTCTGGGAAGGAATGGACTGATTCATGGACTTATCTCAAAAGCGAGGAAAGGATTGCCAGAATCAGGGCGCGCGAACAGGACTGCCGTGCCTGGGCGGCGCCGCGCGCACCGGTGCCGCAGTGTCGGCCGGACCCCAGGGCCGTGACGCATCACCACCCCGCGGACACAAAAAGACAGACACGCTGCACCCAGCACGCACACGGCGCCCCCCCTGCGGGCGGCCCCTGGTTTCGCGATCTCTTTCATCCGGACTGTGACCGTCGGCTCTGGCATCTCACCAGATCTGCTGACCCCGGGCCGCGGCCACTGCTGGCACGGCCCGGGCGCTCGCGGGCTGCTGCAGTGCAGATGCAAAGACATCTGCCTGCAGATACCGCCGGTGGGGAATTTCGCCCCGCCCTGAGAACGCTGCCGTGCAGGAAACATCCCGCCCGGCGCACGGATTCTAGGGGAAACCCTGGTGCCCTGCAGTCGCCTGCGCGATGGCCCTGCCGCGACCGTTGAGGCGCATCAACCCGTCAGCGCGGCTTCTCGAAGCCCCCCTCCACCCAGGCCGTGGCGCTCGCGGCCGTGAGCTTGAAGGTGGGCGGCGCCGGCACCCGCGCCAGTTCTTCACCCAGATCGTCCTGGGCACTCAGCGTGGCCGTGGCGCCTTCTTCGTCGGGCACGATGGCCAGGGCCACCTTCAGCCGCTGGCCGTTGACGGTGACCGACACGTTCTTGTTGAGCTGCGCATGCAACTGCTGCTCATGGCGGCGCAGCACCTCGCTGGCGGTCTTGACGAGGGTGTGGAAGGCCGAGACGTCGAGCGGCTTGGGGTTCTTCTTGTCGCGCCCCATGGTCCAGGGGCCGACCAGCGCGGGCTCCGTCTCGCCCTTGAGCGTCATGGACACCGCCCAGCCGTCGTCATCCTCGTTCTTGATGACCTGCGCGGTCCATTGGCCGTCGGACCAACGGCGCGGTTCCTGGATGGTGTCGGGCGTGTCAGGGGTGTCTTGCATGGAGAGAAGGCTTGCAGAAGATTCGGGGAAAGGGCGCAGAGCATAACGGCCCGGGCGGGCGGGCGGGCGCGGCTGCAAGGCATTTTCAATAACCTTTGGTTATCGATAGCCGAGTGCCCACGGCGCCCACAGCCAGGCCGGTCAGGGCCCATCGGCGGCAGGGCTTGCCACCTCGCGCAGCACGTCGGTGAAGGCCTGCATCGCAGGCGTGGGCGACTCTCCCAGCCGGGTGATGAGGCCGTAGTCGGGCATGCGGTCGGGCAGGTCCACGGGGATGCGGGCCAGCAGGCCCTTGGCGATGTACCGCTCCACCAGCGCCTGGGGCTGCAGCGACAGCATGTCGGTGGTCTGCATCATCTGGAGCGCAAACAGGAACGACGGGGTCTCCACCACGCCCGAGCTGAGCGCCAGGCCGTTGCGGCCGAAGATGTCGTCCGACACCCTGCGCACCGCGGTGGACGCGGGGTACAGGATCCACGGCCAGTGCGACAGCTCCGCCATGTCCAGGTCGCGCGCGCCGCGCAGGGGGTGGTGCAGGCCGCCCACCACCAGCAACGGCTCGTTGGACAGGCGTTCGTAGTGGAATTGCGCGCGCTGCACCTCGTCGGTGAAGCGGCCGATCATCAGGTCGATCTTGCGCTCGGCCAGCCACACGATCAACTGGTCGCTGCTTTGCTCCAGCACCTTGAGCACCAGCAGCGGGCGCAGGCGCTGGATCTCGGCCACCGACGCCGTCAGCACATGCGCGGCCGACCCTGTGATGGCGCCGATCGTCAGGTGGCCGTGGCCGCCCTCCTTGAGCGCGTTGAATTCATCGACGAACTTGCGGTGGCCGGCGAGCGCGCTGGCCGCGTAGCGCAGTGTGAACAGCCCCAGCTCGTTGGGCCGCATGCCGCGCGACAGGCGATCGAAGAGCCGCGATTCCAGGATCTCCTCGATGTCCATCAGGATCTTGGTGGCCGCCGGCTGCGTGATGTGCATCTGCTCGGCCGTCAGGCGCAGGTTGCGCGTCTGGCCCAGGATGTCCAGGAACTGCAGGTGCCGAAAGCGCAGCCGCGCGCAGGCCTGCGCCATCGACAGGGGTTTACCCGAACCAAGGGTGGAGGCCACGGCAAGTCATCAGCATTTGGAATGGATGCTAGCAAAAAAGTGAGTGGACCCGGCGCCCAGCCAAACCTAATCTCTCGCCTGCGTCGGGAGGGTCCTGCAGAGACCCGATGGCGCCGGTGGACCGTCTTTGGGCCGTGCCCCACCGTGCCCCAGCGATTCCATATTCGGAGACAAACACCATGCAATTCAAATCACTCGCCCTGGCCGCTGCATTGCTGGCCGCCATGGCCGCACCTGTGTCGGCGCAGATCAAGGACCACGTGTTCAAGGTCGGCATCGGCCTGAACGACGACCACCCCCAGGCGCAGGCCGTCAAGCACTTTGCCGAGCAGCTCTCGGCCAAGAGCGGCGGCAAGCTGGTGGCCAAGCTGTACGCCAGCGGCTCGCTGGGCAACGACGTGAGCATGACCTCGGCACTGCGTGGCGGCACGCTGGAGATGACGGTGCCCGACAGCTCCACGCTGATGGCGCTGATCAAGCCGTTTGGCGTTCTGAACCTGCCGCTCACCTTCAACAACGAGCAAGAAGCCGACGCGGTGCTCGACGGCCCGTTCGGCCAGAAGCTGCTGGCCAAGCTGCCCGAAAAGGGCCTGGTGGGCCTGGGCTTCTGGGAGAACGGATTCAGGCACGTGACGAACTCGCGCCGCCCCATCACCAAGGCGGAAGACCTGGCAGGCCTGAAGCTGCGCGTGATCCAGAGCCCCCTGTTCCTCGACACCTTCAACGCCCTGGGCGCCAACGCCACGCCCATGCCCTTCACCGAGCTGTACTCGGCCATGGAGCAGGCCGCCGTGGACGGCCAGGAGAACCCGCCCGCCACCATCTTGTCGAGCAAGTTCTATGAGGTGCAAAAGCACCTGGTGCTGTCGCGCCACATGTACAGCGCCTGGGTGCTGCTGATGTCCAAGAAGACCTGGGACGGCCTGTCGGCGCAGGAGCAAAAGATCGTGCAGGACGCCGCGCGCGAAGCCACCCTGTTCGAACGCAAGACCATCCGCGCGTTCAGCGAGACCGCACTGGGCGAGCTGAAGAAGGCGGGCATGCAGGTGACCGAACTCGCACCCGCCGAGCAGGCCAAGATGCGCGCCAAGCTGCAGCCGGTGCTGACCAAGTACGCCAAGGAATTCGGCGAGGAGACCACGGGCGAGATGAACGCGGAACTGGCCAAGGTGCGGGGCGGCAAGTAGTTTTTCTGCTCCGCCCCACCGTTCTCTGAGGGCTGTCGGAGCGCTGTGCAAGGCTTCGACGGGCTCAGCCCGAACGGCTTGGTGGTTCGACCTCACACATGCAACCCCCTGGCGCAGCGCCCGTCCCTCCTGCTGACACACCGCGATCCATGACCCAAACACCCCGCCGCCCCTTCCGCTCCCGCGAATGGTTTGCCGACCCCGCTCGCTCGGACATGACCGCGCTCTACCTCGAACGTTTCATGAACTACGGGCTCACGCCCGAAGAACTGCGCTCGGGCCGCCCCATCATCGGCATCGCGCAGACCGGCAGCGACCTGTCGCCCTGCAACCGCATCCATGTGGACCTGGCCCGGCGCGTGCGCGAGGGCATCCGCGACGCCGGGGGCATCCCGATGGAGTTCCCGGTGCACCCCATCTTCGAGAACTGCCGCCGCCCCACGGCTGCGCTCGACCGCAACCTGGCCTACCTGGGGCTGGTGGAGATCCTGTACGGCTACCCCATCGACGCGGTGGTGCTGACCACCGGCTGCGACAAGACCACGCCGGCCGGCATCATGGCGGCGTCCACCGTGGACATCCCGGCCATCGTGCTCTCGGGCGGCCCCATGCTGGACGGCTGGCACGACGGCGAACTGGTGGGCTCGGGCACCGTGATCTGGCGCAGCCGCCGCCAGCTGGCCGCGGGCGACATCGACGAAGAAGAATTTTTGCAGCGCGCCTGCAGCAGCGCGCCATCGGCCGGCCACTGCAACACCATGGGCACCGCATCGACCATGAACGCGGTCGCTGAGGCGCTGGGCCTGTCGCTGCCGGGCTGCGCCGCCATTCCGGCCCCCTACCGCGAACGCGGGCAGATGGCGTACGAGACCGGGCGGCGCATCGTGGACATGGCCTTCGAGGACCTGCGCCCTTCACGCATCCTCACCCGCGAGAGTTTTCTCAACGCGCTGGCCGTGGTCAGCGTGGCCGGGGGCAGCAGCAATGCGCAGGTGCACATCATGGCCATGGCCCGCCACGCGGGCGTGGACTTGCGCCCCGAGGACTGGACGCAGCATGCCTACGACCTGCCCCTGCTGCTGAACATGCAGCCCGCCGGCAAATACCTGGGCGAACGGTTCTTCCGCGCAGGCGGTGTGCCGGCGCTGATGTGGGAGCTGCAGCAGGCCGGCCGCCTGCATGCCGGTGCCTTGAGCGTGACCGGCAAGGCCCTGGCCCACAACCTGCAGGGCCGCGAGACGCGCGACCGCGAGGTGATCTTCCCCTTCAACGCGCCGTTGATGGAGAAAGCCGGCTTTTTGGTGCTGCACGGCAACCTCTTCGACTTCGGCATCCTGAAGACCTCGGTGATCTCCGAAGCCTTCCGCCAGCGCTACCTGAACACGCCAGGCGCAGAGGGCATCTTCGAAGCGCGCGCCGTGGTGTTCGAAGGGGCCGATGACTACCACGCGCGCATCAACGACCCGTCGCTCGGCATCGACGAAGGCTGCATCCTGGTGATGCGCGGCGCGGGTCCCATCGGCTGGCCGGGCTCGGCCGAGGTGGTCAACATGCAGCCGCCCGACGCACTGATCCGACGCGGCATCAACACCCTGCCCACGCTGGGCGATGGACGCCAGTCGGGCACGGCCGACAGCCCGTCGATCCTGAATGTCTCACCCGAAAGCGCGGTGGGCGGCGGCCTCTCATGGCTGCTCAGCGGCGACACGATTCGCATCGACCTGAACACGGGCCGGTGCGATGCGCTGGTGGCGCCCGAAGAGATCGAGCGCCGCCGCCGCGAGCTGCCCACGCCACCTGTTCCCAAAAGCCAGTCGCCCTGGGAAGCGCTGTACCGCGAGAAGACCGGGCAGCTGGTGGATGGAGCGACGCTCGACTTTGCGCTGGACTACCGGCGGATTTCGGAACACACGCCGCGGCACAACCATTGATGGGGTGGGCGATGCGAGGCCCGAGCCCTCCCCCCTCCCCACCGTTCGGGCTGAGCTTGTCGAAGCCTTGCGCAGCGTTTCGACAAGCTCAACGTGAACGGATGGGGTGATGCAGGGATGGCATGCGGGAGAGCACCCAGCACCCGCCCACTGCTGCGAAAACTCTGGGCAGAGAACCAGAACTTCATTTCAAGGACTTCCATGACCGACACCTCAGCATCTCCCGTCCTGCAGCGGGCGGCGCAAGCACCCGCACCGCACGCCCACATCCTCCCCGAAGACGGCCTGGCCGGCACCCTGGTCGGCCGTGCCTGGGTGCCTGGCGATGTGCCCGGCCCGGCGGTGATCGCCCTGCGCACCGACGGCGTCTTCGACCTGAGCCGGCACTACCCCACCATGAGTACGCTGCTGGACACGCCCGCGCCCGCAGAGGCGGCGCGTGCTGCCAAGGGCCAATACCTGTGCCGCGTGGATGAACTTCTCGCCAACAGCCAACCGAACCACATCGGCCAGAGCAGCACGCGCAACGCAGCCCTGCCCTGGCTGCTAGCCCCCTGCGACCTGCAGGTGGTCAAGGCCGCCGGCGTGACCTTTGCGGCCAGCCTGATCGAGCGCGTCATCGAAGAGCAGGCCCGCGGCGACGCGGCCCGTGCCCAGGGCCTGCGCAGCCAGGTGGTGGGGCTCATCGGCGAGAGCCTGGCAGACATCCGCCCCGGCTCCGAGCAGGCGATGGCCCTGAAGGCACTGCTGCAGGACAAAGGCCTGTGGTCGCAATACCTCGAAGTCGGCATCGGCCCCGACGCCGAGGTCTTCACCAAGGCGCCGGTGCTCGCAGCGGTGGGCACGGGCGAGGAGATCGGCATCCGCGCCGATTCGGCCTGGAACAACCCCGAGCCCGAGGTGGTGCTGGCCGTCAACAGCCGTGGCGCCATCGTGGGCGCCACGCTGGGCAACGACGTGAACCTGCGCGACATCGAGGGCCGCAGCGCGCTGCTGCTGGGCAAGGCCAAGGACAACAACGCCTCGTGCGCCATCGGCCCCTTCATCAGGCTGTTCGACGCAGGCTTCGGGCTGGACCAGGTGCGCACCGAGACCGTGCACCTGCGCGTGGCGGGCACCGACGGCTTCACGCTGCGGGGCATCAACACCATGGCCAGCATCAGCCGCGACCCGGCCGACCTGGTGGCCCAGACGCTGGCCGCGCACCAGTACCCGGACGGCTTCATGCTTTTTTTGGGCACGCTGTTCGCGCCCATCGAAGACCGCGACCAGCCCGGCGGCGGCTTCACCCACAAGCTGGGCGACGTGGTCACGATCCAGAGCGCCTGGCTGGGCGCGCTGCACAACACGGTGACGCACAGCGAGACGGCGCCGCCCTGGCGCTTTGGCCTGCGCGCCTTCATCGCCAACCTGGCCGCGCGCGGGCTGCTGCAGGGCGCGGCGCTCTGAGCCTTTGAAACAACGCGAGACCGGCCGACCCCGCCATCCACGGAGACAACCTCATGCTCAACACTGTCATCGACCGCTACGTCCGGGCCATCAACCTTCTCATCGCGCTGGCGCTGGCCGCCATGGTGGTGCTGGTGTTCGGCAACGTGGTGCTGCGCTACGTCTTCAACTCCGGCATCGCCGTCAGCGAGGAGCTGTCGCGCTGGCTCTTCGTGTGGATCACCTTCCTGGGCGCGGTGGCGGCCATCAAGGAGAACGCGCACCTGGGCACCGACATGCTGGTGTCGCGCCTGTCGGTGCGGGGCAAGAAAGCCTGCATGGCGCTGGGCCACGTGCTGATGCTCTACATCACCTGGCTGTTCTTCGACGGCAGCTGGCAGCAGATGAAGATCAACTGGGATGTGGAGGCCCCGGTCACCGGCGCATCGATGGCCATCTTCTATGCCTCGGGCGTGGTGTTCTCGGTGTGCGCCGGCTTCCTGCTGACGCTGCAACTGCTGCGCGTGCTGACCGGCAAGGCCAGCGAGGACGAGCTGGTGATGGTCAAGGAGTCCGAAGAACAGGCCGAGCTCGAGGCCCTGCAGGCCGAGCTGGCGCGCGAAGACGCGGCCGCGCGGGCGCTGGGCCAGACGCCGAAGCAGCGCGGCCAATAGGCAAGCACGCACGTAAGCACGCATGCATTCACAGATGGCACATCAAAAATAACGGAGACAACACATGACCGTGCTGATTTTTCTGGGGGCCCTCATCGGGACCATGGCCCTGGGCATCCCCATCGCCTATGCGCTGCTGGCCGCCGGCGTCGCGCTGATGTGGCAGCTCGATCTGTTCGACGCGCAGATCCTGGCGCAGAACTTCATCAATGGCGCCGACAGCTTTCCGCTGCTGGCCGTGCCCTTCTTCATGCTGGCCGGCGAGATCATGAACGTGGGCGGGCTGTCGCAACGCATCGTCAACTTCGCGCTGGCGCTGGTGGGGCATGTGAAGGGCGGCCTGGGCTATGTGGTGATCCTGGCCGCCTGCCTGCTGTCGTCGCTGTCAGGATCGGCCGTGGCCGATGCGGCGGCACTCACGGCGCTGCTGCTGCCGATGATGGTCAAGGCCGGGCACAAGAAGGAGGTTTCGGGCGGGCTGATCGCGGCGTCGGGCGTCATCGGGCCCATCATTCCGCCGAGCATCGGTTTCGTGATCTTCGGCGTGGCGGCCAACGTGTCGATCAGCAAGCTGTTCATCGCGGGCATCGTGCCCGGCATCATGATCGGCGTAGGCCTGGCGGTGACCTGGTGGTGGGTGGGCCGCAAGGAAGTGCTGGCCATGCCGGAGAAGAAGACTGCAGCCGAAGTCTGGCGCACCGCGCGGGAGTCGGTGTGGGCGCTGACCTTGCCGGTGTTCATCCTGGTGGGCCTGCGCATGGGCGTGTTCACGCCGACCGAGGCCGCGGTGGTCGCGGCCGTGTATTCGCTGTTCGTGGCCAGCGTGATCTACCGCGAGCTGCCGCTGCGCGCGCTGCTGCCCATCTTCACCACCGCGGCCAAGACCACTGCGGTGGTGATGTTCCTCGTGGCGGCGGCCATGGTGTCGTCGTGGCTCATCACCGTGGCCAACCTGCCTGCGCAGATGGTGGAGCTGCTCAAACCCTTCATGGGCAACCAGACCTTGCTGCTGATCGCGATCATGGTGCTGGTGATGCTGGTGGGCACGGCCATGGACATGACGCCCACCATCCTCATCCTGACCCCCGTGCTGATGCCTGTGATCAAGGCCGCGGGCATCGACCCGGTGTACTTCGGCGTGCTGTTCATCATCAACAACTCCATCGGCCTGGTCACGCCGCCGGTGGGCACCATCCTGAACGTGGTGGCCGGCGTGGGGCGCATGAAGATGGACGAGGTGACGCGCGGCGTGCTGCCCTTCATGGCGACCGAGTTCGCGGTGATGTTCATCATGGTGATCTTTCCGCAGACGGTGCTGGCGCCGCTGCGCTGGTTCACGGGCTAGTGCTTGGCAATGCCTTTTCCGCCCTCTCTGTCACCCACCGCCGCCACACCATGACACTCCGACTTGCAGGCAAGACCGCCTTTCTCACCGCCGCCGGCCAGGGCATCGGCCGCGCCACGGCCATCGCCTTTGCGGCCCAGGGCGCGCGGGTGATCGCCACCGACATCAACGCTGCCGCTCTGGCCGCCCTGCAGCGCGACACAGGCTGCGAGACCCGCGTGCTGGACGTGACCCAGGCCCAGGCCGTGCGCGACGCAGCCGCCGCCGTGGGTCCGGTGGACGTGCTGTTCAACGGCGCGGGCTTTGTGCATGCGGGCAGTGTGCTCGACTGCACGGACGACGAGTGGGACTTCGCTTTCGATCTGAACGTGCGCGCGCAATTTCGCACCATCCGGGCTTTCCTGCCCGGCATGCTGGCGCGCGGCGCCGGGTCCATCATCAACGTCGCGTCGGTAGCGGGCAGCATCAAGGGGGCGCCGCGAAGGTTCGTCTACGGCACCACCAAGGCGGCGGTCGTGGGCCTGACCAAGTCGGTGGCCGCCGACTTCGTGGCCCAGGGCATCCGCTGCAATGCCATCTGCCCCGGTACGGTGATGTCGCCGTCGTTGCAGGACCGCATCACCGCGCAGGCCGCGGCCACGGGCCAGAGCCTGGCCGCTGTGGAGGCCGGCTTTGTCGAGCGCCAGCCCATGGGCCGGCTGGGCCGGGCCGAAGAGATCGCCGCGCTGGCCGTGTACCTGGCGAGCGACGAGTCATCGTTCACCACGGGCACCGCCCAGGTCATCGACGGCGGCTGGTCCAACTGATTTCATCTACGCTCTGCGTTTTGTGCCACCCATCATCCAACCCCTCCACCACTACGAACCATGAAGCTGCTTCGCCACGGCCCCAAGGGCCAGGAAAAACCCGCCCTGCTGCACACCGACGGGACGGTGCGCGACCTGAGCGGCGTGCTGCCCGACATCAGCCCCGCCACCCTGTCACCCTCTGGCCTGGCCGTGCTGGCCGCCATCGATGCCGCCACGTTGCCCGTCGTGCCCCAGGGCCTCCTGGGCGTGCCGTGGACGGGCATGCGCAAGTTCATCGCCATCGGCCTGAACTACGCCGACCACGCGGCCGAAGCCGGCATGGCCATCCCGAAGGAGCCCATCATCTTCACCAAGACGGTGGACTGCGCCGTGGGCTGCAATCACCCGGTGGTGCTGCCGCAGGGCTCGGTCAAATCCGACTGGGAGGTGGAGCTGGGCGTGGTGATCGGCACGCGCGCGCGCTACGTGAGCGAGGCGGATGCACTGCAGCACGTGGCCGGCTATTGCACCATCAACGACATCTCCGAGCGCGAATACCAGCTCGAGCGCGGCGGCACCTGGGACAAGGGCAAGGGCTGCGACACCTTCGGCCCCATCGGCCCCTGGCTGGTGAGCGCCGACGAAGTGGGCGATCCTCAGAATCTGTCGATGTGGCTGGACGTGAACGGCGAGCGCCAGCAGACCGGCAGCACCCGCACGATGATCTTCACGGTGGCGCAGCTGGTGAGCTACCTCAGCCGCTTCATGACGCTGGAGCCCGGCGACCTCATCACCACCGGCACCCCGCCCGGCGTGGGCATGGGCAAGAAGCCCCAGGCGCAGTTCCTCCAGCCCGGCGACGTGATGCGCCTGGGCATCGAGAAGCTGGGCGAGCAGGAGCAGACCGTGTTCGCGTGGGACCCGCAGCTGATCGACGGGTGACGGGTGACGGGTGATGGGTGATGGGTGATGGGTGATGGGTGATGGGTGATGGGTGATGGGTGATGGGTGATGGGCGCCCTTTGCGTCCCGGGCACCTCGCGCGCGGTGGGGGCAATACGGCGTTTACTGACTAAAAAATGCCTCTTCCGCGCACTGGACAAGCGCCCACAGCTATCAAATCAGTAGCACTCAACGCGTTCATGCGCCCCGGCTTCGTTCAAAAGGCGAAGCCGTAGCGCAACTGCACGAAATCCTCGCCCGGGTTGGGCTTGCGGATGCCACCGTTGGAGACATGGCGCACGATCAGCATCAGCTCGTGCTGCCTCTGCGCACCGAAGTTGAAACCAATGCCCTGGTGGTCGGTAAAGTTGAAGCGCGTGCTGAAGGTCTTGTGCCGTGTGGCGTAGTGCCCGTCGAGCACCGACAGGCCGATGCCCCCTTCCATGAACCACGCCGACCGCCCGCCGTCAAACCGCAACCGCAGCGTGGGCACCAGCGCCAGCTGGGTCCAATGCCGCCGCTCCGACGCCGCCGTACCAGCGGGCGCGCGCCAATGGGCCACGTGGGCATCCCAGTGGCCCGAGAGTTCGCCCCCCAGGAAGGAGCGGCGCCATTCCCAAGGCAATTGCACCCCCACCGATGCAAGCCCCACATCCCCGGCGGCGCGGGCGCCGTCGATGAAGATGCGGCGCTGCTCCGGCGGAGCATCCTGGGCGCTGGCGGTGGTCGATAGCACGCCGAGTGCCGAGCCCAGGACGCACAAGAGGCTCAAGCGGCGCCAAGCGCGCAAGGCTGCAGGCAAGCGGTTGTAGATGGGGGATTGCTGAGTGTTCAGCGAAGAAAAAGTAGGCACAGAAACAAACTCCGGAAGCGCTGGGTTGCCGGCGGCCTGCGCAAGGCAAACCGCTCGGCACCGACCGCGAGCGGACGCAGCAACGTCCAGTCACGCGGGCGGGCAGCTTCCCGAGTTTTCTTGCAATTTTTTACCGCCTTCAACATATCGTGCCGCTACCGTGAGCACTCTCCCTGTAGGACAAGGCGCTTTTTCCGCCCGACGGGGGGCCGGGACTGAACGGCTGCGGCCCATGAGGCGCGCCACGTGATGTCAATTCGCCTCGATGCGTATCAATGCGCCACCGTGAACCGCTGCTGCACGTGCCGCGGCGTTTCCAGTTCGTCGGCAATCGCGACCGCCAGATCGGTCACGCTGATGCCGCCGGGCGCCTCGCCATTCATCAGGGGCGCCTCGGTGCCCAGGCGGTACTTGCCGGTGCGCTCGCCCGGGGCCAGCAGGATGGGGGGCGACAGGAAGGTCCAGTCCAGCGTGTTCTCGGTGCGGATCCAGTTCAGGGCCTCGCGGGCAGCCAGGGCGCCCTGCTTCCATTCGGCAGGGAAGTCCGGCGTATCCACCAGTTGCACGCCGGGCGCCACGAACAGGCTGCCGGCGCCGCCCACCACGAGCAGGCGCCGCACGCCCGCCTGCTTGGTACCGTCGATGATGGCGCGGGTGCCCTTGAGGAACTGGTCGTGGATGTCAGGCACCGTCCAGCCGGGGTTGTAGGCACTGACCACGGCGTCGTGGCCGGCAGCGGCTTGGGCGATCTGCGGGGCATCCTGGGCGTCGGCGGCGACCACTGTCAGCCGTTCGCGGGCGGTGAGCTTGCCGGGGTTGCGGGCGAGCACGGTCACGCGGTGGCCGCGCTGCAGCAGTTCGTCGAGCACGGCCGAGCCGACAAAGCCGGTGGCACCAATCAGGGCGATGTTCATGGAGGGTTCCTCAGGTCAGAGAGTTGGGATGCAGTGAGAATAGGGGCTTGTCAAAGCGTGCGGTAGAGGGCTTCAAATGCCTTGTGCTTGAAGCTGTACTTCACAATTGACCGCTTTTTCACCCCTACGCCTTCTTTCCATGGACGACCTCAAACGCATGGCCGTGTTCGCCGCGGTGGTGCAGCACGGCTCGATGAGCGGCGCCGCGCGGGCGCTGGGCATGAGCACTTCTGCCATGAGCCAGCAGGTGCGCAAGCTGGAGAGCGACGGCGGCGTGACGCTGCTGCACCGCTCCACGCGCAAGCTGGCGCTCACCGAGGCCGGCCAGCGCTACCACGCCCGCTGCGCCGCCATGTGGGCGGCCGCCGAGCAGGCGCGGGCGGAGCTGGCGTCCTCACGCGATGCCCCCAGCGGCGAACTGCGCCTGTCGGCCACGGTGGGGTTTGCGCGGCACATCGCCCCGGCGCTCGGTGACCTGCTGGCCGCCCACCCGGCCCTGCGCCTGCGTCTGCTGGTGGACGACGCCACCATCGACCTCATCAATGCCCGCATCGACCTGGCGGTGCGCTATGGGCGCCTGGCCGACTCCACCTGGGCGGCGCGACGCCTGGGCAGCATGCAGTGGCGGCTGTGCGCATCGCCCGCCTGGGTGGCCGCACACGGCCGGCCCGAGCACCCCGACGCGCTGCTGTCGCACAGCTGGCTGGGCTTTGCACGCGAGAACGGCGGGCTGCTCGTCGACCTGCGCAGCCCTGCGGGCGAGCCCCGTGCACTGCGGGTGGAGCCGCGCATCGCCAGCAACAACCAGCTGTCGATCCAGCAGATGTGCGAGGCGGGGCTCGGCTTGGCGCTGGTGGGCAGCATGGATTCGCACGAGGCGCTGCAGGCCGGGCGGCTGGTGCAACTGCTGCCCGACTGGTCCTTCGGCACCATGGATATCTGGGCGGTGACGCCCCAGCGCGATGCACAGCCCGCCAAGGTGCGCCAGGCCATCGCGGCGCTGCAGGCCTACCTGCGGCAGTTGCCGGGGGTGGCGGACTGAAGGGGCTTCGGATGCCGCCAGGCCGCCTACCGCAGGGCAGCGACGGGGCCGCGTGGTCGAAAACCACTGGCGCCCGGACGGGGCGGTGCGGTACAAAGACAGAGGCCGCATTGACCCGCACGGCGGCTGCGCGACGTCGTTCAAGAAGGACGACCGGCGCAGGGTGCCAGCGCCCTTGCATTGGGTAGGGAAATGGGGCCCGGTCTGTATCGGCGCCGCGACGGCGGCATGCTGCAGCGCACTATTCGGGTATCGCCTGAAGATTTAGCGCACTGCGCATGCCGTTCTGCTCCTAGAATTTGTAAAAGCGCGTATCTTTTTTCTGCGCGAAGGATCCATCATGAAAGCAGTGCAGCAGGACATCGACGAGCGGACCAACCTCACCAGCACCAACAAGTTCGAGCTGCTGCTGTTTCGCCTGGGGGTGGACGCCGCCCTGGGCAAATCCGAACTCTTCGGCATCAACGTCTTCAAGATCCGCGAGATCGTGGCCATGCCCAGCATCACCCCGATCGCGGGCACCACGCCCCATTCGCTGGGTGTGGTCAACCTGCGCGGCCAGGTGATCCCGGTGCTGGACATGCCCTCCATCGTGGGTTGCAAGCCCCAGACAGGCCTGAACATCATGCTGGTGACCGAGTACGCCCGTACCACCCAGGCGTTTGCGGTCGAATCCGTGGAAGACATCGTGCGCCTGGACTGGAAGCAGGTGCTGTCGGCCGAAACCAGCGGCGCCAAGGGCAAGCTGGTGACCAGCATCGCCCGCCTGGACGGCAATACCGACGAATCGCGCCTGGCCCAGGTGCTGGACGTCGAGGCCATCCTGCAGATGGTGTCGCCATCCGACGGCCATGAGGTGACCGAGGAGAAGGTGGGCGCCAAGCTCAAGCTCAAGCCCGGCACGATGATCCTTGCGGCCGATGATTCCTTCGTGGCCCGCTCGCTCATCGAGCAGGAACTCAAGGCGCTCAAGGCGCCGTACGAGATGGTCAAGTCCGGCAAGGAAGCCTGGGACCGGCTCAACGCCATCGCCAAGAGCGCCGAGGCCGAGGGCAAGACCGTGCTCGACCGCGTCGCCATGGTACTGACCGACCTGGAAATGCCGGAGATGGACGGTTTCACGCTCACCCGCAACATCAAGCAGGACGCGCGTTTCCATGGGCTGCCGGTGGTGATCCACTCGTCCCTGTCGGGCTCTGCCAACGAAGACCACGTGCGCAGCGTGGGTGCCGATGGCTACGTCGCCAAGTTCGTGGCGGAAGACCTGGCCGAAACCATCCGGCGCGTGTTGCCCAAGTAAAGATCGGCGTGTGCCGTCCGGCGCACTTTTGCGGCCGGCCGGACTCTCACTTCAGGCGTTTTTAGCAGCCAGCGCTGGCCCAGCAAGCGCTGGCTGCTATGCATTTTGACGAGCGCGTCGTCGATACTGTCAACCTGTGGCGAGCGGCAGGGGAAACTGTCCTACCTGCAGGATCGCCGTCCGGTCAACCAAACCCCGCCTCCGAACGCTAAAGTTACAACGCGTGAACACGCAGTCCGCGAATTTGTAACACCCCGCCGGGGTGCTTTTCGGGGGCTTTACGAGCAGGTCGGAACGCCCACGCCCTGCCGGGGGTCTGAACAGTATGAAAAACACATTCGCCCGCATCATTTCCATCGCGGTCCTGGGCGCCGCAGCGACCGGGTGCGCCACTGTCCCGGGCGACCCGTACTACGAGCCCGCCTACCAGCAGCAACCGGGCTACATCTACAACTCGCAGCCCGTCTATTCGAGCCCGCCGCCGGTCTACCCTGCGTACCCCGCGTACTCCGCACCACCCGCGGCCATCTACTACGGCGGGCGCGACCGCGACGACCGCTGGGAGCGTGACCGCAACCGCAACGACTGGCGTGACCGCGAACGCGACCGTGAGCGCATGGAACGTGAACGCGAACGGGACCGTGCCGAGCGTGAACGCGCAGCCCGCGACCGCCGCGACCAGCAGGCCCGCGATGCCGACCGCCGCCAGCGCGACCGTGACCAGGCGATCCGCGAGCAGGCCGAGCGTGACCGCCGCGCCGCCGAAGATCGCCGCAACCGCGAGTCCCGCCCCGGCCGCATGGCACCCGACAGCTACACGCCAGCCCCTGGTGACTGGCGTGCACGCCAGGGCATCAACAACCCTGACAAGCCTTGATGCTGGGCTCTTGGAGTAAGGATTATGAGTCGGCGTACCACTTTGACTCAATACTTGATCACCTGCGCTATTTTTTTGAGTTTTAGCGTAGGTGCTCAGGTGATGCGTTGCACCGACGCTCGCAGCGGTAAGGTTACTTACACTGACGGTGCTTGTTCAAGCGGAACGGACGCTTACGAGGTTGAATCTCGAAAAACGCCTGAGGAACTAAGACTTGAGCGAGAGCAAGCTGCAGTTGCAATTGAGCGCAAACGCGCAGCATTGCGCGCAGAGCTGGATGCCGCCAAGCAGGAAAACCAAAATACCACTTCTGGGCACAATCTGCCAAACATTAAGCCCAATTATGCTCACTCTAGAGAATGCGCGCGTTCAAGGCGAAATCTAGACATTATTGCAAGTGAGGCAAGTAATGGATCCTACGAGCAGAATGTGCGACTCGATACAGCGCAGCGACAAGTTAATTTTGACTGTCTCGGGCCAGCAGATTTTGCAGAAATAGAGAAGGCCCGTGCCGCGAACTCTACCCAAGCTACACCGCCGTTAGTGATTCACAACCGACGCCCAACGCCAGTGCCACCTGTAGTGCGCACTGGCAAAATTGTAAACTGCAATGTTTTTCGCTGCTACGACAATCAAGGAAATGTGATTCCAAGATAGATTTTGGTTATTTCAAACCTTTCTCGACCGTCGGGTAGCGCAACACCAGCCCCAGCTCCTGGCGCATGCGCCGGTTGTAAAGCCGGCGCGATTCGCTCATGAAGCTCAGCAGCATCACCGACAGTTGTTCCTGCGCGGCGCTGCGCGCCACGCGCGCCGGGCGCGGCAGGCCGTACAGGTCGGCCGCCAGGTCGAAGTAGTCGCCCATCTTGAGCTCCGTCTGGTCGCTCACGTTGTAGATGCGCTGTGGCCGGCCGCGCCACAGGGCGGCCAGGCAGGCGCGCGCCAGGTCGTCGGCATGGATGTGGTTGGTGAACACGTCGTCCTCGGGCACCAGCACCGGGGTGCCGCGGCGCAGGCGGGCTTCGGGCGTGCCACCTTCGCGGTCGGGGGCGTAGATGCCCGGAATGCGCAGCACGCTGGCCCGCACGCCCGCACGGCCCAGGTGGCGCACTGCCCGCTCGGCATTCACGCGCCGCTGCGCGCGTGGCGTGCCGGGGGCCACGGCCCGGGTCTCCGGCACCAGGGCACCGCCGCAGTCGCCGTACACGCCGGTGGTGGATGCATACACCAGCGATGTGGGCAGGCTGCGCAGGCGCAGTGCGCGGGCCAGGGCCACCGTGCGGGGATCACGCCACCAACCTTGGCCGCCAGCACCTTCACCGGGTGGCGGCGCCAGGTGCAACACCCGCGTGGCAATGCCCGACAGTCGCCGGAGCGTGGCCGGGTCGTCCAGGTTGCCGCGCAGCGGGCGAATGCCCTGGGCGCGCAAGGCCGCGGTGCGCTCGGGGCTCGACGTGAGCGCCAGCACATGCATGCGCCCCGCGCCGGGGCCGGTGTGCAGTTGGCGCGCCACGCGTTGACCCACGTCACCGCAGCCCACGATCAGCAGGCGCTCGCGGCGAAAACGCGCCGGCAGGGCGCCAAGGGGGTTTTGGTTTGAAGGCAAAATCGGTCCGTTTACTCAGCCGGGTGAATGCGAAGAACACCGGTTTGTGAAGAAGTACGTTCCCAAGGATACCCACAAGATGACCAGCGCCGAGACCGCGAGCCCCAGAGCCTTCCAGATCACCGTCCAGCCCAGCGGCCGCGCTTTCACCGCCAACGCCGGCGAAGCCATCCTGGCCGGCGCCATCCGCAGCGGCGTGGGCCTGCCCTATGGCTGCAAGGACGGCGCCTGCGGCTCGTGCAAGTGCAAGAAGATCAGCGGTGCCGTGCACCATGGCGAACACCAGTCCAAGGCGCTCACGGCCGACGAAGAAGCTGCCGGCCTGGTGCTGACCTGCTGCGCCGAGCCGCTGACCGACGTGGTGCTGGAGTCGCGCCAGGTCACCGACGAGAGCGCTTACCCCATCAAGAAGATGCCGGTGCGCGTGTCCACCCTCACCAAGGCATCTCACGACGTGATGCAGGTGCGCCTGCAGCTGCCCGCGGCCGACACCTTCCGCTACCACGCGGGCCAGTACATTGAATTCATCCTGCGCGACGGCGCGCGCCGTGCGTACTCGATGGCCAACGCGCCGCACACGCAGGCCGAGGCGCCCGGCGTGGAGCTGCACATCCGCCACATGGCGGGCGGCAAGTTCACCGACCACGTGTTCGGCGCGATGAAGGAAAAGGAAATCCTGCGGGTCGAAGGCCCGTTCGGCAGTTTCTTCCTGCGCGAGGACTCCGACCGCCCCATCGTGCTGCTGGCCTCGGGCACGGGCTTTGCGCCCATCAAGGCGCTCATCGAGCACATGCAGTTCAAGGCCATCACCCGCCCCACGGTGCTCTACTGGGGCGGGCGCCGGCCGGGCGATTTGTACATGCACGACTGGGTGTTGGCCCGCGCGGCCGAGATGCCGCACCTGACCTATGTGCCCGTGGTGTCGGACGCAGAGCCCGACGACGGCTGGACGGGCCGCACGGGCTTTGTGCACCAGGCCGTGCTCGATGATTTCGCCGACCTCTCGGGCCACCAGGTGTATGCCTGCGGCGCGCCCATCGTGGTCGAGTCTGCACGCGACAGCTACAGCGCGCACCGCGGCCTGCCGCCCGAAGAGTTCTATGCGGACTCTTTTACGTCCGAAGCCGACAAGCATGGGACGCCCCCCTGAGGCGTTGCGCGCCTTCCCTCCCGAGGGGGGACGCACCCGGTGGACTGGCGCAGCCAGACCCACGGGTGCACTGGCGTTGGCCGCGCCCGTTTCTCGGGCCGGGGATGCTGTCGAGCAACACCGTGGACCATTGAAATGACCAGGCTGCGCCGTGCGCTGCAGGGCGCGGGCTCCACGGTCACGGTTCTGTGCGTGGCCGTGCTGATGGTGCTGGGGGCCGGGGAATGGGCCACGCGCAATGAGCTCGATAGCCAATGGGACAACCTGCGCCGCTCGGCCGAAGTGCAGGCGCTGGCGCTTCGGGGCGTGGCCACGCGTTACAGCTACCTGCCCTTCACCGCCGCGCAGCAGCCGCTGGTGGCGCAGTTGCTGCGCAACCCCAGTTCGCCGCAGGTGCGCGAGGCTGCCAACGCCTATCTGCAGACCGTCAACACCCGCGCGGGCTCCGACACGCTGTACGTGATGGATGCCCAGGGCATGACCCTGGCGTCGAGCAACTGGGACACCCCGAGCAGTTTCGTCGACCAGAACTACGGCAACCGCCCGTATTTTCGCGACGCGCTGCACGGGCTGACAGGCCGCTTCTACGGCGTGGGCAAGACCACGGGCGAGCCCGGCCTCTTTGCGTCCGCACCTGTGCAGCAGGCCGACGGCAAGGTGATCGGCGTGGTGGCCGTGAAGGTGCGCATGCAGCCCATCGTGGACACCTGGTCGCAGCTGCGGGACCCGGTGTTCGTGGCCGACGAGCGCGGCATCGTGTTCCTCGGGTCGGTGGCGCCCTGGCTCTACAAGACCACCCGGCCACTGCCCCCCGACGCAGTGCAGCAGGTGCAGCACGACGAGCAGTACGGCGCGCAGTGGTCGCCAGTGCCGGTGCCCTGGAAGCTGGAGCTGCCTGCCGACCAGCCCGGCGGGCAGCTGCGCGTGCCGGACACCGGCAAGGAATACCTGGCCTACGAGGAGCCCCTGCCCGACCTGGGCTGGTCGCTGACCATCACGGCCGACAGCAAGGTGGTGGCTGCGGCCCGCCAGCAGGCCTGGGCGCTGGCCAGCCTGGCGTCGGGCCTGCTGGTGCTGGGCGCGCTCTACTGGCAACTGCGCGAGCGGCGTTTGGCCGAGAATCGCCAGGCGCGCATCGAGCTGGAGCAGCGGGTGCACGAACGCACCCACGCGCTGCAGCAAGCCCAGGCGTTCCGCCAGTCGATGGAAGACTCGCTGCTGGTGGGCATGCGGGCACGCGACCTGGAAGGCCGCATCGTCTATGTGAACGCCGCCATGTGCGACATGGTGGGCTACACGGCCGCCGAGCTCATCGGCCAACGGCCGCCCTACCCCTACTGGCACCCCGACGACCTGGACCGCCACTGGAACGACGTGGACACGGTGCAGGCCGGCAAGGCATCGCCCCAGGGCCGCGAGAACCGGCTGCGGCACCGCAACGGCTCGGACGTGCACACCATGTTCTACACCACGCGGCTCATCGACGGCAGCGGCCACCATATCGGCTGGATGAGCTCGGTGGTGGACATCACCGCGCAAAAGCGGGCCGAAGAACAGCAGCAGCAGCGCGAAGCCCAACTGCAGCGCGTGCAGCGCGTGATCACCGTGGGCGAGATGGCCTCCACCCTGGCGCACGAGCTCAACCAGCCGCTGGCGGCCCTGGTCAACTACGCGGCCGCCGCCAAGTCGCTCGCAGCACAGGGCAAGGCCGAGCTGCTGAACGATACCCTGGCCGCCCTCTCGACCCAGGCACTGCGCGCGGCCGACATCGTGGGCCGCATCCGCCGCTGGGTGCGGCAGCACCCCGAGGCGCGCGAGCCCTGCGACCTGAACGCCGCGGTGGACCAGTCCCTGGCCCTGCTGCTGCGCGCCGAGGCCCGCCGGCACGGCGTGGCCGTGCGGCTGGACCTGGCCCACGGGCCGGTGCAGGTGAGCGCCGACCGTGTGCTGCTGGAACAGGTGGTGCTGAACCTGGGCCTGAACGCACTGCAGGCCATGCAGTCGCATGCCGCGCCGCGTGCGGGGCACGAGTTGCTGCTGCGCACCACCACCGAAGCGGGCCGCGCGTCCCTGCAGGTGCTGGACCGCGGGCCGGGCCTGGCGCCTGAAATCGCCGACCGCCTGTTCGAACCCTTCTTCACCACCCGCTCCGACGGCCTGGGGCTGGGCCTGAACATCTGCCGCTCCATCGTCGAGAGCATGGGGGGCGAGCTGCTGGCCCGCAACCGCGAGGGCGGCGGCGCAGTCTTCGAGATCCGGCTTCCCCTGCACACCGCGCTCCTGCCCAACGAATCGCCATGATCGACCACCACGTCACCACCACGACCACCACGGCAACCCCCGAAGCACCGGCATTCCATGTCTACATCGTGGACGACGACGAAGGCGTGCGCCATTCGCTCGCCGCGCTGCTGCTGGCCGGGGGCCATGTGGCCGAGCCTTTCGAGAGCGGGGCCGACTTTCTGGCCCGCGCCGACCTGTCGCGCCCGGGCTGCGTGCTGCTGGACCTGCGCATGGACGGCATGAGCGGGCTGCAGGTCTTTGACGCCATGCGCCAGCGGGGCACCGTGCTCAAGACGGTGTTCCTGTCCGCGCACGGCGAACTGGCCTCGGCCGTGGCCGCCGTCAAGCAAGGTGCCGTGGACTGGCTGGAAAAGCCCTGCGACGAAGCCACCCTGCTGGCGGCGGTGCACCGCGCCGCGACCATGTCAGAGGAAGTGGCTGCCCACACGCAGCGGCACGCGTTGCTGCTGGAGCGGTGGAACGCCCTGAGCCCCCGCCAGCAGGAGGTGGCGCGCCTGCTGGCCACCGGCATCAGCAGCAAGGAGGCCGCCCGCGCCATGGCCCAGCGCGACCCGGAGCGCCCCATCGACCCACGCACCGTGGACACGCACCGCTCGGCCATCTTTCTCAAGCTGGACATCCGCTCGTCGCACGAACTGGGCATGCTGGTCGAGGACCTGGGGCTCTCCAGGACCCCGTCCTGACCCCAAAGAACGCCCCACCCGAAGGTTTTCGTAAGCCTTCTTACGATTTTTTTGCACAATGGCATCCATGAACCGCAGAAACATCCTCATCGCCAGCGCCGCCCTCACCGCGGCTTTCTCCTCCCACGTCGCGCTCGCGCAGGACTCGGGCCAGCCCATCCGGCTGATCGTGCCCTACGCAGCGGGCGGCCCCATCGACGTGACGGCCCGTGCGCTGGCCGAGCGCGTGCGCGACTCGCTGGGCACCGTGATCATCGACAACAAGGGCGGCGCGGGCGGCAACATCGGTGCCGACGCCATCGCCAAGGCCGCGCCGGACGGCCTGACCATCGGCATCTCCGCCACCGCCACGCACGCCGTCAACCCCTGGCTGTACACCAAGATGCCGTACGACGCCGCCAAGGACTTTGCGGGCATCACGCAGATGGTGCGCGTGCCCAACGTGCTGGTCATCAACGCCGCCAAGGCCGAGCAGCTCAAGATCCACACCGTGGCCGACCTGATCGCCTACGCCAAGGCCAACCCGGCCAAGCTCAACTACGGCAGCGGCGGCAACGGCAGCGCGGGCCACCTGGCAGGCGAGATGTTCAAGCAGCGCGCCGGCATCTTCGCGCTGCACATCCCCTACCGCGGTGCCAACCCCGCACAGCTGGCCCTGCTGGGCGGCGAGGTGGACTTCAACATCGACAACCTGGCCGCCGCCGCGCCCAACATCCGCGCGGGCAAGCTCAAGGCCCTGGCCGTGACCTCGCTGGACGCCTCGCCCTCGCTGCCTGGTGTGCCGCCGCTGTCTGCCACCTTCAAGGGCTTCTCCATCGACACCTGGTGGGGCCTGGTGGCGCCTGCAGCCACGCCCAAGCCCATCATCGACAAGCTGAACAAGGCTTTCGTGGCGGCCCTGAACACGCCCGAAACCAAGACCCGCTTCGCCGCACTGCTGGCCGAGCCGGTGAGCACCACGCCAGCGCAGTTCGACAGCTTCATGGCCGCGGAGCGCGCCAAGTACCAGCAGGTCGTGAAGGCGTCGGGCGCCAAGGTGGATTGACCGCGCCGGGCGCGTGGCGCCCTGGCTGTCTCAGGAAATGAAACGGCCGTCTCGGGTGAGCATCGAAATGTCGGTAAACGATGTCCCGAGGCGCTTGCCGCCCCGGTAGTCCAGCTTGTAGTCGCCATAGGCCAGCGGGGTCTCCTGCAAGGCATCGGCCACCGCGGCCGCGGTGGCCGCCCCTTTGGTTCTACCCAGGGCGTCGGCAAAAGCGCGGCCCAGCAAAAAGCCCTGGTAGGTCATGTAATTCTTGGGCACCGCCGACGCAGCGATGGCGGTGTCGTAGTCGCGCGCCAGCGGGCTGAGGGTGGAAAACGGGTTCGGCACCACCTGCGACACGATCAGCCCCGACGCACTGCTGCGCACCGAATCCACCAGCCCGGGCGTCGCGCCCTGCGACAACAGGTAGATCGAACCGGGAAACACATGGGCCTGGTGCAATCGTTCGAGCAGGACTTTCACGCCCGCGCCCGCATACACCATCACCAGAAAACTCGCCCGAGAATCCAGGAAGGCTTTGAGCACCGCGTCGGCATTGGAGCCATCGGGCGCCGCAGCGATCGAGCCTTTGAATTCGAGCTTGTTGTCCTGCGCTGACAGGCGCGCACTGTCGACCCACGAAGCGCCTGCGGGCACGTCGGTGTGCACCACGAACACGCTCTTGTGCGAGATGGTGGCGCCATGCCGCACCATGTTCCTGACCTCGTCGCCGTAGCTGGCGCACGAGAAGAATGTGAACTCCTGCTTGATTTTGCGCACGCTGTCGTCGCCGGTCAGTGCAAAGAGCGGCACCCGCTTTTCCTCGCAGTACGGCATCACGGCCTTGGCCACGCCCGTGCCGGCCACGCCGATGATCGCGGCCACCTTTTCCTGCTCCACCAACCGCTTGGCATTGGTCAGGGCGGCCGGGCCGTCGAGCTTGTCGTCGAGCGTGATCAGCTCGATCTGCCGCGCCTGACGGCCTCGGTTGGCATGATCGAACGCGGCCTTGATGCCCTGGGTGTACATGCCACCCATCTCGCCGAAGTTGCCCGACAGTGCGACCGTCTGGCCGATGCGGACGACCTCTGCAGCTCTCACGTTCCGGCCGATCACGGACAGCGGAGCCAGTAATGTGGATTGAACCAATGCGCGGCGACCGAGTGACATGGTGCGGTGACCTCCTGTGCTGATGGGAAACTGCCAGGCAATGACAGAAAATCAGTATGCAGCACTCGGAATAATCAGAAAAATGATTCGCCAGCCCAGGGGCCATACGATTTTCCGCGCTGAACCAGCGGGTCCATTCACTCTATGCAACGCATGCTTCTGGGCGTTTCGCCCCATTAATTCCGACCCCGGCGGAGTGCAATATTCCGAACAAAAATAACGTCGGAAAATTAATAACAACAGAAAATCACCGGCGCTTATTGAAATGCAGCATTTAATGCACCACTGAAAGCAATCCCGCAGTGCCCCGGCGCTGACAGTCGAATATGCGTGCAGTGCGGGGCGGTGCGGAGCAGTGATCAGGCGACAGGCAGGACGGGCCCTTCGTGCACCGCATCCATGGGATGAAAAACGCCTCTGCCGCTTGTCCATCGGGCGCAAGCAGCTATCAAATCAATAGCAAATCAATAGCAAATCAATAGCAAATCATTCCATCACGAATGCACTACGCCGTGCGGCGAAACTGCCGCCGGTAGGCCGAGGGCGCTATGCCCACGCCCGCCGAGAAGTGCTGCCGCAGCGAGACGGCCGAGCCGAAGCCGGCCTCGGCGGCCACGGCCTCGATGGACTGGTCGCTGCCCTCCAGCAGGCGCTGCGCGAGGGCGATGCGCTGGTTCTGCAGCCACTGGCCCACGGTGGTGCCGGTGGACTGCCGAAAACGCCGGGTGAAGGTGCGCGGGCTCATCACCGCGCGCTCGGCGAGGGATTCGAGCGTGTGGGTGTGGTGCAGGTGCTCGCCCAGCCACTGCAGCAGCGGCGCCAGCCGGTCGCCACGCACCGACGGCGCCACCGGCTGCTGGATGTACTGCGCCTGCCCGCCCTGGCGGTGCGGGGCGACCACCATGCGGCGCGCGGCGCGGTTGGCCACCTCGGCGCCGTGCTGCTGGCGCAGCAGGTGCAGGCAGCAGTCGATGCCCGCAGCCGTGCCGGCCGAGGTGAGCACCAGGCCATCCTCCACGTACAGCACCTCCGGTCGCGGCAGCACGCGGGGGTAGCGCCGCGCAAACTCCTGCGCCAGCGCCCAGTGCGTGGTGGCGGCACGGCCGTCGAGCAGTCCCGCCTCGGCCAGCACAAAGGCGCCCAGGCACAGCCCCACGATGCGCGCGCCGCGGCGGTGTGCCGCCTGCAGCGCCGCCAGCAAAGCAGGTGGCGCCGGCGCCAGGTCATCGCGCCAGGACGGCACCACGATGATCTGCGCGCGCCGCAGTGCCACCAGGCCATGGTCCACGTGGATACCAAAACCCGCCGAGGTGCGCAGCGGCCCGCGCTCCACGCCACACACCACCAGCCGGTAGCGGTGCGCGCCCTCGGCCGTGCGGTCCTCCCCAAACACCAGGCAGGGCACCGACAGGTGAAACGGGCTGATGCCGTCGAAGGCCACGACGGCCACGGTGTCCGGGGCGGGCGACGAAGCGGGCAGCGGGGAAGACGCAGCATAGGCAGGCATGATGGCCCGATTCTATCGATGCATGTCAATCCAGCCACTTTTGGTGGACAGCCCAAGCGCGAACAATCACCTCGTTCCCGAACGGCAATCCCAGACTTTTCTTCATCCACCCAGGACCGTGACCATGACCTCTGCCACCACCGCCCCCCGCCGCGCCTTGATCGTCATCGACGTGCAAAACGAGTATTTCGCGGGCGGCAACCTGCCCATCGAATACCCGCCCGTTGCCGACACCCTGCCCAACATCGCCCGCGCCATGGACGCCGCCCACGCCGCCGGCGTGCCGGTGGTGGTGGTGCAGCACACGGCGCCGACCGGTGCGCCCGTGTTCGACAAGGCCACCGACCGTTGGCAACTGCACCCCGAAGTGGCCCGCCGCCACGCCGACCACCGCATCGAAAAGAGCATGGCCAGCGCCTTCACGAACACCGGCCTGGCCGAGTGGCTGGCCGAGCGCGGCATCGACACCCTCACGGTGGTGGGCTACATGACGCACAACTGCGACGCCAGCACGATCTACGAAGCCTCGCACCGCGGGCTGTCGGTGGAGTTCCTGGCCGATGCGACGGGCGCCCTGCCCTACGCCAATGCCGCGGGCCGCGCGAGCGCTGAAGAGATCCACCGGGTGTTCAGCGTGGTGTTCCACAGCAACTTTGCCGCAGCCGTGTCCACGGCCGACTGGATGGCCGCGGTGCAGGCGGGCACGGCGCTGGCCAAGGACAACGTGTTTGCGTCCAACCAACGCGCGCGGCAGGGTTGAACCCCTGAGTCGCCGGCGGCGCCCGCCCCCAGGGCGACACCACCTGCGGCTTGCCGGGTCTCGGCAGAGCCGATCAGCGCGACCAGTGGGCGGCTACAGCCCTTCGCACCACGCGGCCGACAGCCGCTCGATGCGCTGATCCTGCACCGACGCCAGCCACTCAGGGTGGACTTGGGGGGGCGCGATCTCGGCCAGGGGCAGAAGCACGAACGCGCGTTCCTGCAGGCGCGGGTGCGGCACGGTCAGCGTGGGCGTGTCGATCGCCTGTTCGCCAAAAAACAGGATGTCCAGGTCCAGCGTGCGGGGTGCGTTGCGGTAGGGGCGCTCGCGGCCGGCGGCCGCCTCGATGGCCTGCAGCGCGCCCAGCAAGGCGTGGGGGGCCAGGGCAGTGCGCACGGCGACCACCGCGTTGTGATAGTCCGGGCCCGTGGCGTCCACCGGCGCGCTGCGGTACAGCGACGATGCGCGCAGCACCCGCGTGCCCGGCAAGGCATGGATGGCACGGGCGGCTGCGCCCAGGGCGGCGGCGGCATCGCCCAGGTTGGCACCCAGGCCGATATAGGCCGTGGAAGCGGATTGGTCGTCAAGCCGCAGCGCAGGCGCTGCGCCGCTCTGCGGTGCCGGGGTCATCGGGGTCTGCGCCGTGGGTTGTCTTGTGGCTGCCGCACCCACCGCATCGCGGCTGCAGGGCGCGGGGCCATGCCGATCAGGCGTCCTGCTCGGGGCCGGGGACCGAGCTGGTGGCACTGCCGTCGCCCACGGGCTTGCGGCGACGGCGGCGGCGCTTCTTGGGGGCGGCTGCGCCGTCGGCCGTGAACTCGGCGGCGCCGTCACCGGCATCGGCTGCGTCGGCATCGCCGCCCTCGCGGGGGGCCGCGACGGGTGCAGGGGCGGGTGCAGGGGCGGGTGCAGGTGCCGGGCGCGGCACGCGCTTGACCACCGCCTGCTGGGCCTTCTGGCGGGTCTTTTGCTCTTCCTTGGCCTGGTCCATCAGGTCTTCGCGGCGCTCGTCGTCGGCGCCCTGGAAGTCCTGCCACCACTCCGCCAGGGCCTCCTCCACCTCGCCCACATCGGCGCGCAGGCGCAAGAAGTCGAAGCCCGCGCGAAAGCGCGGCTGGATCACCATGCCGAACGGCGTGCTGCCCACGCGCTTTTCAAAGCGGGGCTGCATGACCCAGATCTCGCGCATGTCTGCGGCCAGCTTGCCGCGGCCCGACACATCGCCGATGCGCTTGTCGAACACATCGTCGATGGCGTCCTGCAGCGCAGGCAGCGGGTGCTGGCGCTGGGCCAGGCGCTCCGTCCAGCTCTTGCGCACGTCTTCCCACAGCACGCAGGCCAGCAAGAAGCTCGGGGCCACGGGCTTGCCTTCGTTCACACGGCGGTCGGTGTCCAGCAGCGCGGCCTTCACGAACGGGGTGTCGGCGCGCTCCACCGCCACGTCCAGCAACGGGTAGATGCCCTTGGCCATGCCCAGCTTGCGCAGTTGCTCCACGCTCGCGATCGAGTGGCCCGTCTGCAGCAGCTTGAGCATCTCGTCGAACATGCGGCTTTGCGGCACGTCGGCCAGCAGGGTCTGCGACTCCACCAGGGGTGCGGCGGTCTTGGCCTCGATGGTGAAACCCAGCCCGCTGAGCTTGGCCGCAAAGCGCACCGCGCGGATGATGCGCACCGGGTCTTCGCGGTAGCGCGTGGCCGGGTCGCCGATCATGCGCAGCGTCTTCTTCTTCGCGTCCTGGATGCCCTTGTGGTAGTCCACCACGATCTGGCTGACCGGGTCGTAGTACATGGCGTTCACCGTGAAGTCGCGGCGCGTGGCGTCTTCGTCCTGCGGGCCCCAGACGTTGTCGCGCAGCACGCGGCCCGATGCGTCCACGGCATGCTGCATGCCCGCCAGGGCCGCCCTGGAGGTCTTCTCGTTGCCGCTGACCTGCTGCCCTGCGGCGCTGTTGTCCAGGTAGGCGCGGAAGGTGGAGACTTCGATCACCTCATGCTCGCGGCCCCGGCCGTGCACCACGTGCACGATGCGAAAACGCTTGCCGATGATGAACGCGCGCCGGAAGAGACCCTTGACCTGCTCGGGCGTGGCGTTGGTGGCCACGTCGAAGTCCTTGGGGCGCAGGCCCAGCAGCAGGTCGCGCACGGCGCCGCCCACGATATACGCCTCGTAGCCGGCCTGCTTGAGCGTGGCCACGACCTCGGCAGCCCGGCGGTCCACCAGCTCGGGGTCGATGCCGTGCACCGTGGCGGGCACCTCTTCGCGCTTGCCGAAATGGGGCTTGCCGCCCGAGGTGCCGGGGGTCGATTTGCCCAGCAGTTTGTCAATGAACTTCTTGATCATGGGTCAGCGAGTGAAGCAAAAGGTCTGGCGCTGGCGCGCGGGTGTCAGGAAGCAGCGTCCTGGCTGGCTTCAGTCTGGGGGAACAGGTCCAGTATGCGCCAGCCGCGCTCCTGGGCCAGCGCGCGCAGGCGCGGGTCGGGGTTGGTGGCCACGGGGCGGTTCACCTTCTCGAGCAGGGGCACGTCGTTCATGGAGTCGCTGTAGAACGTGCTGTCCACGTCCGCCCAGCCAAGCTGGCGTGCGGCCAGCCACTCTTCCATGCGGCGCACCTTGCCTTCGCGCATGGTGGGCACGCCGTCGATCTCGCCGGTGTACCAGCCACTGAGCGGGTCGCGCGCCAATTGCACGGCCAGCAGCGCATCGTCGGCGACGCCGAGCGCATGGGCGATGGGGCGGGTCACGAACTCGTTGGTGGCGGTGACGATCAGCACCGTGTCGCCCGCAGCCTGGTGCCGGCGGATCAGGTCGCGCGCCTGGGGCTTGATGGCCGGGCCGATCACCTCGCGCATGAACTGCGCATGCGCGGCCGCCGAAGCCTCGGGCCCGCGCAGGCGCACGGCCTCGGTCGCAAAGCGCACGTAGTCATGCACGTCGAGCGTGCCGGCCTGGTAGTGCGCATAGAACTCGCCGTTGCGCCGCGCGAACTCCACCGGGTCGTTCCAGCCGATGCGGATGGTGAACTCGCCCCACTCGTAGTCGGAGTCGAGCGGGAGCAGCGTGTGGTCGAGGTCGAACAGCGCAAGCCGCAGGGGGCGGGTGTCAGAGGTCATTCAGGTTCACAAAAGGCAAGGAAGGACGCGTCATCATTCCGATTCGAGCATCGTTTTGAGCAAGGGGATGGTGATCGCCCGCTGGGTGCGCAGCGCAAACGCATCGAGCTGGTCGAGCAGCAGCATCAGGCTGCCCAGGTCGCGCGAGAAGCGGTTGAGCATGTAGTCCATCACGTCGTCGCCCAGGAACACGCCGCGGGCGTCGGCCTCCTGGCGCAGCACCGAGCGGCGCTCGGACTCGCCCAGCAGCTGCAGCTGGAACACATGGCCCCAGCCCAGGCGGCTGCGCAGGTCGTCGCGCAGGGGCAGGTCGGCCGGGGGCAGGTTGCCGGCGGCCAGCACCCAGCGCTGGCTGCCGCTGGCCGGGCTGATGGCGTTGACGAACCAGTTGAACGCCGTGGCCTGCTGGGCGGTGTCGTACAGATGCACATCGTCCATGACGATGGCGGCCCAGTCTTCGTTGAAGTCCGGCGGCTCGGCCACCGACGGGTCGAGCCAGCCGACGCTGGCGCCCTGCTCCCGGAGGGACTGGCGCACCGCCTTGAGCAGGTGGGTCTTGCCGCTGCCGGGCTCGCCCCACAGGTAGGTGGGCACGGGCGACCGGGTGGCCAGGCTGCTGCCGTCCCCGGCGGCCAGGCGCAGGTGCTGCAGCGCGGCCTCGTTGGGGCCGGCGAAGAAACGGGCCAGGGTGGGCCCCGTGGCCAGGCCGATGTCCAGCGCCAGCTGCTTCATCATGCGCGGCACCCCTGCGGCCGGGCCAGGCCAGCGGTGGCGGGTGCAGGAGCGGCGGACAGGTATGGGATCGGCAGCGGCATCACAGGTGAATTGGAAGGTGCCTGACCCTAGAGCAACGGAGCAACTACGGCGGGCACCGCGGACAAGAGGCTGGGGCGCGGGGTCGCCCCGATCCGGCATCGCAAGGACGGGGGGCGACAGTGAGCGGGATTTTAGACTGCCGCCAACCGGCTTCGGGCGGCCGCCAGCGTTCCGGGCCCGGACGGCGGCGCCGGAGGGCTTGTGCGCCCTGCCCGGGGCACCCTGTCAATGGTGCCAAACCCCGGGCCGGTGGGCCCGGGCGCCCTCTGGTCGCGGGTTCGCGCCGCCTTCAGGCGAGTGCTTCCCACCGCCCGGTGCGCTCGGACTGCCAGAGCGCGTCGATCACCCGCGCCTGGGCCACCGCGTCGTCGATGCCCTGGGCCTGCGGGGCCGCACCGTCCCGCACGCGGCGCGAGAAGGCCTCCACCTGCAGCTGGTACTGGTCGCAGGCTGGCAGGGTTTCGGTGGTGATGCTGCTGCCGTCCAGCAGGCCGCCCTCGTCCAGCGCCAGGCGCATCTCGCCACCGCGCGCCGCGTTGAAGGGGATGAAGATCTCGATGCGGCCACGCGTGCCCACCACCTGCACCCGCTGGTAGCGCACGCTCTGCGTCGACACGGTGAAGCTGGCCTGCCTTCCCGCGCCGAAATCCAGCAGCGCACTGGTCAGCCGGTCGGTCCCCAGCGCCGGGTCGCGGTCCACCAAGGCGACGGCGCGCTGCGGCTCCGCCTCGAACAGATAGCGCCCGGCCAGCACCGCGTAGCAGCCGATGTCGTACAGCGCCCCGCCGCCGATGCCGGGCTGGTTGCGGATGTTGTGCGGGTCGTCGTTGAAGTACGAAAAGAAAACCTGAACCGCCTGCGGCGTGCCGATGCGCCCGGCCCGCACCAGCTCGCGCGCGCGGTGCCACTGCGGGTGGTGGCGCACCATGAAGGCCTCTTCGATGTGCACCTGGCCTGCGGCGGCGCGCAGTGTTTGGGCCTCTGCCGACGTCAGCGCCACCGGTTTCTCGCACAGCACATGCTTGCCGGCGGCCGCGGCCTGCAGGGTCAGCGGCACATGCAGGTGGTTCGGCAGCGGGTTGTAGATGGCCTCGATGGCCGGGTCGGCCAGCAGCTCTTCGTAGCTGCCATACGCCTGGGCGATGCCCAGTTGCTGCGCCGCCTGCCGGGCCGCTGGCAGCGTGCGCGAGGCGATGCCGCGCAACTCCACCAGCGGGCTCGCCAGCAGGGCCGGAATCACGTGCTGCATGCCGATCCTGGCCGTGCTCAGCACGCCCCACACCACAGGTTTCATACCAAGCTTTCGGTTCGTTGTTGTCAAAGATAGCTGTTGAGCAGGTTCTCCAGCAGCTCCTGCCGGCCCGACACCGGCCGCGTGTCCTGGTTGCGCTCCAGGGCGCGGTCGGCCACCTCGGCCAGTCCCAGTCGGCCGGCCAGCAAATCCTGGCCGAAGGCCGCGTTCCAGCCAGCATAGCGGGCGTCGACGTGGCGGGCCAGGCGGCCGTCGGTGACCATCTTCTCGGCGATCAGCAGCGCCCGGGCCGCGACGTCCATGCCGCCGATGTGGCCGTGGAACATGTCCTCGGCATCCAGCGACTGGCGCCGCACCTTGGCGTCGAAGTTGAGGCCCCCGGTGGTGAAGCCGCCGGCCTGCAGGATCAGGTACAGGGCCAGCGCGGTTTCGGGGATGTTGTTGGGGAACTGGTCGGTGTCCCAGCCGCACTGCATGTCGCCGCGGTTCATGTCGATGGAGCCGAAGATGCCCAGGTCGATGGCCGTGGCGATCTCGTGCTCGAAGCTGTGCCCCGACAGCGTGGCGTGGTTGGCCTCGATGTTGACCTTGATCTCCTTGTCCAGGCCGTAGCGGGCCAGAAACCCGTAGACCGTGGCGGTGTCGAAGTCGTACTGGTGCTTGGAGGGCTCGCGCGGCTTGGGCTCGATCAGGATGGTGCCGGTGAAGCCGATCTTGTGCTTGTACTCCACCACCATGTTCAAGAAGCGCCCCATCTGGTCCAACTCGTGGCCCACGCGGGTGTTGAGCAGGGTTTCATACCCCTCGCGGCCGCCCCACAGCACGTAGTTCTCTCCGCCAAGCTTGAGCGTCGCGTCCATCGCCTCCCTCACCTGCAAAGCGGCCAGCGCAAAGATGTCGGGGTCCGGGTTGGTGGAGGCGCCCGACATGAAGCGCCGGTGGCTGAAGAGATTGGCCGTGCCCCACAGCAGCTTCACGCCCGTCTGGGCCTGCTTGGCCTGCAGCACGTCCACCATCTCGTGCAGGTACCTCACGCTCTCGCGGGGGGTGCTGCCCTCGGGCGCCACGTCGCGGTCGTGAAAGCAGTAGTACGGCGTGCCCAGCCGGGCGAAGAAGTCGAACGCCGCATCGGCCTTCAGCCGCGCCGCGGCCATGGGGTCGGCCACCTGCTGCCACGGGCGCTCGAAGGTGCCGTCGTAGCCGAAGGGGTCGAAGCCGTTCCAGCAGAAGCTGTGCCAGTAGCACACGGCAAAACGCAGGTGGTCTTGCATGCGCTTGCCCAGTACCAGGCGGTCTTTGTCGTACCACTTGAAGGCCAGCGGGTTGGTGGAATCGGGGCCTTCGTAGGCGATGGGGGAGATGTCGGAGAAGTAGGTGCTCATAGTTTTCTCGGCTAAGGACGGAACATGGCTCGGGACAGGGCTCAGGACGGGGCTCGGGGACATCAGGGCCTGCGGTACAGGCTGCGAAACAAGGCATGGCGCGGCGCCAGCAAGGCGCGCTCGGCAGGGTCAGGCAGGTAGACGGTGTCGATGGGCGGCGGCAGGCACGCCCACTCCAGGGGAATGCCGACGCTCAGTGCGCCCAGGCGCGCGGCCCCCAGAGCGCCGCCCACGGCCGATCCGCCGTGGGTCACGATCTCCACGTTCAGCGCGCTGGCCAGCATCTGCGCCCAGAAGGCGCTGCGGGCGCCACCGCCCACCAGCGACAGGCGCGACACCTCGCTGCCCGCGGCATGCAAGGCCGCCAGGCCGTCCCGCAAACCAAAGCTCACGCCCTCCATCACCGCATAGCCCAGGCGTGCGGCGTCGGTGTCCATGTCCAGCCCGTGGAAGCTGCCGCGCACCCGCGCATCGTTGTGGGGCGTGCGCTCGCCGCTGAGGTAGGGCAGAAACACCGGCGCCGCCTCGCGGTCCGGGGCGCTCAGCGCCGCGGCGCGTGCGGCCACCTCGCCCGCGTCTGCAGCGCCCAGCAGGTGGGCCGCCCACTGCAACGCGCTGGCGGCGGCCAGCATCACGCTCATCTGGTGCCAGCGGCCCGGCACCGCGTGGCAGAACGCATGCGTGGCGCTGGCCGCATTCGGCTGGTACTGCGGTGTGACCACAAACAGCACGCCGCTGGTGCCCAGCGACAGGAACCCTTGGCCGGGCTGCACCGCGCCCATGCCCACGGCGCTGGCGGCGTTGTCGCCCGCGCCACCGGCCACCACGGTGCCGGGCCGCAGGCCCAGCGACTGCGCCACATCGGTCCGCAGGCGCCCGCTCGCTGCGCTGCCCTCCACCAGGCGCGGCATGTGCCGGCGCGCCAGGCCGGTCAGCGCCAGCAGTTCATCCGACCAGTCGCGGCGCTGCACATCGAGCCACAGGGTGCCGCTCGCGTCCGACAGATCGCTCACGTGCTCGCCGGTCAGCATCAGGCGCACATGGTCCTTGGGCAGCAGCACCTTGGCGATCTGCCGGAACACCGCGGGCTCGTGGCGTGCCACCCAGCGCAGTTTGGGGGCCGTAAAGCCGGGCATGGCCAGGCTGCCGGCCAGACCGCTCAGCGCCGGCAGCTCGCGCATCATCTCTGCGCACTCCTCGGCACTGCGCGTGTCGTTCCAGAGGATGGCGGGGCGCAGCACGCGGTCGTGTGCATCGAGCAGCACCGCGCCATGCATCTGGCCCGACAGGCCGATGGCCTCGGTGGCTGCGTATTCCTCGGGGTGCACGGCCCGCAGGCTGGCCAGGGCGTCCTGCGTGGCCGCCCACCAGTCGGCCGGGTCCTGCTCGCTGTGGCCGGGGTGGGGGCGCGACACCGACAGGGGCGCACCGGCGGCACCCAGCACCTGCTGGTCCGGGCCGAGCAACAAAGCCTTCACTTCCGAGGTGCCGATGTCGATGCCGATGTACATGGTGGATGGCTGCGTTCAGTGAAGAAGGGCGGGCGGTGTGGCGCCTGCCGGTGGTGGGCCCAGGGTCTGCTCGTCGGCCCCCGCCGCGGCCACTGCCGGTGCGTGCATGGGCCGCAGCTCGTGGTGCAGCACCAGCGCAGCCGCGCCCACGGCCGAGGCCAGCAGGCCGTAGCGGGCTGCGCGCACGGCGGGCGCCGCCACGCCCGCGCTGGCCGCGTAGGCATCGAGCGTGTCGCGGGCCTGCTGCACGATGCCGGGGTGCCGCTCGCACGAGGGCCCTCCCACCACCAGCGCGCCGGGGTTGAAGGTGGTCCAGAGGTTTTGCAGCACCACGCCCAGGAACACGCCGCCGCGCGCGGGGTCGCTCTGGCGCTCGAGCGCCCGGGCCCCGAAGAAGGTCTCGGCACACCCCCTGCGCCCGCAGGAGCACGGCGGCCCGTCGATCTGCAAAATGCTGTGGCCGATTTCTCCGGCCATGCCCTGCAGCCCGGTGAACAGCCGGTCGTTGAGCACGATGCCCGCCCCCACGCCCACGCCGCAGGTCACGAAGATCAGCGAGTCCGTCGCCTCACCATCTGCAAACTCGTACTCGCTGAGCGCGGCGGTGTCCGCCTCGTTCTGCACATGCACCGCCACCGGCGGGCTGCCCGCGTCGGCCAGCGCACGTGTGATCAGCGGCAAAAAGGCCACGTCGCGCCAGCCCAGGTTGGGCGCAAAGCGGATGGTGCCGGTGGCCTCGTCGAACGCGCCGGGCACGCCGATGCCCACGCCCGACACGGTGACCGGCCTGGCGGTCAGCTCGGCCTGCGTGCGCACCACCAGCGCCGCCACCTGGCGGCACACGGCGGCAGGGTCGCGGTCGGCCAGGGGGGCCTCGGCCGCGCACAGCACCTCGCCGGTGACCGACACGCCCACCACCCGCAGCGACTCGACGCCGATCTCCACGCCCACCATGGCACGGCGGCTGCCGTCCAGGCGCAGCGGTGTGGACGGGCGGCCCATGCCCTGCGCGGCGGCCAGCCCGGTCTCGGCGAGCCAGCCTTCGTCGATCAGCTCCCGCACCAGCAGGCTCACGGTGGATTTGGTCAGGCCGCTCTCGCCGGCCAATTGGGCGCGCGAGAGGCTGCCGCGCTGGCGCAGCAGTCGCAGCAGCACGCTGCGGTTGATGCGTTTGACAAGTTGCTGGTCGCCGGTGGTCTTCATGCGGGTGTGGGGGTCGGCGCAGGCTCGCCAAGGCGGTGGGTCTGCGCTTTTCCTTCGGGTTGTTTGCCTGCGATGATCATGCCCAGAACTTCGTCCTCGGTGACATCGGCCGTGCGGTAGGCGCCCACCATGCGCCCGTTCTTCATCACCGCCAGGCGGTCGCTGAGCCCGAACACATCGGGCATGTCGTGGGTGATGAGGAAGATGCCCACGCCTTCGGCCTTGAGCTGGCGCACCAGGCGGCCCACCATGGCGGTCTCCTCGGGGCCCAGCGCCGCGGTGGGCTCGTCCATGATCAGGATGCGGGCGTTGAAGTAGATGGCGCGCGAGATGGCCACCACCTGGCGCTGCCCGCCCGACAGGCGCCGCACCGGCGTGCGCACGTTGCGGAAGTTCTTGTTCAGGCGCTCGAAGACCTTGCGGGCTTCGGCGTCCATGCGGTGATCGTCCAGCGTGTTCCAGCGGGTGAGCAGCTCGCGGCCGAGAAACAGGTTGGCCACCGCGTCCAGGTTGTCGGCGAGCGCCAGCGTCTGGTAGATGGATTCGATGCCCAGCCGCTGCGCATCGGCCGGCGTGCGGATGTGGGCGCCCTGCCCCTGCACCAGCACCTCGCCGCTGTCGATGGGGTAGGCACCGGCCAGCATCTTCATCAGCGTGGACTTGCCCGCGCCGTTGTGCCCCAGCAGGGCCACCACCTCGCCCGGGTACAGGTTGAGGCTGACGTCGTCCACCGCCCGCACGCCACCGAACGACTTGCGGATGCCGCGCATTTCCACGAGGGGCGCGTTCATGCGGTGTCTCCGGTCAGGCGGCGGTACACCACGTCGAACACCACGGCCGCGATCAGCACCTGCCCGATGATCACGTAGCGCAGGCCGATGGAGATGTCGAGCAGCAAGAGCCCGCTGTCGATGCTCTGCATGATGAGCGCCCCCAGCACCGAGCCCAGGATGGAGCCGCTGCCGCCCGCCAGCGCCGTGCCGCCGATGACGGCCGCCGCGATCACGAACAGCTCCATGCCCGTGCCCAGCGAATTGGTGCCGGCGTTGAGCCGCGCGATCGAGACCATGGCCGCAATCGTGATGAGCACACCCATCAGCGCAAACAGCATCAGCGTGACGCGCCGCACCGGAATGCCGACCAGGGCCGCGGCCTCCGGGTTGCCGCCGATGGCGAACACGTAGCGCCCAAAGCGCGTGCGCCGCACGATGAACGACAGCACCACCGCCACGCCGCCCCAGATGAGCACGGGGATGGGCACGCCCTGCGGCGCATCCTTGGTGGGGATCTGGTACGCGTTCATGGTGGCGACAAAGCCCACGGCGATCACCGCCGGCACGGCCGCCACCAGCGCATCGAGCCACAGTGCGGGGTTGGGCACGCCGTACGAGGCCTTGGCCCGGCGCCGCAGCCAGGTCTTCAGGCCCAGCGCCACCACCAGCACCACGGCCAGCACCCAGCTGGCCTGCACGCCGATGGCGCCATCGAAGCCGCCACCCAGGCGCTGAAAGAAACTGTCACTGACCGGCTGGGTCTTGCCGTCGGCCACCATGAAGGCCGCGCCGCGAAACGACATCAGCCCGCCCAGCGTGACCACGAACGACGGCACCCCCAGCATCGCCGTGAGCGCGCCCTGGTAGAGCGACACACCGATCGCCACCGCCAGCCCGGCGAGCGACGCCGCCACCCAGTGCCAACCAGCGGTGTACATCAGCGTGGCGATCAGCACGCCGACGAAACCCATCACCGAGCCCACCGAAAGATCGATGTGGCGCGCCACGATCACCAGCACCACCACCGTGGCCACGATGCCGACCACGGCCGTTTGCTGGGCGATGTTGTAGAGGTTCTCGGGCGACAGGAACAGGCCGCCCGAGAGGATGTTGAACACGATGGCGGTGACCACCAGGACGGCACCCATCAGCACCAGCCGCCAGTCGATGGCCAACTGCCTGAGGGCATGGGGAACAGGACTCACAAGCGCACTCCGCCAAAATTGTTCGTGAAGGGACCGGGCGCAGGCCGGCCCGCCGCGCGCGGCAGGGTCCCGCTCCCGGTCCGGGAGCTTCAAAACGTGTTGTTCAGCCACCGGGCGGCATGCAGCGCCGCGCCGGGGTCACGTCACTTGCAGGCGGCGGGCGCCTTGGCCGCATCCACACCCTTGCACAGCGCGTCCTTCTGGATCCAGCCGGCCTTCACGACGAGGTCGAGGTTCTTGGCGGTGATGGGCACGGGTTTCAGGAACTGCGCCTGCAGCGGCACTTTCTTCTCGCCTCCGTTCCAGGTCTGGGCGCCGGCCACCTTCTGCCCCTTGGCCAGCGCGACGGCGGCGGCCGCCGCGTCGCGGCCCAGGTCGCGGGCGTCCTTCCAGACCGACACGGTCTGCGAGCCCTGGGCCACGCGGTTGAGCGCCGCATGGTCGCCGTCCTGGCCGGACACCGGAATGCCCTTGATGCCCTTGGCCGTGAGCGCCGCCACCACACCGCCGGCCGTGCCGTCGTTGGAGGCCACCACGGCGTCGATCTTGCCGCCGCTCTTGGTGATGATCTGCTCCATGTTCTTTTGCGCGACCTCGGGCTTCCAGCCTTCGGTGTATTCCTCGCCGACGATCTTGATGTCGCCCTTCGTGATGGCCGCCTCGATCACCTCTTGCTGCCCGCCGCGCAGGAAGTTGGCATTGGGGTCGGTGGGCGAGCCCTTGATCATCACGTAGTTGCCCTTGGGCTTGGCCTCGAACACCGCGCGGGCCTGCATGCGGCCGACCTCGACATTGTCGAAGGTGATGTAGAACACGCCGGGCGCTTCGATCAGGCGGTCGTACGCCACGACCGGGATCTTCTGCTGCGCGGCCTTGTTGACCGCGGGCAGGATCGCGTCCTTGTCCATCGCCAGCACGATCAGCACCTTGGCACCCTTGGCGATCAGCGAGTCGACGTCGGACAGCTGCTTCTCGGGCGAGCCGCCCGCGTCGGCGCTGATGTAGCTGGCCCCGAGCTTGGCCAACTGGTCCTTGATGGCTTTCTCGTCCGTCTTCCAGCGCTCTTCCTGGAAGTTGGACCAGCTCACGCCCACCACCTGGGCGAAGGCGCTGGCGCCGGACAGGCCCAGCACCAGGGCTGCCAGGGCGGTCAAGGTTGTCTTCAATTTCATTCTTGTCTCCATTGATGGCCTCGTGCGGGCCTTGGTTGGTGTGAACGACGTTGACTGTCGCGCCGCAACCCCTCTCGCTGAACCCTGCAGGCTGCAGTCCGTGGCGGGCAGTTCCCCTTCCGGACCACCGCCTTCCGACGACATAGTGCGGACGACGAACTAATTATGGAAGGGCCGAACCGGCGCACACATCCGGGCAAACCCGACATAGTTTGATGAGTGAACTTATTAGTTGCACAGCCGTGGAACCGAGCTGTGGGGGATGCCGCGGCATCCCCCGCGGGCGGCCGTCGCGGCGCGCGGTGGCCGGCGTGCGCGTGTGATGGCACCGCCCGGGTGCCAGCTTCAAATCCCCCGCCCAGTCAGGGCTGAGAAAGTCCGTCCCGGGCGTGCCGCTTAAAATCCTCGGATTCCAGCCCGCCCGGCGGGTCTACCAGCACCAAAGCCCCTTCCATGAGCTCCTCTGCCTCCTCCACCCCCATCTCGTACAAAGACGCCGGCGTTGACATCGACGCGGGCGACGCGCTCATCGAGCGCATCAAGCCGCTGGCCAAGAAGACCATGCGCGAAGGCGTGCTGGCGGGCATCGGCGGCTTTGGCGCCTTGTTCGAAGTGCCCAAGCGCTACAAGGAGCCTGTGCTGGTGTCCGGCACCGATGGCGTGGGCACCAAGCTCAAGCTCGCGTTCGAATGGAACATGCACGACACCGTGGGCATCGACCTGGTGGCCATGAGCGTGAACGACGTGCTGGTGCAGGGCGCCGAGCCCCTGTTCTTCCTGGATTACTTCGCCTGCGGCAAGCTCGATGTGGACACCGCCGCGGCCGTGATCGGCGGCATTGCCAAAGGCTGCGAACTCTCCGGCTGCGCGCTGATCGGCGGCGAAACCGCTGAAATGCCCGGCATGTACCCCGCAGGTGAATACGACCTGGCCGGCTTTGCCGTCGGTGCGGTCGAAAAGGCCAAGATCCTGACCGGCCAGGACGTGAAGCCCGGCGATGTGGTGCTGGGCCTGGCCAGCCACGGCGTGCATTCCAACGGCTTCAGCCTGGTGCGCAAGTGCATCGAGCGCGCGGGCGCCACAGCCCCGGCCACGCTGGACGGCAAGCCCTTCAAGCAGGCCATCATGGAGCCCACCCGCCTGTACGTGAAGAACGTGCTGGCCGCGCTGGCTGCCCACCCGCACACGCAGGATGCCGGCGGCATCAAGGCCCTGGCCCACATCACCGGCGGCGGCCTGCTGGAGAACATTCCCCGCGTGCTGCCCGACGGCACCGCCGCCCACCTGACCAAGGGCAGCTGGCCCCAGACCGAGCTGTTCGCCTGGCTGCAGAAGACGGCCGGTATCGACGACATCGAAATGAACCGCACCTTCAACAACGGCATCGGCATGGTGGTGGTGGTGGATGCTGCCGCCGCAGAAGCCACGGCTGCCACGCTGCGCGCCGCGGGCGAGCAGGTGTACGCCATCGGCACCATCGCCGCACGTGGCGAAGGTGCTGCCGTGGTCGTGGCCTGAAGTGATGCAATGCCCCGCCGAGCCGCTTCGCGGCTTCTCCCCACTCTCGCAGGATAGAACCCTGCGGGCGGGGGGACGGCAGCAGCACGGCGGAGTGGCCCGAGCGAGGCGTCCGCTGGCCGGGGCTGCGCCAGTTGCTGACCATGCGGTCGATACCGAGCACCGTGGCTAACCAACATCCCACCACCCTGCCCCCGCTCGCCGCGACGCAAGGCATCGTGATCGCCAGCTATGTGCTCATGGCGGCCACGCTGCTGCTGGTGATGTGGCGGGGGCTGCTGCCGGGCTTGTTGTGCGTGTGCCTGGGTTTTCTGCTGACGCGGGCACTCACCCGCTGGTTCGCGCAGGGTCTGAGCCGGGTGCGGCGCCAGGCCCATCCTTCGGTCTCGGCGTTGCGCGTTGCGCAGATTGCGGCCGCCGCACTGGTGATGCTGCTGCCACTGGCGCTGCTGGCGGCGGGGCTCACGCATTCGCGCGGCTATCTGGTCACCGCACCGCAGCAGTACCAGGAGCTGCTCAACTACATGGCGCGCACGGTGCTGGAGCTGCGGCTCAAGCTGCCGGAGGACATGGCCGCGCACCTGCCCGAAGGCGTGGCCGACATCCAGCGCATCATCGCCAGCTACCTGGGCGCCAAGGCAGGCGCACTGGCCATGGCCGGCCGTGCCTGGCTGGCCGGCGTGCTGTTTGCCTATGTGGGCCTGCTGATCGGCGCCCTGGCCGCCGTGCGCCCCGCGGTGCTGGCGCGGGGGCCGCTGGCGCAGCAACTGCGGCTGCGCATCACGCTGTTCGGCGAGGCGTTCCGGCAGATCGTCGCCGCGCAGTTCTGGATCGCGGCGTTCAACACCCTGCTGACGGGCCTGTTCCTGTTGTTCGTGCTGCCGGTGTGGGGCCTGGAGCTGCCCTACACGCCGGTGTTGATCACCTTCACCTTCATCGCCGGGCTGGTGCCCATCGTGGGCAACCTGGTGTGCAACGTGGTGATCACCATCGTGGGCCTGTCGGTGTCGCCCCTGGCGGCGGCGGCCTGCCTGGGCTTTCTCATCCTGATCCACAAGGCCGAATACGTGATCAACGCCAAGGTGGTGGGCCGCCGCACCCAGATGGGCGTGTGGGAGCTGCTGTCGGTGATGTTCGTCGCCGAGGCGGTCTTCGGCCCCGCGGGGCTGGTGGCGGCACCACTGTTCTATGCGTACCTGAAAAAGGAACTGGTGGCGGCGCGGCTGGTGTAGCCGGCCTGCGCACCACGGCCGGCCCTCTGCCTGGATGGATCGAACGGGCTGACCTGCGTTGCGCCCGACACCGCGCAGGACACCCGCGCCAGACGCTACCAAAAGCATAGCTTCCAGCGCTTTTCTATCAAGCGCCAGCCGCTGTTTTTGATCAAGCTTTCCTGCGATCGAACTGTTTGGCCACAAAAGCCCAGATGAGCGCGGACGCATCGGGCCCGGCCGGGTCGCTGTAGGGCTGGTCGGCCGCGCCGCCGCTCCATGCGTGCGCCAGGCCCACCACCTCGCGCAGTGCCACCACGGTGCGGCCGCGGGCCTTGAACTCCGTCACCTGCGTGGCGTGGCGTTGCCCGCGCTGCAGGATGCGCACCGCCCCGGCGCGGGCACCCAGCTTGTCGGCCCACAGCGCCGCCGTGGCGGTGGCATTGCGCACCGACACCACGCTGTCGGCGTTGCCGTGCAGTACCAGCAGGGGGGGCAGCGCGACGGCGGCCCCCGGCGCGCCTGCGGCCACTGCGGCGGCGGCCGTGGCCGTGGCACCGCGGGGCTGCGCAGGCAGATCGGCCGCAGCCCCCAGCACGGGCTCGGGCAACTGCGCCTCGCGCCGTCCGCCCATCGCGGCCATGGCGGTGGCAGCGGACTCTGCCGTGCCCGGGGCCACCCCCGAGTGCATGGCCACTGCGCAGAACCGGTGGGGGTAGGTGGCCGCCATGAGCACCGCCATGCTGGCCCCCGCCGACAAGCCCGCCACCCCCACGCGCGACAGGTCCACCGGCTGGCGGCGGGCCACCTTGTCGACGGCAGCCAGCAGCGTGGCCGCTTCGGCCTCGGCCTTGCCGCTGCGGCGTTCGAACCAGTTCCAGCAGCCGTGTGCGTTGGCCACGCGCTCCTGTTCGGGGTACAGCACCAGGAAGCGCTCGCGCGCGGCCAGCCGGTTCATGCGCGACGACACGGCCAGATCGCGCCCCGTCTGGCCGCAGCCGTGCAGCATCACCAGGAGCGGAAAGGTCTCGCCAGGCCGTGCCACCAACCCCGGCGGCACGAACAGGTGGTAGCGCCGCGCCCCGGCCGGCCCCGGGGCCACGCCGGCCAGCCACTCGCCCCGCACCGCCGCCACCCGCGGCTTGCGCACGCGGCTGGCACTGCGTGGGGCCGCAGGCGCCCGCGCGGGGGCCAAAGCCCCTGCCCGCAAGGGCGACACCGCCTTCAGCGATTTTGTCTTCTTGGGCGTGGCCGCGGGCCGCGTGGCGCGCACCAGGGCCTTGAGGTTGCGCTGGTACGCCCGCGTCAGCGCCGACAGGGAGAACATGCGTGAACGTCGGGCCATGGGTGTGGATGAAGCGGTAGAGGCAGTGGCAGTGGCGGTGTCGGGGAGGCCTCGGTGACGAGGGCGCTGGAGAAAAGCGTGATCGACAGATAAGGGAAAACCCTAGCCACCTTAACAGCATCTCGGGCCCTGCGCGCATCTACTATCAATTTGATAGCTTCTAGCGTACTCCAGGCAAGCGGTAGAGGCCATTTTTTGCCATATTCCAAGTCCTTCAACTGCGCTGTGGACGGTGGCGTGCGCCCGGTCTGCCCATCGGGCCTGCAGGATGTCTCAATTTGATCGAAATGTGTCCCGCGGGGTTCGGACGTGCTCCTGCAGGCCAGGCACCATAGGCGCCATGCCTTGAACCATGGCATCCGCCCCGTCTCACTGCGATGTCCCATAGTGATGGCACCGTGATGACGCTGGACGGATGCCCGATGGATCACCCAAAAACCCACACACCAGGACCCACCACCATGCGCGCCACCGTCTGTGAACTCCCCCACCTCCCCGCGCTGCTCGACCGCGCCTGGGCGGCGCTGTGCGCGCACACCCGCGCCGAGCGGTCGACGCTGGTGCTGCTGCCCGAGTTTGCGTTCGTCGAGCCCGTGTGGGAGACCCTGCCCCCGGACCCCGCCCGCTGGGATGCCGCCGTGGCGCTGAGCGATGCCTGGCAGGCGCGCCTGCACGAGCTGGGCGCCGACTGGGTGGTGGGCGCACGCCCGGTCACGGTGGGCGGGCGGCGCCTCAACGAAGGCTTTGCCTGGTCGCGCCTGGGCGGCTACACGCCGCTGCGGCGCAAGTTCCACCTGCCTGACGAGCCCGGCGGCTGGGAGGCGCACTGGTTCGAGCGCGGCGATGCGGCCTTTCCCCGCTTCGACGCCGGGGCCCTCGCGTTCGGGCTCAACATCTGCTCCGAACTCTGGGCCCTGGACACCTACGGCGACTATGCCGCGCTGGGCGGCGTGCAGGCCATCCTGTCGCCGCGCGCGACGGCTGCCGCCACCACCGCCAAGTGGCTGGCCGTGGGCACCGTGGCCGCCGCACGCACCGGGGCGTACAGCCTGTCGTCCAACCGCGTGGACACCGCCGCCGGCACCTACGGCGGCGCGGGCTGGGTCATCAGCCCCGACGGCGTGCTGCTGGCGCGCACCTCGCCCGCACAGCCGTTTTGCACGGTGGACTTGGACCTGCAGGCCCCGGCCGCCGCGCAGGCCACCTACCCGCGCTACGTCTTTTCTTCGACTTCACCACGGCCATGACCTCAATCACTGCAGCTCCGCACCCCCTGAACATCGCCATCCTCGTCTTCGACGAGGTGGAAGCGCTGGACCTGGGTGGCCCCTACGAAGTGTTCACCACCGCCACCCGCATGCAGCAGCGCCTGCAGCCCGGCGCACCCGCGCCGTTTGCCGTGCAGTGCGTAGCCCGAAGCCTGGCGCCCGTGCAGGCGCGTGCCGGCCTGCGCGTGCTGCCGGACGCCGACTTCACCACCGCCACGGCGCCCGACGTGCTCATCGTGCCCGGCGGCGTGGTGGATGCCGCCGCAGCCTGCGCCCAGACCCGTGCCTGGGTGGCGCAGGCGGCGCGCGGCGCGCAGATCACGGCGTCGGTGTGCACCGGCGCGTTCATCCTGGCGGCGGCCGGCGTGGTCACCGACGGACCTGTGACCACGCACTGGGAAGACATTGCCGACCTGCGCGCGCAGTTTCCAGCGCTCGACGTGCGGGAGAATGTGCGCTGGGTGGACCGGGGCGCCCTGGTCACATCGGCCGGCATCAGCGCGGGCATCGACATGAGCCTGCACCTGGTGACGCGCCTGGTGAGCGAGGCGCTGTCAAAGCGCACTGCCCGCCAATTGGACACGCCATGGAACCCGCAGCCCTGACCCCACCCACCCCCATCCACGTCTACTTCGCCCTGCTGCCCGGCAGCCTGGTGCTGGACTGGGCGGGCCCGGCCGAGGCACTGCGCATCGCCAACCAGACCTTGCGCGCGCGCGGCTTGCCCGAGCGATTCGTGCAGCACTTCGTGAGCCCCACGCCCGAGTCACTCTCGTCGGTGGGGGTCGCGATCAGCGGGCTGGCACCGCTGCCCGACACGCTGCCCAGCCCGGCGTGGGTGGTGCTGGTCGGCCTGGTGGGCCAGCGCATCGATGTGAGCGGCCAAGAAGCGCAGGCGCTGCTGCACTGGCTGCGCGGCCTGCGCCTGGCGGCCGGGCTGCTGGAGCTGGTGACCGTGTGCGCGGGTGCCGTGCTGGCGGCGCACGCGGGGCTGCTGACCGGGCGGCACGCCACCACGCACCACCTGCACCTGGACGAGCTGGCCGAGGTGGACCCGCGCTGCGACGTGGTCGCCAACCGCGTGTTCGTGACCGACGGGCCGGTGTACACCAGCGCGGGCGTCACCACCGGCATCGACCTGCTGCTGCACCGCATTTCGGACCTGTGCGGCCCCACGGTGGCGGTGCAGGTGGCGCAGGCCATGGTGATCGTGCTGCGCCGCGGGCCGGATGACCCGCAGTTCTCGCCGTTTCTGCACCACCGCAACCACCTGCACGCCGCCCTGCACCGCGTGCAGGACGCCGTGGGCCAGCAGCCCCAGGCCCAGTGGAGCGTGCCCGCCATGGCCGAGGTGGCGCATACCTCGCCGCGGCACCTCACGCGGCTGTTTCTGGAGCATGCGGGCATTGCCCCGCTGGCCTACCTGCGCCGCATCCGCCTGGCCACGGCCGAGGCGGCGCTGCAGTCCGGGCGCAACGTGACGCAGGCGGCGCAGATGGCGGGCTTCAGCTCCGACACGCAGTTGCGCCGCGCCTGGCACCAGTTCGGCCGGGGCGGCACGCCCTCCCAGGGCGCGGGGCGGGGTCAACCCCACTGATCCACCAGGTGCCCGCGCAGCGGCCACAGCCACGGCCATAATCGACGCCATCGCGACTGCTATCCCCACACCGCCATGAAAGAGCCCCCTCGCCCCGCCAACGAGGATGACCGCCTGCAGGCCCTGCGCCAGCTGCTGATCCTGGACACCCCGCCCGAAGAGCGCTTCGACCGGCTCACCGCCTTCGCTGCCGACGAGTTCGACATGCCCATCGTGCTGCTGTCGCTCATCGACGAAGACCGGCAGTGGTTCAAGGCCCGCGTCGGGCTGGACGTGTGCGAGACCGGGCGCGGCATCTCGTTTTGCGGCCACGCCATCCTGCAGGACGAGACCATGGTGGTGCCCGATGTGACGCTGGACGACCGCTTTGCCGACAACCCCATGGTCACCGGCGACCCCCACATCCAGTTCTACGCCGGTGCGCCGCTCAAGATGCCGGGCGGGCAGAACATCGGCACGCTGTGCCTGATCGACCGCACACCGCGCCAACTCGACGAGGTCGACCTGGCCATCCTCGGGTCACTGCGCGACCTGGCGGTGGAAGAACTGGTGCGCCGCGCCCGCGAGGAGGTGGCCCCATGAGCCCCACCTCGCAGCAAGACATCCTGCTGGTCGAGCCCAGCTCGCTGACGGGCAGCATCATCGTGGCCACCGCGCGCCAACTGAACCTGCCGCCGGTGCGCCAGGTCAACAGCGTGCGCAACGCGCAGCAGCAGTTGACGAACAAAGGCTTCTCGGGCGTCATCGTGTCGCTGGATGAGGTGGCCGAGGCGGTGGCCCTGCTGGAGCGGGTGCGCAGCGCCCAGTTCGCGGTGGACGCCCAGGTGCCCGTGGCCGTCACCACGGACCAGGTCGACGCCTCCACCGCCGTGCAGATGAAGGCCCTGCAGGTGCGGCGCGTGCTGCTCAAGCCCTTCAAGGTGCGGGATGTGATCTCGACGATCCAGATGCTCAAAGGCACGGCGTAGCGCGCCCTGGATTTTGATTTTTTGATGCCCTATCGCTTGATATGCAAGCGGTAGCAGCTATAAAAATAGTAGCACCACAGTTGGTTTGCTGAACCAGCAACCGAGCGCCCTGCGGGCCTGCCAAACTGCCAAACGGCGAGCCGGCCAACTTGCCGAGCAATCCAACAGGCCCGCAGCCGATCCGGCTATCGCCCCATGCAGAGGGCACTCAAGCCGGCGGGCGCCTGGAGCCGCTCACCGCCCAGGCTACCTGAGCCAGGCGGCTCAGTACACCTCGGGCACGTACATCGACGCAGGCACGGGCTGGCGCAGGTACTCGGGGTTGCGCACGCGCTCGGGCAGCACCACGGTGGGGTGCGGCACCTCTTCATACGGCATCTGCGACAGCAGGTGCGCGATGCAGTTCAGCCGCGCCTTTTTCTTGTCGACGGCCTGCACCACCCACCAGGGGGCCTCGGGGATGTGGGTGCGCTCGAGCATGGTTTCCTTGGCCTTGGTGTAGGCCTCCCAGCGCACACGGCTCTCCAGGTCCATGGGGCTGAGCTTCCACTGCTTGAGCGGGTCGTGGATGCGGCCCAGAAAGCGCAGGTGCTGCTCTTCGTCGGTGATGGAGAACCAGTACTTGATGAGGCGGATGCCCGAGCGCACGAGCATCTTCTCGAACTCGGGCACGGTGCGGAAGAACTCTTCGTACTCGTCGTCCGAGCAAAAGCCCATCACGCGCTCCACGCCGGCGCGGTTGTACCAGCTGCGGTCGAACAGCACCATTTCGCCCGCGGCTGGCAGGTGCGCCACATAGCGCTGGAAGTACCACTGCGTGCGCTCACGGTCGTTCGGTGCGGGCAGTGCCGCCACGCGGGCCACGCGGGGGTTCAGGCGCTGGGTGATGCGCTTGATCACGCCGCCCTTGCCCGCGGCGTCGCGCCCCTCGAACAGGATCACCACCTTCTCGCGGCTGTGCTGCACCCAGTCCTGCAGCTTGACCAGTTCGCCCTGCAGGCGAAACAGTTCCTTGAAATATTGCTGGCGTGCGAGCTTGTCGGCGGCCGTGGGCGCGCCGATGTCGTCCACCTCGCGGTCTTCGATCTCCAGCTCCAGTTCTTCGTCGTAGCTGTCGATCAGGTCATTGGCGATGCGCTGCATCAGTTCCTGGGTGTCGAGGGCGTTGTTGTAGAGCATGGGCGTCAGGGTCTTCACACAAAGAGCGCCATGGTGCTCCCGGCGAGTGACGTTGCCGTGACAGCGGCATGACAGCACCATGATCTGTCACCGCAGCGTCACAACGGCGCTGCATCATGCACGTCCGTGCCCACGCCTGCAACCCCCGCTCCCCCCAGCCCGCCTGTTCCGGGCGCCCTCCACGCCAGCCTCAACTATGGTGGCGATGCCGCAGGGCTCATCTGCGGCTATCTGCTGGGCGACGACGCCCTGCCGCGCGAGGTGGACTCCGTGCAAGCCGCCCAGTGGCTGGCCTTGCAGGCGCAGGGCACCGCTGCCGCAGCCCCGGGCGAGTTCCTGTGGCTGCATTTCAACCTGAGCCAGGCCCAGGCCGTGCGCTGGATGGAGCGGCACGCCCACTTGCCCGAAGCGTTCTTCGACGCGCTCAAGGACCGCTCGGTCTCCACCCGCATCGAGCGCGACGACGACACGCTGATCGCGGTGCTCAACGATGCGCACTTCGACTTCGCGTTCGAGCCTTCGGACATCGCCACGCTGTGGACCAGCGTGGCGCCGCACCTGATGGTGACGGGGCGCACGCGCCCCCTGCGGTCGGTGGATGCCTTGCGCACGGCGGTGCGCAGCGGGCAGGCGCCGCGCTCCAGCGTGGGGCTGCTGGCCGAGCTGATGCGCACGCAGGCCTCGGGCCTGGTGAACATCGTGCGTGGCGTGACACAGCGCATCGACGATGTGGAGGACGCGCTGCTGGCAGGCCGCCTGGACCACAAGCGCGCCCGCCTGGGCGTGCTGCGGCGGCTGCTGGTGCGCCTGCAGCGGCTGCTGGCGCCCGAGCCCGCGGCGCTGTTCAGGCTGCTGCAGCACCCGCCCGTCTGGATGAATGCGGACGACGCCCAGGAGCTGCGCGACTCCACCGAAGAATTCTCGGTGGTGCTGCGCGACATGCAGGGCCTGCAGGAGCGCATCAAGCTGCTGCAGGAAGAGATTGCCGCCAGCGTACAGGAGGCCAACAGCCGCAGCCTGTTCGTGCTGACGGTGGTCACCGTGCTGGCCCTGCCCATCAACATCCTGGCGGGCCTGTTCGGCATGAACGTGGGCGGCGTGCCGCTGGCGGACGAGCCGCACGGCTTCTGGATCATCGTGGCGGTGGTGGTGGCCTTCACGGCCGTGGCAGGCTGGCTGGCGCTGCGGGATGCGCGCGACCGGTGAGCGAAGGGTCAGCGGCCGCTGAGCTGCTGCATCAGCGCAGCGGGGCGATTGCGCGGGGCCGGTGGCCGGGCATGTCTACAATCGCGCCCCTTGCCCGCCTCCGATTCGCCCTCCCAAGCCCTGCCCTGCCTGCCATGAACATCGTCGTCAACGAAGAACTCAAAGCCTATATCGAACCCCTGACCCCTGACGAGCACGAGGCGCTGGAGCGCAGCATCCTGGCCGAAGGCTGCCGCGATGCGCTGGTGCTGTGGGGCGATGTGCTGGTGGACGGCCACAACCGCTATGGCATCTGCCAAAAGCACGGCCTGCCTTTCCAGACGGTGCAGAACCCGCGCTTTCAGTCGATGGAAGACGTGCACCTGTGGATGATCGACCAGCACCTGGGGCGCCGCAGCGTGTCCGACTTCCAGCGCGGTGTGCTGGCCCTGCGCAAGCGGGAGATCATCGCGGACCGCAAGGCACGCGTTGCCACGGCTGCCGAACCCGCTGAGTCGGCCGCTACGACCGACATGCCGGCAGCTGCGCCCGAAGCAATGGCAGCCTTGCCCGCGCCCGACCCGTTGAGCAGCCGAGAGGCCATCGCCAAGGCTGCCCGGCTGAGCAGCAGCCAGGTGGTGATGATCGAGAAGATCCAGAAGCAGGCCGCCCCCGAACTGGTGGCCGCGGTGAAGTCCGGCACCATCTCGATCAACGCCGCTGCCGCCGTCGCCACACTGCCCGCTGAAGAACAGGTGGCCGCCGTCGCGGCGGGCAAGGACGAGCTCAAGCAGGCCGCCAAGCGCGTGCGTGAACTCAACAAGCGCAAGCCCAAGGAAGACGCCCCATCGCCAGAGGCGGAAGGCGCTGACACAGATACTGGCGCAGGCGCAAGCTCGGGCGCTGATGAACTGCAGGCACTGCGCCACCGCGTGGCCGAACTCACGGCTGAGAACACCGAGCTGCGCAGGCAGCTGTTTCAACTGCAGGCGGCCCTGCCAGCAGACGGGGCGCCGTTCTAGGCAGGGGGTTTAGTTCCGCGCTGACCCCAAGGTGCCCGGCGCGCAGGCGGCAGGCGTGCCTGCCTGCGCTGCAGCAGGTCAGCCCGCGCTGCGCAAGGCGCTCAGGCGGTCGGAGATCAGGTCGATGTCGAGGCCGTCCTCGACATGGTCGAGGTAGGTTTCCAGGTCCACCACGGCCTCCGCAGTATTGCCGCGTTCGGCATGCGCCAGGCCCCGGTCGCGCCACTCGCCCCAGGCTTGCGGCTGCAGCACGATGAGGCGGTCCAGCACGCAGATCAGCCGCTGCCAGTCCTGCTGGGTGCGGTGCACTTCCTTGAGGTTGCGAAGCATGCGCGCAATGATGTCGCGTGGCGTGGCGGCCTGCAGGTACAGGCCCAGGGGCACGTCGTAGTCGTCCACCAGGCCGCTCTGGCGCTTGTAGGGCTCCAGCCGCTCGGACAGCTCCTCGCGGCTGAGCGACTGGCCCGAGATCGGGTCGAGCACCACCTGCCCCTTGGGCAGCAGCACCTTGACCATGAAGTGCCCCGGGAAGGCGATGCCGCGCGCGTGCAGGCCCAGGCCCTGCGCCAGTTCCATCCACAGGATGGCCAGCGAGATCGGAATGCCCCGACGGGTGCGCAGCACGGCGTTGAGGTAGCTGTTCTCGGGGTCGTAGTAGTTGTTGATGTTGCCGGCAAAGCCCAGGTCGGCAAAGAAGAACTGGTTGAGCGTGCGCAGGCGCTGCAGCGCGGGCGCATCGACCGGCAGGCGGCGCTTGATGCGCGCAAGCAACTGGTCCATGTCGCCCAGCAGCAGCTGCACGTCCATTTCGGGGTACTCGTCCTGGGCGAGGCTGGCGGCGGCTTCCAGCAGCGGAAAGTGGTCGTCGCTCTGCACCAGCGATGCAAAGTACTCGAGCGAGGTGGGCACGGAAAGACTCAGGGGCATGGCGTTGTTGTAAGTGCACCCTGCCCTGGCGTCAAGCTGCACAAACCCAGGTTTTGCCAGGCTGTTACCAGCATCACCGGCATCAGCGCCGCAGCAACTGGCGCAGCTTGAGCCCCGCCGCCCACAGCGCGCCGAAATACAGCGCGGCAGCGGCCGCCATGAGCGCCGCCAGCAGCCCTATGCGCCGCAGGGTCTGCCCCTTCATGTCCACCCAGTCGAAATGCTGCGAGCCCCAGAGCAGCAGCACGGCCAGCAAGGCGCTGGCGGCAATCACCTGCAAGGCGAACATGCCCCAGCCCGGCAGCGGCTGGTAGCTGCCGCGCCGCAGCAGGCCGATCAGCAGCCACAGCGCGTTGACCAGGGCCCCGAGACCAATCGACAAGGCCAGGCCCGCGTGGGCGATGAAAGGCACCAGCGCGATGTTGAGCAACTGCGTGATGACCAGCACGGCAATGGCGATCTTCACGGGCGTGCGCACGTCCTGGCTGGCGTAGTAGCCGGGCGCCAGCACCTTGATGGCGACGATGCCGATCAGCCCGGCGCCGTAGCCCGACAGCGCGAGCGCAATCTGCCCCACATCGTCGTCGGTGAGCTTGCCGTAGTGGAACAGCGTGGCCACCAGCGGTGTGGAAAAGGTCAGCAGCGCCACCGCGCAGGGCACGGCCAGCAGCACCACGATGCGCAGGCCCCAGTCGAGCATGGCCGAGTACTTCTCGGCATCGCCCGCCGCCTTGGCCGCCGTGAGCTGTGGGGTGAGCACCACGCCCAGCGCCACGCCCAGCAGCGCGGTGGGGAATTCCATCAACCGGTCCGCATAGAACAGCCAGGTCACACTGCCCGGCGCCAGGTACGAGGCGATCTGCGTGTTGATCATGAGCGAGATCTGCGCCACCCCCACGCCCAGCACCGCCGGCCCCATGAGCGTGAGCACGCGGCGCACGCTGGGGTCGGCCCAGGCGGCACGCACGGTGCCCCAGGTGACGCCGATGCGCGGCATGAGACCCAGGCGCACCAGGGCCGGTATCTGCACGGCCAGCTGCAGCACGCCCCCCAGCATCACACCGCCGGCCATGGCGTAGATGGGCTCGATGCCGCGGGCCTCCAGCTGCGGCGCACCCAGCCAGGCCGCGGCGATCATGCACACGTTGAGCAGCACGGGCGATGCGGCGGGCACGGCGAAGTGCTTCCAGGTGTTGAGGATGCCCGCCGACAGCGCCACCATGGACATGAAGCCGATGTACGGGAACATGAAACGCGTCATCAGCACCGCGGCGTCGTAGGCCTCGGCGTTCTGGCGCAGGCCGCTGGCCAGCGCCCATACCAGCAGCGGCGCGCCGACCACGCCCAGGATGCAGACGAGCAGCAACACCCAGGCCAGGGCGGTGGCCACCGCGGAGATGAGCTTGTGCGTGGCTTCCTCGCCCTGCTGCGTCTTGGCGGTGCCCAGCACCGGCACGAAGGCCTGGCTGAACGCCCCTTCGGCAAACAGCCGCCGGAACAGGTTGGGGATGCGGAAGGCGACCTGGAAGGCGTCGGTCAGCGCGTTGGCCCCGAACATCGAGGCCATGAGCAACTGGCTCATGAGTCCCGTCACACGGGAGGCCAGGGTCAGCAGGGAAACGGTGGAGGCGGCTTTGAGCAATGACACCGCTGGAGTGTATTACCCCTGTGCCGCTGCGCGGCTTCACCCCATGGGGGACGTATCGGGCGGCACGGCGAAGCCCACGCCCTGGTTGCGCAGGCGATGGCGCTGCGCCGGCTTTTGAGTGTGGTGGCAGCTGAAACCCGGTCTGGGCTATAATCGCGGGCTTTGCTGGCATCATCCTCAGACTCAAGGAACTAAATCATGGCATCCGCTAAACCCAAGAAGAAGAACCCGCGCCTGGCGTCGGGCCGCAAGCGCGTCCGTCAGGACACCAAGCTGAACGCAGCCAACACCTCGCTGCGCTCCAAATACCGTACCGCTGTCAAGAACGTCGAAAAGGCTGTTCTGGCTGGCGACAAGACCAAGGCGACCGAACTGTTCGCCAAGATGCAAGCCGTGGTGGACTCCGTGGCCGACAAGGGCATCTTCCACAAGAACAAGGCTGCTCGCGACAAGAGCCGTCTGTCTGCCAAGGTGAAGACCCTGGCTCTGGCAGCCGCTTAAAACTCATTTTCCGCCTGATTCACTTCAGGCAAACAGCCCGAACGGCATGTGCCGTTCGCCGTTTGTAACGGGTGCGCTGCCAGCAAACGAACAAAACCGCCTTCGGGCGGTTTTTTCGTTTCCGAACGCTTTGCGCCGATTTGGCGCTCAATATCCAGAGCCGTCGCCCCAGAATGCACGCCATCCGGCTTTACGGCGAATTATGGATTGATCATAATTATTGGAATTTCATAAAAACCTATAAACCATGACGTTCCGCCGCACCGCCCTTGCCGAGCAGATGGCCACGCAGTTGCTCAGGCCCTCGTTCCTGGACACGTCCCTGCGCTCCGGGCTGTTCCTGTCGGGCCAGCGCCGGGTGGGCAAGACCACGTTCCTCGCAACCGACCTCATCCCTGTGCTCGAGGCGCTGGGCGCCATCGTGGTCTATGTGGATTTGTGGAGCCAGCCCCAGGCCAACCCCGCGGACCTGGTGCACGAGGCCATCCGCAAGACGCTCAAGGACCTGCAGACGCCCGGCTCGGGCATCTTGAAGCGCCTCAAGGACGTGGCCAGCGTCGAGGCCGGGGCGGCGGGGTTCAAGTTTGGCTTCAAGCTGGCCGACGTGGGCAAGGACGACGGCACCACCTTGGCCCACGCCTTCGAGGCACTGATCGACCAGGCCAGAACGGACGTGGTGCTCATCATCGACGAGGTGCAGCACGCCCTGGGCAGCGCCGACGGCGACCACCTGCTGCACGCGCTCAAGGCCGCGCGCGACGCCATCAACACCCGCCCCGACACTCCTGGCTACTTCTTGTTCATCGGCACCGGCTCACACCGCGCGCGCGTGCAGGAGCTCACGCTCAAGGGCAACCAGGCCTTCAACGGCGCGGTGACCAACGAGTTTCCGGTGTTGGGGCGGGACTTCATCGACTACGTGCTGGATCAGGTCCGCCCGCAGCTGGGCGCCATGCTGCCTTCGGCCGACGTCACAGAATCTGCCTTTCGCAGCATGGGCAGCCGGCCGGAGGAGCTGATGAAAGCGCTCAACGTGCTGCGCAGCCTGCCCGCCGACGCGCTGCCGGACGAACACCTGCCCACCATTGCCCAGTCGCTGGGCGCCGCGGCAGCCGATGTGGAGCTGCAAAAGGTAGAAGCCATGGGCCCGCTGGCAGAGGCGGTGTTCTCGCGCATCTGCAGCATCGGCGGCGACGTGAAGGGCGTGTTCACCGGCGAAGCGCTCAAGGCCTATGCGGCGCAGATTGGCCGCGATGTCACCGCGCAGGAGGTGCAGGGCATCATCGGCATGATGACGTCCGCCAACCTGCTCATGCGTGTGAAGCACGGGCACTACGGCGTGACCGACCCGTTCGTGGAAAAGGCCTGGATGAACCGGCTGCAGGCGGACCAGTTGCTGCGCGCGGGGCCTGCGGGCAGCAACGTCCAGCGCTAAACAACCCCGGCGCTGCGCTCCTTCAGCCCTTGGGCGGCGGGTCGGGCAGCAGGCAGGCCTCGGCCACCTGCAGGTTGTTGTCGCGTGCGAAGTTGATGACGAAATCCCACGCCATGGGCTCGTGCCCTTGCAGGTCGCGGTGCACCACCACGCACTTGACGCCATTGAGCGTCGTCGGAATGCACCACGGCGAGTAGCTCAGATGGCTGCCAGGCCGCGCCCCGCCCGGGCGGAAGCTGCTCATCACCCCGGCCAGCCGCTCGGCCCAGTCACTGGGGCGAAAGGTCTTCCCGTCGTGGGTGATGCCCTGGATGAAGACTTCTTTGGAGGAGGGGGAAACCATCGGGGGATTGGAGTGGTAGTAAGGGCGCCCCAAGGCAGGATCACTGCATGCTGCACCGCAACGCGACATTCTAACTCTTATATAAGAGCTACCCCTCTAATCCACGGCCGGCATCGGGAATCAGGCCCGGATTGCTGCCAACGCACGGCATTGCAGTAATGCGCAATCGTCAACAGCCGTTCACCGTGCTCCCCCTAGAATCGTGCTTCGCTTTCTCGGGCTTTGATCCCAACAGGGCAGCCCATTCACCGCACCGTCAGGAGATTTCTGCATGACCGCTACCACCCCGGCAGCTTCGCCCCACGTGATGAACACCTATGGCCGCGTCCCCATCGCGCTGGCCCGCGGTCAGGGCAGCCGAGTCTGGGACGTCAACGGCAAGGAATACCTGGACGGCCTGGGCGGCATCGCCGTGAACACGCTGGGCCACAACCATGCCAAGCTCGTGCCCGCGCTGCAGGACCAGCTCACCAAGCTGATCCACACCTCCAACTACTACCACGTGCCGCTGCAAGAGCAGCTCGCCGCCAAACTGGTGGAGCTGTCGGGCATGCAGAACGTGTTCTTCTGCAACTCGGGCCTCGAAGCCAACGAGGCGGCCCTCAAGATCGCCCGCAAGTTCGGCGTGGACAAGGGCATCGCCAAGCCCGAGATCGTGGTGTACGAGAAGGCGTTCCATGGCCGCTCCATCGCCACCATGTCGGCCACCGGCAACCCCAAGATCCACAACGGCTTCGGCCCGCTGGTCGAAGGCTTCATCCGCGTGCCGCTCAACGACATCGAGGCCATCAAGAAGGCCACCGAAGGCAACCCCAACGTGGTGGCCGTGTTCTTCGAGACCATCCAGGGCGAAGGCGGCATCAACGGCATGCGCATCGAATACCTGCAGCAGCTGCGCAAGCTGTGCGACGAGCGCGGCTGGCTCATGATGATCGACGAAGTGCAGTGCGGCATGGGCCGCACCGGCAAGTGGTTCGCCCACCAATGGGCGGGCATCGTGCCCGACGTGATGCCCCTGGCCAAGGGCCTGGGCTCGGGCGTGCCGATCGGCGCGGTGGTGGCCGGCCCCAAGGCCGCCAACGTGCTGCAGCCCGGCAACCACGGCACCACCTTCGGCGGCAACCCGCTGGCCATGCGCGCCGGGGTCGAGACCATCCGCATCATGGAAGAAGATGGCCTGCTGTCCAACGCCGCAAAGGTGGGCGACCACCTGCGCGCGGCGCTGCAGCGCGAGCTGGGCAGCCTGCCGGGCGTCAAGGACATCCGCGGCCAGGGCCTGATGCTGGGCATCGAGCTTGCCAAGCCCTGCGGCGCGCTGATCGCCCGCGCGGCCGAGGCTGGCCTGCTGCTGTCGGTCACGGCAGACACCGTGATCCGCCTGGTGCCCCCACTGATCCTGACTACCGCCGAGGCCGACGAGATCGTCGCCAAGCTGACCCCGCTGGTCAAAGCCATCCTGGCTGAATGAAGAGCAAGCACGCCATGACGCTGAAACATTACCTGCAGTTCAACGACCTCACCGCCGACGAATACGCGTACCTGTTCGAGCGCGCCGCGCTCATCAAGAAGAAGTTCAAGGCCTACGAAAAGCACCACCCCCTGGTGGACCGCACGCTGGCCATGATCTTCGAGAAAGCCAGCACGCGCACGCGCGTGAGCTTCGAGGCCGGCATGTACCAACTGGGCGGCTCCGTGGTGCATCTGACCACGGGCGACAGCCAGCTGGGCCGCGCCGAGCCCATCGAAGACAGCGCCAAGGTCATCAGCCGCATGGTCGACCTGGTGATGATCCGCACGTATGAACAAGCCAAGATCGAAAGCTTTGCCGGCAACTCGCGCGTGCCCGTCATCAACGGCCTGACCAACGAATACCACCCCTGCCAGATCCTCGCGGACATCTTCACCTTCATCGAGCACCGCGGCGCCATCAAGGGCAAGACCGTGGCGTGGGTGGGCGACGGCAACAACATGGCCAACACCTGGCTGCAGGCGGCATCGCTGCTGGGCTTCAAGGTGCATGTGAGCACGCCGCGCGGCTACGAAGTGGACGAGAAACTGGCCGCTGGCGACCGTGGAATCAGCGCTGGCAGCTATCAATTCTTTAGCAACCCGCTCGAAGCCTGCCAAGGCGCCGACCTGGTGACCACCGATGTGTGGACCAGCATGGGCTACGAGGCCGAGAACGAAGAGCGCAGATTAGCCTTTGCCGACTGGTGCGTGGACACCGAGATGATGGCCGCCGCCAAGCCGGATGCCCTCTTCATGCACTGCCTGCCCGCCCACCGCGGCGAAGAGGTCGAAGCCGATGTGATCGACGGGCCGCAGTCGGTGGTCTGGGACGAGGCAGAAAACAGGATGCACGTGCAGAAGGCACTCATGGAGTACCTTCTGCTCGGAAGCGTGGCCTGATTCACTGCTCCACCATGCCCTGGCGCCGCCAGCCCGTCCACAGCGCCCAACTGCAGGCGCGCTGGAACGCGCTGGGCCAGGCGCTGGGCCGCGACACCCCCGCCTGGCGCGCCGAGGGCCGCCGCCTCATCCTGAGCTGGGCCCACTGGCCCCGCGCGTACCACGACACCACGCACCTGTGGGCCTGCCTGCGGCACCTGCAGGCCGTGCAGGACCGGCAGCCCGGTGTCCTGCAAGACCCCCATGCGGTGGCCCTGGCGCTGTGGTACCACGACGCGGTCTACTGGCCGTGGAGCAAGCACAACGAGCAGCGCAGCGCTGACTGGGCCGTGCGCTTCCTGCGCAGCCAGGGACTGCCCGAAACCATGGTTCTCAGCGTGCACCAGCACATCCTCGACACCCGCCACAACCCGGGCACCCTGGCCGGTGATGCGCAATGGGTTGTCGATATCGACCTGTCCATCCTCGGCCAGAGCGAGGCGGTCTACCGCCAGTTCGAGCGCAACGTGCGGCGTGAATACTTCTTTGTCCGCTGGCCGCGTTACGTGGCGGGCCGCAGCGCGGTGCTGCAGGGGTTTGTGGACCGGCCGCGGATTTATGGCTCGGAGTGGTTCCACGAGCGCTGTGAGGCACAGGCGCGCGCAAACCTCCAGAACGCCTTGCAAGCCCTTTCCTCAGGCCGCTTGTACGGCTGAGCGGGTCACGGCGCAACTCCGCGCAGGGCTCAGTCCAACCGCAGGCTCATCAGCGCAGCGTCGAAGTACGCCCCGTCAAGACACACGGCCTCCGGCTCCACACCGTATGTCGAGAAACCCAGCGACCGGCACAGCTGGGCCGCCGCATCGTTGGGCAAATACATCATGAGATTGATCCGCCGCGCACCTTGAGCACGTGCGTGCTCAATGGCCCGCACAACCAGCCTGCGCGCAAAACCTCGGCGTCTGAACCGTGGGGAAACAAAAGTGCCCCACAACAATACCTTGTGGCGAGACGATGCGAATTTGCTCTGCCATGCCACGGCTGCCGTCCCCGCCAACACACCATCGCAAAAGACTCCGAATACGGCATTCGGCGCCGGATACGCCAGTTGCTCCCTGAAGCCGTCCAGAGAGCGGCTCAGTTCTTCTTCCAACGTGAGACCCATGGGTATCGGGTTGTCCGCTGTCAGTTCGCGGCGCAGCGACGAAAACACCTCCGCATTGGCGGCAGACAGCTGCCGCAGTTCGATCAAAGCGTTGGGAGCATCCATGATTTCCAGGCGATGGGTAGACAGGTGGGATTGAACCGCTCAGCGCAGCCAGAGGCAAGACAAGGCGGCAGCCACCGTCAGAACTGCGTGCCCACCGTCAGGTACACACGCGGTGTCAGCCGCATGCTGCTGGTGCTCAGTAGCGGCACCGGGCCCGATGCATCTACCCGGTCGCGGCGAAAGCGTGCGTCCCCCACGTTGTAGATACCGAGCCGCCAGTAACCCAGGCCCCGCACCAACTGCCCCACGTACACATCCAGCATCGCATGGGCACGGCTGCGCCCCGTCAACACCGGGTCGACATTCTGGTCTGCAGGCCCGGTCATCGACAGCGTGGCGCCGCCGTACCAACCGCCGCCGCGCGGCATAGGGCGGGCCGCAGTCAACGTGACGATGTAGCGGGCTTGCCCGGGAATGCGCTGGCCCTCGTTGCGCCCACTGGTCATGCGCGACTGCAGCAGGCTGGCGTTGGCAGACAGCGTCCAGTCGCTGGCCAGCCCCAGCCAACCCAGGCCGGTGCGGGCGTCCGCCTCCAGGCCCCAGACCATGGCGTCGCCCACGTTGCTGCGCTGCTCCACCCAGCGCGCGCCCTGTAGCTGGAGCGTGGGCGCGAGCGCATCGCTCACCCTGCGCACGAAAACGTTCAAGCCCATGTGGCCCGCCGCCAGCCGGCGCTCAAAGCCTGTGTCCAGCGTCCACGTCACTTCAGGGCGCAGGTTCGGGTTGCCCATGGTGTCGGGGTTGCTCAGGCTGTTGCTGCCCTGGCTGGGAATGGTCCGGTCCACCAGGTCCCACACGCGCGGCAGCTGCGTTACGCGGGCCAGGTTGAAGCGCCATTGCAGATCGTCGGACAGCGGTGTGCGCGTGTGCAGCGAGGGCTGCAAAATGTTCCATTGCCGCTGGCCCGCCACCAGCGAGCTGCCACCATGGAGCGTGACCTGCTCGCCCCGCAACCCGAGGGTGAGCGTGGTGTTGGCGGGCAGCTCCCATTCGTTTTGCCCCCACAGTACGGCGCGGCGGATTCCAGACTCCAACGCAGTGTTCGACGGCAACTCGCCACTCGCTGTCGTGCGGACGTGCAACTGACGGTCTTCCAGCTGCGCACCCACGCTCCAGAGCAAAGCGCTGGTGGTGCCGGTGAGCTTGGTACTCAGGCTCACCAGGTCCTCCCGCCGGTCATCCAGAAAGCTGTAGCTGTCGGTCACTGCAGCGGCCCCCGCCATTCCCGCAGCGCGGACCAGCGTTCCATCGCGGTCCACGGTGTCACTTGCCCGGCTTGTGGCGAGTGTGGTTTCGAGCTTGCTGGCGGCAAAGCGGTGCGTCCAGTCGGCCGCGGCCTGCAGGTAGCGGCGCTCGTAACGGTGCGCTTCCTGTGAACTCAGCGCATAGGTTCCATCACCGCTACCCACGCTGACAGACTCGCCGGCAAACTCGCCCCGGCTGAGCGTTGCGCGCAGCGTGAGCTGGTCTTGCGCCGACAGCCGACCGCTGACGCGCGGGACCAACGCATAGTCGGTGCGCCGGTAGCGAGCGCTGGTGTCCGACTGGGCGACTTCCACACCCGGACGCTGCGTGCTGCGGTGGGTGTCCGAGCCCAGCAGCAGCCCTGTGGCCGACGCGGCCACGAAGTACGACCACGGCGGGCTGGGCGCTGCATCACTCTCAGCGCCAGCCCGTGTCGGCGTGGCGCCGATAGGACCCGTGCGCGAGAAGAAGGCCTGGCCCGCATCGCGCCCCCACACATGGTTGTCCGTCAGGCGCAGCACTGTCTCGCGCTTGACCGTGGCCTGGCGCAGCACGATGTTGACGGTGCCGCCCGTGGCGCCTGAGAATTCCGCAGTGGGCGCGCGTACCACCTCGATGCGCTCGATCAGCTCTGGCGGCAGTTGGTCGATGGGCAACTGCGATCGCTTGCTGCCTACGCGCTGTCCATCCACCAGCAACTGGGTCGCGCCACGGTCCATGCCGCGCATGCGAATCTCCACACTGCCGTCCCCTGACGGCGTCACCTGCACACCGGGCAACTGACGCAGCACATCGGCCACCGAGAAAGCGCCCATCTGCTCGATGTCGTTGCGGTCGACCACCACCAGCGAGCCCGCAGCAAAGAAGCGCTGCTCAAGCGAGCGGCGCGCCGTCACCGTCACGCCCTCCAGTTGCGGGGGTGCACCCGCGCCCTCGGCCTGACCCTGGGCCCACGCAGCATGGCCCGCCAGACAAGTCATCCACATCGCGGCATGGCGCTTGATTTTTCTCATACCTACCCTCCTCCGGTCATTGTCCAGCGCGTGTCTTAAGCGCAGCCAAAGACGGCGCGCCAACATGCTGTTGCCCCGTCCAACCGTGGTGCAAACCGCCACAATCCCCCCCATGCACATCCTGCTCATCGAAGACGACCTGGACCTGGGCCGGGCCCTGCAGTCGGCGCTGAAGGTCGAGGGACTGACCAGCGAGTGGCTGCGCCGCGCGGTGGACGCGCCCGCCACGGTGGATGCCACCACCGTGGACTGCGTGCTGCTGGACCTGACGCTGCCCGACGGCAGCGGGTTCGACCTGCTGGCGCGCTGGCGGGCGCAGGGCGAGCAGGTGCCCGTCATCGTGATCACCGCGCGCTCGGCGGTGGAGGACCGGCTGGCGGGACTGGACGGCGGCGCGGACGACTTTGTGATCAAGCCCTTTGCCACGGCCGAGCTGATGTCGCGCATCCGCGCGGTGCTGCGCCGCAGCGCGCGGCAGGCCAGCGAGCGCTGGGTGCTGGGCGAGCTGGTGATCGAGCCCCGGCGCCACCAGGTGCGGCGTGGCAGCGAGGCGCTGGACTTGTCGCCGCGCGAGTTTCAGCTGCTGCTGGAGCTGGCACGCGAGCCTGGCGCCGTGGTGCCCAAGGGCGTGATCGCGCAGCGGCTGGACCCGCTGGGCGAGCCGGTGGACTTTGGCGCCATCGAAGTGCATGTGTCCAACCTGCGCCGCAAGATCGGGCCGGAGCTGATCCGTACGGTGCGCGGCGTGGGCTACCTGCTTCAAGCATGAGCGCACGCACGACATTGCGCGCCAGATGGCAGCGGCTGGCCGAGCCCACCCTGGTGCGCCGCAGCGTGGTATCGGTGCTGCTGGCGTTTGTGCTGGTCTGGGGGGTGTTGCTGTGCTACATCTTCATGACCTACAAACACACCATCACCAACGACCCGGGCCTGCAAAAGTACGGAGACGCCCTGCTGGTGTCTCTGCAGGACGTGACCAACCCCGCACACGCTGCAGCAGCCATCGACTCCACCGAAACGTGGACCTACATACGACGCCGCCAGATTGGCATTTTTCCTGGCAAGACACTGCACGCACTCAGTGATGCAGACGGCAATCCGGTGTTTGCCTCGCATGAGTTGAAGACCCTGAATCTACCCCCCAGGCACCCGGAGGCGGTGGGCGTGATTACCGAAGCCATCGCAGAGGGCACCGTGTACCGCATCTACACAGGCCACAACGCCCGGTGGGCCTTGCAGGTGTTCGAGCCCAAGCGCACGGATGCAGCCTTTCTGGCTTACAACGGCCGCTTCATCCTGCCCTATCTGCTGCTGGCCATGCCCTTCGTGCTGGTGCCCGTGTGGCTGTCGGTGCGCAACGGCCTCAAGCCGCTGCAGCAGTTGGCCAGCCGCATTGCCCGGCGCAACAACGACGACCTGCAGCCCGTGGGCTTCGACGCACAGCACCGCGAGCTCAAACCGCTGGAGCAGTCCCTGGACACCCTGCTGGCCCGCATGCGCCAGAAAGTCGAACGCGAGCGCGCCTTCGTGCAGGACGCCGCCCACGAGATCCGCACGCCGCTGGCCGTCATCACCGCCCAAGCCCATGTCATGGCACGTTCGCAAAGCGAAGCCGAGCGCACGCAGGCCCAGGCGCACCTGGAGCAGGCCATCGCCCGCACATCGCACCTGGCGCAGCAGCTGCTGGACCTGGCCGCGCTCGATGAAGCGCAGCGCCCTACTCCGCGCGACCTGGACGTGGCGCAGTGGCTGCGCGCCGCGCTGGCGCAGGCCGCGCCGCGGGCCATGGCCCGGCAGATCGAACTGTCGCTGGACGCGCCCGACAGCCTGACTACGCGGCTGGACCTGCCCGCGCTGGAATCGGTGGTGCACAACCTGCTGGACAACGCGGTGCGCTACTCGCTCGCAGGCGGCACGGTGGCTGTCGGCCTGCGGGTGGACGACGGTGGCACAACGCTGCAATTGGCGGTGCAGGACGACGGGCCGGGCATTCCGGCGGCCGAGCAGGGCAAGGTGTTCGAACGCTTCTACCGCGGCCCGGGCCACGCGGCCAGCAGCGGAAGCCACAACGATGCAGGCCATGCCACCAACGGCTCCGGTCTGGGCCTGGCCATCGTGCGCCAGGCCGCGCTGCGCATGGGCGGGCAAGTGCGGCTGGGCCAGGGACTGGGCGGGCGGGGCGTGGGCTTCTTCGTGGAGATACCGCTGGCGGCGCGCCGGGGCTGATGCGGCGCTGACCGGAGCGGGCCATGGCCGTCGTGACAACCGCTGGCCATCTGCCTGATGAGCTGCAGCCTCAGCGAACTCGCGGCCTGATGAACTGCAGCCTCAGCGAACTCACCATCCGTTCGGGCTGAGCCTGTCGAAGCCAGGGCATGCCCCCAGCGTGCAAGGCTTCGACGGGCTCAGCCCGAACGGATTGGGGGTATGTGACGCATGTGGCCATCCGAGCCATCCAAGCCATCCAAGCCATCCAAGCCATCCAAGCCTATTAGATGCTCCAGCGCCCTCTACCGCTTGATGGACAAGCGCAAGGAGCTACAAATAATATAGCAACCCAAATCAATGCCGCGAGCGTGGCATGGCCACTGTTTTCTCGGCAGCCTCGCCCGGCGACGATGCTGCAGGACCGCAGCCACCGCCACCGCTACTGCAGCTGCTGCACCCCCCACCGCCGTCCCCGCTGCCGCAGCCCGGTGCCTGCACCAACGCCGGGTGCACCCTTCCCAGGCGTTGCCGCCAACCCTGCGGCATGTAGCGCCACGCCACGTAGAGCATGGCAACGGCCACGATCACGCCGACGATGATGTCCTGGGCCATGGTTGTCTACCCTCCACCCATCGCCAGTGCGATGCGGTACGTCACGAAGCTGGCCAGGTAGGCCAGCGCAAACAGGTACGCCGTCATGATCAACGGGTACCGCCAGCTGTTGGTCTCGCGCTTGACGGTGGCGATGGTCGACAGGCACTGCGGCGCGAAGATGAACCACACCAGCAGCGACAGCGCCGTGGCCAGTGACCATTGGGCGGCGATCAGCGGGCCCAACTGCGCGGCGGTCTCCTCGCCCGTGGCCGACAGCGCATACACGGTGCCCAAGGCCCCCACGGCCACCTCGCGCGCGGCCATGCCGGGCACCAGGGCGATGGAGATCTGCCAGTTGAAGCCGATGGGCGCGAACACCACCGCCAGCAGGCTGCCGATTTTGCCCGCCAGGCTGTATTCGATGGCGGGCCCGGTGGCGCCCACCGGTGGCGCCGGGAACGACGACAAGAACCACAGCAGCACGGTGAGCGCCAGGATGATGCCGCCCACGCGGCGCAGGAAGATCTTGGCGCGCTCCCACAGGCCGATGGCCAGGCTGCGCACGCTGGGCCAGCGGTAGGTGGGCAGCTCCATCAGCAGCGGCGCGGCACCGGTGTTGGTGCGCGCCAGCCGGGCCACGGCGGCCACCGCCATGGCGCTGACGATGCCGGCCACGTACAGCGCGAACAGCACCAAGCCCTGCAGGTTGAACACACCGGCCACCGTCTGCTCCGGGATAAAGGCCGCGATGAGCAGCGCATACACCGGCAAACGTGCCGAGCAGGTCATGAGCGGCGCGATCATGATCGTCACCAGCCGGTCGCGCCAGCTCGGGATGGATCGCGTGGCCATGATGCCCGGGATGGCACATGCAAAGCTCGACAGCAGCGGGATGAACGAGCGGCCCGACAGGCCCACCACGCCCATCACCCGGTCCAGCAAAAACGCCGCGCGCGGCAGGTAGCCCGAGTCTTCCAGCACCAGGATGAAGAAGAACAGGATCAGGATCTGCGGGAGGAACACCACCACCCCGCCCGCGCCGGCGATGATGCCGTCGGTGAGCAGGCTGCGCAGCGTGCCCTCGCCCATGTTCGCGTTGACCCACGCGCCCGCGGCCTCGGTGGCGGCCTTGATCCAGTCCATGGGCGCAGCGGCCCAGCTGAACACCGCCTGGAACATCAGGAACAGCGTCACGGCCAGCAGCACCATGCCCCACACCGGGTGCAGCACCACCGCGTCGATGCGGTCGTCGCGGTGCAGGCTGACCTGCGGCGCGCGCACTGCCAGGTCGATGATGCGGCGCACCTGCTGGTGCAGCTGCATCACCTGCTGCTGCGCGCTGCCTTCGGGCATCGCCAGCGGCACCTGCGCGGCGGCCAGCGCCGCAGGCTGCACCGTGTCCAGCCATTGCACCAGTTCTTGCGCACCGCCGCCCCGCACGCCCACGGTGGCCAGCACCGGCATGCCCAGCTCACGCGCCAGCGCCTCGCGGTCGATCACGATGCCCTGGCGCTCGGCCACGTCGCTCATGTTCAGTACCAGCACCATGGGCAGCCCCAGGGCGCGGGCCTCCAGCACCAGGCGCAGGTTGAGCCGCAGGTGGGTGGCATCGGTCACGCAGACCAGCACCTCGGGCGCCGGCTCGCCTGCCCGCTGCCCGGTGACGATGTCGCGCGTGACGGCTTCGTCCATGCTTTGCGCATGCAGGCTGTAGGCGCCCGGCAAGTCCAGCACGCGCACGCGCCTGCCGCTGGCGGTCTGCAGCGAGCCTTCCTTGCGCTCGACCGTCACGCCCGCATAGTTGGCCACCTTCTGGCGGGCACCCGTCAGCAGGTTGAAGAGCGCGGTCTTGCCGCAGTTGGGGTTGCCCAGCAGGGCGATGCGCAGCGGGGCGGTTGTCGATGGCGCGGTGGTGGAGGTGCCCTGCGCGCTCATGGCTGCACCTCGACGCCGATTTGCACCTGCACCATCGACGCCTCGCTGCGGCGCAACGCAAACGTGGCCTGCCCCACCCGCACCGCAATCGGGTCCACCCCAAAACCACCGCGCGCGACCACACGCACCGCCTCGCCAGGGAGAAATCCGATCTCCATCAGACGCAGCACCGTGCCTTCTTCCTGCTCGCCGCTGGCGCTATGCAGGCCCGTCACCAGCGCAGGGGTGTGCAGGGGCAGCCGGTCAAGGGCTGTGGATGGCGCGGGGCTGTTGGCAGTGGAGGACTGCTGCGGCAAAGCGGCGCTGTCGTGCGGGGTGATCATCGGGCGCTGTTTTCTTTAAATGTTATTGATTCTCATTTTAATGACACTGGGTTTTGGGGATTGGTTCCGTCAGAGGGCGGATTGATACAGCGTAAATGCGCTCCGGTGCTGACACCGAGTTGCGCGCCGCGCGCTTTGGCGCTGATTTACGTCGCCTTTGGCGCGAAATGTCGCAGCCTTTGGCGCTCTTCATCCGCTGTAACGGCTCTGCCACTAATCTATTTAAAAAGCAAGATGGAACCTGCGAGCAAGAGGTCACCGGTCTTTTTGCTCAGGCCCGGACTTGATTGCTGGGAGTCGTGCCGGCACGATAAAGCCTCGAAACATAGGAGGTACCATGCTGACTCACCTGACGATTGACGCCCTGAAACTGCGAATCTTGGACATCCTCCGGCACGACGATCGGACCTACGGCCATCTGTCCGAGGTGAGCGATGCAATAGTGATCATGCAGCGCGTCTTACCAGGCGATACCAATTGGACCCTCGGCGACTGGGCGCCTTTTAAAAGGCTCAGCCCGGATTTGAAGGCCGCGCTGCTGGAGGCAGAGATTGAGGCCCAAACCCTCTTTCGCCTGCAAACCCCACCGCTTGGGAGCAGCGCAATTTCGGCCGTCTGATATGTCGGAGTTGATAGAGCCTCCAGGCCTAATCCGTACCGCCAGCGCGCCGGGCAGCGCCCGGGCCCAGTCTGATCGGAAACAAGCAGCGTGGCCCTGCAGGCTTGTGGAGCTGCGCTTCTGCGGCGTTTACCTCCCGGCAGGCCTGATCTTGACTCGACCGATAAATACCGGCTGGATAGTGACAAAGGACATCGACGCTCAAGTTTGGTTGTCGGGATTTCACACTTCGCTGAATCCAGACCAGGACACTTCATCTGTCAGTCCGCTTGTGGTGCGAAGCGTGCGCCAGAACGCGGACGGAACGTTCCTCCTGCAGGGCACGGCCTGGGATGCCGGTCACCTAAACCAATGGCCGCAGGACTGGCTTTGTGGCTCTGGGAATGAGGCCGTGACCGCAGCGCTTCGCAACATGGACCCCTGGCTTCGCCAACGCTACACCGGCAGGTGGGGTTCCTTTGGGAGCTAGCCCAGTTTGTAGTTGCTGATCAGCACCTCGGCCGCCTCCTTCTTGTCCGTGCCGCTGATGCTGTAACGGGTCTTCACCGCCTCGATGCGGAAGTTGTCGAACACCTCCCGTACCCCAGGCGTGTCATTCAGGCTCAAGATGAACTTGCCCTTCACGGCCCCCAGGAGGCCCGCCAAGCGCCCAAAATCCTCCTTGCCGAACAACCCCTCGCCGTAGTCCTTCTCGCAGTCCCAATACGGCGGGTCGATGTAGAAAAACGTGCCCGGCTTGTCAAACCGCTGGATGACCTGGTCGTAGGGCTTGTTCTCGATGAACACCCGTGCCAGGCGCAGATGCGCTTCGCTCAGGTCCTCCTCGATCCGCAGCAGGTTCAGCCGAGGCGCCCCGGTCGCCGATATGCCGAAGGTCGGCTTGACGATCTTGGCGCCGAAGCTCGACTTTGCCAGGTAAAAGAACCTGGCCGCCCGCTGGATGTCGGTGAGGGTGTCGGCAGGCGTTATGAGGAACCGGTCGAACTCGTCGCGCGACACCAGCATCCAGCGGAACTGGGTGACCAGTTCGGCCAGGTGGAACTTCACGCACCGATAAAGGTTGGTGAGGTCCGAGTTGATGTCGTTGATGATCTCGACCTTGCTTTCCGGCTTTTTAAAGAGCACCCAGGCCGCTCCTGCGAACACCTCGCAGTAGGTCTGGTGAACCGGAATCTTCTCGATGATCCGGTCGGCCAGGCGGCTCTTGCCGCCCAGCCATGCCAAAGGGCTTTTCGTTGCTTGCGTCTTCATTGCTCATTGCTTTGTGACGCTCGCGGCGCTCTGGCTTGGGGCTCGGCCCGCTGCGATCAGCGGGGCTGGCTCTCCAGTGGTTCATGCACCCGCAGCGCGGGCACTTGATCTCGACTACTCCATCGGCCCGGGCCAGCAGCTTGCTGCACCGTCCGCATCTCACTTCCATCATCTCGGCATCACCTATGATCAGCCCCGCCTAGCTAGGTGGCAGGGTCTTTGGTCGATGCCGTGCTCACTCACGGCGGAGGCGTTTGCCGGGGGTGTTAGCGCACCCCTTGCACTCGCCCTGTCTTTTTTTATGGCTGGTGCTCTCTGTTTTCCGCTTCGACCACATGGCGCAGGGTGGCAGGGTCCAAACGAAACGCCTGCTCAGGGGCAACGCCCCCCGCCTCGGCCGCGAGCTGGCTGCACACCGTTTTGCGGCGCGAGGGCGGCCGGATCACAGTGATCAGCCAGCCCACCCAGCCCAAAATCAAACGCCAGCTATATGGTTCACCCTCGCGTCGCTTGATGCGCTGAGCGGCAAGCATCGGGTCTCGGCGGTACGGCTGCAGGTGCCAATGCTCGGGTTTGAGCGCGATCCGCTTGAAGCGCACGCCCCCGCGCTTGCCAGCTCTGCGCGAATGCTTCGGCAACCGCTCCCAGGCCACGCTGCTGGCGCACCACAGCGCGCCCGTTGCATCCGGCTGGCACGTTCCATCGGGCATCAGGCCGTCCACGCCGTCGCCGGGTTCGAACACGACCTCGGTGTGGCTTTCCTTGGACTGCAGACGGAACCGAATCAGCCGATTGGCGATGCCCTGGATGCCGGGCCGGATGGTGATGTAAGACGCGAGCAGCATGGTTAGCCTCCCAGCCCCTTGACATAGCGCTCGTACTCGGTGGTGGGGGCGCTCAAGATGGCGGCCTTCTTCGTAGGCGTCATCGGGCCGCTACCGGGCGCCCAAGGCTGTGCGGTGGGCTGGTTCGTGGCGATCAGCATGTCGATGCTGGCACCGATGCGAGGGTCGCGCAGGTCGATGTACTTGCGCACACCCGTCAAAGTCTGCACGGCCCTGCAGGCGCCGTGATCGCTGGCAGCGATGGCGAGCGCATCGGTACCAAAACGGTCGTAGAACGGGCCCACATCGATCCACCACATGCGCGGGTCTTCGCTGTTTGGTCTCGACTGCACTTCCGCGACGCGCCAAGCACCCTCTGGGTAGTTGGCCGCCGCGAACTCCACGTCAGCGTCGATTTCGTTGGCTACGTCGCCCTGCTCATTCAGAATTTCGATCCGCATTTCAAGCCCCCTTGAAGATCAACGTGACGAAGCCTTTGTTGCCAGCACCGGACGGAAAACCGTTTTGGCTGGCACCACCGCCGCCGCCTACGCCGCCATTGCCCCCGCTGCCATTTGAACCAGCACCTCCCCCACCGCCGCCGAAACCACCATTGGCTGGTTGGGCGCCGGTTGAGCTGCCGCCACCACTGCCTCCGCCCGGGCCGGGCAAGGAGGCGCCGCTCCCACCGCTGTCCACACCTGAGCCGCCCGGCCCGGAAAGATCAAGTTGCAGCCGGTTGTAGCTCTGATCGGTCAGATTGGTCGAACCCGACAGGCCGATCAAGTTGGGGCCAGGTGCGGACGCCGAAGACGAGACGCCAGGATTTCCGGGACCACCTGAACCGCCGCCCGATCCGCCTCCATTGGCAACGCCGGCGCCTCCAGCACCGCCGATGCCCGCGCCACCGCCGCCAGAGTTGGCCGTTCCGGTTCCCCCTTGGTAGCCCGTGGTGGAGCCTTCCAGCAATGGCGCGCTACCGCCGCCACCTCGTGGTGCTGAGCCGCCCAGACCACCCAGCCAGTACTCGTCGACGCCTGTGGGGGCGGTGTTGGGGGCCGGGGTGCCCGCCGCTATGCCCGGATTCGACCCGGGCACGGATGCCGACAAGCCGTTGGGCCCGGTAACAGTAGTTGTGCCCCCTGCATTGCCGGTAGCAACGCTGGTCACGTTGGCGCCGCCAGCGCCTAAAGTCACCACTATGGACTGGCCTTTGGTCACCAGCTTGGTGACCCGGGCCACCGTGGCGCCGTTGGCACCGCTACCGGCCGTGCCGGAGCCAGACGCAGATGCGCCCAGAACGTCTACCGTAACGGTTCCTGTCAGCGGGGCGATTACGGTGCGACTGGTCGGGCAGTACACGACCTTCTTGAGTTGGGGTGGGCTGCCGTAGGCTTGCGAGGCAAACATGGTCATATCAATGGCTCACAGTGAAGGGGTTAAATCCAGGCGCCAGCGGCCGTCATGGTGAAGACCTTGTCCCAGCCGATCAGGTCGAGCTGCAGGTCGTCGTCGTAGCCGTTGAAGGTCTTCCCGTTCTTGCGCAGGATGGGTGTTGAGGCACCGCTTTGATTGGTGACTCGCACCATCTCTTGGGCGACAGCATCGGAAGGCATGGAGCACTCAGCCAGCGGGTGCTTGATGAGGTAGTGCACGCCCACGGACAGCAGATGCGGCAGGCCGGTGTCAGGGTCCAGAGAGGTGGTGATTTCCTTCTGGGGCAGCGAGTGGGGCGAGCCAGTCAAGCGCCAGTTCACGCGGTCAATTGAAGGGTCCACCGCGCTCGCCGATGGGCCTTCGGGAATGCGCCTATAGGTCAGCAGCGAGATGGGAGACCACACCGCATTGCCCTTCACATAGCTTCCTGGCGCCCAGCGCACTGCACCAGAGATCACAGCAGCGTTCTGCGCGCTACTTTCTGCGGCGGCTGCAGCGGACAGGGCCGCGTTCTTGTTGCCTTCGACGTTCTGTACCGCGAGAGTCAGTTCGCCGATGAAGGTCACCAGCCAGGCGCGGAACGCCGTGAGCCAGGTACGGAACACCAACAGCCAGTTGAGGTGGGCATCGGTTTTAACGTCGAAGTCGGGCTGCTCGTCGGTGCGCCGATTGGGGATGGCGGGCGCCTCGGCAGGGGCGGCGGGTGGGTTAGTAAAGCTCATTGCTCTCCAGTCCTTCAAAAGTCATTTGGCAATCAGAAAACCCCACTCCAGGCAGCACCTGTTCAAAGCCGGTGATGTACCCGTACAGGGTCAGTGCGTTGACGCCCCGAGCGCCAATCCACACGACGTGCTTGTTGCGGTAGGGAAGGATGCGTTCACGGGTCAGCTCGTAGGCCTGCTCTTCCACGAGCACCTGCAGCTTCATCCGGTCGCTGAAAGCGCCTTCCTCTGCATTGACCGTCCAGCCACCCCATTCATCGCGCTTCTTGACACCCCAGTCGTCAAAGCCGATGGAGGGGCGCCACTGCGTGTTGCCCAGCCACACCGCGCGGCCGATCACGGCCTCGGCACACTTCGCCACGCTGCCCGGATTGCGGATGCGGATGGTCACCGTGGCCTGCGTGTAGGCAGGAAGACCCCAGACGTGCAAGCGACGCTGGCGGGTGATCGGCTCGAAGTAATAGCCCCAGTGGCTGTTGCCCGATGGGCGCAGCATGAGGATGTCCTTGCTGTCGAACACCAGGCCGTCGACCGGATCGTTCACCAGCACCTGCACGTTGTGCGCCTGCACACCCAGCAGCATCACGTCGGTGACGACACGACCAGGCGGGATCACCACCTCGATCAGCTCCGGGTTTTCAGTGGCAGTGCCGAGCGATGCGTCGAACATGCGCAGGCGGTTTTCTACGCCGCGCTTTTGCCACTTGCCGCTGGTGGTCAGCGGGTTGTTGTTCTGGTTGCCCGGCAGCATGCTGCGCCAGATCACGCCCGTTGCCGGATCGCAGATTTCTGCGTCAAGGGCATAGTTGGTTGCCGCGCTCCAAGGCAACAGAGCGCTGGCGGGCACGTTAGTCGTGAGGTTGGCAAGGGTGACTGCCATCGGGGGCACAAAACCCATCCCCAGCGTATACCTGTCGCTCGCGCTCATGCTGCGACCCTTTCCTTGATGCCCATCTGATCGAACTTGCGCAAAACGGTCTCGATGTCTCCCTGCTTGACCAGAGAGGCGCGGATGGCGTTGTAGAGAAACTCCCTCAGAGCCTCGATAGCCCGCACCACGTCAGCGCTGTTGCCACCGGTCAGCATCGCGCCGAGCTGGCCGTGGCTGTAAATGCGCGATGCACCCGTCACTTCCAACTCGGGGCCGTTCTCGCCCACCATACGGATGCCGCCCAGGTGGGAGCCGCCGCCTTCGAAGTGCGGCAGGCCGTAGCGGTCCAAAGCAGCCAGAACGTCTTTCTCGTAGAAGCCGTACAGGGCCGCGATGTCCTTGGCAGTACCGCCGTTGGCCTTGATGTCGTTCGCCAGGCCCACAAAGTCGCCCGTGCCGTCGTACTTGTGGAACGTTGGAGCGAGCTTGTCCAAGTGGGCGATCTGGTCCTTGTCCGTGATCGCCTGGTAGCCGACGCCCGCCGTCCCCAGATACACCGGCGTCTTGTACCTGGCGTCTTGCGCAGCCGAGCCGCCACCACTGTCGCCAGGGCCAAAGGTGGGACCGCTGATGGAACCGCTGCCGCTTGCAGGCTTGGTGCCCTGCGAGCCTTGCGACTCCTTCTTCAGTGAATCCATGAAAGCCCGGAAGGCCTCGTCCACCGACTTCACGCTCGTATCGACACCGCGCGTCGCGTCCAGTTGTTCCTTGGCCGTCTTTTCAAGCTGCTCCAGGTGGTCGACCTGGGCTCTGGCTTCTTCAAGCTGCAGCTCGTCCACCGAGAGCTGCTCTCCCGCCGCTTCGTCCAGCAGCTCCAGCTTGTTGCGCAGGATGAGCTGGGCGGCTTCGTAGTCCAGCCGGTTGCTGTAGTCGCCCGTTCCCATGGTGCTGCGCGCGGCCGAGATCGCGGCGCTGATGTCGTCGGACTCGGGCAGGTAGCCCGAGCGCAGCATGGTCTCCACGGCCTGGTTGATGATGGCGTTGCCCTGGTCGGCCGCCATGCTGCGCGTGCTCTGCACCAGGCCACCCAGCTCATCAATGGGATCGCGTAGGGTATCGCGCAGCGCGCGGACTGCATCGACACGCTCCTGGGCGACATCCATGGCCGCCCGGGCGGCATCGAGCGCCAGGTTCAACGAGCGCTGGAACGCTGCATACGCGGCGTCGGTGGCGGTCTTGGCGGCGTCCTTCTGCTTCTTGGCCGTGTCCTCGGCCGTGTCGGAGAGCGAGGCGAACGCTTCGTTCATCTCCAGCAGCGCAGCGGCGGTGTCCGAGGCACTCGTGCTGATGCCCAGCACTTCAGCATTGAGGCCCACCAGCTCGGCCACGCTGGCCTGCACGTTGTCGGCGGACATGCCAGAGCCGAGCACGTCGTTCAGGCTGTCCAGGAAGCCGCCGAGCTGCGCCTGGCGCTCTGGGTCCGCTTTGCCGTCGATCAAGGCAGGGTCGACGTCTTTCAGGCCAAGGCGGCCGAGATCCGCCACGCTGATGGCCGAACCGTTCAGTCCTGCAGCACCCTTGCCCACGTTGGCAATGAGTTGCTCCCGGTTGGCGGCTTCGACATCGGCCCGCGCGATGGCATCTTCGGTGAGCCTGCGGTATTCCTCCCGCGTCTTGGGCATCTCGATGCCCACGGAATCCAGCCGCTCGCGCACCAGGCGCTCGGTGTTGGCCTTGCGTTCTTCCGGGCTGTAGAAGTTGTTGTAGAACGAGGCGAGGTTGCCCTGCAGCTTCTCAAACCCGCCCGATGCCTCTGCCAGCGCCACCGCCGCGTCGAAGGCCATGTCCGCGAACTTGTCCAGGCCCATTGCGTCGAGGGATGCACGGAACTGGGCCACTCCTGTGATCGTCGTGTTGATCGACAGCAGCAGCGCGTCTGCAGCTTCGCTCGTCAGGCGCTCGGCATCGACGTTCGCCAACCTCTGGGCAATGGCGCGCGGGAACGCTTCTCCCGCTTCGGCCGCAGCCTTTGCCGCTTCCTGCAGCGCTTGAACGGTCGATTGCTTTAAATCGAGAGTCAGGTTCTCGACGGCCGTTTTGTAGTCGGGGCTGTTGGTGCTGAAAAGCTCGTACAGCGTGCCCTCGTAGTTGTCGCCCTCGCCGGTCTCGCCGAACGTGCGCCCACCGACGAACCTGCCGCCCGAAAACACACCGCCCCGGCCTTTGGAGCTGGTCTCCAGACCTGCAGAGAAGCCCTCAAGACGCATCGTGCTGCCCAGGGCCTTGAGCATGGCGTCGATGGTCTGCGCGGTGCCTGCCACCGCATCGCGGATGGCCTGCTCGTTCTCGACAGGATCGCCCTCCAGGCGGTACGCGCTGCCATTGGTCAGGGCATTGCGCTCGCCGTTGGAAAAGTCCCGGTCGTACTGCTGCCCGACGTATGTGTACGTCTCACCGCGCCGGTTATTCACCACACGGTCGTCGTAGGCCACGCCGAACTGGCCGCCGATCCGGGTTTCGCCCTTCGTTGCCTTCCCGATGGCCGCCAGCACCGCGATGGCGCCCAGGCCCAGCGTGATCGGGTTGGACAGCAGCGCACCCATGCCCCCGCCGATGCCGGCGCCCGTGCCCGCTATCGGGTTGACCATCGCGGCCATGCCCGGCGTCGCCAAGCTGGTGCCCACGCCGATGCCCGTGGTGGTGCCTGCGGTGGCGCCCAGGCCCAGCCAGTTGCCCACCGTGCCCAGCACGCCGGTACCGCTGGTCAGGCCGCTGAACATACCGGCGCCATTGCTGACCAGGCCCATGCTCGACATTGCGCTGTTGACGACGCCATTCACCACCATCGAGACCGGGCTCATGATCGCCTGAATCACGGGGCGCAGCACCATCGTGCGGAACAGGTCTTCGACGTAGTCGGCAGCATCCTTGCCGCCCCGCATGATGTTGTCGGTGAGCGACTGGGCGAGCTGTGCGTTCTGCCGCTCGACGGCCTCGGTGGCCCGCTCGTTGGCCTTCACCGCGTTCTCGGCTTGCTCCTTGGCCCAGTCCTTGGACTCCTTGTCGGCCATGGCAGCGCGCAGGCGCTTTTGGGCAGCGATCTGGCGCTCCAGCGCCTCGATGTAGCCGGGGATGACGTTGTCGGTTGCCTCCAGGTCAAGGCGCTGCTTTTCTAACTGGGCGATGGTTAGGTCGACCAGGGCCGATCCGGCCTGGCCGTACACGCGGTTTTGCGCCTCGAACGCTGCAGCCTGGTCGTGTATCGCCTGGGTACCCTGGCGCACCGCGTTGACTTGTTCGAGCTGCGGCTTGACCAGCAGCATCTCCATGTCGCGGGCCGCTGCGCGCTGCAGGTTGATGCGCTTTTGTTCCAGCTCGGCGAGCTGGCCTTCCACTGTCTCGCGCTCTTTGGCAGTGTCCTTCTTGCTCTTGAGCAGCACCAGCTTCTGCTTGAGCGAGTTCTGCTCGTTTTCGACGTCCTGCTGCTGCAGCGCCGCCTTGCGCTGCACCGCTTCGAACTCGCTGATGACGTCGAGCTGGCGCAGGGTCTGCACTTCGTCCAGGGCGTCGGCGGTCTTGGCCGCCAGCAGCTTGTAGCTCTGTTGCACCGCCGCGATCTGCGCGTCGATGGCGTGGGAATGGGCGCTGGCCGCGCTCGCGCCCAGTTCCTTGATCTTCTTGTCGCGCTCGGCCGCCAGGGACTTCTCCACTTGGTCTTGCTCGGTCTGCAGCGCCTTGATCTTTTCCGGGCTCGCTCCCGTCTGCTCCAGGCCCTCCTTGAAAGTCTTCCACGCCTGGCGGGATGCGCTGAGCTTTGATTCGTACTCCTGCTGCGCTGCGCTGACGGTTTTGATTCCGTCGTTCACCTTGCGCCAGGCTTGCTCCTGGCCGGTGAGCGTCAGAGTCAAATTCTGGCCGCCCTTGTCGAGCCTTCCCTGTGCTTCCTCCATGCGCTGCACGCTGCCTGCCAGCGTGCCGTACTGCATCAGCAGCTTCTGCAATAGATCAACACGCGCGGCCTCAGGCAGGGCGGCGCCGCCATCTGGTCCTTTGCCTTGCTGCAGGTTGCCGATCTGGGCTTGCAGACTCGCCAGACGCTCGGCCGCTTCACCGCCTTTGCGCGCCAGTTCACCCATGCCCGCAGCAGCCAGAGCGTTTCGCTGATTGAGCTTCGCGATCTGCTTGTCGAGGTCCGACACGATTTCGCTTGTGCTGCGGGACACCTCGCCCGCCACCTTGCGCTCCGCTTGGCTCCCCGAATTGCCCCATAGCGTCCAGGCCGTAACGCCCAGCGTCAATGCCGTGGTCACAAGGCCTATGGGTCCCCCCAGGAAGCCGATGGCGCCGCTCAATGCGCGCCCGGCAATGGAGGCAGCACCTTGCGCAGCCGCCAGAGTGCCAGTAGCGGCGGAGGCCGCGTTGGCGGCTGCGGTCTGGGCAGCAGTGGCCGTCGCGAGCGCTGCGTTCACGCTGGCCTGCTGCTTGCCCAATGCAGCCAGCTCGGTCATCAGCATGGCGTGGCGGGCCTGTGCGGCAGTCAGTGCCTGCGTGCCCTCCCGCAACGCAGCCAGGGCGAAGCTCTGCGCACCAGCCGCCCGGGCCGCCGCGATCTGCGCCTCGGCCTGTGCCATGGTGGCGCGAACCGAATCCAGCTTGGCAACCACCTCGGCGCGCGAGAGCACGATGGCCTCGCGGGTGGTGTTGAGCGTGGCGATCTGCGCGGCCTGCGCCACCACGTCGGCCCTTGCATTGGCGGCCTTGGCTTCCAGCTCGGCCAGGTAAGCGGCAATCTTCTGGCGGGAGGTCGCCACCACCTCCACATTGCCCGCCGCCTCGGCCGCTGCCTGCACAGCAGCCAGGCGCGACGCCTGTGCCAGCTCGGCCTTGGCCGCCATGGCCGCGACCGTCTCGGCCACCACGTTGCCCAGCTTCACCGAAGCCCAGGCCGCAGCCACGGCCATGATCGCGTCGCGGTTCTCCCACAGCACGGCCAGACCATCGCGGCTGATCTCCATCGCCTGGGCGGCAGCGGTGGCGTATTCACGGATGGTGCCCACCAGCTCCTGGTTCAGCGTGACGTTGCCCGCCTGGTCAATCGTCACGAACAGGTTGCTCACCTCGGCCAGGGCCTGCTTGGACGCCTTGATCAGCGGCTCCATGCCCTCGGCGGCCACGCGGGTGGCGCCTTCCGCGACTTGGTCGAGACGGCCCTTGAGCGTGTCGCCGAATGCGCTGCTCGATGCCTCAAAACCTTGGAGGCGATCCATGAGGAACTTGAACAGCCCCTCGCTGGAGGCCCTGGCCTGCTGGATATCGGAATCCTTCAGCCCCAGCGCGGTCGCCAGCGTCGAGCTGGCGGGCGTAATGCCGCCAGCGACCAGATCGCGCAGCTCCTGCACCACTTGGCCCGCGTCCAGGCCCATGGACTTGACCGCGTTCGTGCCCACCGTGGTGAGCTGTCGGATTTCCTCCAGGGTCATCCGTGCGGACAACCCGGGCGCTAGTAGCGCTTGGAAGACGGCCGTCAGCTCAGAACTGGTGGCCGCCGTGCGCAGCGCGTCGTCGCCGAGCTTACGGATGTACTCGCTGGAGATTCGCAGCGCTTGGTTGTAGTCGGTCTGCTTGCCGTTGATGGCAGTCATTGACCCCAGGATGCCCGCCATCCCGACCTGGCTGACTTCCAGGTTCTTGGAGAAGTCGAAGGCGTTGCGCGGCAGTTCGGTGATCGCCTTGGTGATGGCGTTGATCCCCCCGCCGATCACATGCAGGCCCGCCGCCCCCGCCACGATATCGCGCACCGACATCTGCACCTGGGCCAGGCTGCGGGTGGTCCGGGCCGACGCCTGCTCGGCGCTCGCACCCATGTTCGCAAACTCGCGCGTGACCTTGGGCAGCTCAGTCGTTACCGACTGGGCGTCCACCGTCATCTTGATGCCGATCTGGCGTACCGCGCTCATTTGTTTTAAAGTCCCGTCATGTCCAAGTTGCTGTCGCTGTGGCTCATCGGCCTCGTTCTGCTCGCCCCGCACCCTTCGGTGCTGCTGTGGGCCTGGGTGGCTGCACCTGCCCTGGTGGTGCCGCTGTGGCTGCTGCGGGCGATGACCTCGCGGTAACCCGACACCTCCTCACCCTCATCTCAAAAGGCCGGTCTCCCGGCCTTTTTGCTTATCGAGCCTCGCTGTTGCGGATGGCAACCGTCTCCGCTTCCAGTACCTGCAGTTGAGCGAAGACTTGAGCGACTCGGTCTTGCCCGACCCCGTAGTGCTTCATGACAACCTCAACACCCGGGTAGTCCAGGCCTTCCCACACCGTGAGGCCCTGCTGCAGGCCCATGGCGACCACCCGCTTGCGCCACTGCGTTCCGCACCCCAGGTACACGTCCCAGGCTTGCTGGTGCTCGGGCCACAGGTCGAAGTCATCGGGCTTGTCCTTCTGGAGCGTGGGAGGCACGAGTTGGTCGATATCGACGCGCAGCAGCTTGCAGGTGGCGCGCAGTTGGGCGTCGACTACGTGGCGGCGCGCGCTGTCTCGGCCGAGCTGGTGCCGGACTGCGCCTTGGAGTTTTTTATGGCGGCCTCGCGCTGGTTGAAGAAGAAGTGGTCCAGCCAGGACACCACCATGGCCTGCTCCAGGCCCGAGTACTCGTTCTCGGTCAACCGGCGCTCGGCATGGCTGTACGGCACCGGCTCGCCGTTCTCATCGAGCATCTTTCCCCAGCCCACCACGATTGCATCGAGCAGCTCGGCGTTGGACAGGTGGGCCCGCTTCGTGCGGGGTGTCTGGTCCGGCTCGGCTGCGTCGATCTCCACCGGAACGTCGTAGCCGATCGCGTACTTTTCGTTCAAGGCGTTGCGCTCCTCGGTCGTCATCCGGCGGAAGTCGACGTCGAAGTGGTGCGGGATGTGCTGGCCGTTGTCGCCCACCAGGTACACGGTGGCGGGACAGGTGACGGTGGGCTTGAGGCCCGAGATGCGGACTGCCATGGGTAGGTCTTTCTGTGAGTCAGGTAAAGGGGAAACGGGGGATGCGAGCCGCGATCAGCGGACCACGATCTCCCACTCGTCATTGCCGAAGACCGGAATGAAGCGCAGTGGCGTCGTGATGGTCTGGACGCCGTCCAGCTCGCCGAAGGTGGGTTTGCCGAGCTGCACGTTGGGAGCGATCAGCTCGACCACGTTGGTGGCGCCCGGGCCGTGCTTGAGGTGCAGCGGGCCGCGCGCGCCCAGGCGGGCCTGCTCCACCCAGTTCTTGACGGCGACGGGCGTGTTGTCGAAGGTGACCGAGCCCTTGCTCTTGCGGTCGGTGATCGCCACCGAGTCAACGTTGATCAAATCGCGCTTGATCACCACGTTGCCGAAGTCGAACTCGAAGCCGCTGGCCGCCACCGGCACGCCGTGCAGGTCTAGCGTCGTGTTGGCCTTGTTCACGCCAAACGGGTCTTGGAACTTGGTGTAGAGCGCGCCTGGCAATGCACCAGCGGTCGCAGCCTTGTAGGTGCCGGTGATCTCCACCTGCAGCTTGGGGATGGACTTGGCCGCAGCCGACAGCTTCACGTTCAGCATGCCCGCCGTGATCTTCTGCAGGTTGGGGCCGACCGCGATGTAAACGGTCACGCTTTCCTGGCCCTGAGTCACGGGAGCGAAGCGTACGTCCGTCCCCGCAGTGACCGTCACGCTGGCACCAGCCGCGCGCAGCAAGGGTTCGTAGCCTGGCACATCGCCAGCAGCGGCCACACCGGCGTATTCAATCGAGAAGGCCAGCTTGACGTACTGCGTGACCATCGTGCTGCCGCCGTCCCCGAAAAACGGGCGGATGTTGTTGCGCTCGACCTCTTCGCCTTCCAGGGGCGTGAAGGTCACATCGCTGATCAGCAGCGCGTTGGCGGCAGCGGTCGGCGTCGAGTCGGTGCCTTTGACCGTCTCGACCTTGGCGAGGATGACGGTCTGGTTGATGAAGATCGGATCGGACATGGGCAGGTGCTCCTGGGTGGTTGGGTGGTGGGCGGCTTACGCGGCCTGGGCCTGGGCCTTGGCGGCTTCGGCCTGCGCGTGCTCGGCTTCGGACAAAGTCCGCTCTTCCAGGACGCGGGTGCCGTCGCTCATGCGGAGGTAGCGGCCGCCCCGCCCGTGGTTCTCGTCGGGCGGGATGGGCGCGTTGGGCGCTTGGGCAGGCGCCACGGCAGGTGCAGTTCCAGCGGCAGCGGGAGTTGCTGCGGTTCCGGCCTGCTGCGCGGCTTGGCCGTCCTCTTGGGCTTGCGGCGCTTGCGGGTTTGGATTGGTGGCATGGGTCGCCTTTGTCTTGGTGGCAGTCACAGGTAGCTCCAGGTCTTGAGTTGCAGAACAACGCTGTTGCAAAGCGCACCAGCGAACATGACGGCGCCCGCGTCGGTCACTTGCACGCCGTCGGTCTCGTCGTCGAGGGGGCCGGGCTGGCATACGCCGCCCAGAGTGGGGTCGTTGCGCACCACTGCGCGGAATTGCTCGACCAGGTCATCGATCACCAGCTCGGAGGCGTCGACGTCGTTGAAGGCCATGTAGCCGCGCAGCGTCCAGGTGTGCTCGTTCAGGGTGCGCCGCACGTTGGGGCTGTGCTCCCTTGTGGCGGTGCGCCGCAGGGTCCAGCCGCGCAGGTGCTTCAGGCCGTTCGCGGGCTGGTGAAGGAACAGCGAGGCAAACGCGTTGTTGTCCTTGGCGTAGCGTTCGCGGTCATGCACCACGCCGATATCGGGCACGGATGACAGGGCGGCCACGATGGCGGCGCGGTGGGCCTGCAGGGTGCTCATGCGCCACCTCCTGCCTGGCCTGCCAGGTTGGCGGCCACGCGGCCCGCTGCGTTCTCAAACATGCGTAGCACCTGGCCCTCGGTCGCGGCGGCGGCCTTCTCAAACACGCGCCGCGGCTTGGTGCCCTTGCGGGCGATCTTGCGGGCCACCAGGAACGCTACGCTGCGGGCTCGCTTGGGCTCCACGCCCAGGACAGCCTTCACCCAAGGCACCAGGGCCTCGATGGGCGGCATGTGCGGCTTGGTGCCCAGCTCCAGGAAGGTGGCCGAGGGCTGCGAGCTGCCCACAGTGCCGAGCACGCCTAAAGCCGTGGCGAACGCATCGCTGGTCACGCTGGCGGCAGTCATGCCCGTGACGCGCGGCAGGCCGTCTTTGACCTCGCGCTCGACCAAGAGCGTGCCCTCGGTCATCGCGGCGAGCAGCTCGCGGCGTGTCATGTCGGGCGCCTGTTCGAACCCGCGTCGGATGGAGTCCAGGCCGCCCACGGAGAGGTGCATGCTGGTCATTGCACACCCCGCGTCAGAAGACCACGCTTGCGGCCTGGCCAGGAGCCCACGGCAGCAGCGGGAGTGGCACCGCTGCCCCCTGCATTCCCGCTGACCGCGCTCTTGGCAAAGGGGTCGACCTGGCCGGTACCGACGTAGTAGGCCGTGCGGTATTCCTTGGCCCGGGCGGCATAGGCGCGAGAACGGGTTTCTGTCTGGACAACGTCGGCGCCGATGGCCGTCTCGCGCTCGCCGCTGAAGCGGGTGGCGAGCTGCTGGCACAGCACGTAGGCGGCATACTGCGCCACGGCTTGGCGGTGCTGAAGCGGGACTGTGTCTTGCGGGTCCACACCGCCTTGCAGAAGGTGGGGAGCGCCAAAGGTTACGCGGACCACGCTGCCCGCTTCGAAAGGCTCCACAGCGGTCAGGCTCTGGCCGCTCGGGGTCTGATATACGGCCAGCTCGATCAGCGAGAGCGGCTTGTGGCCGATGGGGTACTCGGCCTGGCGCAGATAGGCGCCCGAGGTCCAGCCGATGGGCAGCGGTGCTTCGAAGCCGTCCGCCAGCCAGGTGATGTCTTCCACCAGCACGCGCTCGCAGTCCGCGCTGTAGCGCACGCGGGCCTGCTCGATAGCGCGGTCGCGGTTGTCAGCCGTGATCACGGTGTCCTGGTCGGAAACCATGTCGGCGACGAGCTGCTGGAAATCGGCCAAGGCCATGATGGGTCGGTGTCCTGTTTAAAACGTGTGGGGGTCGGTCGGCTGAGTTGTCCAAGGCTCCCGGTCTGGTGCCTTGGACAACCCACCCCTTGCGGGGCGGGCCGGGCTGTGTTCATGTGGGAGAGCCGCTCCCTGGCGCCGTTCAGGCGCCCTTCGCGCCGCTGGGTGTGTGCGGGTCAGGCCACCACGGCCTTGGTGAAGGCGCGGAAGTCGGTCACCGCGCCGCCGTAGATGTGGCGAATCTTGTAAGTCAGCTTGTCTGCCGCGAACATCGAGCCCACGTTCGGCGTGTCCTGCACGAACAGCTCGGGCTCTTGCTGCCCGTCCAGGAAGCCCAGCTCGATGCCGGGGATGTCGGCCGGATCGGCCGCCGTGCACCAGTCGTTGGGGTCGGTCCAGTACCAGACGGGAATGATGTTCATCGTCAGGGACTGGATGAACGTCTTCTCGTTGTTGGTGGACAGCTTGAACAGATCGACCGCCGCTTCCTGCAGGTCGGCAGGCACCACCAGGCGCGATGGAGCGATGCCGATGCGGTCGTTGCTGCTCAGCTCGGTCTGCTTGAGCATCGCCAGGCGGTGGACAGCCAGTTCGGCCTTCGACAGCGCAGCCGCGAACAGGTTGGCGTGGTCGACGTGAAACAGCGCCTTCGCGTCGTAGATCACCGCATTGCTGCGCAGGAAATCGAACACGAACTTGGCGAGCGTGCGCTTGGCGGCGCGCGAGAGCTTCGTGGGGATGCGGCGGATCACACCCACGTCGTCGTTCTTGATCATCTCCAGCGTCACTTCTTCCTTGCCACCGCGCTTGTCAGCCTTGTAGGTGGCCTCTTCATCGCTCGGGCTGGTCAGCGCCTGGTAGTCGGCGCCTTCCGCCACGACGGGCAGGTCACCATAGCCACCCCAGCGTGTGCGGTGCTGCATGCGGAAGTCAGAGACCGGCACCACGTTCACCAGTTGACGCCAGCCGTCGAAGTCCACCGCTGCGCGGTACTCGGCCAGCATCCGGCGCGTCACGCTGTCGCCCAGCACTTCGCCGAGCGAGCCGCTGCCGAGCGACTCGACCAGGCGCGACTGATCGCACTCGCGCAGGCGGCCTGTCACCAGGCGGTCGCCCGTCATCTCGATGTAGCACTCTTTGAAGGACTGCACCCGGCCGTGGTCCTTGTGGGTCGGGTCCCAGAAGGCGTCGAGCATGTCGCGCATCGTCAGGCTGCGGTCGCCCACGACGATGGAGCCATTGCCGAACATGGGCACACGCACTGCACCGCTTTCGGTCATGCGAGCGATGTAGTCGCCCTCGGCCTTGATCAGGTCGCCCACGGCGGCCTCGGTCAGGCGATCAGCACCCGCGATGCTGACAAGCGCCTGCAGGCGGTCCTTGGCGGCCTGGGGCAGCTTGGCGGCGCTGATGCGGTCGCGGGCTGCGCCGCGCAGGGTGAACACTTCCAGGTCGGCGCGGGTCAAAGGCGTGTTGTCGCCCTGGGCTTCGGCGATGCGGATCGCGCCTGGCGCGATCGGCACCAGGGAGCCGCACACGGCTTCGTGCAGGTTGACCAGCTCGTCGTCGCCGATGGTCTCGGCGTTGATGGTGGCGTGCTTGGCGGGGTCTTTGGCCTTGACGGCCTCCAGCATGCGTTGCTTCCAGAGAGGCATTGCGTTTCCTTTGGGGTTGTTGAGAGGTTGGTCGGCGGCGGCTTCAGTGAGGCGATCCAGGCCGCCGCCAGCGCCCGGTTCGACAATCAGGTCGACGGAGTGCACCTTGGTGAACTTCACGGCCTCGCGCAGGGTCTCGGTACCGGCCTTGCGCTGCTTGGTACGCGCATCCGCATCGATGGACAGGCCCAGCAGGCTCTGCATCCCGCGCTTGACGGCCTCGGTCATCTTGGTAACCGCTGCCTCGGTGGGGTCGAGCGCCTTGAAGGTGCCGACCAGGGAGCCGGTGTCGGGCGTCTTGCCCTCGACAAAGCGCACGCCGTAGATGCCGCCGATGAGGTTGCGAACGTCCTTGCCCTTGCCCGCGATGTGCTCCGCGTCGCTCTTGGCGAACACGCGCACGCCTTCGAACATGGACACGGCCTCGCGCAGAGTGGCGTCGGGGTAGTAGTTGCGGTTGCCGCTGCGGCCGGAGCGGATCAGCGTCACCACGATGGAGCCGTCAGACGCCTCGCGGAATACCTCGTCGCCCAGCGCTTCACGCACGGCCGATACGACGGTCGTTGGCGCGCCAGGTGCGGCCTGTGGCGCGGCTGCAGGTGCGGTTGGCACGTACTGCTCGACCACCTCGATGGGCGCGCCCAACACGACCTGGTCGGAGCCCGCGATGTGTTTGAACGAGTAGCTGTACTGGAAGTGCTTGCCGTCCAGCTCGATCACAGCGCGGTCGCTGTAGATGGCCGACAAGCTGCAGTAGCGGCGCTGCTCGGGCAGGCGCCCGCTGTTGATCTGCTCGGAGATCGCGGCGCGCACCACGTCGATCAGTTGGCGGAAGTCGCGCTCGGGCGCAGCAGCGGCCTCGCGCATGGTGGCATCGACTGCCTGCCCGGTGCGCAGACCGCCGCACGCCGCCAGCGCTGCAATGAGTTGAGCCCAGTTCATGGTGGGCTTACTCGTCCGCGTCGGTCAGCTTCTGGCCGTCCTTGGTGACCACGACGACATGCTTGCCGTAGTCGCGGAAGGAGAGCACTTCGGAGGTTTCGACAGCCACCTTCTTGAGGCGGGGGACCTTGGCCCCGTCCTTGCCGTCGACCAGCTCGGTGACAGTGCGCTTGACGCGCTTGGCGGCCTCGGCCGCAGTCATTGGCTTGGCCTCAGCGGCGGGGTCTTTGACGTTCGGGTCGGACATTGATCACTCCATCAGATGGGCCGCAACAGCGCGGCGGTTTTGATGGAGTGACTGTGCCGGGAGGGGTACAAAAAACTAAGGCCAGCGTGTGCTGGCCTGAAATCCATAGTGAGTCTCCTTGTTTGATCAAACGGGCCAGCGAGGTGGCGTGCTCTCGAAATCTAGAAGACACTTGGAGGGGTGGGCGAGGCCACGCCAAACAATAGAGTCCAGCGAATCGGCAAGTGAAGGCTGCAGTACTAGATGGTTTGCATACTTTTCTTACATTCACACATCCAAGGAATCCAATGTTCTTTCAAAAGCTAAAACCAGAAGAAGTTTTCACTCCTCGCGCAGCTGAGGTGAACAAGGACATGTATGTATCACGTCCCACGTTAGAAAGGGCTCTAGAAAATGCACTGCGAGGCAATCTTCACATCGTGATTCATGGTGAGAGCGGTACTGGTAAGTCATGGCTTTACAAGCAGAAATTCAACGATGCCGGGGTCTCTTTTATAGTTGCAAATCTAGCAAATGCCTCTCGCTTGGGATCAATTGCAGCAGAGCTGAAAAACCTTATTGATCGAGAAGGCAAGGCTGTAAAAGTCAGCTATGAGGAAGAAAAGTCCGCTGGCCTAGACGCTGTAGTCGCTACCGCTGAGGTTTCACATACAGGTCAGTATGAATTCGGGAAGATGGAACCATTCGAAGCATGCCTGGCACATTTGAGAACCAAAGCTGGAAAAAATCCCGCAGTTCTCGTATTCGACAACCTTGAAGCGGCGTTTACAGAGCCGCTTCTCAAGGAACTTGCTGACCTAATAATTCTGTGCGATGACGAAAGGTACGCAAAATATAAGACGAAGATTTTAATCGTAGGCGTCCCAGCCGGGGTAAAGGAGTATTATTATAAAACTCCACATCATGCAACAGTGGCTAATCGCTTGTATGAACTCCCTGAAGTGGCGCGACTATCTCAGCCCGAGTGTGTTTCACTAGTCATTCGCGGTTTTGTTGAAAAACTAAAGTACGTAATCGAAGACGAAGCGAGTCTTTCTACGCATACAGCGTGGATCACAGACCGAATTCCACAAATGGTTCATGAATATTGCCTCGAAGCAGCATTTATCGGCGAAGAAAACCGATCCTTATTGGATGCTCAATTGCCTTTGGCCGATCAAGCATGGATATCCAAGTCAATGTATCACGCTTATGCAGTAGCCGAGGAGCACATGAATGAGCGGGATACGAAAGCCGGGCGAAGGAACCAAACACTGTATGCGTTATCGCTTGCAGAGGGCGAGCAGTTCAAAGCTCCAGAGATCGAAATCCTGATTCGACGCGAATTTCCTGCGTCGACGGAGAACACGACCCTCAACGTAGCTCAAACCTTGTCCCAACTTGCTTCTACTGCTTCTACAGAGCGGCCAATCATTCGCCGTTCTCCTAAGGGAGACGCGTATACGTTCGCGGACCCTCGTTACCGAATGGTTTTGCGAAGCATGCTGAGAAAGACGTCTGATGAAAGGGTCGAAAAGATGCCTATTTCTCAAGACAGCTAATCTATTCGTGGAGTGCTGACAACGAGTGTCCATGGCGTGATAAGTGAGTGCACGTTTCGGTATGAGTCGCGAGCATCAATCGAACTTCAGTTTTAAAGCCTGTTTAAAGCCAGCCAAGCCCGGTCAGAAGCAAATTCCAAGGGGTTGCCGCAGCGAACTGGTTTAAAGCGCCGTAGCCCGCGACAGCTCACAGCCCCTCATTCCTGCCGCCGCCCAGCCTCCTTGGCCACCCTATCCAGGGCAGCCTTACGCCCATCCTGCTTCAGCTCCAACTCAGAAAACGGCTTCGCCCCGGGGGTGGCCATGGCCCATCCCTTGAGGTAAGGGATCGCAATACACCCGCAGTTGATCACCTGCTCGGGCGGCGCCTTGGGATCGTGCGGACACATCATCTTGTCGATGCCCCCGCCGGGGTTGGGTACCAGGAAGGGTTTGTCGGCGTCAACCACTTGGCCGTCCATCAGGTCATGGGTCCACCGGCTGTGAATCTTGCCGCTGCGGCGCCACTGCTTGCCCAGGCCAGGCACCAGGGGCGCGGCCTGCACCAGGCGGTCCTGGGATGCCACCGCAAAGGCCCGGCTGACCTCGGTGCGCACGATGGTGGTGGCCCGCCTGGTCGACTCGGTCTCCAGCAGGGCCTGGACCGCCTTGATGGCTTCAAAGGGCGTGATGCCCCCCACCGTGACCAGGCCGAGCTGCTGGCCGATCTTGCCCAGGGCCTCGGCCGCAACATTGTTCAGGCGCTCGTGGCTGAAGGTGCGCATCGCTGCAAGCACCCGGGCATCCAGGGCGGCCAGGCGCAGCTCAATGGAGTGTCCTGCAGCGCCGAGCGGCTTGTCGACCAGGTCTTCTCCTTGCTGCCAGGCATCGCGCAGCGCCTGGTCGGCTGCAGTGCCTGCCTGCTGCCCCATGGCGGCCAGGACGATGCCGATCTGATCCTTCAGCCTGGTGAGCTGCCATTGCTTCCAGTCGGCGGGCTGCTGCGCCAGCTGCAGCGAGATCTGGAGCTGGGCGTCCCGCAGCATGCCAACCACCCGCTGATCCGCCTGGATCAGCAGCCGGGCGCGTTCGGCCAGGCGCTCCTTGAGCGCAGCTTCAAAGCGCTTCTGCTCAGGCGTCACGCTTGGGCATCCGCTGCGGCCGGTTCACCCTTTGGCTGGTCCCGCCCCGCCTGCAGCTCGTCGCGCAGGTCTGCGGGCAGGTTGAAGCTGTCCTCTGCAGCCTTGGCTTTCTTGCGTGCCGCGTGTTCCTTACGCGCAGCCTCCAGCTCGGTCTTGGCGTCGAAGTCCTGGCCGAAGCGCTGCGCCACGTCCGCCACGATCTTGAGCGCGGTCTCCTCGGTGAGCAGCCCGGCGTCGATCATCTGGATGACAGCAGTGACCGCCGAGGCCATGGCAGCGGCGAAACTGGTAACGTCGCGGTTCACCAGCTCGGGGAATACCGCCGTCACCTGCCACTTGTCTTCGGACCAGTCGGGCTTGGCGCCGTTCGTCTGGGCGGCTCGCCACAGCACAAAGCGCCCGATCTCCTCCAGCATCAGCTTCAGGAAGTTCTGCCGCCCGGTGTAGACCTTGAAGGTGGGCTCGCCCATCTCGGACGCTGCGGCGCGATTAACGTCCCCGCCGCCGCCGAACCAATGCTCGGGCGTCGTGCTGCCGCCCAGGACATGGTTGCGCAACAGCCGAGCGCTCTGGCTGGTGTCAGCCGCCTGCAGCTCGGGGGTCTTGGCTTCCAGCTTCACGCTGTCGTTGTGCACGAAGGTGCTGTTGGGGCCGGGGGGCGTGAAGGTCTTCTCGTATGCCTTCACCGCATCGGGGTCGGCACCCGTCAACGTCACATCCCAGACGAAGGACCGCAGGTAGCCAATGCGATCAAGCTCGTTAAAGAGGAACTCGTCGTAGGCGTCCAGCCAGTCGATCTGGCCCAGGAGGTCGCTGCGGCCCCTGCTGCCGTTCGGAAACTTGTTGAGCTGGTACAGCAGGCACTCGCCGTCCGTGAACTCTTCGGCGCGAATGCGGGTAGTGTTTTCACTGAACAGCTCGGCGTCCTCGCCCAGGACGATCACCCGGTACTTGTGCTGCTTGCCCCGGTTGTCGCGCTTGGTAACCACGCCGATAGGCTGTTCGGGGTTGTCCGGGTCGGTGACCACCGTGGCGATCTGGCGAGGGTCCAGGTAGCCCAGGCGCACGAAGCCGTCACCTTCGCGCACGTTGGCGATGTAGCACTGCTCGCCCAGCAGGCCCAGGGCACGCACCCGGGGGGTGAGTTTTAATGGCCAGTTGTTGATGGGGTCCGACCAGAAGGCGTTGAGCAGCTTCTGGTGCTCTTCATCCTTGCACTGCAGCGTGACCCCCTCGGCGAGCAGATACGCCAGGGGCAGCTCCACCAGGCGGTTGGCGAGCAGGTTGCTCTGCCACAGGTACTCGGCCACCTTCTGCATTCGATCCTGCGCCATGGGCGACAGGTCGCGGTCGTTCTGCTTGGACAGCCCATCTCCGCCCAAGCGGCGCCAGTTCGCGTCGTCGTTTCCCTGAGCCGAGGCACCCTCGCGCATGGGGGCGGAAGCAGGCGTGGGCGTTGATGGAGTCGCCAACCCAATCGCCTCTTTCAGTCTCGAGTAAAAGCTCATAAATCAGTCCTCGGCGGCCAACTCGGCGCCCACCAGGGCGAGTGCCAGGCGGCCATGGTCGTTGTGGTGGCTGATCACCTCGCGCAGCTTCAAAGCCGCCAGCTCGATGCCCTTGCAGTCGGCGGCTGGCAGGCTTGCGATATGGCCTCGGATGATCAGCAGGTTTTGTTGGTCTTCGGTCACTGGCCGCCCCTTCGGAACATGCGCTGCGCCGTGCGCTGATACCTTTCTCGGGCAGACTGGGCTGCGTTGGGAGTGCCGCCTTGCGCTGCAGCGGCCACGCCACCCGTAACGGCCAGCATCCACAGCATCACCACCATGTCGGGACCATCGTCGTGGTCGGCCTTGGGGAAGTGCTTGAACTGGTCGACCAACGTGGTCTGGCTGCGATGCAGACGGATCAGGCCGTTGTGCATGTGCGGTTGCAGGCTTTCAATGCGCAGCACTTTGTCGGCGATAGGGAGCAAGCCGCGCGCCGGAACCGGCACGCCGAGCTGGGCGCTGCGCTTGACCAGCTCGGTGCGCAGGAATTCCTGAAACTGGACCGATTCCACGCCCCACACGACGCAGCAGTACTCCCGCTGCAGCTCGATGATGTCGCTGATGATCCGGTCGGGCGTGCGCTTCTTGATCTTGGCTTCGACCACGTCAAGGATGCCGAGCACACGCTGATAACCGCCGATGCCCAGAGCACTCGGGTCGCGGCTGTTGCCGTGCTTGCCCAAGGAAGGATCGGCGGCGCCGTAGAACACCCACTCGGCCAAGCGGTTCACCCAAAACTGGATGCTGTTGGCAAAGGGGGCATCCTCGCCCGCTACCGGGTCGTTCTGCTGCTCGCTGTCGAAAGCGCTGTGGCCCTCCCGGGCGCGGCGGATCATTAGTTTGTGGATGGGGCGCAGCGCGGGCCAGCTCACCACTGCGCCCTTGTCCATCTCAACCTGCTGCTCGCGGTACATCGCCATGGCGGCGGCCTCGCCCTCCTGGGGCGTCTCAGCGCCCAGCAGCAGCCCTTCGAATTGCTCCCACAACAGCATGTTGTCGGGCCAGTGAATGATGGCTTTAAAAACCTTGCGGTTCCACAGCGGGTTTTTGAGGAAACGCGACAGGACCGAGTCGTAGTGCAGCACGGTGCCCACCAGGATCGCGTCCATGCTGTCGTCGGGCGGCCCCAGGTTCAACACCGAGGCCGTGACGAACTTCTGCAGCTTGTCACGCTGGACCGGGGTCGTGACGTTCTCGTCGTTCTCGATGTCGTCCATCACCGCCAGGTCGGGGCGGTGCGCGCCATGGCGGCGGCCCCGAATCTTCTTGGCCGAACCGAAGGCCTCGACTTTGCGCCCGTTGGCCGTGACGATCACACCGGCACGCCAAACCTTGCCCTGACCGCACGCCTCAGGAAAGTCGCCCTGCAGGCGCGGGTTGGCCTCCAGCTCGGCTTTGATGGCTTCCAGCATCTCGGCGGCCTGCTCGAAAGCGTCCATGATGATCACGGGATACCACTTGCGCCCGGTCACCACGCACCAGAGCACGAACGACATGCTCACCTTGGTGGACTTGGCCTCGCCCCGTGGAGCGGCCAGAGCGTCCCGCTGGCCGCTGGGTGCCGCGACCATTTCGGGCAGGCGCTTGTAAAGGTATTGGTGCAGCGCGCTGGGCTCGCTGCGACCGTAGTGCGGGAAGTAGTTGCGGTCCCAGTACTCGTACCCGGTCACCGGGTCGAGCACCTGCAGGCGACGTTCGGCGATGGCCTGGGGCGTGACATCCCACCCGTCGAGGTTGGCGTCGATCTGGCGGCGCAGGCCATCGGCCAGCGCGGTCAGGCCGTCCAGGAACTCCTTGGGGGACTTTGCCATGGCGCTACTTCACCTTCGCCAGCTCTTCGCCAAACGGCTCCAGCAGTTCCACCATGGCCGTCAGGTGCTGCGGAAACTTGGCCTGGGCGAACGACACCAGACGCTGCAGCACGTCGAGCTGGATGGCTTGCTTATTCAGCTCGGGCGATAAGCGCTTGAAGCTCGCCATGGTCTTGTTGAAGCTGTCGCTCATGCTGGCGAGCGTCTCAGCGCGCTGCATAGGCCCCATATCGGTCGCCTCGCGCAGCAAGTCCATGGTGGCTTGGTGCTGCACCAGGTAGTCTTCGAGCAGCTTCTTGCTCAGGGTTGCGAAGTTGTCATCGCCTAGCGCCATGGCGGCGCGCACGTTGTCCCAGTCGTCCCCTTTGTCGGCGGCTTCCTGCTTCCACCGGTTGGCGGTGCTGCGCGGCACGCCCACCTTCTTGCAGGCGGTCTCCATCGGCAGGCGCTGATAAACAAAAAGGCCCCGAAGCTGAGTGCGCTTCTCGGATGCGTGGGCCATTACTGTCCGGCGCCCCCGCGGCCCAGCCATTGCTTCACGCCTTCGATAGCCAGGGCGATGCCGATGGACACAGCCGAGCCGCTGATGGCACCGGCTACAGCGGCTTTTTGTTCCACCACGCGCAGGCGCTTGTCGATGGCGTTGTGGCGCTCCTCCATGCGCTGGTCAAGCGCGTCGATGCGCTGATCCTGGCGGCCCAGGTGCGCCGTGATGCTGTCGAGCTTGCCGTCCATCTTCCCGAGCAGCATCAATTCGTCTTTTTCCATTGGCATGGAGGGTTCACTTTCCGTTTAAGAAATCAATCAGGTGTTGGTAGCGCTGGCGGTCCGCCGCACAGGCTTGGGCGTTGGCGGTGTGGTTGGCCCAGGCGTCATCGAGGGTGAGTCCGGAGCCTTGGGCACAAGCAGCGTCGGCGCCTTCGGAGGCACCAGCAGGGCCGCAGGCACCGGCCGCCTGGTCGGTGCCGGTGAGGGCGCCGTTCCACATGCGGACAGCAGCAAGAGTGAGCACAGGGCCGCCATCGACAGGAGCTGCAGCCGCATGCCGCTGATCCGGGCCCGGGGCTTCAGGCCCGGGCGCGTCGCTGCGGGTGACATCAACCACAGGACCAGGAACAACAAGAGGAGCACGACGGCGAAGGTCTTGATAAGTAGCGTTGAGAGCGGCATAGCGGTCTTCCTGGTCGAGGTGTTCCTGCAAGTAGCTGGCGGCGGCCTGGTCGGCCCGTGCGGTTTCGTTGTCGAGCGCCGTGCGGGCCTTTTGGTCGGCCTTGGCCTGTTGCGCATCTCGGGCGTTGTTGGTGGCCGTGTGGCCCCACCAGTAGCCGCCGCTGACCAGGCCCAAGCCAGTCAGTAGCGCAATGAGTAGACGTGAGGCCATGGCGTCAATGCGGCAGTTGGGCGACCATCCACATGACGGCCAGGCACAGGACGAGGAAGGCGATCAGAAGCAGCCTGGCAAGGCCCATCAAAAGGCGCTTGAGGGCTGTCATTGCTGCAGCTCCATGCAGGTCTTGTGGCGGGCCTGCTGGCGGGTCCACACGCCCATGCAGACTCTGTTGCCCGGCGTGCTGCAGTCGAACTCCCAGCGCAGCGGACGGCCTTGCGTGTCGCGCTTGCTCACTGTCCAATCAGGCCCCTCCTGGCGGGCACTGGTCAGCTTGCGGTACTGCAGCAGCTCAAAGCAAGCGGCTGGGTAGTTGCCCGCCTGCAACTCGCGCCGCATGCCCGACGTGAGCCAGGCGCGGTTGCCGTATTGGTACACCCAGTCCATGTACAGGTCGTACTCGCCTTGGTGCAGGGCGACCCCGGGCAGGCTGTTTCGGAAAAGCGTTTCTTCGCGGCTGATGTGTGCCTGGGCTTTGATCAGCGCGCGGACGGGCGTAGCGGTGTCGCCCATCTTTACCGGGGTGCCGTCTTCGTGGAAGGTGGAGCCAAAACCCACGGTAGGGCGGTCGCCCTGTGTGGGAACCACGGCCTTGTCGGTGTAGCCCTCACGCGCTACTAGCCCCACCAGGGCCGCAGCAGAGACTGACAGTCCTGCTACCAGGACTCGGGGTGAGACTCGGCCGCGCTGGTAGCGCCAAGGCAAGCTGCGGCCATTGCAGGATCGCCATGCTGTGATGCCGACCAGCAGCAGCACCATGCAGACTCCGAGGAGAAAGGATGTTGTGATTCCCATGCCGCGACTGTCGAGGCCGGGATACAAAAAACTAAGGCCAGCATGTGCTGGCCTCGGACGGCTCAGAATGTCTTCACCGCTTTTTTGCCGCTGGTACGATTACGGCTCTCGGCCACAAGCGGACTTTTCATTGCGGGTATGACATCAGGTTCCATAGGCACTGCGCCTTACAAAACGTCGGACCGCGTTCTCGACCTTCTGCTGTCGCTTGTCCACGGTGGTGACCTGGATCTGCTGGACAACCCTGAATATCTGCCAAAGCTCTTGCCTACTCCCGAGCAGCAGAAGGCTGCCGCAAAAATTCGGCTTCTTCTGGATGCTTACGTTTATGAGCAATCCCTCGAATTCAGTGAAGCTGCGAGTGGCAAATCCGCCGCCTATAGAGCCTATCTCTTGAAGCAAGCCGCTCAGCCGCTTCGACGGCAGGAGAACTTTCGCAGATTTCGGGATGCCTTGCGAGACATCCTCGAATCAGATCGCGTCTTCCAGCTTCTTCCCATGGAAGCAAATCGCCATGTCGTAGAGCTGCGCCAGCAACTCAGCATGTTGAACCTGGAGTCGGCTAACCGCTGAACGAGATGAATTCGATGCCTGCTGCGGAACTTAGCAAGGGGCTGCTTCGGGCCCAAAGCGGTCCTTTGAAAGCTAGTCAGAGCGTAGAGCCAAGCCTGACACTTTGACCGCCACTGACCGGTTTCTGGGATTGACCCGGGCTGTGGCGAACACGACCGGTGGACACGATTCTGTCAACCCGAACAGTTGAAAAACATACTCGCCACCCTCAATCTGGACAGTCAAGTCCAGCGGTACCTCGGGCGCAATAGGTTGGTAATCCTCCAACGCTTTTCTAGTCGCAAGCCGAGCAATCTCGCGCATCTCAGCCACTTCTAAATCTCGCGCCTTCACTGCTTGCAGAAATTCTCGTGCCGGCAAATGCTCAAGGCCAGCCCACTCCGGATGGGACAGGAGCATCCCCCGTTCCGGTCCTTCTGTGTTGTCTGTTTTCATGCTTAACCGTCGCCTCCAAAGATGTCTGCTCCTGGCGGAATTCAGCCCCACAGCGAAGGACGCTAGCGGGCCCAGAGCTGCCGTCGAACTTTGCTCCATGCAGACGTTTCCCTTCACTTAAAAGCCGTCTATCCAACCCCGAGACTCCATGTGTTTAAGGAAGTCGTCCAAGCGCGAACGGTCAACTTCAAGGGTGGCAAGATTGCCCCCTTTGCGATGTTCCTCAAAGGCGCCGATTGACAGCAACCCAGGAGCGCTCGCCAAGGATGCCGAGAGTGCGGCCTGCTCCTCTTTGGAATCTGAGAAAGATCTACTCTTATGCAGGTAGCGAGGGCATATTTTCATTGATTGGATGTCTGCAGTTGGCCGATAGCCGTCTGTAATGAGAAGCTCGCGCAACGCGTTTACGACACGAAGGGTTGGCTACGAAGCTGAGATGCGCTTTCCGTCGAGAGTCAAAAGCTTAATCTGCCCGGTATCCTCATCCACCACGCACAAGGCACCCACCGCCACCTCAGCGCCAAGACCATTGCGCATGCGAATGAGTTTGGAGTTTGCATTCCAGAGAAACCTCCTATCAGCGCCACCGCGCATTGCCCCAACATCTGGGACCACGGCTTTTTCTGGATCACGCGCTGCAGTTTTGAGAGCTTTCTGGCAAGTGCGAAGCGCAGACTCTTCGCTGATCGCCTTCGCATGCGCCAAGCCGATACCGGCGATGCTGATCAGTGCCGCACAAACCGTCCGTGTGAACAAGACACGCATAGCCTTCTCCTAGTTAAACGTGACGCCGCCCCACCGCACGCGGCCGAGCACCGAAAAGTCCCGATGCGACTCATCGTCGGAGCCTTCGATTTCGAAGGGTGAATACTCGGGGTTCGAGCTGCTCACTCTCAACACCTTGCCAGGCAAGCGTTGCAATTGCTTCAGCATCAGCGCGCCATCAAGGCGTATCGCGTGGATGCCCTCCGTCAACACATCCTTGGCGCGCAGGTCCAGCATGGTGGTGTCCCGAGAGCGCAGCAGAGGCTCCATGGAGTTCCCGATCACCGACACCAGTGCCAGTTCGTTGTGACCTATGCCGAGGTCTTGCCGAATGAACTTGGCCTCAAACGGGCGCATGGCTTTGACGTGTTCGACATCGCAGAACACACCATTGCCTGCCGACATCGCCACATCGAAGTGCGGAACGTAGATGTACTCGCCGACTTCCACCGCCTGAAGACTGCGCTCCACTTTGTCCGACTTCACCTGACCTGAAAGCAGCCACTCTGCCGGGCACTTTCCAATCTCGGCCATCCGTAACAGGGCGAAAGCGTCCGGAATGGTTATGCCTCGTTCGAACTTGCCGATGGTGTTCACGTGGAGATCGAGCTGACGCGAGAACTCCTCGCGCGTAACGGCGCCTCTACATGAGCGGATTCGATCACCAAGTGACGCTGCATAAGCGTCGCGGAGTTCATTGCTGGGTCGGTCCATAGGTACTACCACAGAAGGCAGGAAAAACATTTTAGTGTGTCCATGGACACATTAAAACATGCAGCCGCCATTTCGAGAACACCCGATACCACTGAGTCAGTACTGCCGCAACCTACCAATTCTTACAGTCACACTCTTAAGTGTGCCAAAAATCGTTGCACACACATTTTTTTGTGTTTATGATCATGACCATGGACACACAAAAATGTATGGCGCAGACAGATTGGCATCCGGCAGATGTGAAAGCCGCACTCGAAAAGAAAGGTGTAAGCCTGCGTCAACTTGCAAAAGAGCACGGCTACTCACACTTTCAGCGCGTTCTCTCCACTCACTGGTGGGCTGCTGAACAGATCGTTGCTAAGGCCCTCGGCAAGCCCGCAAATGAAATCTGGCCCTCGCGCTATCTCGCCCCTCGCTCGAAGGCTCAAGCGCGCACTGTGAAGATCACGGTCACCAGCACCGGACGTATTCGTAAGCAACAGGAGCGTCGCGCATGACCTGGCTCACCGCACGAGAAATCGCGGGCCTTCCTGGGATGCCTGGAACAGAGCGGCGCGCCCGGGAGCGCCTGACACGTTTGTGCATCAGCAGCCGTCCCCGCACCGGCCGCGAAGGCGGCGGCGGCCAGGAGTACGACACCACCGCTTTGCCAGCAGAGACTCGTGCAGCCATTGCGGCCCGCACGGTTTCAAAGGCCGCAAGCACCGCCCTGGCTCAAGTAGACGCCGCCCCCGTGGTGTCCTTCGCCCCACCCGAGAAGCCACTGCCCGCGCCCCGGGCTCCCAGCCCAGAGCCGGCTCGACGCCCGCCCAGCCTCACCGACAAAGCGACGGCCGATGCACGCATGGTCCTGGTGAACCTGGTGCTCGACCTGGAGCCCTTGCACGGCATCAAGCGCGCTTGCGCCACGGTGGCCCTGCAGTTCGCCAGCGGCCAGGCCAGCGCCGAGCTGCAAGCTACCGCCCGCAAGGCCAACCAGCGTGCCCGCGCCGACCAGGTCAGCGCGCGCACCCTGGAGCGCTACATCGGCATCTACCGTGCCGAGGGCTGGTGGGGCCTGCTGCCTGCCCAGTCACCCGAGCCCACCCTGCATGACGTGGAGCAGGACGTGGCCGCTGTCCTCGGCCTGTTTCACAGCCGCGATGCACGCTTTCGCAAGCTGACCGGCGCAGCCAAGGAAGTGACCCGCCAGCTCGGACGCGACTTCGACACCTGGAAGGCGCTGTACGCCCGGGCGCGCCGCGCCCTGGACAAATTCGGCAAGAGCCACCAAGCCAACACCGCGCTCATCAAGGCCCGCCATGCACCTGGTGCCCAGCGCGATGCCAAGCTGCCCTTCCGGTGGCGTGACACCTCAGGATTGAAGCCCAACGACTGCTGGCTGATTGACGGCCATACGTTCAAAGCCAAGGTGCGTCACCCTGATCACGGCGCCCCCTTTGCGCCCGAGCTGACGGTATGCATCGACGCTCGCAGCCGAATGATCACGGGCTGGTCGGTCAACCTCTCGGAGAACGTCCGGGCGGTGGGCGATGCCTTGCGCCATGGCGTGAGCCTCTGGGGCGTGCCCGCCATCCTCTACGGCGACAACGGCGCGGGCGAGACGGCCAAGCAGATGGATTGCCCGATTGACGGCTTCTGCGCGCGCCTGGGCATCGACCACCGCACCGGCATCGCTGGCAAGCCCCAGGGTCACGGGGGCATTGAGCGCCTGTGGCAGACCGTGGGTATCAACTGCGCGCGCAACTTCGCCACATACCAGGGCAAGGACGTCGACGGTGGCACCTTCCGCAAGGTGGCGGCCGAGCTGCAGAAGGAGCAGCGCGCCGTGCGCCGCGCCCAGCAGACCGGCGAGGTGGTGGTGCTCAGCAACAAGGTGCCCACCTGGCCCCAGTTCATCGACGCGGTCGAGAAGGCCGTGCATGAGTACAACCAGGAACACCGCCACCGCATGCTGCCCAAGCGCGCGGATGGAAAGTACATGACGCCCGCCGAAGCGTGGGCGGCTGAGTACAAGGTCGAAGAGCAGGAGCTGCTCACCCAGCTCGAGCTGCGCATGATGTTCATGCCCGCGATCCTGCGCACGGCCAAGCGCGGCCAGGTCACGTTCTTCAACCAGACCTACGCAGCGCCCGAGCTGATGCGCCGCGATGTGGATGGCCGCGAAGTCAGCGTGCGCTACGACATCCACGACCCGAGCTTTGTGCTGGTCTACACGCTTGACGGCGAGTACGTCTGCGAGGCCAAGTTCGAAGCCAGCCGCCGCGACTTCTTCCCGACGCCTGTCATCGACATGGCCCGCGAGAAGCGCGTCAAGGCCGCCGTCAAGCGCCGCGAGCAGCAGATCGACCTCGCATTGCGCGAGCTGCAGACCACGGTGCAACCCGCCCAGTTTTCCCTGCCGGAGCCCAGCACGCCATTCGTGGTCGTGCCCTCCACCCCGGAGGTTTTCTCCTCCCTCCCTCTCAACGCTTCCTCCGAGGGCGAGGCCGTGCAAGCGGCTTCGGGCAGGCCTTTCTTTGACACGTTCAGCGACCGGTACGAATGGCTCATGGCCCACCGCGACCAATGGGATGCCAGCGACGCGCAATGGCTGCGCCAGTACGTGACAAGCGACGACTACGAGGGCCTGGCTGATTACTACGCGGCGCGGGGCCTGGGGCGGGATGACGCGGACGAGCAGTCCGGTTTTAAGAGTGCTCTGTGACGGCGGCAACCGTCACAGAGCGTGCCTGAGTTGATTGAAGAGACCCAAACGAAGGGGAATGTAAGGTGAAAAAAGGATTCGTGCAAACCACCAACTTCCGGCTCCTGAAGGAGGCCGAGAAGATCGTTGCGCGCCGGGGCGCCCGCGAAGCGAGCCTGGTGCTGATCCAGGGCCAGTTCGGCATCGGCAAGTCGGAGCTGACCGAGCGCTGGGCGAGCGAGAACGGCCATGCGTTCATCCGCGCAAAGCGGGTATGGACGCCGCGCTCCATGCTGGAAGACATTGCGACGGAGCTGGGACTGTCCGTGCGTGGCTCGACCAAAGACATCGAGAACCGCATCACGCAGCATCTGGCGCAGACCATGCAAGCGCTCATCATTGATGAGGCCGACTACCTGGCCGACATGAAAAGCGCGGCCAAGCTGGAGACCATCCGCGATATCTCCGACGTGACCGGAACCATGGTGTTCCTGGTCGGCATGGAGAACTTCCCGGCCATCGTGCAGCGCTACGAGCACATCGCCAGCCGCGTGGCCCGCATCGTGCAGTTGCACCCGCTCAGCCTGGCCGACGTGCAAGCAGCGTGCAAGGCCAAGGCCGAGGTGACGCTTGCCCCCGCCCTGGTGGAGCAAATCCACCGCGACAGCAAAGGCCGCATGCGTCATGTGCTGAACGCCATCGCCAACATCGAGGTGTGGGCCGAGGCCAATAGCTGGACAGAGGTGGACGTATCCCACGTCAAGGGCAAGCCTTTGTGCGCCGACTTCACCGGCCACCTCTCCGCGAACAGGGGGGCGTGACATGGGTGCGTTGCAATGGTTCATCGTTCCCGCGTTGGCTGCGCTCGCGAGCAACGTGAAGAGCACCACGCGGATCATCACGCCCGCCGATCTGAGCACGTGGGCCACCAATGACCAGGTGGACTTCCCTTTGGGCACGGCCGAGCAAGCTCTGACCGCGCTGCAGCGGCACGACTACACGCGTCCTCATACCCAGATGCGCTTCACGAAGGGTGCCCGCAACAAGTGGACCTTCACATCCACGGGAATGCTGGCGGGCCAGGCCGCGCTCAAGGCAATGCCCGGCGCAGCCCCTGACATGCAGGCCTTGCCCACCCGGGTGTGGAACCTGCTGCGCATCCGCCGCCGACTCACGGCGTCCGAAGCCGCAGAGACTCTGATCGATGCTGCGGACAACTTCGACGCGCAGACCAAGCGTATCGGTGCGCTGCTCGCTGCCTGGGCCAAGCTGCCGCCCCATGCGGTGGCGACCGGAGCCAAGAAAGAGGAAGGTCGCATCCGCTACGTCCTGGTCAATGACCTGGGGCGCTGGCCGCCGGTATCGAAAGCCGGGGAGATGCATCCCAATGCCTTCGCCAACTCGATCGCCATGCCAACCCGCTTCCGCAAGGCCGGTCCCAGCACGAACCGCCAGGGTGAAGGACATGAAGCTGCATGACGCCTTCCTACATGAACGAGCAGTGGTTCGCACTACTGCAGTCGCGCACCGAGGGGCAACAGCGCACCCAGGTCGCCCGGCAACTGGGGATCAGCCCGGCCACGCTGAGCCAGGTGCTCAACGGCAGCGGACTGTACGGCGAGGGCAAGGCCAGCACGGCGCGGGTAGCCGACAAGGTGATTCACACCTTCGGTCGGTATCCATGCCCGCACCTGACCGACGAAGCCGCAGGCGAAGAGCAGGTGGTGACCGCCGAGCAGTGCCGCGCGTATGCCCACCGGGCAGCACCAGCCACGCCACGCGACATGAAGCATTGGCAGGCCTGCCGCCAGTGCTCCCACAAGGCCGCGAGCGCCCCTCCACTGGCCCGTGCCATCCAACCCCGCAACAAGGTTATCCCCATCTACACGGAGGCTCAGTGAACGTTTTAAAGACCATCTTCATCGGCGGACCTGTGGGCCTGGCGCACGCCCTGCGCGAAGCCTGGATCGCACGGCGCATCCGCAGCACGGCGACCCTGATGGACCGTGAGCGCGCACTGCACCGTGAGCACATGGCCCAACTGCGCGCCGAGCTGGATGCGCTGTGCAATCGCCAGGTCAGCTCTACAGCTCGCGCCACCAGCTTCTGGAAGGGTCTGTCATGAGCACGTCGCCCAACTACGCGCGCCCCCCGCTGCGCTGGATCACCCGCCGTGCCCGCTGCCTGCAAAACGGGTTTGGCATCGCCCGCCGCGAAGCCTTGCGCTTCGCTGTCATCGACTACGCATGGTTCCAGGGGATGCACACCCTCACGCTGGTGCAAGGAGGGCGCAGCCATGGCTAAAGGTCTCACCCTCGACTGCGCAGCTCTGTGGGGCTTCATTCGCAAGGACGGCGGCTGGTGGAGCGTGCTGCGGCTCACCGGGCACTGGAGTCCCACCTACAGCCTGGCGGAGGTGGAGGAAATCCTGGTGACGCTGCACAAGGGCGGGTTCCTGGAATGCCAGGCCTTGCACCGTGCTGGGACCGTCTACGCGGTCACCTCCAAGTGCTCGGTGTTGCCCGGGATCACCGCTGCCGCGAGCGCTCCGTCGTCCACGACAGGACCGGTAGCGGCCTCGACGCGGCCGCAATCGATGCGTGGCGCCTTTGTGCCACCTCCCATGCCCACCGCCCGCCAGGGCGCGCTGGATCACACCAACTGCCCCAGCCTCATGCAGGGCAAACGCAACGCATACAGGAGCACTACCGCATGAACGCCCCGACTGAAAAGCAGTTTGACGACGTCGAGGCTTTGTCCAAGCGCGTCATGACGCTGGTGAAAGAGGCCGACTGCCCGGGGACCGCGCTCAACGCGCTGCTGACCACCTACATCAATTTAGCGAGCGCCTGCGGCCTTCTGCACATGGTTCCGGGCGCGGGCATCGCGCTCGGCCTTGCCGCCGAAGAACTGCTCGCTCGCAAGCCCGCTGCTGAGCAGCAGCCCACCACCAGCGCATCCCTTCACTGATCACAGACCCAAGAAAGAGAAGACCATGACAGAAAAGACCATCCCCAACGGCTACTGGGAAGATGCCAACGGCGCCCTGATTCCCGTCTCGAAGATCAAGGTCATCGACAAGGACCGCCACCGCACCGTGTCGGACCTGTGTAACGCCGCGATCAAGCAGCATGCAGAGCTGGCGCAGTTCAAGGCCGCCGCCATGGCCGAGGTCACCGACTTCATCAACCGCAGCCTGGCGGAGTACGAAGTGAAGCACGGCGGCAAGAAGGGCAATGTCACCCTGATCTCGTTTGACGGTCGCTTCAAGGTAGTCCGGCAGATGCAGGAGAGCCTGGTGTTCGACGAGCGCTTGATGGCGGCCAAGGCGCTGATCGACGAATGCATCCACGGCTGGAGCAAGGGCAGCAACGTCAACATCAAGCTGCTGGTGAACGATGCCTTCCAGGTCGACCAGGCCGGGAAGATCAGCACAGGACGCGTGCTGGGGCTGCGCCGCGCCAAGATCGAGGACGAGAAGTGGCAGCGCGCCATGGCCGCCATCGGCGACAGCATCCAAGTCGCGGGCAGCAAGCCTTACATCCGCTTCTACGAGCGCGATGCCAATGGTGCTTACCAGGCCATCAACCTGGACATGGCGGCGATATGAAGCAGCGCGTCAAACCCACGCCCGAGCAGGTCGCGCTGGAGATCGCCCGCCTGAATGAAGTGCATCCCCGAGTGCCGACTCACTCCTACTTCGGTGAGGACAACCGTGCGGCCATAGACGCCCAGATCAGGGTGCTGCAGGAAAGCATGTCGCTGGACGAAGTGCACGACACCTTCGGCGAATTGACCGACGAAGGCGACTTCAGCCAGAACACGCTCGACTGCGCGCTCACGGCGCATGACTGGCTTCACGGGGACCTGGCCGACGAAGAAGCATCGCCAGCTTTTGGCTGGGAGGGCATCGCACGATGACCACCAACCCGAAAGTGGTGTGCGTCTGCTGCCAGGTTACCGAAGTGGCCTGGCACGAGCTGACGTGCGACGGCTGCCGCCCCACGCTTGAAGCGGCTGGCTTGATTGCACGCGCCGCGGCAGCAGCCACCACCAGCGCTCCTGCCGATCAGCGCATCCAGATCGGCCCCACGGACATTTAAAGGAGAGGGTCATGGCCCAACCAGCAAAGAACACGCCCCAACCCGTGAAGCCCGCCAAGCTGCAGGCCAACACGGCAGGCGCTTGGAAGGATGTTGCACGCTTCGATGTGGCCGATGACGCGGCCTGCGCGAGCGTGATGGACGGTGCTCGCGATATCGGCTTCCACGCAACTAGCGACGTGAAGTTCCGGGTTGTGCGCGACGACGCGCTCAACGAGCCATTGATGACCTGGACGAAGCAGGACGGTTGGAAGGAGTGGCGCCATGCAGAACATTGAGATGCTCTCTGCCGCCCTGGGTCTGCTCGGTTCATTCCTGGTCGCCACCAAGAGTCGCTATGCGGGCCTGGCCTTCGTGGCCTGGTTCGTCAGCAACGTGGGTTGGCTGATCTTCGGCGCCCACAACGACCACTGGTACTTTGTGGCCCAGCAGATTGGCTTCACCGTCACCTCGGTGCTAGGCATCTGGAACTGGTTGGTGCGTCCCGCGCTGCGAGGCGAAGCCGCCGAAACGGAAGGCGCTCGCGAAAAACGTGCTCGCGCCGTCGTTGAGCGCCACCTCGACCGTGACTACGTCGGCCTCACGATGGGTAGCCATGTTCTGCACACAACGGCTCCGGTCACCTATATGGCGCTGGAGCGCATATACGTGGCCGGTGAAGAGGAAGGCCGCGCTCTGGAACGCGAGCGGGCAGGAGCGAGGTCATGAAAAAAGCCACGTTCCGCGCATCGGTGCGCGTGGGGACTGCAACGCTGATCACTGGTTGGCAGTTGAGATGTGGAGCGGTCGTGCATCGGGCGCTGCCCGTAGGCCGCTGGGGTCTGAAAGATGACGTCTGGACGGTTTCTGATCCCGTTGCTGGTGGCCGCCTCTCCAGCGGCTGGTCCATGGGCGAAGCCGTCAGAAACTATCGGAGTGTGCGCGCAGCGTATGGCGACCGCTATCCCGAAAAGCTGGCCTTGGCGCGGCAGGCCATGGCACGGCAGGCAGAGACAGAAAAGGCGGCGTCATGACCCGCGACGAAGCACTGAAAAAAATCAAGAAGTGTCTTGCGCTCAGCCGCAGCGCCAACGAACACGAGGCCGCTGTAGCGCTGCGCCAAGCTCAGCACCTGATGCGCGAACACGGGCTGCGGGACGAGGACGTGTCACTGGCCGACGTTGCCGAGGTGCACGTGAAGGCATGCAGTACCGCCGCCAACTCCTGGGAGTTGCGCCTGGTCAACCTGATCGCCGACGCTTTCGGCTGCGAGTCTTTCGGTCTTGTGGAGGGCAGCTTCAACGACGCGGGCAACTACGTGCGCTCGCGTCACTGGGTGTTCGTGGGCATGCAGGCCGCTCCCACAGTCGCGGGCTATGCCTGCGATGTGCTGTTGCGTCAGTGCGCCAAGGCCCGGCTCGCCCACATCGCCAAACAGCCCAGAAACTGCAAGCCCATCACCAAGACGGCGCGCGGCGATCTATTCGCTTTGGGCTGGGTGTCTGCCGCCTCGCAGCTTGTAGAACGGTTCGCCCAGCCCAAGGCCGAAAGAGCCCTACTGATCACGTACATCGAGCAGGAGCACGGTGAACTGGTGGATAGCAAAGTGCGCGACACCGCCAAGGCGCGCAAAACCGATGTGGGGCACTTCGCGGCTGGGCGTCGTTCCGGTAAGAACGCTCAGTTGCACCGTGGAGTGGACGGCATGCCCGCACGGGAGTTGCTGCAATGAGCCGAGCCGCCAAGCCCGTCCAGCAGATGGCATTCATCACTATCGGTCACGGCAGCTTTCTCATGGAGGCCAGCAAGGCCATGAAGGTGGCCGAGCTGATGCAGCATGCGGTGGAAGCCCGGTGGGACTACTTCCGCAGCGACGGACAGGACACCTATACCGTAGGCGATTCTGCGAGCGTCGAGTTCAAACTGGTCCGAGCGAACCAGGTGCGCGTGCCCCAGGGCGAAGCTGCGCCTGTTTCAGCAGCGCAGCCCCGGTTGCTCAAGTGAAGCCGGTGACTGTTCAGGAGCCCACCTGATGCCTTTCTACCGTTTCAAGACCGGCACCGTTCATCTGAAGGGCTCCAAGCTGCCAGCACCGTGCAGTGCTCGCATGTTGGTGGAGGGCTGTGAACAGGTGTGTATGGCTTTCAGCAGGTACCTGTGCGACGGCCCTCATCCCGCCCACCGCAGTGGCACATGCGACCGTGCCTTGTGCGATGCCCATGCCTGCGAAGTCAGCAAGAACCGGCACCTCTGTCCCGACTGCCACCTCCAGCACCGCGATGCAGAACCGCAGCTCGGGCTGTTCACATCCCTCGTCTAAACACATGGCAACCACCACACGCAAGTTCACCGCCCACAGCAACGCGGGCAACTCCGAAACCGAGCGCAAGCGCGAGCTGGGCCACATTCACCAAGGGCGCGCGGCTCTGCAGTGGAGTGACGGCGACTACCGGTTTCACCTGCGCAACCTCACTGGCAAGGGCAGCTCCGCAGAGCTGGACGCTGCAGGCCGCCGCAAGGTGCTCGACCACATGGCAACGCTTGGCTACGTGCCCAAAGCCGCGAAGTTTCAGCCATTCGACCAGGCCGCGAAGATCAAGTGGCTGTGGAAGAAGATTGGCGAGCACAAGGGCCTGCGCGACCCCAGCGCTGCTGCGCTGCTCTCCTTCATCGGCCGCACGACTGGCAGCGGTTATTCCGATGTGAAGTTCGTTCCCACGCAGGATGCATCCAAGGTCATCGAAGCCCTCAAGGCCATGCTGGATCGCGCCAAGCTCGCCCAGGGAGCTTCTACGCAGCACCGAGGTACCCCCCAGTAGCTGCGTATGCCACACAGCCCTGCCGTCCCCCTGGAACTCCTGCCGCCACTGCTGCAGGATTTCGTGCGCCTGGTCGGTTTGGATGCCACCATGGCGTTGGTGAGGCACACGGGCGGTCTGCGCATCTACATTCCCACGCCGGACCGTGTGACGCCCGATCATCCATTCGCGCACGTCATGGGTCTGGACAACCTTTTAAAGCTTGCCGAGGCCTATGGCGGCGAGTCCCATTTCCAGTTGCCCAAGGCCGAGCGGGCGCTGATTCAGGTGCGGAACGCCCGCATCGCTGAGGCCTACCGCACCCACAAGACGGCCCGTGAACTGGCCTGCGAGTACCACCTGACCGAGAGCCAGATCGTGCGGATCGTGGCGGCCATGGGAGCGACGGCGCCTGTGGATCGGCGACAGGCTGTGCTGTTTTAAAGAGAGTGTGAGTGGGTTCAAAGACGTCCGACCTCGCAAAGGTTGGACGCTGTGGACAAGTTCTCGGGCGCTCCCGTAAACGATTGATTTCATTGAATTTTTGAGGTCAGACGATCACCCTAGCGTCTGACCTCACAACGTCCGACCTTTTCCCCCCCGTTGCTTGTGTGGGAAGGGGCGTCTGCGGTGGCGCTCAAAACCACGCTTCTCCAATGAAAACGGGGCCACCAGGCCCCAGTACCGCTTCTTGCCACCCCAGGCCCACCATCGCCCGCAATGCACCCATTTCGGCCGTTCTGGACCTATGAATCGCCCATTCCGTGCCAAAGCCCCCGGCAACGCCAAAATGCCCAAAATCGCCCGCAAACCCACGCCAGCATTAGCGAGGCCCAAATTTATCCACAGGCTCCGACCGTGCCAATTCGATCACCTCCCCACTACCGCGTGCCAAAGCCATACCGGCGCACACGCAACGACCATGGGCAATGGCACGCCGTAGCGGCAATCCGGTCGTCACTTCGGCACGTCGCAGCAAGCACGTACGCACGTGCGAGAAGAGGAATGGATCAATTGACAAGAGTGACGCATCACAGGCGTGCGAGCACAAAGCGCCTGGATCGTGGCGGGACGTGATGCGGTCCTTTGGCTGGCCTTCAGTGAAGAACCGGCTCTGAGCCCTACACTGCACGGAACACTCTTCAGGAGATGGCCATGTTTCGCTGCAAGTTGAGCAAACCAGTCGCCGCGAAGGCGTTTATCGCCACCATGCTTTTGTCAGCGCTGGCAGGATTGGCGGGCTCTCACATCGCACCGCAGGTTCCGCTGCATACCGTCTTGCTCTACTGCGCGATAGGCGCCGCAACGGTGTCCATTGCCCTGGTGATCACCACCATCGCCGTGCTCACAGTCATGCAATTCATCTTGCGCAAGGGCGGCACCGACACCCAGTGGTTGTGGTTTTCCGCAGACCCACCGAGCTTGGTCGAGTTGCGACAGCGCACCACCCAAGATGCGGCACCCACAGCGCATGAACACTGATAGTCAGGTCGCGAGGCACTGTTCAGATGCCCCGGCGACGCAGACTGGGACGTTGAGCGTTCTGCAAAAAGCCCGCAATCAGCTTTCAGGGCACGCGTCGTAGAAACCCGCTGTCACCTTCGCCCCGCTGCGCGCTTGCAGCTCGGTGTTGAATTGGAGCACCTTCGCGTTGGGCGTTGACCGGCACATCGAAAGGTGGACCTTGTCAGGCCGCAGGCGGACCACCTCATCCACGACAGGCGTGACCAGAGCCGATGCCACATCCCCCGCTCTGTACTCTGTGGGCAGGATCTGAACGTGGACGGTTTCAGTGGTGGTGCTGCAACCGGCAAGCAGCGCAACCGAAAAAAGCAGTGTTCGTACAAGCATGGCATCCAAAGCGCGCAGCGCGTCTCGTGGAGATGCGGCAAAGGATAGCCCTCTCGCGGGTCGCCTGTTGCAAGCAGTTGTCACCCAGGCAGTCCCCTGGACCTGGCCCGTCTGAGCAGCAGCATCCGCAGAAACATCAGGGTGGCTTCTGCCATTTCGCAGATCGTTGAAGCCTCAACAAAAAACCGCGGCGCTGTTGGAAATAACCGACACCACGGGTTTTCCGGGACATGCAAACTTTGTCCCATGCCAACCAGCCCCTCTTCCCCCACCGCCCGCAGGCTCTGGGACATCTCGCCGCCCGTGCATGCGGGCAGCCCCGTGTTCCCGGGCGACACGGCGTACAGCCAGCAGTGGTGCGCCACCATCGGGCCCGGCTGCCCTGTCAACGTGAGCGCCATCACGCTGTCGCCCCATGTGGGCGCGCATGCCGATGCGCCGCTGCACTACGACGAGCACGGCGCCAGCATCGGTGACATATCGCTCGACGCCTTTCTGGGCCCCTGCCGCGTGATCCACGCGATCGCGCGCGGGCCGCTCATTACCTGGGAGCACATCGCCCACGCGGTAGACGCCACGCTGCCGCAGCGCGTGCTGGTGCGCACTTACCAGCACATGCCCCAGGACCGTTGGGACGGCGCACTGGCGGCCTATGCCCCCGACACCATCGAGCGCCTGGCGGACCTCGGCGTGCTGCTGGTGGGCATCGACACCGCCAGCATCGACCCGGCCGATAGCAAGACTTTGGACAGCCACCAGGTCATCCGCCGCCGCGGTCTCCGCGTGCTGGAGAACCTGGTGCTCGACGATGTGCCTGAAGGCGACTACGAGCTGATCGCCCTGCCGCTCAAGCTCACCACCGCCGACGCCTCACCCGTGCGCGCCGTGCTGCGTGCGTTGGCCTGATCACTCATTTTTTAAAGCTTTTGGGCCGCTACCGCTTGCTGATAAAGCGCCAGCAGCTATCAAAACAGAAGCAAACAACCACCTATCTGCCATGACCATCACCGCACAAGACTGCCGCGCACTTGACGCGCAAGACCCCATCGCCCCGCTGCGCGAGCACTTCGCGCTGCCCCCGGGCGTGATCTACCTGGACGGCAACTCGCTGGGCGTGGCGCCCAAGGCTGCCGCGGCGCGCGTGGCCGATGTGGTGACGCGCGAGTGGGGCACGGACCTCATCAAATCCTGGAACACCGCGAGCTGGTTCGACCTGCCCCAGCGCCTGGGCAACCAGCTGGCCCCGCTGATCGGTGCGGGCCCGGACGAAGTGGTCTGCACCGACAGCACCTCGATCAACCTGTACAAGGTGTTGAGCGCGGCGCTGAACATCGCCCGCGAGGACAACCCCGCGCGCAAGCGCATCGTGAGCGAGCGCAGCAACTTCCCCACCGACCTGTACATCGCCGAAGGCCTGTGCAAGGAGCGCGGGCTGGAGCTGGTGCTGGTGGAGCCCGAAGACATCGCCGCCGCGCTGACCCCCGACGTGGCCGTGCTGATGCTCACCCATGTGAACTACCGCACCGGCGCCATGCACGACATGGCCGCCATCACGGCCGCCGCGCATGCCCAGGGCATCCTGTGCGTGTGGGACCTGGCGCACAGCGCGGGTGCGGTGCCCGTCGATCTGAACGGCGCGGGTGCAGATTTTTCCGTCGGCTGCGGCTACAAGTACCTCAACGGCGGCCCCGGCGCGCCGGCCTTTGTGTGGGTACACCCGCGCCACGCCGACCGCTTCTGGCAGCCGCTGTCGGGCTGGTGGGGCCACGCGGCGCCGTTCCAGTTCACCCCTGACTACCAGCCTGCACCCGGCATCACGCGCTACCTGTGCGGCACGCAGCCCATCATCAGCCTGTCGGCCCTGCAGTGCGGGCTGGACGTGTTCACCGCCGCGCAGGCACTGGGCGGCATGGCCGCGCTGCGCACCAAGTCGCTCGCGCTCACCGACCTGTTCATCCGCCTGGTGGAGGAGCGCTGCGCAGGCCACGGCCTGGGACTGGCCACGCCGCGCGACCACGCACAGCGCGGCTCGCAGGTCTGCCTGACGCGCGACGAAGGCGCGGGCGTCAACGGCCAGGGCAGCGGCGCCTACGCCATCGTGCAGGCGCTGATCGCCCGCGGCGTGATCGGCGACTTCCGCAAAGGGGACGGCGGCACGGGCCCGCACAAGGACATCCTGCGCTTTGGCTTCACGCCGCTGTACCTGGGGTTTGAAGACGTGTGGAATGCGGTGGAGCACCTGCGCCAGGTGCTGGAGAGTGGCGATTGGCAGAAGCCCGAGTTCAACCAGACGCACGCGGTGACCTGAGGCCTGTCGGCATCCCAAAACACCTCAACCGTTCACACCGGGCTTGTCGATGTGCCGCGCAAGGCTTCGACAAGCTCAGCCCGAACGGTCTTGAATGATCGACCGCGAATACGCACGACGCCACGCGAACGCAGGAGACCCACCATGTGCCCTTTTTCCCAGACCACCGTCCCCGCCAGCGACGCACCGGCCGCCGCCCTGCCCGAGTCCATCGTGCACGAGGAACGCGCCCAGCTCGACTTCAGCCAGTCGATGAGCTACGGCGACTACCTGCAGCTCGACGCCATCCTCACCGCGCAAAAGCCGCTGTCGCCCGCACACGACGAGATGCTGTTCATCGTGCAGCACCAGACCAGCGAGCTGTGGATGAAGCTCATGCTGCACGAGCTGCGCGCGGCCATTGCGCACATCGCCAACGACGAGCTGCAGATGGCGTTCAAGATGCTGGCGCGCGTCTCCAAGATCATGGAGCAGCTGGTGCACGCCTGGGACGTGCTGGCCACCATGACGCCGCCCGAGTACACCGCCATGCGCCCGTACCTGGGCCAGTCCAGCGGGTTCCAGAGTTATCAGTACCGCAGCATCGAGTTCGCCCTGGGCAACAAGAACCGCGCCATGCTCAAGCCCCACGAGCACCGCGCCGACCTGCTGGCCCAAGTGCAGGCCGCGTACGAGGCGCCGTCGCTGTACGACGAAGCCCTGCGCCTGCTGGCGCGCCGCGGCATCCCCGTGCCCGCCAGCCACCTGGAGCGCGACTGGACGCAGCCCTACGCAGAAAGCGACGGCGTGGAGCAGGCCTGGCTGGTGGTGTACCGCAACCCCAAGGAGCACTGGGACCTCTACCAGCTGGGCGAGGAGCTCACCGACCTGGAAGACGCATTCCGCCTGTGGCGCTTTCGGCACGTGACCACCGTGGAGCGCGTGATCGGCTTCAAGCGCGGCACGGGCGGCACCGGCGGCGTGAGCTACCTGCGCAAGATGCTGGACGTGGTGCTGTTCCCGGAGATATGGAAGCTGCGCACGGACCTGTGACGCGGCCCACGCGAACAAGGAGGCTGCTCACTGCACGGTGAACAGGCCTTCCAATCGCCGCTACTGCGCTACTGCTGTCTGCACGGTCAGAGCCCGCACACACTGCGGATGAGAGCGCCGCACGGCACTCTCCAGGTGCTCAGGCTCAGGCAGGGATGACCGCAGGGCGCGGGGCCCGGGACGGCCTGCGCAGCCATTTCACCGCCGCACAGGCGATGAAAGAAAGGCGCAATCAGCGCACGCTGCCTTGCGTGCCGCCCGCCACCATCATGGGGCGGTTGCTGCGGCACCAGATCGGTGCCAGGTGACCGATCTGGATGGTCAGCTCGTTGCCCTTGCCCAGCACGGTGGTCGGGCCGTTGCTGTAGGCGTAGCCGGTTTCAGCCGCCTGCTTGGGCAGGTCCACGGTCCAGCCGCTGCGCAGCAGCACGCCCATGTCCTGATCGGGGAAGAACTGCATTTCCACCTTCTCGCCGTTGCCGCATGCAAACTGCATGCTGCCACGGTCCGTGGGCTCGGAGAAAGCCTGCAGCGCAGGCGGTTGGCTGGCGCAACCCGTCAGCATGAGAGTCACCAGCGCACCCGAACCCAGCACAACCATCTTCTTCATCGGTCACTCCTGACGTCGCGGTGCACCTTGGCGGCACACCCGACAACAACCATCCAACATCCACACCTTGGGGCCTGCGGACTCGCGGCCCCGGCTACCACCCAAGCACAAACCTTGCCACTCCTGCCTGCCGGTACCCCGTGTAGGCGGTACCACGCCGGATGGGTCCTCCCGGCCTGCTGGCACGAGACCGAAGCCACTGGATTCCAGATCCTTCGGAGCCCCGCAGAGGCATGTCCACAAGAGTGCCCCAGGGCTTTCCGCCCGTCATTGGGGTGATCCCCACATCGAGAGGCTCCTCTAAAGTCTGCCCCGCGCCTGTGGCGTGCCTGTGACGGCACCAAAAGCCCCCGGGCATGGCTCCATTGAGATCACCAGCCATCTCAATGGCTTTTGAACTGGTGGATTGCATGCAACTGTTGAAAAGAAAGCAGCCCCGCAGCGGTGCGGGCAGCACCCCATGAAGGGGATCAGGACATACCCTAGGCCGGGGCGGATCGGGCGCTGCTACGGCCACCTGCCACACCGGGCCGCACACCAGCTGCGCACAGCCGGCGACAGCAGACATGCCGATCAGCAGGTACGCTCGCCGGCCCGGCCGTGATTTCCGAGCGCCGCCTCTTTCTGGAGACCACGCCCTTGCCTGCGCCCCCATCCCCTTCAACGCCTTTGCCAGACGCCCCCCCTGCCCTGCTGCCTGCCCGCGCCGCCTGGGCCATGCTGCTGGCGCTGGTGTCCGGCTTTGCGCTGAGCCAGGCGTTTCGCACCATCACGGCCATCATGGCCACCGGGCTGCGGGCGGAGTTCGGCCTGTCGGCCCAGGCGCTGGGGGTGTTTGCCGGTGCCTTTGCGTTCGCCTTCGGCACCATGCAGCTGTTCATGGGCGTGGGGATCGATCTGTATGGCGTGCGGCGCACGCTGCTGGTGGCGTTTCCGCTGGCCATCGCCGGGTCGCTGCTGTCGGCCCTGGCGCCCGGCTACGGCGTGGTGCTGCTGGGCCAGGTGCTGATCGGCGTGGGCTGCGCGCCGGCCTTCCTGGTCTGCACGGTGTTCATTGCGCGCTACTTCGCGGCCAGCCGGTTTGCGATGGTGTCGGGCGTGGCCATGGGCGTGGGCGGGCTCGGGATGCTGTTCACGGGCACGCCGCTGGCGTGGCTGGTGCAGCAGTCGTCCTGGCGCATGGGGTTTGCCGTGCTGGCGGTGTTGGCGGCGCTGGCCTGGCTGCTCATCTTCTGGAAGGTGCACGAGCCTGCAGCGGCCGGCCACGGCACCCAGCCGCGTGAATCGGTGGGTGCCGCGGTGCGCGGTTTCGGCGCGCTGTTCCTGCTGCCGCACACGGCCGGCATCATGCTGCTGGCGCTGATGACGTACGCGTCGTTCCTGACCTTGCGCGGGCTGTGGCTCGGGCCGCTGTTGATCGAGCGGCACGGCTACTCGCTGGTGGCCAGCGGCAACGTGGCCATGCTGTCGTCGCTGGTGTCGCTGTTCACGCCCGCACTGTTCGGGCGGCTCGACCCCGGGCCGGGGCGGCGGCGGCGCTGGATCACGGGCTTCTCGTTGCTGCTGGCCGCGCTGTTCACCGCCGTGGGCCTGCTGCATGCGCAATGGCTGGACGTGGCGGGCTCCATCGCCGTGGGGCTGCTGTCGGGCTACATGGTGCTGCAGTACGCCGACGTGCGCTCGGCCTACCCCGCGGCGATGACCGGGCGCGCCATGGCGGTCTTCACCATGGCGCTGTTCCTGGGCGTGGCGCTGATGCAATGGGCCACGGGCCTGGCAGCATCGCTGGCCGCCGCGCGGGGCGCGGACCCGTACGTGGCGGTGATGCTCACCATCGCCAGCATGCTGGCAGCCGGGGTGCTGGCCTTCAGGCTGCTGCCTGCGCCTCGGCACGGCCCTGCGCGCTGACGCCAGCGGCCCGACGCGGGCACTGAGCGGGGCCTGTGCCCTGCACCCGCCACCACTGCAACACCCCGAACAGCAGCTCGAATGCGGTGAAGCCCAGCACGATGGCATTGGCCCCGTGGGCCACGGCATGGATCTGCCACGCAGAGAACAGCATGCGCGCCAGTCCATCGAGCCGCCCGAGCCGCCGCGACGGCGCTGCGATGCGCGCGATGGACCACACCACCACGACCGACCCGAGCAGGTTGGCCAGCAGCATGTGCGTGGTGTCGAGCGGGTGCAGCGTGCCCGGCAGGGCCAGTGCCTGGGCCAGTGCGGTGAGCTGCGCGTACAGCCACGCAAACGTCCAGGGCAGTGCGAACGGCCAGGTGACGAGCAGGTCGTACCAGCCGCTGGCGCGCACGATGCGCAGGTAGCGCGGTTCGGAAAATGCAGGAATGGTGGCCATGGCAACGCGGTCATCGAAGTGAAGGAAGCGCCGAGCTTCAGGCCTGAAGTACGCTTCAGGGTCAAGCACTTTCTGCGACGCGTGCTGCTCTTTCTTTGTTTCTCTTCCACACGCTTTCATCCCGGCAGCGGGCACTCCCATGAACCTTCTTCAACTGACCGACCTGCAACCTGACGACATCCGCCGCATCTGGGCGCTGGCGGGCGAGGCACCGGGCCCCGCACTGACACCTGCACTTGGCGGCACCGTGGCGTGGTCGTTCGAGGGCAACGGCATCCGCACGCGCACGACCTTCATCGAGGCATTCCGGCAGCTGGGCCTGGCGTTCACCGAGCTGCCCCAGCTGCTCAAGACCGCAGAGCGGCCCGAGGACCTGGCTGGGTACCTGGACCCGTTCTATGCGCTGTACGTAGTGCGCGAGTCCGACCACCCGCGGCTGTCGGCGTTTGCGGCGGCGTCGCGCCGGCCGGTGATCAACGCGATGTCGGCCCAGGGCCACCCGTGCGAGGTGCTCACCGATGCGTACTACGTGGACACCCGGATCAAGCCGCTGCAGGACGCGCGCGTGTGCCTGTGGGGGCCCAGCACCAACGTGTTCCGCTCGTGGCACGAACTGGCGCAGGTGCTGGGGTTCGCGCTGGTGCAGGTGTGCGACCGGCGCTTTCACGAGGTGCTGCCGCAGGTCGAGTTCGTGGAACCGTCCGCGCTGCCGCAGGCGGTGGACGTGGTGATCACCGACAGCTGGCCGGCCAGTGCCGAAGCCGACGCCACCACGCAAACCGACCTGACGCCGCTGTCCGAGGACCACCTGGCCGCGATGGGCTCCCCCGCCCTGCTGCCCACGCCACCCTTCACCCTGGGCCGCGAGCTCACGGTGGACCCTGCGGCCTACCCCGGCTTTGTGGGCTACGCGCAAAAGGAGCTGCTGCTGCCCGTGCAGACCGCCATCGTGCGCTGGGTGCTGGCGGCCGCCGCCGAGGCCGATGCCAAACGGGTGGCCCACCAGGGCGACGGCCATGCTGATCGGTGAGCTCGCCACCGCGTCGGGCCTGAGCCGCGAGGCGCTGCGCTTTTACGAGCAGCAGGGCCTGATCCGCGCGCGGCGCCTGGCCAACGGCTACCGCGACTACCCGCCCGAGGCCGTGATGCTGGTGCAGTACGTCCGCACCGCGCAGCAGTTGGGCTTCACCCTGGCGGAGATCGGCGACCGCCTGCCGGCCATCTGGGACGCGCCAGACCCAGCACCCGCCCTGGCCGAGGTGCTGGCCAGCAAGCTCGGAGAGATCGACGCACGCATCGCCGCACTGCAGAGCCTGCGGCAGACCCTGGCCGAGCGCGTGGCCACCGACTGCCCGCTGCGCGCCGCCGAGCCGCGCTGAAGGCGCACCCGGCCCGCCACACCCAGCCCCACACCGCTGATTTCGAATAGAAACAGCCGCTACCGCGCTATGGGCAAGCGCCACCAGCTATCAAATAAATAGCATCACAGAGAACTGGCGATCGACCCGTCGCCCCGGTACAGCCACGGCACATCGAGCACCCGCTCGCCCAGCAGGCGCAGCGACAGATCGCGCCCCCAGCGCACGGGCCCCGTGGCGTGGAAGATGCGGCCATTGCGGGTGGAGCGCGCCTGCACGCGCGCGTTGCGCTGCCAGCGGTTGAGGGCGTAGCGCGTCAGGCGCAAGGGCACCTCCAGGTCGTGCATGGCCAGGGCGCGCTGCAGCTCCGCGGCGTCTTCGATGGCCATGCCCGCGCCCTGGGCCAGGTAGGGGCGCATGGGGTGGGCCGCGTCGCCCAGCAGGCCCACCAGGCCGCGCGCCATCTCGGCCGCGCTGCGCACCGGCGGGCGGTCGCACAGCGGCCACAGGCGCCAGCCGGCGGCCCCTGGCGCGGCCACGCTGCGCACCACGTCCTGCAGCGCGGTGCAGGTGCCCTTCAGGGCGTGCTCCAGGCCCGCGGCGTTGGCGGCGTGGTCCCAGTTCTCCAGGTCGTGCGGCACCGGCCCCTGCACGATGACGACGATGTTCTGCAGTTCGCCCCGGCGCACGGGGTACTGCACCGCGTGCAGGCGCGGGCCCAGCCAGGCGGTGACCTGGGCGGTGCGCAGCGCCTGGGGCAGCGCGTGCTGCGGCACCAGGGCGCGGTAGGCCAGGTGGCCGGTCACGCGCGGCGGCACGGGGCCCAGCAGTTGCGTGCGGGTGCGGCTCCACAGGCCGTCGGCGCCGATGAGCGCATCGCCCTCCACCTCCTTGCCGCGGCTGGTGCGCACGGTGACGGCGGTTCCGTCGTCGGCAAAGCTGTCGATGGCGTGGGCCAGGTGCAGCTGGGTGTCGGTGTATTTTTCGACGGCGGCCAGCAGCAGGCAGTGCAGGTCGGCGCGGTGGATGGTGGCGTAGGCCGCGCCGTAGCGCTGCACCGCCGTCGGGCCCAGCGGCAGCTCGGCCAGGCCGCGGCCGCTGACGGCGCTGCGCACCTGCAGGCGGCTGGGAAAGGCCGCCACGGCCTGCAGCGGTTGCTGCAGCCCCCAGGCCTGCAGGCGGCGCACCACGTTGGGCCCGATCTGCACGCCCGCGCCGACCTCGCTGAACGCGGCCGCACGTTCGTACAGCCGCACCTCCCAGCCCGCGCGCGATGCGGCCAGCGCAGCCGCCAGCCCGCCGATGCCGCCGCCGGCCACCAGGACCTGCTTTTTCATCGCCCCCCCACCACAGGCTGAAGCGCAGCCCCCGCACGGGACTGCGACCACACGGGACGGAAAGCGCGCATGCAATGTGTCATGCGCCGATTGTGCCGCGCGCCCGGGCACCGCTTTTTGTCATGGCGCAGGGCTGCCTGCCAAAACCTGCGGGTGAGATGCGGCCCTGCGCGGCCTTACAGCGCAGGCCGCAGCGCCCGCTCCAGCACCTCGGCCGGCATGGGGCGGCCGAACAGAAAGCCCTGGAAGGCCTGGCAGCCGTGGCGCTGCAGAAACTCCAGCTGGCCCGTGGTCTCCACGCCTTCGGCCACCACCGTGAGGTCCATGCTGTGCGCCAGGGCCAGGATGGTGCGCACGATGGCCGCGTCGTTGGGGTCGGTCTGCAGGTCGCGCACGAAGCCCTGGTCGATCTTGATCTGATCGAGCGGCAGGCGCTTGAGGTAGGACAGCGACGAATATCCCGTGCCGAAGTCGTCCAGAGAAAAGCCCACGCCGTAGCGGCGCAGGTACTCCATGCGCGAGATCACGTCCTCCACGTCGGTCAGCAGCAGGCTCTCGGTGAGCTCGAGCTTCAGGCGCTCGGGGTTGGCGCCGCTCTTGTGCAGGATGCCCAGCATCTGCTCGACGAAGTCGGGCTGGCGGAACTGCCGCACGCTCACGTTCACCGACAGGAAGAACTGCCGCGTGAGCGAGTGCCGCGACCAGGCCACGAGCTGCGCGCAGGCGGCTTCGAGCACCCACTGCCCGATGGGCAGGATGAGCCCTGTCTGCTCGGCCAGCGGGATGAACTCGGCCGGCGACACGAGCCCGCGGCGCGGGTGCTTCCAGCGCACCAGCGCCTCGGCGCCCATCAGCCGGCCCTTGCCGTCCACCACGGGCTGGTAGTACAGCACCAGCTCGCGCTCCTGCAGGCCGCGGCGCAGGTCGGCCTCCAGGGCGGAGCGGTTGCTCACGGCGGCCTGCATGTCGGGGTCGAAGAAGCGCTGGGTGTTGCGCCCCGCGGCCTTGGCCTGGTACATGGCCAGGTCGGCGTGCTTGAGCAGCTCGTCCACGCTGCCGGTCTGCTGGCCGAACAGCGCGATGCCGATGCTGGGCGTGCTGTGGTGGCTGGTCTCGCCCAGCGCGTAGGGCGTGCCCAGCGTGGCGGCGATGTGGCTGGCCACCAGCGCGGCCTCGGCGCTGGCGTGGGGGCCGTCGGCGCTCAGGCCCTCCAGCAGCACCACGAATTCATCGCCGCCAAAACGCGAGACCGTGTCGGCATCGCGCACGCAGGTGGTCAGGCGCTGGGCCACCTGCAGCAGCAGCTGGTCGCCGGTGTCGTGGCCCAGGGTGTCGTTCAGGTCCTTGAAGTTGTCGAGGTCGATGAACAGCAGCGCGCCCTGCGCACCCGAGCGGCCCACGGCCGCCATGGCGCGTTGCAGGCGGTCCACCAGCATGCGGCGGTTGGGCAGGCCGGTGAGCACGTCGTAGAAGGCCAGGCGCTCGATCTGGCTCGCCACCGCCTTGCGCTCGGTGATGTCGCGGCCCACGCCGCGGTAGCCGCGCAGCGTGCCCTGCGCATCGATCACGGGCACGCCGCTGACCGAGATCCAGTGCATCGTGCCGTCGGGCCGGTGGCGGTGCAGTTCCAGGTCGCGAAACGGCTGGCGCGCCTGCAGCACCGCGCGGTGCGCGGCCCAGTCGGCATCGGTCATGTTGAGCGCACCCAGCTCCCAGCGGGTGTGGCCCAGCACGTCTGCCAGCGGCAGGCCGTTGACGCTCAGGTCGCCCGCCAGCTGCACGAAGCGGCCTTCGGCGTCGTGCTCCCAGTACCAGTCGGAAGACAGGTCGCTGAGCGAGCGAAAGCGCATCTCGCTCTCGCGCAGCTCGTTCTCCACCCGCACGTAGTCGCTCACGTCGGTGAAGGTGCGCACCAGGCTGCCGTCGGGCAAGGTGGTGGTGCGCACCTCCAGCGTGTGGCCTTCGCGCGTGCTGCGCCAGTACAGCTCGGGCGCGGGGGCCACGGCGCCGCGCGCCACGTACTCGTGCCCGCGCCGGTCCACCAGGCTGTAGCCCTCGCCAAAATCGCCGCGCTCGGCCTGCACGCGGGTCAGCTCGGCCATCGTGGGTCGCGCTGCCATCAGGGATTCGGGCAGGTTCAGCAGTTCCAGCACGCGCTGGTTGTAGACGGTGATGCGCCCGTCGGGCCCGGTCTTGAAGATGCCCTGGCTCATGCTGCCCAGCGTGGCCTGCAGGGCCGAGCGCTGCTCCTGCAGCAGCGCGAGCGCGTCCTGCCAGATGCGTGCGTCCACCATGCGCACGGGCTGCTGGCCCTGCACGCTGGCGGTCTTCATGAGCGCGGCCAGCCGGTGCAGCAGCTCGCCCAGGTGGGCCGTGCCGTCGGCATCGCGCAGCACGTAGTCCCCCAGGCCACAGCGAAAGGCGCGCGCGGCCAGGGCCTCCTGCTGGACGTCGATGCACATCAGCACGGGCCGGCCCGCACACAGTTCGAGCACGTCGGGCAGCTCCTGCACCGAAGGCTTGAGGCACAGCACCACCGCGTCCCACGCCTGCGATGCGAGCGGGGCCATGGCGGCCTCTGGCCCCGGGCTGTTGACCACGCGCCAGTCGGGGTGGTTGACGGCGATGAGCCGCCGCGCGAGCGCCGCGTGCTGCGTGTCGCTGTCCACCCACAGGACGCCCGGCCCGCTCATGCGGCAGGGCCCTTGGGCAAAGAGGCGGCAGCGGGCGCGGGCTGCGGATGCTGTGGCGCTGGCGAAGCTGCCTGCGTGCCCGCAGCCGCGCCCAGGTCGTGCTCGCGGGCGAAGACATCCACCGGCACC
>NZ_CAXUPO020000008.1:0-236200 GCF_964252695.1 Acidovorax sp. LjRoot117 | reverse complement strand
CGGCCCCCGCGCCAGCCACGCGCCCGTCGCCGCGCTACGAGCCCATCGAGGCCGACGAGGTGGCCGCCTTCAAGCGGGCGCTGGCCAATGCCGCAGGTGCCAGCGCCGCGGCGCCCGCAGCCGCCGCTGCCGCCCGGCCGGGTGTGCCGGTGCGCTCCGGTCCGCTGCTGCCGCCGTCGTCGCACTCCACAGGTTTCGAAGACACCGAGATGCCTGGCTCGGACGGTCCGTCCCCCGACCTCAGCAGCACCCAGTATGGCGAGCTGAACTGATTGCATGGACCGGATCGGTGGCGGCGGGCGTGAGTGCCCGCCCCGCCGCTGATGGATGCAAGCCCTCCGCCTGGAGGGCTTTCCTTTTGGCGCGCCCGAAGCGACGGGTGGGGCCGGTGTCCCGCCCTGCTGCCGCTGCCTGCGCCGTGGCGTGGCCTCAGTGCCCGGCGAAGTCGACCAGGGTGTACAGCGGCAGGCCGCCGTCGCGCAGGCGCTGCGAGCCGCCCAGCTCGGGCAGGTCCACGATGGCGGCGCCTTCGGTGACGGTGGCGCCCAGCTTTTCCAGGAGCTTCTTGCCGGCCATCATCGTGCCGCCGGTGGCGATGAGGTCGTCGATCAGCAACACGCGGTCGCCCGCCTTCACGGCGTCGGTGTGCAGCTCCACCGTGGCGCTGCCGTACTCCAGCTCGTAGGTTTCTTCCACCGTGGTGAAGGGCAGCTTGCCCTTTTTGCGGATGGGCACGAAGCCCACGTTCAGCTCGTACGCCACCACGGCGCCCAGGATGAAGCCGCGCGCATCCAGCCCGGCCACCACGTCGGGACGCAGCGCCTTGTCCATGTAGCGGTGCACGAACGCATCGATGAGCACGCGGAACACCTTCGGGTCCTGCAGCAGCGGCGTGATGTCGCGAAACTGCACGCCCGCCGCGGGCCAGTCGGGCACGGTGCGGATGTGCTGGCGAAGAAAGTCGTTGACGCTGAGTGGCTGCATGAGCGGGCGGTGTGGGCTTGTTGGAGAGAGGGGCGGTGCGGCGCCACGGGGCTGCGCGCGGGGCGCGCGGGAGGGCACGAGTGTAAACACCGGACAACGGTGGGCCAGACAGGTGCCGCGCGGGGCTGTCAACCGCCATAATGTTTCTGTGTTGTTACATACTCCCGCCCGCACCTGTCGCCGCGCACCCCTGCACTGAAGATCGGCACATGCCCATCACCGTCCTGCTGATCGAAAACGACCCCGCCCATGCCCAGGCGGTGGCGGATGCCTTGGCGGACCCGTGGTCGGGCTGGCGCGTGGACGTGGTGGGCTCGCAGGCCCAGGCCGGCGCGTACCTGCAGCACCAGCGGCCCGACATCGTGCTGGCCGCCCAGCGCACGGTGGGTGGCTCGGCCTTCGACCTGCTGCAGTTGCTCGGCGGCGTGCCCGCCATGATCCTCGTGCGCGCCGGCGCCGAAACCCATGCGGCGCAGGCCATGCGCTACGGGTTCGAGGACTTCGCGGTGCAGGACCCTGCGCTTGATTACCTGCTGGAACTGCCCGCGCAGATCGACACCGTGCTCGAGCGCCACTCCAGCGCGCGGGCGCGCCAGGTGGCCGAGGCCATGCTGGCCCGCCAGCACCGCCTGCTGCAGGCCATCTCGCGCGCGCAGGCCATGTTCATCGCCAGCTCCGGGCCGCGGGCCGCGTTCGAGGCGCTGCTGCAGGAGCTGATGTCGCTCACGCACAGCGCCTTCGGCCTGGTGGGCCAGGTGGTGCGTGCGGAGGACGGCCACCCGCTGCTGCGCGTGCATGCGATGACGGACATCAGCTGGGACGAGGCCTCCCGGGCCCGCTACGCCCAGCACGCCGACGAAGGCATGGTGTTCGACAACCTGCAGTCCCTGCTGGGCGCGGCGCTGGTGTCGGGCGAGCCCGTGCTCACCAACGATGCGCGCCAGGACCCGCGCAGCGCGGGCACGCCCCCGGGCCATCCGCCCCTGACCACCTACCTCGGCCTGCCCATCCATGCCGCGGGCGAGCTGGTGGCGCTGGTGGGCCTGGCGAACCGCAGCGAGGGCTACACCGCCGCCGACGTGGAGTTCCTGCAGCCCCTGCTCAACACCATCGGCCAGCTGGAGATGGCCCGCCGCGCCGAACTCGCGCGCCGCGAGGTCGAGGCCGAGCTCGAGCGCACCAGCGGCCTGCTCGCTGACAAGACGCGTGCGCTGGAGGCCACGCTGGCCAGCGTGTCGCAGGGCATCACCAACGTGGACGCCGAGGGGCGCATCCGCGTCTACAACCGCCGCTACCTGGAGCTGCTGGACCTGCCCGAAGCGCTGCTGGCCACGCAGCCGCGCTTCGAGGAAGTGGTGCGCTTTCAGACCGAGCGCGGCGACTTCGGGCCGGGCTTTCAGTACATCGAGCCCATGGCGCGTAGCTATGTGTCGTCGCAGGCCGACACACCCGACGGCAACGTGCAGATGCCGGCCGCCTACGTGCGGCGCACGCACACCGGCCGCTACATCGAGGTGCGCACGCGCAGCCTGGAGCAAGGCGGGCGGGTGCGCACCTTCACCGATGTCACCGACTACCTGAGCACGCTGGAGGCCCTGCGCCTGAGCGAGGCGCGCTGGCGCAGCCTCACGCAGCTGTCGTCGGACTGGTACTGGGAGCAGGACGCGCAGTTCCGCTTCGTGCGGCTGGATGGCAACCCCTACCGCGAGGCGGGTGTGCCCGACGAGATGCACTACGGCCGCACCCGCTGGGAGCTGCCCGACACCTTCGTGACCGACGGGCAGTGGCGCGAGCACCGCGAGAAGCTCGAAGCCCGCCAGGTGTTCCACGACTTCGAGATGCAGCGCATGACCGAGGACGGCAAGCCGGTGTGGGTGTCGATCAGCGGCGAGCCCATCTTCGACGCCGAAGGCCAGTTCACCGGCTACCGGGGCGTGGCGCGCGACATCACCGAGCGCAAGCTGGCCGAGGCCGAGATCCAGCGCCTGGCCTTCTACGACGAACTCACCGCCCTGCCCAACCGGCGCCTGCTGATGGACCGCCTCGAGCGTGCCGTCACGGCCTGCGCGCGCGAGGGCTGCCACGGCGCGCTGCTGTTCCTGGACCTCGACAACTTCAAGGCCGTGAACGACACCATGGGCCACGAGTGGGGCGACCGGCTGCTGGTGCAGGTGGGCCACCGCGTCAGTGCCTGCGTGCGTGCCACCGACACCGTGGCCCGGCTGGGCGGCGACGAATTCGTGGTGGTGATCCAGGGCCTGCACGCCCACGCGGACGAAGCCGCCGCCGAAGCCGAGGCCGTGGCGCAGAAGGTGCTGGCCTCGCTCAACCAGCCCTACCTGGTGCAGGGCAGCGAGGTGCACAGCACGCCCAGCATCGGCATCGCGCTGTTCCGCGACGTGGAGCTGCCGGTGCAGGAACTGCTCAAGCGCGCCGACCTGGCCATGTACCAGGCCAAGGCCCAGGGCCGCAACACGATGTGCTTCTTCGACCCCGCCATGCAGGCCGCGGCGTCGGCGCGGTCGGCGCTGGAGGGCGACATCCGACAGGGCATCCTGCGCAGCGAGTTCGTGCTGCACTACCAGCCCGTGGTGAACGAGTCCGGCCAGGTGCTGGGCGCCGAGGCCCTGGTGCGCTGGAACCACCCGCAGCGCGGCATGGTGCCGCCGGGCGAGTTCATCTCGCTGGCCGAGCAGACCGGCCTGATCCTGCCCCTGGGGCGCCAGGTGCTGGGCATGGCCTGTGCGCAGCTGGCCCGGTGGTCCCACACGCCGCACAAGGCCCACTGGAGCGTGGCCGTCAACGTGAGCGCGCACGAGTTCCGCCAGGCCGACTTCGTGCAGGAGGTGCTGGCCGTGCTGGAGAGCTCGGGCGCCGACCCGCGCCGGCTCAAGCTGGAGCTGACCGAGAGCCTGCTGCTGCAGGACGTGGAAGACAGCATCCGCAAGATGCAGGCGCTGCGCACGCTGGGCGTGGGGTTCTCGCTGGACGACTTCGGCACCGGCTACTCGTCGCTGTCCTACCTCAAGCGCCTGCCGCTCGACCAGCTCAAGATCGACCAGAGCTTCGTGCGCGATGTGCTCACCGACCCCAACGACGCCACCATCGCCTGCACCATCATCACCCTGGCCCACAGCCTGGGCCTGGACGTGGTGGCCGAAGGCGTGGAAACCGAAGGCCAGCACGCCTTCCTGCTGCGCAACGGCTGCCAGCGCTTCCAGGGCTACTTCTTTGGTCGGCCCGGACCTGCAGAATTGTTGTGAATGCTATACAAAAGATAGCTTTTGGCGCTTGATACACAATCGCCAGAGGCTGTTTTTGCCATCAATTCGCCACAGCGGGCAAAACGGGCACGCCCCCGGCCAGCGACCGCCGCGCAAGGGCCGCCCCGCCGCGCTGGCGGTGTCCCCCTCCCCCAATGGCGCAGCCGTTCGAGAGAAGGGGGAAGGCGCGAAGCGTCTCAGGGGGATGCACGTCTTGCTTATCCCTTGAGCAGCTTTTCCTCGGCCAGCGACAGCGCCGCCGGGTGGCCCGAGAGCACCAGCGTGTCGCCCACCGCCAGCAGCGCGTCGTCCACCGCCGAGCTCATGTGGCCGCTGCTGCGCCGCAGGTTCACCACCCGCACGCCCATGGCCGACAGCGCCAGCTGCCCCAGGCTCTGGCCCAGCGCGGTGGAGCCCGGCGGCAGGTTGATGGTGGACAGGCGCTCCTGGTCGCGCTCGTTGGCGGTGTCGTCGTCGGCGCCGTGGAAGTAGCCGCGCAGCAGGTTGTAGCGCGCGTCGCGCTGGTCCTGCACCAGGCGCAGCACGCGGCGCATGGGCACGCCCACCAGCGCCAGCGCATGGCTGGCCAGCATCAGCGAGCCCTCGATGGCCTCGGGCACCACCTCGGTGGCGCCGGCGGCCTGCAGCTTGTCCAGGTGGGCGTCGTCCTGCGTGCGCACCACCACCGGCACCTGCGGCGCGTGGGACCGGGCATTGGCCAGCACCTTCAGGGCGGCGGGTACGTCGATGTAGGTGATGGCGACGGCGCTGGCGCGCACCAGGCCCGCGGCCATCAGCGCCTGCAGCCGGGTGGCGTCGCCGTACACCACCGAGTCGCCGGCCGCGGCGGCCTGGCGCACGCGGTCCGGGTCCAGGTCGAGCGCCATGTACGGGATGCCTTCGTGCTCCAGCATGCGCGCCAGGTTCTGGCCGCAGCGGCCGTAGCCGCAGATGATCACGTGCTTGCTGGTGTTGATCGACTTGCGCGCGATGCTCGTCATCTGCAGCGACTGCTGCAGCCAGTCGCTGGCCACCAGCTTCATCACGATGCGGTTGCTGTACATGATGAGGAACGGCGTGGCCAGCATCGACAGCACCATGGCCGCGAGGATGGGGTTCATCAGCGCCGGCTGCACCAGGCCGTTGGCCTGCGTGAGCGACAGCAGCACGAAGCCGAACTCGCCCGCCTGCGCCAGGTACAGCCCCGTGCGCAGCGAGATGCCGGTGGTGGCCCCCATGCCGCGCGCCAGCACCAGGATGATCACCAGCTTGAGCACCAGTGGCACGGCCAGCAGTCCCAGCACCATGGCCCAGCGGTCCACCAGGATGTGCCAGTCCAGCATCATGCCGATCGTGATGAAAAAGAGGCCCAGCAGCACGTCGTGGAAGGGCCGGATGTCCGTGCCCACCTGGTGCTTGTACTCCGTCTCGGACACCAGCACCCCCGCGATGAACGCCCCCAGGGCCAGGCTCAGCCCCGCTACCTCCGTCAGCCAGGCCAGTCCCAGCGTGATCAGCAGCAGGTTGAGCATGAACAGTTCGTCGCTCTTGCGCCGCGCCACCAGCGTGAGCCACCAGCGCATCACCCGCTGCCCGCCGGTGAGCAGCAGGCCCACCAGCACCGTGGCCTTGATCAGCGCCCAGCCCAGCGCGGGAAGCAACTGCTCGGGCGACGAACTCAGCGCCGGGATCAGCACCAGCAGCGGCACCACGGCCAGGTCCTGGAACAGCAGGATGCCCATCACGCGGCGGCCGTGCTCGCTCTCCAGCTCCGCGCGCTCGGCCATCAGCTTGACCACGATGGCCGTGCTGCTCATGGCGATCACGCCCGACAGCGCCAGCGCCGTCTGCCAGCCCATGTCCCACACGCCGCCCACGAAGCGCGACAGCAGCAGTGCTGCGCCGGCCACGATGGCCATGGTCAGCACCACCTGCATCAGCCCCAGGCCAAACACCTGCCGGCGCATGGCCCGCAGCTTGGGCAGGCTGAACTCCAGGCCGATGGCGAACATCAGGAACACCACGCCGAACTCGCCCAGGTGGCGCACGCCTTCGGAGTTCTGCGCCAGCGCCAATGCGTGCGGCCCGATCAGCACGCCCGCCGCCAGATAGCCCAGCATGGGCGGCAGCTTGAGGCTGCGGCAGGTCACCACCCCCAGCACGGCGGCCAGCAAATACAGCAGGGTGAGGGCGAGCGAAGACATGGTTTCGATGCTATCCGAGGCGTGGGGCGTGGTTACAGTTTTTTCGGCCCTGCATGCATGCGCCGTGCCACCGAAGGACAAAATGCTGTCGCCGCGGGCGGGCATGCCCCGCTCGATAGAATCGCCGGATGACTCCCGCCCCTGCCGCGCTGCCCCCTTTCGATGCCGAACAGGCCCTGCGCCTGGCCCGCGAGACCTTCGACATCGAGGCCGCCGCCCTGCACGGCCTGTCGGCGCGCGTCGACGGCGTGTTTGCGCAGGCCGTGTCGATGGCCCTGCAGACGCGGGGCCGCGTGGTGGTCATGGGCATGGGCAAGAGCGGCCACGTGGGCCGCAAGATCGCCGCCACCCTCGCCTCCACCGGCACGCCGGCGTTCTTCGTGCACCCCGCCGAAGCCAGCCATGGCGACCTGGGCATGGTCACCGGCGACGACCTGGTGCTGGCCATCTCCAACAGCGGCGAGAGCGGCGAGCTCACCGCCATCCTGCCCGTGCTGCGCCGCCTGGGCGCACCGCTGATCGCCATGACCGGCGGTCTGGAGTCCACCCTGGCGCGCCACGCCGAGCTGGTGCTGGACACCAGCGTGGAGCGCGAAGCCTGCCCCCTGAACCTGGCGCCCACCGCCAGCACCACGGCCCAGCTGGCCATGGGCGACGCGCTGGCCGTGGCCCTGCTGGACGCCCGGGGCTTTCGCCCCGAAGACTTCGCCCGCTCGCACCCCGGTGGCGCGCTGGGCCGCAAGCTGCTCACCCATGCGAGCGATGTGATGCGCACCGGCAGCGAGATCCCGCGCGTCGCGCCCGAGGCCTCGTTCAGCGACCTCATGCGCGAGATGAGCGCCAAGGGGCTGGGCGCCTCGGCCATCGTCGACCCGGCGGGCCAGGTGCTGGGCATCTTCACCGACGGCGACCTGCGCCGCCGCATCGAAGCCGGGGCCGACCTGCGCACCGCCACCGCCGCGCAGGTGATGCACGCCGGGCCGCGCCGCATCGCACCCGACGCGCTGGCCGTGGACGCGGCCGAGCTGATGGAAGCGCACGCCATCACGAGCGTGCTGGTGGTGGATGCCGCCGGCCTGCTGGTGGGGGTGGTGCACATTGGTGACCTGATGCGCGCGAAAGTCATATGACCCCCTGTGTCGCTTCGCGCCTTACCCCAAGGGGGACGCACCCGGTGGCCCGGCTAAGCCGGTTCCACGGGTGCGCTGGTGTGCGCCGTGCCTGTTCAAACGCTGTGTGATGACCTCTGACGTGACCTTTCCTGTGCTGCAATTTCCGCCCGAGCTGCTGCTGCGTGCCCAGGATGTGCGCGTGGCGTTCTTCGACGTCGACGGCGTGCTGACCGATGGCAGCCTGTACTTCAGCGAGGCGGGCGAGACGATCAAGCGCTTCAACACGCTGGACGGGCATGGGCTCAAGCTGTTGCAGAAGGCGGGCATCACCCCCGCCGTGATCACGGGGCGCGACTCGGCGCCGCTGCGCGTGCGCCTGAAGGCGCTGGGCGTGGAGCACGCGGTGTTCGGCACCGAGGACAAGCGCCCCGCGGCCGAGGACATCCTGGCGCGGCTGGGGCTGGCCTGGGCCCAGGCCGCGGCCATGGGCGACGACTGGCCGGACCTGCCGGTGATGCGGCGCAGCGCGTTCGCGTGTGCACCCGCCAATGCCCAGGCCGAGGTGCGCCATGCCGCGCACTTCGTCACCCAGGCGCGTGGCGGCGACGGCGCGGCGCGCGAGCTGTGCGACCTGCTGTTGGTGGCGTCGGGTCGCTACGCGGCACTGCTGGCGGAATACACCGCATGAGCAAGGCACCCATGAACGCGTGGCTGCACCGCCGCCGGCCTGCCGGTGCGGAGGGCTGCCTGTGAACCGCATGGTGCGCCAGGGCTGGGACCAGTTCTCGCTGTATTTGCCCGTGGTGCTCATGGGCCTGCTGGCCCTGGGCACCTGGTGGCTGGTGCGCAACGCGCCCGCCCCGGTGCTGCCCGCCGTCGCGCGCACGCAGGGGCACCAGCCGGACTATTTCATGAAGGGCTTTTCAGTCAAAAGTTTCGACGCCACCGGCCGCCTGCAAAGCGAGGTGCAGGGCGAGGTGGGCCGCCACTACCCCGACACCGACACGCTGGAGATCGACAAGGTGCGCATGCGCTCGGTCGCGCTCGACGGCCGCATCACCGTGGCCACGGCCGACCGCGCGCTGTCCAACGCCGACGGCTCCGAGGTGCAGCTCTTTGGCAATGCCATCGTCACCCGCGAGCCGCTGCCCGCCAAGCCGGGCAAACCGGCCGAGCCCCGCCTGGAGTTCCGCAGCGAGTTCCTGCACGCTTACACCAACACTGAGCGGGTGCGCTCGGACAAGCCCGTCGTCCTCACCCGGGGCAACGACCGGTTCACCGCCGACGGCATGGACTACGACAACCTGGACCAGGTGATGCAGATGCGCGGCCGTGTGCGCGGCGTGCTGCAGCCCGGTGCCGCCAAGTAGCCGCCAGCCCTGCGCTGCCTGCCGCTCCAACCCCCGCCTGTCCCCTCCCGCCGGAGCCCGTATGACCACCCCTCTCGTCTTCATCACCGGCGCTTCCAGCGGCATCGGCCAGGCGCTGGCCCTGCGCTTTCACCAGGCCGGCTACCGGCTGGCCCTGGCCGCGCGCCGCACTTCCGAGGTCAAGACCTGGGCTGCCGCGCAGGGGATCAGCGCCGACAGCTATGAAATATATAGCGCAGACGTCGCGGTGACCGACAGCATCGTCGCCGCGGGCCGGGACTGCTTGCAGCGCCAGGGCGTGCCCGACGTGGTCATCGCCAATGCCGGCATCAGCGTGGGCATGGACACCGCCGTGCGGAACGACCTGGACGTGATGGCCCGCACCTTCGCCACCAACAACCTGGGCCTGGCCGCCACCTTCCACCCGTTCGTGGACGCCATGGTGCAACGCGGCAGCGGCACCCTGGTGGGCATCGGCAGCGTGGCGGGCATCCGCGGGCTGCCCGGGCACGGCGCCTACTGCGCCAGCAAGGCGGCCGTCATCAGCTACTGCGAAAGCCTGCGCGGCGAGATGCGCCCGCACGGCGTGCGCGTGGTCACCATCTCGCCCGGCTACATCGACACCCCGCTCACGCAGCAAAACCGCTACGGAATGCCGTTCCTCATGCAGCCCGGCGACTTTGCCGACCGCGCGTACCGCACCATTGCTGCCGGGGTGAGCTACCGCGTCATTCCCTGGCAGATGGGTGTGGTCGCCAAGCTGCTGCGCCTGCTGCCCAATGCGGTGTTCGACAAGCTGCTGGCAGGCCGCCCGCGCAAGCGCCGAATCGACGAATAGCAGCCCTCCCTGTCTGTGGCGCTTTGCGCCTTTTCCCGCAGGGGAACGCTCCCGGCGTAGCGGGCCGGCCTTTGCGCAGGCGCAGTGGCCGTCTCGTGCCGCCTTGCGACGACGGGACCACGGAATTCGAACTCGTCACGCCGTGGCATGAAAGATGGCCGCTGATGCCCAACGGAGCGCTTTTCACTCTGCAGCGGCCCTGACATGAAAAAAGCTCCCGAAGGAGCTTTTCTCAAGAATGCAGTACCGGCGAGGTTCAGTAGCCGCTGTTGCCGCCGCCGCCGTAACCGCCGCCGCCACCATTGCGGCCACCGCCGCCGCCATTGCGGGAGCCCGAGCCGTAGGGGCTGCGAAAGCCGCCTTCGCCACGGCCACCACCGCCGCCGCCATATCCGCCGCCGCCGTCACGGCCGCCACCACCACCACCGTAGCCACCGCCGCCGCCTTCACGGCCACCGCCGTAGCCGCCGCCGCCACCACTGCGGCCACCGCCGCCAAAGCCGCCACCACCACCACCGCCGCCGAATCCACCGCTGCGGGGTGGGCGGGCTTCCATGGGACGGGCTTCGTTGACCACGATGGAGCGGCCACCCAGGGGCTGGCCGTTCATGCCGTTGATGGCGGACTGGGCTTCTGCGTCGCTGCCCATCTCCACGAATCCAAAGCCCTTGGAGCGTCCCGTGTCGCGCTCCATCATGACCTTGGCGCTGGTCACGGCGCCAAATTGGCCAAAGGCCTGTTCCAGATCACTGTCGCGCACCGAGTACGGCAGGTTGCCGACATACAGTTTGTTGCCCATCGAGGGACTCCTCAAAAACACATGGATAAAGCGAAGGGAGTCCCGAAAACGCAGCCAGCTGATCTCAATGACATTCTTAGCGCGAAACTGACGGACACCGCAGACTTGGACGACGGGGGAAAATCCCGCCAGCACACTATGCTCCACACTTTGGCTGAAAATGCAAGCGCTATCGCATGCTGTGGTGACTTTGCTGCGCATCCATGAAATGGCCCTGGCTCCTTGGCCTTGCCGCACCTTGCCGGCGGCCGTGCGGGGCGGCTGCGCCAGGCGGGTTTTTGCGCTGCAGCGATGGACGCCGCCAGTGGCATGGCGATCGTCCGGACATGAAAAAAGGAGCCCGAGGGCTCCTTTGTCTTGCCTTCAGCAGACACCGCGAAGGGTCTGCTGATCAGGTCTTTCAGTAGCTGCCGCGGCCACCGCCGTAGCCACCGCCACCACCTTCACGGCCACCGCCGTAACCACCACCACCGCCGCCGCCGCTACGGCCACCGCCGTAACCGCCGCCGCCACCACCGCCGTAACCGCCACCACCGTTGCCGCCGCCGAAGCCGCCGCTACGTGGAGCGCGTGGCTCCATAGGACGGGCTTCGTTGACCACGAGGTCACGGCCGCCGAAGTTTTGGCCATGCACGCCTTGGATGGCGGCTTGTGCTTCGGCATCGCTGCCCATTTCCACAAAGCCGAAGCCCTTGGAACGGCCGGTGTCACGTTCCATCATGACCTTGGCGCTGCCAACGGAGCCGAATTGGCCGAAAGTCTGTTCCAGATCTTGGTCGCGGAACGAATAGGGCAGGTTGCCCACGTAAAGTTTGTTGCCCATGAAGGACTCCTCAAAAAACACAAAAACGCGATGGAGTCCGACGCAATCAACAAACCTGTGACGACTTCAGAGACGCGAAACTGACCATACACCGCTAAGCTATTTGCCCCCTGCGAGCAGAAGAGCGGATTCATTATCAATCACTTTATGGACCCCGTGGGGGTTTATTTGGTCATCGGGCGACCGAATCCGCAGAAAGTTGAAGGGATTGGGGCCTTTCTTTGCAGAATCTGCGGGGAAACCCGCAAAAAACGGAACCCGGCCTCCCGCCCGCGGGCGCCGCCGAGGCGCTGCCGGACCACAGCGCCACGCCGGTCTGCTAAAATCCGCCGGTCTTTGGGGAGTAGCCCGCCCGGTGCGCAACGCGCCGGGGGCATGCGTCAACAAACTTGGGTCCTGTGGGCCTATGGCGCATGCGGTTCTTGAGCTGGGCGAGACCATTGACTGCATGCCGATCCAATGGCCGGAGTCGGGGTGCAGTCAATGCGTTGTCTATAACTATCCGGCCGGATAGACCCCCACATGGAACCGTTCTTCATCTCCACCGCCATCGTCGCGCTCGCCGAAATGGGCGACAAGACGCAGCTCCTGGCGCTCGTTCTCGCCGCCCGCTTTCGCAAACCCTGGCCCATCGTCCTGGGCATCCTGGTGGCCACCCTGGTCAACCACGGCCTGGCCGGCGCCGTCGGCTCGTGGGTGACCACCTTCGTGGGCCCGCAGGTGCTGCGCTGGATCCTCGCGGCATCCTTCATCGCGATGGCCATCTGGATGCTGATCCCCGACAAGCTCGACGAAGGCGAGGCCGACGGCTCGCCGCGCTGGGGCGTGTTCGGCACCACGCTGATCGCGTTCTTCCTGGCCGAGATGGGCGACAAGACGCAGATCGCCACCGTCATGCTGGCCGCGCAGTACAACGCCTACGTGTGGGTGGTGGCCGGCACCACGCTCGGCATGATGATCGCCAACGCACCGGTGGTGTGGCTGGGCGAGCGCATCACGCGCCGGGTGCCGATCCGCGCGGTGCACATCGTGTCGGCCGTGATCTTCCTGGTGCTGGGGTGCCTGGCCATCTTCATGCCTGCCGGCACCTGATGGATGGACGAAGTGGCAGGCGCTTTGGTATATTTACCGCCAGCGCCGATTTGCCACAGCTTGCGGGCGCTCTATAAATTCTGCTAAAGACCCGTCCGACGTACCTGCCCGGCCTCGTTTTTAGCGACGCCGGGTATTTTTTTGCCGCGGGCTGCCAGCCAGCCCCGGCCAAAGCGGCTCCTGCAGGGAGCATTCGGCGAATGCAAGCGGTGGAACGTGAGGGCTCACCAGTTCCAACTATGTCGTTCATCGCCACACCCCAGACCATGCACTTTGCGGAGGTGCTGCCGCTGCAAAGCGGCGCGACCATCCGCGCCTTCGACCTGGCCTTCGAGACCTACGGCACGCTCAATGCCGACCGCTCCAACGCCGTGCTCGTGTGCCACGCGCTCAACGCCTCGCACCACGTGGCGGGCGTCTACGCCGGGCAGGACAAGAGCGAAGGCTGGTGGGACAACATGATCGGCCCGGGCAAGCCGGTGGACACCGACCGCTTCTTCGTGATCGGCGTGAACAACCTGGGCTCGTGCTTCGGCTCCACCGGCCCCATGCACACGCACCCCGACACGGGCGAGGTCTACGGCGCGGACTTCCCGGTGGTCACGGTGGAGGACTGGGTCAACGCCCAGGCCCGCCTGCTCGACCGCCTGGGCATACGGCAACTGGCCGCCGTGCTGGGCGGCAGCCTGGGCGGCATGCAGGCCCTGAGCTGGACGCTGCAGTATCCCGAGCGCATGCGCCACGCCGTGGTGGTGGCCAGCGCGCCCAACCTCACGGCCGAGAACATCGCCTTCAACGAGGTCGCCCGCCGCGCCATCGTGACCGACCCGGACTTCCACGGCGGGCACTTCTACCGCCACGGCGTGATCCCCAAGCGCGGCCTGCGCATCGCCCGCATGATCGGCCACATCACGTACCTCAGCGACGATGTGATGAACGAGAAGTTCGGCCGCAGCTTGCGTGCGCCCACGCTCCCCGCTTCGCGTGGTTCGCTGCCCCCCGAGGGGGCTGGTCCGGCTCGGGGCGGCCCAGCGCCGGATCTCCGCGACTATCTGTACAGCACCCAGGACATCGAATTCCAGATCGAGAGCTACCTGCGCTACCAGGGCGACAAGTTCAGCGACTACTTCGACGCCAATACCTACCTGCTGATCACCCGCGCGCTCGACTACTTCGACCCCGCCCGCGCGCACGCCGGCAACCTCACGAGGGCCCTCGCGCGGGCCACGGCGCGGTTCCTGCTGGTGAGCTTCACCACCGACTGGCGCTTCTCGCCCCAGCGCAGCCGAGAGATCGTCAAGGCCCTGCTCGACAACCGCCGCAGCGTGAGCTACGCCGAGATCGACGCACCCCACGGCCACGATGCCTTCCTGCTCGATGACGCCCGCTACATGGGCGTGATGCGCTCTTACTTCGATAGCATTGCCAAGGAGGTGCAGCCATGACCGACAAAGCCGCCATGGAGGCGCTGGCGCGCCTGGTGCCCCAGGGCAGCCGGGTGCTCGACCTGGGCTGCGGCAACGGCGCCATGCTCGACTACCTGCAGCGCGAACGCGGCTGCAGCGGCTACGGCGTAGAGATCGCCGATGCCAACGTACTGGCCTGCGTGCAGCGCGGGGTGGACGTGATCCAGCTCAACCTGGACGAAGGGCTGGCCATGTTCGGCGACAACAGCTTCGACGTGGTGCTGCAGATCGACACGCTGCAGCACCTGCGCAATGCCGAGGTCATGCTGCGCGAAACGGCGCGCGTGGGCCGCACCGGCGTGGTGGCCTTTCCCAACTTTGCGCACTGGCCCAACCGCATGTCCATCCTGCGCGGGCGCATGCCCGTCACGCGCCGCCTGCCCTACCAGTGGTACGACACGCCCAACATCCGCGTGGGCACGTACAAGGACTTCGAGGTGCTGGCCACCAAGAACAGCCTGCGCATCCTGGAGTCCTTCGGCCTGCAGGACGGGCAGGAAGTGCGCTGGCTGCCCAACATGCGCGCCAGCACGGCGGTCTTTCATTTTGAACATGCGTAGCGATGCGGCGTCCATCGGCTTGAACCGTTCACGCTGACGCCGTCGAAGCGCCGCGCAAGGATTCGACAGGCTCGGCCCGAACGGTGGGTGCGAGTGCAAAGAGGCCCATGCCATGGCGGCTCCCGAGGGGCGCGAAGCGAGGCGACACGCCGCTGTCAACCGCATCGGCTAAGGTGCGCTCTTCCTGCAAGGACTGAAGGAGACCCGCATGAACCGCATTGCACTGCGCACCGTGGCTGCCGCCGCGCTGCTCGCCGCCTGGGCCCTGGGCGCCACAGCTCAGCAGGCCTGGCCGCCCACGCCCACCGTCATCGCCCACCGCGGCGCCTCGGCCCTGCGGCCCGAGCACACGCTGGCCGCGTACCAGAAGGCCATCGACGACGGCGCTGACATCATCGAGCCCGACCTCGTGATCACCAAGGACGGCGTGCTGGTGGCGCGGCACGAGAATGCCATCGCCATCCTGGGCGCCGACGGCGCGGTGAAGGAAGCCACCACCGACGTGGTGGACCGCCCCGAGTTCGCCGCGCGCAAGGCCACCAAGACCATCGACGGCCAGTCCATGACCGGCTGGTTCACCGAGGACTTCACCCTGGCCGAGCTGAAAACCCTGCGCGCCCGCGAACGCATCCCGGCGCAGCGCCCGGCCAATGTGGCCTACAACGGCCAGTTCGAGATTCCAACGCTGCAGGAAGTGATCGACCTGGCCAAGGCCCAGAGCACCAAGACGGGCAGGACCATCGGCATCTACCCCGAGACCAAGCACCCCACCTACTTCCAGTCCATCGGCCAGCCGCTGGAGGCGCCGCTGCTGGCCGTGCTGGAGAAGAACGGCTGGAACCACCAGGACGCACCCGTGTTCGTGCAGTCCTTCGAAGTGGCCAACCTGCAGGCCATCCGCAAGCTCAGCACCGTGCGCCTGGTGCAACTGGTCGCGCCGTCGGGCCGGCCCTACGACTTCGTGGCCCAGGGCGCGGCCAATACGCGCAGCTATGCCGACCTGCTCACGCCGGGCGGCCTGCAGCAGGTGGCTGCGTACGCCAACGCCATCGGCCCGTTCAAGACCCTGGTGGTGCCGGTGAAGGACGGCCTGCCCGGCGAGCCCACGGGCCTGGTGGAGCGTGCCCGCGCCGCCGGCCTGGCCGTGCACATCTGGACCCTGCGGCCCGAGAACGCCTTCCTGCCTGCAGGCCTGAAGAAGGCGCCTGCCACCGACGGCACGCAGCGCGGCGACAGCGTGGCCGAGATCTCCGCCTACCTGCGCGCGGGCATCGACGGCTTCTTCACCGACGACCCGTCCGTGGGCCGTGCGGCGGTGCAGGCCTTCACGGCGTCGTCGTCGTCGGCGAAGAAGTAGCGGCGGGCGCGAGGCCGGGCCCGGTGCGCCGGCCTCGCGGCGCGCGCCGCGCCTGCCGCGCGCCCAGCTGGCGCGCCGCCTCCACCCACTGCGCCAGCCGCCCGGTGCTGGCGCTGCGCACCGGGCCGAAGCTGTGCACGCGCACTGGCCGGATGCCGCAGAACTCCAGGATGGCCTTCTTCATCTGGTGGTGCCCCGGCATGCGCGTGACCCAGCGGAAGTACCACGGCGGCGAGTCCATCGTCACCAGCAGCTCGGCCGACCGCCCGGCCAGCAGCTTGTCCCACAGCGACGAACCGGGGCGGTACTTGAATGCGTACCCGGGCAGGAACACCCGGTCGATGAAGCCCTTGAGCAGCGCCGGCATGGCGCCCCACCAGATCGGGTAGACCCACACCAGGTGCCCCGCCCAGGCGATGTCGGCCTGCGCGGCCGCGAGGTCGGGCTCCAGCGGCTGGGCCGCGCCGTAGCCCTGGAACAGCGGGTCGAACGCCAGCTGCCCCAGGTTGAGACGCCGCACGTCGGCGCCCGCCTGGCGCGCGCCATCGGCATACGCGTGCGCCATGCCGGCACACAGGCTGTCGGCCGACGGGTGGCCCAGGATGATGAGAATGCGCTGCTGCTCTGCCACAAAACCTCCATTCGCCTGCACGGCGTGAGAGCCTGCTCAGGCTCTTGGTTGTCGATGCGGCATGGTCACCCTGCCCCGCGGGGCAGAGTCAAGCAGCGGGATCAAACCCTGGCCACAAAGCCGCGTGGCGGGTTGGTGCGCGCAGACTTGGTGGCGGGCCTCGATGGAGATGGGGGCGGTGGCGTGGCGGGCTCCACCGCGCAGGCCGCAGCGCTCGCGGGCACGGCCTGGGCGTCGCACTGCTGCAGCTCCCGCTCCAGCTGCGCCAGTTCGGCATCGAGCAGGGCCAGGCGCGCGCGCTCGGCGGCCACGGCAGCGCGGCGGTCGGCGATGAGTTGGCCCACGGCGTTCCACCCCGTGGCGGAATCGAGCGCAGGCAGGCCGCCCAGCTCCGCCAGCCGAAACCCCAGCGCCTGCGCCTGCCGTATCAACAGCACCCGCGCCACATCGGCCTCGCCATAGTCGCGGTAGCTGCCCGCGCGCGCCACCGCGCCCATCAGGCCGCGTGCCTCGTATAGGCGCACGGCCTTGGGTGTGGTGCCGGTGCGTTGGGCGAGTTCTCCGATGCGCATCGAGGGTCCTTCACGGTGACTGGTCATGGTGTGGAAATAGCAATGCTATCAATTTATGAGCTTCTGGCGCACGCCCATCAAGCGGTAGCGGCCATTTTGGCTTGTACATGCCGGTGTACCGCGCGGCAGCCTGCCTGCTGCACGATAAGCTGCCGGGTCCTGAACGCCACTGCACCCCGCTGCCATGCCCCAGTTTGCCGCCAACCTGACGCTGATGTACACCGAGCTGCCCTTCCTGGACCGCTTTGCCGCCGCGGCGCGCGACGGGTTCAGTGCGGTGGAGTTCCAGTTTCCGTATGCATGGGCCCCGGGCGACATCGCGACGCGGCTGCAGGACAACGGCTTGCAGTTGGTGCTGTTCAACGCGCCGGCCGGGGGGGCCGACCCCGCCGCCATGGCCGCGGCCTGGGACCAGAGCGCGCGCGGCACCGCCGCCCTGCCGGGGCGCGAGGCGGAGTTCCGCGCCGGTGTGCAGGAGGCCCTGCGCTACGCCGACGTGCTCGGCTGCCCGCGCATCCACGTGCTGTCGGGCATCGTGCCGCCGGGAGTGGAGCGCGAATCGCTCAAGGGCCTTTGCGCGGGCAACCTGCGCTGGGCGGCGGACGAAGCCGCGCGCTCCGGGCGCGAGATCCTGATCGAGCCCATCAACCTACGCGACGTGCCGCGCTACTTCCTGAACCGGCAGGACCACGCGCACGAGCTGCTCGACGCGGTGCAGGCCGACAACCTCAAGGTGCAGATGGACCTGTACCACTGCCAGATCGTGGAGGGCGACGTGGCCACCAAGCTGCGCCGCTACCTGCCCACCGGCCGCGTCGCGCACATCCAGATCGCGGGCGTGCCGCACCGCCACGAGCCCGACCAGGGCGAGCTGCACTACCCCTACCTGCTGGACACCATCGACGCCCTGGGCTGGCACGGCTGGGTGGGCTGCGAATACCGGCCGGCGGCGGGCACCACCGAAGGCCTGGGCTGGCGCAACCGCGCCCTCGCCCGGGCCGCCGCGGCGACCTGAGCGCGGCGCACCGCCGGGCGCCTTGCGCCGCAGGCCTGCACATTTGCCGTTTCCTGCGCCGCGGTCCTTGGTTTATGCTGGGCCGACCCACCACAAGCACCGCCTCCAGCGCTCCATGGCTGCCCACGTACCCACCATGCTGGCAATGATCATTGTCAGCTCCCTCATGATGGCGGCCTCGATGGCCGTGGTGGGCTGGGGCCGCCGGCGCGACGGCCTGGCGCGCTGGGCCGGGGCGCTCCTGGTCAATGCCATCGGGCACAGCCTCATCATGCTGCGCGGCGTGGTGCCCGACGTCCTGTCGGTGGTGGTGGGCAACGTCCTCCTGTCGTGCGTGTTCGTGGGCATGATCGCGGCGATCTACCAGTTCCAGGGGCGGGCGGTGCGCTGGATGCTGCTGTGGGCGCCGCCTGCGCTGGTCGCCGGGGTCGTCATCGTCTTCATCGACAACTTCGCGGCGCGCGTGAGCTTCGTCAGCCTGGTGATCGGCCTGCAGGCCGTGTGGACGCTGGTCTCCGCGCTCGAGCGCCGCCACGCCACGGTGGGGCGCGGGCAGTGGCTGCTGGTGGCGGGGCTGGGCATCGAGGCGGCCGTGCTCGGCGGCCGCGCGCTGCTGGCGCTCAGCAGCCATTCCACCGCCATGAGCATCCTGCAGGGCAGCGTGCTGCAGACGCTCACGTTCATGGGCACCTTTTCAGTGGTGCTCATCAGCACCATGGGCTTCGTCTTCATGGCGCGCGACCGCGCCGATGAAAACAACCGCATCATGGCCGCGGTCGACCCGCTCACCGGCGTGGCCAACCGCCGCTCGCTCATCGCCGCGCTCGACCGCGATGCCTCGCGCGCCGTGCGCACGCGCGAGTCCATCGCACTCATGATGGTGGACATCGACCACTTCAAGCGCGTGAACGACCGCTACGGCCACCCGGCCGGCGACCAAGTGCTGTGCCACGTGGTCAACGTGCTGCGGGCCCGCGTGCGCGCGCAGGACCTGGTGGGCCGCTACGGCGGCGAAGAGTTCATGGTGCTGCTGCCCGACACCACCCTGCTGGGCGCCGAGCAGCTCGCGCGCGCGCTGTGCCGCGAGGTGGCGGACTCGCGCTGCCGCATCCGCGCGGCCGACGGCACCGAGGCGAGCGAAGGGGTCAGCATCCCCGTGACCGTGAGCATCGGCGTGTTCGGCGGGCGGCTGGAGCCCGGCGACAGCTGGGACATGCTGATCGCCGCCGCCGACCGCGCGCTCTATGAGGCCAAGGAAAAAGGGCGCAACCGCGTCGAGGTGGCCACGTCGCTGCGCCGCCCGGCGGACCCGGGCCCGCGCAGCAGCCCCGACACCCAGCCCGCGTCGCGGTACTGAAGGGCTCCTGGTTCCTGGCGGGCGCTGCCGCCTGCGAGCTCCCGCCTGCGCGGTGCTGCATGGCGGGGCACTCCAGGGACATGCCTTTGCGCCATGGCGCCCGCGCGGGTGTTGTGTTGGAATGGTGGTTTTGGTCCACGAGACCCATCCCACCTTCGAGGAGAGCCGCCCATGAACGCCCGCATTCCCGCCCACGCACTGCAACCCGACCTGGCCCTGGAACGGGTGAGCCAGGCGTGGGACAACGACATCGTCCGCCAGCTGACCGACTACATCGCCATCCCTGCCAAGTCGCCCATGTTCTCGCCCGACTGGGCCGAGCAGGGCCTGCTCGATGCCGTGGTGCGCAACGCCGCCGCGTGGGTCGAGTCGCAGAAGGTCGCAGGCCTCACGCTCGAAGTCGTACGCCTCCCAGGCCGCACCCCCGTGCTGTTCTTCGAGATCGAATCCACCCAGGCCGGCGCCACCGACACCGTGCTGATGTACGGCCACCTCGACAAGCAGCCCGAATTCAGCGGCTGGCGCAACGACCTGGGCCCCTGGACGCCCAAGTACGAGGACGGCAAGCTCTACGGCCGCGGCGGCGCCGACGACGGCTACGCGGTCTACGCCAGCATCGCGGCCGTGCAGGAGCTCAAGCGCCAGAACGTGCCCCACCCGCGCATCGTCGGCCTGATCGAGACCTGCGAGGAAAGCGGCTCGCGCGACCTGCTGCCCTACATCGATGCGCTCAAGTCCCGCATGGGCAACGTCGCGCTGGTGGTGTGCCTGGACTCGGGTGCGGGCAACTACGACCAGCTGTGGCTCACCACCAGCCTGCGCGGCATGGCCACCGGCACGCTCAAGGTCGAGATCCTGACCGAAGGCATCCACTCCGGCGACGCCTCGGGCCTGGTGCCCTCGTCGTTCCGCATCATGCGGCAGGTGCTCGACCGGCTGGAAGACAGCGCCACCGGCCGCCTGCTGCCGCACAGCTTTCATTGCGAAGTGCCTGCCGACCGCCTGGCCCAGGCCCGCGCCACGGCCGCCATCCTGGGTGAAGAGGTGTACAAGCGCTTCCCCTGGGCGCACTACGACTGCGGCGGCGCCACCACCTTTGCGCTGCCCACCACCACCGACCCGTTGCAGGCACTGCTCAAGCGCACCTGGGAGCCCACGCTCAGCGTGACCGGCGCCGAGGGCTTCCCCGCGCTGCAGGACGCCGGCAACGTGCTGCGCCCCTACACCGCGTTCAAGCTGAGCCTGCGCCTGCCGCCCCTGGTCGATGCCGGCCAGGCCGTGCAGGAGCTCAAAGCCCTGCTCGAAGACAACGCGCCCTACCAGGCCAAGGTCACCTTCCAGGGCACCAGCGGCGCCACCGGCTGGAACGCGCCCAGCGCCACGCCGTGGTTCGAGCAGGCGCTCAACGACGCATCGCAGGCCCACTTCGGCGCGCCCTGCGGCCACATCGGCCAGGGCGGCACCATCCCGCTCATGAACATGCTCAGCGAAGGCTTTCCCACCGCGCAGATGATGGTCTGCGGCGTGCTGGGCCCCAAGAGCAATGCGCACGGCCCCAACGAGTTCCTGCACGTGCCCTATGCCAAGAAGCTCACCGCCGCCGTGGCACAGGTGATCGCGGCATTGCCGGTGGCGTCGGCCTGATACCGGCCTACCCGCGCGCCTTCGATCCCATAAACCCCGCTCACGCCGAGCCGCCCCAGCGCCGCGCAGGCCTTGTCCGGGGTGCGCACGGGTGGGCGGATGGAAGAAGGGCACATCCCGGTGCGCTGCCGCGTCCGCACCTGTCACCGCCCCCACCCTGCTCCTGCCTGTTTTTATTGCCCCCTCATCGCTGCTCCCCTATGTCCGAACTCGCCGTCTCGACCCTGCGCACCTTCACCGCCGCCGATGGCGAAAACCTGGCCATGCAGGACTGGGCCCTGGCACCCGGCGAACCCTGCCGCGGCACGGTGCTGCTGGTGCACGGCCTGGGTGAGCATGTGGGCCGCTACGACCCTGTCGCGCGCCGGCTCAACAGCTGGGGCTTTGCCGTGCGCGGCTACGACCAGTACGGCCACGGCGAGTCCGGTGGGCCGCGCGGCGGGCTGACCAGCGACATGCGCCTGCTGGCCGACCTGGCCGACATGGTGGACGCCACCCGCGCCCGCATGCCGGCCGGCCAGCCGCTGGTGCTGCTGGGCCACAGCATGGGCGGGCTGGTGGCGGCGCGTTTCGTGTCGCTGAACCTGCGGTCGGTGGATGCGCTGGTGCTGTCGTCGCCCGCACTGGACGCAGGGCTCGGCCCCGTGCAGAAGCTGCTGCTGGCCACGCTGCCGCGCCTGGCACCCAACCTGCGCGTGGGCAACGGGCTCGATGCGCAGTACCTCTCGCACGATCCGGCCGTGGTGGCCGCCTACCTGGCCGACCCGCTGTGCCATGACCGCATCAGCGCACGCCTGGCGCGCTTCATCGCCCAAGGCGGCCCCGCCACCGTGGCCTGCGCGGCGCACTGGACGGTGCCCACGCTGTTGATCTGGGCCGGCGCGGACAAGCTCGTCAACCCCGCTGGCAGCCGCGCCTTTGCGGCCGCTGCCCCCGCGGCCGTGGTGCAGTCGCACTGCTTCGAACCGCTGTACCACGAGCTCTTCAATGAATGCCCCGAGCTGGCCGAGCCCGTGTTCGAACGGCTGCAGCGGTGGCTGGTGGCGCGGCACCCCGCGGCGGCCTGAGGCCGCCGCGCCAGCACTGCGGGTGGGCGCCGCGTCACTGCCTGCGGTGGAGCCGGTGCCAGGCCACCGTGCCGTAAACCCCTGCTGCATAAAGACACACCAGCACGACCATCACGAACAAACCGCCGCTGAGGCAGGCGTCCAGGCTGTCCATGACATCGGCCCAGGCCACGCCGCCATCGTCATCGTGCAGCAAGAGGTCGTTCCACACCCAAAGCGCCTTGGACAGCAGAAAGTAAGCCAGCATCAATGCCGCCGCGATACGGCTGCGCCAATGGATGCCCGCCGTGAGGCCCGCAGGGATCAACACCTCCAGCAGCAAGGGCCAGCTGAAAGGCACACCGTTCGTGCCCATGGCCGCGCCTGCAGTGACGGAGATGGTGAGGACGGTGGTCAGCAGCCCGGTGGCCGCCGCCGCACGGATGCAGCGCTGCGCCCTTCGCAAGGCTGGTGACGCTGGCGCTGGCTGCGGGGACTGCTGTGGCAGTGGGTGGGACGTTGCCTGCGCAGGCAGGTCAAAACCACCCGTTGTCATGGAGCACGACCTTCTTGTAGTAGTCGCGGTTGGCCATCATGCCGAACAGTGCAGCCCAAGCTCCGGTGTAGTGCACACCTTTGAGAACATGCCCGAACCCGGCCAGCGTGATGATCAACTCCAGCAGCAAAATGCCTGCAAATGCCATTCCCCAGTAAGCCAGCCCGCGCTTCCACATGCCCTTGGCGGCGTAGTAGAACGGGCCGAAGATGGCTGCCAGCAAATTGAAGTTGCAGGCCATGCGCTCGCGAAAGTTCAGTTCCTTGAGCTTGGGCATCTTCACGCCCCCTGCGCGTTCGATCAACGCGAAACGCTTTTGCCAGGCCTCCGACAACTCCACCGTGTCGGTGGCGCTGGCCGGGGCTGCGGGTTCGAAAGACGGCGTGCCGGTGTGGTCGGCGTTGGGTTGGCTCATGCTGGAAATCCCTCTCGTTGGTGTTGTGACGCGACGTGCCTGCGCAGTGGCAGAGACGGCGGCACAAGATGCTAAGCGCACCACCTTGGGGAGGGCTGTGAGAACTTCTCTGAGCTGTGAAGAAAGGTAACCGCACGCACCGGCACACACAGACGCACAGCGGCCCACATGCCGGGGAACCCTGCAGCGCTTGTTCAGTCAGCGCTACGTGCTTCTATTTTTGTAGCAAACCGCCCAGCATGCCGAACAGATCGTTGGCATTGCCAAACCCGCCTTGCGGTGCCTGGCCTTGGGGGCTCAACTGATCCACCAGGCCCGGCAGCACCTGGGCCAGTTGCCCGGCTGCGGCACCGGAGCCCACGCCCAGTTGCGCCGCAATCTGCGACAGCGGGCCGCTGCCCAGCACCTGCGACAGCTGATCGCCCGAGATCGCCTGGTTGGGCCCCGAGCCCAGCCACGACGCAATCACATTGCCCAGCCCCGCCTGCTGGAACTTGGCCATCAGGCCCGGCAGGCCACCCACCGGGCCGTCGTTGCTGATGAGGGACATCACCGCCTGGATGAGCTGCGGGTTCTGCGCCGCCAGGCTGATGAGCCCGCCCAGCCCACCGGCTGCACCGCCGTGGCTGGCAGCATTGGCGCTGCCCTGCGACGCGTTGTTGATGACGGCACCCAAAACGGAATCGAGCAAGCCCATGGCGATCTCCTGCGCAAGACAACAAAAGGCAGATGTTACGCAGTCGGGGGCACGCCCTGTGTCAACAAAGGTGAATTCAGCGCAGCCTCGCCCTGCGTTGCTGACTGCGCAGCGCCCTGGCTTCGACAGGCTCAGCCCGAACGGGTGAGAGGGGTCGCCGCTATGTCCCCAACCTGCCGATACTGGCGCGGCCCAAGGCCAGTGCCGCCGCGCAAGGGCCGCCCCGCCGCGCTGGCGGCGTCCCCCTTGGGGGAAGCGGCGAAGCCGCTCAGGGGGGCTACTTTCTCTGGCGCTTTTCCAGCAATGGCTCGCTTACACCCTGAACACCCACCAGGCCCAGCACCGTGACCAGCGAGGTCTGCGCGCCCTTCCAGGCGTCGGTCAGGTCGATCCATTCCGACAGCGCATGAAAGCCGCCCGTCTTGCCCCCGCCCCCGATCACGATGGCCGGGATGCCCAGCGACATCGGCACGTTGGCATCGGTGCTGGCACCGCCCAGCACCGTGGTGCGTCCGAACGCGGTGTTGGCGCGCACGGCGGCTTCCACGATCAGCGAGTCCGCCGCCGTGCGGCCGCCGGGCCGGTCGCCGATGAGCTTGGTCGATGCCGACAGCGTGTTCACGCTCCAGCGCGCGTTCTCTTCGGCCACGGCGGCGTCGATGGCCGACAGCACCTGCTTTTCGGTGGCCAGCAGCGGCGCCATCTCGTCGGAGCGGATGTCCACCGCCATGCGCGCATCGGGCGCAATGGTGTTCACCGACGTGCCGCCGCCCACCGTGCCCACGGTGAAGGTGGTCTTGGGTGTGGCGGGCGTGCGGATCTCGGCGATCTTGGCGATCGCGCGGCCCATGCCGTGAATGGCGCTGGGCACTTGGCCGAAGGCCGCATAGCTGTGGCCGCCCGGGCCCTTGAAGGTCACCTCGTGGCGGTGGCTGCCGGTGCCCAGCACCAGCACCGTGCCGTCGGGCGCGGGCTCCAGCGCCACCATGCCGTCAATGTCCAGGTGCTCCTTGAACAGGTGCTTCATGCCGCGCAGGTTGCCCAGCTCTTCCTCGTCCACATTGCCGACGAACACCAGGTCGCCCACGGTGGAAACCTTCTGGTCGTTCAGCACCTTGAGCCACGACAGCAGCACGGCCAGGCCGCGCGTGTTGTCCGAGATGCCGGGCGCATAGAGCTTGCCGTCGCGCTCCTTGACCTTCACGTCGGTGCCGGCCGGGAACACCGTGTCCAGGTGCGCCGATATCACGAGCTTGGGGCCGTTGCCCGTGCCCTTGCGGATGCCCACCACATTGCCTTCGGCGTCGATGGCGGCGCTGGTCAGGCCCAGCGCCTTCACGCGGGCGAGGAACGCCTCGGCGCGCTTTTGCTCCTTGAACGGCGGCGCCTCGATCTCGGTCAGCATCTTGAGGTCGTCGGTCGCGCGGTCGTGGTCGGCCTTCACCGCATCAAGCAGCTTCTGGATCTGCGGCGCGGCCATGAGCTGGGTGTAGGCCTTGTCCACCGCCGGGCGCAGCGTGGTGGGCGTGGGCGCCACGGCGCCCTGGGCATGGGCCACGGGGCCGAGCAGCGCGGCAGCGGCCAGGGCCACGGCGCCAGCCAAAGGGGTGAAGCGAAGGGTGCGGGCAGGGTTCTTCATGGTCAGACAAAAGAGGGCGAGACAAGGGATGCAGGCCGGCATGGCTCCATCGATGGAGCCCGTGACGCAGCACAAAATGCCATGCAATTGTTGGACCGATTCACACCCGCCGGTTCTGCTTTAATCTGCCGAGCCGGCAGTTTTTCTTACACCTCATCGCATGCGCCACCACATCCCCAGCACCCGCGCCCTGCTCGTCTTCGATGCGGTGGCGCGCCACCACGGCGTGAGCAAGGCCGCCGAGGAGCTGTGCATCACCCACAGCGCCGTCAGCCAGCAGCTGCGCCTGCTCGAAGGGCAGCTGGGCCTGCAGCTGGTGCAGCGCGGCGCGCGCGGCTCCACGCTGACCGACGTGGGCCGCCGCTACCACGCGCAGATCGTGGGCGACATGCTGCGCCTGCAGAACCACACGCTCGAAGCCATGGCCCAGCGGCCCGACGGCGCGCGGCTGCTGGTGGGCTGCGTGCCTGTGTTCGCCGAGCGCTGGCTGCTGCCGCGCCTGCCCACCTTCCTGGCCGCGCACAAGGGCTGCAGCGTGCACCTGCAGGTCTACCCCACGCAGATCTACATGGCCGAGATCCCGTTCGACGTGGCCGTGCAGTACAACGATGCCGCCTGGCCCGGCGTGCAGCCCGCGCCGCTGATGAGCGAGGTCTGCGTGGCGGTGTGCGCACCCGCATCCCGCCACCGCCGCGCCATGGAGCGCAAGGACTTTCGCGCCGTGCCGCTGCTGCAATTGAGCTCACGGCTGGGCGCGTGGGATGCGTGGTTCGCCCGCGCCGGCATCATCCGTGTGCCCGCGCACAGCCTGGGCGGCCACCGCTTCGATCTGTTCTCCATGCTGGTCGAGGCCGTGCGTGCCGACCTGGGCGTGGGCCTGGTGCCCCGCTACTTCGTGGAGCGCGAGCTGCAGTCGGGCGAACTGGCGCTGGCCCACCCGCACCACGACAGCGACGCGCGCGGCTACAGCCTCTTCGTCGCGCCCGACCGGCGTGAGGACGCGGCGGTGGATGCGTTCGTGCAGTGGCTCACGACTGCGGTGCAGAGCCCGGATCAGCACCCGCCCGCGTAGCGCGCCGCCGCTGCACCGCCAGCCACGCCAGCGCCATGCCCGTGACGGTGATGGGCACCAGCGAGCCCGCGTTGAGCAGCGTCCATCCCTGCGTGGTGACCAGCACGCCGGATGCGAACGAGCTCATCGCCAGCGTGCCGAACACGCAGAAATTGATGGCGGCCTGCGCGCGGTCCTTCTCTTCGGGCCGGTAGGCCGTCATCGACAGCGTGGTGGCGCCGGTGAAGAGAAAATTCCAGCCCACGCCCAGCAGAAACAGCGCAATGCCGAAGTGGTGCAGCTCGATGCCCATCAGCGCCACGACCACGCAGGCGAGGTTGAGCAGCACGCCCGTGCCCATGATGGGCAGCACGCCCAGGCGCTTGATGAGGTGGCCGGTGAAGAAGCCCGGCGCGAACATGCCGATCACATGCCACTCCAGCACCAGCGCCGAGTCGTTGAAGCCGAAGCCGCACACCTGCATGGCCAGCGGCGTGGCGGCCATCAGCAGGTTCATCACGCCATAGCCCAGCGCGGCCCCCAGGATGGCCACCACGAACACAGGCTGTCGCATCAGTTCGGCGAGCGGCCTGCCCTGTACGGGCTGACCCGCGGCGTCGCGCGGTGCAGTGCGGGGCGCGAACCGTATCGCAGCCATGCACAGCATCGACAGCAGCGCCACCCCCATGAGCGCGACATAGGCGCCCGCAAACGGCACGGGAAACAGCGTGCGCGTGGCGCTGGCCAGGTTGGGCCCCGCCACCGCGCCGAGCAGGCCCCCGGCCAGCACCAGGGACACGGCCTTTTCGCGGTAGTCCGGCGCGGTCAATTCGGCAGCCGCAAAGCGATACAGACTGCCATTGGCGCTGTAGTACCCCGCCACCAGGGTGGCCGCGCACAGCATCCAGAAGTTGGCATGGAAGGCCGCCCACGCACACAGCCCGCACGACACCACGGCCACCGCCAGCCCGATCTGGAACGACGCCTGCCGCCCCCAGCGCGCCTGCGTGCGCGCCACCAGCGGCGTGGAGAGCGCGGCACCCACCACGTAGCCCATCACGGGCAGCGTGGCCATCCAGCCGAAGGGCGCCAGCTGCAGGCCCACCAGGCCGTTGATGGCGATGAAGACGACGTTGTTGGTCAGGAAAAGGCCCTGGCACAGGGCCAGCAGCCAGAGGTTCTTGTTCACGGTGATGGAGGGGGGCGAGGGAGGGGTCGGGCGCAGACCGCACCGGATCGAACCCAGGCGCAGGGCCCTGGCATTGTGCACGCCGGTGGATGAGGATCAGCCAGCGTGCAGCGCCCCGTGGGTAAGGTGGCGGCCAGTGCTTGAACTCCGGCTTGCTGCGGGGCGCTTTCGCCGTCGTCCGCCATGCCGTCTCGACTGGCCGCGCCTGAGCCTGCCGAAGCCTTGCGCCGCGCTTCGACAGGCTCAGCGTGAACGGTGGGTGGGGTGAGGTTGGGTTCGGCGAGGTTCAGCGGGGTGCAACGGCAACCGGGGCCGCACTGAGCTTCAGCCCAGCCACCCCTTGGGCACCTTGTCCGCCTTCTTCTCCACCGGGTTGGCCGTGAGCCACTGCGGCGCGTACTGGCGCATGAATTCCTTGGCCTTGTCCTGCCGGGCCGTGAGCCAGGCGTCGTAGGCGCCTTCGTTCAGGATGGCGGGCATGCTCTTTTCGCTGCCGGGCTGCTGGTAGCGGTGCAGCAGCGCGTGGTTGTTGGCGTTCACGGTGAGCAGGCAGTAGCTCACGATGACTTCGCCGTCGCTGCCCTGCCACCGCGCCCACAGGCCCGCCACGCCCATGGGCTTGCCGTCCACCCGCGAGATGCGGGTGGGCAGCGCCTTGCCGGCGCGGTAGTCGTCTTCGTAGAACGCCTGCATGGGCACGATGCAGCGCTGGCCCTTGAGCCATGCGTCGCGGAACGCGGTGCCGGTGGAGGCGAGGTCGGACTTGGCATTGACCAGCTTGGGCGCGCGCAGCTTCGCGTCGGATGCGGACTTGACCCAGTGCGGCACCAGGCCCCACTGCGCAGGCACGAACACGCGGGTGGTCGCAGGGGTGGCTGCGGCAGTGCCTTGGCCAGGGGCGGCTGCCTCTGCCTCGGCAGCGGCAGCTTCCGCGTCACGGGCGCTGTCGCCGGAGGCCTCGACGGCGGCGGCGGTGGTCGCTGCAGCCGGGTTGGCAATGGCGGCGGCGGTGGCGGCGTGGACGATGAAGCCCCCGGGCTTGCGCGGCCACAGGTGGCGCTCGCCGGGATCGGCGGGGGGCTCCACGGCGAACGCCTCGCGGTAGGTGTCGACGGGGTGCAGGGTTTCGTAGTGCGTGCTCATGGTGCGATGGTACCGGGCTGTGCCGAGGTTTCCATTAAAAATGCCCGCTACCGCTGAATTGGCAAGCGCGGGTAGCTATCAAAAAAGGAGTGCCTTTGCGCGGCCAAGTGATGGAGCTGTGAAGCTGTGGAGCTGCGGCACCGGTGGCCCGCCTGAGGCACCTTGGCGCTTGCCAGGCCGTGGCCACCGGTGCGCCTGCAGGCGCTCAGGCGCGGGCGCCGAGCGGCTTGCCGGGGCCTTTGCTGCCGACGCGGGGGCTCACCGGGGCGACGACGATGCGGTTGCGCCCCAGCGACTTGGCGGTGTACAGCGCCTGGTCGGCGCGCTCGAGCGTCAGCTCCACCGTGTCGCCGGGCAGGTGCAGCGCCAGGCCGGCCGACAGCGTCATGTGCAGGCTGCCCGAGGGGTGCGGGATCTCCATGCCGGCCACCGCCAGGCGCACACGCTCGAGCAGTTCGCGCGCGTCGTCGCTCTGGGTGTCCGACAGCAGCAGCACGAATTCTTCGCCGCCCCAGCGGCCCAGCACGTCGGTGTCGCGCACGCTGGCCCGCACCACGCCGGCAAAGGCCTGCAGCGCGCGGTCGCCGGTGGCGTGGCCGTGGCTGTCGTTGATGCGTTTGAAGTGGTCGATGTCCAGCTCGGCCAGCAGCATGGGGCGGCCGCTGCGCAGGCTGCGCCGGTGCTCCAGGTCCATCAGGTCCTGCATGGCGCGGCGGTTGGGCAGGCCGGTCAGCTCGTCGCGTGTGGCCAGCTCGCGGTTCACGGCCAGGGCCTGGGCCAGCGCCTGGCGCTGCTCGCTCAGCCGCGCGCGGATGCGCTGGATGCGCAGGTTCAGCGCAATGCTGCCACCCAGCACGATGAGCACCATGAGCGCGTAGGCCGTGTCCAGGTAGCCGAAGGGAGAGGTGCTGAAGCGCGTGGTGGCGGCCACCGCGCAGCTGAAGGCCAGCAGCGCGTACACGCCGATGCCGATCACCTCGGCCACGCTGAGGCCGAAGGTGCCGAAGAAGAGGATCATGGCCAGCACGCTGGGCACGATGCCCCGCGCTTCGCCGGCCAGCACGTACGCCACGGCGCCGCTGGTGATGGTCCAGACCATCTGCGGTACGGTCAGGGAAGGGTCGGCCAGGCGTGCGGTCTGGCCGGATCGGATGAAGGCGGTCATCACGGCCAGCCCACCCACCGAGATGGCGGCCCACCACTGCACGGCGGGCGCATTCGTCGCATCGCTGGCACCGGCCACCAGCAGCATCACGCCCGAGCTGGCGCTCATCAGCACCAGCGCGAGCAGCGCCACGCTCATCAGCGTGCGCCGACGGGGGTCGGTGGAGAGAACCACGTCCCTCAAGCGTTTCCAGCGTGACGGTGCGCGCAAATCGAAGCTCCTGACTGGACCAATCACCGCGCAAGGCACGGAGCAGCAGGCCGCCCCGGGAGGGCCTGGGCCTGACGTCGTTTCATTCTAGGCCTCGGCCTGCGGGGCGTACAGGCCCACAGGGCGGGATGACGCCGGGTGCGGGTGGCCGCCTACAGGGTGAGCGCGGCCAGGGCGGCCAGTGGCGCCGTTTCGGCCCGGAGCACGCGCGGGCCGAGCGTGGTGGGGGCAAAGCCATGCTGCAGTGCAAGATCTTCCTCGGCGGCACTCAACCCGCCCTCGGGGCCCGACAGGAAGACCACGGCCCGTTCGCTCCCCGGCTCGACCGCGCCGCGCAGGGGTGCCGTGCCGGCGCGCAGCGACAGCAGCAGGCGCTGCGGACTGGCGGGTGTGCCGGCTAGGCCCGTGGCCGCGCCGTGCGCACGCACCCAACCCGCCAGGTCGACCGCGTCGTGCACCACGGGCACGCGGTTGCGGCCGCACTGCTCGCAGGCGGCCACGGCCACGGCCTGCCAGTGGGCGAGCTTCTTCTCGGCGCGCTCGCCCTTGAGCTTGAGCACGCTGCGCTCGGCCACCAGCGGGGTGATGCTGGCCACGCCGAGCTCGGTGGCTTTCTCCACCAGCCAGTCCATGCGCTCGTTGGCGGTGATGCCCGCCAGCAGGTGCACAGCGCGCGGTGCCTCGCGCTCGACGGCGTGGTGCGCGCCCACCACCACGCGCACGTCGCTGCGGCCCATGCGCAGCACGGTGGCGTCGAACTCTCCGCCGGGGTCGCCCGCGCCCTGCCCGCCATGGAACAGCGTGATGCCGTCACCCGGCTGCAGGCGCAGCACCTGCACGTGGCGCGCGGCGCCGGGGGGCAGGTCCAGTTCGGCCCCGGTGATCAGGACCTCCGGGCAGTGGAAACGGGGCATATGCTATTAAGTTGGTAGCTGCTGGCGCTTGCTGAATGAGCGGCAGAGGCTGTTTTGATGGTGAGAGCGGCTGGCCTACATGCGGCCGTAGGCAAAGCCCACGACCGGCTGCGTGCCTTCGATCTCGTCCAGCATCTTGAGCAGCGGCCCGAGCTGGCGGTAGCGGTTGGCCGTGGCGCCGATGTAGGCCATGAAGCGCGGCGTGTCGGCCAGGTACTTGGGCTTGCCGTCGCGCAGCGTCAGGCGCGCAAAGATTCCCGCGACCTTCAGGTGGCGCTGCATGCCCATCCATTCGACGCTGCGATAGAACTCGCCGAAGTCGTTGCCCCAGCCGCTGGCGCTGTTGGCGCCCAGCAGGCCGGCCTTGCGCGCCTTTTCCCAGTAACGCACGGTAATGTCGATGACAAACTCTTCTTCCCAGCTGATGAACGCGTCGCGCAGCAGGCTGGCGATGTCGTAAGTGATGGGGCCGTAGACCGCGTCCTGGAAGTCCAGCACGCCCAGCGGGCCGTCGGCGGGTGTGGCCGGGCTGTGGGCGGGCCGGCCCGCCGCAGGCTTGGGCGCCATCAGGTTTCGGGTCATGAAATCACGGTGCACATACACGCTGGGGGCGGCCAGGTTGTGCGCCACGATCGCATCGAACGCGCTCTGGAGCGTGGCCTGCTGGGTGGCATCGAGCGTGACGCCGCGGTGCTTGCCGAGGTACCAGTCCGGAAACAGCGCCAGCTCGCGGCGCAGCAGGGCTTCGTCGTAGACGGGCAGCACGCCGGGTTGCGAGGCCTTTTGCCAGTCCAGCAGCGCATCGGTGGCCTGCTGGTACCAGGCGTACGCGTCCTGGGGCCGGGCGGGGTCCAGCAGTTCGATCAGGGTCTGGTGGCCCAGGTCGGACAGCAGCATGAAGCCGCCCGCCTCATCCCACGCCAGGATCTGCGGTACGTGCAGGCCCGCGGCAGCCAGCAGGGCCTGCACCTGCACGAAGGGGCGGCAGTTTTCCTTGTCCGGCGGCGCATCCATCACGATGCGGCTCACACCGCTGGCGCTGTCGATGCGCAGGTAGCGCCGAAAGCTTGCATCCGCCGAGGCGGGGCGCAGCGTGTGGGGCAGCAACTGGTGGGGGCCCACCAGCGGCGCGAGCCACGCATCGAAGGCGCTGTGGCGGGCTGCGTCAGGCCAGGCGACGGCCGTGGCGGCGGGGGCTGAGCCGCCCGGCGAGGCGGGTGGAACGGCGGGCAGGGAGGGGGATGGGTGGCTCATGGATAATCCGATTTTACAAACCGCTGTGGGCTCCCCTGCCGCGGTCTTCCTTTTGTCCGCCCTCTGCCCACCGCCCCACGTGCCACGCAGCCAGCCTTCTCCCGTGCAGACCCCCTCCCTCCGGACCCGGCCCGCCACGGCACAGGCCGCTCGGTTGCGCCCGCCCGTGCCGCGGGCCCTGGCCTATGGCGTGGCGCTCGCCTGGTGCGGCCTGCCCCTGTCCGCCCTGGCCCAGGCCGGTACGGCGCCCGCCGGCAGTGCCTGGGATGCGCCGCCCGCGCTGCGCAGCTCGCCCCTGCTGCAGGAAAAGATCCCGGACGCGGTGCGGCCCCAGTTGCCCGTCTTCGTGCGGGGTGACCACATCAGCGGCCAGACCGATTTGAACGCGGTCATCGAAGGCAATGCCGAGCTGCGCCGGGGCGACACCGTGATCCGCGCCGACCGGCTGGACTACGACGTGCCCGAAGACCTGGCCAAGGCCCGGGGCCAGGTGCGCGTGAACCGCGCCGGCAACGTCTACGAAGGCACGGCGCTCGAGCTGCGCGTGGATGCGTTCGAGGGCTTCTTCAGCGACGCGCGCTACCGCTTTCTGGCCACGCAGGCGCACGGCGAATCCAAGCGGGTGGACTTCATCGACAAGGACCGCGCGGTGGTGCACAGCGCCACCTACACCACCTGCCAGGTGGGCGACGAAGCCAGCTGGCAGCCTGACTGGGTGCTGCGCGCCAGCGTCATCCGCATCGACAACGAAGAGTCGGTGGGCACGGCTGAGAACGCGGTGCTGGAGTTCAAGGGCGTGTCGCTGCCGCCCATCCCGTACATCAGCTTTCCGCTGTCGGACAAGCGCAAGTCGGGGCTGCTGCCGCCGACCATCGGCCTCGACAGCCGCGACGGCGTGGCCTATTCGCAGCCCTACTACTGGAACATCGCCCCCAACCGCGACGCCACGCTGCGCGCGGCGCTGATGACCAAGCGCGGCGCCAACCTGGGCGGCGAGTTCCGCTACCTGGAGCCCAGCTACAAGGGCCAGATCAGCGGCGACGTGATGCCCGGCGACCGGCTGCGCGACCGCATGCGCTGGAGCTATTCGGGCCAGCACCAGGGGATGCTGGATACCGGCATCGGCGGCGTGGGGCTCAACATCAACGTCAACCGCGTGAGCGACGACAACTACTGGCGCGACTTCGGCCGCGCGTCCGAGCCGCTGCGCCAGCGCCTGCTGCCCAACGACGCCAGCCTGTCGTGGGGCTCCAACGACATGAGCGCCTCGGTGCGCACCCTCAAGTGGCAGACGCTGCAGGACGTGAACTCGCCCATCGTGCCGCCGTACGACCGCATGCCCCAGATGCAGTGGCGCTACGTGCCCTCGCAGCTGGGCGGCGGCTTCGATGCCACGGTGGAACTGGACACCACGCGCTTTCAGGCGGCCCGGGCGCTGACCAACCAGCCCAACGCCGACCGCAGCTATGCCATGGCGGCGATCAGCCGGCCGTTTCTGGCGCCCGGTGGCTTCATCACGCCGCGTCTGCAGCTGCATGCCACCACGTACCAGTTCGACACGGGCCTGAGCAACGGCGACCGCTCGGCCAGCCGCACGCTGCCCACGTTCAGCCTGGACAGCGGCCTGGTCTTCGAGCGCGACGCGGCGTACTTCGGCCGGTCGTTCCTGCAGACGCTGGAGCCGCGCGCCTTCTACACCTACACGCCATACCGCGACCAGAGCCGCCTGCCCGTGTACGACACGGCCGCCAACGACTTCAACTTCGCGACCATCTACACCGAGAACGCGTTCGGCGGCAACGACCGCATCGCCGACAACAACCTGCTGACGCTGGGCGTGAGCACGCGCCTGCTGGACCCGAACACCGGCGCCGAGGCTGCGCGTTTCGGCATTGCGCAGCGCGTGCGGTTCTCCGACCAGCAGGTGACGCTGCCTGGCGGCGCGCCCGTGAGCGAGCGTCTGTCGGACGTGCTGCTGGGCGCGGGCATCTCCTGGACGCCGCAGTGGGGCTTTGACTCCACCGTGCAGTACAACCCCAAGACGGGGCGTTCGATCCGCTCGACCATCGGCGCGCGCTACAGCCCGGGCAACTACCGCACCGTGAGCGCCGCCTACCGCCTGCAGCGCGGCACCAGCGAGCAGATCGACATCGGCTGGCAATGGCCCTTGAACGACCTGTGGGGCGACAAGGGCCAGGACCTGGGCCGCGGCCGGGGCCAGGGCGGCAACCGCTGGTACACCGTGGGACGCCTGAACTACAGCCTGCAGGACCGAAAGCTCGTGGACACCGTGGTGGGCCTCGAATACGACAGCTGCTGCTGGATCGGCCGCGTGGTGCTCGAGCGCCTGCAAAGCGGCGTGACCACCTCCAACACCCGGCTGCTGTTCCAGGTGGAGTTCGTCGGCTTCTCCCGCCTGAGCCTGGGCTCCAGCCCGCTGGAAACCTTCAAGCAACATGTGCCGCGTTACCAGTACCTGCGCGAGCAGGTCAGTACGCCCAGCCGTTTCACCAACTACGACTAGGCGCTCGTGCGCCCCGGTCACCTCTTACGCTCCACACCATGAACCAACGAGCATTTGCCCTGGCCTTGGCGGCCGCCCTGGTTTCCCTCATGGCCCAAAGCGCCGCCGCGCAGGGCCTGCGGCCTTCAGGGGCTGCTGCGGGCACGGGGCTGTCGCGCCCGGCCGCCACACCGTCGATCACGCTGCCGCCTGAAAGCAGCGCCAGCGGCACCAGCAGCGCCGGCCCGCGCGCTGCGGACTACATCGTGGCGGTGGTGAATTCCGAGCCGATCACCAACAACGAAGTGCGCTCGCGCCTGGCCCGCGCCGAGGCCCAGCTGGCGCAGCAGGGCGGCGCCCAGCCCCCGCGCGACGTGCTGGCGCGCGAGGTGCTCGAGCGGCTCATCGTCGAGCGCGCGCAGCTGCAGCAGGCCAAGGAATCCGGCATCAAGGTGGACGACTTCGCCGTGTCGCAGGCCGAGCAGGGCGTGGCCCGCCAGAACAACATGACCACCGACGAGCTGTACCGGCGCCTGGCCCGCGACGGCATGGGCAAGGAGCGCTTTCGCGAAGAGCTGCGCAACCAGCTGCTGCAGCAGCGCCTGCGCGAGCGCGAAGTGGAAGCCCGTGTGAAGGTCAGCGACCTGGACATCGACCAGTACCTGCGCGAGCAGCAAAAGGGCATGGACGTCGCGTCCATGGAAATCAACCTGGGCCACGTGCTGGTCCTGGTGCCCGAGAACGCCAGCCCCGTGCAGGTGGCCGAGCGCCAGGCACGCGCCCAGCGCGCCGCCGACCGCGTGCGGGCCGGCGAGGACTTCGCCACCGTCGCGCGCGAACTCTCCGACGCACCCGAAGGCCAGCGCAACAACGGGCTGCTGGGCCTGCGCCCTGCCGACCGCTACCCCGAACTGTTCGTGAACTCCACGCTGGGCCTGCCGGTGGGCGGCATCGTGGGCCCCGTGCGGTCGCCCGCGGGCTTTCACGTCCTGAAGGTGGTCGAGCGCGTGACCGCCGGCGTGCCCACCACCGTGACGCAGAGCCACGCACGCCACATCCTGCTGCGCACCAGCCCCCAGCTGACCGAAGCCGCCGCCGCGGCGCGGCTGGCCGACTACCGCCGCCGCATCCTGGCAGGCCAGGCCGACTTTGCCGCGCTGGCGCGCGAGCATTCGCAGGACGGCAGCTCCAAGGAAGGCGGCGATCTGGGCTGGGCCAACCCGGGCCGCTACGTGCCCGAGTTCGAACAGGCCCTGAACGCTTTGAAGCCCGGCGACATCAGCGAGCCGCTGGTCTCGCGCTTCGGCGTGCACCTGATCCAGCTGCTGGAGCGCCGCGAGGCCAAGCTCACGCAGCGCGAGCAGCGTGACATGGCGCGCGACACGGTGCGCGAGAAGAAGCTCGACGAGGCCTACGCCACCTGGGCGCAGGAACTGCGCGGCCGGGCCTACGTGGAATACCGCGACCCGCCGCAATGAAGAATCAGTGCATCCCCCTGAGGCGCTGCGCGCCTCGGCACCGCAGCCAGAGACAGCGGCCCTTCGGGCACGTCCAAGCCTGCGCAGGCAGGCTTGGAGCCGCGGCCCTCAGCCCCTTCTCTCCCATCGCTGCGCGACTCGGGAAGGGGGACGCCGCCAGTGCACGCCAGCGAAGCGCAGCCTGCGCTGCCAAGCGGCCCTTGCGCGGCGGCCGCTGGTCTGCGCGCCCTCGTCACAGCTCGCACATCGACCACACACGCGGGCCCATGGCATGAAACACATTCCCCGCAAGCGCTTCGGGCAGCATTTCCTGTCCGACAAAAGCATCATCGAAGACATCGTGCAGGCCATCGCGCCCCAGCCGGGCGACCCCATGGTCGAGATCGGCCCCGGGCTGGCGGCGCTCACGCAGCCTCTGGTGGAGCGCCTGGGCCGCCTGACGGTGATCGAGCTCGACCGCGACCTGGCCCTGCGCCTGCGGCTGCACGGGCATCTCGACGTGATCGAGTCCGATGTGCTGCGGGTCGACTTCACGCAGCTGGCGCAGGACTTTCGCGCCAAGGCGGGCCAGCCCGACCTGCGGCTGCGTGTGGTCGGCAACCTGCCGTACAACATCTCCACGCCCATCCTGTTCCATCTGCTCGAACATGTGGAGGTCATCCAGGACCAGCACTTCATGCTGCAAAAGGAAGTGATCGACCGCATGGTGGCCCGCCCCTCGACCAGCGACTACGGCCGCCTGTCGGTGATGCTGCAGTGGCGCTACGCGATGGAGAACGTGCTGTTCGTGCCGCCTGAGAGCTTCGACCCGCCCCCGCGCGTGGACAGCGCCGTGGTGCGCATGGTCCCGCACGCCGAGCCCGCTGCGCTGTCGGTGCCCCTGCTGGAAGAACTGGTGCAGGTGGCCTTCAGCCAGCGCCGCAAGCTGCTGCGCCACACCCTGGGCCGCTGGCTCGAGGCCCGCCAGTTCCCCGGCACCTTCGACACCCAACGCCGCGCCGAAGAAGTGCCCGTGGCCGAATACGTGGCGCTGGCGCAGGCTTGCTCTTGAATTGATAGCTGTTAGCGCTTGCCGGACAAGCGGTAGCGGTCAATTTGATCAGTGATAAGGGGCGTCTGAGGGCTCAGGCAGGCTGCACGATGCAGCTGCAAGCACGCCTGCCAACGTCGCACCGGTCCCGATGCGATGCCAAACCCGTCGGTCAAACGTCAACAGGTTTGAAGCAGGCACGCGCTGCAGTCGTGTACGCTGATTTCGTCACTTACGCCGAAACTGGCGTGGCCAAGGCGAGAGACACCGCGCAAGGGCCGCCCCGCCGCGCTGGTGTCGTCCCCCTTCCCGAACGGCGCAGCCGTTCGAGAGAAGGGGCTGAGGGCCGCGGATCCAAGCCTGCCTGCGCAGGCTTGGACGAGCCCGAAGAGCCGCCGCCTCTGGCGGTGGCACCGAGGCGCAGCGCCTCAGGGGGATGCCCCTGCTACGCGGCGCTGAGCCAGTACCCGGAGTTGAAGGGGCTGCTCATGCGCAGCGCCATGGGCGAGACGTCCACGAGCTTGTCGGTGGGCATCTTCTCGCCGGAGGGATCGGTGGCAACAGCTGCTGCTGCGCTGCCGATGTCTATGACCTCGACACCCGGGGTGCCGTGAGCCTCGTTCGCCCGTTCTGCTTGGCTGGTGGATGCAGAACGGGCTACAGAAAAGAATAGAAACACCGGAAGGGGATCTTGCGGTCGCCCCAGTAGTCGGCAGCGTCCCGGAAGATGTCGAGCAGTTGCTCGCGGGCTTCCTTGTCGAACTTGCCGGTGGCGGGGATCTGCTCCAGCACGACGATGAAACCAGGCTGCGGGCCTGATTTGTGCAAGGGGTCTGTCATGCAGTCGTACAACGCGTCGAAGTTCTTGCCGAAGTGCGACGGGAAGGTGAATTGCCCGGCAATCAGGTCCAGCACATCCTGCTTGGACTGCGCGTGGGCCAGGTTGGCGTACAAGAAATGGTGACCCATGGAAGTGGCTGCATCCTGCAGGTCCTGCACGCGGAAGGCGCGGATGGACTGCACGATGTTGGTGCGCACGCCACGCAGTGGCGTTTCCAGGTCTTTACGAAGTGGCGTCTGCATCTCCGCTACTCTTTCTTTAGAAAGTCCACAAACTTCTGGCATCTCGCAGGGCTGCGAGGGCCAGCCTGCGATGGGTGAATTCAATGGGATACGGTGCAGGTTGCCAAGTTTCATTTGGCAGGTGTGCACCGCAACGGGTGTCATTTGGCGATTTCGCGAAAACTGGCGTAGTGGTCGCTGGTGTAGTAGCAGGCGTCCGGGGTCCGGGGCTTGCCGCCGCACACGATGCGCCGGGCTCCCCGGTCGCGCGATCCTGGCGTTCTGACGGTGTATTCGCGGTAGTAGCCCCGCTGGTGGGCGGGCAACAGCCGCTCGCGATTGCCGAAAACCGATCCATCCTTGTCGTACGGAAACGGCCCGCCCTCAAGGATCAGCGCATACGTCGCTCGCCCTTGGGGCGGCAAGTCGGCCAGTGCAATGGGGGTGATGGACCCGTCTGTGGACGGGGATTTACGGGCGTGCCCCGCAACCGGGGACAGCACGAACGCAACACCCAGAACACACAAAACCCCTGCTTTGCGCGCCCGGGTGGCTACAGCCTTCAGCATCAACGAAACCTTTCACACGACTTATGCAATCCTGGACAGGCAAATCGCCTATCCCTGAAAACGCACTTCATGCCCCCTTGTTTGCATAAGTCCAGACTCCAGAAACCTACGGGTTAACCCGAAATTTCGACCCGCTAGTGTGACTCAATGGCCCCCAAAAAGCAAGCGTCTGCACAAAACTTGGGCAGACGCTGAAAGGGGGTGCAGGTGTTTTAAGTTAGCACTTGCTATCGGTTGGTGACTTACCGCAACGCGTTGGCATCGGCCACGGTCAGTGCGGTCATGTTCACGATGCGGCGCACGGTGGCGCTCGGCGTCAGGATATGGACCGGCTTCGCGGCGCCCAGCAGGACCGGGCCGATGGCGATACCGCCGCCCGCAGCCGTCTTGAGCAGGTTGTAGGCGATGTTGGCCGCGTCGATGTTGGGGAAGACCAGCAGGTTGGCGTCGCCCGTCAGCTCGCTGCCGGGCATGACGGCCGCACGGGCCTTGCCGTCCAGCGCCACGTCGCCGTGCATCTCGCCGTCCACCTCCAGCCACGGAGCCTGCTGGCGCAGCAGCTCCAGCGTCTGGCGCATCTTGATGGCGCTGGGGCTGTTGCTGGTGCCGAAGTTGGAGTGCGACAGCAGCGCGGCCTTGGGCTTGAAGCCAAAGCGCATCATCTCCTCGGCGGCCAGCGCGGTGATCTCGGCCAGCTCCTGGGGCGTGGGGTCGTAGTTCACGTGCGTGTCGACCAGGAACACCTGGCGGCCGGGCAGCATCAGGCCGTTCATGCAGGCGTACACCGGCACGTCCTGCTCGGTGCTGTCGGCGCCGCCCGCGTGCTTGCCGATCACCTGGTCGATGTACAGCAGGTGGTTGGCCGTGGTGCCCCAGGTGCCGCAGATCAGGCCGTCCACCTCGCCCTTGTGCAGCATCATCGCGCCGATCAGCGTGAGGCGACGGCGCATCTCGATCTTGGCGACCTGCTGGGTGATGCCCTTGCGCTCGGTCATGCGGTGGTAGGTCTGCCAGAAGTCGCGGTAGCGGTGGTCGAAGTCGGTGTTGACCACGTCGTAGTCCACGCCTTCCTTCAGGCGCAAGCCGAACTTCTCGATGCGCTGGGCGATGATGGCCGGGCGGCCGATCAGCGTGGGGCGCGCCACGCGCTCGTCCACCACGATCTGCGCGGCGCGCAGCACGCGCTCTTCCTCGCCCTCGGCGTACGCCACGCGCTTGCGCGCGGCGGTGCGGGCTGCATCGAAGATGGGCTTCATCGTCGTGCCGGAGGCGTAGACGAAGGCCTGCAGGCGGTCGCGGTACGCATCCATGTCGGTGATGGGGCGCTGCGCCACGCCGCTGTCGGCCGCCGCCTGGGCCACGGCCGGGGCGATCTTCATCATCAGGCGCGGATCGAACGGCTTGGGGATCAGGTACTCGGGGCCGAACGACAGCTTCTCGCCGACGTACGCTGCGGCCACCACTTCGCTCTGCTCGGCCTGGGCCAGCTCGGCAATGGCGTGCACGGCCGCGATTTCCATCTCATCGGTGATGGTGGTGGCGCCGCTGTCCAGCGCGCCGCGGAAGATGTACGGGAAGCACAGGACGTTGTTGACCTGGTTGGGGTAGTCCGAGCGGCCCGTGGCCATGATGATGTCGCTGCGCACGCTGTGCGCGAGCTCGGGCATGATTTCGGGGTTGGGGTTGGCCAGCGCGAAGATCACCGGGCGCTCGGCCATGGTGGCCACCATTTCGGGCTTGAGCACGTTGCTGGCCGACAGGCCCAGGAACACGTCGGCACCGGCGATCACTTCGGCCAGCTTGCGCGCGTCGGTCTTTTGCATGAACTGGCGCTTGTCGTCGTCCATCAGCTCTTCGCGGCCTTCGTACACCACGCCGGCCAGGTCGGTGACGAACACGTTCTTGCGCTGCACGCCCACCTTGAGCAGCAGGTTCAGGCAGGCCAGCGCCGCGGCGCCCGCGCCGCTGGTCACGAGCTTCACATCCTCGATCTTCTTGCCCGCCACCTTGAGCGCATTGACCATGGCCGCCGCCACCGTGATGGCCGTGCCGTGCTGGTCGTCATGGAAGACCGGAATCTTCATGCGCTTGCGCAGCTCGCGCTCCACGTAGAAGCAGTCGGGCGCCTTGATGTCTTCGAGGTTGATCGCGCCGAAGGTGGGTTCCAGCGCCGCGATCACTTCCACCAGCTTGGCGGGGTCCTTCTCGTCGATCTCGATGTCGAACACGTCCACGCCCGCGAACTTCTTGAACAGGACGCCCTTGCCCTCCATCACCGGCTTGGAGGCCAGCGCGCCGATGTCACCCAGGCCCAGCACGGCCGTGCCGTTGGTGATGACGGCCACCAGGTTGCCGCGTGCGGTGTAGCGAAACGCGTTGGCCGGGTCCTTGACGATCTCTTCACAGGGGGCGGCCACGCCGGGCGAGTAGGCCAGGGCCAGGTCGTGCTGGTTGACCATCTGCTTGGTGGCGGCAATGGCGATCTTGCCGGGCTTGGGAAACTCGTGGTACTCGAGAGCGGCACGGCGCAGTTGGGCGCGCTTGTCGGATTCGTTGTTGTTGTTCTCGTTCTGGGCCGTGGTGTTCTCGGGCATTCAGTGTCTCCAACTCAGGGGTGGGTGCAAAAAAACCGGGCTGCAGCGGCTCCGCGCGGGCTGTCAGCTTTGTAAGGGTCCGCGATTGTAGGACGATGCCGGTAAAAACCCTAGTAAGCGGATCTGCTTATGCGGGTGCATCAGTGATGACCTGCGCCGCTGCAATCGGCGCCCCCATGAAAAACGCCCCGCAGCCGAGGGGCTGGGGGCGCTGCAGGGTCAAATCAGCGGGTATCTGCGCTTATCTGCCGGCATCACCGGCTGCTGGGAAACGCGAACACCGCGCCCTCACGCACACCAGCACTGGGCCAGCGCTGTGTGATGGTCTTGCGCTTGGTGTAGAAGCGCACGGCGTCGGGACCGTAGGCGTGCAGGTCGCCGAACAGGCTGCGCTTCCAGCCGCCGAACGAGTGGTAGGCCACGGGCACGGGCAGGGGCACGTTCACGCCCACCATGCCGACCTGGATGTGGTCGGTGAAGTAGCGGGCGGCCTCGCCGTCGCGGGTGAAGATGCAGGTGCCGTTGCCGTATTCGTGGTCGTTGATGAGCTGCATGGCTTCCTGCAGCGTCTTCACGCGCACCACGCCGAGCACGGGGCCGAAGATCTCTTCCTGGTAGATCTTCATGCCGGGCTTGACGTTGTCGAACAGGCAGGCGCCCAGGAAGTAGCCCTCTTCATGGCCCGCCACCTTCATGCCACGGCCATCGACCACCAGCGTGGCGCCCTCGGCCACGCCGCTGTCCACATAGGCAGTCACCTTCTCGAAATGCGGCTTGCTGACCAGCGGGCCCATGTCGTTGCCGCCGTTGTCGGTCTGGGTGCCGGGGCCGACCTTCATCTTGGCGATCTCGGTCTTCAGGCCCGCGATCACGGCGTCACCCACGGCGTCGCCCACGGCTACCAGCAGCGGGATGGCCATGCAGCGCTCGCCGCACGATCCGTACGCCGCGCCCATCAGGGCGCTCACCGCGTTGTCCACATCGGCATCGGGCATCAGCACCGCATGGTTCTTGGCGCCGCCCAAGGCCTGCACGCGCTTGCCGTGCTTGCAGCCTTCGGCGTAGATGTACTCGGCAATGGGGGTGGAGCCGACAAAGCTCACGGCCTTGACGCGCGGGTCCTGCAGCAGCGTGTCCACGGCTGTCTTGTCGCCGTTGACCACGTTCAGCACGCCCGGCGGCAGGCCGGCTTCGAGTGCCAGCTGGGCGATGAACAGCGTGCTGCTGGGGTCGCGCTCTGAGGGCTTGAGCACGAAGGTGTTGCCGCAGGCCACGGCCATGGGCCACATCCACAGCGGCACCATGGCCGGGAAGTTGAACGGCGTGATGCCTGCCGTGACGCCCAGCGCCTGGAACTCGCTCCACGAGTCGATGCTGGGGCCCACATTGCGGCTGTGCTCGCCCTTGAGCAGCTCGGGCGCATAGCTGGCGTACTCCACGTTCTCGATGCCGCGCTGCAGCTCGCCGTGCGCGTCGCTCAGCACCTTGCCGTGCTCGGCGGTGATCAGGGCGGCGATCTTGTCGGCGTTCTCTTCGAGCAGGACCTTGAGCTTGCTCATCACGCGCGCGCGCTTCAGGGGCGGCGTGTTGCGCCAGGCGGGGTAGGCAGCCTCGGCCGATGCGATGGCGGCCTCGACCGTGGCCTTGCTGGCCAGCGCCACGCTGGTATTGGACTGGCCGGTGGCGGGGTTGAACACCGGCTGTGTGCGCTCGGTGTCGGCAACGAGCTGGCCGTCGATCAGGTGGCCGACGGTGGTGGTGACGTTCTTGTCGTGGTTCATGGCTGTTTTCAAGTAAAAAATGCCGCCACTGCTGGATGGGCAAGCGGCAGCAGCTATTGATTTAGGAGCGTGGGGTGTGGGCGTCGGTGGCCGGGCCCAGCGCTTACGCGGTCTCGGTGAGCGCGTCGCCCAGCGCACTGACCATGCGGTCGATCTCGGCCTCGGTGCTGATGAACGGGGGCGCCAGTTGAATGGTGTCGCCGCCGTAGCGCACGTAAAAGCCCTTGTCCCAGCACTTCATCGCGATCTCGTACGGGCGGCGGGCCGGCTCGCCCGGCAGGGCGCTGATGGTGATGCCCGCGGCCAGGCCGTAGTTGCGGATGTCCGCCACGTGCTTGGCGCCCTTGAGGCCGTGCACCGCGTTCTCGAAGAACGGAGCCAGCGCCTTCACGCGGCCGGGCATGTCTTCTTTTTGCAGGATGTCCAGCACCGCATTGCCGGCCGCGCAGGCCACGGGGTGGGCCGAATACGTGTAGCCGTGCGGAAACTCCAGCATGTACTCGGGCCCGCCCTGGCTGATGAAGGTGTCGTAGATCTCCTTGGTGGCGATCACGCCGCCCAGCGGCTGCGCGCCGTTGGTCACCTGCTTGGCGAAGTTCAGGATGTCCGGAGTCACGCCGAAGGCCTCGGCACCCGTCCACGCGCCGCAGCGGCCAAAGCCGGTGATCACTTCATCAAAAATCAGCAGGATGTTGTTCTGCGTGCAGATCTCGCGGATGCGTTCCAGGTAGCCCTTGGGCGGGATCACCACGCCGGCCGAGCCCGAGAACGGCTCCACGATCACCGCGGCGATGTTGGATGCGTCGTGCAGCGCGATCACGTCCAGCAGCTTGTCGGCCAGCGCACGGCCGCCGTCCTCGGCCATGCCCTTCTGGAAGGTGCCGGCCGGTGGCTGGGTGTGGGGCAGGTGGTCGGCCTCGATGCCCTGGCCGAAGGTCTTGCGGTTGCCCACGATGCCGCCCACCGAGATACCGCCGTAGTTCACGCCGTGATAGCCCTTTTCGCGGCCGATCAGGCGGGTCTTGCTCGCCTGCCCCTTGGCGCGCCAGTAGGCACGGGCCATCTTGAGCGAGGTGTCGGCCGACTCGGAGCCCGAGCCGGTGAAGAACACGTAGTCCAGGCCTGCGGGCGTCAGCTCCTTGAGCTTGTTGGCCAGCGCGAACGAGGCCGGGTGGCCGAACTGGAACGCGGGCGAGTAGTCCAGCGTGGCCGCCGCCTTGCCGATGGCTTCGGCCACGTCCTTGCGGCCATGTCCGAGACCGGAGCACCACAGGCCCGAGAGGCCGTCGAAGATCTTGCGGCCTTCGGCGTCGGTGTAGTAGGCGCCCTGGCCGCTCACGATCATGCGCGGCTTGGCCTTGAAGTTGCGGTTGCCGGTGAAGGGCATCCAGTGCGCATCGAGCCATGCGGCATCCATGCGAGGGCTGTCCGGGCCAGCGGCGGGTTTTTCGATATGGACGAAGCTCATGGCGGTCTCCAGGGCGGCGGTGAAGGGCGGGTGAATGATGACGGTGAGGGGGCAGCGCAGGGCCTTGCGTGGCAAAGCCCTGCCGACAGTGCATTGTTGTGCCGCCTGTTAATCTCTCCAATAGTGCAATATCAATGTTTACTTGACGATTTATGCAAGTAAAAGACACCCCCAAGCCATCCTCCGTTCCCCCAGCCACATCACTGTCCAGCCCCAACGCCCGGCACCGCGCCGTGCTGGGCCAACTCAGCGACATGGACCTGCGCCTTTTGCAGGTGTTCAAGAGCGTGGTGGAGTGCGGCGGCATGTCCGCGGCCGAGCTGGAGCTGAACATCGGCACCAGCACCGTGAGCCGCCACATGAAGGACCTGGAAACCCGCCTGGGCCTCACCTTGTGCCGCCGGGGCCGCGCGGGCTTTGCGCTCACGGCCGAAGGCCAGCGCGTGTACGACGAAACCCTGCGCCTGCTGTCCGCCGTGGACGCCTTTCGCAGCAGCATCGACGACATCCACCGCCGCATGGGCGGGCGGCTGGAGGTGGCGGTGTTCGACAAGACGGCCAGCAACCCCGCCGCGCACATCGGCGACGCCATCGCCCTTTTCGCCACTCAGGCGCCCGAGGTCAGCCTGCAGATGCACGTGGCCAGCATCAACGCCATCGAGCGCGGGCTCATCGACGGCAGCTTCCACGTGGGCATCATCCCGGCGCACCGCGCGTCACAGAGTCTGGTGTACGCCAACCTGTTCACCGAGACCATGCTGCTGTACTGCGGCGCCCGGCACCCGCTGTTCGGCACCGACCATGCCGGCCTGACCTGGGAGGCCTTGCGCGCCTACCAGTTCGCCGGCCTGGGCTACCACTCGCCCAACATGGAACTCAGCCACAGCGCCCGCCTGCCGCGCAAGGCGACGGGGTTCGACCAGGAATCGATCGCGACGCTGATCCTGTCGGGCCGCTACCTGGGCTTTTTGCCCGACCACTATGCGGAGGGCTTCGAGCGGCAGGGGCTCATGCAGGCGGTGTCGCCCGCGCAGTTCTTCTACCGCTGCGAATTCGTGAGCGTGCTGCGCAAGTCGCCCCAGCCGCCGCGGGCGGCCCAGGCGTTTGCGCAGTGCCTGGTGCAGGCGCACAGTGGATGACGCCTTGCGTCCAGCAAGAACCGGGCGGACAATCGGGGCCTTCTTCCTTCAGCGCGTTGAGCGGAGCACACCATGGCCAGCATTTCCTCCATCGGCAGTTCCGGCCTGCAGGCCGCCCAGTTGCGCTTGGATGCCTCGGCCAACAACGTGGCCAACATGAACACCCCCGGCTACCGCCGCGAGGTGGTGGCGCAGCAGGAGGCCAAGGACAGCGCGGGGGTGCAGGCCACGGTGCAGCGCGAGCAGGACGCCAAGGGCGTGGCGCTGGAGCAGGAGGCGGTGGAGCAGATGTCGGCCACCTATGCGTTCAAGGCCAACCTGCAGACCATCAAGACGCAGGATCAGATGATGGGATCACTGCTGGACACCCGGGCCTGACCGGCAAGCAAACCGCCGTGGCGGGCGGCAGTTGCTTCTGGCCCCTTCTGTATCACCTGATGCCCCGATTGCGGGGCATCGTCGTTTTTGCGCCGGGTTTTCCGACGATGGCGTCAGTGCGTCGACGCCATGCGCGCCAGGCGGTCGACCAGCCAGCGCTGAAACGCCAGGCCAGCGGTCGAACGGCTGTGAAGCGGGATCTTGTACATGGTGGGCTCCTTGCGGGGTCGGTTGCTGATGGATGAAGGAAGGGCTCGGACTCTCGTCACCCGGGCTGTGCCGCAAGCGCTGCATGCGCACCACCGGGCGCTGTGCCTGCGGCTTTGCGCAGCTTGCGGTCCCAGGCCTTTTCGTGAAAGAAAAACGCCACCGCCTGCACGGTAGGCTCCAGCAGGCTCAACGTGAGCGACGCCCAGAAATTGCCCGTCACCGCGTAGGCCACCATCGCGGCGACGCAGATGTGTACCAGGTAATAGCTGCCGGTTTTCATCAGCATGGTCTTGTTCTGGTGAGCGGCTTGGCGGATGCGGGTCATGGTGGGGCTCCTGTCAGTGGCAACGCCGATTCCGGGTGTGGAACGGCTCGGGAAGGCATGGAGTGAATGGTAGGCATTCTCAATAGCGAACGCCAATTGATTGCCGCTACTGCAGAGATAGCCGCTATGCACCGTGCCGAGCCTGTGCTGGCCGGTACGAGGAGAGCGCAGGGTGTGAACTACTTCACGGCCGCGCCCTGAAAAAAGCGCCGGAGGCCTGCAGCCCCGTTGCTATGATGGCCGCTCTCTTCAACCCCCTTCTCTTTGCTTTGGGAGCAGACATGGCCCTCATGGACTTCATCAAGAAACAGTTCATTGACATCATTCAATGGACCGAAGAGGGGGACGGCACCCTGGCCTGGCGCTTCCCCATGCGCGACATGGAAATCCAGAACGGCGGCACGCTGGTGGTGCGCGAGTCGCAGATGGCCATCTTCGTGAACGAAGGCCAGGTGGCCGACGTGTTCACGCCCGGCACCTACAAGCTCACCACGCAGACGCTGCCGGTGCTGACGTACCTCAAGAACTGGGACAAGCTCTTCGAGTCCCCCTTCAAGAGCGACGTCTACTTCTTCAGCACGCGCCAGCAGATCGACCAGAAGTGGGGCACGCCCCAGCCCATCACGATCCGCGACAAGGACTTCGGTGCGGTGCGCCTGCGCGCGTTCGGCAATTACGCCTTCCGCATTGCCGACCCCAAGCTGTTCCACACCGAGATCTCGGGCACGCGCGAGTCCTACCCCGTGGCGGACCTCGAAGGCCAGTTGCGCGGCCTGGTGCTGCAGAACATCAGCAACGCCATCGCCGGCAGCGGCCTGCCGTTCCTGGACCTGGCGGCCAACCAGGTCATGTTCGCCGATGCGCTGACCAAGGAACTCGCGCCCATCTTCGCCAAGCTGGGTTTGCTGATCGAAAACCTCACGGTGCAGAACGTCTCGCTGCCCGAAGAGCTGCAGAAGATCCTCGACCAGAAGATCGGCATGGGCATGGTCGGCAACGACATGGCCAAGTTCATGCAATACCAGACGGCGCAGGCCATCCCCAAGTTCGCCGAAAACAGCGGTGGCGGCAGCGGCATCGCGGGCGACGCCATGGGCCTCGGGGCCGGCGTGGCGTTGGGCCAGGTGCTGGCGCAGAACCTGCAGCAAGGCCTGCAGACGCCGGTGGCGCCTGCTGCCGCAGCGGCGGCCCAGGCGGCGGCTGTGCCCGCGGGCGTGCGGCCCGACGAGGTGATGGCCACGCTGGAGAAGCTGGGCGAGCTCAAGTCCAAGGGCATCCTGACCCAGGAAGAGTTCGACGCCAAGAAGGCCGAGCTGCTCAAGAAGCTGATCTGACCCGATTGCTATCATAATAATAGCTGCCTGCGCACGAGGGACAAGCGCCAGGGCCTTCACCGGCCCTGCATCGCGCTGAACGGCGCAGCACCAACACAGCACGATGGCCACCGCCGACCCCACACAGCGTTACTACCGCGCGCCCTGCCCGGGCTGCGGCGCGCCGGTTGAATTCCGCAGCGCGCAGTCCACGCACGCCGTCTGCGGCTACTGCCAGAGCACCGTGGTGCGCAATGGCGACGTGCTGCAGCGCCTGGGCAAGATGGCCGAGCTGTTCGACGACCACAGCCCGCTGCAGCTCATGGCCAGCGGGCGGATTCAGCTCGATGGCAAGGACATCCCCTTCACGCTGGTGGGCCGCCTGCAGTACAAGGGCGATGCGGGGGTGTGGACCGAATGGGCGGCGTTCCTCAACGACGGCACCCTGGCCACGCTGGGCGAGGACAACGGCGCCTACGTCTTCACCCGCCCCATCGACCCGGGCCGCGAGATGCCCGCGGCCGAGCGCTTTCGCGTCGGCACCACCACCGCCATCAACGGCAAGCCCTACAGCGTGGCCTACACCGGCCAGGCATCGCTCATCTCCGCGCAGGGCGAGCTGCCCAAGCTGCCGCCGCTGGGGCACCCCTTCGGCATGGTCGAGCTGCGCAGCGCCGACGGCGAAGTGGTCAGCATCGACTACGGCCACACCCCGCCCAATGTGGAGCGCGGCAAGTCCGTGCTGCTCGAAGACCTGCAGCTGCAGGGCCTGAAGGACGAGTCCGCCAAGGACGAAAAAGGCCGCCAGTTCAGCTGCCCGCACTGCGGCGCTCCGGTGCAGGTGCAGCTGTCCAGCACCAAGAGCCTCACCTGCGGCTCGTGCGCCAGCATCATCGACCTCAGTGGCGGCGTGGGCGGCGAGCTGCGCTCTGCCGAGCAGGACGAACCCGTACAGCCCATCATCCCGCTGGGCAGCAAGGGACAGCTGCAGGGCGTGCACTGGCAGGTGGTGGGCTTTCAGCACCGCATGGGCGTTGCGCCCGGCGACGACGAACACTTCGGCTGGAGCGAATACCTGCTCTACAACCAGAAGCGCGGCTTCGCGTTCCTGGTCGATTCGGAAGAAGGCTGGAGCATGGTGCGCCCCACCACCGGCGCGCCGCAGCTGGCCGGCACCGGCAGCACCGCCACCTACCTGGGCACGACCTACAAGCTCAAGTACAGCTACGAGGCCGAGACGACCTACGTGCTGGGCGAGTTCTACTGGCAGGTCACGCGCGGCCAGAAGACCTTCAACCGCGACTTCGAGGGCAGCAAGGGCGTGCTGTCGATGGAGCAAAGCACCAACGAGATCACCTGGTCCGCCGGCGACAAGCTGGCCAGCGACACGGTGGCCAAGGCCTTCAAGCTCGAAGACAAGCAGGACGTGCTCAAACGCGACGACCCGGGCCCGTTCGTGGCCAAGTCGGGCCTGGGCTGCGGCACCATCATCATCATCGCGGTGGTGATCTTGATCCTGCTCGTGCTGCTCAGCCGCTGCTCCAGCTGCGACCCGCAACGGGAGAACTGCTCGTCGTCGTCCAGCTACCGCAGCTCGGGGGGCTCGTACGGCGGGTACTCCTCGGGCGGCAGCCACAAGTAGGTGCGGCGCTGGAGGCCTCGGCTGGCGCACCGCCCCTCTTTTTTATTCAATCGACAGACAGACAACCGTTCCAAGGAGAACACATCATGATGGGAATCGAATGGCTCAAGCCCGCGGCGTTCCTCGGGTCCATCCTGTACGCACTGATCGGCGTGGTCATCTTCTGGGTGTGCTTCGTCATCGTCGACAAGATCACGCCGTACGACCTGTGGCGCGAAATCGTCGAAAAGCAGAACAGGGCCCTGGCCATGGTGGTGGCAGCGATGTGCCTGGGCATCAGCATCATCGTGGCGGCTGCGATTCATTGAATTCGGCAGTGCCGTACCGCGCATGCCGTCCGCACCCGCAGCGAACACACTCGCGCGGTCCACGCGAACAGCCTTGGCAGCCGCAATAGAAATTCAAGGTATGGACGCGAATGCGTTGTGACATGTCCTCTGCGGAGCTGACGGCCCATCGAATTGCAGGCTCGGTTGCAAGCGCACTCTCCCTCGGAGGACGGGCGTCATGAGTGGACGGAATAGCGCACCTGACACACAGCGTGACCGGCCGCAAAGGCGACGATCTGGCGTCCTACGCCCTTGCCGGTTTATGCCTTGTTGCTCCCCCAACTGCTGATTCCTGAGTTGGCGTATCGCAAGGAGTATGTGAAGGCGTTACTCAACGAGGTGTCCAAGAAAGGGCATTCGGAATATCGGCGGGAAAACCAAGGCGGCGGCGGGCGCTGGGCTCGACTTTCGAAGCTTCCGCTCTCGCCACGTGATGCCACGATTCATGCTCCGCAGAGCTTCCAAAACCCGGACTGATCCCAAACACAATGGATTTTCCCCAATGGGCTTCAAATAAGTCTTGGGCATCAATTGGTTGCGTTGAACTTGGCTCCCCAATCATCCCCAATCATCCCCAATCAGTCTCAGTCGGCTATTCATCGCGATTCATGAAATCACTCCACATCGTCATTCATCACGAGCATGCTGCAGAGCAGTTACGCCATAGCGCGGCAGGTATGCCTGATGCCCAGCGGCGCGGCACCACCGTCCCGCAACCGCAACCGCAACTCGCTGGGGTAGCGGGTTGACCATGGTGCAACCGTCGCCCGCACGACCGGCAGAACAAGCCTCGTCGCAGGGTGCCCGCCCCATCGACATCGCGCTGCTCATCAGCGTTTTCGTCGTGGCCGCCTGCGGCCTGCTGTACGAACTGGCCGCCGGGGCGCTCGCGTCCTATGTGCTGGGCGACTCGGTGCTGCAGTTCTCCACCATCATCGGCACCTACCTGTTCGCCATGGGCGTGGGCTCGTGGCTGTCGCGCTATTTCGAGCGGCAGCTGCCTGCGCATTTTTTGCGCATCGAGCTGCTGGTGGCGCTGGTGGGCGGGGCGCTGCCGGCCACGCTGTTCCTGGCCAATGCGTACACGCCGGGGGCGTTCCGGTTCCTGCTGTACGGCATGGTGATGGTGGTGGGCACGCTGGTGGGGCTCGAGATCCCGCTGGTCATGCGCATCTTGAAGCGCAACGTGGCGCTCAAGGACCTGGTCTCGCAGGTGCTCACCTTCGACTACCTGGGCGCGCTGGCGGTGTCGCTGGCCTTCCCGCTGCTGCTGGTGCCGCACCTGGGGCTGATCCGCACGGGGCTGCTGTTCGGCGTGATGAACGCCGCCGTGGCGCTGTGGGCCGTGTGGCTCTTTCGGCATGAGCTGCGCCGCCTGCGCGCGCACGTGGCCGCCTGTGCCATGGTGCTCGCGCTGCTGATCGCGGGCTTTGCCGGGGCAGACCACATCACCAGCTTTGCCGAGGACAAGTTCTACCAGGACCGCATCGTCTTCAGCACCGCATCGCCCTACCAGCGCATCGTCGTGACGCAGGGGCGGCTGGGCCACCGGCTCTACCTCAACGGCAACCTGCAGTTCGCGCAGGCCGACGAGTACCGCTACCACGAGGCCCTGGTGCACCCCGCCATGTCGGCCCACGGCCATCCGAAGCGCGTGGCCGTTCTGGGCGGCGGCGATGGCATGGCCGTGCGCGAGATCTTGAAGTACCCCTCGGTCGAATCCGTCACGCTGGTGGAGCTGGACCCGGCCATGACGCGCATCTTCAGCGAGAACCCCATGCTCGCGCAGCTCAACGGCAACGCGCTGCGCGACCCCAAGGTGAAGATCATCAACACCGATGCGTTCGGGTGGCTGCAGGGCAACACGGCCGAGCCGGGTGCCGAAGCGCAACCCCCAGCCGCCAGCGCCTCAGGCGCCAGCAGCACTGGGACTGCACCGCGCGTTCCAGCAAGTCCAGCAGCAATCCCTGCGGCGCTGGAGACCTTCGACGTGATCGTGGTGGACTTCCCGGACCCCACCAATTTTTCCATCGGCAAGCTGTACACCAACAGCTTCTACGCGCTGCTGGCCAACCGCCTGGCCGCCAGCGGCTATGCGGTGGTGCAAACCACCTCGCCGCTGGTGGCGCGCAAGAGCTTCTGGACGGTGGTGCAGACCATGGAGTCGGTGGGCCTGCAGACCGCGCCGTACCACGCCCACGTGCCCAGCTTCGGCGAATGGGGCTTCGTCATCGCCAGCCGCCGGCCCTGGCGCCTGCCCGAGACGCTGCCGGAGCACCTGCGCTTTCTGACGCTGGACTCGTTGCCGCTGCTGTTCGACTTTCCGCGCGACATGGCACGGGTGCCGACGGAGGTGAACCGGCTGTCGAACCAGGCGCTGGTCCACACCTACGAGCGCGAATGGGGAAAGCACTAGATGCCTATTCCCTTTTTGCACCCCACGGCTTAGCGGCCCAGCAAGTTTTGCCAATGAAAGAACCGTTCACGCTGAGCCTGTCGAAGCGCCGCACAAGGCTTCGACAGGCTCGGCCCGAACGGTGTGGATGGTTGACTGCAGACCCGAATCCAACACACTGACACCATGCAACGCCGCCATTTTCTAGCCACGGGTGCTCTTGCGACATCCGCAGTTCTGCTGCCGGGCTGCGACGAAGCGCCGCGCACGCTGCAAGGCGGCTTTGCCGGCATCGACATGCAGCGCGGCCATGCGCTGCGCGACCTGCTCAAGACCGGCAGCCTGCCCGAGCCCACGGTGCTGCGGCGCGCGCAGGTGATCATCGCGGGCGGTGGCGTGGCGGGGCTGGCGGCGGCGCGGTCGCTGCGGCTCGCGGGCGTGGACGACTTTGCGCTGCTGGAGCTGGAAGACAGCGCGGGCGGCAACAGCCGGGGCGGCGCGGTGGGGGGCATTGCCTGCCCGCTGGGCGCGCACTACCTGCCGGTGCCGGGCGACGATGCGCCCGAGGTGCAGAACCTGCTGGAAGAACTGGGCCTGCGCCAGCGCGTGTCCGGCCGCTGGCGCTACGACGAGCGCCACCTGTGCCACAGCCCGCAGGAGCGCCTGTTCTTCCAGGGTGAATGGCAGGAGGGCCTGCTGCCCGTGCACGGCGTGCCCGACACCACGATCGCGCAGTACCGCCGGTTTGCGCAGGCGGTGGACGATGCCACCCGGGCCGCGCGCTTCACCATGCCGATGATGCGGTCCCTGGGCCCAGGCCAGCCGCTGCCCCAGCCCCACCAGGCGCTCGATGCCGTCACGTTCGCCACCTGGCTGGATCAGCAGGGCTTCGACGACGAGCACTTGCGGTGGTACCTCGACTACAGCTGCCGCGACGACTACGGCGCAGGCACGGCCGTGGTGTCGGCCTGGGCGGGCATCCATTACTTCGCCAGCCGCCACGGCTTTCATGCGCCCGGCGAGGCGGCGGACGAGTCCCGCGAGAGCGTGCTCACCTGGCCCGAAGGCAACGGCTGGATCACCCGCCGCCTGGCGGCCCCGCTGCAGAACAATGCCCAGGGCGGCGGCCAGCTGCGCACCGCCACCAGCGTGCTGCGCATCACCGAAGGCCGCCACGGCGTGGAGGTGGACGCGTACAACCACGTCACCGACAGCGTGGAGCGCTGGCAGGCGCCGCGCTGCATCGTGGCGCTGCCGGTGCACATCGCCTCCCGCGTGGTGCGCAACCCGCCCGCGTTCCTGACCGGCGCGGCGCAGCGCCTGACCTGGGCGCCCTGGCTGGTGGCCAACCTCCACATCGACAGCCCGCTGACCGACCGCCCCGGCGCCGCGCCCGCCTGGGACAACGTGCTGTACGCCGACGCCACGCCCGGCGGCCTGGGCTACGTGGACGCAGGCCACCAGCGCCTGGACACCCGCGCCACACTGGCCGGCCCCACGGTGCTCACGTACTACCAGGCCCTGGGCAGCGTGCCCGACGGCCGTCAGCAACTGGCGCAGCAGCCCTGGCAGCACTGGGCCGAGGGCGCGCTGGCCGCCCTGTCCGTGCCCCACCCCGACCTGCGCCGCCGCGTCACGCGGGTCGAGGTCACGCGCTACGGGCACGCCATGGCCATCCCCACGCCGGGGCTGGTCACGTATTTGAGCCAAATCGGCCTCTACCGCGCACCTGGCAAGCGCAACCAGCTATCAAAAGCAGAGCGTGCGCTGGCCCTGCCCACGCCCGCCACGGCGCGCCTGGCGTTCGCACACAGCGACTGGTCGGGCTACTCGGTGTTCGAAGAAGCCTTCACGCGCGGGCATGGGGCTGGCCTGGTGGCGGCTGCGGGGTAGGCGGGCCGTGGGCGCGGCGATCCACATCGCAATCCACATCGGCCGGCAGGAGCTGTGTCTGCTCGATGGTGACGAGGTGCTGGCCCGCTACCCGGTGTCCACCGCGCTGAACGGCGTTGGCGAGGCCCGCGGCAGCGGCTGCACGCCACGCGGCCAACACCGCGTGCGGGCCAAGGTGGGCGCGGGCTGCGCACCCGGCACGGTGTTCGTCGGGCGCCGGCCCACGGGCGAGGTGTATTCGCCCGACCTGGCCGCGCAGCACCCCGGGCGCGACTGGATCCTGGCGCGCATCCTGTGGCTCACCGGCTGCGAGCGCGGTTTCAACCGGGGCGGCGGCGTGGACACGCTGCGCCGCTTCATCTACATCCACGGCTGCCCGGACGGCACGCCGCTGGGCGTGCCCGCGTCGCACGGCTGCGTGCGCATGGCCAATGCGGATGTGATCGACCTGTTCGAGCGGGTGCCCGTGGGGACGCCGGTGTTCATCCAGGCCTGAGGCCCGGCGGGGGCTGCGGCGTGGCAGCCGCCGTGCGGCAACGCCCTGGTGCGGCTTTTTGCCCAATTGTTCACGCTCCGGCCCCTGCCTGCGGGCGCAGGGGTGCGCTGGCCGCGGCAAACCGGAGACACTCGCGCATCGCCCACTTTTTTGGAGAAAAGACGCCATGACGCTCATGCGCCGCCTGCTCGTATCGCTTGCCACCGCGGTGTCCGCGCTGGTCCTCGTCTCGCCCGCTTCGGCCCAGGACATCGCCGGGTCCAAGGACAACCCCCTGGTCAAACGCTTCGCCGGCTCCACCATCGTGGGCTACGACTACAAGCGCTTCGACGAATACGTCGTGCCCACCGGCACCTACAAGAAGTACGACACCACCACCACCAAGCGCTCGTGGGCCAGCACCCTGCCGGTCGAGGGCGCGGTGACCCGCCTGTGGTACGAGGCGGCCGGCGACGCATCGCCCGCCGAGCTGGTGCGCAACTACCAGAACGAAGTGCAGGCTGCGGGCGGCACGGTGCTGTACGACTCCGGCAAGGACGACGCCTTCCGCGACCGCACCTGCTTTTTGTGCACCTACGGCTGGCGCAAGATCAACACCACGCGCTCGACCTACACCTTCACCCAGGCCGACACCGCCACCGCGCGCATCGCCAGCTTCAAGATCCCGCGCCCGCAGGGCGACATCTACATCGTGGTCGAGGCGGTCAGCTGGGCCAACGCCAGCAAGGACTACAAGGCCGTCAAGGGCGCCTACGCGGCGGTCGACATCATCGAGACCGGCGCCCTGCAGCAGAACATGGTCACGGTGAACGCGAGCGACATGTCCAAGGCCATCGCCACCACCGGCCGCGTGGCCCTGTACGGCATCCTGTTCGACACGGCCAAGGCCGACATCAAGCCCGAGTCCAAGCCCGCGCTCGATGAGATCGCCAAGCTGCTCAAGGCCGAGGCGACGCTCAAGCTGCGCGTGGTGGGCCACACCGACAACCAGGGTTCGCTCGATTCCAACATCGCGCTGTCCAAGCGCCGGGCCGAGGCGGTGAACGCCGCGCTCACCAGCCAGTACGGCATTCCGGCCGCGCGCCTGTCCGCCTTCGGCGTGGCCGACCTGGCCCCGGTGGCCAGCAATGGCGACGAAGGCGGCCGCGCCAAGAACCGGCGCGTGGAGCTGGTGCCGCTGTAAGCGGCGGCCCGCACTGGCCACGCACTCCGCGCCGCCGCCGCGGTGGTCGGTGCGGTCGGTGCGGTCGGTGTGGTCAGCGCGCAGCGCCCCGGGCCTGCCGCACCGGCGCCCCACGGTCACACCCTCGTCACGGGCAGGCGGCATCGTCGCCGCTTCATCTGCTTTCACTGCCCGAGCGACCATGTCCCGACTCTCCACCCTGGGTGCCTGCGCCCTGCTGGCGTGCACCGCCGCCGCCTGCTTCTCCACCTCTGCCCTGGCCCAGCAGGCCTACCCCGCCACGCTGGCCGGCCACGCCGTGCTGCCGGCGTTCACCGTCATCCCCGCACCCAAGGACGCACCGCAGGACCTGCAGGTCAGTGGCAAGTTCACCACCCCGCGCCGCGTGGAGACCATCGGCACGGTGATGGGCCAGTCGGGCGGGCGCGACACCGGCGTCTCGCTGCCCTTCAACGGCCAGCCGATCCAGGGCCACTCTGGCATCAAGCGCATGGCCGACGGATCGTTCTGGGTCCTCACCGACAACGGCGCTGGCGCCAAGGCCAACTCGGCCGACTTCATGCTGTACCTGAACCACTACACGGTGGACTTCCAGGGCGGCGAGTTCAAGCGCCAGAAGACGATTTTCCTGCACGACCCCGACAAGAAGGTGCCGTTTCGCATCACCCACGAAGGCACGGACCAGCGCTACCTGACCGGCGCCGACTTCGACCCCGAGAGCTTCCAGTTCGCCGGTGGCGCACTGTGGATCGGCGACGAGTTCGGCCCCTTCCTCATCAAGGCGGACCTGAACGGCAAGGTGCTGGGCGTGTTCGAAACCAAGGTCGACGGCAAGGTCGTGCGCTCGCCCGACGCCCCCGGTGTGCTGATGCCCGGCGCGCCAGACGCCAAGCCCACGCCGTTCGAGGTCAAGCGCTCCAAGGGCTACGAAGGCATGGCGTCGTCCAAGGACGGCAGCAAGCTCTACGCCCTGCTCGAAGGCGCGCTGTGGAACGAGGACGCCAAGGCGTACGAGAACGTGGGCGGCAAGCAATACCTGCGCGTGCTGGAGTTCGACGTGAAGAGCGAGCAATGGACCGGCCGCCACTGGAAGTACGTGCTGGAAGCCAACCACCATGCCATCGGCGACTTCAACATGATCGACGGCAGCATCTCGGGAGATGGCACAAGCGCCATGGGCCTGATCATCGAGCGCGACAACGGCGAAGGCACGGCCGACAAGGCCTGCCCCGCAGACCAAAAGCGCACCGACTGCTTCCACGACCTGGCCAAATTCAAGCGCGTTTACAAGGTCGAGATGAGCGACGCGAACGTGGGCGGCGAGATCCGCAAGGTCGGCTACATCGACCTCATGAACATCCAGGACCCCAAGCGCCTGTCGAAGAAGCCGCTGACCAACGGCGTGCTCACCTTCCCGTTCTTCACGATCGAAAACGTGGACGTGGTGGACGGCACGCACATCGTCGTGGGCAACGACAACAACATGCCTTTCAGCAGCAGCCGCGAGCCGAACAAGGCGGACGACAACGAGCTGGTGCTGCTGGAAGTGGGCGAGCTGCTGCGAGCGAAATGAAGTGACACCCCCCTGAGACGCTTCGCGTCTTCCCCCCGCTCTCGCACCGCTGCGCGATGCGGGCAGGGGGACGCAGCCCTCGCTGCGGGGCGGCCCTTGCTTGGCTGCCCTGGTCTGGGCTGCGCGTGTTGCAGGCGATGTCTGCTGTGCGATGCGCATGAATACCCGATGCCGACGGGTATCAACCCTCGTGCAACCTGCAATAGCTGTGGGTGGCAAAATTCCCGGTTTCCAATTCAACGCATTCGGAAGCCGCGCCACCATGTTCACAGGCATCGTCCAGGCCACGGCAGGCATTGCCGCCATCCAAGACCGCGCAGGCCTGCGCACCTTCACGCTCGACTTTCCGCCAGGCTTCTGCCAGGACCTGGCCATCGGCGCCAGCGTCTCCACCGACGGCGTGTGCCTCACGGTGACCGAGATCCTGTCGCCCACGCAGGCCAACTTCGACGTGATGCTGCAAAGCCTGAACATCACCACGCTGGGCAGCTACGCCGAGGGCGACCGCGTGAACGTGGAGCGCGCAGCCAAGGACGGGGCCGAGATCGGCGGCCACCCGCTGTCGGGCCATGTGGACTTCACCGGCACGCTGGTGCAGCGCCGCGAGTTCGACAACAACCTGGTGTGGCGCGTGGCGGTGCCCGAGGCCTTTCGCCGCTATATCTTCGCCAAGGGCTACATCGCCATCCACGGCGCCAGCCTCACGGTGGCCGAGGTGAACCGGCCAGAGGGCTGGTTCGAAATCTGGATGATCCCCGAGACGCGCCGCGCCACCGTGTTCGAGGGCAAACGCGAGGGCGATGCGCTCAACATCGAGATCGAGCGCAGCACCCAGGTGGTGGTGGACACCGTGCGCGAGGCGGTGCAGGAAAGCCTGGGCCGCCTGCAGCCCGTGCTGGAAGCCCTGCTCAAGGAAAAGGGCCTGTCGCTCGACGACTTCGTGCAGGCGCCGGTGCTGAAGTGACGTGGTGAGGGTGAGGGCCTGCAGTGCAGGCCTGACGCCGCCTTGCTTCGCGTTGCGCCGTGTCGCAGTCAGGCCCCGGCGACATAGTCGAGAAAACCGGTCACTTTGCGCAGGCGGCCGTGTGCGTCGACCTCCGCCATATCCGTGCCGCGCGCCACGGGCTCTGCGCCATCGGCGGCCAGCGCCCACGAAAAGCGCACGACATCATGGTGCCCCTCGGGCGTGCCCAGCAGGGTGAAACGGTGACCCGCAAACCGCTGCTGCGCACCGGCGATCAATGCGGCCAGGCCATCGTGGCCCTGGCCTTCCATCATGGGGTCGCGGTACTGCACATCGCTGCTGAAAGTGCTGCGCACCAGATGGTCGCGCTGCGCGCCGTCGGTGGCGTTCCAGGCGGCGATGTAGCGCGCGGCCAACTCGGGGGCAACCGTGGCGGCGGTGGGGATGGTGGTGGCGTGCTCCGGGGTTTCGACGGTGTTCATGGCAAGGCTCCTTTTGAGGGTGTGGATACAGGTGGGTCGGCCGCACAGGACATGCGCGTGCGGCCTGGGGTCATTGTTCAAAAGGGCGTGAACGGCGTCGATGACCCGGCAGGTCATGCACGTCCCTATCATTGAGGACCTGGCCATTGCTGACCACCGTGCCCTGATGCGCTCAACTCCACCTCACGTTCGCCTCCTCTCACTGCAGGACCTGCCCGGCCTGCTGGCGGTGCAGCTGGCCTGCTACGGCGAGGGCTTTGTGGAAAGCGGCGAGGTCTTTGCGCGGCGCCTGGCCAGCCCCGCCAACTGCTCGCTGGTGCTGGAGCGGGCGGGCGTGGTGTGTGCCTACCTGGCCGCCTACCGGTCGGTGCGGAATAAGGTAACGCCCCTGCACGGCAGCTTCGAGGCGGTGCCGCAGCCCGACACGCTCTACCTGCACGACATGGCCGTGCTGCCCGACTGCGCGGGCCAGGGCCTGGCCCGCGCCCTGCTGCAGCCGATGTGGGACGCAGCGCGGGCGCAGGGCCTGCAGCACACGGCGCTGGTGTCGGTGCAGGGCTCGCAAGGCTACTGGGAGCGCCAGGGCTACGCCGTGCAGCCGCTGGCCGATGCGGTGCAGCGCGCGCGGCTGGCCAGCTATGGCGAAGGCGCGGTGTACATGGTGCGAATGCTGTAGGCAACTGGCGCCAAGGCAGCGCTGCCGTGGCCCCTGCGCGACAGCAGCATGTGGCGTGCTACAGAGGCTGTTGGCAGCACGTCATGCTGCCTCGTCATAATGCGCGCCATGCCCCACCGCTGGAAACCCAACGTCACCGTGGCCGCGCTCGTCGAGCGCGACGGCCGCTTTCTGCTGGTCGAGGAAGAGACCACGGACGGCCTCAAGCTCAACAACCCCGCGGGCCACCTGGACCCGGGCGAGTCGCCCATCCAGGCCTGCGCGCGCGAGGTGCTGGAGGAAACGGCCCACGACTTCGAGCCCACGGCCCTGATCGGCGTGTACCTGAACCGCTTCACCAAGACGCGCACCGGCGACGACATCACCTACATGCGCTTTGCGTTCGCGGGCACGCTGGGCACGCACCACGACTGGCGCGCGCTGGACACCGGCATCGTGCGCACGGTGTGGATGACGCCCGACGAGATCCGCGCCTGCCCCGAGCGCCACCGCAGCCCGCTGCTGCTGCGCTGCCTGGAGGACTACCTGGCGGGCCAGCGCTTTCCGCTGTCGCTGGTGCACACCGACATCTCGGTCACCGAGCCGGCGTCGCAGCAGGGCTAACTCAAGGCCCCGGGTGCGGGGGAGTTCACTCCGCCGTGAGCTTGCGCTCCTTGATGATGGCGGCCCACTGCGCGGATTCCTTCTTCATGAAGGCCGTGAGCTGGGCGCGCGTGGTGGGCTGGGGCGTGAGGCCGTGCTTGTTCAGCGCCTCCTTCACGCCCGCATCGTTCAGCACCTTCACGATCTCCTGGTTCCAGCGGTCCAGGATGGCGGGCGGTGTCTTGCCCGGGGCCACGAAGGCGTACCAGTTCAGCGCCTCGAAGCCGGGGTAGCCTGACTCCGCCACGGTGGGAATGTTCGGCAGATAGGCCGGCCGCGTGAGGCCCGTGGTGGCCAGCGGGATCAGCTTGCCGGCCTCGACATGCGGCATCGCAGTCGGTGGCGCAGCAAAGTACGAGGTGATGCGCTCGCCCAGCAGGTCCTGCAGCGCCGGCGCGCCGCCCTTGTACGGCACGTGGGTCATGTCGATACCCGCACGCTGGTTGAACAGCTCGCCCGCCAGGTGCGACGCCGAGCCCGCGCCGGTGGACGCAAAGTCCACGCTGCCGGGTTTCTTCTTGGACAGCTGCACGAACTCGGCCAGCGTCCTGGCGCCCGCGCCCTGGTGCACCACCAGCACGTTCGGAAAGTTCACCCCGCCCGACACCGCCGCCAGGTCCTTGAACGGGTCGTAGGTGAGCTTCATGAGGTGCGGCGCGATGGTCAGCGGCCCCACCGAGCCCAGCAGCAGCACCGTGCCATCGGGCACCGCATTGGCCACGAACTGGTGGGCGATGTTGCCGCCCGCCCCGCCCTTGTTGTCCACCACCACCGGCTGGCCGATGTTCTCGCCCAGCTTCTTGGCGATCAGGCGCGCGGCGGCGTCGGCCGCGCCGCCGGCGGCAAAGCCGACGACCAGGGTCACGGGCTTTTTGGGCGGGAAGTCCTGGGCGTGGCCGGCGCCACCCAGCAGCAGGGCGGTGGCGGTGGCGAGGGCGTGCAGGGCAGCGCGTTTTTTCATGGTGGTCTCCTTCATCGTGGTGTTGTGGATTCGTGTTGTCGTGTGGTTGTCGGTGGCGTCACCGCACACCGGGGCGCTTCGCCACGCCCGTGCTCAGTCGGCACCCAGTCCGATGGGGTGGGGCTGGCGCTTTTCCACCGCATGGCGCAGCAGCGCTGCGGTGCGGAAGATGCCGTGCGCGAACTTGCCGTAGGGCAGCGTGGCGAACAGCGCCATCACCGCGCCCAGGTGCAGGCACAGCATCAGCGCCAGGGCCGGCGTGCTGCGCGCCGCCCACAGTGCCAGGCCGCTGGTCGCGGTGAGGAACAGCAGCGCGATGAAGCCCCGGTCCATGGGCTTTTGCGCGGCATCGCCCTGCGCGGGGCGGCGGCGCAGGTTCAGCCACCACAGGCCCGCGGTGCCCAGCGCCAGGCTGATGCCGCCCACGCCGCCCAGCAGTTTGGGCAGGCTGGGCAGGTCGTACGGTGCGGCCTGGCCCAGCAGGTAGTGGTACAGCGTGGCCACGCTGGTGGCGGCAAAGCACAGCATGAAGCCGTAGAACGTGAGGTGGTGAAACCGCCGGCGCGACAGGGTGTACGCGTCGTCCTCGTTGTGGCAGCCCTCGCCGTGGCCGCCGTCCAGGTATTTCAGGCGCAGCACGGCATCGGTGGCCTCGGCGGTGGCGGGGGCGCTCAGCGGCGCACCGCTGGTGGCGGGCGTCACGTCGCGCCAGAAGCGGCGCACGCCCAGCGCCAGGGCCAGCGTGGCGAACAGGAACACCGGCGCGAACAGGCCCACCAGCAGGTTGTGCGGAAAGATGCCGTAGAAGCCGCCCTGGGGCGTGCTCCACAGCGCCGCCAGGCCCTGCCCGTGCAGCGCCACGGCCAGCACCAGGAACAGCGCCAGGCCTGCCGCCAGCGCGAGCGACAGCGTGAGGCCGTTGCGCTGGTACAGCGCGCCCAGCGCCGGGGGCCACGCGTAGTCCGCATACGTCTGGCCGCGCACCTGCGCCATGGCCTGCGGGATGTTCACCGCAAATTCGTGCGGCGGCGCGTACTGGCAGGCGTGCAGGCAGGCGCCGCAGTTGTGGCACAGGTTGGCGATGAAGTGGATGTCGGCCTTGGGGAATTCGAGCCGGCGCGTCATGGCCGGGAATACGGCGCAAAAGCCTTCGCAGTAGCGGCAGGCGTTGCAGATCTGCAGCTGGCGCGCCACCTCGGCTTCGGCGCCCGTCAGCGGCAGTGCAGGCACCACGTCGCCGTTGGCCAGCGCCCGGGCATCGCGTGTCAGGGCTTCAAGCGCTTGCATGGGGTACTCCTGTTTTTATAGCTGCTTGCGCTTGCTGGGCAAGCGGTAGGCCCTGTTTTGATGCCAAAGCCGCCTGCGCGCCCGCGATGCGGCCGAAGGCGGTGCCGATGCTCATGCCCACCCCGGCCGTGTAGCCCTTGCCCAGTACGTTGCCGGCCATCATTTCGCCGGCCACGAACAGGTTGGGGCTGGGCGCGTTGCCAAAGCGCACGGCGGCGGTCTCGTCGGTGTGCAGCCCCAGGTAGGTGAAGGTCACGCCGGGCCTCAGTGCATAGCCGTAGAACGGCCCGGTGGCGATGGGCCGCGCCCAGTGGGTCTTGGCGGGCGCGATGCCCTCGGTGTGGCAGTCGTCCAGCGTGGTGTGGTCGAAGGTGCCCGCGCGGCAGGCGGCGTTGTAGGTATCGAGCGTGTGCATGAAGGTGTCCACAGGCAGGCCGAGCTTTGCGGCCAGCTCGGGCAGGGTGTCGGCCTTCACGCCCGGGAACACGGGCGGCATGAAGCGGCCGATGGCCTGGCTGTCGATGACCGAGTAGCCGATCTGCCCCGGCTGCTGCGCCACCAGGCGCCCCCAGATGGCGTAACGCTTGGGCCAGAAGTCCTCGCCCTCGTCGTAGAAACGCTCGCCCTCGCGGTTGACCACCACGCCCAGTGACACGCAGTCGATGCGCGTGCAGATGCCGCCGTCGTACAGCGGCGCGCGCGCGTCGATGGCCACCATGTGGGCCTGCGTGGGATCGCCGATGCGGTCCGCGCCGTGGTCCTGGAGCAGGTGCTTGAGCAGCACGCCCCGGTTGTAGGCCGTGCCGCGGATGAGGAAGTTGTCCGACGGCCACTCGCCGCGCTCGTTCTGGCCCCAGGCCTCGCGCAGCCATTCGCGGTTGGACTCGAACCCGCCCGCCGCGAGCACGCAGCTCCTGGCGGTGATGCGCTCGCCGCCTGCCAGGTGCGCCGCGACGAAGCGGCCGTTGTCGATATCCAGGCGCTCCACCGGCGACTCGTAGCGCACCTGCACGCCCAGCGCCTCGGCACTGCGGTAGTAGGCATTGACCAGCGCCTTGCCCCCGCCCATGAAGAACGCGTTGGTGCGCGCCACATGCAGCGTGCCCGCCAGCGCGGGCTGAAAGTGCACGCCGTGGCGGCGCATCCAGGGGCGGCAGGTGGCCGACGCGCGGATCACCAGGCGCGCCAGGTGCTCGTTGGTCAGGCCGCCGGTGACCTTGAGCAGGTCCTGCCAGAACTCCTCTTCGGGATAGCTGCCGACCAGCACGTCCTGCGGCGCATCGTGCATGCAGCGCAGGTTGCGGGTGTGGGCCGAGTTGCCGCCGCGCCAGGCCCGCGGGGCGGATTCGAGCAGCAGCACGCTGGCCCCTGCCTCGCGCGCCATGAGCGCGGCGCACAGCGCGGCGTTGCCGCCGCCGATGACCAGGACATCCACGCTCATGGCCGTGGGCCCGTGCGGATGCGGCGGGTGCAGCCCCTGCTGCAGGCAGGCGTGGTGGGATGGGGTGTGGGGCCCATGGTGGTGTCTCCTGGCGGGGTCGCCGTGTCGTTCATCGTGTGACGGCGACTGTAGGGAGACGGCGGCCCGCCGTGCAGCGGGCTCAGGTCATGGGGGTATCACGGATCGAGATGGCAGCGTGGCCGTTGAGGGCGCGTGGCAGGTTCAGACGGTTGCGCCTTCGCCGCCGATCCAGGTCGTCCCGAACCACTGGCCGCTGGCGACCAGCTCGCGCACGCAGTCCGCCATGACCACGCGCGTGGCCAGCGCGGCGGGCGAGAGTTCTTCGTCCGGCAGGCTGCACAGCAGGTTCACGCGGCGGGCGGGCGCGTCGGTCAGGCGCGCGCACTGAAAGCGCTCGGCCGCGTCCGAGTAGCGGCCCATGGCGGCCCAGGGCTGCACGGTGGAGCCCAGGCCCGCGTCCACGGCGGCCATCACCATGGCCAGCGAGTCCACCTCCAGCACCACGTGCGGCGCCACGCGGTCGCGCGCAAAGGCGGTGTCGAGCGTGCTACGCAGGCCGTGCGGGCCGGTGGGCAGGATCAGGGGCTCGTCGCCCAGCTCGGCCACGGTCAGGGTGTCGGGCAAGGCGCGGCCGCCGGGGTTGCCAGGGCCTCGGCGTGCGCAGATGAGGAACAGGTCTTCTTCCAGCAGCGGCGCCATCTCCCAGCGCCGCGCGCCCGCGGCCTGCCGGGCCTGGTGCAGGCGGGTGTCGAACAGCACGGCCAGGTCCAGCTCGCGCGCGTTGAGCATGGCCGTGAGGTGGCCCGACATGCTCTCGACCATGTGCAGCCGCACGTCGGGGTAGCGCGTGCGCATGGCCTGCATCAGCGGCAGGCCCAGCACGCCCGCGGTGGTGGGCGCCAGGCCCACGGTGACGGTGCCCGACAGGCGTGCCTGCTGCGCGGCGCGCACGGCCTGGTCGGCATGGCGCAGGGTGAGCTGGGCCTCGCGGAAGAACGCCAGGCCCGCCTCGGTGGGCGTCACGCCGCGCGGCGTGCGCTGCAGCAGGCGCGTGGCCAGCTCGCCCTCCAGCCGGGTGATCTGCTGGCTGAGCGCGGACTGCACCACGTCCAGGTCCAGGGCGGCGCGGCTCATGGAGCCACGCTCCACCACGCGCACGAAATAGCGCAGTTGTCTCAGTTCCATCGCAGGGCCCCATGGCGAATGCCATCACGGTGTGTGATGGCGCGGATGTTCGCACACTCGGGTGGCACTGCTTTTTGGTGAAAAACGGGCCCTGCCGCTGGATGGGACAGCGCAAGCAGCTACTGTTTTTGTAGCGTGGTGACGTCAGGGAAGAATCGACGGCGCGCAGGTGCCATGCCGCCCGCATGGGCCAGAAAAGAAACAGGCTGCGCAGCCCCACCAGACGCTGCGCAGCCGGGCCTTGCGACCTCAGAAGCTGTGCATCACGCCGGCAGACACGCCGCTGGCCGTGCGTTTGTTGGCCGCGCCCTGAAAGCCGTTGCGCCAGCGCGTGTGGTCCAGCTCGGCGTACACCCGGGTGCGGCGCGACAGCTTGTACTCGGCAAACGCGACCATGCGGCCGTAGCCATCGTCGGCCGAGCCGGTGCGCTCGCGGTCCACCTTGTAGTAGGTGGCGGTCAGGTCCAGCAGCGGCAGGGCCGCCCAGGTGGCACCGGCCGAGAGCACGCGCTGCTCGGTGTGTGTGGCCGCACCGGTCTGCGCCTTGCTGCGCCCGGCGTTGGCCGCCAGGCGCACGGTGCCCCACTGGTAGGCCGCGCCCAGCGTCGCGCCGTCCAGCGAGCGGAGGTTGGCGTCCTTGAAGTTCTGCACAGCGCCCGACACGGTGAAGCCGCCGTCCGCATAGGCCAGGCCCACGCCGCGCGAGGACAAGGGCGAGGTCTGCGACGCCACCTCGCCCAGTCCCAGCATGGCCCGTGCGGTGAATCCGCCGAAACGGCCGGTGTACTTGATGGAATTGTCCAGCCGGTACGAGCCCGAGTTGGCGCCCGCGCTGCCGTACTCGATGCCCAGGCCGTGCTGGCTGAGCGCGGTCACGCCGATGTTGGGGTTGAAGCTGGCAAAGCGCATGGCCAGCGGGTCCACGGGCGATATGGCGTCGGCCAGCGTGGTCGTCTGCCGCCCCAGCGCCACCGTGCCCCACCCGCCCTGCAGGCCCACCCACGAGGCGCGGTCGAAGTATTTGCTGCTGTTGGCGGGCGCGCCGGTGTCGGCGTTGAGGCCGCTTTCCAGGTTGAACAGCGCACGCAGGCCGCCGCCCAGGTCTTCGGTACCCCGCACGCCCCAGCGGCTGGTGGTGTGGATGCCGCTGCCCAGGCTGCGGCTCGACCCCGGCGCGGGCGCGTTGGCGGCCGAGAGGCCACTGGCTTGGCGCACGCCCAGGTCCACCACGCCGTAGAGCGTGAGCGCGGAGGACGGGGCTGTGGTCGGTGCTGCAGGCATCGTCTGCGCGAAGGCGGGTGTGCAGGCCAGCAGTGCGCAGAGTGTGAAGGGCGCGGACAGGGCGTACGGCGCCGCGGTCTTTGTTGTCATGGTGTCTCCTCGGATCGGTGTGTTCTTTGGGGGGCGGGGTCAATCAGCCGTCAGTTGGGCCTTTTGCACCACGCCGCGCCACTTGGCGAGCTCCTGGCGCACGGTCATGGCCAGCGCTTCGGGCGTGCTGCTGTCCACCACGGCGCCCTGCTCTTCGATGCGGCGCGCGACGTCCTTGTCGGCCAGGGCGGCGTTGAGCGTTTTGTTGAGCTGCTCCACCACCGCCTTCGAAGTCTTGGCCGGGGCGAACAGCGCGTACCACTGCGTGATCTCCACGCCCTTGATGCCCGCCTCTTCCATCGTGGGCACGTCGGGCATCAGCGACGAGCGCTTGGGGCCGGCCAGGGCCAGCGCGCGCAGCTTGCCGTTCTTGACGTGCGAGGAGGCCGAGAACAGGCTGGGGAACATGACCTGCGTCTGGTTGGCCATGGTGTCGTTCATCGCCGGGGCCGAGCCGCGGTAGGGCACGTGCGCCATCTGCGCGCCGCTTTCGAGCTTGAACATCTCGGCCGAGAAGTGCGGCGCGGTGCCGTTGCCGGCCGATGCGTAGTTGTAGGCGGTGGGGTTCGCCTTGGTCAGCGCCACGAACTCGGCCACCGTCTTGGCGGGCACCTTGGGGTTGATCACCATCAGCGTGGGCGAGTAGCAGACCATGCCGATGGGCTCGAACTGGGTGATGGGGTCGTAGCGCAGCTTTTGCAGCGCGGGGCTCATGCCGTGCGTGCCGATGTAGCCGAACAGGATGGTGTGGCCGTCCGGCGCGGCACGGGCCACGAACTCCGCGGCGATGGCGCCGTTGGCGCCCGCCTTGTTCTCCACGATCACCGACTGGCCCAGCAGCTGGGACATCTTCTGGGCCACCACGCGGGCCATGCCGTCGTTGCCGCCGCCGGCCGCGGTGGGCACCACGAGGGTGATCGAGCGCTCGGGAAAGGCGGCGTGCGCAGCCAGCGGCATGCCGGCTGCGAGAGTGGCCAGGGCCAGCCCGGCGGCCAGCGTGCGCCGGCGCGAAAGGGGTGCAGAGGGCTGTGTGGGTGCAGTGTGGCGAGTCATGTCTTGTCTCCTGTGATGTAGGTATGGAATAGCGAAAGCGGAAAGCGGAAAGCGGAAGGGTTGAGGGTTGAAGAAGGGCGGCGCGGGACGTGCCCGCGGTACGCCGCGTTGCGTATCGATGTGCCCGCCGCACGGCAGTCCGGCAGTACGGTCTTTGGGCCGGGGACTTCAGTCGTGGGGCTCGAGCGTGTGGTGCGCCACGAACAGCGTGCCCTCCAGAATCTTTCGGGCCGTGCGCACCAGGGCGGCCTGCACCAGCGTGCAGTGCCCGTCCACCAGTGCGAGCTCCACGTCCACGTGGATGCGGCCGGCCGGGTGCAGCACCTCCACCCGGCGCGTGCCGGCGCTGGGCGCGGTGCGGGTGTCGGTGGCCACGGTGCCGGGCAGCACCATCGCGGCGGCCACGCCGATGGCGCCGGTCACTGCGTGCGAGCGGTGGCAGCGCCGGGGCGTGAAGTAGCGCGAGGTGATGCTGCCGGGTACCGTGCCTTCGGAGACGATCACCGGCTTGGGCAGCACGCTGTGGGACACATCGCCCATGCCCATGCGCAGCCCGGCTTCGCAGCGCAGGGCTTCGAGCCGGGCCAGCAGGGCCGTGTCGGCGTCGAGTTCGGCAGGCGTTTCGTCGCCGCGCAGGCCCAGGTCAGCGGCGCGCACCAGCACCATCACCTGGGCGGCGTCGATGCAGGTCACTGGCAGGCCGTGGAGGGTGTCGATGCGCTGGCCGGTCGGAAAGATCTGGCCCGTGACGGCGCCCCAGGCATCGAGGAAGTTCATCAGCACCGGGGCGGCCGTGCCCTGCACGCCGTCGATGTGCACGTCGCCTTCGTAGTGCACCCGGCCGCCGCGCGTCTGCACCTGCACGTCGATGCGCGAGCGGGTGTTCACGTTGTAGACCCGCACCCGCGTCACGTCGCCGGTGGCGCTGGTGGGCACCAGGCCTTGCTCGATGGCGAAGGGCCCCACGCCGGCGAGCATGTTGCCGCAGTTGGGGCGGGTGTCCACGCGGGCCTCGTCCACGCTGACCTGGGCGAAGAGGTAGTCCACATCGCAGTCGGCGTGCACCGACCGCGAGACGATGGCCACCTTGCTGGTCAACGAGTTGCCGCCGCCCAGGCCGTCGATCTGCAGCTCGTGCGGCGAGCCCAGGGCCGCTATCAGCGTGCGGTCACGCTGGGCGGTGTCCTGCGGCAGCCAGTCGGCCAGGAAGAAAGGGCCCCGGGAGGTGCCGCCGCGCATCAGAACGCAAGGAAGGTTGTAGCTCATGGGTCCGCATGGTGCGGCGCGGCGACTTGTTTGTGAATTGCATTGTTGGCAACGATTGATGCACGCTGTGCAATATATGCCGTGTGCTTTTACGTGCTGAAATGGCATCTGTAAATTGCAACTTTGCGAAGCATTGATGCACACGGAGCAATGGTTTTCGGGCCTTGGGCCCGCGTCCGCCGCACCTCTTTCAATTACCGCCAGAACGCCCAGCACCGCAGGACCGCCATGAACCAGAAATTCGATCTCGCCGACATCCAGGCCTTTGCCGCCGTGGCCGAGCTGCAGAGCTTTCGGGCCGCGGCCGAATCCATCCACCTGTCGCAGCCGGCCTTCAGCCGCCGCATCGACAAGCTGGAAGAGGCGCTGGGTGTGCGCCTGCTCGACCGCACCACGCGCCGCGTGACGCTCACGGCCGTGGGCCGCGACTTCGCGCGCAAGACGCGCGTGTGGCTCGACGACCTGGACGGCATGCTCATGGGGCTGGGCGACGTGGCGGCGCGGCGCATGGGCGAGGTGACCATTGCCTGCGTGCCCTCGGCCGTGTATTACTTTCTGCCGCAGGTGGTCAAGCGCTACCACGAGCGGTTTCCGAAGATCCGCGTCAAGGTGCACGACGCCAGCGCCAACGAGGTGCTGGTGGCCGTGGCGCAGGGCGATGCGGATTTCGGCCTCAATTTCATCGGCAGCCAGGAGGCCGAGATCGAGTTCAAGCCGGTGCTGGCCGAGCGCTTCGTGGCGGCCTGCCGGCGCGACCATGTGCTGGCGCGGCGCAAGAAGGTCAGCTGGGCGGAGCTGGGCCAGCACGACTTCATGTCGGTGGGCAAGACCTCGGGCAACCGCCTGCTGATGGACCTGGCGCTGGCCAACGTGCCCGACCGCCCCCAGTGCCTGTACGAGGCCAAGCACGTGACCACGCTGCTCGGGCTGGTGGAGGCGGGCCTGGGCGTGGCGGCGGTGCCCAGCCTGGCGATGCCGGGCAAGGACCACCCCACCCTCGTCAGCATTCCGCTGGTGGACCCGGTGGTCACGCGGCAGATGGGGCTGATCAAGCGCCGGGGGCGGTCGCTGTCCCCGGCGGCCCAGCAGCTGTATGACCTGCTGGTGGCTACGCGTACTGCGCGGCCGCGCAGCGCCGGGGCGTCCGCAAAAATACAATCGCAGGGATGACAGCATCCCCCAAGCAGCGCGTCGTCGTCGGCCTCTCCGGCGGCGTCGACTCCGCCGTGACCGCCCACCTGCTCAAACAGCAGGGCCATGAGGTGGTCGGCATTTTCATGAAGAACTGGGAAGACGACGACGACAGCGAGTACTGCTCGTCCAACATCGACTTCGTGGACGCGGCCGCCGTGGCCGATGTGATCGGCATCGAGATCGAGCACGTGAACTTCGCGGCCGACTACAAGGACCGCGTGTTCGCCGAGTTCCTGCGCGAGTACCAGGCCGGCCGCACGCCCAACCCCGACGTGCTGTGCAACGCCGAGATCAAGTTCAAGGCGTTCCTCGACCACGCCATGCGCCTGGGTGCCGAGAAGATCGCCACGGGGCACTACGCCCGCGTGCGCCAGAACGGGGCTTCGGGCCTGTTCGAGCTGCTCAAGGGGCTGGACCCCTCCAAGGACCAGAGCTACTTCCTGCACCGCCTGAACCAGGCGCAGTTGTCCAAGACGCTGTTCCCGGTGGGCGAGCTGCACAAGACCGAAGTGCGCCGCATCGCTGAAGAGATCGGCCTGCCCAACGCCAAGAAGAAGGATTCCACCGGCATCTGCTTCATCGGCGAGCGGCCGTTCCGCGAATTCCTGAACCGCTACATCAGCCACGAACCCGGCCCCATCCAGGACGACCGGGGCCGCACCCTGGGCAAGCACGTGGGCCTGTCCTTCTACACGCTGGGCCAGCGCCAAGGGCTGGGCATCGGCGGCATCAAGGAAAAGGGTGCCCAGCGCGGCGGCGGCGAGCACGAGCCCTGGTTCGTCGCCCGCAAGGACCTGGCCAGGAACACCCTGCGGGTGGTGCAGGGGCATGACCACCCCTGGCTGCTGTCGCACCAGCTCTCGGCCCAGGACGCCAGCTGGACGGCGGGCCACCCGCCGGCGCCGGGCGCCTACGCCGCCAAGACCCGCTACCGCCAGCAGGACGCGGCCTGCGAACTGAGCGGTGCACAGGCGGACGGCTTCGGGCTGCGCTTCGACCAGGCGCAATGGGCCGTGACGCCCGGGCAGAGTGCGGTGCTGTACGACGGCGAGGTGTGCCTGGGCGGCGGGGTGATTTCAGGCGCTTCGGACTGAAACATTTACACACCACGATAGTTGCAAAAAACTATTAAATTCAGCATTTAATAGTTTTCTTGATGGTTGGTGTGGTTTGGTACCTACAAACTGGTCGGTAGTTGCCAGCAGTTGAACCAAGTTGACCTTTGGATGCAGGCCGAAAAGGGCGTGTGCGGATCAAGGCTTCTAAAATTCCGGCACGCTGATTGAAACCATGTGTATCAATCGGTGGTTCTGGTTTACCCTTAGTTCGGTCAATCCTGCGCCGGCCCGCCGCCGGTCTGATGTTCCTGCCTGCGCCATGTCCACTTCCGCCGCTTCCTTCCCCAGCCCAGAGATCGCCGAGCACATGGCCACGCAGCAGTGCGCAGCGCAGTGGAGGGGGTTCCTGCAGGCGCTGACGGAAGAATTCGCGTCCTCCCTGGCCCCCGAGGATTTGCATGCGCTGATGTTCCGCGTGGGAACGCGCTTTGCGGCCGCGAACCCCCTGGCGCCCGCTGCCACGCTGGACGAGCTGCAGCGCGGCATGACGGCGGTGTGGGAGCGCATCGACTGGGGCTGGGTGCAGCTGTCGCAAGAAGCGGCGCGCCTGAACATCCAGCACAGCCTCTCGCCCGTATCTGCAGCATTCGGGGCGCGCCACGTCCAGTGGTCGGGCGGTTTCCTGGAGGGGGTGTACCAGAGCTGGATGGAGCAGGCCGGCTCCGGGGCGCTGCGCGTGGTCCAGGTGGCTCCTGCCGACGCCTGGGGCTGCGTGCAGTTCCAGCTGGCGCGCTGAACTGTCGCCCCGCACGCAACAACGCACAGACGGTGATTGACCTATGAAGCCCTCCGATGACGTCGTGAACCTCTTTCAACAGTTTGGCGCCAAGCCCGGCCCTTACCAGGAACTGGCGCGCCAGCAGGAGCACCAGCTGTCGCGTGACCGCTGGCCGCTGGTGACGGCGGTGCACGGCGCCGTGGCCGGGGACATCCCGTCGGTGGTGCGCCGCGGCGATGCCGCGGAGGCGGCTCCAGCGCCCGCGGTCCGGCCGAACGCTGTGCCGGCCGCCGCTCCTGCGGGTCCGGGTCCTGCCGCATGGGCGCAACTGGCCCCTGCGCCTGTTTCGGCGCCCGCCCCTGCCCCTGCGGCCCTGGCCCCGGCTGCCGCTTCGGTGGACGCCTTGGCGCAGCCCGCACCCGTCGCCGCCCCCTTGATGTCTGCGGACCACGCGCCAGGCTACCGGGCGGCAACGCCCGTTTCTCCGGCCCCGGTGGCCGCATCGGCGCTGGCGTCGCGCTCGCCGCTGTCGGGCCTGGCGGGCCTGCGCTCCGGCGCTCCCGCCGCCGAAGCCCCTGCGCCCGCAGCCGGTGCATTGCCCACGGACCTGCCCTCCGTGTTCGCCCGTTTGGCGGGGTCGGCCGCAGCCGCTCCGGCCGCCCCGCAAGCCGCACCCGCGCCTGCTCCGGTCTGGCAACCGCGCCGAGGTCCGTACCCATGAAGGTGATCGCTATCGTTTCCGCCAAGGGGGGCGTGGGCAAGACGACATTGACGGCGAACCTGGCCACGGCCCTGCAAAGCCAGGGCGTGGGCACGCTCCTGGTGGTGGACATGGACCCGCAGAACGCGCTGGGCCTGCACTTCGGTGCCGACCCGCGCGCGCTGGGCGGGGTGTCCCGCGCCAGCCTGGAAGGTGAACACTGGGGCGCTGTCTGCGTGCGCAGCCTCTCGGGGGTGAACGTGCTGCCCTTCGGGATGGTGAACGAGTCGGACCGGGTGGCCTTCGAGCGCCACCTGGACGCCCACCCTGCCTGGCTGGTCGAGCAGCTGCAGCGCCTGGAGCTGCCGCCCGACGCCGTGGTGCTGGTCGACACGCCGCCCGGCCCGTCGGTGTACATGCAGCAGGCGCTGTCGGCCGCGCAGGCGGCGGTGATCGTCAGCCTGCCCGATGCGGCCTCCTATGCGGCCCTGGCGCTCATGCAGCGCCTGGTGAATACATATTGCGCTCCCCGACCGGACTTTGTGGACGCGCTGTACGTGGTCAACCAGGTCGACAGCGCGCGCCAGCTGGCCAAGGACATCACGCGCGTCATGCAGGACAACCTGGGCGAACGCCTGGTCGGTGTGATCCATGAAGACCAGGCGGTGCGCGAAGCACTCGCCTACGACCAGAGCGTGCTGCAGTACGACGCCCACGGCCAGGCCGCCGACGACCTGCGCAAATGCGCGCGGGCGATCACCCAGCGCCTGCGCCTGCCGCTGCTGCCGGGAGCGCCGCGATGAGCGTCGACCAGCGCCCCCGGGCGGACGAAGTCGCCGACGCCGATTCGCACAGCCCCCAGGCGCACTGGCGCACGGTGGTGCATGCCATCACGGCGTGGGAGATCTGGACGCATCCTCTGGCGCGCGTGGCGGCGGTGGTGTTCAGTGCGCTGCTCATGGGATTGGTCATCAGCGTGCCGCTGGACCTGCAGGGGCAGGTGCTGTTCTCGCTGGGCTCGTTCGGCGCCGCGCTGCTGCTGAGCAAGACCCCGGGGCGGCTGTCGACGCTGGCGATGATCGTGCTGTCGATCTCGGCCTCGTCGCGCTACATCTACTGGCGCTTCACCGACACCATCGGCTTCACCAACTGGGTGGACGCCGCCTTCGGCTACGGCCTGGTGCTGGCCGAGCTGTACGCGTTCGCCGTGCTGCTCATCGGCTACCTGCAGACCGCCTGGCCGCTGCAGCGCCGCCCGGTGCCCATGCCCGCGGACGTGAGCACCTGGCCCAGCGTGGACGTTTTCATCCCCAGCTACAACGAGCCGCTGGAAGTGGTGCGCCAGACGGTGTTCTCGGCCATGAGCCTCGACTGGCCCCAGGACCGCCTGCACGTGTACGTGCTGGACGACGGCCGCCGCCAGGACTTCCGCGAGTTCTGCGAAGAGCTGGGCGTGGGCTACATCATCCGTGACAACAACCACCACGCCAAGGCGGGCAACATCAACGCGGCGCTCAAGATCACGAACTCCGAGTACATCGCGATCTTCGACTGCGACCACATCCCGACGCGCTCGTTCCTGCAGGTCTGCATGGGCTGGTTCTTCAAGGACACCAACCTGGTGATGCTGCAGACGCCGCACGTGTTCTTCTCGCCCGACCCCTTCGAGCGCAACCTGGACACCTTTCACCGCATGCCCAACGAGGGCGAGCTGTTCTACGGCATCGTGCAGGACGGCAACGACCTGTGGAACGCGTCGTTCTTCTGCGGCTCCTGCGCCATCATCCGCCGCAAGGAGCTGCTGGAGGTGGGCGGCATCGCGGTGGAGACCGTGACCGAAGACGCGCACACCGCGCTCAAGCTCGCGCGCCTGGGCTACAACACCGCCTACCTCGAAGTGCCGCAGGCCGCGGGCCTGGCCACCGAGAGCCTGTCCGGCCACGTGGGCCAGCGCATCCGCTGGGCGCGGGGCATGGCGCAGATCGCCCGCACCGACAACCCGCTGTTCGGCAAGGGGCTCAAGTTCGGGCAGCGGCTGTGCTACCTCAATGCGATGCTGCATTTCTTCTACGGGCTGCCGCGCCTGGTGTTCCTGACCGCGCCGCTGGCCTACCTGTTCTTCGACGCGCACGTGTTCCAGGCCACGGCGCTCATGATCACGGCGTATGCGCTGCCCCACCTGGCCCACGCCAGCGTCACCAACTCGCGCATCCAGGGCCGCTTTCGGCACTCGTTCTGGAACGAGGTGTACGAGTCCGTGCTGGCCTGGTACATCATGCGGCCGGTGATCGTGGCCTTCATCAACCCCAAGCTGGGCAAGTTCAACGTGACGGCCAAGGGCGGCGTGATCGAGAAGGCGTACTTCGACTGGACCATCGCGCGGCCCTATGTGGTGCTGCTGCTGATCAACCTGGTGGGCATCGCCGTCGGCATCTGGAAGCTGTTCTACGCGGACGGCGACGAGACGACCACGCTGGTCATCAACATGGTCTGGACGGTCTACAACATCATCCTGCTCGGCGCGAGCGTGGCGGTGGCCAGCGAGACGCGCCAGATCCGCGGCACGCCGCGCGTGGCGGCGGCCCTGCCGGCGGTGATCCGTTTCGAGAACGGCCGCACCCTGGTGTGCAAGACCGAAGACTTCTCGCAGCACGGCCTGGGGCTCACGGTGCCGCCCGAGAGCGACATCCCGATGGGCAGCAAGCTGTCGGTATCGCTGTTCCGCTCCGACGAGGAGGGCGTCTTCCCGGCGGTCGTCACCTTCAACGGCAAAGGCCGCCTGGGCGTGAAGTTCGACAACCTCACCCTGGCCCAGCAGGCAGAGCTGGCATCGCTGACCTTTGCGCGCGCCGACGCCTGGATCGCCACCTGGGGCACCGGCCAGCGCGACAAGCCGCTGCGCTCGCTCGGGAGCGTGATCACGATCGGACTGCGCGGCATGGGGCAGCTGGCCTCCACCGCTGTCAAGTCGCTGAAGCCCCGGTAGCCGTTCCGTTTCCTGTATCCGAAGATTCCACACATGACCTCCACACGACAACCGACAGATCGGCTGCCGCGCCAGCGCATGCTCCCCGCCATGCTGGCCCTGGCGCTGGCAGGAACGGCCGCCCCCGTCGCGCAGCTCGCTGCGGCACCTGCACCCGCACCGGCTGCGGAGACCACCGCCGGGTCGCTGCCGGCAGCAGGCGGCGTGCGTGTGCAGCGCAACAGCTTCAAGGAACTGGGCGCCCTGTTCCCGCTGCAGTTGCGCGGCGTGGACGGCACGAGCGGCGTGGCCTTCAGCGTGCGCAACGACGAAGTGGTCACGGGCGCGAAGCTCAAGCTCAACTACTCGTACTCGCCGGCGTTGCTGACCAACCTGTCGCACATCAAGGTGATGGTCAACGAGCAGGTGGCCGCGACCATTCCCGTCACCACGCAGCAGGCGGGCGAGAACCTGCAGCGCGAGATCACCATTCCCCCGCGGCTGATCACCGAGTTCAACCGGCTGAACCTGCAGCTCATCGGCCACTACACGATGGAGTGCGAAGACCCGCTGCACTCCAGCCTGTGGGCCAACGTCGGCAACGACAGCGTGCTGGAGCTGACCGTGGCCCCGGTGGCGCAGACCAACGACCTGGCGCTGCTGCCCCAGCCGTTCTTCGACCGCCGCGATGTGCGCCCGCTGGAGCTGCCCATCGTGTTCAACGCGGCGCCCAACACCGCAGCCCTGCAGGCGGCGGGCACGATGTCGTCGTGGTTCGGCGCGCTGGCGGGCTTTCGCGGCGCCAAGTTCCCGTCGCTGATCGGCGAGCTGCCGGCACGCGGCAACGCCGTGGTGATGGTGGCGGGCCGCGCGCAAGCCCCGGCCGGCCTGTCGCTGCCGGACATCCAGGGCCCCACGGTGGCGGTGGTGAGCCACCCCGCGGACCGCAACGGCAAGCTGCTGCTGGTGATGGGGCGCGACGATGCCGAACTGGCCGTGGCGGCCAAGGCGCTGGCGGTGGGGTCTTCGGCCCTGTCCGGTTCCATCGCGCGCATCACGGAGGTCACGGAGCTCAAGCCCCGCAAGCCCTACGACGCGCCCCACTGGCTGCCCAACGACCGGCCGGTCAAGTTCGGCGAACTGGTCGAGGCGTCTGCGCTCGACGTGTCCGGCTACTCGCCCGACCTGATCCGCGTGAACTTCTTCCTGCCGCCCGACCTGTTCGCATGGCGCCAGAAGGGCATTCCGGTGGACCTGCGCTACCGGTACACCCCGCGCCCCAACGCCGACAAGTCCACGCTCAACATCAACGTGAACCAGCAGTTCCTGCGCTCGCTGCCGCTGCGTTCCGTGACCCACGAGGAGCCCGGCACGTTCGACCGCCTGCTGACCAAGGTGCTGCCGCTGAGCGAAACCGGGCCGGAGCGCGAGAAGTTCCACATCCCGCTGTTCAAGCTGCCGTCGCAGTCGCAGCTGCAGATGCATTACTACTACGACGTGGTCAAGCAGGGCGCCTGCAAGGACGTGCCGCTGGACAACGTGCGCGGCTCGGTGGACGCGGATTCGACCCTCGATATTTCCGGCTTCAAGCACTTCATCGCCATGCCCGACCTGGCCGCGTTCGGCAACGCGGGCTTCCCGTTCACCCGCATGGCCGACCTGTCGGACACCGCGGTGGTCATGCCCGACAAGCCGGGCCTGGCCGAGTACGGCACCTACCTGGGCCTGATGGGCATCATGGGCCGCGTGACCGGCCACCCCGCCATGGGCGTGACGGTGGCGCAGGCGCAGCAGGTGGACAAGCTCTCCGACAAGGACCTGCTGGTGATCTCTTCGGGCGGCGGCAACCAGCCGCTGCTCAAGCAGTGGGCCAGCTCCATTCCCGCGGCGCTGCAGGGCGACGCCAAGAGCTTTCAGCTCGCCGACCTGGCCCGCCGCCTGATGCGCTGGTGGGGCTTCGAGGAAGAGGCCGGAGTGCAGACGCGCCGCAACCAGGTGGCGTTCTCGAGCAGCAGCACCGATGCTTTCATCGCGGGCTTCGAGTCGCCGCTCAAGAACGGCCGCAGCGTGGTGCTGGTGGCCAGCAACCAGCCCGCCGGGCTGTCGCAGGTGGTGGATGCGCTGCTCGATGCCGATTCGCTCACGCACGTGCAGGGCAGCACCACGGTGATCCGCGGCAAGCAGGTCGACAGCCTGCTGGCCGAGAAAAACTACTATGTGGGCCAGTTGGGCCCGCTGCTGTACACACAATGGTTCCTCTCGCGCAATCCGCTGCTGCTGATCCTGCTGGGGGTGTCTGCCGCGGTGCTGGTGGCCATCGTCATGTACCTGTCGCTGCGTGCACGTGCCAGGGCCCGCCTCAAGCAGAAGGCCTGATGACGCCGCGCGGCGCATCGGCGCCCGCTGCGATGTTCTGAAACAAGCAAATCGTTCCCGGCCCCGTTGTGGGCCGGGGCCATCTGGGAGAAGGAAGGCATGGCCTCCAAACACCGTCGTCACCACACACTTGCGCTGGGGCTGATGGCCTCGATGATGGCGCCCGCGGCCTGGGCCCAGACCGGGGCCGAGCAGACGCTGCTCGACCAGGGCCAGTACTGGCAGGAGCGCGGAGATACCGACCGCGCGGGCGAGGCCTGGCAGAAGCTCTTGCGCATCAATCCCCAGAACGCCCAGGCCCTGTACGGGATGGCGCTGGTCGAGCTCAACGCGCAGCGCCCCGAGGGCGCGCAGCGCTACCTGACGCAACTGCAGGCGGCCCAGCCGCGCAGCCCGCTGGTGAGCCGGCTGCAGGAGTCCATCCGCAACGGGCGCAGTGCCCCGCAGATCGAGACTGCACGCCAGCAGGCCCGCAGCGGCCAGGCCAGTCAGGCGCTGAGCACCTACCAGGCCGCGCTGGGTGACCGCGCGCCCACCGGCCCGCTGGCGCTGGAGTACTACCAGACCCTGGGCGCCACGGCGGGCGGCTGGGACGAAGCGCGCCGCGGCCTGGGCCGGCTGGCGCAGGAGTCCCCCGAAGACCCGCAGATCGCCCTGGCCCTGGCGCAGCACCTGACCTACCGCGACGCCACGCGCCGCGAGGGCATCGGCCAGCTGGCGCGCCTGGCGGGCCGACCCGACGTGGGCAAGGCCGCCACGGAAAGCTGGCGCAAGGCGCTGGCCTGGACGGGCACGCGCTCGGCCGACATCCCGCTGTACGAGAACTTCCTGCGCGCCAACCCGGGCGACACGGCCGTGCAGACGCGGCTCACCCAGGCGCAGAACCTGCAAAAGCAGGCGCAGAGCTCCGGCCGCCCGGCCGCAGGCGCCGACCCGCTGCGCCAGCGCACCACGGCCGGCTTCCAGGCGCTGGACGATGGCGAGCTCGATGCGGCGGAGACCGCCTTCTCGAGCGTGCTCGAAGCGCGCCCCGCCGACGGCGATGCGCTGGGCGGCCTGGGCATCCTGCGCTTGCGCCAGGAGCGCTTTGCCGACGCGCGCGGCCTGCTGGAGCGCGCCTCGCGCGCCGGCTCGGCCAGCCGCTGGAAGCAGGCGCTGGACAGTGCCACTTACTGGAGCCTGGTCGAGCAGGCCACCAGCGAGCGTGAGCGCGGCGACACCGCAGCCGCCCAAAAATCCCTGGAGCAGGCCGTGCGCCTGAACCCGGCCGAGGTCACGGCACAGACCGACCTGGCGGACCTGCTGGTCGAGGCAGGGCAGTACGACGCCGCCGAAGCCGCCTACCGCCGCGTGCTGGCGCGCCAGGCAGACAACCCCGATGCCGTGCGCGGCCTGGTGGGTGTGCTGGCCCAGAACAACAAGGCCGCTGAAGCGCTGACCCTGGTCGAGAAGCTCTCGCCCTCGCAGCAGGAAAAGGTCGGCGCCCTGGGACGCCTGCGCGCAGCGCAGGCACTGGGCCAGGCCCGCGCCGCCACCGAGCGCGGGGATACCGCTGCGGCCCGCGTGGCGCTGGAAGACGCGCTGCTCAACGACCCCGCCAGCCCCTGGGTGCGCCTGGACCTGGCGCGCCTGTACCTGCGCATGGGCGCGGTGGCCGAAGCGCGCGGCGTGATGGACGGCCTGCTCATCTCCAACCCCAACATGCCCGAGGCGCTGTACGCCAGCGCGCTGCTGGCCTCCGAAGCCAGCGACTGGCCGGGCGCGCTGGCGCTGCTGGACCGCATTCCCGAGAAGCACCGCACGCGCGACATCGCGGCCCTGCAAAAGCGCGTGTGGGTGCATGTGCAGGCGTCGGCCGCCTCGGCCCTCGCGGCCGAGGGCCGCCAGTCCGAGGCCCTCGCCACGCTGGCCCAGGCCGAGTCGTTTGCCACGCAGGACACCGAATTGCTGGGCGCACTGGCCCTGGCCTATGCCGACGCCGGCGAGCCCCAGCGCGCCCTGGGCATGGTGCGCCAGGTGCTGGCGCGCACCCCGCGGCCCGACGTGGGGCTGCGGCTGCAGTACGCGGCCACGCTGCTCAAGACGCAGCAGGACGTGGAGCTGGCCGGCATATTGCGCCAGTTGCAGACCGCGCCGATGAACGACCGCGAACGCAAGAGCTTTGCCGACATCCGCCGCGCGTACATCGTGCGCCAGGCCGACGGCCTGCGCGAGGCGGGCGACCTCGTCGCTGCGTACGACACCCTGGCGCCGCTGCTGGCCGAGCAGCCCGACGAGCCGCTGGCCATGGCGGCCCTGGCCCGCATGTATGCGGCCAACAACGACTATGCGCAGGCGCAGGCGCTGTATGCGCGGCTTTTGGAGAAGTCGCCCAACGACGTGCCCCTGATCCTGCAGACCGCAGCCATGGCCACGGGTGCCAAGGACTACGGCTACGCCGAGTCGCTGCTGTCCGTGGCGCTGGCGCGCGCGCCGCGCGACCCCGAGGTGCTGACCGCCGCGGGGCGGCTGTACCGGGCGCAGGGCAAGAACAGCAAGGCCACCGAGTTTTTCACCGCCGCCGTCGCTGCAGAGAACGCGCAGCGCGACGCCGTGCTGGCCGCCAGCGGCGTGTCCACCGGCCCGGCCCGCATGGGCAATCCTTTTGCCCAGCGCGCAGCCCTGCAGCGCACCAGCAGCGGCCTGTCGGTGCCTGGGTCTGCGTCCGCTGGTGCCATGGCGCGCACCCCGCTGGGCTACACGCCCCTGCAGTACGCGCCCCAGCCTGTGGCGCGCAGCAATGCGCCGTCGGGGCTGTACATCCCGGATCCTGCCGGTGCGAGCCGGTTTGCGCCCGCGCCCCAGATGGTGGTCCAGGCACCGCCCATGACGCCGGCCAGCTACTACCCCGAGCTGGCCACGCCGGCCCCCGCTGCCGAGAGGGCCGCATCGCCATCCACCAATGCGCGGCGCAACGCGGCGGCGCCCACGGCAGGCCGCACCGCCTTGGCGCCCGCGCAGCGGCAAGCACCGGCGTCATCCGCCGCCGCTGCCCCGGCCGCGGGCGGCACTGGCGCGGCCAGCGTGCCCGCCTATGTCCCTGCGTACGCCCCTGCCTACGCGCCCGCAGCGGTGCCGGCGCAGCAGAACGCCGCGGCAGGCTACATAACCCCCGCGCAGGGCTATGCCGGTTACCCGGGCATGCAGCCTTCTGCACAGCTGCAACAACAGCAGCAGCAGCGGGCGCAGGCGATGGCCCCGCAGCCGTCGGCATGGTCCACCGCAGGCACGTTGAACGCCGTGCCGGACCCCACGCGCCCGCGCACGGCGCGCGATGAGCTGCGCGAGGTGCAGCAAAGCCAGATCAGCAGCTTTTCCGTCGGCGCCACGGCCCGCGCCCGCCAGGGCGAGGCGGGCATGAGCCAGCTGTCCGAGATCGAGGCGCCGGTGCAGCTCAAGATGAGCGTGGGCGATGGACACCTCATCCTGGGCGTGACGCCCACCGGTGCCAGTGCGGGCTCGCCGGGCACGCCGTACGGCACCGTCAGCCGTTTCGGCGGTGGGCCGGTCACGGCGCTCGACATGCCCGAGCGCGCTCCGGGCTCGCAGAGCGACAGCGGCATCGGGCTGAGCGTGGGTTACGAGTCCGGCAACTTCAAGGCCGACATCGGCACCACGCCCCTGGGCTTCGGCCAGGCGGACGTGACAGGCGGCGTGCGCTACCGCATGCCCATCAACGACGACCTGACCATGGCCGTGGACCTGTCGCGCCGCCCTGTGACCGACAGCCTGCTGTCGTTCGCCGGGGCGCGCGACGCCCGCACCGGCGACCGCTGGGGCGGCGTGTCGGCCACCGGGGGCCGCGTGGACCTGACCTGGGACGACGGCGAGCTGGGTGTGTACGGCTACGGCTCGCTGCACGGGCTGACCGGTGAGCGGGTGCGCAGCAATGCGCGCGTGGAAGCCGGTGGCGGCATGTACTGGCATGTGCACCGCACGTCCAACGCCGACCTGACCGCCGGCCTGAGCTTCACGGGGCTGTCCTACCAGCGCAACCTGCGGTACTTCACCGTGGGCCATGGCGGGTACTTCAGCCCGCAGCAGTTCCTCTCGTTCGGCATTCCCATCGAGTGGGCGCAGCGCAATGGCCGCCTGTCCTACCAGCTCAAGGGTTCGGTGGGCGTGCAGTACTTCAAGGAAGATGCCGCGCCCTACTTCCCCAACAGCCCCTCGCGCCAGGCGGCAGCGGCGGCGGCGGCCAGCGATGCGCTGGCGTTCGGCGAAACCGGCGCCACCGCCATCTACCCCGGGCAGTCGCGCACCGGCCTGGGCTACAACCTGGGCGCTGCCATGGAGTACCAGATGCATCCGCAGGTGTTCCTGGGCGGCCACCTGTCGCTCAACAACGCGCGCAACTACCGCGAGTTCGCCGGCGGCCTGTACGTGCGCTATGCGTTCCAGCCCTACACCGGCCTGCAGGCGTTCCCGGTCAACCCGCTGCGCTCGCCCTACGCCAGCAACTGATCACCGCGCCCCACGGTGCGGCGTGCCGGGCCGCTGCGGGCCGGTCCCGCCAGGACAAACCTGAAAAAGCCCCCCATGCCAGAAGCATGGGGGGCTTTTTTTTCAGCTCCTGCTGCGCGCAGGGCTGGAGGGTGGAGGGGGTGCCTCAGACACCCTCTCCGATTCCACCGGCGCTCAGCGCGTACCTATGAAGATCGTCTGGAAGCGCTGGCCTGTCAGCGTGCGCGCAGCTGTCAGCACGCGCAGGCCCGTCACGGTCTGCCCTGCGGCATCAAAACGGGCGGACGCCACGCCCGTCTGGTTGGGCGAGCTGTTGAAGGGGCAGCCGCCGCCGGTGTAGGCCAGGTTCTGCACGCGGTAGAGATTGTTGCCGCCGCCTTCATACGCAGTGACCACGCCCGTGAGCGCGCAGCCGTTGCTGGTGGTGCCCTTGATCTCGCCCAGCGCGTTGAGCGTGAGGCTCATGCTCGTGCCGCCAAAGCCGATGGAGGGGCTGCTGTAGGTGCCTGCCAGGCGCGCGACCGACGAGGACAGCAGCGCGTTGTACGGGAAGGTGGTGTCGGGCACCATCGAGAACGACGTCGCCGCGCTGCCCTGGGCGGGGTTGGCGTAGGTACCGGCAAAGCTCACGCCGGTGCGCGCGTCGCCGCTGAGCACCATCGACTCGGTGTACTGCGTCGCCAGCGGATTCTGGTGGTTGAAGTAGGCACCGTCGTTGGAGCTCACGAGGCTGCTGCCGGGCGTGACCAGCAGCGTGCCGTACAGCGCGTCGTAGCCCGCGCCGATGGGGCGGTAGAAGAAGTAGCCGCCGTCGGGGAGCACGGCCGCGGACACCGACGTGGCGCCCGAGCCGCTGACCGTGCCGGTCCAGTTGCCCGCCGCGCTCTGGGCCGTGGGGGCGGGCGTGGGGTTGTTGGGGCTGTCTGCCTTGCCTTCCAGCACGAAGGTGTTCGCCGGGCCGGTGGCGTTGCGGGTCATCATCCAGATGCCGCTGCGCTCCGTGGCGCTCACGTCGAACTTGAGCACCGCGACGCCGGCCTGCGTGGTGCCGGCGCCCGCGCACAGGGTTTCATTGCCCGAGAGGTTCATCGACACGCCGTACACCGCGGAGTCGCTGGCGCGCGGGATCACCGTGCCGGTGACCGTGCAGGCACCCACCGATCCGGTGAGTGCGCCTTGCGCCGTGATGGACAGCACCCAGTTGCCCCCGAACACACCGCCGCCGCGGTAGGTGCCTTCCATGAGCGACAGGCGTGCGGGGTGGTTGTTCAGGTCGCTGTAGTTGAGCTTGAACGTGGTCGTGGAGCCGGTGGCGGCCGCCGTGGCCACAGGGTCGCTGTAGTTGCCGCTGATGGCATTGGTGCGGCCCGTGGTCGCGCTGGCCGATGCGGTGCCGCGCAGCGTCACGTTGGTGGCGAACTTGCCGTCGCGCACCGAGAAGTACGTGACCCCGGTGGCCAGCACCGTGGTGCGGTCCACGTTGAGCCGGCCGTAAAGGCCGTCGTACCCGGCAGAGCTGGCCGCCTCGCGCGCCAGGTAGAACTCGCCGCCGGTGCCCGTCGGGCCGGGGTCGATATAGCCGAACACCTGGCGCTGCAGGGCGCCGGTACCGACCGTGCCCGACCAGACACCGCCCGGGTACTGCTGCACGCCGGGTGCGGGGCCCACGTCCCCCCCGTCGGAGGAGCCGCCGCCGCAGCTGGCAAGCAATGCCGCACATGTCAGGGAGAGCCAGGAGAATTTGCGCATGATGGACTGGAAAGAAGATGCTGGAAATGACGGGAGTTCGGGGCGTGGCACTCTGCGGCAGCGTGGACTTGTCAGCCGCCTGGTGGCCGAGGCCAGCGCAAAAGACAGCGAGAGCAATGCCCGTCCAGCCCGAGAGACCGCCCGGCCAAAACACTGCGTGCGGGGCCGGGCTGCTGTATCCAATTGTGCCAGCTATGGGTAAAAAGGCCTTCTAAAAATCGCTTCCAGGCGTAGCGGCGGCCCCGGCGGGAATGACTGCCGTGGGCCCAGGCCGACGTGATCGATGGCTACGGTGTGGCAGCTATGAAATCTGTAGCAATAAAGGCAATCACAACAAGCGGCAGGGGCATTTTTGGCGTGTCCACCGCCGCCAAAAGAAAAGGCCGGGCACCTTCGCAGGTGTCCGGCCTTGTCAGCCTGTGGTGCCGCACCGTGTCTGGCGCGGGCTCGGCTGGGGGTATCAATCGTCGTTGGTCGCCAGGCTGATGAGGATGCGCAGCACGTACCAGAGCATCAGCGCGATGGAGGCGAACAGGTGCAGCGCAGCGCCTGCAGGGCGGTCGGCCGGGTAGTCGTGGATGATGCGCGAGGTGTCGTACAGCACGCAGGCGCCGGCAAACAGCACCATGATCCCGGAGAACCAGATACCGAGCTTGAAGCCGAAGATCGCACCGGCCACGATGGTGCCCAGCGCCACCAGGCCACCCACCTTGAGGATGCCGCCCAGGAACGAGAAGTCGGACTTGCTGGTGAACGCCGTCCAGGTGAGCGCCGCCACCATCAGCAGCGTGATGAACGCAGCCGCACCGATGGCGCCGGGCACCAGCAGCTGGGCGATGCCGAACATCGGCGCGAAGATCAGGCCTTCGGCGAGCACGTACAAGCCCAGGCCCATGAGCTGGGTCTGCGGGTTCTCGGCGTTGTCGGCCAGGTGGGATGCCAGCCAGCCCACCAGCATGAAGGCGCCCATGACGCCGAGCCAGATGAATTTGTTGCCGCTGCCCATCAGCATCTTGGCGGTGGCGGTGGAAAAGCCGCTCATCATCAGCACGGCCGAGAGCACGACAAAGGCCAGGATGGCCGCGCCCAGGTGCTTGTACGTCGAGACGATGAAATCGCGCCGCTCCAGCGGTGCGCCGGCGGGTGTCTGGGGTGACAGTGCGTTGGGATTCATGGTGTAGGTCCTCCGGTGATGAAACTTATGGTTGCTGTGATCACGTTGTGCGGGAGGGGCGCGCGCCGGGCGCTACCCCTCCCTCCCTCTCGTGTGTCTGGTGGCGTGCCGCCATGCAGGTGCATGGCCGGCGCGCGCTGGAGGCATCAGGCGGCTGCGGCCTGTGCGTCTTGCTGGTCTTCGCTGCGCCGCAGCTTGCGGTTGGCCCACACGCCGCCCGCGCCGATCAGGGTCAGGAAGATCGCGAAGATCCACGTGCCCGCGCCGCTGAACGACTTGGCGTTGGACTGCGCTTCGGAGAGCAGGCGCTGCTTGCTGGCTTCGTAGGCGATCACGGGTTGGCCGCCGGTCACGATTTCATAGACGAGGTCGTTGTCGCTGGAGTCGAACAGCGCGGTCACCTTTTCATCGATCAGGTTGCCCACCAGGGTGGGTTGCGTGCTGTGGTCGATGCGCAGCTTGCGGTCTTCGCCGCCCGCTTCGGGCTTCACGGTGATTTCGTAGTACTTCTTGGTGGTGCGGCGCTTGCGCGTCACGGTGACTTCAGAAGCGCCCGTCACGGTGCCGGCCAGCGACGTCAGCTGCTCGCGCGGCTTGTAGGCGTGGTCGCCGTCGGCTTTCCACTGGCTCCAGACCGACATGCCGATCAGGCCCGGGCCGGCCAGCAGCAGCAGCCAAGCGTAGCCGGTGATGAAAATCAAGATCTTGCGGACGAATCCCATTGAAAACTCCCTGTGTGTGTTGTGTGTGTTTTTTCCTGTCCACCCGCTGGCCGATCAGGCCACGTGACGGAAGGCCTTTTGGCGAGAAAACGCCAGGTCCGCGATGATCTGCGAGTTATGTGTGAGGTATGTTTCAAAGTGTTGCGCGCGTAGCATGGATGCCGCAACTTGACAAACATGCCCTTCCCCGTCGCATGGAATTCGTGTAAGCCGTGGGTCAGTATCCAGGCCGCTTCAGCCTGCTGCCCGTCCGGCGTGGTGTGCCGTGCTGCTGGTGGCGGGGTGACAGGTGAGCGTTCGAACGCACGCCCCACGGCACGGCACTGAGCGAGCACAGCTTTCACAAAGGACAAGGGGTGGTCCAAGCCTGTCGCAGGGGTCTGCTGCGGCGCTGCGTTGCACAGCGCTGGCTTGCTATGGGGGAGGGATCAGAGCCCGGCCGCAGGCCGGGTCGCTGTGCTCAGCGGTCAGGGTGCGCACCGGTTGCGCCCTGCCAACCGCTGGCCGGTCGTGGTCAGAACGGAATGTCGTCGTCCATGTCATCAAAGCCCGACGCGGCACGCGGTGCCTGCGCTGCGGGCGCAGGAGCCGGGCGCTGTGCCGGTGGGCGGGCCGCTTGTTGCGGCGCAGGGGCTGCACGCCGTGGAGGGGGCGCCTGGTCGTAGCCGCCGCCCTGGTCGCCACCATAGCCGCCGCCGTCGTCATAACCACCGCCGCCGCCTTGCTGGCCACCACCACCGCCACCGCCGCCCATGCCCTGGCGGCTGCCCAGCATCTGCATCTGGTCGGCACGGATTTCGGTGCTGTACTTTTCCACGCCGCTCTGGTCGGTCCACTTGCGGGTGCGCAGGGATCCTTCCACATACACCTGCGAGCCCTTGCGAAGGTACTGGCCGGCGATCTCGGCCAGGCGGCCGTTGAAGACCACGCGGTGCCACTCGGTCGCTTCGCGCATCTCGCCGCTTTGCTTGTCTTTCCACTTGTCGGTGGTGGCAATCGTCACATTGGCCACCTGGTCGCCGCTGGGAAAGGTGCGCATTTCAGGGTCTCGGCCCAGGTTGCCGACGATGATGACTTTGTTCACGGATGCCATGCTGCTCTACCTCGAAGTTAAAGGGCGCCCGTCGTTGAGAAGGAGTCCGGGCGCCAAACGCTCCATTGTGCCGCAACGCCGCCAGCCCGGGCCACAAAGCAAAACGCCTGGCCGGAGGGGGTGGTCAGCGTCCCACGGGCCGCAAAGGCCAGGTCAGCACCAGCCACAGGGCCGTCAGCCCCGCCGTCACCGCAAACAGGCCCGGTGCCCCCGCCCACTTCACCAGCGCGCCGCCCAGGGCGCCACCGGCAAACAGGCCCAGCGACTGCAAGGTGTTGTAGCTGCCCAAGGCCGCGCCGCGCAGCAGCGGCGGCGCCATGCGCGAGACCAGGCTGGGCTGGCTGGCCTCCAGTGCATTGAATCCGCAAAAGAACACGAAGAGCAGCGGCCCCAGCACCCACAGCGTGGCCGGCATGCCGCTGGCGGCCAGCGCACCCAGGCCCACCTGCACCAGCAGCACCAGCGCAATGGCGCCCAGCAGCGCGGCCCGCAGGCGCCCCGCCCGTTCCAGCGCGAACAACCCGCCCATCGCCGCAAACGACAGCACCACAGCGGGCAGGTACACCTGCCAGTGGTGGTCCTTGGCCAGGCCCGCCTGCACCAGCATGGCCGGCACGGCCACCCACATCGACAGTTGCACCGTGTGCAGCACGAAGACGCCCAGGTTCAGGCGCAGCAGATCCGGGTGGGCCCACACATCGGCCAGGCGGCCGCGGGGGGCGTTCTGGTGTTGCAGGGGCTCGTGCGGCACCCACCACAGCACCACCGCGATGCCTGCCAGGGCCAGGGCGCAGGTCAGGCCGAACAAACCCGCCAGGCCGATGTGGGCCGTCAGCACAGGAGCCGCCACCAATGCCACGGCGAACATCAGGCCGATGCTGCCACCCACCAGCGCCATCGCCTTGGTGCGCACCGCGTCGCGCGTCTGGTCGGCCAGCAGCGCCGTCACGGCGGCAGACACGGCACCGGCGCCCTGCAGCGCACGGCCCACCAGCAGCCCGGTCAGGGAGTCGGCCAGCGCCGCCAGCAGGCTGCCGGCAGCGAACACCAGCAGCCCGAGCACGATCACGCGCTTGCGGCCCCACCGGTCGGATGCCATGCCCAGCGGCAATTGCAGCATGGCCTGCGTGAGGCCGTAGATGCCCATCGCCAGGCCCACCAGCGCCGGATCGTCCCCACCGGGATATTTGCGGGCCTCCAGCGCGAACACGGGCAACACCAGGAACAGGCCCAGCATGCGCAGCGCGAAGATGAGTGCCAGGCTGAGGCTGGAGCGGCGCTCCAGCGGGGTCATGGTGGAAGGTGTCACGGGCGCGGAAGCGGCGGTTGGCAAGGGCTGGGGCACGTCGGGGCGCACGGATGGGGGCGTGGGTGAAAGCAAGCGAAGCCGCGATTTTCGCCCATCGCCTCGCGGGGGCTTCCAAACCGGTCTGGACCGGGGCTGATTCACGCGGGTTGTGTGCCCCAAATGCCCGCTGCTGCGTGCGGGGCTGGTGACAGGCGTGTGCTGTGGCGGTGGCCGCAAGCATCCTCTCTTGCACCACATCCGCGCGGCGGGCCCGTGCCGAGCAATGCGGCCCGCTGGCCTGCGTGTCGACGTCTCTTCAGGCGGCATGCGCAGCACGCGGCACGCGCATCCGGCTACCGTCCCTCCATGCCGCACCCCCTGGCTGTCAGCATGGGTGCGGCGATGGTGCTGCGCCTCAGCCGGCGCGGCGTTGGCGGTATCTCACTCCCAGCCAGCCGACGATGGACGCCATGAGGGCCAGCGCCCAAGGGTTGTCGACAGGGATTCCCACAGCGCCGCTTCCAGGTGCAGCCAGGGCGGGCGCGAACGGGTCGCGGATGGTGCCCAGCGCAGAGTCGGAATCGCCGACGCCGTTGTCGGTCACTGTGTAGACCACCGTACGGCGGTCGGGGCTCAAGGTGGCGCCGGTCCAGGCGAACCAGGTGGAGGTGAGCGCGCCGGGCGTGGCTGGCCCGAGCTTCCAGAACTGCACACCTGCCGGGAGGGGATCCGGATAGTTCAGCGTGAGGGTGACATTGCTCGTGCAGCCTGTGGCGAGGAATTGGAAGCCGCCATGGGGAAGCGTATAGCCTCCCGGTGTACTGCCAGGCGTGATGAACGCTGTGCCGCCGCTGTTGAGCGTACAAGCGGCGCCGCCGCCCGACAGGGTGGCCGTGGCCAAGCCTGCCATGCCTGGCACTGTCCCGGACACTACCAACTGCGCATTCACGGCAAAAGTGCGGGTGACTTGTGTCGCTGCCAGATAACTGCCGTTGCCCGCCTGGTCAGCATTGATGGTGCAGTTGCCCGCCGTCAAGAAGGTCAGCGCACCGCCGGGAGTGATGGAGCAGGAGCCCGGCGAGCCGGAGGTGAATGTCGGTGACAAACCAGAGTCGGAGGTGGCTGTCAGCGTGGGGGTGGTCCCGAAGTTCTGCGTGCCCGGGTTGGTGAAGGTGATGGTCTGGACGGCTTTGGGCGTGACGGAGTTGGAGGCCGCGGAAGCCGCGCCCGTACCAGCTGCGTTGTCCGCCGTCACGGTGAAGGTGTAGGCCTGGCCGTTGGTCAGGCTCGTGACCACGATGGGTGACGACGCGCCGCTCACGGGTGCCACGTCTGGCGGGTTGGCGGTCACGGTGTAGCCGGTGATGGCAGAGCCCCCTGTATTGGTGGGCGCCACGAACGCCACCGACACCTGGGTGTCGCCCGCCGTGGCGACCACGGATGTGGGGGCGGCCGGCACAACGGGGCTGACCGTGAAGGAGCGCGAAACCTGGGGGGCAGCCAGGAAGCTGCTGTTGCCCGCCTGGTTGGCGTTGATGGTGCAGGTGCCGGCCGTGACGAAGGTCAACACCCCTGCGGAGGTGATGGTGCACACACCCGTCGTGGACGAGGTGAAGGTTACCGGCAGCCCCGAGGTGGAGGAAGCGCCCCCGCCCAGGGTGGACAGGTTCGGGCTGGTGCCGTAGGTCTGCGTCCCCGGATTGGCGAAGGTGATCGTCTGTGGCGCCGCCGGCGTGACCGAATTGGAGGCCGCCGAGGCCGGCCCCGCGCCCGCGCTGTTCGTCGCGGTGACGGTGAAGGTGTAGGCCACGCCGTTGGTCAGACTGGTCACGGTGATGGGTGAGCCTGCGCCGGTGCCCGTTATCCCCGTCGGACTGGAGGTGACGGTATACCCTGTGATGGCGGCCCCCCCGTTGCTGGCCGGTGCGCTGAAGGTGACCGATGCCTGGGTGTCGCCCGCCGTGGCGGTACCGATGGTAGGTGCGCCGGGCACGATGGCGTTGACCGTGAATGTACGCGGCACCGTGGTGGCCGCGTTCCAGGTGCCGTTGCCGGCCTGGTCCGCATCGATGGTGCAGGAGCCTGCCGTCACGAAGGTCAGCGTGCCGCCGCTGGTGATGGTGCACACGCCTGTGGTGGACGAGGTGAACGTCGGTGTCAGGCCGGACGAGGCGGTCGCCGTCAATGTGGGCGAGGTGCCGAAGCTCTGCGGGCCTGGGTTCGCGAAGGTGATCGTCTGGTTGCCCTTGGGCGTCACGGAGTTGGATGCGCCAGACGCCGTGCTGGTGCCCACGCCGTTGGTAGCCGTGACGGTGAAGGTATAGGCCGTGCCGTTGTCGAGCCCGGTGACTGTCGCGGTACAGGCTGCAGGCCCCGCGCATGTGCCAGTGGCCCCTCCCGGGTTGGCCGTGGCGGTGTAGGTCGTGATGGCGGAGCCGCCGTTGCTGGCCGGCGCGGAGAACGTCACGGAGGCTTGGGCATCGCCCGGCGTGGCGGTGCCGATCGTGGGGGCGCCTGGCGCGGTGAGGACGTTCACCGTGTGCGTGCTGCCGCCGTTGTACGCGGGTATGGAGTTGCCCACACCATCAATGATGTTGATGCCCCCATTGAGGTTGACCTTGAGGGTGCCCGTGCCACTGATCCCGGCGATGTTCACGTCGACGGTTGACCCGCTGCTTGCGGACACGCTGGCGATGCTGCCGGATGCCGAGCCCGTCCCCACGAGCATGAAGTCGTCGGTGGAAACGTTGGCCACGGACTCGCTGAAGCTCACCGTGAAAGCCATGCTGGTGGCGCCGCTGCCGGGCGACCCGTTCACCGCGATGCTGCTGACGAACGGCGCGATGTTGTCCACGGCGGCGTTGGTGGTGTCACCCGTAGTTGTCACATTGCCGGCGTTGTCCTGGGCGGTAACGACGACGTTGCGGTTGTTGGCAGCGATGCCCCCTGCCACGATGGTGTAGGTCGCCGTCCAGGTGCCGCTGCTGTTGGTGGCCGGCACCGCGGCACCGCCGCCGAACTGGGCGAAGTTCACCGTCACGCTGCTGATGATGTCGGTGTTGTTGTCGCCGCCGGCCGTGTTGTCCCACGTGGCCGTGACGGTATCGCCGATCCGGTAGGCGCCCCCAATGCCCGAAGCACCACTGATGTTGATACTGCCGTCCGTAACGGTGAGGGCCACGCTGTCCACCGTGGCGTTGGTGGTGTCGGCCGTGGTGGTGCTGCCGCCGGCATTGGTGGCGGTGACGCTGACATTGCGGTTGATGGCGTCAATGGAGCCCGCCGTGATGGTGTAGGTGGCTGTCCAGGTGTTGCCGCTGTTGGAGGCTGTCACGGCAGAGCCGCCGCCGAACTGGCTGAAGTCGACGGTCACGCCCGTGATGCCGCTGTTGTTGTCGCCACCGGCGGTGTTGTTCCAGGTGGCGGTGACGGTGTCGCCGATCTTGTACGCGCCGCCGGTGCCCGAGGCACCGGAGATGCTGATGCTGCCGTCGGTCACTATGGGGACGGGCCCGATGGCCCCCTGGATGGTGAAGTTGCGGAATTCGAAGTAGGACTTGGTACTGGGCGCGGTGTTCGTATCGAATACGAGCTTGAACGCCTTGAGCTTCACACCCGCAAAACTGCCCAGCTGGGCCGGTCCGAACGTAAAAGTCTCGCTGCCACTCGCTGAGCCATTGATGATGGTCGATGCCACCGTGCTGTTGTTCGGCAGGATGCCGATCACTTGCACATTGGTGAATTGTCCGGGGGCGTATTCCCCCGCGACCAAGCCCGTGAGTTCGAAAGCCCCAGTGTAGGTACCGTCCGCGCCGACCTGGAAATAGGTGCCTGTCGTGCTTGCGTTGAAACCGCTCTGTAGATATGCGGGTTTGGATCCTCCAGCGAAGATGCTGATGTTGCCGACAGGGCTTCCGCCGATGTCCCAGCCGGTGACGATGAAGTCCGTGGAAGTGAGGTTGGTGGCGTTATCCGTCCAGCCCGTCGAAAAGGTCTTGGTGCCGCTCGATGCCACCAGCACATGCGAGAAATCCTTCAAGGCCTTGTCCGAGAACGCCACGGTGGTTTCGATGCTTCCGCGCACCACCTCCAGGTTCCAGTCGCCACCCAGCGCGGGGCTGCCCGTGAGGTTGCTGGAGGCCGCCACGTCCAGGTCGGTGTCCTGCCGAACGATGTCCAGCAAGGCGCTGCCCTCCGAACTGGCTGCCAGGTCGCAGCCATAGAAGAGCAGATCGGCACCGGGTCGCACCGCCTCGCGCAGCGCGGACAGCGCAGCCAGTTCCTGGTGGGCATTGTCGGGCGTGATGCGGCTGCTGCCCAGCAGCAGCACGCCGGCGCTGGCGTGCGATACCACGTGGATGGCCGCCAGGTTGCGATGTCCGCGCAGGGCATCGGCCAGCTGGGGTAGGCCGGGCAGCGAGGGGTCGATCTCCACGGCCACCACGCCGGGCTTCAGTCCCCGGTACAGCGTGGCCTTGTCGGCGACGGAGCCGTCGATGACCACCAGTTCGGTGGCCACTGGTTGCTGCAGGATATCCAGGGTGGCGATTTCGGTCGGTGCAGCGGCATGCCGGGCCGGCGGCTTGGCCTTCTGGGGCGCTGTGAAGGCGGAGCTCAAGGCATCTATCTGCAGACGCGCATGGCTGCGAGGCTGATAGCCCCCACGCATCAGGTACCCCCCGGCCGAGGTGGCCGCGGCGTGGGCTGCAAAGGGAAACAGCAGCGTCGAAAGGCTGCTGAGCAGGGCACGGTTCATGGGGTGTCCTCGGGAATGTGCGCATTGGGAACGTTGGCCCGGCGGGGGGCGACGATGCTGGCCGAGGTACCGGTCTGGTCTTGCCAGAAGTCCATGTCCTGGTACTTGGCGAACAGGTCCGGCGGCAGAATGCTGCGGCGCGGCTTGAACGCGACCTTCTTCTTCACGTCATGCAGGCCTTTGACGCCGAGGTTCTGGTCGAACTCGTTCTCGGAATACTCGACGTTGTCGAAATCATGCTGGAAGGACTCTTCCCCGAGAAAACGGTAGATCAGCTCCAGCGTGCGTTGGGGATGCTGCGTGAGGAGGTCGTAGTCCACCAGCAATAGCCGGTCGGAAAACTCGCCGTAGTAGGCTTCCTTGAGCGCGGTCCAGGCGCTGCCCACGGAGCCGCCCGCAGACATCATGACCTCGCAGCGCGAGTAGACCGTGTGCCGGCTCCCCGCGTTGTACATGCGGCTGTAGTCGAACGGGTTCTTGCGGTGGATGACTTCGAAGCTGTCCATCACCCAGGCGGGGTTGCGCACGCAGCAGACCATCTTGAAGCCGCCCACCAGCTCGGCCAGCTGGTGCATGCGTGCCGTCCAGTGGCGGTTGGTGTCAAAGATGACGGGCTCGGTCTTGTCAGCGTAGTAGGCATCGATCAAGGCGCGGCAGATGGCCTTTCGCTTGGCCGCGTCGAAAAAAGCGTAGGACTCGCTGCCTGCCCCCATCTGCTCCAGCACGCCGTTGACAAGGCCTGCCACAGGGCTGCTCATGGCCGCGTGAAAGCGCGGGTTCTGGCGCAGGATGCCTGCGAGCAGGGTGGAGCCCGAACGTGGAAGGCCGGAAATGAAATGCAGGGTATGCGGCATGTGGCAATGGGGGGCAGTGGACGCTTGCCGGGCGACTGCTCGTCGGTCAGTCGCCCGTCGCGTCGCGGGGCTGCGTCAGTTGCGGGCGGGGAATTCGCCTCGCAGCGCGATGCAGTAGTTCAGCACCAGGAAGGGCTGCCTGTTTTCGTGGGGCGTCGTCCCGCCGCTGGGCAGCAGCGTGTTGGGCGCCATCGGGGCCGAGGGGGTGCCGCCTGTCTGCATGTACTGGATGACACCGCTGCCTCCGCGTGCATCGCGGCTCAGGTAGCTGTTGCTGTCGGGTGCTGGCAGGGTGCCGATGTTGTTCATGCCGGTGATCTGGTGGTTGTGCATCGGCATTTCGGTGGACAGCAGCGTCACGCTGTCGGACCCTGCGATCTCGCCCCAAAACCATTGGCTCAGGCCCGGGCTCTGCCCGGGAGAGACGATCACGCGGCCTTGCAGGTCGGGCAGTCCGAACGTGGTCTTGCCGTCCCCTCCGTACGTGGTGCCCAGTATCGAGAACAAGGCCGTGTTGCTGGTGATGGGCAGCACCTGGCCGTTGCACAGCGCCCAGTCCTTGGGCGCGAAGCTGAAGGGAAATGCCCGGATTTCTCCAATGAACTGATCCATACGATTCTCCTGTTGCTCAGTTGCGGCTGGGGAAAATGCCTTCGAGGGCAATGATGTAGTTGATGGCCATGCTGGGCATGATGTTGTCGTGCGGCTGGCTGCCACCCGCGACCGTCACGGCAGTGGGCGCCATGGCCTGGGGCTTGGGGTCGGTGCCGGGCACCGGGCCGTAGAGGTTGTCGGTGCCGGTCTGCGCGAACAGCATGCCGCCCGCCCGGGCGCTGGTCGCCGTGGCGGAGGTGGCGTTGAACGTGTGCGTGTGCTGGGGCAACTGCTGGGTGAGCAAGGTGACGCTCTCGCTGCCGTACAGCTGCGACACCACGCGGGGGGTCAAGCCCAGGCCCGTGCCCTGCCCGACCGGCACCCGCCCGCACAAGTTCGGCAGGGCGAAAGTGTTCTGGCCGTCGCCCCCATACCGGATGCCGATGAGCACGTAGAGGGTCTGGTATTCACTGATGCTGAGCAAGGCTCCGTTGCACAGCGCCCATCCCCGCGGCGCGAAGTTGCCGGCAAAGAGACGGATATCTCCGACATAGCTTTCCATGGTGGGTCTTTCAGTCAGTCGTTCAATTGCGGGAAGGGAAGACACCGGTCACCGCGATGCAGTAGTTCAGCACCAGGGACGGCTGGCAGTTATCGTGCGGCTGGCCTGCGCCTTCCGTGCTGACGCAGCCAGGCGCCAGCGCCTGCACGGGGCTCGAGGCATCTGCATACAGGTTCACGGGATTGCCCCCTGCGACAGCCGAGCCGACCAGGGCGCCGGTGAATTCGGCGCTGTTGGCATTGCCTGCGGACGCCATCACGGCGTGGATGTGCGCGGGCATCTCACTCGCTACCAGACTCACTGTCTCCGAGCCTCCCAGGCTGCCGTACGGAGTAGCCTGCGCGGCATGCCGCACAGACCGTCCGCGCAGGTCCGGAAGCTGGAAGTTGGTCGTGCCGTTGCCGCCGTAGGTGACGCCCAGCAAGGTGAACAGGGCCTGGTTGGTGCTGATGGCCAGCGTCTGCCCTTGGCACAGCATCCAGCCCTTGGGCGGCCATTCGTAGGGCAGGAGGCGGATTTCTCCGAGGTAAGGGGTTGCCATGGGGCTCAGCCTTTCGTTATGGTGGAAATGAACGAGGGTTTCGCGCGTGGGTCTTCATGCGCTTCACGAGGGGAGAGGGCGCCACAGCATCCGCCATTGAACCGGTTGCTGCTCGGTGGCTTCGAACCCCAGCGCCAGGTACAGGCGAAGGGCGGGTTGATTCAGAGGGTCCACGGACAATGTGACAGCTTGACGACCCATCTCGCGCGCCTGGGCCTGCACCTGCCGGACCAGCGTGCGCCCATGGCCGCAGCCGCGCGAGTGCGGCGCCACCGCGAGGTCCACGATGTGCAGCGTGTCGTCGTCATCGTCGAGCACCAGGGCGCCGATGGGTTCGTGGCCGGCCAGCGCGATCAGTGTGCGGGCCTGCGGAAAGCGGCGTCCGTAGTCTGCCTGCCGGAAGGCGTACTGCTGGTCCACCAGCGCTTGCAGCGCGGCCGGCGGAAGGCCCAGTGCATGCAGGTGTGCGCAGTGCGAATCGAAAAGCGCGCGCAGGAACGGCGCATCCTGCGCGCCGCCCGGGCGCGTGTGCAAGAGCAGTGGGGACTGCGTATCAGCCAGCATTTGCCACCTCGGGTTCGGGCGCTGCCTGCTCCGCCGGGGACACCAGCGCCCGGTGCAGCGAAGACAGCCGCTGCGCAATGGCCCGGGACTCGGCGGCATCGAACACCGCGGCCTTGGCGCTGCCATCCGGCTGGAAGCGGATATCCGGAAGCTTGGCGTTGCGCTGCATGCGCTGGGCGATCCGCTGCTGGCCTTGAGCATCGCAGCGCAGGCCGAACATCCCGGCGACCTGGCGCACGGTGTTGCCGTTCAGCTGGCGGTAGTCGATGCAGGTGGTGTGTGGCTCTGCAGGGAGCGCCAGCATGCTCTCCATCAGGCCGTGGAGCACGCGGATGCGGTGCTCCAGCACCGAGGCATTTGCGGACACCATGAACACCGGCGCCACGCCGGCGAGCGAGGGGTCCCCCGACATGTGCCGGCCCGCCTGCGCGTGGTGGGACGCGAGGATTTCCACAGGATCGCGCACCAGCGCCACGATGGGGACGGCGGGGTACGCACTGCGCAGCATCCGTGCATGGAAGATGTCCCACGCATTCCACTTGATGACCACCCGGCGGCCTGGAAAAAGGCTGGCCTTCACATCGATCAGGCATTCGACGCCAGCGCGCTTCTCTTCAGGACTCAGCGCTGGGTCGACCAGCACCTCGGTGAGCACCGGGGACTCGGAGAAGACTGCCGCTTCGTCCAGCTCCGACAGGCAGCCGGACAGCAGCGTGGAGCCGCAGCGCGACAGGTGAAGGATGAACCCCGCGGGCCGGGCCCGGGGCACCCGCCGGGCGCAGGCCGCCAGGGCGCGCAAGGAGGTCCGGGGCGTGATCAGCTGGTTCAGCGTGGTGCTTTGCCAGCAGCGGCTCAGGTACTCGTCGTGGAAGGGTTCGGTGGGTGCGCCATCGGGCAGGCACCAGTGCAGGTGCTGGCCGCGAGCGTGGTAGCTGCGGGGCAGCCAGATCCCAGCCATGCCGGCAGCCACCTCGTCGGGCAGGTTGTCGCGGTTCAACGCGTCGAGGGCCTGCAGGATGTCCGCGTCGCTGTGGCCGCCTGCACCCCAGAGGCCCCGCAGCGCAGCCAGCAGGTCCACCACGGACCGGGCTTGCCGGCACAGCGCCAGCTGCTGCGGCGAGCCGAGCAGCGTGTGGTAGGCGTGCCGCAGGTCAAGCACCGAACGCACCTTCCTGGATGCGGCGCACCAGCCACGGGTTGGCCACGCAGTCCATGACCAGGTGCGTGCGTGCCGCCCGGCTGCGATTCACCACCGCGTGCTCCTCGTCGGCGTTGAAGTACCAGAACTCGCCTTCGCGCATGGGCACTTCCTGGCCTGCGACGAGGAAATGCACACCAGGATGGGTCCAGACCGGCACATGCAGGCGCGCCTCGCCGCAGCCCAGGTGCAGGCCATGGTCCCGGTGGGGCTTGATGCTGGCGCCCGCATGCAGCCGCATCAGCCGCGCGGACTTCAGCGGGCACTCCAGCCGGGCCATCAGTTGCCGGATGGCAGGGCAATCCTGCAGTACCGGCAGGTCGTTCCAATCGCGGGCTCCGTCGTTCAGGGCAAAGCCCTGCAGGATGGGGTGCGCCGCGACATGCTGGCTCTGGCAGCGCAGCGGCAACACGTCCCATGCGCCGTCGTAGTCACCCCGGTTGACGTGGGGCAGCCAGCTGCGTGCCATCAGCTGCGAGACTTCATCCTGCAGCGCGGTGATGGGCACGGGTATGCGCAGGCGCGAGAACAGCGGCCCGCGCACTCCCTGCGCCTCGGCGGGCGCGGCCGCAAGGGCCATGGGCATGCTCATGGCAGCGGCACGTGATCGGCTTCACGCGGGAGATGGGCTTGGACTACGCGCTGTACGATGGTGGGCATCGTGTCTTGTGAAGGCTCCAGCAAGGCCAGCATCCGGCCCACGCAGGCATCGATGGAAAGCTGGTCCGTGCGCAGTGCAAGGTCGGGTGCGAGCGGGGGCTCGTAGGGTGAGTCGATGCCCGTCAGGTGTGACAGGGCGCCGCTGCGTGCCTTCTGGTACAGGCCCTTGGTGTCGCGCTGCTCGGCCACTGCGAGCGGTACATCCACGAAGACCTCCAGGAAGTCGCCGGGTGCGAACAGGTCCCTGGCCGCTTGGCGCTCCGCGCGGAAGGGGGAGATGAAAGCCACCAGCACCAGCACGCCCGCATCGACGAAGAGCCGCGCCACCTCGGCCACGCGGCGAACGTTCTCCACGCGGTCCGCGTCCGAGAACCCCAGATCCTTGCACAGGCCGCGCCGCACGTTGTCGCCGTCGAGCACATAGGTGCGCCTCAGGCCCCGGTGAAGCTCCACTTCCAAGGCGTTCGCCAGCGTGGATTTGCCCGCACCGGACAGCCCGGTGAACCAGACCACCCGCCCGCCATGCCCGGCCAGTTGCTCCCGGTCTTCACGCAGCACGCTGAAGGTCTGAGGGGTTACTGCGGATTGACGGTGGAGATCTTGGGGTGGCATGAGAACGTAACAGGCATTGCGAGCGTTGCAAACAAGGGCGCAGGGGGTGTGTGCGTGAATATGTGCGAATCCACTTGCACACACAAGAAAAAAAATGACAGGTGTTATTTTTCTTGTGCGACACGTGCACCGACGGACCCCTGTGCTGTCAAACAACGGTGCGGTTAGAGGCCCCGTCCATGTCAATCCCGCGAGTCCATGGCACGCAGGAGGGCCGTGACCTATCATGGTCGGTTTTCCTGCACCAGGCCCCACCCGTGACCGACCACACCGCCCCGTCACCCGCCACACCTGATGACGGCACGTACCTCGCCCGCGCCCTGCGCGAGCAGCGCATCAGCATCCGCGGCGCGCGCACGCACAACCTCAAGAACATCGACCTCGACATCCCCCGCAACCAGCTGGTGGTGATCACGGGGCTGTCGGGGTCGGGCAAGTCGAGCCTGGCGTTCGACACGCTCTATGCCGAAGGCCAGCGGCGCTATGTGGAGAGTTTGTCGGCCTATGCGCGGCAGTTCCTCGGGCGGCTGGACAAGCCCGATGTCGACCTCATCGAGGGCCTGTCGCCCGCCATCAGCATCGAGCAGAAGGCCACCAGCCACAACCCGCGCTCCACCGTGGGCACGGTGACCGAGATCCACGACTACCTGCGGCTGCTCTATGCCCGCGCCGGCACGCCCTACTGCCCCGACCACGGCCTGCCGCTGGCCGCGCAGACCGTGAGCCAGATGGTGGATGCCGTGCTGGCCCTGCCGGAAGACACCAAGCTCATGCTGCTCGCGCCCGTGGCGCGCGAGAAGAAAGGCGAGTTCACCGAGCTGTTCGCGCAGATGCAGGCGCTGGGCTACGTGCGCTTTCGGGTCGACGGCCAGATCTACGAACACGAGAACCTGCCTGCGCTCAAGAAAACCGAGAAGCACAACATCGACGTGGTGATCGACCGCATCAAGGTGCGGGCCGACCTGCAGCAGCGCCTGGCCGAGAGCATCGAGTCGGTGTTGCGCGTGGGCGGGCACGAGGGCAACGGCCGCGTGCTGGCGCTGGAGATGGACACGGGGCAGGAGCACCTGTTCAGCAGCAAGTTCGCCTGCCCCGTGTGCAGCTACTCGCTGCCGGAGCTGGAGCCGCGCCTGTTCTCGTTCAACTCGCCCATGGGCGCGTGCCCTGCGTGCGACGGCATCGGCCAGCGCGACGTGTTCGACCCGGCGCGTGTGGTGGCCTTCCCCACGCTGAGCCTGGCCAGCGGCGCCATCAAGGGCTGGGACCGGCGCAACGGCTACTACTTTGCGATGCTCGAGAGCCTGGCCAAGCACTACGCGTTCAACATCGAGGCGCCGTTCGAGTCGCTGCCCGCGCCGGTGCAGAACGCCATCCTGCACGGCTCGGGCGACGAAGAAATCGCCTTCAGCTACATCATGGACAGCGGCGCCTCCAAGGGCAAGGTGTATGCCAAGAAGCACCCGTTCGAAGGCATCATCCCCAACATGGCGCGGCGCTACCGCGAGACCGATTCGGTGGTGGTGCGCGAAGACCTGGCGCGCTTTCGCAGCACCCAGCCCTGCCCCGAATGCCACGGCACCCGCCTGCGCCGCGAAGCCCGCCACGTGCGGCTGGGCGAGGGCGAGCAGGCCCGCGCCATCTTTGAAGTGAGCCACGCCACGCTGAACACCGCCCATGCCTGGTTCAACGACCTCAAGCTCACTGGCGCCAAGGCCGAGATCGCCGACAAGGTGGTGCGCGAGATCGCCACGCGCCTGCAGTTCCTGAACGACGTGGGGCTGAGCTACCTGAGTCTGGACCGCAGCGCCGAGACCCTCTCCGGCGGCGAGGCGCAGCGCATCCGCCTCGCGTCCCAGATCGGCTCGGGCCTCACCGGCGTGATGTACGTGCTGGACGAGCCCAGCATCGGCCTGCACCAGCGCGACAACGACCGCCTGATCGCCACGCTCAAACACCTGCGCGACATCGGCAACAGCGTGATCGTGGTCGAGCACGACGAAGACATGATGCGCGCCGCCGACCACGTGATCGACATGGGCCCCGGCGCGGGCGTGCACGGTGGGCGCGTGATGGCACAGGGCACGTACGACGAAGTGCGTGGCAACACGCAGTCGCTCACCGGCCAGTACCTGTCGGGCGTGCGCTCGATTGCCGTGCCCCCGCGCCGCACGCCCTGGCTGCCGGTGCTCGAGCAACAGGCTGCGCCCGTGGTGGAGGCCAAGGCCAAGTCGCGCTTTCCGCAGACCGAAGCCAGCAAACGCCGCGCCGAGCGCATGGCCGAGCACCACGCGCGCCAGGGCGCCCTGCAGGCGCTGCGCGTGGCAGGCGCCACGGGCAACAACCTCAAGAACGTGACGGTGGACTTTCCGGTGGGGCTGCTCACCTGCGTGACGGGCGTGTCGGGCTCGGGCAAGAGCACGCTGGTCAACGACACGCTGTACGCCGCCGTGGCCCGCCAGCTGTACCGCGCGCATGAAGAGCCCGCCGCGCACGACGAAATTGTGGGCATCGAGTATTTCGACAAGGTGATCAACGTCGACCAGAGCCCCATCGGCCGCACGCCGCGCAGCAACCCGGCCACCTACACCGGCCTGTTCACCCCCATCCGCGAGCTGATGGCCGAGGTCAACACCGCCAAGGAGCGTGGCTACGGCCCCGGGCGCTTCAGCTTCAACGTGGCCGGGGGCCGCTGCGAGGCCTGCCAGGGCGACGGCGTGGTGAAGGTGGAGATGCACTTTCTGCCCGACGTGTACGTGCCCTGCGACATCTGCCACGGCCAGCGCTACAACCGCGAGACGCTGGAAGTGCTGTGGAAGGGCAAGAACATCGCGCAGATCCTGGAGCTGACGGTGGAAGACGCCGCCGCCTTCTTCAAGGACGTGCCGACCATCGTGCGCAAGCTGCAGACGCTGCTGGATGTGGGCCTGTCGTACATCCGCCTGGGCCAGGCGGCCACCACGCTGTCGGGCGGCGAAGCGCAGCGCGTGAAGCTGGCGCAGGAGCTCAGCAAACGCGACACGGGCCGCACGCTCTACATCCTGGACGAGCCTACCACCGGCCTGCACTTTGCGGACATCGACCTGCTGCTCAAGGTGCTGCACCAGCTGCGCGATGCGGGCAACACCATCGTGATCATCGAGCACAACCTCGACGTCATCAAGACCGCCGACTGGCTCATCGACATGGGTCCGGAGGGCGGGGCCGGCGGCGGCACCGTGGTGGGCGTGGGCACGCCCGAGGACCTGGCGGCCAACCCGGCGAGCCACACGGGGCAGTACCTGGCGCCTTACCTGAAGTCCGCGAAATCTGCGAAGTCCGCGTCCAGTTTGTCGTGACGGATTTGTGCCGGCGGCGCTCGACCAGCAGGCGCAAGCAGCTATCGAATCAGTAGCAATCGCCTGCGTACCTCATCGCGCCAACAAGCGCGCCACCAGCGGGTCCAGCGAGGCCATGAAGGCGTCCACCGCGCGGGTGTAGCCGCTGTCCAGGCCCAGCTCGCCGTTGATCTCGCCGTGTTCGAGCGGCTCGGGCAGGACCTCGGCGCGCACGCCCAGGGTGGCGGCCTGGCGCGCCATGGCCTCGGCCTGCAGGCAGGGCTGGTCGGGGCGCTCGGTGGAGCACACGAGCTGGTAGGGCGGAGCGCCGGCCACGAGCTGGTGGAATGGCGACAGCAGCGTCCAGGTGGACGGGTTCGTGCCGAAGGCCTCGTCGTACAGGCGGGCATGCGGCGCGGCCATGAGGCGCGGCACGTTCAGCACCGCGCTGTCCAGCGACACCGTGCCCAGCCAGGGCCAGGCGCCCTGGCGCTGCGCGAACGCGGGCTGCGCGTTGATCAGCGACACCAGGTGGGCGCCCGCCGAGTGGCCCATCAGGATGAAGCGGCCGGGGTCGGCGCCCCATCCGGGCGCGCGCTGCTGGGCTGCGGCCAGCGCCTGGGCCACGTCGTAGGCCTGCTGCGCGACGGGGGTGTCGGGCAGCATGCGGTAGTTGATGGAGACGAACACGAAGCCACGCGCCAACCAGCGCGCCACCTTGTTCTCCACGACCTTCGGCATCGCCTTGTCGCCGGTGCGCCAGGCGCCGCCGTGCACCATGAAGATCACCGGTGCGCGCAGGCCGGCCGGGCGCGCGTCCGCGGGCGGCAGGTACACGTCCATGCGCTGGCGCGCGTCGCTGCCGTAGGGCAGGTCGGGCAGCTTCTGCACGCCGGCGGGCAGTGGCGCCGGATTCTGCAGCGCGCGCTCCAGCAGCCGGGCACGCAGGCGGTCGCCGGGCGTGGCGGGCGCGTCGGAGGCCTGGGCATGCACCGGGGCATGGGCCAGCAGGGCGGCGCAGGCCAGCGCACACAGCAGGGCTGGGGCAGAGCGGAAGAAGGTGGCGGCAGACATGGTGGACAACTCCGAAGAAGAAGAAGGGATGCCTGCATGGTGCGGCTCCCGGCCAGGCTGCGGGTTGCGCCACCGTGCCAAGTGATGACAAGGTATGACATCGCCGCCACAGGCCGTCACCGCCTGTCATGATCCGCGCATGAACGATGCACGCGCCAAGATCCTCGTGGCCGATGACGAGCCCGACCTGCGGGCCCTGCTGCAGCGCTACCTCGGCGACCAGGGCTATACCGTGCGCACGGTGGACGGCGCGGGCCCGCTCAACGTGCTGCTGGCGCGCGAGCGCTTCGATGTGCTGGTGCTCGACGTGATGATGCCGGGCGAGGACGGACTGGCCATCTGCCGGCGCCTGCGCGCGCAGGGCGAGACCATTCCCATCCTGATGCTCACCGCGCGGGGCGACCCGGTGGACCGCATCGTCGGGCTGGAGATGGGCGCCGACGACTACCTGCCCAAGCCCTTCAACCCGCGCGAGCTGCTGGCGCGCATCCAGGCCATGGTGCGGCGCCAGCGCCTGCTGGGGGCCCACGCCGGGCCGCGCCAGGCGGGCGGGCAGATCGCGTTCGGTGGGTTCACGCTGTGGCTGGACGAGCGCCGGCTCACGCGCGAGGGCGCCGACGTGCCCCTGACCACGGGCGAGTTCGCGCTGCTGCAGGCCCTGGCCCGGCAGCCGCACCGGCCGCTGGGGCGCGACCGGCTCATCGCGCTGGCCTACGGCCCCGACCACGCGGCCACCGACCGCAGCATCGACGTGCAGGTGATGCGCCTGCGCAAGCTCATCGAGGCCGACCCCGCGCAGCCGCGCCACATCCGCACGGTGTGGGGCGTGGGCTATGTGTTCGTGCCCGACGGGGCTGCGCCGCAGGGTGCGGGCACCACGCCATGACGGCGCCGCACATCCCGGCCGCGCACATCCCGGCCGCGCATATTCCGGCCCCGCCCGCAGCGCCCTCAGCAGCGCCCGCCCGCCGCCGCAGCCCGTGGCCGCGCAGCCTGCTGGGGCGCAACCTGCTCCTGATTGCCGCGCTGGTGGTGCTGGGGCAACTGGTGGCGGTGGTGCTGGTGCGGCAGATGATCCTGCAGCCCCGGGTGGCGCAGGTGGCCGATGGCGTGGCGCGCAATGTGGCGGCGCTGAGCGCCGGGCTGCAGGCCCTGCCCGCAGGCCAGCGTGCCGCGTTTGTCGAAGCCTTCAACCTCAAGGCAGCGCAGGCAGCCCAGGCGGTGCCGACGTCTCAGCCCCGGCGCGCCCTGCTGTCGCCGCTGGAGCGGCAGTTCGTGCAGGCCGTGGCGCGGCGGCTGGAGGGCGGCGGCACCGCGCCGGGCGGCGAGGCCGTGTGGCGGCGCGACAGCACGGGCGTGCTGTCGCTGCGGGTGGTGCACGACGGCACAGCCTACTGGCTGCACCTGCCCAGCGTGTTCCCCACCCGCGAGTTCACGGGGGCCTGGCTGCTGGCCACGCTGATCAGCGTGCTGCTGGCGTTGTGGGGGGCCTGGTGGCTGCAGCGGCACATCAACCGCCCGCTGGGCCAGGTGGTGGGGGCGGCGCAGCAGCTGGCGCAGGGCCAGGCCCCTGCCGCCCTGCCCGAGGACGGGCCCGACGAGATCGCCACCGTGGCGCGCAGCTTCAACCAGATGGCGCAGAGCCTGGCCGCGGCCGACCACGAGCGCGCGCTGATGCTGGCGGGCGTGTCGCACGACCTGCGCACGCCACTGACCAAGCTGCGGCTGGGGGTAGAGATCGCAGGCCCCGGCCTGGATGCGCCGCTTGCGGCCAGCATGGCGCGCAGCATCGACGAGATGGACGGCATCGTCGGCCAGTTCCTGGACTTTGCGCGGGTGGGCGAGGCCGAGGCCGCCGCCATGGCATCGCTCAACGACCTGGCCCGGGCCGTGGCCGAGGCGCAGGCAGACCATGGCCGCAGCCTGCGGCTGGAGCTGGCCCCGCCCGCGCATTTGCCCGATGTGCCCGTGCGCCCGCAGGCCCTGCGCCGTGCGCTGGACAACCTGGTGGAAAACGCGTGGCGCCACGGCGCGGCGCCGGTGGTGGTGCGCACCGGCACGGCGGGCGCCACGGCCTGGATCGAGGTGGCCGACCAGGGCCCGGGCATCGCGCCCGAGGCACTGGAGCGCATGCGCGAGCCCTTCGCGCGCGGCGGTGGCGCGGCGCGGTCGGGCGCACCGGGGGCGGGGCTGGGCCTGGCCATCGTGGACCGGGTGGCGCGCAGCCATGGCGGCCGGCTGGAGCTGCGCACCGCACCGGGCGCAGGGCTGTGCGCGCGGATCGTGCTGCCGCTGGCGTGAAACGGAGCGGGGAGTGCGTGGGCTGGCAGGCGGGGCATCCCGTGCCCTGTTCCTTCACTTCTCATGGGGAGAATCACAGCCAAAATGGCTGCTACCGCTTGTTGGATAATCGCTAGCAGCTATTAATTCAATAGCATTTGCCATGCGTGCCATGCGTGCCATGCGTGCCATGCGTGCCATGCGTGCCATGCGTGCCATGCGTGCCAGCGTACGCCCCGGCCCGCCGCACCACGCGCCCGCTGGCCGTCGTCGCGCTACCGTGCAGGTCACCGGTGCCGCTGCTTCCGCAAGCCCCGCTGCCCGCTCACCCCGGCGTCTTCTTGAGCTTGCGGTACAGCGTCTGGCGGCTGATGCCCAGGCGGCGCGCGGCCTCGGACATGTTGCCGCGGGTGGACTGCAGGGCTTGGTCGATGGCGGTGTGGGACAGCTGCTGCAGGTTGAGTGGCGCGGGCGGGGGCCCGTCGTCGTCTGCGGTGGCCGGGCCGGTGGGCCAGGCCGTGGGCCCGCTGCCTGCGTGTGCGTGTTCCTCTTTCTGTTCCTGCGCCGCCAGCGCCTGCGCCAGGTCGTCCGGCAGATGGTCCCAGCGCAGCGTGTCTTCGCCGTCGTCGAGCATGGCGCAGGCGGTGCGCAGCACGCTGGCGTACTGGCGCAGGTTGCCGGGCCAGGGGTAGCGCGCCAGGCGGGCCAGCAGGTCGGGGGCCAGCTGCAGGCTGCGCGGCCGGCCGGGGCAGGGGCTGGGTCCTGTGGTCGGTGTGGCCAGCGAGCTCAGCAGCTGCTGCGTCAGCGCCAGGAAGTCGGTGCGCTCGCGCAGCGCGGGCAGCTGCACCGTCAGGCCGTTGATGCGGTAGTACAGGTCTTGCCGAAAGCGCCCTTGCTCGGCGGCCTGCATCAGCTGGCTGTGCGTGGCGCTCACCAGCGCAAAGTCCACCGCAAAGGACTTGCCCGCGCCCACCGGCGTCACGCTGCGCTCCTGCAGCACGCGCAGCAGGCGGGTTTGCATGGCCAGGGGCATGTCGCCGATTTCATCGAGGAACAGCGTGCCGCCGTGGGCCTCGCGCAGCCGGCCCGCGCTGCCCTCCTTGCGCGCGCCGGTGAAGGCGCCGCCCACATAGCCGAACAGCTCGGCCTCGATGAGGTTCTCGGGGATGGCGCCGCAGTTGATGGCCACGAAAGGGCCGTCGCGCCGCGGCCCGCTGGCGTGCAGCGCGCGGGCGAACACTTCCTTGCCCACGCCCGACTCGCCCTGGATCAGCACCGGGATCGGCTTGCCCACCACGCGGCGCGCCTTGTCGGCGGCGCTGCGCCAGCGGGCATCGCCCGTGTCCAGCTGCGCCAGGGCATCCACGGCCTGTACCGGTGCCGCCGCCTCGGGGGCTGCGACTGCGCCGCGGGCCGACGCCAGCGTGGTGCCCGGCCACGCTGCGGGGTCCCTCTGCACCTGCGCGAACAGCAGGGCACCGCCGGGCAGGCGCACGGCCTGCGGCTGCTGCGGGCGGCGCTGGTGGTGCGACAGCAGGTCGTCCAGCCGCGCGTCCACCACGCGCTCGAGCTCGGTCGCGCCGACATCGCTGGCGCACAGCCCCAGCTGGGCCAGGGCTGCGCGGTTAGCGCCCACGATCCAGCCGTCGCCCGACACGGCCACGATGCCTTCGGCCACGCTGCCGATGCCTTCGGGGTCGCGGTGCAGGTGCAGGCGGATGTTGCGCTTGCAGGCGGCGGCCAGCAGGCGGTTTTCGATCATGCGGGCCGCGGTGCTGACCAGGCCCAGCGTGTGCGCGTGCCCCTGGCGGTAGTCGCCCGAGATGTCGAGAATGCCCAGCAGCTCGCCGGTGGCCGACAGGATGGGCGAGGCCGCGCAGGTGAGAAAGCTGTTGCGCTCCAGAAAGTGCTCGCCGCCGTGCACCTCCACGGCCGTGCATTCGGCCAGCGCGGTGCCGATGGCGTTGGTGCCCCGGTGCGCTTCGTGCCACGACGCGCCGCTCGTCAGCGCCACGCGCTCGGCCTTGCCCACGAAGCCCGGGTCGCCCAGCGTGTGCATCAGCATGCCGCGGCGGTCGGCCAGCACCACCACGCTCTGGCTGTGGCGCACCTGCTCGAAGAGGTATTCCATCACTGGCCGTGAATGCGCCAGCAGCTCGGGGTTGCTGGCCAGCGCATGGCGCAGCGTGCCGCCACTGGCGTGCTCCACGCGCGGGGCGCGCCCGGTGGGCGCGAGGCCAGCGGCCATGCTGCGGCCCCATGAGCGGGCCAGGCGCTCGTCCAGCAGGCCGCTGGGGCACTGGCCGAACTCCAGCAGGTGCTGGCGGGCCTGTCGCAAGGCGACAAGGGGCGGGGTGGTGGCGGAAGAACGCACGCGCTGGTCTCCTGTGCAGGCGTCTGGTGCACCCGCTGCGGCCAGTATGGCGCCCCCACCGGGCCGGGGCAAGGGCGCGGGCCTGCCGCGCGGTGCGGGTGTTCCATTTCGTGACAGGTGTGGCGTTGCGGAACACGGCGGGCGGGCACGGTGTGACGGTCCGGACAGTGCTCCGACAGAAAAATCTCCATGAAATCAACGGCCCGCCGCGTGCCAGGCGCTGGCATGCGTCTTGAGTAGGGGAGTGCATCGGAGCGGCCCGCGCGGCCGGCCGATGCCTCACACAACATCCCTGGAGACAACGCACATGACCGTATACGCAGCCCCCGGCACCGCCGGCGCCAAGATCGCCTACCAAGCCCGGTACGACAACTTCATCGGCGGCCAGTTCGTGGCCCCGGTCAAGGGCCAGTACTTCGACGTGATCTCGCCGGTGAACGGCAAGGTCTACACCCAGGCCGCGCGCTCCACCGCTGAAGACATCGAGCTGGCGCTGGACGCCGCCCATGCCGCTGCCGATGCCTGGGGCAAGACGGACGCCGCCACGCGCAGCAACATCCTGCTCAAAATCGCCGACCGCATCGAGCAGAACCTGGAGCTGCTGGCCTATGCCGAAACCGTGGACAACGGCAAGGCCATCCGCGAGACGCTGAACGCCGACATCCCCCTCACCGTGGACCACTTCCGCTACTTTGCGGGCTGCGTGCGCGCGCAGGAAGGCGCGCTTTCCAACATCGACGAGAACACCGTGGCGTACCACATCCAGGAGCCGCTGGGCGTGGTGGGCCAGATCATTCCGTGGAACTTCCCCATCCTGATGGCCGCGTGGAAGCTGGCCCCGGCGATCGGCGCGGGCAACTGCGTGGTGCTCAAGCCCGCGGAGTCCACGCCGATTTCCATTTTGATCCTGGCCGGGCTGATCGCCGACCTGTTGCCGCCGGGCGTGCTCAACATCGTCAACGGCTACGGGCGCGAGGCGGGCATGCCGCTGGCCACCAGCAAGCGCATCGCCAAGATCGCGTTCACCGGCTCCACCAGCACCGGCCGCGTGATCGCGCAGGCCGCCGCCAACAACCTCATCCCCGCCACGCTGGAGCTGGGCGGCAAGAGCCCCAATGTGTTCTTCGCCGACATCATGGACAAGGACGACGCTTTCCTGGACAAGGCCATCGAAGGCCTGGTGCTGTTCGCGTTCAACCAGGGCGAGGTCTGCACCTGCCCGTCGCGTGCGCTGATCCAGGAAAGCATCTACGACAAGTTCATGGAGCGCGTCTTGAAGCGCGTGGCCGCCATCCAGCACGCCAACCCGCTCGACACCGACAGCATGATGGGCGCGCAAGCCAGCAAGGAGCAGCTCACCAAGATCCTGTCGTACCTGGACCTGGGCAAGCAAGAAGGCGCCGAGGTGCTGGCCGGCGGTGGCCAGGCCCACCTGGGCGGCGACCTGGAAGGCGGCTACTACGTGCAGCCCACGCTGTTCAAGGGCCACAACAAGATGCGCATCTTCCAGGAGGAAATCTTCGGCCCCGTGCTGGCCGTGACCACCTTCAAGGACGAGGCCGAGGCCCTGGCGATCGCCAACGACACGCTGTACGGCCTGGGCGCCGGCGTGTGGAGCCGCAACGGCAACGTCGCCTACCGCATGGGCCGCGCAATCAAGGCCGGGCGCGTGTGGACCAACTGCTACCACGCGTACCCGGCGCACGCGGCGTTCGGCGGCTACAAGGAGTCGGGCATCGGGCGCGAGACGCACAAGATGATGCTGGACCACTATCAGCAAACGAAGAACCTGTTGGTGAGCTACTCCGAAAACAAGCTCGGGTTCTTCTGAGGGGTGGCGGTCCAAAAACCGTCCCTGGCGTCGTTGCTCCGTCTTGCCGTAGCGTTGCTACTGTCTGCGACGAAGACGCCTAGGGACCCGCTGCACGAATCATCGCGCCGTGTGCATCTGCGGTCTCGGGCGGCCTGCGGCGTTGCAAATACTCGCAATAGCTACGGCTATTGCTGCGTCTTGCGCCTTGCACGCCATCCCGATCCGCAGCGCACACTTGGCAGCTCGATCCGTGCAGAGGATCCCTAGCCAGGAACGGTTTGTGAACCGCTGCAAGCGCTGCTGCCGGCTCGTTGTTCCAACTTGCCGCGTTTGCTTTTGTGCATCGCACGTTGGAGACACCCATGGTCGACAAAGTCATCGCCACCCCCGCCGCGCTGGAGCTGGTGGCCTTTCTGCAAGCCAAGCATGGGCCTGACCTCATGTTCCACCAGTCGGGGGGCTGCTGCGACAACAGTGCGGCCAACTGCTATCTGCCCGGCGAGATCACGATGGGCGCGGGCGATGTGTATCTGGGCGATATCGGCGGCTGCCCTTTCTACATTGGCCGCGCGCAGTACGAGACCTGGAAGCACACGCAGCTCATCATCGACGTGATCGAGGGCACGGGCGGGACGTTTTCGCTGGAGGGGCCCGAGGGCAAGGCGTTCCATACGCGCTCTCGGGTGTTCAGCGATGCGGAGCTGGCTGCGCTGGGCATCGAGCGCGGCGTGGCGGGCGGTTGAGGGGGCGGATTTTAAGGTAAACCGACCTCTACCGCTTGTCTGTAAAGCGCTAGCAGCTATCGAATTTGTAGCGATGGATGTGTGGGCTAGGCGGCCTGCTGGCGCACGCTGCCTTCGTCCCCCAGGCGGAACACCGACACCACCTGCACCAGGTCTTCGGCCTGGAGCTGCAGGCTGCCGGCGGCCGCGGCCATTTCTTCGACCAGCGCGGCGTTCTGTTGCGTGACCTGGTCCATCTGCGTTACGGCCTCGCCCACCTGGGCCACGCCCAGGGACTGTTCGTGGCTGGCGGTGCTGATCTCGCCCACGATGTCCGTCACGCGGCGGATGGCGCTGACCACCTCGTTCATCGTGCTGCCAGCGCGGTCCACCAGGGCGGTGCCGTGCTCCACGCGCTCCACGCTGGCGCTGATGAGGGCCTTGATCTCGCGGGCGGCCCCGGCACTGCGGCCGGCCAGGCTGCGCACTTCGCTGGCCACCACGGCAAAGCCGCGGCCCTGCTCGCCTGCTCGCGCTGCTTCCACCGCGGCGTTGAGCGCCAGGATGTTGGTCTGGAAGGCGATCGAGTCGATCACGCCGATGATGTCCGAGATCTTCTGCGACGACGCGTTGATGCCCTGCATGGTGTGCACCACCTGGGCCACCACTTCGCCGCCCTGCGCGGCCACGGTGCTGGCGCTGTCGGCCAGCTGGCTGGCCTGGCGGGCGCTGTCGGCGTTCTGCCGCACGGTGGAGCTCAGCTGCTCCATGGACGCCGCGGTTTCCTCCAGCGCGCTGGCCTGGCTCTCGGTGCGGGCCGACAGGTCGGTGTTGCCCTGCGCGATCTGTACGCTGGCCGTGGCCACGCTTTCGGAGCCGCTGCGCACCTGGCGCACCACCACGGTGAGCTGCGTGCGCATCTGCAGCAGCGCCTGCAGCAGCTGGCCCACTTCGTTCGTGCCGTGGGCGATGGGCGCGCCGCCCAGGTCGCCCTGGGCCACCGCGCGCGCCAGGCCCACGGCCTGCTTCAGGGGCTGCGTCATCGAGCGCACGAACACCAGGGCCATCGCGCAGGTGGCCGACAGCGTCACCGCCAGCGCCACCGCCACCCACAGCAGGCTTTGCTGCAGCCGCGCCACGCGGTCCTGCAGCGCCTGGGCGAGGCTGGCCAGCGACTGCGTGTTGAGTGTGTTGAGCGCATCGATGGTGCGGGTGAGCGCGTCGAAGTAGTCCTTGGAGGCCATCTTGAGTTCGGGCGCGTTGATCACCTCGCGCTCGGCCAGCTGCAGCGATTGCTGGATCTGCGCCTGGATGTCCTGCGTGCCGCTGCCCAGGGCCTGCCGAAGCTCTGCATCGCCTTGCAGCGCGCGTTCCAGCCCGCCGAAGGTGTCGCCCTGCAGCTCGACCACGCGCTGCTGCAGCACCAGCATCTGGCCCTTGGCCTCGGGGCTGAGCTGGCCGCGGCCGAGCGCGCCCGCGCCCTGCGCGCGCAGCAGGCCCAGCTTCTCGCCGAGCAGCGGCGCCTGGATCAGCGACGACTGGATGAGCGCCTGCGTGGGCGCTTCGGGATCGATCTGCAGGCCGTAGGCGTGCACCAGCGACGCGCTCAGCTGCAGCAGCGAGCCGATGAGCTGCGTGTGCTGTGCCGTGCTCTGCGCCAGTTCGATGCCGCGCGCGGCCACCGCCTGCTCCAGCGTGCGCCAGGCCTGCTGTGCGTCCGTCCAGGCCGCAGCCTGGGCCGCGGGCACCTGTGCGCTGGCAAAGCGCTCGGTCACGTCGCGCAGCGCGGCCTCGACCGCCTCGCGCGCAGCGGGGCGGCGTGCCGCCAGCGACTCGTCGCCGCCCAGCATGCCGGCCGACAGGCCCCGGTGCACCTGCACCGCCTGCACCAGCCGCGTGACGGCCTGCGCAGGCGGCACGCCGCGAGCCTCCTGCCGGGCGTGGCCGATGCCGCGCAGGGCGTCGGCCACATAGACATACGTGGGCAGCGCGCTCATCATCAGCCCGAGGGTTCCGAGGATCAGGAATTTTTCGAGCAGGTTCAGTCGGTGAAGCAGTGACATGGCAGGGCGGCACGCCGGGGCGTGCAAGGTGAAAACCGGCTCTGGCGTGGTCGGCCATCGCCGGTGGGCGGCGCGGCAGGCCGGGGCCGCAGGGTTGCTACGCAATGTAGGCAAGTGCGGCCTGCAGGGTGTTGACTCAGGTCAAGCTGTGGCGCCGGCCCCGGGCCTGCGCACCACCGGCGCTGCACCTACGTTCGCGCGCGGGCTGCACTGACGCGGCGCCCCCTGCAGCGCGCCGGGTGGCTGGTGATAATGGCTTCACACCCCCTGCACCGTTTTGATGGAGCACCCGCATGCAATCGATCACCCTGCGTTTCCTGGCGTCCCAAAGCACCCTGCCGCAGGCCGGCCGCGTGCCCGGCGGGACCGTGCTGCGCTGGGTGGATGAAGCCGGCTTTGCCTGCGCCAGCGCCTGGGCCAAGGGGCCGTGCATCACCGAGTTCGTCGGCGGCGCGCAGTTCATGCACCCCATCCGGCCCGGAGACCTGGTCGAAGTGCATGCCCGCCTGGCGGCGACCACGGACACGGCCATGCAGCTGGCGGTGGAGGTGCGCAGCGGCGGCCTGCACGGCGAGCCGCAGCAAGAGGTGCTGCACTGCGTGGCGGTCTACACCGCGGTGGACTCCGACGAGCAGCCCCGCACCATCGACAAATGGAGCCCCGAGACCCCCGGCGACATCGCGCTGGCGCAGCGCGTGCAGGCCCACATCGACGCGGCCCGCAGCGCGCAGTGACCGGGCACGGCACGGCGCAGGCGGCGCCGCCGCTGCGGGCGCGAGACCTGATCATCGCGCTGGTCGTGGTGGTGTTGTGGGGCGTGAACTTCGTGGCCATGAAATGGGGGCTGCGCAGCTTCAGCCCCTTTCAGCTGGGCGTGGCGCGCTACGTGTTTGCGGCGCTGCCGCTGCTGCTGATGATCCGGCCGCCGCGCGTGCACTGGCGCTGGGTGCTGTGGTTCGGTCTGTTCCAGGGCGTGGGGCAATTCGGGTTCTTGTTCATTGCGATGAAGACGGGCATGACGGCCAGCCTGGCCAGCGTGCTGCTGCAGACCCAGGTGTTCTTCACGGCCCTGTTCGCGTTTGCGCTGCTGCGCGAGAAGCCGGGGCGTCCGCTGCTGTGGGGCTTGGCGCTGGCGGCGCTGGGCCTGGCGTGTTTTGCGATGAACCACCTCGGTCACGGCACCGTAGTCAGCGCCGCACAGGCCACCACATTGGCAGGCCTGCTGCTGACGCTGTGCGCTGCTGCGATGTGGGCCGCATCGCACATCGTGGCGCGGCTGGCACAGAACGCGAGCCCGGGTTACGACCCGCTGGCCTTCGTGATCTGGAGCAGCGTGGTACCCATCGTGCCGTTCATCGCCCTGTCGGCAGTGTTCGACCCCGACGCCGCGCGCTGGCTGCGGTGGGACACCTTCGCCAGCGTGCCGCTGTCGGGCTGGGCTGCCGTCGCTTACCTGGGCTGGGCGGCCAACACCGTGGGCAATGCGTTGTGGACGAACCTGCTGCAGCGCTACCCCGCCAACCGCGTGGCGCCGTTCAGCCTGGCGGTGCCCGTGGTCGGGCTCACCGCGGGGATGCTGCTGCTGGGCGAAGGCGTGGCGCCCTGGCAGTGGGCGGGCATTGCGCTGATCGTGGCGGCGCTTGCCTGTGTGATGCTGGGGCCCAGGCTCCAGAGAAGATAGCCCGCTACCGATTCACCGCCCCATTGTTTGATGTTGGATTGGGCGTGCCGTCGTGCCGTCGTGGCGTCGTGCCGGCGCAACCTGCCCCCGCCCGCCCGGTCAGTTGATCGGCCTGCCCTGGCGCCCGATCATGGTCATGTCCACGAAGTCCGAGCCGTTGTGGTTGCCGGGGCTGAAGGTCACTTCGAACCCGCCCACATCCACCTTCATCCGGGACAGCGTCTGCAAAAAGCCCGCGCGCGTCGGTGCCGGACCGGTGCGCTGCAGCGCTGCGCAGAACACCTTGGCGGCGATGAAGCCCTCCAGCGAGATGTAGTCGGGCTGGGCGCCGGCCCCGCTGCTTTTGAGCAGGCGGTTGTACTCCTTGCTCACCTCCACCACCTGCTTGAACGGGTTGGGCACCAGCTGGGTGACCGAGATGCCGAAAGCCTGGTCGCCCAGCTCCTGCGCCAGTTGCCGTGCGCCGACGAGGCTGCGGGCGTAGTACTGCGCCTTGCGGCCGGTGGCGGCCTCGTAGCCTTGGATGAAAGCCACGGCGTCGGTGCCGGACACGCCCAGCAGCACGGCCTGGGCCTCGACGGGCGCGAGCTGGCGGATGGCGTCTTTCGGCTGGGCAGAGTTGTTGGCCATAGCGCCGGTGCCCACCAGGGTGGCGCCGTATTGCTTGAGCAAAGGCTCCAGCTCGGCGAGCAGCTCGTCGCCCGTCTTGCTGGTGTAGCGCACGAACGCAATCCTGCGGATGCCCAGCGTGGTGACGTGCCGGATGATCGCCTCCAGCTCGGCATGGAAGCTCGCGCGCACGGTGAAGACCATGGGGCTGCTGGAGCGGTACACGTCGCTGGCGCCGGTATACGGCGCAAAGAACGGGACGTTGTACTTCGTCGCCACCGGAATCACCGCGCGGGCCACCGGCGTCCAGGTGTAGTGGGTCAGCGCGAAGGCTCCGTGCTGCTCGATGAGCTGGAGGGTGTTCTCCACCGCCAGCTCGGGCTTGTACTGGTCGTCGAGCGACACCAGGCGGATCTTGCGCCCATGGATGCCGCCGCGGCGATTCACCTCGTTCAGGTACAGCAGCGCGCCGTCGCGGTACGCCGCCGCCTGGCTGGCAAAACTGCCGGTGAAGGACGCCGACTGGCCCAGGACGATTTCGTCCTTGGACACCTCTTGGGCAGCAGCATTCAAGGGGGCCAGCAGCAGTGCCCAGATCAACAACCAGACTTTCATGGCGATGTCCTTGTATTCGTGGAAAACAGTGGTCCCCATGACGCCGGGCTGTTCATCACAGCGGGTCATGCAGCGGGCATGGGAGGGGGTGAGGTCGCCCGCAGCGTGGGCGCGTGCGGGTGGGTTGGCAGCCGTGCAGTGGGAAGCTGCACGGCGGGCGATGGCGCTGGCCCAGCGTTGCCAGGCGGCAGCCATGGGATGTGCGAGAGCGCCTGTGCGCCCAGGCGCACGGACGGCGCCAAAGGGGCTGGCTAGCTCAGTGCCTTGCGGCGCGCAAAGCGCACCACCGTCACGCCGGCGCGGGCCTGGCGCACCGAGGGCATCACCAGCACGCAGTCGTCGTACGGTGTGGTCACCGGCACGCCGTCGTTGTCGCCGATGACGGTGCCTGCTTTTTCAAACACCTCGAGGCCTGTGTAGGGCGCCACGAACCGGAACGCGCTGCTGGTGGCCACGACCGGGCCGGTCACCTCCAGCGCCCACTGGCGGGGTGCATCGGGCAGGCGCCAGCCGGGTAGCTGCGCTGCCAGCGCGGCGGGACTGATCACGCCGGACTGCTCCAGAAAGCGCACGCACTGGTCCTGCGCCACGGCGCGGCTGGCGGGGTCGCCATGAAAGCCGCATTCGACCAGCAGCGAGCGGGTGTCGGCGGCTTGGCCCTCGGTGTCTGGCAAGCCGAAGCGGCCGTAGTCGCGCATGCGCACGCCGTCCTTGTGGCCCGCGTCGACCACGACGTGCTCGGGTGAGCGCATGGCGCGCGCCAGCGCCAGGTTGCGCGGCTGGATGCCGGTGAGCAGCAGCGGGGCCGAGGGCTCGTGCATGGAGTGGATGTCCAGCAGCCAGTCCGCGCGCGCCACGAAGGGCCGCAGGGCCCCGGCGCGGCGGCGTTCCGCGGTGTCGGCCGCGTCGATGCGCTCGTCGAGCCACTGGCGGTTGAGGTCTTCGTCGGTGAAGCGCGAGGCATCGTGGCTTGCGGCATCGAACCGGTCGAACGCGGCGAGGTTGCAGAACGCGAGCGTGAGCGAGCCGGACTCTGGCCGCACGCCGGCTTCGAGCAGGCCCTGGATCGCCCAGGCGCCGCACAGCTCGTTGCCATGCACCAGCGCGCTGATCATCACGTGGCGCCCGGGCTGGCCCGAGTCGAAGTGCCACACCCCTTCGGTGCCGGTGTTGCCGGCGCGCCAGGCGCTGATGTCGGGCGCGGGCAGTTCGAACACCAGCGGCTCTGCGGCGGAATGGTTGGCGGTAGGGTTCATTCTTCGATCTTGGCGAATTCGACGATCTTCTTGTACTTGGCCACTTCGGCGGCAAGGTACTGGTCGATGTTCACGTTCGTGGCCGCCACCGTGGAGCCGGTGGCTTCCATCTTCTTTCGGAAGTCGGGCGACTGCAGGCTGTCGTTCAGCGCCTTCTTCACCTTGTCGAACACGGGCTTGGGCAGGTTGGCGGGGGCCAGCAGCGCGAACCACACGCCGATGTCCACGTTCTTGAACTGGGGCGACTCGGCCAGGGCCGGGATGTCCGGCGTGGTGGGCGAGCGCTTGGCTTCGGTCGTGCCCAGGGCGATCACCTTGCCGCTCTTGATGTGGGGCAGGCCGCTGGAGAGCACGAACACGCCGAATTCCAGGTTGTTGCCCAAGAGGTCATTGGTCAGCGGCGCCACGCCGCGGTAGGGGATGTGCGTCATGAACAGCTTGCCCTGCTCCTTGACCATCTCGCCGGCCAGGTGCAGCGACGTGCCCACGCCCGAGCTGCCGTAGCTGAACTTGCCGGGGTTCTTCGACACCTTCTGGGTGAACTCGGCCACGTTCTTCACGCCCGAGCCGGCGGACGCCACCAGCACCAGCGGCTGCGAGGCGATGAGGCCGATGGCGGTGAAGTCCTTCACGTCGTACTTCACCTTCTTGGTCACCAGCTTGTTGATGGCGATCTCGTTGCTGGCGCCCACCAGCAGCGTGTAGCCGTCCGGCGCCGCGCTGGCCACCTTCTGTGCGCCGATGGCACCGCCCGCGCCGCCGATGTTCTCGATCACCACCGGCACGCCCAGCTTGTTGCCCAGCTCGGTCGCCACGGTGCGCGCGGTCAGGTCGGTGCTGCCGCCCGGCGGGTAGCCCACGACGATGGTGATGGGCTTGGAGGGGTAGGCATCCTGCTGCGCCCAGGCGGGGGCGGCGGCCAGGGCCGCCAGGGCGCACAGCAGCGCGGTGCGGCGCAGGGGGGAGGACAAAGACGGATGGTGCATGGTGTGGGTCCGGGTCGGTGGTGTTGTGGGCTGCTGCAAGCCGCCACGGGGTCAGGATTACGCGGCCGCCCAGGGTTGGTGCGGGTGCCGTAAAACTTCCTGCGGCGTAACCCATTGTCGAAAATACGATCTGCTGTGTTGGTGCTGAAACGGCACCAACCGTTGCCAATCCGTACCGGTTGTGCAGGGAAAACCCCTGCGTGATGAATGAATCCACCAATGCATGTGTCGCATCCACGCCGGACCTGAGCAGTACCTGAGCGGCACCTAGGCCGCATCGATGCTGCATTCGTGCTGCATCGGCGGGGCATCACCGCTGTGACAGGGCCTTCCACAGTGCCTCGGCCAGCGGCCCCAGGCGGCGCTTGGGCCGGTACAGGCGCACATCGAAGCGCACCTCCATGCGCGCATCGCCCGCAGGCGCAAGGCGGCGCGCCTTGCAGTCGGCATGCACCATGGACCAGGGCAGCCAGGCCACGCCCAGGCCCTTTTGCACGTATTCGTAGTGCGCGTCGGCCGAGTCGCACTCCACCACCCGCTGCAGGCGCGGGGCGTGCGGGTTGTGCGCCAGGTGGTCCTCCACCAGCCGGCCCAGGGCCAACTGCGGTGCGTAGGCGAGGTAGGGCACGGCATCGGTGGTGCCCTGTGGGCCGAATCGGTACATGGCATGGCCCTGCGCGGTGGCGCGCGACACCGGCACCAGCCGGTCCGAGGCCACGGTCATGTGCAGGAACTGCCGCGCATCGAGCCGGATGGCGAGCGCCGGGTGGTGGTAGACCAGCGAGAAGTCGGCCTCGTTGCGCTCCAGCAGGGCCACGGTGTCGGCCAGCGCGCGGGTGCGGATGCACAGCTCGCCACCTTGCAGCAGCGGCTGCAGGCGCACCAGCCAGTCGGCCACCACGGTGCGCGCCAGCGTGCGGCCCGTGGCCAGCGTCACGGTGCGGGCCTGCCGGCCGGCCAGGCTTTGCAGTTCCTCGTGCGACTGGGCGAGGTTGCGGGCCAGCTGGCCTGCCGTCTCGAGAAAGCTGTGACCGGCCGGCGTGAGCGTGACCGGGCCGCCCGTGCGTTCGACCAGCGGCGTGCCCGCCCAGGCCTCCAGCGCCCGGATGCGGCGGCCAAAGGCCGGGTGGGTGACATGCCGCAGCTCGGCCGCGCGGGTGAAGCTGCGTTCCTGCGCGAGGACGATGAAGTCTTCAAGCCACTTGAGCTGCATGGCAGGAGGGGTACGGGCCGGCGAATTGAGTAGGTGCTTGTGCTTGGGCCCAGGGCTCGGTACCGACCTAGCGGCTGCGCGAGGCTTCGAGCACGGCGCGGGTGCGCTGCGCCTCGGTGCGCGCTGCGTCCGCAAAGTCGTCGCCCTTGGAGGCGTACAGGATGGAGCGCGACGAGTTCACGATGATCGGCCCGCCGTCGCGCAGCCCTGCGCGCACGGTGGCTGCGGCGTCGCCGCCCTGCGCGCCCACGCCGGGGATCAGCAGCGGCAGCGTGGGCGCAATGGCGCGCACGCGCTCGATCTCCTGCGGGTAGGTCGCGCCCACCACCAGGCCGAGCTGGCCGTTCTTGTTCCAGGGCCCCTGCGCCAGGCGCGCCACGTGTTCGTACATCAGCGGCTCGCCCTCCACGCTGGCCAGGCGCTGGGTCTGCAGGTCGTCGCCACCCGGGTTGGAGGTGCGGCACAGCAGGAAAGCGCCCTTGCCGTGGTAGGCCAGGTAGGGCTCGATGGAGTCAAAGCCCATGAAGGGCGAGAGCGTGACCGCATCGGCGCCGTAGCGCTCGAAGGCCTCCTTGGCGTACTGCTCGGCTGTGGAGCCGATGTCGCCCCGCTTGGCATCCAGGATCACCGGCACGTGCGGTGCGTTGGCCCGCATGTGCTGCATCAGGCGCTCGAGCTGGTCTTCGGCGCCGTGCGCGGCAAAGTAGGCGATCTGTGGCTTGAAGGCGCAGACCAGGTCGGCCGTGGCGTCCACGATGGCGGCGCAAAAATCGTAGATCTTGTGCGCATCGCCCTGCATCCCCGCAGGAAACCGCGTGGGCTCCGGGTCCAGGCCCACGCACAGCAGGGAGTTGTTCTGCGCCGTGGCGTCGCGCAGCATGTCGGTGAAGGTCATGGGGCGTGATTTTAAGTGGGGGGCTGCCCGGTGCCTTCCGGTTTTCTGCTGCTGCAGTGCCTGGGCCGCTGGTGGCCAGCCATGACGGCCTTCGCCGGGGCAATAAAAAAGGCCGTCGAAACGGCCTTGGAGTCGGGAGACTGCAGCTCAGCGCTGCACGGTCAGCAGGCGCTGCACGTCGCGGTCGTTGGGCAGTGCGTAGTCGTAGCCGCGGATGATGCGGCTGTCTTCGGTGCGCACCAGCTTCAGGCTCACGTAGGTGTAGTTGGCGGCAGCCGAGTACGTGCCCACGAGCACCAGCGACGCGTTGTGGTTGCGTGCGATGTCCTTGATCTCGCGCGACAGCAGCAGCTCGCCCGCGCCTTCGCGCACGAACACGTCGCCGCGCAGCTTGATTTCCTTCACATCGAAGCCGGTGGCGGCCATGTGCGAGGCATATTGCTCGGACAAGGTGCGGCCCAGGGGCGCAGAGCGGCTCAGGTCGTTCACGTTGACCACGGTGGCCACGAGGACGGGGCCGGTGCCGGTGGCGGTCAGGTCAAAGCCCGCGGTCAGCTTCGACACAGCGTCGCGGCTGCTGTTGAGGAACTGGTTGTTCGAGGCTTCCTGGTAGGTCGGCTCGTTGCGGACGGTCGTGCCATTGTTGGCGCAGCCGGCCAGCAAAGCTGCTGCGGCCAGCGCGGTCAGAAGTGCAGCGGATTTCATTGCGAGACCACCTTCATGTTGACGTGCTTGTAGTAGGACGGACGCAGGAACAGCGGCGTGTCCGCATTCTCCAGGTAGTAGACGTCGGTCTTGCGGGCCACATACTGGCCGCCGCGCGTGACGGTGGTGGTCAGGATCAGCTCGGTATTGGTCGGGCCGCCCGAGTTGATGCTGGAGCCGTAATCTGCCAGGCCGGTGAAGCCCAGCGTGGCCAGCAGTTGCGTGTCGATGTGCTCGTGGCGCAGGCCATAGGCGGCCATCAGGCCCGCAGCGATCATGGTGAACTGGCCGGGGATGAAGTGGGGGCGTTCGCTGTTGTGACGCACCACCTGGGTGTTGTACGTGACGGTGAGCGTCTGGCCGGGGTCTTGCAGCACGGGCGCGCCGCTTTGCACGAGCTTGGTGATCAGGAAGTCACGGAAAGCCAGGTCGAAGGGGCTGGGGTTGGGCGGCTGGGCCACGAACAGCGCAGTGCCGGGGGCCGTGCCGGCCTTGTCGAGCGTGCTCAGCGTCTGGGCCACCACGTCGTTGGAGAGCAGTTCCCAGTGGCCTGCGGAGCGCACCTTGGGTTGGACCGTCAGCTCAAAGTTCTCTGCGAGAGGGATGGGCGAACGGTAGGCGCACCCTGCCAACGTTGCCACGGCGCCAGCGAGTACCGCCAAGCTGACTGCTTTTGAAAATTTCATGATTCCCTCCTACGGACTTTGAGAGGCGGGGACATGAACAGATACATCCCACGCGATTGAAAAATAATTCTGGGCGGGATACTCAACAAAAACAAGAAAAAATTGAGGTAACTGCGCCCAGCCGCTTGCAATTCGTTGTTTTTGGTCACAGTTGCATGTGACTGCTTACGCGCAGTCGCATGCGCTTGCGACTATATACGTAACAAATATCAACCGGCGGTAACCGCGCGTTTTTCGAGAATGTCGAATGCGGGCAGCGTCTTGCCCTCCAGCACCTCCAGGAAGGCGCCGCCGCCGGTGGAGATGTAACCCACCTGCTTTTCGATGCCGTACTTGGCGATGGCAGCCAGCGTGTCGCCGCCGCCGGCAATGCTGAAGGCGGGGGATTCGGCGATGGCCTTGGCGATCTCGCGGGTGCCGTTTTCAAAGGCCGCAAACTCGAACACGCCCACCGGGCCGTTCCAGACGATGGTGCCGGCCGATTTGAGCTGGGCGGCGAGCCGGGCGGCGGTCTCCGGGCCGATGTCCAGGATGAGGTCGTCCTCGGCCACGTCCTTGGCGGCCTTGACGGTCGCGGGTGCGTCGGCGGAGAACGCCTTGGCGGTGACCACGTCGGTGGGGATCGGCACGTCCGCGCCCCGGGCCTTCATCGCGGCGATCACTTCGCGCGCCGCGTCCAGCAGGTCGGGCTCGGCCAGGCTCTTGCCGATGGGCAGGCCGGCGGCCAGCATGAAGGTGTTGGCAATGCCGCCGCCCACGATGAGCTGGTCGACCTTGTCGGCCAGGCTCTTCAGGATGGTGAGCTTGGTCGATACCTTGGAGCCCGCGACGATGGCGGCCAGGGGGCGCTGGGGCTGCGCCAGGGCCTTGGTCAGGGCGTCGATCTCGGCCGACAGCAGCGGGCCTGCGCAGGCGATGGGCGCGAACTGGGCGATGCCGTAGGTGGTGCCTTCGGCGCGGTGGGCGGTGCCGAACGCGTCGTTCACGAAGATGTCGCACAGGGCGGCCAGCTTCCTGGCCAGGTCTTCCTTGTTCTTCTTTTCGCCCACGTTCAGGCGGCAGTTCTCCAGCAGCACGACCTGGCCGGGTGCCAAGGTCACGCCGTCGACCCAGTCGGCCACCAGCGGGACCTCGCGGCCCAGCAGTTCGGACAGGCGTGCAGCCACCGGCGCCAGCGAGTCTTCGGGCTTGAACTCGCCTTCGGTCGGGCGGCCCAGGTGGCTCGTCACCATGACGGCGGCACCGGCGTCCAGCGCCATGCGGATGCAGGGGATCGAGGCGCGGATGCGGGTGTCTTCGGTGATGCGGCCGGCGTCATCCTGCGGCACGTTCATGTCGGCACGGATGAAGACGCGCTGGCCTTGGGCCTTGCCTTGGGCGCACAGATCGGAGAAGCGGAGGATGTTCATGGCAGAGAGGTAGAAGGAGAAAAAGGGCTCGCGGCGGCCATTTTAGTAACCGCGGTGAGGGCGTCAGCTCGCCCATGCCAGTGCACCCGTGGATCTGGCTTTGCCAGGCCACCGGGTGCGTCCCCCTAGGGGAAGTCGCGCAGCGACTCAGGGGGAGCCTATTTCACCAGCCCAGCCCGATGTGCAGCGGCAGGTAGATCACCATGCCCACGACGATGGTCCCGAGGATGCCCCGCTTCCAGAAGTAGTAGCCACTGGCGCACAGCACGGCCGGCAGGCGGGCGTCCATGAACGTGTCGATGAACTCGCCCTGGGTCATGAGGATCTCGGGCGCGATGACGGCGGCCAGCGCGGCCAGCGGCGCGTACTTGAGTCCGCGCTTGAGCCAGTCGGGCAGGGGCAGCTCGCGGTCCGGAATCATGAAGAATGCGCGCGAGACCAGGGTGATGACCGCAAGGCCCAGGATGGCGATGGCCGGCTCGATCCAGGCAAAGCTCATGGGTGGCGCTCCTCGCGCAGCGGCACGACGTCGCCCGCCTTCAGGTGCTCGCGCTCTTCGGGCGGCAGCACGCTGTCGGCTGGCAACAGCACCACTTCGGGTTTGTGGCGGCGGCGGTCCACGGCTTCCATGAGCAGGCCGGCCGCCACGGCCGCCGCAATGGCCACCAGGATGTTGAGCTTGAGCGGCAGGGCGAATGCCGCCACGGCTGCGGTGGCCGCCACCCCTGTCGCCAGCCAGGTGGCGCGGTCGAACAGCAGCGACAGCAGCACGCCCAGCAGTGCCAGCACGCCGGCAAACCCCAGGCCCCACGACAGCGGAACGGCGTTGGCCAGCAGGATGCCCGCAATGGACGGCACCTGCCAGGCCAGCCAGTTGGTGCTGGCCGCCCCCCAGAAGTACGGTACTTGCTCAGGTTGCGGGCGGGGCTCTGGAAAGCGCTTCATGAAGCCCACGTAGATCACGTCACCGCTGAAGTAGCCCACCGCCAGCCGCTGGCGCAGCGGCAGGTGGCCGAAGTAGCTGCGCCACATGCTGCTGAAGATCACGAAACGCAGGTTCACGCAGCTGGCCGTGAGCCACACCACCCACAGCGGCGCCCCCACGGCAATCAGCGGGATGACCGCCAGTTGCGCGCTGCCCGCGTAGACCACCAGCGACATGAACAGGGCCATGCCGACGGGCAGCCCGCTCTTGACCATGACGACGCCGGTGACCAGGCCCCAGGCGGCGATGCCCAGCGACGTGCCGGCCATGTCGACCATGGCCAGGCGAAAGGAGGGGTGGCGCAGCGTGTGGCGAATGCGCGCGCTGCGGCTCATCCGGGTGCCGCTGCCGCAGCCGCCATAGGCGCCGCGCCCAGCACCATGCCCGGTATCAATGCGAAACCGCGCAGGAAGTCTGCGGCGGCCAGCCGCTTGCCGCCTGCGCGCTGCAGGGTGGTCAGGCGCAGCGTGCCCTCTCCGCAGGCCACGGTCACGCCGTCGTCGCTGACCGACAAAACCTCGCCATGGCGCGCATTGGGTGCGCCCTGGATGCTATCAATTTTGTAGCACCAGACCTTGATGGCCTCGCCTGCGCAGTCGGTGCTGGCGCCGGGAAACGGGTCGAAGGCACGGATGCGCTGGCCGATGACCTGTGCAGGCAGCGACCAGTCGATGGCGCTTTCGGATTTTTCGATCTTGTGCGCGTAAGTGACGCCCTCGGCAGGCTGGGGCTCGGCCTGCAGGCCGCCGCAGGCCGCCAGTTCCAGTGCCTCGACGATCATCCGCCCGCCCAGGGCCGCCAGCCGGTCGTGCAACACGGCAGTGGTGTCCGCCGCGCCGATGGGGGTGCGTTCGGTCAGCAGCATGGCGCCGGTGTCCAGGCCTGCGTCCATCTGCATGATGGTGACGCCGGTTTCGGCGTCGCCCGCCTCGATGGCGCGGTGGATGGGTGCCGCGCCGCGCCAGCGGGGCAGCAGGCTGGCGTGGATGTTGAGGCAGCCTTGGGGCGGAAGGTCCAGCGTCCACTGCGGCAGGATGAGTCCGTAGGCTGCCACCACCATGACATCGGCCCCCACAGTCAGCAGCGCCTCGCGCGCCGCCGCCGCATCCTCCGGGTACTTGCCGTCGAGCCGCAGGCTGCGCGGCTGCGCCACGGCGATGCCATGCGTCTGGGCGCACTGCTTGACGGGCGAGGCCTGCAGCTTCATGCCGCGGCCGGCCGGGCGGTCAGGCTGGGTGAGGACGAGCGGCACCTGAAAGCCGGCCGCCAGAAGCTGCTCCAGCGCCACGCGGGCGAACTCGGGGGTGCCGGCAAAGATGACTCTCATGGAAACAAGGGTGTCGTGATCACGGGTGCCGCTGGGCGCCGTCAGTCGCGGGTGTTGTCGAAGTTGGGCAGTTCGTCGGTGAACATCACCATCCGCACCACACCCTGGCGGTCCAGGTGGACGTGGGCCAGGCGCGGGTCGGAGTTCTGCCGGAAGCGGTACGTCCAGATGTCGCCGTCAAAGCGTGCCACCCGCTCCACGCGCAGCGGCGGGCCGAAGGTGCCCTGCACATCGCGGACGGTCCAGATGCCGACGGGAATGGTCTCGAAACGCGTCTGCGTGAGGACCTGTTCATTGCGCACCAGCCTGCCGGACGCATCGAAGTCGAGGTTGTAAGCGGCAAATCCGGCGGGAAGTTCCGAGTACAGCAGCCGCTCGCCCGACGGCAACGCCACCACGGCGGTCGGTGGCCCTTGCCGGGCCATGACCTCCGCACGCAGCGCGCCAGGCTTTTCGCTGGCCACCAGCGCGCAGCCCGCCACCAGCGCCGCCAGCGCCAGCACTCCGCCGCCCCGCAGGGCGCGAAGCGCCGTGCCCGTCACTCTCGGGCCCCCCGCTGCTGCTTGAGCATCTTGGTCTTGATCCGGTTGCGCTTGAGCGGTGAGAGGTACTCCACGAAGACCTTGCCCAGCAGGTGGTCCATCTCGTGCTGGATGCACACCGCCAGCAGGCCATCGGCCTCGATGACGCGCGACTGGCCATCGGCGTCGAGGGCGCGCACATGGACGGCATCGAAGCGCTCCACGCCGTCGTAGATGCCGGGCACCGACAGGCAGCCCTCGTCATTGAGGTGCTTTTCGGCGCTGGCCCAGACGATCTCGGGGTTGATCAGCACCAGAGGCTGGTCGCGCCCCTCGGAGACATCGATCACGACGAGGCGCTCGTGCACATCGACCTGCGTCGCCGCCAAGCCGATGCCCTGGGCGTCATACATGGTCGCCAGCATGTCGGCCACCAGGGCCCGGGTGCGGTCATCGACGGCCTCCACGGGGCGTGCGACCTTGTGGAGCCGGGGGTCCGGGTAACAGAGAATGGGAAGGATTGCCATGGATGCAGGTAAGAGATGTCGCTATTTTCGCCACTTTTGCCGCCCGCTGCAGTATTGCAAGCCAATAATCGTTGCCGAATCAAGGGCTTGAGCAGAGAATCTAAAAAGGTTTGTAACTTAGTTGCCTGGTTGTTCGCGTGGCGCGAAAGCCAAGGCGCCAGTGAGGGGGCGTTTCACAATGCATGAGAAAAGGAACAACATGACGGCATTCACCAGCGTGCGGCGGACCGCCATGGGCGCGCTCACCATCGTTGCTGGCGCTGTTTTGGTGACCCTGCCCGCTCAGGCGCAGAACTACCCCATCTCCGGAGAGCAGCGTGCCACTGCGCAGCAGGTGTCCGAGCGGGGCATTCCGCTGGCCGAACTCGCCGCCAGCGCCCCCGACACCTACACCGTCAAGCGCGGCGACACGCTGTGGGGCATCTCGGGCATGTACCTTAAGCGGCCTTGGCGCTGGCCTGAGCTGTGGGGGATGAATCTCAAAGCCATTCCGAACCCGCACTTGATCTTTCCCGGGCAGACGCTGTATCTCGAGAGAGACGGTGGCTACGCTCGCCTGAGCACCACCCCGCGCGGCACGCAGTCGTCGGGCACCGAGACTGTGCGTGTGTCGCCACGCACCCGCTCAGACAGCTTGGCCGACACCGCGCTTCCCACCCTCAAGCCGCACCTGATAGAGCCTTTCCTTGTGGAGCCTTTGGTGGTTGACGCGCAGGAGTTGCAGCGCGCGCCCCGCATCGTGGCCACGACCGAAGACCGCGTGCTGATGGCCAGCGGTGACCGTGCGTATGTCAGGGGAGACGCAGCCTCCCCCGTCCGTCAGGAACCGGGCGAGCCGCGGTTCTTCCGCGTCTTCCGCGATGCGGTACCCATGAAGGACCCGGTGACGGGCGAGATCCTGGGGTATGAGGCCCAATACCTGGGCAAGGCCGAACTGGTGCGGGGCGAGTCCTTTGAGGAGACCCCCAACGGCAAGGGAGGCTTTGTCTCCGAATACGTGCCCGCCACAGTGGATTTGTCCTCTGCCAAGGAAGAGATCCGTGCCGGTGACCGCCTGCTGCCAGCGCCCGAGCGCGTCTTCACCAGCTACACGCCCCGCGCCCCGCAAATGGATGTTGACGCCCGGGTGGTGTCCATCTACGCCAGTTTTGCTGCGGCCTACGCGGGGCAGAATCAGGTCGTTGCCATCAACCTGGGTTCCCAGGACGGCATCGAGTCCGGCCATGTGCTGACGCTCATGACCCGAGGCGAGCGAATCAAGGACAAGACCGACAGCGAACGCGCGACGATCAAGTTGCCGAGCGAGGTCAACGGAACGGCGATGGTGTTCCGTACCTTCGACCGCGTCTCCTATGCGCTTTTGCTGGAGATCAAGGGCGGTGTTCGTGTCGGGGATCGCCTCGTCAACCCCCGCTGATTGACTGACTGACGTCCCCGCCGCTGTCGTCTGCCCTCGCGCGCAGTCGATGCGCGGCAGCTGTGCCCAATCCCGTTCATGGACCGCGAAGAACTCGGCGCATGGTTGCGCCTGACCCTGAGCCAGGGCGTTGGCAACAGCACGGCGCGCGCCCTGCTGGCGCGGTTTGGCTTGCCGCAAGCGATCTTTCAGCAGCCTGAAGCCGAGCTTCGGCAGCACGTGACCGCGGCCCAGGCCCGGGCTCTGTGCACAGTGCCAGGCACCTGGGACTCTCTGGTGGAGCTGACCTGGCGCTGGCTGCACGAGGCTGACTCGCAGGGGCCTGCGCGCGCCGTCATCACCCTGGGCGACACCCGTTATCCGCAGGGGCTGCTGGAGACCGAAGACCCCCCGCTTGTGCTGTACCTGATGGGGCCCGCCCGCTTGCTGGCGCACGCCCCGTTCCCTGCCGGGCGTTGCCTGGCGGTGGTGGGCAGCCGCAATCCGACGGCCCAGGGCGCCGAGAATGCGCGGTTGTTTTCCAGGGCGCTGCATGGCGCCGGTTTGACCATCGTCTCGGGGCTGGCCCTTGGCGTGGATGCCGCCGCGCATGAAGGTGCGCTGGACGTGGCGACGGCGGGGGCCGCGGTGGCTTCCACCATCGCCGTGGTGGGCACGGGGCTGGACCGGGTCTACCCCCGCAGGAATCTCGATCTTGCGCACCGCATCGCGGCCCGCGGACTGCTGGTCAGCGAATACCCGCTGGGCACGCCGCCACTGCCGGGCAATTTTCCCAAGCGCAACCGCATCATCTCCGGCGTGTCGCAAGGCACCCTGGTCGTGGAGGCCGCGCTGGCGTCCGGCTCCCTTATCACCGCGCGCATGGCCGTTGAACAGGGCCGTGAGGTTTTTGCCATTCCCGGCTCCATCCACGCACCGCAGTCGCGGGGTTGCCATGCCCTGATCCGCCAGGGCGCCAAGCTGGTGGAGTCGGCGCAGGATGTGCTGGAAGAGTTGCGCCTGCCGCCTTGCGCGCAGCAGGCGGCACCTCCACCCGCGCAGGCGGCCACCGAGGGCATGACCGACATCGATGGCGTCGATGATGTCGATCATGTCGATGATGCTGGCAACGCAGAAGTGAACACCCCGGTGCCCGAGACCGCGCTGCTCCAGGCGCTGGGGTTTGATCCCATCAGTGCGGACGCGCTGGTGGCGCGCACGGGCATGGCGGCCGCGGCCTTGCAGGTGGGCTTGCTGGAGCTGGAACTGGACGGCCGGGTGGCACGCCTGCCGGGCGGCCTATTTCAGCGCCTGGCATCCGCCTGAGCGCTGCCTTGGCGGGGGCGGGACCCGGCGACAAGGCCATGTGCGAAGGTTGAGGAGACCGGGCGCTACATCGCGCCGGCCGCCGCTGCCGCAGCAGCGCCCGCAGCGGACCGTGCTTCAGCCCAGCAACCGCTCCGGGTTCGCGTCCAGCTTGGCCAGTGCATCCCGCGTGGCGCGCACCGTCAGGCCTTCTTCGTCCTGCGGAACCAGCAGGCCCGCCTGCAGATACGCCGCCAGCCGGCGCAACTGGATCAGGTAGCTGCTGCCATCCACGGCGGCGAACAGATGCAGCTGCTTGCGCTGGCTCTGCCACGCGTACTGCACCTGCGCCGACGCGCCGTTGTGGTCCAGCGTGTACCAGGTGCCGGGCTGCAGCTCCTGGGCCCAGGCCACCATGTTGTCTTCCACCGGGGCGCCGTTGTCGGCCACCACGTGGATGGACGATGCGTCGATGCCGAGCATCATCTCGATGTTGTCGGCATTGAGCGGCATCTCGCCCAGCGTCGCGTCGCCGATGAAATCTTCCAGGTTCGACAGCCGCTTGGCCATCGCATCGATGTGCGCCTGGGGGATCGACGCGGTCTTGGACAGGAAGGCGTCGGCCAGCGTATCGGTCAGGGTCTTGATCTGCGCATCCTGCGGGGCGCCGTTCACCCCCAGAAGCTCCAGACCCTGGCGCAGCCGCTGCAGCAGGCCCGGCAGGTTCTGGATGACCTGCGCGCGGTCGCTGCGGTGCGGCTTGGCGCTGGCGGCCCACACCAGGTCGGCGGCGGTGCGCTTGAACGCAATGGTGTCCACATGCTGGGCGCCATCGCGCACGGCCGACAGGGCCAGTACCTCGGCCCAGGTCTTGAAGAGAAACTCGCGGATCTCGTCGCGCACCGGCATGTCCTTGAGCATGGTGCGCAGCTCGATGGTGTACTGGATGGCCAGCGTTTCCTTCTGCTCCACCTGCTGGGCCACGCTCACCAGGCGCGATGTGGCCTGCTTCTCGGTCAGGAACTTGGACAGGAATTTCTCGAATTCGTCGTAGACCAGCTGGAACACGCGCCGGCCGGTCTCGGGGTACTGCTCGATCACCTGCACCACACGGCGGATCTCCGCCTCCAGCGCGCTGCCGTTGATGCTGGTCGCGTCAAAGCCCATCACGCAGGCGCCCATGCGGTCGATCAACTGGCGCGCGGGGTGGGTCAGGTTGCTGAAGAACTCGGGCTCGGCCAGCGCCACGCGCAGCACCGGCACCTGCAGCCGCGCAAACCACACGCGCACGGCGGGGGGAATGCGGTCTTCTGCCAGGATGCTCTGGAACATCAGGGCCACGACTTCGATGATGGCTTTCTCGCCCGCGGACGATGCCTTCTTCTTGAGCTCGGTGGAACGCTCGCGCACGGCGCCTGCCACCTGCACCACGCCTGCGGAGCTGTAGTCTTCCATCAACGTGGCCACGCCACTGTAGTACGTGTCTGCCTGCACGCGGTGCGCCGTCAGTGCATGCGCCAGGGCGGCCGAGGCCGGGGGCGCGTTCACCATGTCAAAGCCGGTGGCCGGCTGCGTCAGCAGCCTGCGCAGCTGGCCCATCACGCCCTGGGCCCGTTGCCGCGCGCGTGCCAGCGGTGTCATGCCCGTGGCAAAGCCCGTGGGCATGCCATGCTGCGGATAGCCGGGGGGCTGCTGCTGCATGCGCTGCTGGGGGTATTGACCCATGGGACCCGCTGGTCCCATACCTCCCATGCCCGCCATGTGGCGGCCGGGCGGGGCCATCATGCCGCCGCGCGCCGCAGCGGCTGCCGCCATGGCGTCGCGTGTCTGCGCGAGTGCCTGGGAGGCCAGGCCGCCCGCGCCGGACTCGCCGCCCGCACCGGCCACACCACCGCTGGCCGTGCGGCGCACGCGGGATTTCAGGTCCGCCTGTGGCGTGACGCCCTGCTCCACATAAAAGACATTGACTGCCTGGTACTGCTTTTGCAGCAGGTTGGCCAGTTCCCGCTGCAGCGGGTCGACCACCACCTGCAGGTCGGTGCGCGGCATGCCGGCCTCCACCCACTGCTCCACCAGCAGCACGCAGACCGTTTCGGGCCGCAGGATGTCGTTGCTGTCCAGGTCCTGGCCTTCCAGCGACTGGGTGCGCTGGCGCAGGGTATCGAACTGCGGGCCGACCTGCTCGTTGAGCGTGAGCGCCATGCGGGAGGCGAGGATCTTGTTCTCGACCACGTCGTCGCTGAGCAGCTCGAACTGATTGCCCGGCCCGTTGGGTGTGAGCTGGCCGCGGTTGGTGCTGGTGTGCGGCGCCAGCGCCTCGCGCCAGGCCTTGGCGGCGCGGTCGGTCCAGACCGCATGCCGCTGCTGGTAGAGCATCCAGGTGTCGCGGTGGGCCTGCATCTCGCGGGCCGTACCCGTCTGGGTGATCAGCGTGGTGAGAAAGTCCAGAACGACCTTGTCCAGGTCGACCAGGCCGCTGCAGATGCCCTCCACGAACCGCTGGCGCGCCTGCCGGGCCAGGCGGCGCTGCGGGACGGACGACGGTGTGGGCTGCATGGACAGATATTAGCGGCTCAGACCGTGGCTCCGGCATGGGGATCGTTCGGATCCTCGTCCTTTTTGGCAGGCTTGATGAGGTCTTCGCGTTTCACACCCAGCCACATCGCGATGGCGGCCGCCACGAACACGGACGAGTAGATGCCGAACAGGATGCCGATGGTCAGCGCCAGCGCAAAGTAGTGCAGGCTGGGGCCGCCGAAGAAGAACATCGACAGCACCATCGCCTCGGTCGAGGCGTGGGTGATGATCGTGCGGCTCATCGTGCTGGTGATGGCGTGGTCGATCACCTCGTGGGTGGTCATCTTGCGGTACTTGCGGAAGGCCTCGCGGATCCGGTCGAAGATCACGACCGACTCGTTGACCGAGTAGCCCAGCACCGCCAGCACGCCCGCCAGCACGGCCAAAGAGAACTCCCACTGGAAGAACGCGAAGAAGCCCAGGATGATCACCACGTCGTGCAGGTTGGCGATGATGGCCGCGACCCCGTACTTCCACTCGAAGCGGAAAGCCAGGTAGATCACGATGCCGACCACCACCATGGCCAGCGCCATGAGGCCGCCGTGCACCAGTTCCTCGCCCACCTGCGGGCCGACGAACTCGGTGCGGCGCAGCGTGACTTCCGGGTTGGCGGCCTTCAGCGCCCCCAGCACCTGCTCGCTCTGCTGGGCAGACGTCACGCCCTTTTGCACGGGCAGGCGGATCATCACGTCGCGGGCGGTGCCGAAGTTCTGCACCTGCACGTCCGGGTAGCCCAGGCCCGACACGGTCTCGCGGACCTTGGCGAGTTCTGCCGGCTGGCTGTAGGCCACTTCCATGACCGTGCCACCGGTGAACTCCACCGACAGGTGCAGCCCGCGCGTGAGCAGGAAGAACACCGCCAGCGCAAAGGTGAGGAAGGAGATCGCGTTGAAGATCAACGCGTGCTTCATGAAAGGGATGTCTTTTCGGATGCGGAAGAATTCCATGTCTTCCTCCTTTAGTTCGTCTTGGCCACAGCGGTGTCAGGTTCAGGCTTCCACACCTGGCCGATCGACACGCTCTTGAGCTTCTTCTGGCGGCCGTACCAGAGGTTCACCAGGCCGCGCGAGAAGAACACGGCCGAGAACATGCTGGTCAGGATGCCGATGCAGTGCACCACGGCAAAGCCGCGCACCGGGCCGGAGCCGAAGGCCAGCAAGGCCAGGCCCGCGATCAGCGTGGTCACGTTCGAATCGAGAATCGTCGCCCAGGCGCGCTCGTAGCCCGCATGGATGGCCGCCTGCGGAGACACGCCCGCGCGCAGTTCTTCGCGGATGCGTTCGTTGATCAGCACGTTGGAGTCGATCGCAACGCCCAGCGCCAGCGCCATGGCGGCAATGCCAGGCAGTGTGAGCGTGGCCTGCAGCATCGACAAAATGGCCAGCAGCATCAGCACGTTCACGGCCAGCGATATCGTGGAGAACACGCCGAACAGCGCGTAGTAGATGCACATGAAGACGGCGATCGCCACCATGCCCCAGACCACGCTGTGGATGCCGCGCTCGATGTTGTCGGCGCCCAGGCTCGGGCCGATGGTGTATTCCTCGATGATTTCCATGGGCGCGGCCAGCGAGCCGGCACGCAGCAGCAGCGCGGTGTCGTTGGCTTCGGCCGTGGTCATGCGGCCGGAGATCTGCACCCGGCCGCCGCCGATTTCGCTGCGGATCACGGGGGCCGTGACCACTTCGCCCTTGCCCTTTTCGAACAGCACGATGGCCATGCGCTTGCCCACGTTCTCGCGCGTGATGTCCTTGAAGATGCGCGAGCCCTTGGCGTCCAGCGTGAGGTTCACGGTGGGCTCCTGGGTCTGGCCGTCAAAGCCGGGCTGGGCGTCGGTGAGGTTCTCTCCGGTCAGCACGACCTGCTTCTTCACGATGATGGCCTGGCCGCTGCGCTCCAGGTAGCGCTCGGAGCCGAACGGCACAGGGCCGCGGCCGGTTTCCGCAGAGCGGGCCTCGGTGCCTTCGTCCACCATGCGCACTTCCAGCGTGGCGGTGCGGCCCAGGATGTCCTTGGCCTTGGCGGTGTCCTGCACGCCGGGCAACTGCACCACGATGCGGTCCAGGCCCTGCTGCTGGATCACCGGCTCGGCCACGCCCAGCTCGTTGATCCGGTTGTGCAGCGTGACCATGTTCTGCTTGAGCGCCTGCTCCTGCACCTTGCGGGTGGCTTCGGGCTTGATGGCGGCGCGCAGCTTGAATTCGCTGCCGTCCGGCGTGCTGGTGACCTGCAGGTCGGTGAACTGGTCCGTGATCAGGTTGCGCGTGGCCGTGAGCGTGGCCTCGTCGCGCACGCGGATGTCGATGTTCTGGCCGTCGCGGCTGATGCCGCCGTGGCGGATGTTCTTGTCGCGCAGCGCGGTGCGGATGTCACCGGCGTACGACTCTGCCTTCTTGGTCAGAGCCGCCTGCATGTCCACCTGCAGCATGAAGTGCACGCCGCCGCGCAGGTCCAGGCCGAGGTACATCGGGTTGGCGTGCAGCGCCTTGAGCCACAGTGGCGAGCGCGACACCAGGTTCAGCGCGACGATGTAGGACGGATCGTTGGCGTCGGGCACCAGCGCCTTTTGCAGCGCGTCCTTGGCCTTGAGCTGGTTGTCGGGCGTGTCGAAGCGCGCGCGCACCGAGTTGCCTTCCAGCGCCACGAAGTCGGGCGTCACGCCAGCGGCCTTGAGCGTCTCTTCCACCCGCTGCTGCATGGCGGCGTCCACCTTGATGGTGGCCTTGGCCGACGAGACCTGCACTGCAGGCGCCTCACCGAAGAAATTGGGCAGGGTGTACAGGGCCCCCACCAGCAGCACGATCACCAGGATCGCGTACTTCCAGACCGGATAACGGTTCATGATCGCGCTCTTACCTCAGTTGTCCATGGCGCCATGCGCGCCAGCAGCCCCATGAGCCTGCGCCTGGCCATGCCAGACATGCCGTGGCACTGGCGTGGCCAGACCACCGGCATCGCCCGCCTCCTTGCGCGCAGCGCGCAAGACGAAGAGGGAGGCAGCGCAGTCGCTCAGGGGGTTGTTCTTCTTCACTTCACCGAGCCCTTGGGCAGGACTTGCACGACAGCGCTGCGCTGCAGTTGCACTTCCACGCCACTGGCGATCTCGATGTGCAGGAAACCTTCGGACAGGCGCGTCACCTTGCCGACGATGCCGCCCGAGGTGGCCACTTCGTCGCCCTTGGCGATGGCGTCGATCATGGCGCGGTGCTCCTTCTGGCGCTTCATCTGGGGCCGGATCATGACGAAGTACAAGACCACGAACATGAGAACCAGGGGCAGCATGCTCGTCAGCGAGGACATCATGCCGCCGCCGCCAGCGGCTGCGGCGGGTGCGGTCTGGGCAAAAGCGGAAGAAATAAACACGGGTGGCACTCCACAACGGATGGTCAAAATACACAAAAACCGCCCACGCAGGCGCCTGGGCGCCCGCCAAGGCGGAACAGGACATTGTATGCGGCCCCCCGCCTGCGCCCCAAGGGCGAAGACCCAAGCCCGCGCCGGGTGTTTGCTGCACAGGCGCTGCAGGCAGGGTGGTTGCATCGATATGAATAAAAATGGCCGCTAACGCTTTATGGGTAAGCGCTGGCAGCTCCTTAATTCATAGCAAAAGGCCCGCGGGGTGCGGGGCCCTGGGGTCGCAGATGCAGCCAGCAGGCTGGACTTCAAGCCGCCCGACGTCCGGTGAAGGCGCCTGCACCACCTCGGTACCTGGGCCATCAGCCAGTGTCATTCCGAGCGCGCCATCGTCAGGGGCGCTCTTTCGCTTGGCCATTGCCGCTGAGCGCTCAGCGCCCAGAAATACTCAGGCGCTTGTGGGTAAAGAAAGTATTACCTCCGAGAGTTTTGAACTGCACGAATTCGGGCGAAGGGGCGCTGCTACCGGCCGTTTTCCAAGCGAAAAGCCCCGTGGGGCTGGGATCAGGAGGCAGCGGTTCGGTTGCAGCAGCAAGTGCCGCTTCGTAGTACGCAACATATTTCGCGTGCCACTGTGTATTGGTAGCGTCATTAACGATGGCCAACCGATCGTCGATCATTCTGCTTTTCTTGTTGGCGATGCTGGGGTAATGCGCAAAACCTTCAAACTGCACATTTCCGCGGTCGTTCGCAGTCACGATATCCCTCAAGCTGCCTGCTCCTGCTGCCATGAATTCCTTGGCACTGCCGGACTCGAGCCGATTCACAATCACGCGGCGCATCATGCGCATAGCATCTTTGATTGCTTCAGGGCCAGTGATGTTGTAGCGTTTCCATTCCTGTGGATCCGGTACTTCCGCCAGAAAGAGCCGGATCAGCAACCCGGCATCGGAGTTCTGATCTGGAAAAGTCACCGCCTTGCTGACGTTGACACTCACCAGCGCGGGCGTCACCGTCAGTGTGGACATTCCCTCGCCACGATTTGATTTCAGCATCAGCTTGGCATTGCCCGCGCTGCGTGCAGTGACCTCGAAAGTCCACGAGTCTGCGCGGCTGTTGTGCGTGTTGCTCGTGAGCTCCAGCACATGGGGATAGTCACTCACGGCCACCAGTGTGTAGCGCTTGTCGATGGCTTCCAGCTTGACGCGCAGAACGTTACCCTCCACAAGGTCAACCGCCCCAGGCACAGGGCTGCCGTAGGCGTATTTCAATAAGGCGTTTGGCATGTAATTCCTCCCCCTGCTGATCGATATTTTTTTGAACTATTGCGCTGACTTAGCAGGCTTGAATGCAGGAATTCTCACTTGGACACCCACTCGCTGACACTGAGCGAGCTTGTGATTGACCCAAGGGCGGCTGACCAGAAAGGTGCTGGTACCTATGTCTTCGTCGGTCGGGACCACGCCTGTTTTGAGATTGATCCCGCCACTGGCATAAGCCAGCGCATGTCCCGCCGTCACTGGGTCCAGAGCTGGATCTGACCGATAACGTTGCCCATCTTTCACGGAGTTGATTTGTTGAAGATAGGCGCCTTCATGCCAAATCATCCATAAGAGAGTTTCATCGCTGTCACCCGCACCTTCAGCCTTGAACGCCTGTTGTACGAAGCAAAACGTGTTCAGGTACCCGTTGGCTTCTTCCTCTGCAAGATAGGAGCGCAGCGTAGTCCGGCTCGGCATTCTTCGGGGGTCGGGCCTGGAGAACTCGGGGTCGATGGCCGGATAGGGGTTGGGCTGCGAAGGAGGTGCTGCTGCCGTAGCTGGTTCCGCGGCGGTGGCAGTGGCCGCGGCGGTCAACGCGAACGCCAGCGCAAGGCTGGCGGAAATCCGGTATGCAAAGGTGGTGGTCTGCATGGTCTGGCACCGCTTCGATGGGAGAGGCACTATAGAGCCGGGCGAACACGGAAATATCGAATGCTGGCCGCCTAAGCGCTGGTCAACTTGTCATTGATCTATTTGCGTCGTTTGCACTGTTTTTTAGAGCACTTTCCGCCGATGGTGGGCGCTTGGATTGAGCGTCTTAAAACGCATCGCGCGGCACGGGCGGGCGGAGTGTGGAAATACGGATTCGGGCACCTACCCGCCGACACTGGGCGAGCTTGTGGTCAACCCAAGCGCGGCTGACCAGAAAGGTACTCCCACGGATGTCATCGTCAGTCGGGACGACATCTGTCTTGAGGTTCACGATGCCGGTGGCGGATGCCATCGACCGCCCCCTTGTAGCGTCATCGAGTGCGGGATCGGGTCGATAGCGTTGCCCCTGCGGGACGGTGTTGACATCCTGAATGGTCATCCCCTCATGCCAGATCATCCACACCACGCTCTCGCCTTTTTCATCAGGGCGGCGCGGTGTGGCGCGGCACAGTTGGGCGAAATGCGGGGATGCGCACTCGGGTGCCCACACGCCGGCACTGAGTGAACATGTGATCGACCCAGGGGCGGCTCACGAGAAACGTGCTGCCACCGACGTCCTCGTCAGTTGGAACCACGCTGGTCGTAAGGTCCACCGTGCCGGTTCCGTGAGCCATTGACCGCCCCTCTGCCACTTCATCCAGCGCATCGTCGCGCTCAAAGCGCTCTCCAGGGCCCAAAAGATTGACGAGGTGGATGGACTTCCCCTCATTCCAGATCATCGACAACACGCTCAACCCCGGCTCAGCCGTATCTGGCGCATCCAGCCGCCGCTGCACAAAGCAGAACGTGTTCGACTGCCGGTGGCTTTTCATTTCGCTCAAAAACGACCGCAGCGTGGTCCGGCTCGGCATTCTTCGGTCGTCGGGCTTGGAGAACGCCGGGTCGATGGCCGGATAGGGGTTGGGTTGTGACGCAGGCGCCGCTGTCGCAGCAGATTCCGCGGCGGTGACAGCGGCCGGGGCGGTCAACGCGAACGCCAGCGCGAGGCTGGCGGACATCCGGTGTGCAAAGGTGGTCGTCGGCATGGTCTGGCACCGCTTCGATGGGAGGGGCACTATAGAGCAGGCCACAGGCGTAACCGTCGAACGCTGGCGCCCGTGCGGTGGGCCGGCATGTCATTGGTTTCTTTGCTGCGTTGGCCCTGCTGTTGAGGCACTTTCCCCTGCGGGCGGACCTAGGTGCTGCCGCTCACCGACCAGGCACCCCAGGAGTCAAAGCACGATGCGCCCCAGCGGGGCCCACCGCAAAAATCAGCGGATATCCATGGTCGCAGAGGCTTGCACAGTGCAACCGCAGAGCCGCAGAGCCGCAGAGCCGCAGAGCCGCAGAGCCGCAGAGCCGCAGAGCCGCAGAGCCGAACCACCGTGCAGCCCCGCAGCTCCAGCCCCTGCAGCTCCAGCCTCAGGCCGACCGCCGCAGCGCGCCCTGCGGTTGGCGCCACTGCACCATCAACCCATCCCACTTCGGCCGCGCGGTCTTCAGATGGCGCTCCTTCACGTGGCCGTAGCCGCGGATCTCTTCGGGGATGCGCGCGATTTCCACCGCCAGGGCGTGGTTGTCGGCCGTCAGGCCCGCCAGCAGTTCTTCGATGCAGGCCCGGTACTCCACGATCAGCGCGCGTTCCATGCGGCGCTCTTCGGTCTTGCCGAACACGTCGAACGCCGTGCCGCGCAGGCCCTTGAGCTTGGCCAGCACGCCGAACGCGCTGCGCATCCAGGGGCCGAAGGGCTGCTTGACCAGTTCGCCGCGGTCGTTCTTCTTGGCCGTCAGCGGGGGCGCCAGGTGGTGCACCAGCTTGTAGTCGCCTTCGAACATGTTGGCGATCTTGTCCGTGAAGGCTTTGTCGGTGTGCAGGCGCGCGACCTCGTACTCGTCCTTGTACGCCATGAGCTTGAACAGGTATCGGGCCACGGCCTCGCTCAGGCGCGTGCCGATGTTCAGGCGGGACTCGGCGGCTTTGACCTTCTCGACGAACGCGTGGTATTCGGCCGCATAGGCAGCGTTCTGGTAGCCGGTGAGGAAGTCCACGCGCTTGGCGACGGTCTCGGCCAGCGAGGGCTTCTTGACGAACTGGATCACCTGCGCGGCCTGGAACAGTGCCTGCACCGACGCCAGGTCGTGCGCGCAGCGGCGGCCCCATTCGAAGGCGGCCTTGTTGTTGTCCACCTGCACGCCGTTCAATTCCATGGCGCGCATCAGCGATGCAAGGCTCAAAGGCACGCGGCCCTTTTGCCAGGCGTAGCCCAGCATCAGCGGGTTGGTGTAGATGCTGTCGCCCAGCAGTTGGGTGGCCACCTGCTCGGCGTCGAAGCTGCCCACGCCACCCGCACCGACTGCGGCGGCAATCGCGCTGTCGCAGTTGGCACCGGGGAACTGCCAGTCCGGGTTGGTCACGAAGGCCGCCGTGGGCGTGCCGTGCGTGTTCAGCGCCACGAAGGTGCGGCCCGGCTGCATGACGGCCAGCGTGTACTTGTGCGCCGCCACGATGGAGTCGCAGCCGATCACCAGGTCGGCCTTGGCGGTGTCGACCTTGGTGGTGTAGATGGCCTCGGGCCGGTTGGCGATCTGGATGTGGCTCCAGGTGGCACCGCCCTTTTGCGCCAGGCCGCCTGCGTCCTGCGTGATGACGCCCTTGCCGTCCAGGTGCGCGGCCATGCCCAGCAGCGATCCGATGGTGATCACGCCCGTGCCGCCCACGCCGCCGACCACGATGCCCCAGGCGGTTTCGGCCACCGGCAGCACGGGTTCAGGGAGGGACGGCAGCGCCGACAGGTCGCCCTTCTTTTCCTTCTTGGGCTTCTTGAGCTTGCCGCCTTCCACCGTGACGAAGCTCGGGCAAAAGCCGTTGACGCACGAGTAGTCCTTGTTGCAGGTGCTCTGGTTGATGCGGCGCTTGCGGCCGAATTCCGTTTCCACCGGCTCCACGGAAAGGCAGTTGGACTTGGTCGAGCAGTCGCCGCAGCCCTCGCACACCAGGTCGTTGATGACCACGGTCTTGTCGGGCGTGGCCAGCGTGCCGCGCTTCCTGCGGCGGCGCTTTTCGGTGGCGCAGGTCTGGTCGTAGATGATGACCGTGCAGCCCTTGATCTCGCGGAACTGGCGCTGCAGCGTGTCGAGCTCGTCGCGGTGGTGCACCGTCACGCCCTCGGCCAGTGCCACGCCGTCGTACTTCTGCGGCTCGTCGGTCACGATGATGAGCTTGGCTACGCCTTCGGACTTGAGGCTGTTCATGATCTGCAGCACCGAGTGGCCCTCGGGCCGCTCGCCCACCTGCTGGCCGCCGGTCATGGCCACGGCGTCGTTGTAGAGCACCTTGTAGGTGATGTTGGTGCCCGCCGCGATGCTCTGGCGAATCGCCAGCAGCCCGCTGTGGAAGTACGTGCCGTCGCCCAGGTTGGCGAACACATGCTGATCGGTGGTGAACGGCGCCTGGCCCACCCAGGTCACGCCCTCGCCGCCCATCTGCGTGAAGGTCGACGTGTTGCGGTCGGGCATCCAGTTGGCCATGTAGTGGCAGCCGATGCCGGCCACGGCGCGCGAGCCTTCGGGCACGCGGGTGCTGGTGTTGTGCGGGCAGCCGCTGCAGAACCAGGGCGCGCGCTCGCCGGTGTCCACCTTCAGCTCGGTCATCGCGCGCTCGCTGGCCTCGATGACGGCGATGCGCGCATCCATGCGCGCGATGATGTCGCTCGATACGCCCAGCTTCTTCAGGCGCTTGGCAATCGCCTTGGCGATGATGGCCGGGGTCAGGTCGGCCTTGGCGCGCAGCAGCCAGTTCTGGCTGGGGTTGGGCATGGACCATTCGCCGCCGGTGGCATCACCTTCAGGTTCGTCGAACTTGCCCAGCACGTGGGGGCGCACGTCCGAGCGCCAGTTGTACAGCTCTTCTTTCAGCTGGTATTCGATGACCTGGCGCTTTTCCTCCACCACCAGGATCTCCTGCAGGCCCTGGGCGAAGTCGCGCGTGATGGTGGCTTCGAGCGGCCAGACCACGTTGACCTTGTGCACGCGGATGCCCAGCTGGCGGCAGGTGTCGTCGTCCAGGCCCAGGTCCACCAGGGCCTGGCGCGTGTCGTTGTAGGCCTTGCCGCTGGCGATGATGCCGAAGCGGTCGTTTTGGCCTTCGATCACGTTGTAATTGAGCTTGTTGGCGCGGATGTACGCCAGGGCCGCATACCACTTGTAGTCCATGAGGCGCGCTTCCTGCTCCAGCGGCGCGTCGGGCCAGCGGATGTGCAGGCCGCCGGGCGGCATCACGAAGTCCTCGGGCATGACGATCTTCACGCGGTCCGGGTCCACCGAGATGCTGCTCGACGACTCCACCACCTCCTGGATGGTCTTCATGCCAGACCACACGCCCGAAAAACGGCTCATGGCAAAGGCGTGCAGGCCCATGTCCAAAATCTCTTGCACGCTGCTCGGGAAGAACACCGGCGTGCCGCAGGCCTTGAAGATGTGGTCGCTCTGGTGCGCGGCCGTGCTGCTCTTGCTGATGTGGTCGTCGCCCGCAATCGCGATCACGCCGCCGTGCTTGGCGGTGCCCGCCATGTTGGCGTGCTTGAACACGTCCGAGCAGCGGTCCACGCCCGGGCCCTTGCCGTACCAGATGCCGAAGACGCCGTCGAACTTCTTGGACTGTGGGTACAGGTCCAGCTGCTGCGTGCCCCAGACGGCCGTGGCGCCGAGTTCCTCGTTCACCCCGGGCTGGAAGACGATGTTGTTGGCCGCCAGGTGCTTTTTGGCCGCCCACAAAGATTGGTCATACGTGCCCAGCGGCGAGCCGCGGTAGCCGCTGATGAAACCCGCCGTATTGAGGCCCGCCATCGCGTCGCGCTGGCGCTGCAGCATGGGCAGGCGCACGAGGGCCTGGACCCCGCTCATGAACGCCCGGCCACCGTCTAAAGAATATTTGTCATCGAGCGTGACGGTTTCCAGGGCCTTGCGAATGTGTTCGGGCAACGGGGCGTTCATGGGTAGTTCCTGTGGGGTGACGGCCTGCTGTCACCGCCTTGTGGGCAGCGCAGAGGGAGTTTCAACGGTTTGAAGCACAGTTTATGCACTCCGAAGGGATATGTCCTTTCGTTTTCATGCTAGGTTTACCCTTGATTTGGAAAGGATCTTTCTTAAAATCGCGCTGATATGAACAATTTGGATAAATTCGACATCGCCATCCTGAACGAGCTGCAGGTCGATGCCCGGCTGACCAACGCCGAACTGGCTCAGCGCGTGGGCTTGTCGGCGGCTCCGTGCTGGCGCCGGGTGCGGGCGCTGGAGGAGCAGGGCTTCATCAAGGGCTACCGCGCCGAGATCGACCGTCACAAGATCGGCCTGGGGGTGCTGGCTTTCGTGCGGCTCGATGCCGACCGCAGCACCGGCAACCTGACGCGCGAGATGGAGGCGGCCATCGCGCGCATCCCCGAGGTGGTGGCCTGCCACTACATCAGCGGCACCGGCACGTTCGAGCTGCAGGTGGTGGCGCGCGACCTGGACAGCTTTTCGCAGTTCGCACGCGAGGTGCTGCTCAACCTGCCCAATGTGAAAGACATGCACACCAGCTTCTCGCTGGGCGAGGTCAAGGCCAGCAGTGCGCTGCCGCTCACGCACCTGGCGCGTGCCAAATGACGTTTGCTATGTATTTGATAGCTGCTGCCGCTTGCCAGACAGGCGGTGGGGCCAGTTTTGAGCCCGTACCGGCGTGCTGCGGCTGCGGCAGCGCTCCGGCCACGCGCGCAGCCGGTACCGCCCACGTAACAAGGCGTTAAGGCGCCCCCCCGCAGCATGGTGTGCTGTATAAGCCTGCTGAACCATCGCGAAGCCAGCCAGGCTTCGTGCGCGCTGCATCCACCACCACGCCCCGCCAGCGGCCTGCCCCGTGCCCACGGCCGGGGGCGTGCGGCCGTGGCACCGCAGTGACGGCGGTTTTTCCTGGTGGGTCCATCAATCAATAACTACGGCTCCCTTTGAGCACAGGCCGCCAGCCTGTCGACCGGGGCGCCAACGAGGGAGGGGTCGGCATGATCTTCTGGGGCGTTTTTTGGGGCGCGGTGCTGGGCTCCGTGCTGCCGGGCTACGGCTACGGTGAGCTGGGGCCGTACATCGGCGGCATCCTGGGTTTTTTTGCCGGGTTGTCGCTGCGCTGGGCCATCCGCGCTGCGATCCGCAGCGAGCTGCAGGCGCACGCCGCGAAGCCCGTCGTCAGCCCTGCGCCCCCAGCCACATCGGCGGCATCGGCGGCATCGGCTATCGCTGAGCTGGAGCGGGCGCCTGCTGCCACGGCAAGGGTGCCGGTCCCCGCGCCTGTTCCGTCGCAAATCCCCGTCCCGGTCCCGGCCGCGCCCACTGCGGACGACGAACTGCTGGAGGTGGACGACGCGCCCCGCAGGGGCGGTCTCACGCCGCAAGGCCTGCCCGCCAATCCGCCGCCTCTCGCGCAGCCCCCTTCGCCTGCCGCCACCCGCCCCCGTCCTCCCGCGCCGCCCGCCCAGCCCAACCCGATCGAGCTGGCCGTGCTGGCCGCAAAGAACTGGTTCCTCGGCGGCAACACCATCGTGCGCGTCGGGCTGGTGATCCTGTTCATCGGCCTGTCCTTCCTGGCGCGGTACGCAGCCTCGGCAGGCCTGTTCCCGGTCGAATTCCGCCTGGCCGCGATTGCCGGCGTGGCCATCGCGCTGCTGGTGGTCGGTTTCCGCAAGCGCACCGACAAGCCCGCGTTCGCGCTGGCCCTGCAGGGCGGCGGCGTGGCGGTGATGTACCTCACGGTGTTCGCCGCGTTCCGGCTCTACGGGCTGCTGCCGCCCACGCTGGCCTTCGCGCTGATGATCGCGGTCTGCGCCACCAGCTGCGCGCTGGCGCTGCTGCAGGACTCGCGCTCGCTCGCGGTGGCGGCGTTCGCCGGTGGCTTCGCGGCGCCCATCCTGCTGTCCACGGGCCAAGGCAGCCACGTCGGCCTGTTCAGCTACTACACGCTGCTCAATCTGGCCATTCTGTTCATCGCCTACAAGCGCTCGTGGCGCGTGCTGAACGTGGTGGGCTTCGTGGCGACCTTCGGCGTGGCCTCGGCCTGGGGTGTGCTCAAGTACGTGCCCGACCAGTACGCCAGCACCCAGCCCTTCCTCGCGGTCTTCGTACTCATTTACCTGTTCGCCGCCATCCTGTACGCCCGCAATACACCGACCAGGCTGGGCAATGCGGTCGACACCATGCTGGTCTTCGGCACGCCGCTGGTGGGCTTTGGCCTGCAGGCCGGGCTGGCGCAACCGTTCGAGCTGGGCGCCGCCTTCTCGGCGCTGGCCTTCGCGGCGCTGTACCTGATCGCGGCGATGGTGCTGGTGCGCCGCGCGCAGAGCAGCTACCGCCTGCTGATCGAATGCTTCATCGCCATCGGTGTGGGCTTTGCCACGCTGGCCGTGCCGCTGGCGCTGGACGCGCAATGGACGTCGGCGGTGTGGGCGCTGGAGGGCGCTGGCGCCTTCTGGGTCGGCATGCGCCAGGCCCGCTGGATGCCGCGCGCTTTCGGCCTGGTGCTGCAGGGCGTGGCGATGCTGGCCTTCATGGACGGCGTCTCCAGCGTCTCGCGCCTCGCTCTGGTCAACCCGGCCTTCCTGGGCGCCTTGCTGATCGCGCTGCCGGCGCTGCTGCTGGCCTGGTGGCTGCGCAAGCCGCTGCCGCACAGTGGCTCGGCCTGGGCCAAGGGCTATGCGGGTGTGGAAGCGCGGCTGTCCAGCCCCGCCTACCTCTACGGCTTTGCCTTCTGGTGCCTGGCCTGGCTGCTTGAGATCACGCGGCGCGTGCCCGGCCTGGAGGCGGGCCAGTGGCCCGTGCCGGTGTTCTCCGAACGCATCATCGAACTGCTGGCCATGCTGGCCATCGTGCTCAGCGCCGCGCTGTCGATGGTGCTGGGCCTGCGCACGCGCTGGCCCGTGGCCACTTGGCCGGCGCGCGGCACCATCGCCGTACTGGCGCTGGGTTTTGTCGCGCAGGTGGGCGACGGCTACCGCGTGCTGGCCACCCCCGCGTGGGCCGTGTGGCCGGTGGCGCTGGCGCTGCATGGGTGGATGCTGCGGCAGACCGACCGCCTGCAGGCAGCGGCCGCTGGGGACGGCAAGCCCGCCGCGCGCATGTCGGCCTTCGGCTGGTTCCATGCCGCCACGGCGTGGCTGGTGACCTTTCTGCTGGCCGACTGCCTGTGGTCCGGCATCGGCAAGGCCGAGCTGTGGCGCACCTCGTGGGCCGGCGTGGTCATGCTGGTCAGCGCCATTGCGGTGCTGATGGCGCTGGCGCTGTGGGCCGGCCGCGGCAACCGGCCTGCGGCGCGCGCAGCGCTGCCCTGGCCGCTGAACCCGCATGCCGAGGCCTACTACTGGCTGGCAGCGCTGCCGCTGGCGGTGCTGGTGTTCTGGGGCTCGCTGCTGGCCGCGGTGCATTCGTCGGGCCACACCGCGCCACTGCCCTACATTCCGCTGCTCAATCCCACGGACCTGACCCTGGCGCTCGCGCTGGGCGGCCTGGTGTTCTGGCGTCGGGTGCTGGTGTCGGCACGGCCGCAGCCTGCCCACGCGGGCTGGGTCGTCGGCCGCCATGCGCTGGTGGCGCTGGCGCTGCTGGTGTTCATCGCGATCAACACGGTGTGGCTGCGCGTGGCCCACCACTTCTTCGGCGTGCGCTGGGATGCCTCGGCGCTGTTCGACAGCTTCGTCGTGCAGACCGGCTACGCCATCCTGTGGACGCTGCTGGCGCTCAGCATGATGGTGCTGGCGCACCGCCGCGCGCAGCGGCCGCTGTGGCTGGTGGGCGCAGGCCTGCTGGGGCTGGTGGTGGTCAAGCTGCTGCTGATCGACCTGTCCAACGCCGGGGGTGCCGAGCGCATCATTGCCTTCATCGCGGTGGGTGTGCTGATGCTGGTGGTGGGCTACTTCGCGCCGCTGCCGCCCAAGGCCGCGCCCCGTGCGGCGCCCGATGCTCCGCCGGTCGCACCGGTCCCCCCGGTCGCGCCTGCGGCGCCTGTGGCCCCGGCGCAAGAGGAATCACTGTCATGAAGTCTCCCCGTCACCACCTGCCGCGGCCCGTAGCCGCCTGGCTGGCCGCTGCCGCCCTGTCCCTGGCCGCCGGGGGTGCCCAGGCGGCGGCCGATGCCAACAGCCCGGCCGCCTACGCCATCCGCATCCCTGTCACGCTGGCGGCCGATGCGCCGCTGCAGCGCGTCATGCTGCCCGCCGAGGTGTTGGTGCGCCTGCAGAGCCCAGGCTATGCCGACGTGCGCCTCTTCAACGGCGCAGGCCAGCCGGTGCCCATGGCGCTGGCCGGCGTGGCGGCCGCCAGTGCGCCGGAGGAATCGGTGGTGCTGCCGGCCTATCCCATCCTGGGCGCGCCCGGCACGCCAGGGCAGGCCGGGCTGGAAGGCCTGTCGCTGCGCATCGAGGAGCAGCAGGGCCGGCGCGTGGTGCAGATCGACACGGCGGGCACGGCTGCCCCTGTCGGCGCGCAATCCGTGCGCGGTGCGCTGCTGGACGCGCGCAGCGTCCCACTGTCCGTGGCCCGCATGGCGCTGGACGCCGATCTGCCCGCCGGCCAGCCGGTGACCTTCACGGTGCAGGCCAGCCGGGACCTGAAGAACTGGCGGCCGCTGGCCGAGACGGTGCTGTACCGCGCCGACGCGGCGGGCACGACCCCATCCCCAGCGGCACCGGGCCGCCTGGGCAGCGAGCACATCGACCTGCAACGGGCCGACCTCAAGGACCACTACCTGCGCGTGACCTGGGGCGATGCCGCCGTGACATTCCGCGGTGCGACGCTGGTCACCTCGCGCGGCGCGGGCCCGCGCGAGCGCGTCAGCGCCAGCATGGCGGTGCCGCCGCTGGGCAACAACCCGCGCGAGCTGGTGTTCGCCCTGCCGTTCGCCACTCCGGTCGCTGCGCTCAAGATCACGCCGCAGGGCAGCAACGTGCTGGTGCCGGTGCGCGTGCTGGGCCGCAACGACCGCGAGCGGCCCTGGGCGCACCTGGCCAGCGCCACGGTCTACCGCATGTCCACCGGCGGCAAGGAGCAGACCAACGCCCCGGTCGAGCTGGGCGGCGCTTCGGTGCGCGAGGTCAAGATCGAGGCCGACGCCAGGTCGGCCGGATTTGCCGCCGCGCCCGATATCGCGCTGCAGTTCGAGCCAGCGCAACTGGTCTTCCTGGCCAGCGGGCAGGGCCCCTTCACCCTGGCGGCCGGCTTGCCCGGCGCCGGTGCGGCAGCAAGCGCCTTCCTGCCCCTGGCCAGCCTGGTGCCGGGCTACCAGCCCCAGCAGGAGAACACCCTGCCCCCGGCGCTGGCCGATGTGGCCCGGGCCGACATCACCGGCGGCAAGCCCGCGGACGGCCCTCTGGTGGCCGCCGCCGCTGCCAGCGACGGGCTGTCCACGCGCAGCTGGGTGCTCTGGGGTGTGCTGCTGGCCGGCGTCGGCGCGCTGGGGCTCATGGCCTGGCTGCTGATGCGGCAGACGAAACCGGCGAGCCAACCGGCGATGGAGCCCGCGAGCAGTGCGCCGGATTCGCCGCGCGATGCGGTGTGACCGTGCCGTGTGGTGACCGTGCGGCGCTCTGCCAAGGTGGCTATTCGGCGCCGCACGCACCATGGCCGCGCCAACCGTCGCACAATGGGAGGACATGCCACCTTTGCCGTCCCACGAAAGCACGCGCAGCACTGCGCCCACCCCCGCTCCTGACCTGACCCCCGCTGCCCATGCCGCAGCGCGCGGGCCGACCGACGACGCGGCCGCCGCAGACCGCGCCGCGGCCGCGCAGGGCACCGAAGAATCCGTTGCCGCTCAGCTCGACCAGAGCGCCGCCGCGCAGCTGAGCCAGGCGGCCTCGCTGTCGCCCCTGGCGCCGCTGTCCGTGCCGGTGTTTCGCATGCTGTGGCTCACCTGGGTGGCGGCCAACACCTGCATGTGGATGAACGACGTGGCGGCCGCCTGGCTCATGACCACGCTCACCACCTCGCCCATCCTCGTGGCGCTGGTGCAGTCGGCCTCCACCCTGCCCGTGTTCCTGCTGGGCCTGCCCAGCGGCGCGTTGGCCGACATCCTGGACCGGCGGCGCTACTTCATCGCCACGCAGTTCTGGGTGGCGGCCGTGGCGCTGGTGCTGTGCGTGTTCGTCATGGCCGGCGGCATGACGGCGCCGCTGCTGCTGATGCTCACCTTTGCCAACGGCATCGGCCTGGCCATGCGCTGGCCGGTGTTCGCGGCCATCGTGCCCGAACTGGTCAGCCGCCCGCAGCTGCCGGCCGCGCTGGCCCTCAACGGCGTGGCGATGAACGCATCGCGCATCATCGGGCCGCTCTTGGCCGGCGCCATCATCGCCAGCGCGGGCAGTGCCTGGGTGTTCGTGCTCAACGCGGTGCTGTCGGTCATCTCGGGCCTGGTCATCATGCGCTGGAAGCGCACCCACGTGCCCAGCCCGCTGGGCCGCGAAAGGCTGCCCAGCGCCATGCGCGTGGGGCTGCAGTTCGTGCGCCAGTCGCCGCGCATGCGGGCCGTGCTGTGGCGCATCTCCATCTTCTTCCTGCACGCCACCGCGCTGCTGGCCCTGCTGCCGCTGCTGGCGCGCGGCCTGGAGGGCGGCGGTGCGGGCACCTTCACGCTGCTGCTGGCCAGCATGGGCGCGGGCGCCATCACCGCCGCGATGTTCTTGCCGCGCCTGCGCCAGGCCATGGCGCGCGATGTGCTGGTGATCCGCGGCACGGCCCTGCAGGCCGTGGCCACGGGCGTGATGGCCGTGGCGCCCAATGTGTACGTGGCCGTGCCCGCGATGTTCGTGGCCGGCATGGCGTGGATCACCACGGCCAATTCGTTGAGCGTATCGGCCCAGCTCGCACTGCCCAACTGGGTGCGCGCACGCGGCATGTCGATCTACCAGATGGCCATCATGGGCTCCACCGCCCTCGGGGCTGCGGTGTGGGGCCAGGTGGCCACCCTCAGCGACGTGCACGTGAGCCTGGGCATTGCCGCGGGCACCGGCGTGGTGGCCATGCTGCTGGTGCAGCGCCTGGTGGCCGACCGCAGCATGGAGGAGGACCTGAGCCCCTCCCGTGCCTTCAAGGCCCCGGTGGCCGATGCGCCGCCCAGTACCGGGCATGTGGTGGTCACCATCGAGTATTTCATCGACCCCGCGCGTGCCACCGAATTCCGCGCGGTGATGCAAGAGAGCCGCCGCAGCCGCCTGCGCCAGGGCGCGCTGGCCTGGCAGCTGCTGCACGACATCAGCCAGCCCGCGCGCTATGTGGAGCGCATCGAGGACGAGTCGTGGACGGAGCACCTGCGGCGCTTCGACCGCGTGACGGCGTCCGACGTGGCGCTGCGCGACCGCAAGCTCGCGTTCCATGTGGGCGACGCACCGCCGCGGGTGACGCGGTGGGCGGTCGAGTCATGACGGCTCGGCAAGGACCGAACCGCGGCTGACTCACAATACCCACCCTGAGCGGCGCGGCCCCGGCATGCGGGCCCGCCTTCCTTGTCCAACGCTTTCGACCATGTCCGCATCCGACGAAGATTTCATGCGCCTTGCCCTGGCCGAGGGCCGCAAAGCCCTGCCAGCCTGCCTGCCCAACCCGCCCGTGGGTTGCGTGTTCGTGAAGGACGGTGCGGTGATGGCGAGCGGGTTCACCCAGCCGCCCGGCCAGCACCACGCCGAGGCCATGGCGCTGGCCCAGTGGCCCGGCGATCTGGCCGGCGTGACCGCCTACGTCACGCTGGAGCCGTGCTCGTTCCATGGCCGCACGCCGTCGTGCGCCAAGGCGCTGGTGGCGCGCGGCATTCAGCGGGTGGTGGTGGCCATGCTCGACCCCGACCCGCGCAACGCCGGCGCAGGCATCGAGATCCTGACGGCCGCTGGCGTGGAAGTGTCGGTCGGCGTGCTGGAGCGCAGCGCCGTGGACGACATGGGTGCGTACCTGGCGCTCAGCGCCAATGCCGCGGCCCCGGGGAGCGCCGCATGACGCGCTTCACGCCCAGCCTGCTGGTGTGCCTGGTCGGTGCCGCATCGTGCGCACATGCCGTCCAGGCGCCTCAAGTGCCTCAAGTGCCTCAAGTGCCCCAAGCCGTGAGCGCTGCAAGTGCCGCCAGTTCGGAGAGCGCCCCCAGCGCCGCCGGCCTGCTCGGCTGCTGGCGCGCCACCAAGATCGTGCTGTACGTGCAGGACGGCACCCAGGCCGAGGACACCTCGGGCCGCTGCACCCTGCAGTTCAAGCAGACCCTGTTCGAGTCCACCTGCAAGACCTCCACCGGCAGCTCCACCACCGCGTACCGCTACCAGGTCGTGCGGCCCCAGGTGTATGCGGCCACCATGGCCAGCAGCACCTTCAAGACGGACATGATCGGCTCCACCCGCGAGTACGAATACCGCATCGACGGCGACCAGCTGCGCACCGTGAGCGTGCCGCCCGCCAAGCCGTCCGAGCCGCCGGCCGTGGCGGCACCGCGCGTGGAGACCGAGGCGGCCCGGACGCCATGCCCGTGAGGCTTGCGGTTGGTTTGCTATTGAATCAATAGCTGCTGGCGCTTGCCTATCCAGCGGTAGCGGCCCAAAAGGCTTGGATTTCAGGCCGCGTCGGCCGGTGCTGCCGTGGCCGCAGCCGCAAAGCTGCGCCGCAGTATCCCGGTCAGCATGGTGTGCAGCAGCGCCTGCACCGCTTGCATCGCGTCATCCCCCGGCCCCGTGCGTCGCAGCGCCGCGGCCAACGCATCGCCGTGCGCGGCCACCGTGCCGGTGACCTCGGCGCGCCAGCGCTCGGCCAGCCGGGCGGCATCGGCCGGCGGCACCCGCTCCAGGTGCGCGATGACGAGGTAGTGCGTGCAGGCCGCCTCCACCGCGTGGCGCAGCAGCGCGTCCCCATCGTCCTTCTTCTGCAGGGACCGCAGCACCCAGGCGGTGGTGCCGCCCAGCAGCGCGCCCAGGGCGGTGCCCGCCCCCAGCGTCAGGCCGCCGGTGCCGATGTCGATCAGCGCACCGGCCTTGGCGCCTGCCGCCGCGCCCGCGGCGGCGCCGGCGGATGTGCCCACGGCCAGGGCGGCGGTGCTGGTACGGCGCATGGCGGGCAGCAGCGCGTTGGATTCATGCAGCAAGGGCGCAGGTGGCTGGCCGTGCAGCGTGCGCAGCGCGGCGTCCAGCGTCTGCACCTGCTGCGCGTAGCGCGCGGACTGGGCGGTGGCGTCGCCCGTCTCACCGCTGGGTGCGGGTTGCGCCACCTCGCGCAGGTGCCGGGCCAGGGCTTGCAGCGACTGGTGAAAGCGCAGCTCGTTGCGCTCCACCCAGGCTGCGCGCAGGCGGCCCAGGGCGTGTTGCTGCGCGGGCAGCGCCACGGTTAGCCGGTCAAACAGTACGGGCTCCAGCACCCAGCTGGCGCCAAAGTCTTCCCACCGCAGTGCCAGCAGGGGCGCGCCCTGCCAGGCGGGCGGCGGGGCGTCGGTGGTCCATGCCAGCACGGCGTCCACCGGCTGGCGGGCATCGCCGAACTGCAGGCGGTCGCCCTGCGGGGTCTGCACCGCGGCGTTGTGCAGCACGTCCGCCAACGGCCCGTGCAGGCCGATCAGCAGGTCGCCCGGCAGGGCGGCGCGCAGCGCGTCGAATGCGGCATCGCCCGGATCGATGCGGGCTTGCCAGCGGGCCTCGCGCCAGCGCGCCCAGGCCGCCAGCGCCAGGCGGGGCAGCACCACCACCAGCGCCAGCAGGCCCACGTACATCCACACCCAGCGGCTGCCGCCCGCGCCCTCGCCGGCAAAGTTCTGCGTGGCCGCAATCTCCTGCAGCGTGAAAGGGGCCGTGCCGAACAGCACGGCCAGCGGCCAGAACAGCACCGACACGATGGCATGCACCTGAGCGGCGTCGAGGAAGGTGCTCTCCCACCCGAACTGGTAGCGCACCACCAGCCCGCGCAGCAGCAGCGACAGCGCGATGCCCGCGCCCCAGGCCGCCGCGCACAGGTGCAGCACGCGCGCCGCGCGCTGCACCTGCAGGTCGGCCGTGTGGGCCCACCACCGTGCATGGAAGTCCGCCGCGATGCGCGCCGCCAGCCCGCGCCCCCGGCCGGTGCCCAGGCGGCGGGTGAGGTGCCGCAGGCCCTGCAGCAGCGGCAGCCCCGTGGCCGGCGGGCGCCAGGCACGCCAGGCCATCAGCAGGTACACGCACAGGTTCCACGCCAGCACGATCAGCAGCGGTGGCGACAGCAGGTCCACCCGGTGGGCGTTGGCGATGCGGTCGATGGCCAGGCCCATCGCCAGGGCCAGCAGCGGCAGGCCGCGCGCCAGCCAGCGCCCGGCGGCACCGGGCTCGTGCAGGGCGGCGACGGTGGCGTCCCGGCCGCTGGCGCGCCGGGCGACGGTGTCGGCACGCTCCAGCACCACGTCGCCCGCACCCACGCGCTGCGCACCGCGCTGGCGGGCGGCTGCCACGGCCGTGCGCGTGGCCTCGTCCCAGTCGGCCTGGCTGACCAGGGTGCGCCCGGCATCCACCTGCTCGATGGACTGGGCGAGCAGCACGGTCCGCAGCTGGGGCAGGGTCACGCGCACGGATGCTCCTGTTTTAATAGCTGTTGGCGCTTGTCAGACAAGCGGGAGAGGCATTTTCGACCATTATTTGGGCCACAGCGCCCACAGCCGCAGGTTCTGCTTCAGGCGCCCGGCAATGTCCCCGGCCTCCGGGCCCCAGCCCGAGAAGAAGTCGGCCCGCACTGCGCCCAGGATGGCGCTGCCGGTGTCCTGCGCCATCACCATGCGGTTGAGCTGCACTTGGGGGCCGCTGGAGGCCAGCCACACCGGCGTGCCGTACGGGATGCTCTGGCGGTCCACGGCGATGGAGCGGCCGGGCGTGAGCGGCACGCCCTGCGCGCCGCGCGGGCCGAAGCCGGCGTCCAGCGGGTTCAAGGGCTCCTCGCGGAAGAACACATAGCGCGGGTTGGTCCACATCAGCTCGTTGGTGCGCTGCGGGTTGGCCGCCAGCCAGGCGCGGATGCCGGGCCAGGTCGCGTCGCGCGTGTAGCCCTGGTCCAGCAGCCAGCGGCCGATGCTCTGGTAGGGCTGGTCGTTGGTGCCCGCATAGGCCACGCGCACCAGCGACACCGACCCGTCGGCCTCGGTGATGCGCAAGCGGCCCGAGCCCTGGATGTGCAGCACCATCGATTCCACCGGGTCGCGCAGCCAGGCGATGGCCCGCCCGGCCAGCGCGGCCTGTGCCTCGGGCATCGACTCGATCTGCTGGCGGGTGTACCAGGGCTTGCGCGCGCCCAGCCCGGCGGGCGTGCGGTAGATGGGCACGTTGAAGCCGTTGCCCGGCTGGCGCGCGCCGTCCATCATGGGCTCGTAGTAGGCCGTGAGCAGGCCGTCGGGGTTGCCGTCGGTCGCCTCCACGCGGTAGGGCTGCAGCCGCGCGATGAGCCAGGCGCGCTGCTCTTCGGCGGTGGCGATGCTCAGCTGGCGCACGTCGCTGCACAGCGCGGTGAAGGGCGGCGCGGGCCGTTCGCAGCTCTTGATCCAGGCGTTCCAGGCCTCGTGCAGCGCGTCCTCGGTAAAGCCCGGCAGCTCGGCCCAGCGCACGGGCACCCAGCGGCTCTTGGGCTGGGCCATCGGCGCAGGCAACGGGCCGGTGTCGCCCGGCAGCACCACCGCGCCAGACGGCAAGGACGGAAAGGGCGCCGGGATGGCCGGGGTGCGGGAGGGGCTTGCGGGCGGAGGGCTGGAGCAGGCCACCAGCGTTCCTACAATCAGCGCCGTCGATACAAGGCGCAGGAGTGTCAATGTCATGGGGCTGATTTTGCTTGAAGCGCTGCTTGCGCTGGTGCTGCTGGGGGCGATTGTGTGGTGGACGATGTTTTCGGGGCGCAAGGGGGGTGAGCTCAAGCCGCCCAGCCAGGACACGCCTGCACCTGCACCTGCACCGCCTGAGGCGCCCGGCCCCAAGCCTCCTGCGCCGCCGCCCGGTTCTTCCTGACCTCCTGCGCTTGACCGCTCCCGGGAGCCAGGCGACGCAGTCCTACAACCAAGGGGCCCCTGTGCCGATGGCGTGGCTCCGCATGCCACACCAAGATGGCGGATCAGCTGGGCGCTACCGAGGCTGCCGCCAAAAACAGGCTGCAGCCCGCGACCGGAACTCCCGCAGCGCCCAGCTCCCGTTGATCATTCAAGGAGCACACACATGCGCAGAAACATTCTTTGGGGCGCCACCGCCGCCGTCGTCATCCTGGCCACCGGCTGCGCCAACATGGACGATACCCAGCGCCGCACCGCCACGGGCGCTGGCGTGGGGGCACTGGCCGGCGCCGTGATCGGCTCGGCCACCGGTGGCAATGCCGGTACCGGCGCCGTGGTGGGCGCGGGCGTGGGCGCCCTGGGCACCTACATCTGGTCGCAGAACATGGAGCGGCAAAAGCGCGAGATGGAGCGTGCGACCCAGGGCACCGGCATCGCCGTGACCCAGACCGCCGACAACCAGCTCATGCTCAACATCCCGAGCGACATTTCGTTCGCGGTGGGCCGCTCGGACATCCAGCCCAACTTCGCGCCGGTGCTCGACCAGTTTGCCGCCGGGCTGCGCAACAACCCCAACACGGACGTGCGCATCGTGGGCCACACGGACAACACCGGCAGCGATGCCATCAACAACCCGCTGTCGGTGGACCGCGCCGCCAGCACGCGCAGCTATCTGGCTGCGCGGGGCGTGGACGGCCGCCGCATCGCCATCGACGGCATGGGCGAGCGTTACCCCATCGCCAACAACGACTCGGCCGACGGCCGCGCCCGCAACCGGCGCGTCGAGATCTTCGTGGGCGAACGCCCCCGCGGTTGATCCTCGGGGCTGACAGCCCCAGGCGCAACGACCCAGGCTCGCCAGCCTGGGTTGCGCACGCCGCAGCGGCTCAGTGCAGAGCCGGCGGCTTCATTGACCTGCGCGCAGCAGGTTGGCCAGCTCCACGGCTGACTTCACCTGCATCTTGTCGAACACGCGCGAGCGGTGCACTTCCACCGTGCGCACGCTGATGTCGAGCTGGTCGGCGATCAGCTTGTTCGGCAGGCCCGCCACCACCAGGTCCATCACATCGCGTTCCCGCTCCGTCAGGTCGGCCAGCCGCACCTGCAGGTCGCTGCGTTCGCGCAGCTGCGCCAGGTGCGCGGCCGACTGGGCGAGCGCCTGCTCGATGCGGTCGACCAGGGCATTGTCGGAAAACGGCTTTTCGCAGAAGTCGAACGCACCGCGCTTGACCGTGTCCACCGCCGTGGGCACGTCGGCGTGGCCGGTGAGAAAGATCACCGGCATGGTGGCCAGGTCGCCCCGCACCGCCAGCAGGTCGAACAGCGCCAGCCCGCTCATGCCGGGCATGCGCACGTCCAGCAGCAGGCAGCAGGGCTGGCGCTGCGCAGGGCGGGTCTTGAGCATCGCGTCGAAGGCTTCGGCACTGTCGAACGACTCGCTGGGCAGCCTGCGCGAGCGCAGCAGCCAGGCCAGGGCCTCGCGCACGCTGGCGTCGTCGTCCACGATGTACACGGTGGCGTTGGTGATGGGTTCCATCAGGGCGGGGGCGCGGGTTGGGAAACAGGGAGCGTGAAGGTGAATACCGTACCACGCGGCTCATGGGGGGCAAAGCCGAGAAAACCACCGTGCTGCTCGATCACCGTGCGGCACAGCGACAGGCCCAGGCCCATGCCTTCGGGCCGCGTCGTGAAGAACGGCGTGAACAACCGGGCCGCGACATCGGGCGGAATGCCCGTGCCCACGTCCGTGACCGCGAATTCGACCCAGCCGCTGTGCTGGTTGGAGGCCGCGCGGCGCACGCGGATGTCCAGCACGCGGTGGCGGATCTCGGGGTCGTCCATGGCCTGCATGGCGTTGCGCGCGAGGTTGAGCAACACCTGCTCGACCATGGTGCGGTCGCACAGCACCGGCGGCAGGCCGGGCTCCACCGTGGTGTTCACCCGCACGGCCAGCTTGCGGGCCTGCAGGATGGCCAGCGGCAGGATGGCGTCGATCAGCTGCTGGGCCGACACGGCCTCGCGCGCCTGGTCGCGGCGGCGCACGAAGTCGTGCACGCTCTTGATCACCTTGCCGGCCCGCTCGGCCTGGCGGGCGATCTGCTGCATCGCCATGCGCACGTCCTGCAGGCTGTCGGGCGCCGGCGTGCTGCCGGCCCCGGCGGGCGCTTCCAGCAGGTTCATCGAGCCGGTCGCGTAGCTCGATATGGCGGCCAGCGGCTGGTTGAGCTCGTGGCTCAGCAGCGAGGCCATCTCGCCCACGGTGGCCAGGCGGGCCGTGGCCTGCAGGCGCTCCTGCGATGCGCGCGAGAGCTCTTCCACCCGCCGCTGCTCGCTGATATCGAGGAACGCGCTCATCCAGCCGGTGTGCTGGCCCTGCGCGTTGATGAGCGGCGCCTCGATGATGAGCACCGGGAAGCGCGTACCGTCCTTGCGCATGAAGACCGACTCGAACCCCTCGCGCGGCGGTATGTGCTGGCCCGACAGGCGGATGGCCTGGCGCTGGCGGTACTCGTCCACCAGCTCGGGCGGCCAGTAGGGGGCGGACACGCTCTGCCCCAGCAGCTCCTGCGCGCTGAACCCCACCATGGCGCAGAACGCGGGGTTCACGTAGGTGATGCGGCCCTCCAGGTCGCGCGCGCGCAGGCCGGTGACGAGCGAATCCTCCATCGCCTTGCGGAACGCCAGCGCATCGGCCAGGTCGCGCTCGGCGCGCAGCCGCCGGCGGTTGTCGCGCACCAGCACCACCATCACCGTGACCAGCGCGATGGACATGGCCGTGACCAGCGCCGTGAGCACGTTGGGGAACAGGCTGGGCGCGCTGTGCCAGGTGTCCATGCGCAGCACGAGCGTGGTGCCGGGCAAGTCGAGCAGGTGCTGCGCGGTGAACATGCGCGAGCCCCTGCGCGCCGCACCCAGCACCGCCAGGCGCGTGCCGTCGGCCTCGGTGAACGATGCCTCCTGGCTGCGCGTGAGGTTGTGCGCCACCAGGTTCACCAGCACGTCCTGCAGCGAATACGTGGCCACCAGAAAGCCGGTGTGCCTGCCCCCGCCGGTCAGCGGCAGGCACAGCTCCATCATTTCCGAACCCAGGCCGTCGCCGTGGGGCTGGAAGTAGCTGCTGGAGTACGAAGGGCTGCTCAGGCGGCGCGCGTTGGTGCAGGCGATGGCAGCGTCGGACTGGTGGCCTTCGCGGATGCGCGCATCCCAGGCCACGGGCCGGTAGGGCGACTGCGCATGGGTGCGCATCCGCAGGTTGGCGTCGCGCCATTCGATGCGCACCAGCTCGCGCCGGCTGCGCAGCAGCTCGGCCGCATCCACCTCCCAGGCCAGCTGGCCCGGTTCGCCCGCGTGCAGGGCCTGCAGGCTCTGCAGGTTGCGCGTGAGCGCCACGCGGATGTCGGACACCGCATCGGCCGTGTCGCGCTCCAGCCGGCTCTGCACCTGGCTGGCCTCGTAGCGCCCCGCCAGCCACACCATGGTGGCCAGCATGGAGATCACCAGCAGCACCAGCAGCGTCCACAGCGACCAGCGCCGCCAGGCGCCCCGCCAGCGCCGCAACAGGGTGCGTGGCCCCAGCTTCACAGGACGCGGTGCGACAGGGAGGGCAGTTGCAGCCGCACGCTGCGCAGGCGCTCAGGGTCCAGCGTGCCCTGCACCACGCCCGCGCCCTGGTCCTGTTCGGCCAGCACCACGCCCCAGGGGTCCACCAGCATGGTGTGGCCCCAGGTGTGGCGTCCGTTCTCGTGCACGCCGCCCTGCGCGGGGGCCAGCACATAAGCCAGGTTCTCCACCGCGCGGGCGCGCAGCAGCACCTCCCAGTGCGCCTGGCCCGTGGTGTGGGTGAAGGCGCTGGGCACCAGCAGCAGGTCGGCCCCGGCGCTGGCATGCGCGCGGTACAGCTCCGGAAACCGCAGGTCGTAGCACACCGACAGCCCCACGCGCCAGGTGTGGCCGCCGCGCGATGGCAGGTCGAACTGCACGGGCGTGTCGCCCGCTTCGATCACGCGGCCTTCGTGGTACTGCTCGCGTCCGTTGTCGAAATAGAAAAGGTGGATCTTGTCGTAGCGCGCCACACAGGCGCCGCTGGGGTCGAACACCAGCGTGGTGTTGCGCACGCGCTCAGGGGTGCTGGTCTGCAGGGGCAGCGTGCCGCCCACCACCCACAGCTTCAGCTCGCGCGCCGCGGTGGCCAGGAACCGCTGGATCAGGCCTTCACCGGCGGCTTCGCCCAGGGCCAGCTTGTCGGTGTCCTTGTGGCCCATCACGCAGAAGTATTCGGGCAGCACGGCCAGCTCGGCACCGCCGTGCGCCGCCTGCTCCAGCAGGGCGCGCGCGGCGGCCAGGTTGTCCTCGAGCCGGGTGCCGGACACCATCTGAATCGCTGCAACTTGCATCATGACACTTCTCCTGGTTTTGCCGGGGGGCTGCTGCGCGGCGGGGCCTCCGCACCGGGCAAGGCATCGCGCGCGCGGCGCGGCACGCGCACCACGCGCGGGTCGGACCAGGTGCCGTCGATGCGGAACTCCTGCGTGGCGGCCTCGATGAGCGGCCCGCGCAGGAACACCTGCGCGAGGAAGCTTCCGAGGCCGATCACCGGGTTGATGGCGGTGGCCACCAGCGACGCTGTCATGGCGTTGATCTCGGGCACCACCACCACGCGCAGGTCCTGCGTTTCGTGGTCGATGTTGGCGCTGCCTTCCATCAGCACAGCGGCGTTCACGCCCTTCATCTGCAGGTTGTTGGTGGTGGCCACGCCCTGCTCGATGCGCACGTCGCCGCGCACGAAGTCGAACGCGAAGCCCTCGCTGAACACATCGCGGAAGTCGAGCGTCAGGCGCCGCGGCAGGGACTGCAGGCTCAGCACGCCCAGCAGCTTGGCCAGCCCCGGGTCGGCCTTGAGGAACTGGCCGGTCTCGATGTTCACGTTGATCAGGCCCGTCATGGAGCGGTAGTCGGGGCTGAAGGGCGCGCCCACCCAGGCGACCTGGCCCTCCATGCGCCCCTTGCCGCGCCGGATCACGCCGGGCATGCTCATGCGAGACAACAGGTCGCCCGAGTCGCGGATGTCCAGCCGGAAGTTGAGCACCGTGCGCCGATCGGCTTCGCGCGGGCCCGAGCCTGCCGCATTGAGCACCGCCCAGTTGCCGCTGGCGGTCAGGACGGCCTCGGGCGCGGTGATGTTGAACTTGGACAGGCGCCACTCGCGCTGCGAGCCATCGCCGCCGCGGTTCTGCGCTTCGATCTCCACCCGCCCCAGCCGTTTGCCGCGCAGGTCGAAGTCGTCCACCACAATGTCGAGCGCCGGCAGCGCGCCGGGCTGCTCGTCCAGCAGCGACTCGACCTGGTTCACGTCGCTTTGCGGCATGTTCACCCGCGACAGCCGCGCGAACAGGCGGCCGTTGGGGTGGTCGGCGGAGCCGGGCTGGCGGTACTCCAGATAGCCGTTGAGTTCGGTGGCATCCAGGTTGGCGCGCCAGGTGGTGCCGTCGCGCAAAGCCCCGGCCACGATGTTGTGCAGCGTGCGGCCCTGCAGCGTGATTTCGCGCGCGCGCAGGGCGAGCGTGGTGGGCATGTAGTCCTGCGTGGCGGTCTGGGCGCTGGGGGCCGCGGCGGTTGCTGCGGTGGCCGAACGGCTTGCTGTGTCGGTGCCGGCAGTGCTGGCGGTGGGGGATGTGCTGGAGGGGCCCGAGGTGGCCTGTGTCAGCACATCCTCCCAGGCGTCGACATCGAGCTTGCCCTGGTTGATGTTGGCGGCCACGCCCTGCGCCGGCATGGGGGCCGATTCGCCGCCCGACAGGCCCACCCCGATGGTGCCGCGCAGCACCCGGGGTTGGGGGCCGCTGATGTCGCGCACATACATGGCCGAGCCCACCGCGCCCAGGTCCACGGTGATCTGGTCGCGCAGCGGCGGGGCGTCCACACCGTTGGCGTTGGTGCCGGTGTTGGTGCTGCCACTCCCATTGCTGCTGCCGTTGGTGCCATGGCCGTGGCTGCCCTGCGTCAGGCCCACCAGCGACTCGCGCATCACCTGGGTTTCAAACCGCAGGGGCAGGGTCGCGTCTGCCGCCTTGCCCAGGGGCGGCGGCAGCGCCAGCGCCAGGCCCTGCAGGTTGGTCGTGACCTGCACCTCGGGCACGCCGCGGCGAAACGACAGCGCCATCGCATATGGCGCGCTGCCCGTGGCGCGCCGCGCCAGTTGCGACAGCAGGCCCAGCTGCGGCGCCTGCTGCAGGCCTTCGGCCGTGGTCGTGCCTTGCGCGCGCAGCTGCACTGCCGATTCAGTGGCGGGTGCGTTGGCCGGCAGCGCGCGCATGCCCCCTTCGAGCTTGACGTTGCCGCCCAGTGCCATTGCCTGCACGCCCTGCAATGAGAAGCCCGCCTCCGTGAACTGCACCGCGCCGCGCGCACGGCTCAGCGTGGGGGTGTCGGGCGTGATGCGCACGTCGTTGCCCGCCAGCGTGACGCTGCCTTGCACCTTGGATTTGTTGATGTCGCTGATGGGCAGCGACAGGCGCAGCTGCAGGTCCGCAGTGCCCGTGCCGCTGGCCTGGTCGAGCGCGCCGCCGGTCATGCGGCCGAGCGGCGAGGTGGCCATGAGCGCCAGCATTTCGGGCAGGGGCCCGCGGGCATCGGCGCTGACGGCGACCACGGTGTGCGCCAGGTCCGGGATCTTGGCGTCCACCTTGGACAGCTTCAGGGCCTGTCGCCCGGCAAACGTGCCGGTGGCGCTGCGCACCTGCATGGACGATCGCTCGAAGATCAACTCGCCCGACAGGTCGGTCAGCGCCGGCCAGGGCAGGGTGCCGGCGGGCTGCAGGCTGGGTGGCACGTAGGCGTACGTCACGTCCTTCACCCGGGCGGCGATGCGGAACTCGCCCAGCTTGGGGTCGTTGAAGGGCAGGTGGTGCAGGTCGCCCTTCACGCGGAACTGCACGTTGCTGGCACTGCCCGCCACCACTGCGTCGCGCACATAGTGGCGCGAGTCGGGAGGGATGGACAGCGGCAGGTAGCGGTGTACGCGCGTGCCGTCGGCGCGGTGCAGCGTGCCGCTCAGGTCCAGTACGCCCGGAAAGCGCGACTGGTGCGACACCTTGGCCGCGTCGCTGGTGTGCCAAGTGGCGCGGGCCTCGCCCTGCGCGTCGGCGTTGGCAAACTGCACGTCGTTGGCCTGCACCGCGATGCGGCTGCCTTCGAGCTGCCAGCGCACGTCGGCGCTCAGGCGGTCCAGCGGCAGCACCGGGTCTTCGAACACCCCGGGCAGCAGGAGCGCGCCCGAGGCAATGGTCAGCGCCGCCTTGCCGCCGCCCTGGGTCATGTCGAGGTCCACCGTGGCGCCGCGCAGGCCCAGGTGCGTGGGTGCGCCGCTGCTGGTGTCGCCCGCCAAGGCCAGGCCGCGGATGCGTCCGCGCACCTGGTATTGCTGCAGCTTCTCGAGTGGACCCTTCCAGGTGGCCTGGATCTCGTCCACCTGCCCTTGCGGCGTGTAGGTGCGCACCGCGGTGTGCGCCGTCTCGCCCAGGGGCAGGCGGCTGGCGATCTGCGCCAGAGCCGCCAGGTCCAGCCGGTCCGCGCGGAATTCGCCCTGGGCCGGTGCCTTGGCCGTGGCATCGGTGTAGACCAGCCGCAGGTTGCCGCCGGGCCAGGCCAGGCCGTCGTCGGTCTCAAACTGCAGGGACTGCGTGGAAAACTCGAACCCGCCGTTGAGCCGGCGCCCGCCCATCCGCCCCTGGATGGATGGCAGCACCAGCGCCTGCAACTGCGGGCCCAGGGTGGCGTTGACGTCGGCCAGCGCGAGGTCGGCCGTGCCGCCCACGATCTGCCCGCGCTGCACATCCGCCCAGGCGCGCAGCGCGCCGCGGCCCTGGGCCACCTCGACGCCCACGTCGGCATAGTGGCGCAGCCGCGAGGCATCGACCCGCGCGAAGTGGGCGAACACCTGCCCGTTCCAGTGCTTCCAGTTGCCGTCGCGGGCGCTCAGCAGTGGCGCGCGGAACAGGCCCACCACCGTGAACCGGTCGCCCCAGCCTGCGGGTGGCGTGGCATCCAGCCGCATGTGGTGGTGCCAGTTGCCGTTGCGCAGCACCAGGTCCACCTTCTCCAAAGCCAGCTCGGGGGCGCCGCGCTGCTCGTCGGTCCAGCGCACCGTGCCGCCCTGGATGAACACTTCGCCCTGCGAAAAGATCCAGTCGGCCGCGGCGCTGCTGTCGCCCTGCTCCTGCGTAAAGTCCAGGCCCGCCACATGGATACGTCCCTGGGTGTCGCGCCGCACATCGAGCTCGGGTTGTTCGATGTAGAGCTGCTCGAAACCGCCCTTGAGCAGCGACCGCGGCGACAGCGCCACCACCACCCGGGGCAGCCGCAGTGCGGTGCGGCCAGCGGCATCGAGCAACGCCAGGTCCGACAGTTCGATGGACGGGATCAGCCCCTCGGTCTTGGCAGAGATCGCGCCGATCTTGACCGGAACCCCCAGAGCCCGTGCGGCATGCGCCTCCAGCTGTGGGCGGAATTCGCCGATTCGCGGCACAATCCAGCCATGAAGTGCGCCCCACGCGATGGTCACCAGCAGCCAGAAGGCCAGCAGCAAACCCAGTGACCACCGTGCGAGACCAGCCACGAATTTCAGCAGGCGGGTGGGGTGCGTGGTGGGAGCAATCATGTTGGAATTGAATGTGGCAGGAATTATGACCCGCGGCCCCGGCTTGGGTTCCTTACCAACGAGTGTCCTTATGTATGGGGTCCCCGGCCATGTCTGCCATGCCATCGCCCGCCGCTGACCTTTGCTGCCTGGCCCGCCCCGAGGGGCCGCTGGCCAGCCATTCCCGCTTCTACCAGCGCCTGCACCGCCGCTACGCCGACGACCTGCCCCTGCTGCCCCCTGGCCCGCCGGTGCTGGCCACGATGGAGCAGGCCTACGACGCCTTGCGCGTGCGCGGCGCGGACACCGGCACCGCCCTGCGCGTGGTGCGCCAGCTGGTCATGGAGCGGCTGATCCAGCTCGATTGCGATGAGGGGGCCTCGCTCGCCGACGTCACCCGCGCGGTGACCGAGCTGGCCGAACTGGCGCTCGACCGCGCCTGCCACCAGGCCCGCCAGGAACTCGATGAGCGCCACGGCGCGCCGCGCGGGCCCGAGGGCCAGCCCGTGCAGCTGTGGATCATCGGCATGGGCAAGCTGGGCGCGCGCGAGCTCAATGTGTCGAGCGACATCGACCTGATCTACGTGTACGAGCACGACGGCGACACCGCCGGCACGCCCGAGGGCCGCGGCCGCATCTCCAACCACGAATACTTCGCGCGGGCCGTCAAGTCCATCTACAGCCTGGTGGGCGACACCACCGAGCATGGCTTTGTGTTCCGCGTGGACCTGGCCCTGCGTCCCAACGGCAACTCGGGGCCGTCGGCGGTCTCGCTGCCCGCGCTGGAGGAATACCTGCAACTGCATGGCCGCGAATGGGAGCGCTTTGCCTGGCTCAAGAGCCGCGTGGTCGCTCCGCGCGACTGCATCGGGGGCACCGAGGTCCAGGCGCTGCGTGGCGTGGTGCTGCCCTTCGTGTTCCGCCGGTACCTCGACTACAGCGTGTTCGACGCCCTGCGGTCCCTGCACCGCCAGATCCGCGACCACGCCGCCAAGCGCAGCGCCGGCCACCCCGAGCGCGCCAACGACGTCAAGCTCTCGCGCGGCGGCATCCGCGAGATCGAATTCACCGTGCAGCTGCTGCAGGTGGTGCGCGGCGGGCAGTTCCCCGAGCTGCGCCGCCGGCCCACGCTCGACGCGCTGCCGCGCATCGCGCAGGCCGGCCTCATGCCGCAGGAGACCGCCGAGGCACTCGCCCGCGCCTATGTCTTTCTGCGCCGCGTGGAGCACCGCATCCAGTACCTGGACGACCAGCAGACGCACGTGCTGCCCACGCGCGACGACGACCTGGCCTGGATCGCCTACACCATGGGCTACCCCGACTGCTGCGCCTTCCTGCACGAGCTCGACGCGCACCGCGAACTGGTGGCGCAGGAGTTCGACACCCTGCTGGGCGGCAGCGGCAAGAAGCAGTGCAACGGCGGCGGTTGCGGCGGCCCCCGGGCGGCTGCGCCACCGCCGCCTGAACTGGAAGGCCTGCTCGAGCAACTGCCCCCCGGCTTTCGGGAGCGCGTGGCCGAATGGCGCAACCACCCGCGGGTCGAGGGCCTGCGCGACGAAGCGCGCACGCGCCTGTTCCGCCTGGTGCAGCGCACCGCGCGCTGGCTGGCCGAAGGCAAGGTGAACGAAGACGCGGCGGTGCGCCTGGTCGGCTGGCTGGAGCCACTGCTGCGGCGCGAGAGCTACCTCGCCCTGCTGCTGGAGCGCCCCTCGGTGCACGAGCACCTGCTGCACCTGCTGGGCGCCGCCAAATGGCCTGCCCGCTACATGCTGCAGCACCCTGGCGTGATCGACGAACTGGCGGGCGATGCGCTGCTGTCCGAGCGCTTCGTGGTGGAAGACTTCGAGCGCGAGCTGGCCGTGCGGCTGGCTTCGCTGCAGTCCACCGGCGAAGACGACGACGAGACCCTGCTCAACCTGCTGCGCCGCGCGCAGCACGCCGAGACCTTCCGCACCCTCGCGCGCGACGTGGAGCGGCGCATCACCGTGGAACAGGTGGCGGACGACCTGTCCGCGCTGGCCGACAGCGTGCTGCGCATCACCGCCGACTGGTGCTGGAGCCGGGTCAAGAACCGCCACCGCGACCACCCGCAGTTCGGCATCATCGGCTACGGCAAGCTGGGCGGCAAGGAGCTGGGCTACGGCAGCGACCTGGACATCGTCTTCGTGTTCGATGACGACGACGATCGCGCCCCCGAGGTCTACGCCGCCTTCGTGCGCAAGCTCATCAACTGGCTCACCGTGAAGACCAGCGAAGGCGATTTGTACGAGATCGACACCGCGCTGCGCCCCAACGGCAGCTCGGGCCTGCTGGTCACGAGCTTCGAGGCCTACGCCAACTACCAGCAGCGCCGCGGCAGCAACACCGCCTGGACCTGGGAGCACCAGGCCATGACGCGCGCGCGCTTCGTGATGGGCAGCGATGCGCTGCGCGAGCGCTTCGACGCGGTGCGCGAAGCCGTCATCACTTCCGAACGCGACCCGGTGGCCCTGCGCGACGAGATCGTGCTGATGCGCGAGCGCGTGCGCTCGGCCCACCCGGCCAAGGACGGGCGGTTCGACGTCAAGCACAGCCCCGGTGGCATGGTGGATGCCGAGTTTGCGGTGCAGTACCTGGTGCTGTCGCAGTCCGCCGCACACCCCGAGCTGCGCGGCAACGTGGGCAATATCGCGCTGCTGCGGCACGCCGAACAGGTGGGGCTGCTGCCAACCGGCGTGGGCACGGCCGCGGCCGATGCGTACCGCGAACTGCGCCGCGTCCAGCACGTGGCGCGCCTGGACGAGGCACCCACGCAGGTCGCGCCGCCCGCGCTGCAGGCCGAGCGCGACGCCGTGTTCGCCCTCTGGCTGGCCGTGTTCGGCGCGGGCCTGGGGATGTAGACCGCCGACCCCGGCGTTGCCCCAGTGACAGCGGGCGGTGACAAATGGTTGCAAGTTGCCGGGGCGCCGCCGGTCTGAAAAATTCATTAATTCAAACAACTGTTTGAATTCTGGTGGTCTAATCCGGGGCCATGAGTTTTGGTGCCCACGTCATTCCTGCCGCCCAGCGCGCCGCCCGCAGCGACGGCGAAGACACGCGTGCACGCCTGCTGCGCGCGGCCCTGCAGCTGTTCTCCGAAAAGGGCTTTGCCCAGACCTCGGTGCGCGCCATTGCCGAGGCCGCCGGCACCAACGTCGCGGCCATTGGCTACCACTTCGGTGACAAGGCGCAGCTGTACACCGCCACGTTCTACGAACCCTTTGGCAGCGGCAGCGACCTGATCCCGGTGTTTGCCGACCCGGCGCTGGACTTGACCGATGCGCTCAGCCGCTACTTCGCAGGGTTTCTGGAGCCGCTCAAGCACGACGACCTGGTCACCCAATCGGTGCGCCTGCACATCCGCGAGCTGCTGGACCCGACCCACGTGTGGCCCGAGCTGTTCGAGCGCGAGTGCCGCGCGCCCCACCTGGCCCTCGTGCAGGTGCTGTGCCGCCATATGGGCGTGACCGAGGTGGACGACGACATCCACCGGCTCGCCTTTTCGCTGGCCGGCCTGGTCATGCAGATGTGGACGCAGCGCGACGCATTGCAGGGCATCACGCCGCAACTGGCCACGGAAGCGGCCGTCGAGCAGTGGGTGGAGCGGCTGACTGGCTACGCCCTGGACATGGTGCGCGGCGACATCGCACGGCGGCAGGCCGACGCACCCCCGGTGCGCCCTGCACGCCGCGGTACTTCACAGACTCCGAGGACTTCGCACAAGAAGGCATCCAACACATGACAACCAGCAAGACCCGATTTTTGTGGGCCGCCTGCCTGCCTCTGGCCCTGGGCGCCTGTGCCATCTCGCCACCGCCCGCCCAGGTGCCCGCACCGCCGCCGGTAGCGTGGCAGGCGCCGTTGCCGCACCAAGGCTCTCTGGGAGACCTGACGCAGTGGTGGACGCAACTGGGCGACCCGCTGCTGGTCGAGCTGATCGACGCGGCGCAGGCCATCAGCCCCGGCGTGGCGCAAGCCCAGTCGCGCATCGCGCAGGCCCGGGCCACGCAGGTTAGCAGCCGCGCCGTGCTGCTGCCGTCGCTCGACGGCCAGGGCAATGCCAGCCGGGGTTTCAATGAGCAGCTCGCGGGCATTGCCACCACGGCGCAGGCCGGGCTGCAGGCCAGCTGGGAGATCGACGTGTTCGGCGCCAACCGCGCCACCAAGACGGCGGCAGACCAGCGGCTGGCGGGCGCCCAGGCGCTGTGGCACGAGGCCCGCGTGAGCGTGGCCGCCGAGGTCGCGCAGCAGACCAGCAGCCTGCGCACCTGCCTGGATCAACTGCGCGTGGCCGAGCGTGATACGCAGTCGCGCGGCGAGACCTCGCGCCTGTCCGACCTGAGCGAGCGTGCGGGCTTCACCGCCCCGGCCACCGCAGCGCTGGCCCGCGCCAGCGCTGCCGAAGCCCAGGCCCGCGCATCGCAGCAGCGCATGCTGTGCGATGTGGACGTGAAGACCCTGGTGGCCCTGACCGGCTGGGAAGAGCCCGCGCTGCGCGCACGCCTGTCCACCGCCGCGCCTGCGGCGCCCGACACGTTGTTCAGCATCGCGGCCCTGCCCGCGCAGGTGCTGGCCCAGCGGCCCGACGTGTACAACGCCGAGCGCGAAGTGGCGGCGGCCAGCGCCGAGGTGGGCAGCGCGCAGGCGCAGCGTTACCCGCGTTTGTCGCTCAGCGGCTCGGTGGGCACGGCCTGGGTGCGCACCGGTGGCGTGACCACCGACCTCAACACCTGGACCATCGGCCCGCTGGCGCTGAGCGTGCCCTTGTTCGACGGCGGCCGGCGCAGCGCGCAGGTGGATGCGGCGCAGGCCCGCTACGACGAGGCCGCGGCCCTGTACCGCGCCAAGGTGCGCCAGGCCGTGAGCGAGGTGGAGCAGGCGCTGGTGCGGCTGCAGAGCACGGCCGAACGCAACACCAGCGCACGCACGGCGGCGGCGGGCTACCGCACCTCGTTCGATGCGACCGAGGCGCGCTGGCGCGGCGGGCTGGCCAGCCTGGTGGAACTGGAGGACGCGCGGCGCACATCGCTCGCTGCCGAGAACGCGCTGGTCGCGCTGCGGCACGAACGCCAGGCGGCCTGGATCGCGCTGTACCGCGCCGCAGGCGGCGGCTGGAACGGGCAGACCGCCCTCGCCGTAGCCCCACCATTCGCTGCGGCCACCGCCGCGCGCTGAGTGATTGAAACCGTGGGAGCCGGCCGATCGCCAGCCTCCTTTTCCTGACACCGACTGGATGAACGGACAGACAAAAATGACAACTCCAACGCAACGTTTCAAGTTCTCTCCCACCGCCTTCGCCGTGATCGCCGCCTGCGTGCTGGCCACGGGCGGCGCCCTGGTTTTCTCGGGCGCGTCGCGCGCGGCCGATGAGCCCAAGGCCAACCAGCCCCGTCCCGCGCTCACCGTGAGCACGGCCCAGCCGCAGCGCACCTCCGTGCCGGTGCGCCTGTCGGCCAACGGCAATGTGGCCGCGTGGCAGGAGGCCAGCATCGGCGCCGAAAGCAACGGCCTGCGCCTGACCGATGTGCGCGTGAACGTGGGCGACGTGGTCAAGGCCGGCCAGGTGCTGGCCACCTTCTCGGCCGAGACGGTGCAGGCCGACGTGGCGCAGATGCGCGCAAGCCTGCTCGAAGCCCAGGCCAATGCGGCCGAGGCGGCGGCCAATGCCGACCGCGCCCGCTCGCTGCAGGCCACGGGTGCCTTGAGCCAGCAGCAGATCCAGCAATACACGACGGCCGAGAAGACGGCGCAGGCCCGGGTGGAGGCCGCCAAGGCCACGCTGAACGCACAGCAGCTGCGCCTGAAGTACACGCAGGTGGTGGCGCCCGACAGCGGCGTGATCTCGGCCCGCACGGCTACGGTGGGTGCGGTGGTGGGTGCGGGCACCGAGCTGTTCCGCATGGTGCGCAAGGGCCGCCTGGAGTGGCGGGCCGAGGTCACCTCGACCGAGCTGCGCCGCATTGCGCCGGGCGCCAAGGTCAGCGTGACCGCGGCCAGCGGCGCCACGGCCGAAGGCACGGTGCGCATGGTCGCACCCACCGTGGACCCGCAGACGCGCAATGCGCTGGTGTACGTCGATTTGCCGGCGAACAGCGATTTCCGCGCGGGCATGTTCGCGCGCGGCGAGTTCGCGCTGGGCCAGAGCGATGCGCTCACCGTGCCGCAGGAGGCCCTGGTCGTGCGCGACGGGTTCTCCTACGTGTTCGTGGTGGGGGCCGAGCAGCGCGTGCAGATGCGCAAGGTACAGACCGGCCGCCGCGTGGCGGACCGGGTCGAGGTGGTGTCGGGCCTGGAGGCCAATGCGTCGGTGGCCGTGCGCGGGGCGGGTTTCCTGAACGACGGCGACCTGGTGCGCGTGGCGGCTCCGGCGGCTGCGCCGGCTTCGCCCGCGGCACCTGCACAGCCTGCGCGCACCTCCTCGGCGCGGGAATTCAAGCCAAAAATGCACCTGGCGCTTGCTGATCAAGCGCCAGCAGCTATCAATTAAGGAGCGTTCTTCATGAATGTATCCACTTGGTCGATCAAGAACCCGATACCGGCGCTGATGCTGTTCGTGCTGCTGACGTTCGGCGGCCTGCTGTCGTTCAACGCCATGAAGGTGCAGAACTTTCCGGACATCGACCTGCCCACGATCTCCGTGACCGTGGCGCTGCCGGGCGCCTCGCCTGCGCAGCTCGAAAACGACGTGGCGCGCAAGATCGAGAACAGCATCGCCACGCTGCAGGACTTGAAGCACATCTACACCAAGGTGCAGGACGGCGGCGCCACCATCACGGCCGAGTTCCGGCTGGAGAAGACCACGCAAGAGGCTCTCGATGATGTGCGCTCTGCCGTGGCCCGCGTGCGCGGCGACCTGCCTGGCGACGTGCGCGACCCCATCGTGACCAAGATGGACCTGGCCGCGCAGCCGGTGCTGGCCTTCACCGTGGCCTCCAACCGCATGGACGACGAGGCGCTGTCGTGGTTCGTGGACGATGCCGTCGCCAAGAAGCTCCTGGCCGTGCGCGGTGTGGGCGCGGTCAACCGCGTGGGCGGCGTGCAGCGCCAGGTCCATGTGGAACTGGACCCGGTGAAGCTGCAGGCGCTCAACGCGTCGGCCGCTGACATATCGCGCCAGCTGCGACTGGTGCAGACCGAAAGCGCCGGCGGCCGCACCGACCTGGGCGGCAGCGAGCAGCCCGTGCGCACGCTGGCCACCGTGCAGTCGGCGCAGGAACTCGCGGGCCTCACGCTCGCGCTGTCCGACGGCCGCCATGTGCGGCTCGACCAGGTGGCCACGGTCTCCGACACCATCGCCGAGCCGCGCGCGCTGGCCATGCTCAATGGCAAGCCCGTGGTGGGCTTCGAGGTGGCGCGCAGCAAGGGCGCCAGCGAGGTGGAAGTGGGCGGCGCGGTGCAGGCTGCGCTCAAGGAGCTGCGCGAGCAGCACCCCGACCTCGAGGTCACCGAGGCCTTCAACTTCGTGCAGCCGGTGCAGGAGGAATACGACGGCTCCATGCACCTGCTGTACGAAGGCGCCCTGCTGGCCGTGCTGGTGGTGTGGCTGTTCCTGCGCGACTGGCGCGCCACGTTCGTGTCGGCCGTGGCGCTGCCGCTGTCGGTGATCCCGGCGTTCATCGGCATGCACCTGCTGGGCTTTTCGATCAACGTGATCACGCTGCTGGCGATGTCGCTGGTGGTGGGCATTCTGGTGGACGATGCCATCGTGGAGGTGGAGAACATCGTGCGCCACCTGCGCATGGGCAAGACGCCTTACCAGGCGGCCATGGAGGCGGCCGACGAGATCGGCCTGGCGGTGGTGGCCACCACGTTCACGCTGATCGCGGTGTTTTTGCCCACGGCCTTCATGAGCGGCATCGCGGGCAAGTTCTTCAAGCAGTTCGGCTGGACGGCGTCGCTCGCGGTGTTCGCCAGCCTGGTGGTGGCCCGGGTGCTCACGCCCATGATGGCGGCGTACATCCTCAAGCCCATCGTGGACGAGCACAAGGACCCGCGCTGGATGACGGTGTACCTGCGCTGGGCGTCCTGGTGCGTCAAGCACCGCTGGATCACCTTCCTCGCCACCGGCGCGTTCTTCATCGGCTCGCTCGCGCTGATCCCGCTGCTGCCCACGGGCTTCATCCCGCCGGACGACAACTCGCAGACCCAGGTCTACCTGGAGCTGCCGCCCGGCGCCACGCTGGCGCAGACCCGCGCCGTGTCCGAAGACGCGCGCGCGCGCATCGCCAAGGTGGAGCATATCAAAAGCGTGTACACCACCATCGGCGGCGGCTCGGCGGGTGCCGACCCCTTCATGGGCGGCGCTGGCGCCGAGACGCGCAAGGCCACGCTCACCATCTTGCTGGCCGAGCGCGGCGACCGGCCGCGCAAGCAGGGCATCGAGAACCACATCCGCGCTGCGCTGGAGACGCTACCCGGCGTGCGCAGCAAGGTGGGCCTCGGTGGCTCGGGCGAGAAGTACGTGCTGGTGCTCTCGGGCGACGACCCGCAGGCGCTGACCACGGCGGCCCTCGCGGTCGAGAAGGACCTGCGCACTATCCCGGGCCTGGGCAGCATCTCGTCCACCGCCAGCCTGGTGCGCTCTGAAATTGCGGTGCGCCCCGACTTCGCGCGCGCCGCCGACCTGGGCGTGACCAGCAGCGCCATCGCCGAGACCCTGCGCATCGCCACCGTGGGCGACTACGACGTATCGCTGCCCAAGCTCAACCTGGCCTCGCGCCAGGTCCCCATCGTGGTCAAGCTGCAGGACGACGCGCGCCAGGACCTGTCGCTGCTCGAGCGTCTGGCCGTGCCGGGCAGCAAGGGCCCGGTGATGCTCGGCCAGGTGGCCACGCTGGAGTTCAGCGGCGGCCCGGCCGTGGTGGACCGCTACGACCGCGCGCGCAACGTCAACTTCGAGATCGAGCTGTCGGGCCAGCCGCTGGGCGACGTGACCAAGGCGGTGGAGGCGCTGCCCTCCATCAAGAACCTGCCGGCCGGCGTGCGCCAGATCACCATCGGCGACGCCGAGATGATGGGCGAGCTGTTCGCCAGCTTCGGCCTGGCCATGCTCACCGGCGTGCTGTGCATCTACATCGTGCTGGTGCTGCTGTTCAAGGACTTCCTGCACCCGGTGACCATTCTGGCGGCGCTGCCGCTGTCGCTGGGCGGTGCGTTCGTGGGCCTGCTGATCGCGCAAAAGAGCTTCTCCATGCCCTCGCTCATCGGGCTGATCATGCTCATGGGCATCGCCACCAAGAACTCCATCCTGCTGGTGGAGTACGCCATCCTGGCGCGGCGCGAGCACGGCATGACGCGCTTCGAGGCACTGATCGACGCGTGCCACAAGCGCGCGCGGCCCATCATCATGACCACGCTGGCCATGGGGGCGGGCATGATGCCCATCGCCCTCGGTATCGGCGCTGCGGACGCGAGCTTCCGCTCGCCGATGGCGGTGGCCGTGATCGGCGGCCTGATCACCTCGACGCTGCTGAGCCTGCTGGTCATCCCGGCGGTGTTCACCGGCGTGGATGACGTGGGCCAGTGGTTCGGGCGCACGATGCGCCGGCTGCGGGGCGGGCACCATGAACACCCGCCTGCGGCACCGCAAACCCCGCCAGCCACGCATTGATAGCACGCACTTACATTTCGGGGGGCTCTTTCGGCAGAAAAGCCGGGAAATCACCCGGCAGCCGATGGGTTTGGTGGGGGGCGGGCGTTAGATAATGTAACGAGCACCATGAACCTCGTCAGCCTCAACATCGAATCGATCCAGCTTGGCCAGCCGCTGCCTTTTGTGCTGCGCGGCGCCGACGGCACCCTGCTGGCACAAAAGGGGTACATCATCCGCACCCGCGAAGAGCTGGCCAAGATGGTGTCCCGGGGCCGCCAGCTGTGCGTGGACACCGACGAGTCCGGCGGCAGCCACCGCGCCTACCTGGCGCAGCTGCAGCGCATGCTGAACGCCGACACCAACCTGGGCGAGATCGCGGCGATGAAGATGACCGCGGCCGAGGACTCGGCCGCGCGCGCCCGGGGCGGCCGGCTGCTGCCCGACTGGCCCGAGCTGCAGTTGCGGGCCACGCAGCTGCTGCGGTCGCCGTCGGCCACGGACTTCGGCGGCCGGTTCCAGGCCCTGCACGACGAGCTATCGCGCCACTGCGAGCAGACGCCGGACGCGACGCTGCTGGCCATGATCTACCTGTCGGCGCAGGAAACCCACATGTACAGCGGCACCCATTCGATGCTGGTGAGCTGCGTGTGCATGGTGGTCGCGCGCGAGATGCTGCGCTGGCCCGAAGTGCGCGTGCAGCAGCTGGGCCAGGCGGCGCTGAGCATGAACATCGCGATGACCGAGCTGCAGGACCAGCTCGCCCAGCAGACCCACCCGCTCACCGCCGAACAGATCTCTGCGGTGGAGGACCACGCGGCGCGTTCCGATGCCCTGCTGCGCAGCCTGGGCGTGTCCGACCCGCTGTGGCTGGAGGCGGTGCGCTGCCACCACCACCGCACCCCCGGCCCCCTGGCCAAGAAGACCGAAGCCCAGCAGATGGCGCGCCTGCTGCAGCGCGCCGACATCTTCGGCGCGCGCATGGCGCCGCGTGCGGCCCGCCCGCCCATGCCGGCCACCGCCGCCATGCAGGCGAGCTACTACGACGAGGAGCACCAGGTCGACGAAGCCGGCGCGGCCCTCGTCAAGACCCTGGGCGTGTACCCCCCCGGTGCCTTCGTGCGCCTGGCCAGCCAGGAGGTGGGCGTCGTCATCCGCCGCGGCGCCACGGCCACCACGCCCAAGGTGGCCGTGGTGACCAACCGCGAAGGCATGCCCACGGGCGAGCCCATTCCCCGCGACACCGGCATGCCACCCTGGAAGGTCACGGGCGTGGTGGCCTTCAAGGATGTGCGGGTCAAGCTCTCGCTCGACCGGCTGCTGAGCCTGGGCTGACCCGCCGGCGCCGACGGACGGGCAGATACACCTGGGGCCTGCGCCATCGGCCAGCGCCCCTCGTGCTCATGCGGTGCGGCGCCGGTACGCCGCGGTGCGCGGCGCCCTCTCCACAGACTTTGATCCCCTTGCGGCATGGTGGCCGCATCCATGGGGTCGGCTGCTGCGTACATGATGCAGGTGCCGCGTGATCCACACCGATTCCGGGATCCGCACCAAGACGTAACCAATCGGTATAAATAAAAACTCATGTGGACAAAAAATAATGGAGCGGTTAAATTGGCCGCACCGACCTGTGCTGGAAGTCCTATGACCACCTTTTTGCTACGACCCGTCCCTGCCGCCGCCCTGGTGCTGGCCGCTGCCTTCGGGCCCGGGGCCTGGGCCCAGCCAGCGGCGCAGCCGGTGCCCGGTGCGGCTGCAGCGGCGGCGCCGGCCGCCTGTCCCGCCACGCTGCAGCACACCTTCCTGCGCCTGCAGGACGAAAAGCCGCAATCCCTGTGCCAGTACAGCGGCAAGGTCGTGCTCGTGGTCAACACCGCCAGCTTCTGCGGATTCACCGGCCAGTACAAGGGGCTTGAAGAGCTCTATGCGCGCTACAAGGACAAGGGCCTCGTCGTGCTGGGCTTCCCGTCCAACGACTTCTCGCAGGAGTCCGGCAGCAACCAGCAGATCGCGGACTTCTGCGAAAGCACCTTCGGTGTGAAATTCCCCATGTTCGCCAAGAGCAGCGTGAAGGGCGCCGACGCCTCGCCGCTGTTTCGCCAACTGGCCCAGCTCTCGGGCACCGCCCCGCGCTGGAACTTCCACAAATACCTGCTGGGCCGCGACGGCAAGCTGGTCGACCAGTACTCCAGCCTGACCGCGCTCGACAACCAGGGCCTGGTGCGCGCCATCGAGCAGCAACTGGCGGTTGCCCCCGCACGGTGATTGACATGCTTTCTTTACGTTTCTTTAAAAAAAACCTGTCCGAAGGCTGGAACTTCGGCGGGACAGCCCCACTCTATTTCTTGCGCAACACGATTGCGCGACGTACAGTTTTAGTGTTGCGAAGCCTTTCGGGCCCCCGGGTTCCGACTGACCTCCTGGAGCGCTTCTCCTCCCTCCCTCTCTTATTCGTTTCGGGACGCTTCGCAACCTTTTTATTCCGTGACCCGGCCAGAGGGAGCCGGCCATGAAAATCGCCATCATCGGCTCCGGCATCTCCGGGCTGGCTGTCGCGCACCAGCTGCGCGGGCATGCGGACATCACCCTCTTCGAGGCCGGCGACTACTTCGGCGGCCACACCCACACGGTGGACGTGACGCTGCCCGATGCCTGGGGCAACCCGGTCACGCACGGCGTGGACACGGGCTTTCTGGTCTTCAACGAGCGCACCTACCCGGGCTTGATCCGCCTGCTGGCCGAGCTGGGGGTCGAGACCTCCAAGTCCGACATGTCGTTCTCGGTGCAGGTGCCCGGCGCGCTGCGCGGGCGCACGCTCGAGTGGAGCGGCACCGACCTGTCCACCGTGTTCGCGCAGCGGTCCAACCTGCTGAACCCGCGCTTTTGGGGCATGCTGCGCGACCTGCTGCGCTTCAACCAGCTGTGCACCGGCATCGCACAGGCCAATGCCGAGGCCGCGATGACGCAGCCGCTGGGCGACTTCCTGAAGGAGCACCGCTTTGGCGACGCGTTCCGCGACTGGTACTTCCTGCCGATGCTCGGCTGCATCTGGAGCTGCCCGACCGACCAGATGCTGAAGTTTCCCGTGGCCACCATGATCCGGTTCTGCCACAACCACGGCCTGATCCAGGTGAGCCAGCGGCCGCAGTGGTGGACGGTGTCGGGCGGTGCCTGGCACTACGTCGAGAAAATCGTGGCGGGCATTGCCGACAAGCGCCTGTCCACCCCCGTGCGCCGCGTGGAGCGCGACGCGGCCGGCGTGCGCGTGGTCACCGACCGGCACACCGAGCATTTCGACAAGGTCGTGCTGGCCACGCATTCGGACCAGTCGCTTGCGCTGCTGGCCGAGCCCAGCGCGCAGGAGCGTGCAGTGCTGGGCGCCATCCGCTACCAGGCCAACCGCGCCGTGCTGCACACCGACACGGCCGTGCTGCCCCGCCTGCGCAGCGCCTGGGCCGCCTGGAACTACGAGCGCGCCGCCGAGGGCCACCGCGAGTCGGCCCGCGTGTGCCTGCACTACCTCATCAACCAGCTGCAGCCCGTGCCGTTCGCTCAGCCCGTGGTCGTGTCGCTCAACCCGCTGCGCGAGATCGCGCCGGAGCATGTGATCGGCAGCTACGACTACGCCCACCCCGTGTTCGACCTCGCGGCCATCCAGGCCCAGCGCGGCGTGGCCCAGCTGCAGGGCCAGGCCCACACCTGGTTCTGCGGCGCCTGGACGGGCTACGGCTTCCACGAAGACGGCCTGCAGTCGGGCCTGGCGGTGGCCGAGCAGCTGCGCGCCACCCTGCCCACCGCGTGGGCGAAGGCCGCCTGATGACCACGCCGGGCGCTGCCGCACCCCTGATCGGCTTCGGTCAGGTGCGCCACACCCGGCTGCGCCCGCAGCGGCACGCGTTCGCCTACCCCACGTTCTTCCTGATGCTGCCGCTGCGCAGCCTGGCGGGCGGGGCCGGCGCGGCTGCGGGCGCACCCGGCCCGCTCGCGGTCAACCGCCGGGGCCTCATCAGCTTTCACGATGCCGACCACGGCGACGGCCGCAGTGCCGCGCAGGGCGGTGCGCTCGCCTGGGTGCAGGAGCTGCTGCGCGCCGAGGGCATCGCAGACGCGGACGGCGAGGTCTGGCTGCACTGCTACCCGCGCGTGCTGGGCTACACCTTCAAGCCCGTGAGTTTCTGGTACTGCCACCGCGCCGACGGCAGCCTGCGCGCCATCGTGGTCGAGGTCAACAACACCTTCGGCGAGCGCCACTGCTACCTGCTCGATGCGCCGCGCTACGGCGTGGAGCTTGCAGCGCGCAAGGTGTTCCACGTGTCGCCGTTCTGCGAGGTGAGCGGCGGCTACCGGTTCCGCTTCATGCGCACCCTGGCCGCAGGGGCCGGAGCGCCCGCCGACACCGATTCCGATGCCGCGGGCCGCACCGTGGTGCGCATCGACTACGACGACGCGGCCGGCCCGCTGCTGCAGACCAGCGTGAGCGGCACCCTGCACCCCATCACCGACAAGACGCTGCGCCAGGCCCTGTGGGGCTACCCGGCCATGACGCTGGCCGTGATCGCCCGCATCCACTGGCAGGCGCTGCAGCTGTGGCTCAAGCGCGTGCGCTTTCACAGCAAGCCCGCAGCGCCGGCCTCCACCGTGACCCGCTGAACTGCTGAAACGTTGACCACCGAACCATCGAATCGCCGGCCCTTGGAACGCACCCACCGCAAACCGCACGAGATGACCGCCATGAACACCTCCAGCACCACCGCCCGCCGCCCGGCCATCGACCTGCCCCAGGGCACGCCCGCCGCCGCCCGCACGGCCCTGAAGCTCTTGCAGCGGCTGCAGCACGGCAGCCTGACGGTGCAGCTGCCCGACGGCACGCTGCAGCACTTCGGCCACGGGGGCGGGCCCACCGCCGCCATCACGCTCAAGAACTGGAACGTGTGCAGCGCCGCGCTCAAGTCCGGCGACATCGGCTTTGCCGAGAGCTACATCGCCGGCGACTGGACCACGCCGCACCTCACCGACCTGCTCAAGGTCTTCATCGCCAACCGCCAGCAGGTCGAAGGCGTGATCTACGGCACCTGGGCCGGGCGGCTGCTGTACCGCATCAAGCACCTGCTCAACCGCAACACCCGCGCCAACAGCCAGAAGAACATCCACGCCCACTACGACCTGGGCAACGCGTTCTACCAGCTGTGGCTGGACGACACCATGAACTACTCGTCCGCCTGGTTCGAGGGCCAGGCCGGCGGCGACATGCGTGCCGCCCAGCACGCCAAGGTGCGCCGCGCGCTGCGCATGGCCGGCGTGCAGCCCGGCGACCGCGTGCTGGAGATCGGCTGCGGCTGGGGGGCGCTGGCCGAGATGGCGGTGACCGAGTTCGACGCATCGGTCACCGGGGTCACGCTGTCCACGGAGCAACTGGCCTTCGCCCAGGACCGCATGGCGCAATGCGACCGCGCGCAGCAGGCCGACCTGCGGCTGCAGGACTACCGCGACATCACCGACGGCCCGTACGACGCCGTGTGCTCCATCGAGATGATCGAGGCCGTGGGCCGCGAGTACTGGCCCACATACTTCCAGGCGGTGCAGCGCCTGCTCAAGCCCGGCGGCCGTGCCTGCGTGCAGAGCATCGTCATCGACGACAGCCTGTTTGCGCGCTACATCAGCTCCACCGACTTCATCCAGCAGTACATCTTCCCGGGCGGCTGCCTGCCCTGCCCGCGCGAGTTCCGCCGCGAGGCCGAGGCCGCCGGCTTGCGCGTGGTCGACGAATTCGCGTTCGGGCAGGACTACGCCGAGACGCTCAAGCGCTGGCGCGAACGCTTCCTGGCCCAGCGCACGCAGATCCTGCAGCTCGGGTTCGACCAGCGCTTCATGCACATCTGGGAGTTCTACCTGGCCTACTGCGAAGCCGCCTTTGCGATGGGCAACATCGACCTGGTGCAGTACACGCTGGTCAAGGACTGACCGGCCAGCCCCGGAGGCACACCGATGAACGCTATTAAAAACATAGCTATTGCCGCTTGCCTGGCAAGCGGTACGGCCATTTTTTATGCGCAACCCCTGTTCGCGCTGGAAGCCGAGGCGGCCGGCCCGCTGTCTGGCGCCCGCCTGGTGGGCCAGGGCACGTTGAGCTTTCTGGGGTTCGATGTGTACCGTGCGCGCCTGTGGGCCGCGCCCGGGTTCGACGCCAGCGACTACGCCGCCCACCCGCTGGCGCTGGAGCTGACCTACCACCGCGGCTTCTCGGCCGATGCCATCGCCAAGCGCTCGCTCGACGAGATGCGCCGTGTGGGCAGCTTCACCCCCGAGCAGGCCGCGCGCTGGCAGCAGGCGCTGCAGGCCGCACTGCCGGACGTCAAGCCCGGCGACCGCCTGCTGGGCGTCTACCAGCCCGGTGCAGGCGCGGTGTTCCGCATGGGCGGGCGGGTGGTGGGCGAGGTGCCCGACGCCGAGTTCGCGCGCCTGTTCTTCGGCATCTGGCTGTCGCCCAAGACGTCGGAGCCGGCGCTGCGCCAGGCACTCATCGCCTCGCCCCGCAACGCAGGGTCGCCCCCGTGACCCCGCAGGCCCCGCAAGCCCTGCAGTCGCCGCTGCGCGCCGGGCAGGGCCTGGCGTATGGCCTGCTGGGCCTGCCGCTCGCGTTCGTCGCGCTGCCGCTGTACGTGCTGCTGCCCAACCACTATGCGCGCGAGTTCGGCATGCCGCTGGCCACGCTGGGCGGGCTGCTGCTGGCGGCGAGGCTGCTCGATGCCGTGTCCGACCCGCTGCTGGGGCGGCTCTCCGACCACCTGTTCGGCCGCTCCGCGCGCGCCGTGCTGGCGGTGGGCGCCGTGTCGGCGGTCGTGATGGCGCTGGGGCTCACGGGGCTGTTCTTTCCGCCGGTGCAGGGGGCGCCTGCGCTCACCGCCTGGGCGTTTGCGGCACTGGTGGTGACCTACCTGGCCTACAGCCAGCTGGGCATCGCGCACCAGTCGTGGGGCGCGCGCCTGGGTGGGGACGAGCTGCAGCGCAGCCGCATCGTGGCCTGGCGCGAAGGCGCGGCCCTGGTGGGCGTGGTGCTGGCCTCGCTGCTGCCCGCGCTGGCGGGGCTGCCGGCCATGCTGGGCGTGTTCGCGCTGGCGCTGGGCCTGGGCTGGTGGGCCTGGAGCCGGGCGCCCCGGCCGGCCACCCACGCCGCTGCGGCGTGGCAGCCGGCGCACGCAGCACCACAGCCCGCGCTGTGGCGCCCGTGGCAGCGCCCGGCGTTTCGGCGCCTGCTGGCCGTGTTCGTGCTCAACGGCATTGCCAGCGCCATCCCGGCCACGCTGGTGCTGTTCTTCATCCAGGACCTGCTGCAGGCCCCGCCCGCGCAGGAGCCCCTGTTCCTGGGCATCTATTTCGTGTGCGCCGCGGTGTCGATACCGCTGTGGCTGCGCGCCGTGGCGCGCTTCGGGCTGGCACGCACCTGGCTGGCGGGCATGCTGCTGGCCATCGCGGCGTTCAGCGGCACGGCGCTGCTGGGCGCGGGCGATGTGTGGCCGTTTGCGCTGGTGTGCGCGCTCTCGGGCGTGGCGCTGGGCACCGACCTGGCCCTGCCCAGTGCGCTGCTGGCCGGCGTGATCGCGGCCGAAGGCGACAGCGGCCGCCACGAGGGCGCGTACTTCGGCTGGTGGAACCTGGCCACCAAGCTCAATCTGGCCCTGGCCGCGGGCCTGGCGCTGCCGCTGCTCGGCGCGCTGGGCTACGCGCCCGGCACCCGCAGCGAGGCCGGCCTGCAGACCCTGAGCCTGGCCTACGCAGTCCTGCCCTGCGCGCTCAAGCTGATGGCCGCCGTGGCCCTGTATGCCCTGATCCTGCGCCGCCTCCCGGCGGGCGCAGCCCTTCCCCTGCGAGGTACCCCATGACACTGAACCGACGCCACCTCCTCGCCGCCGCCGCGGCCGCCGCCAGCCCCGTGCTGCTGGCGGGCTGCGCCAGCCAGAACCTCGAGGGCTACGCCAGCGAGAAGCCGGTGCTCGACCTGGCCCGCTACTTCAACGGCACCATCGACGCCCACGGCATCTTCCAGGACCGCAGCGGGCAGATCGTCCGCCGCTTCACCGTGGTCATGGTCTGCACCTGGACGGGTGATCAGGGCGTGCTGGACGAGGCCTTCACGTATTCGGACGGCACCACGCAGCGGCGCGTCTGGCGCCTCACGCGGCTTGCGGACGGGCGCTACACCGGCACGGCGGACGACGTGATCGGCGAGGCGAAAGGCCAGACGCGCGGCAACGCCTTTCGTTGGAACTACACGCTGGCCCTGCCCGTGGACGGCAAGGTCTACCACGTGGACCTGGACGACTGGATGTACCTCATGGACGACCGCGTCATGCTCAACCGCGCCACCATGAGCAAGTTCGGCGTGCGCCTGGGTGAGATCACCTTGTCCTTCACCAAGCGCGCGCCATGAGCCTGAACCCGCCCCAGCGCGACTGGCACGGCCGCCGCGCCTGGCTCATCGGCGCCTCCACCGGCATCGGCCGGGCCACGGCGTCGGCCCTGCATGCGCGGGGTGCGCGCGTGGTGGTCTCGGCCCGCGATGGCCAGGCGCTGCAGGAGTTCGTGCGCGAGCACCCCGGCAGCGAGGCGTGGCCCCTGGACGTGGCCGCGCCCGAGCAGGTGCAGGAGGTGGCCGCGCAGGTGCTGGCCGGCGGCGCAGTGGACCTGGTGTGCTACTGCGCAGGCACCTACCGCGAGATGCGCGCCACCGAGTTCGACCTGGCCGACATGCTGCGCCACCAGCAGACCAACTACACCGGCGTGCTGCACGTGTTGGGCGCCGTGCTGCCGGCCATGCTGGCCGCCGCCGCGCGCGGCCAGCCGGGGCACCTGAGCGTCATCAGCAGCGTGGCGGGCTTTCGGGGCCTGCCCAAGAGCCTGGCCTACGGGCCCACCAAAGCCGCGCTGATCAACCTGGCGGAGGCGCTGTACCTGGACCTGCACGACCTGGGGATCGGCGTGAGCGTGATCAACCCCGGGTTCGTGTCCACGCCGCTCACCGCGGGAAACGACTTTCGCATGCCCGCACTCATCACGCCCGACGCGGCGGCCGCCGCCATCCTGCAGGGGTGGGGAGAGGGCCAGTTCGACATCCACTTCCCCAAGCGCTTCACGCGCGTGATGAAGGCGCTGCGGCTGCTGCCGTATGGTTGCTACTTTCCAGCGGTGCGCCGCTTCACGGGACTATGACCATCAGTTTCTCGCCCCCTCCACCGCCTGTCACCACCGGCGGCGCGCCCACCGCCACACCCGAGGCCGTGGCCCGCGTCGTGGCGTTCTTCGAGCAGCTGTCCCCCGCCGATGTCGCGCACATCGGCCGCCTGTACGCACCGGCTGCGCGGTTCAAGGATCCGTTCAACGATGTGCAGGGCGTGCCTGCCATCCAGGGCATCTTCGAGCACATGTTCACGTCGCTGCAGGCGCCGCGCTTCGTCGTCACCGGCCAGGTGGTGCAGGGCGACCAGTGCTTTCTCACGTGGGACTTCGTGTTCGCGTTCCGCAATTTCCACCAGGGCGTGCAGCAGACGGTGCGGGGCGCGTCGCACCTGGTGTTCGACAGCCGGGGGCTGGTCACGCTGCACCGCGACTACTGGGATGCGGCCGAAGAGCTGTACGAGAAGCTGCCCGTGGTGGGTGGGCTGATGCGCTGGCTCAAGCGGCGCGCGAACAGCTGATGGCTTCCGCTTGCAACAACACCCATCGTTCACCGTTCGCGCAGTGCCAGCCCGCACGCAGCGCAGGGCTTGGGCAGGCTCAGCCCGAACGGCCGGGGTTGAACGGCCCCATGCAGACCCCCTTGCACGGCCGGGGCTGATAGCGGTCAGCCCCGCGCCCGCAGCCGCGAGTGGCCGGGCAGCGGCACCGCGCGCTGCAGCACGCCTTCGGCCAGCCACACCGCGCTGTCCCACGCACGCCGCGCCACGAAGGGCAGCGGCAGCTGCTGGTAGTCGTCGTTGAAGACCTCGAAGCTGTAATCGCCCTGGTAGCCCATGCCGTCGAGCGTGCGCACCAGTTCGGCCAGCGCCTGGCTGTGCACGCCCTCGCCGGGGAACACCCGAAAGTGCCGGGCGGTGTCGATGCGCTCCTGCACCGTGCGCGTCTCCTGCCACATGAAGTCCGACAGCTGCACCAGGTAGATCTTCTCCGGGTCCACGTCGCTCAATGCCGACAGCGGCGTGCTGGTGGCGAACTGGTGGTACGAGTCGATGGCCAGGCCCAGGTTGGGACAGTCGGCCTGCTCGACCGCGGCCCAGGCCTGGTGCACCTCGTTGATGTGCCGGCCCCACGACAGGCCCTCGAACGCGATGCGGATGCCGTGCGGCAGCGCCAGCATCGCGAGCTTGCGCAGGTCGCGTGCAATCGCGTCGGCGTCGGCCGTGGCGTGCGACGAGGTGGAGCTGCAGGCCAGCAGCACGGGCGCACCCAGGTCGCGCGCCATCAGGATCATCTGCTTGGCGATGTCCACCTTGTAGCTGTGCAGGTGGCCCGACAGGCCCTCGAAGTCGCGCAGCACCTGAAAGCCCGTGACGCGCAGCCCACTGCTGCGCACCGCGTGCACGGCGGCCTCGATGCCCTCGGGGTGGCCCACGATGTCGCGGGCGGCCAGCATGATCTGGCCGAAGCCTGCGGCCTGGATGGCGGCGAGCTTGGCCTCCAGCGGGCCGGCCAGGCTGATGGTGTCCATGCCGAAATCGGCGACGTTGCGTTGCATGGTGGATGTGCGCATGGCGGCTCGGCTCCGGTGCGGGGTCAGCGCTGGTCCAGCACCAGCTCGAAGCTGGGGGCACCGGCTTCGGCCCGCGTGAGGGCGCCGCGTGACTCGGTGTGCACGCCGGTGGGCGACTCCACGAAGTCCACACCGCGTGCGCGCAGCGCATTCACCGTGGCCAGCACGTCGGGCGTGCCGAAGGCCACGCGCTGCAGCAGCTCCTCGGGGTCGGCGTCCAGCGCATCCACCAGCGGCTCGATGAGCTGCCAGTGCAGCGTGCCGCAGGGGCTCGCCAGGATGCGGCCGTGCGTGAGCACGCCAAACGACGTGTCGGGCGACAGCTCGGCAAAGCCGAACAGCTCGCCGTAGAAATGCGCCCAGTCTTGCGCGCGGCCCAGGCCTATGTACTGCACCACGCCGAACAGGTGCAGGCCCTGCATCGCAGGCGACAGTGCCGTCGGTGAGGGCTGCACTGTGGGGATGGACACGAAGTCCACGTCATAGATGGAAAAATCCTTCCAGCGGTCCACGAAGTAGATGCGGCTGGCGCCCACGCCATGGATGGCAGGGATGTTGAGCTCCATCACCTCGACCTCGGTGTGCACGGCCCACGCGCCCAGCGCCAGCACACGGCGGTAGGCCGCGGCGGCATTGCCCACGCGGAACGCCACGGCGGTGAGCACCGGGTGCTCGGTCAGCGCTGCGGGTGCGTGCACGCCGGTGCGCTCCTCGTCCTGGTGCGCGTTCACGATGATGTTCATATCCCCCTGGCGGTACAGCAGCACCTCGCGCGAGCGGTGGCGCGCCACGGGCTGAAAGCCCATGCGTTCGAGGGCCTGGCCCAGCGCCTGCGGGCGGCTGGTGGCGTATTCGATGAACTCGACGCCCTGCAGGCCCAGGGGGTTGGGCATGTCGCCCAGCGCTTCGCGGGCGGCCATCATCGGGGTGCTCATGGGTTCAACTCCTTGTGTTGTGCCGCGCGCGCAGGGGCGTCAGCGGGCGGTGACGAGGCGGCGGAAATGCGCGTCCATGCGCGCAGCGTCGGGGGCTTCGCCGGTGAACAGCTCGAACGCGCCCACGGCCTGGCCCACGGCCATGCCGCCGCCGTCGGACACGCGGCAGCCCAGGGCCCGTGCGGCCTGCACCAGCGCGGTGTCGAGCGGGAAGTACACCACCTCGGACACCCACATCGCGGGGCGCAGCAGGCCCACGTCCAGCGGCAGGCCGGGCAGCTTGTCCATGCCCGTGGGCGTGGCGTGGATGAGCCCGCTGGCACTGGCCATGGCGGTGGGCAGGTCCGCAGCCTGGGCGCGTGCGCCATACAGGGCGTTCACATCGGCGGCCAGCTGCGCCGCACGTTCGGGCTGGGCATCGACGATGCTCAGGCGCTGCGCGCCCAGGCGCAGCACGGCGTGGGCAATGGCAGCGCCTGCGCCGCCCGCGCCCAGCAGCACCACGTGCGACAGGTCGGCCTGGGGCAGTGCGCGGGTGAACCCCCACGCCCAGCCCGAGCCATCGGTGTTGTGCCCCACCAATTGGCCATCGCGGATCACGACTGTATTGACCGCGCCCATGGCCTGGGCCTCTTCGGAGAGGCTGTCCAGGTACGGGATCACGGCCTGCTTGCAGGGGTAGGTGACGTTGCAGCCCGCGTAGCCCATGATGCGCGCGGCGGACAGCAGCGTGGGCAGCTGTGCGGCCGACGAGGCCGAGCGGTCCAGGTCGATGAGCTGGTAGTGCAGGCGCATGCCGTGGTGCCGCGCTTCTTCTTCATGCAGCGCGGGGGACAGCGACTTCTGGATGCCGGCACCGATCAGTCCGATCAGTACCTTGCGGGGGCTCAGGGGCGGCATGGCAGTCTTTGCGGGAGCGGTCGGGGGATCGGAGAGCAGGGTGCTCATGGGGATAGGCTTGGGTGCGCTGCGCCAGCGCGCAGCGCACGGGGTGGAGGTAGCGTGTTACTTGGTACCGCGCAGCTTGGCCAGCGTCGCATAGACCTCTTTCACGGTTTCGGCGCCCACCTTTTCGCTGTGCTTCTCGACCACGGGCTTGACCTTGGCGCGCAGCTTGTCGAGCTCTGCAGCGGGGAACTCGGTGACCTGCATGCCGGCCTTCTTGAGGTCTTCCAGCGCCACGTTGGCCTGCACGCGCGAGACGCCGCGCTGGAACGTGGTGGCCTCGGCCATGGCTTCGGTCACGGCCTTCTGGTCCGCGGGGCTCAGGCTGTCCCAGAACTTCTTGCTCACGATGACGGCCTGCGGGTTGTACATGTGGCGCGTGATGGTCAGGTACTTCTGCACCTCGGCGAACTTGGACGACAGGATGGTGGAGACCGGGTTCTCCTGGCCGTCCACTGCCTTTTGCTCCATGGCGGTGTAGAGCTCGGGGAAGGGCATGGGCACGGCGTTGGCGCCCAGCGCGTTGAACATGTCGATGTAGATCGGCGACTGGATCACGCGGATCTTCAGGCCCGCGATGTCCTCGGCCTTGGTGATGGGGCGCTTGCTGTTGGTCACGTTGCGAAAGCCCAGCTCCCAGTAGCCCAGGCCCACCAGGTTCTTGGCCTGCAGCTTGTCGAGCAGCTTCTTGCCGAAGGGACCATCGGTCACGGCATCGGCTTCTTGCGGCGAGGCAAACAGGAACGGGAAGTCATAGATGCCGAACTCCTTGGCCTGGGCCGACAGGATGCCGGCGTTGAGCACCGTCATCTCCACCGTGCCGCCCTGCAGGGCCGAGACGGTCTGCAGGTCGCCGCCCAGCGTGCCGCCGGGGAACAGCTTCACCGCGATGCGGTTGTTGGTCTTGGCCGCGACGAGGTCGGCGAACTTCTGTGCGCCCTGCGCCTGCGGGTGGTCCTTCTGGTTCTGGAACGCGAACTTGATGGTGCGCTCCTGCGCGTGTGCGGCGGGCAGCAGCGATGCGGCGACGAGGGCGGTGGCCAGCAGGGTCTTCAAGAGTTTCATGGATGTCTCCTTGGGTTTTTGGGCGGTGCAGAAACGACGACGGAAAAGGGTTGCGCGGTGTGCGTGGAATGCTCGGATTGGCGGGCGTATCAGCCGCCCAGCCAGCGCATGGGCACGGTGACGAGCGAGGGGAACAGCACCATGAGGAACATCACGATGAACTGCGCCAGCATGAACGGCATGACGCCGCGCGTGACCTGGCCCATCGAGATGCGGCCCACGCCGGCCACCACGTTGAGCACGGTGCCCACGGGCGGCGTGATGAGGCCGATGGAGTTGTTGATGATGAACAGCACGCCGAAGTACACGGGGTCGATGCCTGCGGCCTTGACCACCGGCATGAGCACGGGCGTCATGATGAGGATGGTGGGCGTCATGTCCATGGCCGTGCCGACCACCATCACGAGCACCATGATGGCGATCAGCAGCAGCGTGGGGTTGCCCATGAAGGGCTCCAGCATGCCGATGACCTTGGCAGGCAGGTCTGCCACGGTGATGAGCCAGGCCGACACCATGGCCGCAGCCACCAGGAACATGATCACGGCGCTGGTGCGGGCCGCCGTCTTGAAGATGACGATGAGCTGGCGCCAGGAGAGTTCGCGGTACACCACCATCGAGACGACGAGCGCGTACATCGCGGCCACCACGGCGGCCTCGGTGGGGGTGAACACGCCCATGCGCAGGCCCACCAGGATGATGATCGGCAGGCCCAGCGCCCAGCCAGCCTCGCGCAGGGCGACCTTCAGTTCAGCCCGCGTGGCGCGCGGCGGCGGGGTGACGTGTTCGCGTCGGCCCACCCACCACCAGGTGAAGGCCAGCGACAGTGCCAGCAACAGGCCCGGGAAGATGCCCGCGAGGAACAGCTTGCTGATGGACACGTTGGCGGCCACGCCGAAGATCACGAAGCCGATGGACGGCGGGATGATGGGGCCGATGACGCCGGCCGAGGCGATGAGGCCCGCAGAGCGCTCCTTGCTGTGGCCTGCGACCACCATCATCGGCAGCAGCAGCGAGGTCAGCGCCGCCGCGTCGGCCACGGCCGAGCCCGAGACGGCCGACAAAATCACGGCGGCCATGATGACCACGTAGCCCAGGCCGCCCGGGATGTGGCCGACCAGGGCCAGCGCGAGCTTGACGATGCGGCGCGACAGGCCGCCCACGTTCATGATCTCGCCGGCCAGCATGAAGAAGGGCACGGCCAGCAGCGGGAAGCTGTCGGCACCGTTGATCACGTTCTGCGCCAGGATCTGGGCATCGAACAGGTCCAGGTGCCACATCAGCGCCACGCCGCTGAGCAGCAGCGCGTAGGCAATGGGGATGCCGATGGCCATGGCCACCAGCAGAGAGCCGAGGAAGATTGCGACGGTCATGGAAAGAGTGCTCCGGGCGGTTTGTTCTCAGGGCGTGAACACGTATTCAGGGCTTGCCCGAGCCCGGCGCGCTGCGGCCGTCCAGGCTCTGCGCCATGGCAGCGGCATCGGCTTGCTGTACGTCGCGCTGGATCTGCTCGAGCGCGGCGGCTTCTTCGCTTTCCTGCACCATGACCAGTTCGCGGTCGGTCAGCGGCAGGAACAGCGTGCGCAGCAGGTCGCGCAGCAGGATGGCAATCGCCGAGGCGCCCATGAGCACGCCGCTGGCGTAGAAGATGCCCACCGACGCGCCGGTGACCGGGGCCTCGGTCTCCCAGTTGATGACCGTCTGCGCCCAGCTGCCCGTGAGCAGCAGCCACGACACGTAGATCATGGCCACCTGGGCCAGCACGAGGCAGATCTTCTTGCCCAGGCGCGGCAGCCGGGCCACCATCGCGTCCACGCCCAGGTGGCCGTGTTCGCGCAGCGCCACCACGGCGCCCATGAAGGTCAGCCACACGAAGAGCCAGCGCGACAGCTCCTCGGACACGGTGATGCCCGAGTTGAAGGTGTAGCGCAGCACCACGTTGCCGAAGACGAGCACCACCATGATGGCCAGGCACAGGCCCGCGAGGGCGTCCAGGGCGCGGGTGTAGCCCCGCAGCACGCGGTCAGCCAGTGCAAACATGGTGTCTCCGTTCTTGTCGTTGATGCCGGTAAATAATTTTGTACGAACTGGTTAGTATTTGATCTAGGTGCAAACCCTGGACCGGGGAGTGCCATAAAGAATGACGAACGGGAACGGCAACGGGAACGGGAACGGGAACGGGAACGGGAACGGGAACGGAGGGCGGGGGCAGCCTGAGCGAGCCGCACGGCCGGCGCAACCGCCGCAGCGCCATCGCCATCGCCAGCGCACCCGCGCAAGGGCCGCCCCGCTGCGCCGGGTGCGTCCCCCTCGGGGGGATGGCGCGCAGCGCCTCAGGGGGGCTTACTTCAAGAAGCGGACGATCATCTCGATGATCGATGCACGGCGTGCTGCCGTGGCGTCGGCGGAGTCCAGCGAGCGCTTGAAGATGGCGCCGAAGGTGTGCTGGTTGGCCACATTGAAGAAGCACAGCGCCGAGATGGACATGTGCAGGTCCACCGGGTCCACGTCGGGGCGGAACACGCCGCTGGCCACGCCGCGCTGGTAGACGTCGCGCACCGCGTGGATCACCGGGATGTTGAGCTCCTGGATGGTGGTGGAGCGGCTGATGAACTCGCCCCGGTGCATGTTCTCGTTCATCACCAGGCGGATGAAGTCGGGGTTGGCCAGCTGGTAGTCGACGGTGAAGCCCACCAGCGTGCGCAGGGCTTCTTCGGGCGCGAGGTCTTCTAGGTGCAGCTCCGACTCGATGCGCCGGATGCGGCGGTACGCGTCTTCCAGCACCGCCACGTACATGCCTTCCTTGCTACCGAAGTAGTAGTAGATCATGCGCTTGCTGGTGTTCGTGAGCGCCGCGATCTCGTCGATGCGGGCCCCCGCCAGGCCTTTGTCCGCGAACTCCGCCGTGGCCACTTGCAGGATGTTGGCCATGGTGCGGTCCGGGTCGTTGATCCGCACCCGGTCGGCGCCCGGCGTGGCGGCGGCGGCGCGGGCTGCGCGTTGCCGTGCGGCACGGGGGGTGGTGGCCTTGGCGGCCTTGACGGCCGTGGCCGGCTTGCCAGGCTTGTTCGGTTTTTGAACCATCTCGTTCATAAGCTTCGTAGCATACGGCACGCCCTGGATGTCTCCAGGGCGGCACGGCCACGGCGCCAAGGCACGGCTGTGGCCTGCCAATGCACGCGCAGGCTCAGGATGGCTTGGTGTCAGCGAAGCTCGGGCGCAGCATGAGCTTGTCGAGCAGCTTGGCCAGGTTGGGGTACTCGGCGCGCCAGGCGATTTCGGGAAAGCGGAACTCCAGCCAGCCCAGGGCGCAGCCCACGGCGATGTCCGACAGGCTCAGGTGGATGCCGCTGCAAAACGGCTTGTCGCCCAGGCCCTGGCTCATGGACTTCAAGCTGTCGTTCACCTTGCGCAGCTGGCGGTCGATCCAGGGCTGGCTGCGCTCGCTGTCCTTGCGGTGGGCCCAGGTGGCTTCCAGGCGCGCCAGGATGGCGGCGTCCACGAGGCCATCGGCCAGGGCTTCCCAGGTCTTGACCTCGGCGCGCTCGCGGCCCTGGCTGGGGATGAGCTTGCCCACGGGCGAGAGGGTGTCGAGGTACTCCACGATCACGCGGGAGTCGAAGACGGCTTCTCCGCCTTCCATGACCAGGCAGGGCACCTTGCCCAGCGGGTTGGAGGTGGCAATGGTGGTGTCGTCCGCCCAGACGTTCTCTTGCACGAACTGGTAGTCGAGCTTTTTTTCCGCCATCACGACGCGCACCTTGCGGACGTAAGGGCTGGCAGTGGCTCCGATCAATTTCATGGTGTGGCTTCCAGTGCGCGGTAGTCTGAACAATCGACTTTGATTCTATCGGCTGCGCCTTGGCACCACCGCCGGGCGGGCCGCAGGTGTGGCAAAGCCGTGACACTGGCCCAACACCTACAATTGCGCGCCATGAGCCTGTCCACCATTACCGCCCTGTCGCCGCTTGACGGCCGTTACGCCAGCAAACTTGCCGCCCTGCGCCCGATCATGAGCGAGCACGGCTACATGCACCGCCGTGTTCAGGTCGAGGTGGCCTGGTTCATCGCCCTGTCCGACGCGGGCTTTGCCGAGTTCAAGCCCCTGACCACCGGCGCACGCGCCTATCTGCTGGGCCTGATCAAGAATTTCTCCGAAGCCGACGCTGCGGCCATCAAGGAGATCGAAAAAACCACCAACCACGACGTGAAGGCCGTGGAGTACTGGATCAAGAGCAAGTTCGAAGCGCGCCCAGAACTGGAGAAAGCCTCCGAGTTCGTGCACTTCGCCTGCACCAGCGAAGACATCAACAACACCAGCCACGCGCTGCAGCTGCGCTCGGGCCGCGACCAGGTCGTGCTGCCGGGCCTGGACCGCATCGTGCTCAAGCTGCGCGAGATGTCGCACGCCTACGCCGACGTGCCCATGCTCAGCCGCACCCACGGCCAGACGGCCAGCCCCACCACGGTGGGCAAGGAGATGGCCAACGTGGTCATGCGCCTGCAGGCCGCCAGCGAGCGCATCGCCAGCGTCAAGATCATGGGCAAGATGAACGGCGCCGTGGGCAACTACAACGCTCACCTGTCCGCCTGGCCCGACTTCGACTGGGAAGCCTTCAGCAAGAAGGTCATCGAGACCCCCGAGCCGCTGGGCCTGGGCCTGACCTTCCAGCCGTACTCCATCCAGATCGAGCCGCACGACTACATGGCCGAGCTGTTCGACGCCGTGGCGCGCGCCAACACCATCCTGATCGACCTGTCGCGCGACATCTGGGGCTATGTGAGCCTGGGCTACTTCAAGCAGCGCCTGAAGGCCGGCGAGATCGGCTCGAGCACCATGCCGCACAAGGTCAACCCCATCGACTTCGAGAACGCCGAAGGCAACCTGGGCCTGGCCAACGCGCTGCTGCGCCACCTGTCGGAAAAGCTGCCGATCAGCCGCTGGCAGCGCGACCTGACCGACAGCACGGTGCTGCGCAACATGGGCGTGGCGCTGGGCTATGCGGCGCTGGCGTACGCCTCGCTGCTGGCGGGCCTGAACAAGCTCGAGTTGAACGAAGAAAACCTGGCCGACGACCTCGACGCGGCCTGGGAAGTGCTGGCCGAGCCCATCCAGACGGTGATGCGCCGCTTTGGCGTGCAGGGCGCGTATGAAAAGCTCAAGGAAGTCACGCGCGGCAAGACGGTGACGGCCGAGGCCCTGCACGGCCTGATCCGTTCGCTGGAGATTCCCGAGGCGGAGAAGGAACGCCTGCTGGCCATGACGCCGGGCAGCTACACAGGCAAGGCGGCGGAGCTGGCCCGCAGAGTGTAGTGACGGGTTGTATGCGGCAGAGCAGTTCCAGCGAGCGCACGACTTTATGACTATGCCTTTTGTGGGGGGGCGTTGGTCTAAAGAATCAGTTTTTACGCTTCTTGTCATTCTTGCTATTTCGGGCGTCGGGTCAGCTTTGTACGGCCCGTATCTTCAGAATCCGTTCGTCTTTGACGACGGTAACCTGTTCTTTTCGTCGAGACTCACAACTGCGGCCATAGAGCCTTGGGAGCTAGTTACACGCTCGTTGCCGTATTTCACCCTCGGTTGGGTGCAAACGCAATATGGAAGAATGGAGGCGCATCGGCTGATCAGCTTGGTGTTGCATATTCTGGTCGCTTGGCAGCTCTATCGGCTGATCAAGCAGATGCTTATTCTGGATATGAATCGAGCGGTGCCTATCGTCGCCGCCCGTCACCAAGCCTGCGCGGTTGCAGCAGGACTGGCCGTTATATTCATTGTGCACCCGGTGGCTGTGTACGCCGCCGGTTATCTGATTCAGCGCACCACGGTCATGGCCACGCTGTTCTCATTGGTCAGTTTGCGCTACTTGCTTACTGCACTGCAAGAGGGCAGTTTAGTGATGGCTATGCGGTCGGCATTGATGTCATCCCTGGCAATGCTTTGCAAAGAACATTCTGTGACTGTTCCATTTGCAGCGTTGTCTCTTGTTCTGCTCTTGGACCGGATAGATCGGCGAACAGTGTATATCTGTGCCGCATTTGTATGTGCAAATTTACCTGCAGTGGCACTGGTGCTCAGCGTTGGGATAGGATTCGTTGGTCAGCCCTATGAGCCTAAACTGAGCGACTTGCAAGGGGAAATCTACGGAATACCCGTATTCAAAGGAAGATGGGATCGTTGGCTATTTTCTGCATATACGCAGGCGCAACTTTATTTCCAATATTGGGTGCAGTGGCTAGTGCCCTCCACCACTCGAATGTCGGTGGACTTGAGGGTCGATTTTCTCGAGCCTTGGACTCCCCTGCGCGCTTGGCTGCAACTTGCGGTGTTTGCGGCGATTCCTTCTGGGGCTATTGCGCTCTCCCTTTTGACTGGGAAGTACCGCTTGTTTACGTTTGGTCTCGCATTCAGCGCGTTGCTGTTCATGGTTGAGTTCAGCCTTGTGCGTTTCCAAGAACCTTATGTGCTTTACCGTAGCTACATCTGGGCCATCGGATATGCAGCCACAATTGCCGCACTGGCCCGGCACCTCGCGCGGCGCTGGATATTTGCAGTGGCAGTGGTTGCAATACCTCTGCTATTTGTGCAATCTCAAGATAGGCTTGAAAGTTTTTCTTCGCGTGCTGCACTTTGGGAAGACGCTGCGGCAAAGCTACCGACGAATGCAGTTGCAGGAGCGAGTCGCATCTTTTTCAACCGCGGCAACGAGCGGTTTCAAACCGGTGATGTCGAAGGAGCGCTGTCGGACATCGGCAAGGCGATTGAGCTGAGTCCAAAAAACTCCAGCTTCTACATTGCACGCGCTTCAACCTTGACCAGGGCAGGTCGTGCCGGCGATGCAATTCATGATCTGGATTCTGCTGAACGCCTCAGCCCCGACGAAGCACCCCGAATCTGGTTTGAGCGATTTCGCGCGCTTCATGCCCTGAATCACCCTGAAGCAGAACAAGCACTGCAAAATGCTGCGCGTTTGGGGAGTTTCCCCGCACGATACTTCATTGAGAAGCGTCGGAGCAACGGGGCTGATGTGAAAGTATTTATTGAAGGAACCCGCTGAGAATGGCCATCAAATCAACAATATTCAAAGCGAATCTTCAACTTGCCGACATCGACCACGGCTACTACGCCGACCACGCGCTCACCCTGGCCCGCCACCCCAGCGAAACCGACGAGCGCATGATGATCCGTCTGGTGGCCCTGGCCATCCAGGCCCACCAGCTCAACGACCTGTGCAAGGGCGACGGCACGCTGACCTTTGGCGCGGGGCTGTCCGACCCGGACGATCCCGATGCGTCGCTGACCGACTTCACCGGCCGCAAGCGCGTGTGGATCGAAGTGGGCCAGCCGGAGGACAAGCCGCTGACCAAGGCCTGCAGCAAGTCGGACGCGGTGATCGTCTACTGCTTTCACCATGCGGCCGAGGTGTGGTGGCGGGGCATCGAGACCAAGCTCTCCCGCCTGGACAAGCTGCAGGTCTGGCGCATCCCCAGCGAGGCATCCCAGGCGCTGGCCCAGTTGGCCGAGCGCAGCATGCAGCTGCAGGCCACGGTGCAGGAGGGCGCGATCACCCTGAGCAGCAACCAGGGCAGCGTGCACGTGGAGCCCGTGCGCTGGAAGTGATGCCGGATTCCAGGATTCAGCGTTCAGCAATAGGGAAAAAGGCAGCTACCGCATGATAGGTGGGCGCTAGCAGCTATTAATTTGATAGTGATTGCATCGCATCGCATTCAGCTGCGCTGAATTGCTTCGCTCTGGCGGTGCCGGTCATTCGCGCGGCATGAGCGCGCCGCATTGCCAGCACTGCTCGAAACCGCCCTCCACCATCTCGCCGCAGCGGCAGTCCCAGCGGCGCTGGGGCAGGTCCTCCAGTGCCTGGAGCAGACTGCGGGCAGGGGTGGCGTGTTCGTCGTACTCCAGCCAGATCTCGGGCAGGCACTGGTCGGGCGGCAGGTGGCCCGCTGCCGCCCCCAGGTACTGGCGCTGTACCGACGCCGCCATGCCCGCCTCGCACAGCAGGTCTGCCCAGAGCGTGGCAATCGCGATGTTCGGGGCTTGGGTCAGGCGCAGCATGGGCCCACCATAGCGGTTTGCTCCCGTGGCGTACAGCCCTGCGGCCTCTTCCGTTGCCCCTGCCGCTCCTGTTCCCCTGCGTGTTGCACGTTCAGCGGGTCGTGCAGGACTGACAGCCAGGGTGACAGCAGCCGACCGCCAGCCTTCTTCAGGAGGCGGCCTCGGCAGCAGCAGCGGACCGGGTTGACGCGCCTTCGGCCGCACGCTCCGCGTACCGGTTGAAGCGCCAGGCCGAGTGCTCCAGCGTGATGCGCCGCCACACTACGCGCTTTTGCGCCGGCGTGAATGCGGGCCAGAACTGCACTTCGTCAAACGTGCGCCCGCAACCTTTGCACAGGTCATCGCCCTGGCTGGTGGAGCAGATGGCAATGCACGGCGTATCGGGCGTGGTGTCGTACCAGGCCTGCCATGCGGCATGGGCCTCGGTGGTCACGGCCGCTTCGTCGACCTCGTCCTCGCGCCGGAACACCATGAGCGCGTACAGCTCGCCCAGGGCGCAGATCTCCGGCGCCAGGCTCACGCCATCGGGCGACGGGCAGCGCCTGCGCCAATGGTTGATCGCAGCTTCGATGTCGGTGATGTGGAGAACGGCCATGGAGAAAGATCAGAAGGGGCTGGATCATAGCTGCCCGCCCCCGGGCCTCCTGCCAGCGGTGTTATTTGCCTGCCGCGGGCGCACTGGCAGAGATTCCGGGGTACCGCTGTACGCATTAACCACAACGAGCCGCCCTTGCGCGCAAGCGCTGGCGATGTTCCAATCGCAGCTTCGAAGGGGAGTAGCTCCCGACTTGCCACCCGGCACGGCCAGACACCTGGTCCTGGGGGTGGCGAGGCATCGGAACCGTCGTCAGTACGAAGCGCGCACCGCGCTTCCGGCGGTCCGGGCCAGGCGCACTCACCATGCTCCGGGCTGAGCAAGACCTTTGATGGGCCCTGCACAGGGCTGATCAAGGCCGTCCTTCGCATATCCATGCCCTTCTCGGGCGCGCCCTTGATCCTCTCATCGCAGGCCCTCTATCCCTTGGACGGACTCGGCGCTACAGTGGCACCGGGATCCTCCTTTCGCGCGCATTGATACAGAGGAATTTATGGACTTTTTGGCTTCGCCCGAATTCTGGATCGCCCTGGGGCAGATCATCATCATCGACATCCTGCTCGGGGGCGACAACGCGGTGGTCATTGCGCTGGCCTGCCGCAAGCTGCCGCCCGCCCAGCGCACCAAGGGCATCATCTGGGGCACCGCCGGTGCCATCATCCTGCGCGTGATCCTGATCGCCTTCGCGATGACACTGCTGGCGCTGCCGTTCCTCAAGTTCGTGGGCGCGCTGCTGCTGGTCTGGATCGGCATCAAGCTGCTGGCCCCCGATGAAGACGGCCACGGCGACGTGCAGGGCAGCGACAAGCTGCTGGCCGCCATCAAGACCATCATCGTGGCCGACCTGGTCATGAGCGTCGACAACGTCATCGCCATCGCCGGCGCCGCCCAGAATGCGGGCGAACACTCGTTCCTGCTCGTGGTGCTGGGCCTGCTCATCTCCATCCCGATCATCGTCTGGGGCAGCCAGCTGGTCATCAAGCTCATGGAGCGCTTCCCCCTGATCATCACGGCCGGCGGCATGCTGCTGGGCTGGATCGCCGGCGGCATGCTGGTCACCGACCCCGTGTTCGCCAACCCCGACAAGTGGCAGTGGATGGTCAAGCTGCCGCAGACGGACCTGATCCGCTATGGTGCGAGCGTGGCAGGTGCACTGCTCGTCCTGGCAGCCGGCAAGTTCGTCCTGTCGCGCCGCGCAGCCGCCGCGCCTGCCGAGCAGCAAGGCTGATCGCCAGGCGCTATCGGGCGCTCTTTGGAATCGACCCGGGGCCTGGGGGCATGTCGCACTCCGGGCCTTTGGCTCTCAACAGGAGATGGTATGGACAGAGTCATCGTGTATGTGGACGACGCGGCATACGCCGAACAGGTGCTGGCGCCGTTGTTTGCCCGGGATGCCACGAAGCATACCCAGTGGGTGCTGGTCGCCTGCGCTCCCCGCATGACCCACCGCATCAGCAAATGGGTGAGCCACAGCGCGCGCGAGAACTGGCGCGCCAAGTGGGCCGACAAATTGTTCTCGCAGATCCTGCCCGCGCTGCGGGCGCCCGCGAGCAGCGTGACCACCGTGGTGGCCAAGGGCCCGCTGGTGGAGCTGACCGAGCAGCTGCAGGCAGCCCAGCCGTCCGCGGCCCAGGTGGTGGACGCCCGCCGGCCCAAGTCCGACACCCCCGAAGCGCAGGCCGCCGCAGGCCGCCGCTGGTCGTCGCCGCGGCCGGGCACGCTGCTGGGCAGCCTGCTCACCGGCTTTGGCGCCCTGTGGGTGCTGGCACTGGAGTAAAAAGAGCGCTGGACAGCCCGCTTCATGGCGCGGGTTGGCATGCTGAAAGGGCCCTCACGGGCCCTTTTTCGTTGTGGCTGGCCGGTGCTATTCTTTGGCCATGAAACTTCTTCTCAAATGGCTGCTGAGCGCAGCGTCGCTGCTGTTCGTGGCCTACATCTACAGCGGGGTTGAGGTGAAAAGCTTCACGTCGGCCTTGATCGCGGCTTTCGTCATCGGGCTGTTCAACGTGGTCCTGCGGCCCGTGCTGGTGGTGCTGACCCTGCCGGTCACCGTCGTCACGCTGGGGCTCTTCCTGTTCGTCATCAACGCGCTGATGTTCTGGGCCGCCGCGGCCGTGCTGGACGGCTTCCACGTGCAGGGCTTTGCAGCCGCCCTCATCGGGTCTCTGATCTACACCGTCCTGGGTGTTCTGATCGAGTCAGCGCTCGGCGGCCTGTTCTCGAAGAAGTAGCTCCACCGCGCGCAGCCGCGTGTCGACGATGGACGCTTCGATGTGGTCCACCTGCGGCCCGCCGCGCCGTGCCAGATCCTGCCCGGCCTTGAACCGGTCCACTGCCGCCGCATAGTCATAGCGGGCGGCGTGGGCCTCGGCTTCGGCACGCACGGCGCGCAGCGGCTGGCCCTGGGCCTGCCAGCTCGACGCCAGCAACTGCCACACCGTCGCATCCCGGGGGTGCGTCGCCACCCAGGTCTGCAGCGCGCCCGTGCCCTCGGCAGCGCGCCCGAGCCGCAGCAGGGCCTGGGTGCGCAGGGCCAGGTCCGGGCGGCGTGGCGCGCCTTGCTCGGCGGGCAGCGCATTCAAAGCCGCGGTGGCGTCGCCCGCGGCCAGTTCGATTTCAGCGCTCAGCAAGCGGGCCAGCCGATGGGCAGCGGGGTCGTTGCGGGCCAGTTCGTCCAGCTTCCTGGCCGCCGAGCGCGCACCCTGCGCATCCCGCAGTTGGTTGCTGCCGAGGGCTGCCGCATACAGCACGGCAGCGCGGCGGTTGGCCGGCAGCGAGGCAAATCCCGTGCCCTGAGGCTCGGCCACCCACTGGCGCAGCGTGTCGACCCCGGGGTTGGACAGCACCCGCGCACGCGCTGCCACCATCGCGTGCTCCATCGTGCCCGCCGGCGCCGCTGTGGGCGCAGCCGCCGCGCCGGGCGGCATGCGCGAGTGCATGTCTGCCATGCGCTCGCTGGTCAGCGGATGGCTGCGCAGATAGGGCCAGGAACCGTTGTCGTTCAAGCGGTTGGCCTGCTGGAGCTTCTCGAACATGCTCACGAAACCCTGGGGCGCAAACCCGGCCGGCGCCATCAGTCCGTAGCCGATCCGGTCCGCCTCGCGCTCCATGTCGCGCGAGAAATTCAGCTGGTTCTGCATGGCCAGCGCCTGCCCGCCGACCACCAGGGCCTGCGTCGCGCCCGGGTTCTTGCTGGCCGCCAGCGCGCCCAGGATCATCGCCCCCAGGAGCAGGGGCGTCTGCTTGCTTTGCTGAGTGATCAGGCGGGAGATATGGCGCTGCGTGACATGGCTGAGCTCATGGGCCAGCACCGAAGCCAGCTCGTCGCGCGTGGTGACCACCCCGATGAGGCCCAGGTGCACCCCCAGGTAGCCGCCGGGCAGCGCAAACGCATTCACCGTCCGGTCACGCCCGAGCAGAATCTCCCACGCAAAGCGCTCGTCCAGCTCGGGGGAGAGCTCGCCACGGGCTTTGGCAGCTGCCACCAGCGGCTGCCAGATGCCCTGGACATAGTCGCCCACCACGGGGTCGTCGATGTAGTCGGGGTCGCGGTAAAGCTCGCGGATAATGCGGTCACCCAGCCGGCGCTCGGCGCTGGTGGTGAGGTCGCTGCTTTCTCCCAGAATTGGGAGCCTGCTTTGTGCCGAAACGCACGGCGAATATACTGCGACAGTGCACACTATCACTAATACAAAGGTCGCAAGTGATTGCGTCACAAAACGGAGACTTTGCGGCACCATGAGAGTTAACTCAGAAAGAGTCCAGAGGGAGAAATCCCAAAGGTTTGGCGGTGGAAGCGTCCAGCAATATAGTCCAAGCGTTGTTGCGTCCCACAAGTGGTAGGTAACGTAATTGGGATGCGGGCAGGCCTGTCTTTTTGATACTTTTGTCAATTAGCGCAACTTGTTTTATAAACCGCACGCGCAAATCTTCGACCGGCTTGGCTTCTTTGAGTATGTCCACGATGCTATCGTCAAAAGATTGCCACAGATCGCTGCGAGCCGAAAGCGGGATGCCTTCAATAGCGGCCATAGTTAAGTCAAACTGTTCAGTCGCGTCCCTGAAGGGCCTTAGTGATATCGTAGTAGGCCCAGTGATTGGAAGCCTTCTCAACGACACCGGCGCTTTGGTAAGCAGTGTGTCATCTATGTCGATGGCGTGGACAACAGTCATGCGACTGTACTCGAACACAAGATGAACCGGGCGGGCGACGAAAACCGCCCACATGCCGTAGCTCAATGCTGCTATCTGGAGTAATCCCACCACAGTGAAGTCCAGGACCAGTTCCCGTCTAGGTTTAGCTCTGTTGAAAACGATCAATGTAATCAAAGGCCCGATAGCAACGTCTACGCAAGCCATAAGCAAAAACAGTGTACGTCCTCCGGAAACCTCCCAATAAGGATATGGATACCATAGTCCGAAGACGAGCAGGGCAGCAAACCCTACGATGCAGATACTGATGCTGAGATGAATGCCGCTTGCGAGCAAGCGTTCTTTCAAATTCCACATGGTCGTATGATATCCTCGCCGATAAATTTTCAATGCACAAGTGCAATAATTTGTATATTTAACTCATGTCCGAACTTACTCACTTCGATGCACAAGGCCAAGCCCACATGGTCGATGTCGCGACCAAGCCCTTAACACGCCGAGTCGCTGTGGCCAGCGGTCGCATTGAAATGCTGCCAGAGACGCTGGCTTTGATTGAGGCCGGAGTGGCCAACAAGGGCGATGTGCTGGGCATCGCGCGCATTGCTGGTATACAGGCTGCCAAAAGAACCAGCGAACTGATTCCTCTATGCCATCCACTTTTCTTGACCCGCGTGGCACTTGAGTTTAAAGCCGCATCCCCTATTTGCCCGGGCACTGTAGGTGTCACTTGTTTGGCGACGGTAGAAACCGTCGCGCAGACAGGGGTTGAGATGGAGGCTCTTATGGCTGTGCAAATCGCGTTGCTGACCATTTACGACATGTGCAAGGCTGTAGACAGAGGTATGTTGATCTGTGGGGTGAAGGTGATGGAGAAGCACGGTGGAAAGTCTGGAAGCTTTGTCGCCGGATGAGGGGCAGGTTGAGAAAAATAATGAGGCAAGCTCTGGAGGAATTTGCTTCCTGTACATGGCTGCCGAACTGTTATTTGGTCATCCGGATAGATGCATATTCTCTCGTTCTAATTGTATTAATTTTGAATAAATAAGTGCGGTTTGGTTTTAAAAAATTTGAGATAATGGTGCCTCTGAGTTACGCGGAAAATTATTATTGACTGATATTTTCACGCAAGTGTGTCGAAGCTGATTGATGCGGCGGTGCCAATATGAATTCTAGTTCATTGATCTTCTGGGATGTGGCGAAATTTTATTTTCGTTAACTCCGGGTGAGCACCTTTCGACAATATTTCCCATTGAGACTGCGCCTTGTGGCAGATTTCCTGCGGTTGCATGGAACACATTTTTTCCAGCGTCAATAATGCGTTATGAGTTTGACCATTCAGCGCTTGGGCAAGTGCATATTTGAACATGGGCGCTGCATATGCAAATCTTTCCGAAGCGCGTCGCATCGCTTCAAGTTCCGCTGATGACATATCGGGCTCAGCCTCGGTGCGAGAAAACTTCAAAAATTGTACCAGACTTGTGAGAATCAATGCTTGCGGCGGTTCCGTGGCAGCAGAGTTTCCGATTTTTGCCTGCTGAAAGCGCATCAGGCTCCAGTCTGATTCAATCGGGAAATATTCTATCGCGACCACCGCAGTTAAGGCCGCAGCGATAGCTCCTGTTGCTATAATTGTACTGTATTGCGTGCGAACGCTAAATAGCTTATTTTTCAAAGCACATTTACCCGTGACCGGATTTGACATCGCCCCCATGAAGAACCCAATGGGCAACAAAAAGTATGCGTAGTTGAGTGGGAACTCCACCATTGTATGATTAAATACTACTGAAATACCCATGAGGGTGGCCCACCTTTTAGGGCTATTGCAGCGGTGCAGTTGGTGAAGAAACCAGATTATCAAGCCGGCAGTCGTTGCAAGTGCGATGGGCAAGCCATTCCAGAGTGCTAAGTCCAAAAGCAGGTTGTGTGCGCTTTCCAGCAATAAATGGGTAGGTGGATGATCTAATGTCACGGCTATTTGTGCGATGCTAACTTGGCCCCATCCATAGCCGAACCATGGGGCTCGACCAATGGCATCCAGCATGGAAAGCCATATCAAACTACGGACTCCCGGGGTATGCATACGCTCCAATGCTGTATTCGCGCCTGAATCTAGAAGTAGGAGATCGCTTAGCAACGGCCACAGCCAGATAGCGGCTAGATAAAATGCCACCGCAGCAATCACTGCGCTTGGAGCTGTTCGCAAGTTGCATCTCTTGCGCAGTAGAGCATATCCAGGAACAAGCCACATCAGAGCGAGCAGGACTGACCGTGATCCTGTCATGACCAAAGCCCACAGTAGTAGAAAAGCCGCCACCATCGCTAAAGTTGATTTCAGCTGGCGGCCCTCCCACAAGTAAACCAAACCCGCGATTCCAAGCAGCAACAGCGTAGCTAGTTGGTTGGGCTGTGCCAAGTTGGCAAATGGACGGCCTCGCGGAGGCACTTCAGCAATGAAAATACCTTGATGCGCCGGCAGCAACCATTGATGAAGCGCTATGACTGCTGAAAATAGCGCTGCGACCAGTATGGCGATCCACAACGATTCGACAGGATTGAAGCGTTGTCTACTCTGCTGCAGCTGAGGAAAATGCTTTTCGCAAAGTGCCCCAGCGTAAGCGGATAAGCCGAAGCCAAGCAGATAAAGGCACGACATCCACCCATCGGTAGGAAAGTGCAGGTGTCCGGTAGCGAGTTGGGCGACAGGAACCAAAGCAAGCGCAAAAGCTCCATACGTAACGTTCGGAATAGGCGCAGCCTTTGTGCAAGCCCACGCCAACAGGGGAGCGAAAGCGAAAGCCGCAGATATTTCTTGATGATAGCTAAGCCAAGGGGAGTAGTGATTTGGCAAAAGGTACGCAAGACACAACACCGTGCCGGTCCATAAAAGCATTTTTTCTTTCGCCATTTTCATAATTCAACGATGATGACGGAATAAAAAAAGCGGTGCGCCAAAAAATCGGCGCACCGCTCATAATGCAGAGTCCCGCTCTCTGTGAGCAGGATATCAAATCTGAATTAACCGCGGCAAGAGCCGGGCAGATATTTAGCAGGCATAGGCTTCGTGCCCCCTGGACCACATTTCCATTCGTAAACAGTAATGTTTACATCAGAATTGGTAATGGGGGCGGAGGTTGTAGCTCCAGTCTTCTTGTAAGGGGTCATCACGACTTCCTTATCGCCGGCTTCTTTAAGGCTGGCTTCTGCCGTAGTATGAATGGTCACAAGGCCAGCATTGGTTGTGATGATGGACATCACATACTTGGTTGGATTGCTGGAGGTGTTCTCCGCAGTATTTTGCTCGCAGCCCCATGCATTAGCTGCAGGAAGTGCAGAGCTCGAGATGGTTTGAACGGTTTCTGTAATGCTGGTGCGACACTGTGAGCCAGCCAAAATAACTTCAGAGACCTTGGCGCGGATGGTGTAGTCCTGATATGCGGGCAGGGCTACGGCGGCCAGGATACCAATGATCGCGACCACGATCATCAGTTCGATAAGGGTGAAACCCTTTTGGATAGAACGCTTCATAAAATTCTCCTGGGAGTAGGTTGCCATCGATACACCTGTCGAAAGTTCTCCAGGCTGGACTCAGTACAGCAGATTTTGTGCCAAGGAGCTACCGGCACAACGAACTAGGTTTGATCCAACGGCAGCGCGTCAGCGAGCGTCAATTTTGTAAAGAAATGTCTGCTTTTGGTAGGGATTTTGACATTTTTGTCCGCCTGGATGGCGCTAGAGTTCGAACAACTGGCCGGCTTTCAACCACTGGATGCTGCGAGCAACCGGCAACCTGTACGTCGTCTCACCGGCCACAATCCCTGAGGTTTCAATTTCTCTCATGATCAGCGCAGTCTCAGAGGGCTTGGTATGCGTTACAAAGATCGGGTAAACACGGTCCTGCGCTATGCATGCCAGCTCCGCGGCCAGAGTCGCAGGTGAAAGGTGCGAGCTTCGCTTTGCTAACTCCTGCTCCCGGTTGCTGAAAGCAGTCTCGATCACGAGCAACGCGACCGGAAGCTGGTTGACGCGCTCCCAGAATGTGGGATTGCGCTCAGTATCTCCACTGAAGACCCACCATCCCGTATCGCCTTTGATGGCGTAACCTAGTGCCGGCACAGAGTGGACTGCGGGAAGCGCCTCCACCGCAAGATCTGCCACCTGCAGGATTTCGCCCTCGGCAATTTGCTGGTAGGTTAAAAAGGGGCTTAACGCGCTCGGGATTCGGCTGAAATCCGGCCAGATGACGTTGTTGAAGATGTGGTTTTGTAGTGCGTCAATGGTTTCGGGCAGTGTATAGATCGTGACAGGCGCGGTACGCAACGATGACACTGCGTCCAGCATCAACGGAAGCGCGGCAATATGGTCCAAATGCGAATGCGTGAGCAGCACATGGTCAATCTTGCGCATCTCGTCCAGGGTCAGGTCACCCACGCCGGTCCCCGCATCAACAAGAACACTGTCGTTGATGAGAAATGACGTAGTCCTGCAGTCCTTGGCAATGGCACCAGAGCAACCGAGTACGCGAACCTTCATGCCTGCCTTGCTATTTGGTTTCGAAATTTGTCGCGTTGTCCCATGCGGGATCGAAAGCTTGTTGGCGCAAAACCTCCAACCGTGCCAAGTACAAATCAAAGATGGGGGATGCGCTTTGACTGCGCTTCAATTGTGTCAACAATCTGTCGCATTGTGCCCAATCTTGCGCGCGGTAGGCATCCAGCGCCTCGCGCCAACTTCGCAGGTCTGCACGATCTGATTCTGACTGCCCGCCTAGAACTGCAGTGGGCGAATAGATAGCCACTGCTTGTGCTTTGCCTTTGACCCGTACCCTGTCCAGCTCCAGCCACGCGAATTGCGGCGCTTGCGCGAACGTTGTTTCGCTCACCACGGTCCGCACGCCGTAGTATTTCGACAAGCCCTCAAGCCGTGATCCCAGGTTGACGGCATCTCCAATGACTGTGTAACTGCGCCGGATATCGGACCCCATGTCGCCAACGCACATGTTGCCCGTGTTGAGCCCGATGCCGATTCCAATCTCAGGCAGACCCCGCTCCCGGTGCAGAACATTCACCTCTTCGATAGCTTTGGCCATATCAAGAGCCGCCTGCACAGCCAGCCGAGCATGGTCAGGAGTCGGCACCGGCGCGCCCCAAAACGCCATTACGCAGTCCCCCATGTACTTGTCGATGGTTCCCCGATGGCTGCGGATGATGTGGGTCAGCCTGCTGAACACGTCGTTGAGCAACGCCTGCAGTTGCAGCGGCTCCATCTGTTCTGACATGGCTGTGAAGCCTCGCATGTCGCAGAACATGACCGTGAGCTCCTGGTTGCTGGCCTGCATGCTGTAGTTGTCGGGCTGCTTGACCATCTCGTCCACCAGTTCTGGCGGGACGTAAGTGCCGAACAGCGCGGCCAGTTCCCGTTTGGAGCGGCTTTCCACAAAGTAGCCGTAGACCATGTTCAGCGTGAACGCCAAAACAACCATCACGACCGCGCTGGCCAGGGGCAGTGCCAGCCCGTGGCTGAGGTAGAGCCACAGGTTGAGGGCCGTCAAGCCGCTCACCAGTCCCACGCTCATCAAGACCGCCCATGCCGCTGACAGCGCAGGCAACGCGAATGCCAGCAACAGGCCCGCGCACAGCAATTGCAAGGCGTCAAACCCGGCGGCGTAGTCCGGTCGCACAATGTTCTTGCCGTCCAGAAACGCGGACAGGACGTTGGCATGCGTTTCGACGCCCGGGTAGGCGCGGCCCACGGGCGTGACCCTCAAATCCAGCAAGCCGGGTGCTGTGGAGCCGACCAGGATCAGCCGATCCTTGAGTTCGTTCGCAGCGAGCCTGCCTTCCAGAACGTCTGATGCGGAAAGATAGCGGAAGGATCCACCGCCAATATCGCCGGGGCCGCGAAAGGGAATGAGGGTGGCCAGCCGGTCATCCACCGGAAGCGCCAGCGCACGCCCGTCCTGCACCAGTGCAACGCTGTGCAGCGTGTCATAGGTGCCGTCCGGCGCAGGGTTTGCAAAGCCGGGGTGGATTTCGGGCAGGCCCAACGCGGTGCGAAACATCGCAAGGGCAAGCGACTCATAGTACTTGCCCTGGTACTCTGCGAGCAAAGGCAGTGCCCGCACCACCCCGTCCTCATCGGTCACGGAGTTGAAGAAGCCGGCGATGGGCACTGCACCAGCGAGAATGCCGATGTTGCTGCCGTACCCTCCCCATGAATAGGCCTTGAGGGGCAGGCCACGCAAGCGCTCTGCCGGAAGTGCGGGAGGCGGCAGGACGCCCTTGGTCCGGCCCTCCTTGTCACTGGTGAGGTAGTAGCCCAGCACAGCCGGGCGCCCCTTCAATGATTCAGCGAAGAGCGTGTCGAAGTCCAGGGATGGCGCCAGGCGCTCCAGCTGCTCCTTGAATGCGGGTTGGTCGCTCAGCGCACCCTGGGCCAGTTGCTGCAGGTTGCGGAGTCCGGAGCTTCCATCGGTCTCCGCGAAAAGAACATCGAAGCCCACCACCGCCACCTGTTGCCGCTCGAACAGCTCTTGGGCCAGGGTGGCCATCTTGTCCCGCCCCCAGGGCCAGTGGCCTACCCGCTCCAGGCTTTTTTCGTCGATGTCGACGATGACGATGCGCTCGTCCAGCGTGCGCGGCATCGTGGCGCGCAATCGGATGTCATAAAAGATGTTGTCCAGCCGCTCCAGCATCTGCAGGGGAAGAATGCCCGACAGGTGCAGCAGCGCAAAGACAAGAGGGATCAGCGTCACCACAGTGCGCCGCCAGCGTCGGCGAGCCAGCTGTGCGATGTGCTTCCACATGACTTCCGTCCGGCGTGGGTGGTGCGGGGATCGGAAGTCCGGGCCGATGGCTCAGGCAGTGCTGCTCGGCCCGTTCATTCAGCCTGCGCGTCAGGTCTGCTCGAACTGCATTTCCGTCCCGGCCAGCTCCAGCCGGTCACCGTTCTTCAGGGGCACGGGCGCACTGCCGATGGATGTGCCGTTGAGCAGCGGCATGTCCGGCCCTTCCACATGGGCCAGCACGAACCCCTGGTGGCGTTTGGTGATGGAGGCAACCGCCACGCCGGGCTTGCCGATGGTGGTGACGACCTTTTGCAGGGAGACTTCACGCCCGGCCGCAGCGCCGGACATCACGCGGATGACTGCCGAAATCGGCGCCACGGGTGCCGCGCCCAGGGGCGCTGGCCGGGAGGCTGTGCCCAAGGGCGGCACCATCCCCGGCTTGAAGATCATCGTCTTCTCGAAGTTCTGGCCCTCGGCCTCGTGCAGGAAGCGGATCTTGTACTTGCCCACCTCGATGGTGTCGCCGTTGCGCAGCTCCTGGCGCTTCACGGCCTTGGCGTTCACATAGGTGCCGTTGGTGCTGCCCAGGTCCTCGATCTCGACATCCTGCTCCAGCATGTGAATGACCGCGTGCTCGCCACTGACCGCAAGGTTGTCGATCACGATGTCGTTGTACGGGCGACGGCCGAGCGTGGTGCGCTCTTTAGTCAGCTGGACTTCCTTGATGACGACGCCGTCGATTGAAACGATCATTTTGGGCATGATCCACTCCTGATGTGATGAGTAATTGTTGTATTGGGAGCCAGTCACGAGGCTCCGAGCAATCGGGACACAAGGCTGCGTTTTTTGCCCCCTGCCGCAGCCTGCACCAGCAGTACGCTCACGTTATCACGCCCGCCGTTCGCGTTGGCGGTGTCGACGAGCAGTGTGGCTTTTTCTTCCAGCGGTATCGGTGCACGCACCAGCTCGGCCAGGTCCGCGTCGGCCACCATGTCGGTCAGGCCATCCGAGCACATGAGGAACAGGTCGTTGGGCGCCACCTGGAACTCGTTGACTTCCATCATCACGTTCGGCTCCACGCCCAGTGCGCGGGTGACGAGGTTGCGGTTGGTGGACAAGGCGGCCTGCTGGGCCGTGAGCAAGCCGGCATCGACCTGCTCCTGCAGCCAGGAATGGTCCCGTGTAATCTGCTGCAATGCACCATCGCGCAAGCGGTAGCAGCGGGAATCGCCGATGTGGCCCAGGATCAGCCGGCTGCCGTGAAACACACCCACCACCAGCGTGGTGCCCATGCCCGCATACTGGGGGTTCGACAGCGACGCCCCCAGGATGGCGTGGTTGGCGTTTTCCACGCAAATCTCCAGCGCCCGGCGGACATCGGTGGTCTGCGGCGTGGTGCCCGCCTGGCCGAGCCATCGGGCCATTTCCGTGCGGATGAAAGTGGTCGCCATGCCGCTGGCGACTTCGCCGGCGTTATAGCCCCCCATGCCATCGGCCAGGATGGCGACCTGCGCATCGCGGTCAACGGCTACCGCGTCTTCATTGTTCGTACGCACGCGACCCTTGTCAGTCCGCGCGAAAAATTCGTAGGTCATGGATGTTGGGGCGAGCGTCATCGGGCGCTTGAAATCGGCGGGGACGCCGCGGCCCGCCCCGCGGGTGTCTCCGTCACGGTTTCCTGAAAATCCACCATCTCATGCCCTGTTGCATCGCGGTCCGCATCATAGACGACTGCCCCGGCCTCCGGTGCACCCGTCTGTCCGGCCTGGGCGCCCGCCTGCCGCAGAGCGTCTGCAAACTGCCGGCCCGTTTGGTACCGCGCCTCCTGGCGCTTTTGAAGGGCTGTGGCCACCACCTGGGCCACGGCCGGCGAGAGCTCGGGCCGCAGCTGGCGAATGTCCGGCGCATCCACGTTCGCGATCTTGTGCATGAGCTCCGTCATCGACTCGCCACGCAGCGGCAGCGAACCCGTCAACAGCTGAAACAGCGTGACGCCCAGCGAATAAAGATCAGATCTGCCGTCCACCTTCTTGCCCGCCAGCTGCTCGGGCGACATGAAGCTGGGCGTGCCCAGCACGAGGCCCGTGCGCGTCTTGCTGGAGTCCGTGATGCGGGCGATGCCGAAATCCGTGACCTTCACGGTATCCGTCGCGCGGTCGAACATGATGTTGGCTGGCTTGATGTCGCGGTGCACCACCTGGTGGGCATGGGCATAGTCCAGGGCCTGGGCGACCCGCGATGCGATGGACAGCACGGTGGCCACCGGCAACACCTGGTCGGCGCGGCACGCTGGCGCCAGGTCCGCGCCTTGGAGGAACTCCATGGCGATGTAGGCCAGGTCGTGCTCCTCGCCGGCATCGAAGATCGTCACGATGTGCGGGTGCTGCAGGCGCCCCGCGGTCTCGGCCTCCCGAAAGAAGCGGGTTCGCGCGTCCACCAGCGCATCGCCTTCGAACTCATCGCTCAAGGCCAGCGTCTTGATCGCCACCACGCGGCCGATCTTCGGGTCGCGGCCCTGGTACACGATGCCCATGGCGCCTTTGCCGAGTTCCTTGTCGATGTGATAGCGGCCCAGCATCGGAATCGCAACGCCCGCATCCCCCGGCAAATGCGGCAGCTGCGACAACGGCGATGGGAGTGACGACGGTGTGCTGGGCGGCGCATCGGCGGCCTGCAGCTGGGCGCGGATCCGCTTGTAGCGGCTGCGGGCGTCCTTGTAGTCGCGGTTGTGCTGGAGGATGTGCTTGTAGACCGCCTTGGCCTTGGCCAGGTTGCGCTTGCGTTCGAAGTCCTGGGCCAGGTGGTAGAGGTTGTCCAGCACCGCGTCGCTGGCGGGCACCTTGCGCAGGCGTTCGAACGCCATGTCCAGCTGCCCCTGGCCCTGCAGTGCCAAGGCCATCATGCGATCGGTTTCCGCGGCATCCGCCGACGAGGCTTGGCTGGCCGTGCTGCGCAGCGACAGCGCCGTGACGGCAAGCCACCCGGCGATCAGGGCGACCACGCCTGCGACCAGCGGTATCCACAGGCCCGCGTGGCGCAGCAGGGCCCAATCCAGGCCCGCCAGCACGACGACCACGGTCGCGGTGGCCACCCAGCCCGCGGCACGGGAGAGTTTGGGAAGCACCAGCGCTGCGAACACCAGTGCCAGTAGCGCGGCACCCCAGGACGCTGCGGGAGTCCACGAAGGACGCAGCACGCCCTGGCCCAGCCGGATGGAGGACACGGTGTGCGCCAGCACCTCCACCGGGTATGCGGCCTGCCCGCCTGGCAGGGCCTGCGGTGCGGCCAGGGAGTCGCTCAGGGCGCCCACCAGCACCAGCTTGCCGCGGAAGGTCTGCGGCGGCACCTTGCCCTGCAGCACGCTGGCAGATGGCGTCACGGCAAACGCCGGCGCGGCGTTCTCTGCCGGCGCATGAAACCGCGGGCGCAGCACCGCGGAGGCGTCGGTGGCGACATGCAGGCCGCCCAGGCGCAGGCCCCGGGACGCCTCTTCCACGCGCAACTCGCCGGGGCCGAGGTGCAGGCTGTGGCGCACTGCGAGCAACGCGAGTGACGGCAGGCCGATGTTGTTGTGGCGCACCAGCAAAGGTATCTGCCGCACGACCCCATCCGCGTCGGTGTCGGCGACCCAGTGGCCCACGCCCGCTGCGGCGGCGCCCAGGCCGGCGGTGGGGTACTGGACGGAGGGGGGCGCGATGGCGAACGCGCCAGGGTCTGGCAGCGCGCCGCGGTGTGCGTAGGGGGGCAGTGGCAGCGACGCGCCGCTCGGCGCATACCGGGAGGCCAGCAGGACGTTGCCCGCACGCTGGAGGCTGGCCGCCAGGCGCGCGTCGGTGTCCAGGTCGTTTTCCGCTGCGGCGGCCAGCTGGGCCAGTTCGGTCGATGTGGCCGATGTGTCCCCGGAGCGCGCCAGCGTTTCGCGGATCTTGCGGATCTGGGCGAGTCCGCGATCGGATTGCGGCTCGAACAACGGGCCCGTCAGGACGATGGTCTTGGCGCCCGCCGCCGCCAGTTGGTCGACCAGCCTGGCGTCCAGATCGCGTCCCCAGGGTCGGTTGCCCAGCGCCTGGAGGCTCGCGTCGTCGATGCCGACGATGGCGATGTCGGGCAGCGGAGCAGGTGCCGTGATACTGGCAGCAGCGTCATAGACGAAGTTTTCCGCCCGCTGAACGGCGCCGCTGGCCACCAGCAACGCCGTCACCCCAGCAGCCATCACAGCGGCCAGGACACCGTCGGTACGCCATTGGCCACGCTGCCGTCCCGAGGTTGTTCGTCCCACTTGCTATCGTTCCGCTCTGAGTTTGAAGTGGGTTCGAAGCAATATCTGCGCCCAGCGCCAACCCCCGCCCAGAGCGGCCCGGCAGCCGCAGGATGCCCACTGGCCCGGCACGGGCCCTGTCGTTCTTGTCGCGCTCCAGGCCCCTGGCAGCATGGCTGCTGCCATTTTTGTCACATGCGGAGGGCCTGCGGCGTTCAGGCGGCGGCGCTGGCTCGGCGCGAGCGGTAAGCCCAGAACTTGCCGGCGCCCACCACGAGGGCCGCGCCCAGGGCCGCTGCCACGTAGTGGAGTGACGGGTGCGCCGCCACGTAGCCGTGCAGCGCCGCATCGTTGGCGATGGTTTCGCCGCCCACCCAGCCGATCAATGCAGCACCCAGCAGCACGATGACGGGAAAGCGCTCCATCAGCTTGATCATCAGCGTGCTGCCGAAGATCACCAGCGGAATGCTGATGGCCAGACCCAGCACCAGCAGCACCACGTTGCCGTGGGCGGCTGCCGCCACGGCGATCACGTTGTCGAGACTCATCACCAGGTCGGCAATCAGGATCGTGCGCACGGCGGCCATGAGGCTGCCGTAGGTCTTGGACTCGCCTTCGTCTTCCTCGTCATCGCTCAGCAGCTGAAAGCCGATCCACAGCAGCAGGCAGCCGCCGATGATCTGCAGGAACGACAGCTCCAGCAGCTTGGCCGCCACGACGGTGAGCAAGATCCGCAGTACCACGGCGGCGCCGGAGCCCCAGAAGACGGCTTTTCTCTGCTGATGGGGGGGAAGCGAGCGGGCCGCCAGGGCGATGACCACGGCGTTGTCGCCCGAAAGAATGATGTTGATCCAGACGATCTTCATCAGGCCGATCCAGAAATCGGCACTTTGCACAAACTCCATACTGAACTCCACTGTTATGAATGCAAGAAGCGCCGGGAACCAGGGTTCCGAGCGCTTCTCTTTTTATTGGAGCGGCCAGTTTATCTGGCCTGGCGGTCGCGGGCGTCCGTAATTGTGCTTACGAATGCCCGTGCCGCAGTGTGGCAGGCAGCTTACTTGAGCTGGGCCTTGAGCAGCTTGCCCAATTCCGAAGGGTTGCGGGTGATGATGAAGCCCGACTCTTCCATGATGGCCAGCTTGGCATCGGCCGTGTCGGCGCCACCGGAGATCAGCGCGCCAGCGTGGCCCATGCGCTTGCCGGGAGGGGCGGTCACGCCAGCGATGAAGCCCACGATAGGCTTCTTCATGTTGGCCTTGCACCATTGGGCGGCTTCGGCTTCGTCAGGTCCGCCGATTTCGCCGATCATGATCACGGCGTCGGTGTCCGGATCGTCGTTGAAAGCCTTCATCACGTCGATGTGCTTGAGGCCGTTGATGGGGTCGCCACCAATGCCCACGGCGCTCGACTGGCCCAGGCCCACTTCGGTCAGCATGGCCACGGCTTCGTACGTCAGCGTGCCGGAACGGCTCACGACGCCGATGCGGCCCTTGCGGTGGATGTGGCCGGGCATGATGCCGATCTTGATTTCGTCGGGCGTGATCAGGCCGGGGCAGTTGGGGCCCAGCAGCAGCGTCTTCTTGCCGCCGGCGGCTTCCTTGGCCTTCATCTTGTTGCGCACTTCCAGCATGTCGCGCACGGGGATGCCTTCGGTGATGCAGATGGCCATGTCCAGGTCGGCCTCGACGGCCTCCCAGATGGCAGCGGCAGCGCCTGCGGGCGGCACGTAGATCACCGACACGGTCGCGCCGGTCTGCGATGCGGCTTCCTTGACGGAGGCGTAGATCGGGATGTTGAAGATCGACTCGCCGGCCTTCTTCGGGTTCACGCCGGCCACGAAGGCGTTCTTGCCGTTCGCGTATTCCTGGCACTTCTCGGTGTGGAACTGGCCCGTCTTGCCCGTGATGCCCTGGGTGATGACCTTGGTGTCTTTGTTGATGTAGATCGACATGTGTGTTCTCCGGGCTTACTTGACGGCAGCAACGATCTTGGTCGCAGCTTCGGCCATGGTGTCTGCGGCGATGATGGGCAGGCCGGACTCGGCCAGCATCTTCTTGCCCAGTTCTTCGTTCGTACCCTTCATGCGCACGACCAGCGGCACGTTCAGGTTCACGGCCTTGCAGGCGGTGATCACGCCGGTGGCGATGGTGTCGCACTTCATGATGCCGCCGAAGATGTTGACCAGAATGCCTTCGACCTTGGGGTTCTTGAGCATGATCTTGAAGGCTTCGGTGACCTTCTCGGGGGTGGCACCACCGCCCACGTCCAGGAAGTTGGCCGGCTCGCCGCCGAACAGCTTGATGGTGTCCATGGTGGCCATGGCCAGGCCGGCGCCGTTCACCAGGCAGCCGATGTTGCCGTCGAGGCTGATGTAGGCCAGGTCGAACTTGGAGGCTTCCACTTCGGCCGGATCTTCTTCGTCCAGGTCACGGAAGGCCACGATTTCGGGGTGGCGGAACAGCGCGTTGGCGTCGAAGTTGAACTTCGCGTCCAGGGCCATCAGGTTGCCCTTGGAGTCGCAGTTCAGCGGGTTGATTTCCACCAGCGACGCATCGGTTTCCATGTAGCACTTGTAGATCTTGGCGAAGATGTCTACGGCCTGGTCGATGGAGGCACCGGTCAGGCCGATGGCGGCTGCGACCTTCTTGCTTTGCTCGGTGGTGATGCCGGCAATCGGATCGATCATCTCGGTGATGATCTTCTCGGGGGTGGAGTGGGCCACTTCCTCGATGTCCATGCCACCTTCGCTCGACGCGATCAGGGCGACCTTCTGCGTGGCGCGGTCGGTGACCAGGGACACGTACAGTTCGTTCTTGATGTCGGCGCCGTCTTCGATGTACAGGCGGCGGACCTTCTGGCCTTCGGGGCCGGTCTGATGGGTCTTGAGCTGCATGCCCAGGATCTCGCCAGCGATGCGCTTGACGTCGTCAATGGTCTTGGCAACCTTCACGCCGCCGCCCTTGCCACGGCCACCGGCGTGGATCTGGGCCTTGACCACCCACACGGGGCCGCCGAGCTTCTGGGCTGCTTCGACGGCTTCTTGTACCGTGAATGCGGGAATGCCACGCGGAACGGGCACACCAAAATTGCGCAAGATTTCCTTGCCTTGGTATTCGTGAATCTTCATGAGGTCTCTCTCAGGGAAGGGTGATAGTTACCCGTTTACCATGAACAGTTGTCTGGCCGCGGGCTTGGGACATGGCAACCGGCGACTGTATCATGTTGCGACGCACCATCCTTGTGCAGACCTGACGGCCCCCATGGCTTCGCCACGGGCAACTCACCCTTGTTTTCTTCGGCGGCCCAGCGGCTGCTTTCTTGCAGGAGTCACTCCATGTCCAGAGTCTTTATCGATGGCGAAGCCGGCACCACGGGCTTGCAGATCCGTGAGCGGCTGCAGGCCATGCCGCAGGTCGAGCTGGTCAGCATTGCGCCCGAGCTGCGCAAGGACCCGGCTGCCAAGCGCGACCTGATCGCCGGCGTGGACCTGGTGGTGCTGTGCCTGCACGACGACGCCGCCCGCGAGACCGTGGCCATGGTCGACGGCATCACGCAGAGCACCGGCCGCGCGATCAAGATCATCGACGCGAGCACCGCGCACCGCACGGCGCCGGGCTGGGTGTTCGGTTTTCCGGAACTGGCTGCAGGGCAGCCCGAGGCCGTGGCCGCGGCCGACCGCGTGTCCAACCCCGGCTGCTACGCCACCGGCGCCATTGCGCTGCTGCGCCCGCTGGTGGACGCCGGCCTGGTGCCCCAGGACTTCCCCCTGGCCCTGCCGTCGGTCAGCGGATATTCGGGCGGCGGCCGCACCATGATCGAGGCGTACGAGGCGGGCACCGCGCCGCTGTTCGAGACCTATGCGCTCACGCTGCAGCACAAGCACCTGCCCGAAATCATGCGCTACACCGGCCTCACGCGCCGGCCGATCTTCGTGCCGTCGGTGGGCAACTTCCGCCAGGGCATGCTGGTGCAGCTGCCACTGCACCTCGACCTGCTGCCGGGCGCGCCCAAGGCCGCTGACCTGCACGACGCACTGGCCGCCCACTACGCCAAAAGCAACACGCCCGAGCAGTGGGTCAGCGTGCTGCCGCCCACCGCGGACGGCAAGCTCGATGCCACCGCGCTCAACGACACCAACAAGCTGGAACTGCGGGTGTTCGCCAATGAAGAGCACCGCCACGCCGTGCTGATCGCCCGCCTGGACAACCTGGGCAAGGGCGCCAGCGGTGCCGCGGTGCAAAACCTCAAGCTGATGCTGGGGCTCTGAGGAGGGGGGGCTGCGCTGGAGCCGCCCCGGTGCTGGCGGCCTCAACTCAAGCCTGCGGCGCCTCGCCGCGCACCACACGCCAGGTGATCTCGCTGGAGAATCCGCGTGTCACCAGAAAGCGCACCTGCTTTGCGCGCTGCTGGGGGTCTTCGGCCACCGCGCCGAATTTGCGCTGCCACACGGCGTGCGCGCGGGCCCATTCGGTGTCTTTCAGCCGGGTGAGCGCTTGTTGCGCCGTGTCGGGGTCGATCCCCTTGGCCTGCAGTTCCTGACGGATGCGGTTGGCGCCCAGGCGGCTTGCGCGCTGGTGCAGCACCGACTCCACCACCCGGGTTTCGCTGATGAAATCGCGGGCCTCCAGGTCGTCCAGCAGCGCGGCCAGGTCCTCGCCCTCCTGCACATGGGGCGCGAGCTTGCGCTGCAGTTCAGCGCGGGAGTGCTCGCGCTGGCTCAGCAGCCGCAGCGCCCGGCCCTTGAGCGACAAAGTCGTGAAGCCCATGGCGGATGGTCGTTGTTATCAAATTCATAGCAGCTACCGCTTGTCAATCAAGCGGTAGCGGGCTATTTTTATCAATAACGGACGCTCACTCCTCGGTGGCGGCCGCGGCCTTGGTCACGGCGGCTGCCTGCAGTGCCACGCCCAGGCCTTCACGCACCTTGTTCTCGATCTCGCGGGCGAGGTCGGGGTTTTCGCGCAGGAACTCGCGGGCGTTGTCGCGGCCCTGGCCGATCTTCTCGCCGTTGTAGGCATACCAGGCGCCCGACTTCTCCACGATCTTGGCCGTCACGCCCATGTCGATGATCTCGCCCTCGCGGCTGATGCCTTCGCCGAACAGGATGTCGAACTCGGCCGTCTTGAAGGGCGGGCTCACCTTGTTCTTGACCACCTTGACCTTGGTTTCGTTGCCGATGGCTTCGTCGCCCTTCTTGATGGTGCCGGTGCGGCGGATGTCCAGGCGCACCGAGGCGTAGAACTTGAGTGCATTGCCGCCGGTGGTGGTTTCGGGGCTGCCGAACATCACGCCGATCTTCATGCGGATCTGGTTGATGAAGATGACCATGCAATTGGTCTTCTTGATCGTGGCCGTGAGCTTGCGCAGCGCCTGGCTCATCAGGCGGGCCTGCAGGCCGGGCAGAGAGTCGCCCATTTCGCCTTCGATTTCGGCCTTGGGCGTGAGGGCTGCGACCGAGTCGATGACGATCAGGTCCACGGCGCCGGAGCGCACCAGGCTGTCCACGATTTCCAGGGCCTGCTCGCCGGTGTCGGGCTGGCTGATGAGCAGGTCGGGCACATGCACACCCAGCTTCTGGGCGTACTGGATGTCCAGCGCGTGCTCGGCGTCGACGAAGGCGCAGGTGCCGCCCTGCTTTTGCATCTCGGAGATGACCTGCAGCGTGAGCGTGGTCTTGCCCGACGATTCCGGGCCGTAGATCTCGACCACCCGGCCGCGGGGCAGGCCGCCCACGCCCAGGGCCACGTCCAGGCCCAGCGAGCCGGTGGACACCACCTGGATGTCTTCGATCACCTCGCCTTCGCCCAGGCGCATGATCGTGCCCTTGCCGAACTGCTTCTCGATCTGGGCGAGCGCGGCGGCCAGCGCCTTGGCCTTTTCGGTGTTTGCGGGGTTGGTGCCTTTGACTGCGACGTCCATGAGAAACTCCTAGGAAAAACAACAGGTTGGATGTGTGTGCGTCCTCTGCGGTTAACCACAGGCTGGATGCTTGAACAGTAGTTTATGCGACCTGTTTCGCCAAAACCAAGCAGTATTTGGTCAGTTTGCCTGACAATCTGGCATGGCCGAAAACTCCCCGTCCAGCCCCACTGCCCACCCCCCGCCAGGGGCTGCCTGGCCCCGCGTCGACGACGGCTGGCGCCAGACCCACCTGGGCCGGCTGCTGGGCCATGCGATGCGCCGCTTCGATGCCCGGGTGCTGCAACTCATGGCGCACAACGTGGAGGTGCCGCTGGCGCTGTCCAACCTGGCGGCGCGCGACCAGGTGACGGCCGCGCATGTGCACATCACCCGCCACCTGGCGCTCCAGGGCGACCGGCTGACCGACCTGGCCCAGCGTGCCGGCATGACCAAGCAGGCCATGGCCAACTTGGTGGACCAGTGCGAAGCCTGGGGCCTGGTCACGCGCGAGGCCGACCTGCTGGACGCCCGCGCCCGGCGCGTGCGCTTCACGGCCAACGGCCTGGCCTGGGTGCAGGCCTTTCGCGACGCCGTCACCCAGGCCGAGGGCGAGTTCCGTGCCGAGGTGGGCCCTGACGTGGCCACGGTGGTGGCCATCGGGCTGGAAGCGTATGCGGGCGGCGATGCGCAGTGGCTGGCCGCCGGCCGCCGCGAGTGAGCCGCGCCGCTGACCACGCGTCCCCCGCAGAGCCCACCTGACCCCGCGCAACGCGACCAGGTCCACCTCGCGCATGGCTGCCGGGGCCCATGCACCGCTGCACTGCTCAAGGCACCGGCAATGCACCCGTGCCCGCGCCCTGCGCCGCAGGCACCGCGGGCGTTGCGCCCGGAGGCTCGGCGCACACCAGCAGCCACTGCAGAAAGCACTGCAGCGCATGCAGCTGCGTGCGGCCCTCGGGGTAGCAGAACCAGTAGCCCATGTCGCTCAGGTAGCCGCCGCGCAGGGGCTGGTCCGCCAAGGGCTCGCGCACCAGCCCCGCGGTGATCTCGTCCTGCACCAGGCAGCGCGGCACCAGCGCCAGCCCCATGCCGGCCATCACCGCGCGGATCATGGTCTGGAACTGGTCGAACTGCGGCCCGGCCAGCGGGTCGATGAGGCCCGCCACCTGGTGCGTTTCGCTCCAGCGCAGCCAGGCGTCGGGCACCGTCACGTGGCGCAGCAGCGTGTGCTGGGCCACGTCGCGGGGGCTTTTCAGCGGCCAGTCGGCCACGCGGGTGCGCGGGGCGATCAGTGCGACGTCGTTGCCGGTCAGGTAGTGGGCATGGGCGCCGGGCCAGTGGCCTTCGCCGAACAGGATGGAGCAGTCGAGCTCGGGCCGCTCGAAGTCGTAGCTGTGCACATAGGGCACGAAGTGCAGCGTGACCTGCGGGTGCTGCTGCTGGAACTGCGGCAGGCGCGGGATGAGCCACTTGGCCCCGAACGTGGGCAGGCTGGACAGGTGCAGCGCGCCGCCGCCGTCATCGCTGGTGATCAGCTCCAGCGTGGCGGCCTCCAGCTGCGCCAGCACCGCGCGCACGGCTTTTTCATAGCGCTCGCCCGCCGGGGTCAGCGACAGGCGCTTGCGGTTGCGCTCGAACAGCGCCACGCCCACCCAGCCCTCCAGCTCCTTGATCTGCTTGCTCACCGCGCTCTGCGTGAGGTGCAGGGCCTCGGCGGCGCGCGAGACCCCGCCGAACCGCGTGACGGTGGAAAACGCCCGCAGCAGGTGCAGGGGCGGTGAAAGGCGGCGCAGGGAGGACATCGTAAGTTCTCACATCATTCCATTCGGGAATGTTATCAGGCATATCCATTGCTTGGTAGGGCTCACCAGTTCATTTAACCTTCAGATTCTTCATAGGAGAACCCCACATGCAACGCCGTCACCTGCTGTCCGCTCTGGCTGCCGTATCTTTCGTTCCTGGAATGTCTATGGCGCAAGAGGGCAAGCCCCTGCGCATCGTCGTGCCCTTCCCGCCCGGGGGCGCCACCGACATCACGGCCCGCAGCCTGCAGGAGTCGCTGGCCCGCATCCTCAAGCAGCCCGTGGTGCTCGACAACCGCGGCGGCGCGGGTGGCTCCATCGGCATGTCCGAAGTGGCGCGCGCCCCGGCCGATGGCCTCACCATCGGCGTGGCGACCCTGTCCACGCACGGCGTGAACCCGGCGGTCTTCAGCAAGCTGCCCTACAACCCCACCAAGGATTTCGTGGGCGTGACCGAGATCGTGAAGGCCCCGGGCGTGATCGTGATCAACCCCACGGTGCTGCCCGTCAAGGACTTCGCCGACCTGGTCAAGTACCTCAAGGCCAACCCCGGCAAGATCTCGTACGCCACCCCCGGCAACGGCACCATCGGCCACATGTGGGGCGAGCTGTTCAAGAGCAGCACCGGCACTGCCATGGTGCACATCCCCTACCGTGGTGCAGGCCCGGCCGTCAACGATGTGCTGGCCGGCCAGGTGGCGGTGTACTTCGACCAGGTGGCCTCGTCGCTGCCGCACATCAAGTCCGGCAAGCTCAAGGCCCTGGCCGTGTCGTGGCCCGAGCGCCTGGACGTGCTGCCCGATGTGCCCACCTACGCCGAGCTGGGCTTCAAGCAGGCCAACGAGCCCTCGTGGTTCGGCCTGGTGGCCCCTGCCGGCACACCGCCCGCTGCGGTCGAACGCATCCAGCAGGCCGTCGCCCAGGCCTTGAAGGAGCCCGCGGTGCGCGAGCGCCTGGCCGGCCAGGGGCTGTACCCCTCGGGCACCACGTCCAAGGACTTCACCGCGCAGATCGGCCGCGAGATCGACAAGATGAAGCGCGTGGCCGCATACGCCAAGATCGCGCTGGACTGACTCGCCCTGAACTGATACCCCCGGGAGGCCTTGTTCCGCAGGTGCAAGGCCCCCACCTGGGCAGGGTGCCGTCCCTGCCCGGCCGTTAGCCGGATGCCATGGCGCCTGAGGGATAACCATGGCCCTATTCCGGTCTGGGAGGCTAGGCCAGCCGCCCCCATTTGCGCACACTCTGCCTATGCATGCAGCCTTGAAACTCATTCACCACCGATTCCAGCAGGCCCAGCCCGGCCTGACCGGTTCGCCCGGGCACACATCGCCCGCTCCTGCCACAGCTGCCGCTGCCGCCATGGTGACCGCCGTGCCCGGCAGCACGCCGCTGGTGCTCGACTCGCCGCACAGCGGCACCCAGTACCCGGCCGACTTCGGCTCGGCGTGCGACCTGCCCACGCTGCGCCGCGCCGAGGACACGCACGTCGAAAAGATCTACGCCTTTGCCCCGGCCCTGGGCGTGGCCTGGATCGAAGCGCACTTTCCGCGCATCTACCTCGATGCCAACCGCGACACCACCGAGCTCGATACCTCGCTGCTCGACGGCGCATGGACCGACCCCATCTCCACCGACCCGCAGGTGCTCAGCAAGGTGCGCCTGGGCAAGGGCCTGGTGTGGAAGTTCACCGACGAGGGCGAGCCCATCTACAACCGCCTGCTCACCGTCGATGAAGTGCGTGCGCGCATCGACCGCTGCTGGCGCCCCTACCACGCTGCCGTGGCGCAGGCCATCCAGGCCGCCCATGCGCGCCACGGCTACAGCATCCACCTCAACTGCCATTCGATGCCCGCCGTGGCCGGCCGCTTCGCGACCGAGTTCCCGGGCCTGGAGCATGCCGACTTCGTGGTCGGCGACCGCGACGGCACCACCGCCAGCCCGGCGCTGTCCGCACTGATCTGCGACCACCTGCGCGCGTGCGGCTACAGCGTGGAATACAACCACCCCTACAAGGGCGTGGAGCTGGTGCGCCGCTACGGCAACCCCGCGCAGAACCGCCACAGCATCCAGGTCGAGATCAACCGCAAGCTCTACATGGACGAGCGCACGCTCGCCCAGCACCCCGAAGGCATGGCACGGCTGCAGGCCGACCTGCAGACCCTGGTGCACAAGCTGCTGGCGCACGACCCGCGCTGACGACGGCAACGACGGCGGCGGCGGTGGTTGTACACGCCCCGCAGGCAGCGCAGACACCGGGCGGTCTGCGCCTGCCCGCCCGGTCCGCAGGTGTGAACCGGTTTGCGCCAGTGGCCTGCCGCTGCGCCCGCGCCGCCTAGAATCGGCAGCAGGCGCGGCGCCAGACCGCAGCCATCCACCAGGAGACACCCGCATGCGCATCCTCATTGCCGAAGACGACCAGGTGCTCGCCGACGGGCTGCTGCGCACGCTGCGGGGATCGGGCGCCGTGGTGGACCACGTGGCCAGCGGCACCGAGGCCGACGCCGCCCTGCTCACCAACAACGAATTCGACCTGCTGATCCTGGACCTGGGCCTGCCCAAGTTGCACGGCCTGGAGGTGCTCAAGAAGCTGCGCAGCCGGGGCTCGGCGCTGCCGGTGCTCATCCTCACCGCAGCCGACAGCGTGGAAGAGCGCGTGAAGGGCCTGGACTTCGGCGCCGACGACTACATGGCCAAGCCGTTTTCGCTGCAGGAGCTCGAAGCCCGCGTGCGGGCCCTCACGCGCCGCGGCATGGGCGGCACCAGCAGCGCCATCAAGCACGGCCCCCTGGTGTACGACCAGGCCGGCCGCGTGGCCACCATCGATGGCAAGATGATCGAGCTTTCTGCCCGCGAGCTGGGCCTGCTGGAAGTGCTGCTGCAGCGCGCCGGCCGGCTGGTGAGCAAGGAGCAACTGGTGGAGCGCCTGTGCGAATGGGGCGAAGAGGTCAGCAACAACGCGATCGAGGTCTACATCCACCGCCTGCGCAAAAAGATCGAAGGGGGGCCCATCCGCATTGCCACGGTGCGCGGCCTGGGCTACTGCCTCGAGAAAATTCCAGGCTAGCTCCTGAATTGATAGCTGCTGGCGCTTGATGGACAAGCGGTAGCGGCCCAAAAGGCTTGACACCTTGAAAATCTTCCAGCGAGAGCAGCGCTCCCTCTTCGGCGAGATCCTCGACTGGATGCTCACGCCGCTGCTGCTGCTGTGGCCCGTCAGCCTGGCGCTCACCTGGCTCGTGGCCCAGGGCCTGGCCAACAAGCCGTTCGACCGGGCGCTCGAATACAACGCCCATGCGCTGGCGCAGCTGGTGTCGGTGTCCGGCGGCAAGGTGCAGTTCAACCTGCCGCAGCCCGCCAGCGAGATTTTGCGGGCCGACGACTCCGACATCGTCTACTACCAGGTCATCGCGCCGGGCGGCGAGTTCCTGTCGGGCGAGCGCGAGCTGCCCGAGCCGGCGGGCGACGAAGTGCCCCAGTCCGGCGAGGTGCGCCTGCGCGATGCCGAGATGCGCGGCATCGAGATCCGCGTGGCCTACATCTGGGTGCGCCTGCCGCTCGAAGGCACGCCCCTGGCCCTGGTGCAGGTGGCCGAGACGCGCGAAAAGCGCAGCGTGCTGGCCACCGAAATCATCAAGGGCGTGATGCTGCCGCAGTTCGTCATCCTGCCGCTGGCGGTGCTGCTGGTGTGGCTGGCGCTCGCGCGCGGCATCCAGCCGCTGAACCAGCTGGAGCAGCGCATCCGCGCGCGCAACCCTGACGATTTGTCTCCGCTGGACGACCGCACCGTGCCGCTCGAAGTCGCGCCGCTGGTCTCGTCGGTGAACGACCTGCTGCAGCGCCTGAACGACTCGCTGGCCACGCAAAAGCGCTTTCTGGCCGACGCGGCGCACCAGCTCAAGACCCCGCTGGCGGGCCTGCGCATGCAGGCCGACCTGGCCCAGCGCGAGGGCACCAGCACCGAAGAGCTCAAGCGCTCGCTGCAGCAGATCGGGCGCTCCAGCATCCGCGCCACGCACACCGTCAACCAACTGCTGGCCCTGGCGCGTGCCGAGGGCAGCGGCGTGGGGATTGCGCGCCAGCCCTGCGACCTGGCGCGGCTCGTGATCGAGGTGGTGCGCGACTCGGTGCCCCGCGCGCTCGACAAGCGCATCGACCTGGGCTACGACGGCGCCGAGCCCGGCTCGCCCGGCGTGCTGCTGGATGGCAATCCCACGCTGCTGAAAGAGCTGGTGCGCAACCTGCTCGACAACGCCATCAACTACACGCCGTCCACCCCCGCCAAGCCCGGCGTGGTCACCGCCCGCGTGCTGGCCGACACCTTCGGCCACGTGCTGCTGCTGCAGGTGGAAGACTCCGGCCCCGGCGTGCCCGAGGCCGAGCGCGAACTGGTGTTCCAGCCGTTCTACCGCGCCCTGGGCAGCGAGGCCGACGGCTCGGGCCTGGGCCTGCCCATCGTGCTGGAGATCGCGCGCAAGCACGGCGCCGAGGTCACGCTGGAAGACGCGCGCCCCGGCCACCACCCGCCCGGCGCGTGTTTCAGCGTGCGGTTTGCGGCGCGGGACGCGGTGGCGGGGGGCTGACGGCACGCACCCCCGCCCATCCCGCCGCATCTCCAGCCCGCAGCCGCACATTCCACCGCGGAATGTGATGAGGCCCAAACATCGTTAGCCAGCGCGGCATCGCCTGCCCAGAATGGGCCGCAGCACATGCCGCGAGGCGAGGACCCCACGATGCCCACCATTACCAGCCGGCGCAAGCTGCTGATCTCCACCGCCGCAGCCTGCCTGGGCGGCCCACTACAAGGCCTCGCCCACGCACAGGGGCAGCCGGCTTCGGCCGGCAGCGCGCCGCAGGCCCGGCCCAGCCAGCCCGTGCGGCTGCTCGTGCCCTTTGCCGCAGGCGGCGCCACCGACATCACCGCGCGCGTGCTGGCGGGGCCGCTGTCGCAGTGGCTGGGCGTGCCGGTGGGGGTGGAAAACCGCCCCGGCGCGGGCGGCGCCACCTGCATGGCCGAGGTGGCCGCTGCCGCACCCGACGGCGCCACACTGGGCGTGGCCACGCTGTCCACGCATGGCGTGAACCCCGCGGTCTACAAACAGCTGCCGTACAACGCGCTCGACGGCTTCACCCCCGTCACCGAGATCGTCAAGGCCCCGGGCGTGCTGGTGGTGCACCCCGGCCTGCCGGTGCGCGACTTTGCGCAGTTCGTGCAACACCTGAAGGCACGGCCCGGCCAGCTGGCCTATGCCTCGCCGGGCAACGGCACCATCGGGCACATGTGGGGAGAGCTGCTCAAGAGCAGCGCCAATGTGCGCATGACCCACCTGCCCCAGGCCGGCGCCACGGCCGCCCTGGCCGAGGTGCTGGCGGGCCGGGTGCCGGTGTACTTCGACCAGGTAGCGTCGTCGCTGCCGCACATCCAGGCAGGCCGCCTGCGGGCCCTGGCGGTGTCGTGGAACCAGCGCCTGGCCGTGTTGCCCCAGGTGCCCACCTACGCCGAGCTGAGCCTGTTCTCCAACAACGACCCCTCGTGGTTTGGCCTGGTGGCTCCGGCCGGCATGCCGGCCGCCGCGGCGCGCCGGCTGCGCGATGGCGTGGCCGCCGTGCTCAAAGACCCCGGCGTGCTGGCGCGCCTGGCCGAGCAGGGCCTGTTCGCATCCGGCAGCCTGCCCGACGAGTTTGCCGCGCAGATCCGCAAGGAGGTGGAGAAGATGCGCCGCGTGAGCCGGTTTGCGCGGATCACGCTGGATTGACGAAGGGAGCTGCCGCGTCCACTGCCGCAGGCAGGCAACACATCGCCTTCGGTGTGTGCCTCGGGTGCCATGTCGGTGGATTGCAGCGCGCCGCGGTCTGTCTCTGCACATCCCCGATGCATCCGGCAGAGGCGCGTAGCCTCAAGGATCTGAGTGTTTTTAGCCTCTACCGCTTGTTGGGTCAGCGCTAGAAGCTATATTTTTTATAGCAAAGAGCCTATCCGCAATTGCGCAGCGACTTGCCCGCCATCGCCGTGCGCAGCACCTCCAGCTGCGGGCGCAAAGCGTCGGTCACTGCGGGCAGGCGCAGGGTGAAGCCGGCGGTGTCTGGCCGCTCCTGCAACACGCGGGCAGTGCGCACGCCCTTGGTGGCCAGGTTGGCCAGCTCGCGCTCGGCGGCGTCCTTGGACGCAAAGCGGCCCAGCGACAAACCCAGCTCCAGCGTGCCGCCCGCGCGGTCGTGGTCCACCTTGCGGGCGCGCAGCTCGGCGCGCTTGCGGTCCAGGGTTTCCTGGTCTTCGAAGCGGCCCATGTAGACCATCCAGCGGCCCGGCACGGGCGTGGCATCCATCACCCAACTGCCCTGCGGCAGCGGCGCGGCCGCGGTGCGCAGCGCCTCGGCCTGGCGTTCGTCGAACACACCGGCCTGCAGGCATTCAGCGGATTCGGTGGCGGCCGTAGTGGCGTTGGGGGGAGGGGAAGACGAAGAGGCGGCATCGCTGGACGCCGTGGCCGTGCCAGACGAAGAGCCGGGGGTGGCCGGGGCCGCCGAAGAGGAGGGTGAGGTACCGGAGGAGGACGACGGGGACGTCTTGCCCGGGTTCACGCGCAGAATCTGCAGCGTCTCGGGCCGGATCTGCTGGTCCATGCGCTGGGGCTCCGCCTGCTCCTCCGGAGCCAGCCCCCAGCTCTTGAGCAGCCCTTGCGACCACGCGTAGTACCCCGCGTTGGCCAACAGCAGCACGATCACGGCAAGTCGCAGCATGGTGTCCTTTCAGTCGCGGTGTCCGACCAGCGTAAGTCCAACGCACCTACCGTAAAAACTGGCGCTACCCCCGCCAGCGCCACCGTGGAGCCGGCTTTGCCGGGCCAGGGGTGGCGTCCCCCTGTGGGGGATGACGCGAAGCGGCTCAGGGGGAATCTCATGCCACCGGCCGCACACTGATCTCGGAACTGGTGATCGCCTGCATGCCCGCGTCCGTGTGCACCAGCAGCGCGCCGTCCTCGCCCACGCCATGCGCCGTGCCCGCGGTGCCGTCGCTCAGCGTCACCGCGCGGCCCTGCAGCACGTCGCGCGCCGCAAAGCGGGGCTGCATGGGGCCGAAGCCGTAGCCTTCGAACGAGCGCAGCAGGCCCACCAGCGGCGGCACGATGCGCAGCAGCGCGGCGGGTGCATCCAGGCCCGGCTCCACGTCCTGCAGGCTGCCGGGCGGCATGCTCATGCCGTCGCCGCTGCGCGGCAGCACGTTGATGCCGATGCCCACCACCACGTAGCGCTGGTAGCGCTGGGTGTGGGGCAGCCCGCCAGCGGCGGGTGCCGCGCCCTGCGGCGAGACGAAGCTGGCCGTCTCGACCAGGATGCCGCCCAGCTTGCGGTCGCCGCCCGCGCCGCCCAGCCACAAGTCGTTGGGCCACTTCAGGCCCACGCGCGCAGGGTGCGCCGCGCCGACGGACGGCAGCACGGGCTGCAGGCTCTCGGCCACGCTCACACCCACCGCCAGCGACAAACCCGACCAGTCGGCCGGCGCCAATGGCAAGCCCAAAGACATCATCAAAGACGATCCGATATCGCTCTGCCAGGCCCGCCCCATGCGGCCACGGCCGGCGGTCTGCTGCTCGGCCACGAGCAGCGTGGGGTCGCACTGGCCGGCGCGTGCGCGACGCATCAGCTCGGTGTTGGTCGAATCGATGCTGGGCAGCACCTCGACGGTAAAACCGGGTAACAACGGTGACACCGCTTCCCACACGGCCTCTGCGGGCCAGCGGATGGGCGCGGTCACGCGCGGCGGCCCTGGGCGGTCTTCGCCTGGGGCTGGGCCGGCTTCACGGCCTTGGAGGGTTTTGCCGTCTGGGGGGTCTTTGCGGTCTTGGCCGCTTTGATGGGCTTGGCGGGCTTGGCGGCTTCTGCGGCCTGGCTGGCCTTTGTGCCTGCTTTCACCGCCTTGGCTGTTTTGTCTGCTTTCACCGGGCTGCGCGGCACCGGCGGCGCCCAGCCGCGCTTGGGCGCCAGCAGTGTGCCGCGGCAGTTGGCGTTGCCGCACCAGCAGGGGTATTCGGCCTTGAGCTTGGGGGTGTAGCGCTCTTCGATGATCAGGCCGTAGTCGTAGTTGAGCTCTTCGCCTGCCTTGATATTGCGCAGCGCCGTGATGAAAATGCGGCCGTCCCGTTCGTCGGCGTAGCAGTTGGGGTTGCAGCTGTGGTTGATCCAGCGCGACGAATTGCCGCCGAACTTTGCGTCGATCACGCGGTCTTCATCCACATGGAAGTAAAACGTGTGGTTCGGTTGCAGCGGGTCGTGGGGGTGGCGGTCCTGCGCCTCCTGCCAGCTGATGACCTCGCCGGTGTACTCCACCAGCACCTCGCCCTCGGCGATGTCCTGCACGGCAAACACGCCGTTGCCGTGCACTGCCGAGTGCCGGGTCTGGATGCGGCGACCCGGGGCGATGGTGGGGGCAGCAGGCGATGCAAAGCGGGGCATGGCAAAAACTCTGTTAACTTGATAGTGCACACGTGTGTGCGTGCGCGTGCATGTATGCGTACGTACATGCGCGCGAAACCCGAATTGTAGAAGCGCCCGGGCCGGACCCGGTCGCTTGGCCCCCAGAACGCAGAACGAACGACGACAGGCAAGAGCCCCCCAAAAAATGACCAAGACCCTGGTAATTGCAGAGAAACCCTCCGTGGCACAGGACATCGTGCGCGCCCTCACGCCCGTGGCGGGCAAGTTCGACAAGCACGACGACCACTTCGAGAACGACCGCTACGTGGTCACCAGCGCCGTGGGCCACCTGGTCGAGATCCAGGCGCCCGAGGAGTTCGACGTCAAGCGCGGCAAGTGGAGCTTTGCCCACCTGCCCGTGATCCCGCCGTACTTTGACTTGAAGCCCGTGGACAAGACCAAGACGCGCCTGAACGCGGTGGTCAAGCAGGCCAAGCGCAAGGACGTCACGCAACTCATCAACGCCTGTGACGCGGGCCGCGAGGGCGAGCTGATCTTCCGCCTGATCGAGCAGTACGCCGGCGGTGCCAAGCCGCTGGGCAAGCCCGTCAAGCGCCTGTGGCTGCAGTCCATGACGCCCCAGGCCATCCGCGACGGCTTCGACGCCCTGCGCACCGAGCAGCAGATGGCGGGCCTGGCCCACGCCGCGCGCAGCCGCAGCGAGGCCGACTGGCTGGTGGGCATCAACGGCACCCGCGCCATGACGGCATTCAACTCGCGCGACGGCGGGTTCTTCCTGACCACCGTGGGCCGGGTGCAGACGCCCACCCTGTCGCTGGTGGTGGAGCGCGAAGAAAAGATCCGCAAGTTCATCAGCCGCGACTACTGGGAAATCCACGCCACCTTCGGCGCCGAAGCCGGCGAGTACCCCGCCAAATGGTTCGACCCCAAGTGGAAGAAATCGGAAGACGTCGAAGCCCGCGCTGACCGCGTGTGGTCGTCCGCCGAGGCCACGGCCATCGCCGACGCCGTGCGCGGCAAGCAGGCCACCGTCACCGAAGAGAGCAAGCCCACCACACAAGCATCGCCCCTGCTGTTCGACCTGACCAGCCTGCAGCGCGAGGCCAACGGCAAGTTCGGCTTCTCGGCCAAGACCACGCTGGCCCTGGCGCAAAGCCTGTACGAGCGCCACAAGGCCCTGACCTACCCGCGGACCGACTCGCGCGCGCTGCCCGAGGACTACCTGCCGGTGGCCAAGCAGACCTTCGAGATGCTGGCCGACAGCGGCATGCGGCACCTGGCGCCGCACGCGCTCACCGCGCTGAACAACAACTACGTGCGCCCGTCCAAGCGCATCTTCGACAACAGCAAGGTCAGCGATCACTTTGCCATCATCCCCACGCTGCAGGCACCGAGCGGCCTGTCCGAAGCCGAACAGAAGCTGTACGACCTGGTCGTGCGCCGCTTCATGGCGGTGTTCTTCCCCAGTGCTGAATACACAGTGACCACCCGCATCAGCACCGTGGCGCCCCATAGCTTCAAGACCGAAGGCAAGGTGCTGGTCAAGCCGGGCTGGCTGGCCATCTACGGCAAGGAAGCGGCCGACGAGGTCGAAGGCGGCAAGGAGGGCGACAAGGGCCAGAATCTCGTGCCCGTCAAACCCGGCGAAAGCGTGAACACCCTGGCCGCCGACCCCAAGGGCCTCAAGACCAAGCCCCCCGCCCGCTACTCCGAAGCCACGCTGCTGGGCGCCATGGAAAGCGCCGGCAAGCAGATCGACGATGAAGAGCTGCGCTCTGCCATGCAGGAAAAAGGCCTGGGCACACCAGCCACCCGCGCGGCCATCATCGAAGGCCTGCTGACCGAAAAGTACATGCTGCGCGAAGGCCGCGAGATCATCCCCACGGCCAAGGCCTTCCAGCTGATGACGCTGCTGCGCGGCCTGGAGGTCGAAGAACTCTGCCGCGCCGACCTGACCGGCGAATGGGAGTTCAAGCTCTCGCAGATGGAAAAGGGCCAGCTCAGCCGCGAATCCTTCATGGCCGAGATCGCCGCCATGACCGAGCGCATGGTCAAGAAGGCCAAGGAATACGACCGCGACACCATCCCCGGCGACTACGCCACGCTCGAATCGCCCTGCCCTAACTGCGGCGGCACGGTGAAGGAGAACTACCGCCGCTTTGCCTGCGTGGGCAAGCCGGGTGCGGAAGGCTGCGGCTTCAGCTTCGGCAAGTCGCCCGCGGGCCGCACCTTCGAGACGGCCGAGGCCAACGCCCTGCTGCGCGACAAGAAGATCGGACCGCTGGAGGGCTTTCGCTCCAAGGCGGGCTGGCCCTTCACCTCCGAGATCGTCATCAAGTACGACGACGAGGCGCACAACTACAAGCTCGAATTCGACTTCGGCGACGACAAGAAGGGCGAGGAGTCCGGCGAGCTGGTGGAGTTTGAAGACGCCTCGCTCGGCCCCTGCCCCATCTGCGGATCGGAAGTGCACGAGCACGGCAGCAACTACGTGTGCAGCAAGGCCGTGCCCACCGCCGCGCAGCCCACGCCGAGCTGCACCTTCAAGAGCGGCAAGATCATCCTGCAGCAGCCCGTGGAGCGCGAGCAGATGACCAAGCTGCTGGACACCGGCAAGACCGACCTGCTCGACAAGTTCGTGAGCATGCGCACCCGCCGCGCCTTCAAGGCCCACCTGGCCTGGGACAAGGACGCGGGCAAGGTCAACTTCGAGTTCGCACCGAGCAAGTTCCCGCCGCGCCCCGGCGCTGTCGCCAAGGCTGCCGCGGCCAAGGCCGCCAAGCCCGGCGCCGCCGCCAAGAAAACCGCCAAGCCCGCAGCCGCCAAGAAGGCCCCGGCCACCAAGACCGCCGCCGCCAAGGCACCGCGCAAGGCCGCCGCCGGCAAGGCCCCCAGCGCCGCCCTGGCCGCCGTGATCGGCACCGAGCCCGTGGCCCGCCCCGAGGCGGTGAAGAAGCTGTGGGAATACATCAAGGCCCACAACCTGCAGGACCCCAAGGACAAGCGCACCATCGTCGCCGACGACAAGCTGCGCGCGGTGTTCGGCAAGGACAGCGCCGGCATGTTCGAGCTGGCGGGCATCCTGGGCAACCACCTCGGAGGCGAATGATGACCCCTCAAGCTGAACGCACAACGTCGCGGGCAGGCCGCGTCTGGCGCGCCGCCCTCACCACGCTCGGGGCCGTCGTGGTCGTCGGCGCGCTGGGTGGCTGCAGCAGCACCAGCACCTCGGGTTCTGCGCGCTCCAGCGACCCCGCGAGCCAGCAGCAGCAGCAGGGCGGCAGCGGCGTGACGGTGTTCGGCGATATCGATGTGAACGTGACGCGGGAGCGCACGCGCTGAGGTATTGAGGTGAAGGCCTGTGGTGGTGAGGCGGCGAGGCTTGAGGTGCCGAGGTGTGCATGTGGTTCAGCGTCGCTCGCGTCCATTCGGCGCCGCGGTGGCCATCGCACGCAGTGGGCCTGCCAGCAGCGCATCGTGTCACCGGCCTGGACCGCACAGGTGATCGCCGCCCACCCGCACCCCTGGAAAGAGTGATGTGATGGGCGAGCCCGCACTGTCCCTGCAGATCGCCACCACGGTCCATCACCGCATCCACACCGTCACGGTGCGCATGGATTCGGTGGGCTGGGTGGTGTCGGGCACCAAGCACCTGGTCGCGCCCGGCGGCGGGCACCGCTATCCCAGCGGGCGGGTGTTCGTGCTGCCACGCGGCGCGCAGTGGGAGGTCGTCAACGACCCGGCGCCGCAAGGCCGCTATGTGGCGCGCCTGCTGTGTTTTGCGCCCGAGTTGGTGGCGCAGTTCCACCGGCAGTTCGGCCAGTTCGCGGCCGTGGCACCGGTGCAGGGCTGCGCCGGCATCGCTGCCGATGCGGCGTTCGAAGACAGCTACATGCGCGCGGTAGCCGCGCTGGAGAGCGACGGCAGTTCGCAGGCGCTGCGCGAACACCGCGCGCTGGAGGTGCTGCTGCTCCTGGCCGAATCGGGCATCGTCTTCGCTCCACCCGGCGAGCTGGGCTGGGCCGAACGCGTGCGCCGCCTGGTGGGCCCGAGCCCCCAGGCCGACTGGACGCTCGATCGCATCGCCGCGGCCTTCGCCATCAGCCCCAGCACCCTGCAGCGCCGCCTGGCGCATGAGGGCGACACCGTGAGCCAGTGCCTGCGCGACGTGCGGCTGGAGACGGCGCTGGTGCTGCTGCAAAGCTCCACGCTGCAGGTCTCCGAGATCGCCGGCCGCTGCGGGTACGAATCGCACAGCCGCTTCAGCGCCGCGTTCCGCGAACGCTTCGGCTTCTCGCCATCGCAACTGCGGCCGTGATGCGTCGGTTGTGCCGATCTGCGGGCAAACGACAAAACGACAAACCGTTCACGCTGAGCTCGTCGAAGCGCTGCGCAGGGCTTCGACAGGCTCAGCCCGATTCAGCCCGATCGGGTTGTGCAAGTGATGCCGTTGGGAATGCACTGAAAAAGAAGCCCGGTCCGTTCACGCTGAGCTTGTCGAAGCGCTGCACAAGGCTTCGACGGGCTCAGCCCGATCGGGGTGTGGAGGTGATGCCGCTGGGAAGCCGCCAAAATGAAGACAAGTCCGTTCACGCTGAGCCTGTCGAAGCGCCGCGCAAGGCTTCGACAGGCTCAGCCCGAACGCCCTGGGGTGTGGCCGAGCGCGACCCCCTGACGCGCAGCGCACAGCGATTGACGCCGCCGGGCCAGCGCCAAAGCACGGCGCAAAGCACCATCAAGGCCTTGTTCCACACCGCTATTGCAGGAGCCTTCTTGATGCCACAACGTCCATTGCTTCACCGCCGCCTTCTGACCACCATGGCCACACTGGGCCTCGCACTGACAGCCGGCACGCTGGCCGTCACAGCCGCCCACGCCCAGGCCTTCAGCCTCAGCAGCCCCGACTTTGCCGCGGGCGGCACGCTGCCCCAGCGCTTCGAGTTCAAGGGCTTTGGCTGCGCAGGCGACAACCAATCGCCCGCGCTGCGCTGGAGCGGCGCGCCCGCCGGCACGCAAAGCTTTGCGGTCACCATGTACGACCCCGACGCACCCACGGGCTCGGGCTGGTGGCATTGGTCGGTGGTGAACATCCCCGCCAGCGTGACCGAACTGCGTGCCGATGCGGGCGCGGCGGGCGGCGCGCAACTGCCGGCAGGTGCCAGCCACGTGCGCATCGACTACGGCGTGGCCGCGTGGGGCGGCACCTGCCCGCCCGAGGGCGATGCGCCGCACCGCTACATCTTTACGGTGCATGCGCTCAAGGTACCGCGGCTCGACCTGCCCGCCAACGCAACGGCGGCGCTGGCCGGCTACATGGTCAACGCCCACAGCCTGGGCAAGGCCACCCTCACCGCCCACTACGGGCGCCCCGCGGCCCGGTAGGCGCGCTGCGCACCCGGGCGCCCGGGCCATGGCAGTGGCCGCAGTGGCCGTGTCGGGTGGAGCGGGGCGAGGTGGGCACTTGCGTTGTCTTGCCGTAAGCTCGCGGCGTCCGGCCCGTGCCAGCGTGGGTCGTCCCTGCCCACACCCCTGAAGGTCCCACCCATGCGCAGTACCCGCGAACGAGCCCTCTGGTCCATCGCCCTCGCGCTGCTCTTGGCCGCTGCCGCCGCCGCATGGTGGACGGCCGACCAGTGGCTGCCGCAAGCGGGCCCGTGGGCCGACCATGCGTGGAAGAAAATCACCCGCCCCGGCCCGGACACGCTGCCGCCGGGCCAGCAGGCCGGCCAAGCCCGCGCAGCGCGCGGCGGAGCCTCGGAGCCGCTGCCCGCGCAGCCCCGCAAGTGCGTGCAGGACGGCCGTGTCACCTACACCGACCAGCCCTGCCCCAAGGGCAGCCGCGAGCAACCCGTGGACGGCGCCGTGACCTCGCTGCCGAAGTAATGCAAGTAACTCCTGCCGGCGCCATCAAGATTGGAGCGCATGGCATCCCCGGTAGTAAGGCTGTCCCGCATGTGCCAGGCCCCCGGGCCCTGTCACCAGACTGCCTTGGTGCGTCGATAGAGTCGGCCTCTTTTCCAAAATGGAACGATCCCCCATGAAAGCCTTCTCCCTGGCAGCCGTCTGCCTCTGTGCCCTCATCGTCACCGGCTGCGGCGGCAACGACGACGCCCCTGCCCAGCCCCAGGTCATCGCGCGCCGCGGCGCCAGCGGCTACCTGCCCGAGCACACGCTGGGCGGCTACGAACTGGCCATCCGCATGGGCGCCGACTTCATCGAGCCCGACCTGCAGATCACCAAGGACGGCGCGCTCGTGGCCATCCACGACGACACCCTGAACCGCACCACCAACGTGGCCACGCTCTTTGCGCAGCGCAACGGCGGCTACAAGGTGGCCGACTTCACCCTCGCAGAAATCAAGACGCTGACCGTGGTGCCCACCGGCACAGGCAAGGTCAGCTACCCCGGCTTTGTGCCCAGCGCCACCAGTCCCTTCACCGTGCCCACCTTTCAAGAGGTGGTGGACTTTGCCAAGAAGCAAAGCAGCGCCGTGGGCCGCGAAGTGGGCATCTACCCCGAGGCCAAGCAGGCCGACCCGGTCATGGAAGACGGCATCCTCAAGACGCTGAACGCCAACGGCTACAACGGCACCAGCAAGGTCTTCATCCAGTCGTTCAGCGACGCCACGCTGCGCAGCCTGCGCACCAAGCAGATCGCGCAGAACAACAAGATGCCGCTCATCCTGCTGGGCGTGGCCACCACCGCGGCCGACGGCAGCGTGCGCATGGGCGTGACGGGTGCCACCGGCGTGCAGCCGATCGCGCTGAAAGACGTGGCCAGCTTCAACGAAGGCGTGGGTGTGCTCATCAACAACACCACCTACCCCGTCACCAAGGCCTTCATCGACCAGGCCCACGCCGCAGGCCTGAAGGTGCACGGCTGGACCTTTGCGCAGGCCGACGCCACGCTGGCTGCTGCAGAGTTCCGCAAGTACCTGGACATGGGCATGGACGGCATGTTCGCCAACTACCCCGACCTGGCCGTGACCACGCGCAACGCCTACGTGCAGGGCAAGTAACGGCGCGCTGAGGGGCGCGGCCCGCCGTGTGGCACACGGCGGTGACAGCCCGGGCTGCGCATTTGGGCTAGGCTTGGAGCCTGTGCCGGCCCGTCACTCCCGTGGCGCCGGCCCAGCACCATCACCAGCCACCCCACGCAAGTCCCCACGTACATAGCCACGTACATAGCCACGTGCATAAGCACGCACTCGCCATGCCCCAGCAGCCCGCCTCCACGCACTCCACCGCCAGCCCCACCCGATCGCTCCCCTTCGCGGGCGCCAGCAACTTCCGCGACCTGGGCGGCTACATCGGCCGCGACGGGCGCGCGGTCAAGTGGCGCCACCTCTTCCGGTCAGACCACCTGGCCGCGCTCACCCCGCAAGACCAGGCCCTGCTGGCCCAGCTGGGCGTCACCCGTGCCATCGACTTTCGCGGCAAGGCCGAAAGCGCCGCCTACGCCTACGCCCTGCCCGGCGTGGCCTACCACCCCCTGGTGATCGAGCCCACGGTGGTGCAGCGCGCGCTGGAGCTGCAGCGCACAGGCCGCCAGCTCACCGCGCAGGACGCCGTGGTGCTGATGCAGGACACCTACCGCGGCTTCGTGCACGACAACGCGCCGCGCTTTGCCGAGCTGTTCCAACTGCTGCTGGCAGGCAGCGAGCCGACGCCCGTCGTCTTTCACTGCACGGCAGGCAAAGACCGCACCGGCTTCGCCGCCGCCCTGATCCTGCTGTCCCTGGGCGTGCCGCGCGATGTCGTCATGCAGGACTACCTGCTCACCAACACCCTGTACCGCCGGCCTGAGGGCATGGGCAGCCACGCACCCGAAGAAGTGCTGTCGGTGCTGTGGCGAGTGCAGGAAGAGTTTCTGGATGCGGCGCTGCACATGGTGGACAACGACTTTGGCGGCGTGCAGGCGTATCTGGTGGATGTGCTGGGGGTGGATGCGGCGGCGCAGGAGGCGTTGGTGGGGCGGTACTTGCAAGCGACGTAGTACCCTTTGGCAGAAAATGCTTTATTGTCATTATTCTTTGAGCTAATTGTTTATCCTGGTGCTTTTGACTTTGAATCAGACGTTCTAGAATGGCACACTCCCATTCTGATTCAAAAAATTAATATTTCTCAGATTTTTTGATCGGCGGGATTTGAAATATCACGACTGAATGATGTTGGGCTTTTGCCTTCTTCATTTTTGATATTGCTGTCTTGTATACTGATTGAAAACACTAAAATGGCAGAAATTAAAATCACTTCGCCAATAGGAAAAACAGTTGGAAATACTCCTCACGAAGTGAGGATGGTTCAGCAGGCGCTTAACAGGCATATGAATTGCAAGTTAGGATACCGACCCATTAAAGAAGATGGCCGCCTGTCTTCAGAAACATTGGAGGCAATTCGTATTTTTCAGGAAATGATTGGGATAATTCCTGTGGATTCGATAATTTTACCCAATGGGGCGACACATAGGGCATTAAACCAAAGTGTTATAAGGATTCTTAATCCGTCTGCGGCATGCATGATTGCGGATCAGGAAAAAGTTAGACAAATAATTATTGATCGAGTCAATATTGTCGAGCGTAAAGCATGGCAGGCTTTGAATCCGGCCAAAATACCGCTCAACGATTGGGGGTACCAATCCATAGCCATCCATCACGCTGGCAACTCTTTTTCATGCGGGGCAAATGGTGTTGATGCTCTAAAGCAGGCAGAGAAAATTGATATGAAAAGCTTTAACCAAATCAGCTATCACTACGCAATTGACTGCAAAGGCATCGCTTACGAAGCACTCGATATTCGCCATAAGGGTGCACATATCGAAAAAGGCAATACCGGGGTTATAGGAATAGTGTTCTTGGCAGATCTGAGCGTGAGAGGAGAGGCGGCGCGTTACGGGCCAGGTGTCGCTAACGTAACTCGTAATAACGGCGTTCGAGCAGGCGTCTCCGAGTTCTTGGGGGTGCAGAAAGATCGACTTGCAGTGGCTCACGACGAACCATCTGAGCTCCAACTATCTAAGGCGGAGAAGCTTGTGAAAACTCTTGCTGAATTTTTTCCTATCAGAAAACTTGGAGGACATCGAGAGTTCGCACAGTCCGCTGGTACTAGCAGAGCATGCCCTGGTATCTATGGAATGATCATCGCTGAGCAACTTAGGATGAAATTTGGTTTTGCAAAGCCATGACATGAAGAAAAAGTATTTAGGTATTTTGATTGGTCTAATTATTTTTTCATTGGCGTGGATTTTCGTGGGTTTTGATCGTTATGTTGGAGATCACGAGGTGGGTTCCTGGTGGACCCCGTTTATTAAATCGGCCCCTACGTCAAGAATATTTTTTCATAATCCTGCGCAGTACACCCTTGATCGTGAGCCGTTTGATTCACTTGATGATGAGCGTAAAGAGCAGTTTATTCAGTATTGCTATATACGCTACGGTACTAAAATGCCTTACGACTGTGAAATTCTGGTTGAGGCAAGACGAATCAAATGAGAAAATTCAGAGACTCATCATTCGAGTTTTTATCGAGTTAGAGCTACTTGTCACATCCCGGACGATCATATGGCCGCTTGTGAAACAGATCCGGGTGTTCCTGATACCACTCTTTCATGGCCTGCATGGGCGTCTTCCTACTCATCGCTCCCGGCTCAATGGCTCTCGCCATGGCGCAATCAGCACCCGGCCCCGACGCAATGCCAACGCCTTCTGCCAGCGTGTGTCCACGCTCGCTGCAGGTCCAGCAAACGCCTTTGGACAAGGTGCCTCCTGATTGGCAGGTGCGCGGCAGCAATAAGAGTTTTCCCCTTTCCAATGTTGGGTTTTATCAAGGTCCCCCTGAGCTGCTCATGCAGAAGGTACCGTACCGCACCTACCGTAGAGGCAAGACGCTGCACTCTCAGTGGATCTTCCCACCCTCTACTCAACAGTATTGGGTGGCATGTGAATACTCCAGCACCGATGCCGTAGCCACAATGCCGCTGGACAAAAGTGTTACTGGCTGCACGGCAGAACACGACCTCAATACGTCACCGCCTACCGTTAAAAGCTGGGCCTGTCAAAGCACAGCGCGCCCATGAAGCGCGGCGTGAATGATGAATCGCCGCAGGCGGGTGAGCCATGCTGCAGCTAATCCGAGCGCGGTCGCTACACCCCGATGCGCTGGATGAACAGCCGACCGCCTCTCCACTTTGCCGTCGCCTTTCTTTGTCGTGGAGTAGTCGCTATGGCCATTCGCTGGCGCTCAGTATTTTTTCTCGCGCTATTTGGAGCTACGGGTAGCGTCATCGCCCAAACCGGCTACGCCTTGCCCAGCGTCGCGCACGTGGGCACATGCCCGGCGTCCATAGAGGTACAGCAAACGCCCATCGGCGAACTGCCGCCAGGTTGGCAGGCGGTTGGCAGCACGCGCAAGCATTACCTCAACAACGTTTCGTTCTACTACGGGTCGCCCGATCCAAGGGCGATACTGGCGCCCGACAGTGAGCAGCGCAGGGGCAAGACGTTGACGTCGACTTGGCCGCTCACGTCCCAAGACCTTCCTTACTTGTCGCATCCCGGATGATTGCATCGATCCAAAACGCTATCCACTCTTCATGG
>NZ_CAXUPO020000007.1:0-250593 GCF_964252695.1 Acidovorax sp. LjRoot117 | reverse complement strand
TGCTGCGTTTTGCGCCTTGCACTCCATTCCGATCCCCAGCGCACACTTGGCAGCTCGATGCGTGCAGAGGCCCCCCAGTTCACGCGGCAACAAATGTGGAACCGGCTTGAGGTGGCCAGCCACCCCCAATGCATTTCAAAATGCGGCAGGCGCCACACTAATGCTGGCCGGACAAATCCTTATTTTTAACATTTTTCACAGTAATAGAAAAAGACGTCTGTCTCCTTTCCCTTTGTTAAAGGAGAAAGGTAGCCGACCTTACCCTCACTGGACAGCGAAAAATGGGCAACGCGACCATTGGCAAATGTAATTTTCACATTTCCACTACTGCACTCACCATGCTGGCCGTAATAATTCATCACCGCCATCTGAGATACAGGCACGGAATTTTTCATGAAAAACCGTATGCCCGCGTCCGTCAAACGAGGGCCCGCGTCACTGGTACAAATTTTCCCATCTGCATCAAAGTAATGGGAATTTTTAATCTTGATGCTCTTGATGTTACCGACGGGATAGGCCCTGGCAGAATTTCTCATGCACTCCTCCCGTTCGTCCCGCGATTGAATGCCAGCGCAACTGTCGGGGTCTGTCTGCGGTTCATTAGAGACTTTTGTACTTGCGCGACTGGTCGATTGCGGCGGGGAAGCTGGCGACCCCTCGCTTTTCGAGAAACACTGCAACGCGAGCGACGCCACCAAAACACCCACCAAAGAAAGCTTGGTCACCATGATGCTGTGCTCGCCTCCGTCGGATTTTTTCTGCTGACCACGGGGTGGCGAAAAACTTCCGACTCGGCAATTTGAAGTGTTTGTCGAAGCTCCGAGACCAGCCAGCGCAAAGATAAATTTTGCGCGTGGTTCACGGCCTCATACACCGAATGATTATTAAAATAAACTTCCTTTTGTTTTGGCGTGGCTCCAGCAGGAGCTGACTTTCCGGGTGGCAGAAATGCCTTTCCGGCAATTTCTATTCCTATGCTATCAACGTTAGACGGGTATCTCGACGGCGTAGATTTGAGCATTTCTATCTCATGCATCCTGTCAACATCGCTTGCCTGCGAGAAGCCCTTGGACTTTGCAAATGCGGCTGGCTTACATGAATATTCAACCAGGCAGCGCGCCTGTAGCGCGCCGACGTGGTTAGTTCGCTTGAACACAGAGGCCGTTTGGTAAATAACGCCATCCTTATCGATAAGAAAATGCGCGCCATTCGCCTTGGCGTTTGCGTAGCTGTTTAAAGAGCTTGAAGCACGGTCCGCACCTGTCTGATGAACAATAATGCCCTTTACATCGGTCAACGGCTGCCTTTCGATCTGCGAAAACCGCCTCGGACGCACATGGGCAGATACGAGCATTCCCTGATCATCGATTTGCAGCATCTCAACTCCTGAAAAATTTCAGGCGATTGTATTTAACCAGCAGATACGACCCATGAAATGAGAAACATTTGTTTTATTTGGAAACAATCTCCAAACAGAATTTCACAAGAAAAATCACTCATTATCCCGAAGAATGGATACCTGAAGCTCCTCGAGAAGGCAATATCTCTGTTACAAAACACCCACATGCGCCATGTCCGGCCGCTCCAGCCAGGCGGCCCACTCGTCCACCAGCTGCTGGCTGGCCCGCGTGGCCGTGAGCCAGGCTTTGGCGCGTGCAGCGCTGTCGGTGCCGTAGTGGGTGAAGTCGTTGCGGTCCGGCAGTTTGGCATTGGGCAGGGAGCGCACCCAGTCCGGGCTGGGTGACAGCACCACCATGTTGTCCAGGGCGGCGGTGGAGCGGTGGCGCCACTTGAGGCCTTTGTCCAGCCAGCCGGGGACCACGCTGTGCTGGAAATGCGGGTACAGCACCAGCCCGGGCGATGGGCGCGAAGGGTATTTGTGCTGATTTTGGCTGCCACCGCGCTCTCCACTTGCGCTACCAGCTATTAAATCAATAGCACCATCCAACATCGTGTCCGGTGTCCGTGACTGCACTTGCGCCGGCATCGGTGCCGATGTGGGTGTCGGTGTCGGTTTTGAAGTCTGCGATGACTTGCGGTACGCCAGGTGCAGGTGGTAGTCGGTGATGCCGCCATCCCAGTACGCCCCCCGCGGCGCGCCGGGGATGTTGTGCACCGCCTGCAGTACGAAGGGGATGGAGCAGCTCGCCTGCAGCGCCTGCATGAAGTTGCCGGCATCGAGCAGCACCTGCCGCGTGCGGTAGTCCGACGTGGCAAAGGGCAGCGCAGCGCATGCCAGGGTGGCAGCGTCGGCCCCCGTGCCCACGGCATCGGGCGATGAAAACACCACCCGCTCCAGCCAGGCGCCCAGGGCCTTGCGGTGCACGGTGTTGGTCAGGAAAGCGCCCAGATAGCCCAGCGGCGTGGCCAGGCCGTGCTCACGCCGCAGCATGTGGCGCCCGCGCGAGGTGACGATGTGCAGCCTGTAGCGCGGGTGGTTGAGCACCTCGTCCACCCGGCCGCCGTAGAACGCTTCAAGGTTCTGGCCGAACCGCTCGCTCACGTGGGCCGCCGTGGGCCGCTTCTTGCCGGGCGGCAGGTCGTAGTTCTGGTGGATGTAGTCGTGCTCCAGCCGCTCGAAGGCCGCCACCGAATCCTTCAGGCAGGCGGTGGCCATGCGCCACGCGCCGATGGAGGCGCCGACCAGGTGCACCGGCTGGGTGGATTGCGGCAGCCACTGGCCGAAGATGAACCGGTCGAGCGGCCCCAGGATGAGCCCCTTGGGGCCACCCGCTGCGCCGGGGATCACGCCCACATCGGCGGGCTGCAGGCCGTGTTGTTCAAGGTGTTCGCGGGCACGGGGGCCGGCATGGATGCGCAGGGCTTTCATGGGCGGGGATTGTCGCAAAGCCCGGCGCTTGCGCCTGTCGCGCTGTCATCCGCCACGGCCCTGCGCATCACCCGCTGCGGGCGATACGCCGCACCCCGGGCTTGGCGGCCAGGTCACACCACGTAGTCGGCCGCCTCGGGCTTCACCGTCCAGTCGATCGGGTCCTGCTGCAGCACCATGTCGATGTCGAGCCCCAGCGTCAGGCCCACCTCGCCGGGGAACGACACCGCCAGCTCCCGGTCGTCCAGCTCGGCCTCGCGGGCGCGGGCGCGCCAGGAGGCCAGGTGGATGACGCCGGCCAGCGGCTCGTAGACGTTGTTGTCGAAAGGTGCGCCCTGGTGCTGCAGGGCGTCCACCACCGTTTCGGGCAGCTGCCACCGGCGGGCCAGGGCCGCGGTGACGTGGCCGTAGCTGTAGCCGAAGATGCGGTGCTCGATCTTGCCGCGCCGCAGGTCGAACGGCGCGACCAGGGTGTTGACGGAGTGCGCCTTGTCCGGGTCGGCCAGGTGGATCACCAGCTCGCCCAGCGCATGCAGCAGGCCGGCCGTGAAGGCGGCAATCTGGTTCTGGTGCACGATGCCTGCGAGCGACCGCGCGAGCTTGGCGGTGTTCAGGCTGTAGCGCCAGAACTGCTGCATGTTCACACCCGGCACCGAGCGGGACGTCGTGCCCAGCGTGGCCGACGACACCAGTGCGCGCACCTGCCCGGTGCCCAGCAGCGCCAGCGCTTCCGGGATGCCGGCGATCTGGCGCGGCAGCTGAAAGGTGGGCGAGTTGGCCAGCTCCAGCAGCCGTGCCGCCAGCGTGGGGTCGGTGCCGAAAAGCTGGCTCAGGCGCCGCAGGCTGGGCTCGTCGTGCGCCAGCTCGTTCATCAGCAGCGCCACGGCGCGCGGCAGGCTGGGCAATGCCACTGGTTGGGCCAGCAGTGCGTTCAACTCCATGGGGTAGGGCACCGAAGGGTTTGGTTGGGCCGATTATGGCCCGCCCTCCCCGCCCGGCACCTAACGATTCTTGGCCTGTTGCAACTTGGCGAACGCCGATGCCATGGCCGACTGCTGCGCGGGTTCGTTGGCCCGGCGCTGCGGCTGGGCATAGCCCCGGCCCGCGCCCTCGAAGCGGTTGTCGCGCGGCGCGCCGCGGTCGCCGCTCTGGCGCGGCGGTGCGGCGTCGAGCTTCATCGACAGGCCGATGCGCTTGCGCTCCACGTCCACCTCCATGACCTTGACCTTGACGATGTCGCCGGTCTTGACCACTTCGCGCGCGTCGTTCACGAACTTGTGCGCCAGCTGGCTCACGTGCACCAGGCCGTCCTGGTGCACGCCCAGGTCGATGAAGGCGCCGAACTGGGCCACGTTGCTCACGGTGCCCTCCAGGATCATGCCCTCCTTGAGGTCCTTGATGTCCTCGACGCCGTCGTTGAAACGCGCCACCTTGAAGTCCGGGCGCGGGTCGCGGCCGGGCTTTTCCAGCTCGCCCAGGATGTCCTTGACGGTGATGACGCCGAACCTGTCGTTGGCGAACAGCTCGGGCTTCAGCGTCTTGAGCATGTCGGCGCGGCCCATGATCTCGGCCACGGGCTTGCCGGTCTTCTCCATGATCTGCTCGACCACGGGGTAGGTCTCGGGGTGCACGCCGGTCATGTCGAGCGGGTTGTCCCCACCGCGGATGCGCAGGAAGCCTGCGCTCTGCTCGAAGGTCTTGGCCCCCAGGCCCGCCACGTCCATGAGCTGCTTGCGGCTCTTGAACGCACCGTTGGCCTCGCGCCAGCGCACCACGGCCTTGGCCACGCTGCCCGACAGGCCCGACACGCGGCTGAGCAACGGCACGCTGGCCGTGTTCAGGTCCACGCCCACCGAGTTCACGCAGTCCTCCACCACCGTGCTCAAGGTGCGGGCCAGCTCGCTCTGGTTCACGTCGTGCTGGTACTGGCCCACGCCGATGCTCTTGGGGTCGATCTTGACCAGCTCGGCCAGCGGGTCCTGCAGGCGGCGGGCGATGGAGGCCGCGCCGCGCAGGCTCACGTCCACATCGGGCATCTCCTGCGAGGCATATTCGCTGGCGGAATAGACGGACGCGCCGGCCTCGCTCACCACCACCTTCTCGATGGCGCGCTCGGCCTTGGCGGCCATCTTGATCAGGTCGGCAGCCAGCTTGTCGGTCTCGCGGCTGGCTGTGCCGTTGCCGATCGCGATCAGGTTCACGCCGTGTTTTTCAGCCAGCTTGGCCAGGGTGAACAGCGAGCCGTCCCAGTCGCGCTTGGGCTCGTGCGGGTACACCGTGGCCGTCTCCACCAGCTTGCCGGTGTCGTCCACCACGGCCACCTTCACGCCGGTGCGGATGCCCGGGTCCAGCCCCATCACCACGCGCGGGCCGGCAGGTGCGGCCAGCAGCAGGTCGCGCAGGTTGTCGGCAAACACCTTGATGGCGACCTTCTCGGCGTCGTCGCGCAGGCGGGCGAACAGGTCGCGCTCGGTCGACAGCGACAGCTTCACGCGCCAGGTCCAGGCCACGCTCTTGCGGATCAGGTCGTCGGCGGGCCGGCCTGCATGGCTCCAGCCCAGGTGCAGGGCGATCTTGCCTTCGGCCAGGCTGGGCTTGCCGGGCTCTGGCTCTACGGGCAGCACCAGCTTGGCTTCCAGAATCTCCAGCCCCCGTCCGCGGAACACCGCCAGTGCGCGGTGCGAAGGCACGCGGCCGATGGGTTCGTCGTACTCGAAGTAGTCGCGGAACTTGGAGACCTCGGGGTCGTTCTCGTTCTTGCCGTCGACCTTCTTGCTGCGCAGCAGGCCTTCGGCCCAGAGCCATTCGCGCAGGCCCTGCACCAGCACGGCGTCTTCGGCCCAGCGCTCGGACAGGATGTCGCGCACACCGTCGAGCACGGCGGGCACGGTGGAGAAGTCGGCGCCGGGCTTGCCGTCGTCCAGCACCTCGGGGGGCTTGGTGAAGGCGGCTGCTTCCGTGGCGGGGTCGAGCGTGGGGTCGGCAAACAGCTTGTCGGCCAGCGGCTCGATGCCGAACTCGCGGGCGATCTGGCCCTTGGTGCGGCGCTTTTGCTTGAAGGGCAGGTAGATGTCTTCCAGCTCTTGCTTGGTGGGCGCGGCGGCGATGGCAGCGCGCAGCGCGTCGGTCAGCTTGCCCTGCTCGTCGATGCTCTTGAGCACCGCGGCGCGGCGGTCTTCCAGCTCGCGCAGGTACGACAGGCGCGCTTCGATCTCACGCAGTTGGATGTCGTCCAGGCCGCCGGTCACTTCCTTGCGGTAGCGTGCGATGAAAGGCACGGTGGCCCCACCGTCCAGCAGCTCGACGGCTGTACGCACCTGTTGTTCACTGACCCTGATTTCTGCGGCCAACTGCCGGATGATCTGCTGCATGTGTGGGCGAACTCTCTCTGACGGCGAACCGGCCGTTGCCCTGCGGGGCGCAGCCGGTTCTGAAACAAACAAAACGCGAAGCGCGGGAGTTTGCCACAGGCGCTTTGGCCCCCACCCGACCCCACGGCGTGGTGGTCCTGCAGAGGTCCCTAGAATGCGCAGGCTGCCATGAACGACCCCATCCCCTTCCCCATCCGCACCGAATGCCCGCCCGGCACCTGCGTGTGCGGGCGGGACGCATTGATCGAGGCGCCCGGCGGCGACGTGCGCATTCTTCGCCTGACACGCACCGAAGAAAAGAAACTGCTCGAGCGGTTGGAAAACCTGACCAGCCTTGACGACCTGCGTCGCATGCAGGCACGCATGGAGCAGCAACTCGGCGTGCGCCTGTCCATCACCCCCGGCCCGAACGAGGTGCGCACGCTGCGCGGCATCGCCATCCTGGTGCTGGACCAGCCCGGCCTGTGCCGCAAGACGCGCCAGGCCATCCCCGCTGCCATCAAGAAGAGCCTGGACCAGCGCCCCGAGATCACCTACGAGCTGCTCGATGAAAGCGGGCTGTTCGGAGGCCTGTGAGCCTGCCCCCCATGAGCCAACGTCCTGCCCTGCCCGCCTGAATGCAAGACGACCTGTTCGGCGGCCCGCCCACACCGCCGCCCTCGCCCGCCCCCCGCAAACAGCCGCCCGAGCCGGACACGCCCACGGACGGGTTCGGCACCGACCCGGCACCACCCTCGCGACCACGCCGCACCGGCGTGCACCCCGCCCCGGGCCACGACGACCTGCGTGCCCTGGCGGCCGCCTTGCCCCCGCAACTGCGCATGGGCACTTCGTCGTGGACCTACCCCGGCTGGAAAGGCCTGGTGTGGGAGGGCGAGCATTCCGAGTCCATGCTGTCCAAACAAGGCCTGCCGGTGTATGCCCAGCACCCGTTGCTGCGAACCGTGAGCATCGACCGCAGCTTCTACCGGCCGCTCACGGTGAGCCAGTACGAGCGCTACGCATCGCAGGTGCCCGACGACTTCCGCTTCGTGGTGAAGGCGCCCAGCCTGGTCACCGACGCACTGGTGCGCGCCGAGGATGGCCGGGGCCGCGAGCCCAACCCCGCTTTCCTGAGCCCCGAGCTGGCCCGCAGCGAGTTCGTGGAGCCCGCACTGCAAGGCCTGGGGCACAAGCTCGGGGTGCTGGTGTTCCAGCTCAGCCCGCTGCCGCTGGCGCAGCTCGACCGCCTGTCGCTGCTGCTGGAGCGCCTGCGCGCCATGCTGCTCGCGCAGCCCGCACTGGCCCCGCTGGCACCCGACGGCGTGATCGCGGTGGAGGTGCGCGACCCCGAATGGCTGACCCCCGCCTTCGCCGCCGTGCTGCGCGAGGCCGGCGCCACCTACTGCCTGGGCCTGCACGCCAAGATGCCAGCCCTGAAGGACCAGCTGCCGGTGCTGCGCGCGCTGTGGCCCGGCCCGCTGGTGTGCCGCTGGAACCTGCACCCGGTGCACGGCCCGTACGGCTATGAAGACGCCGAAAAGCTGTACCAGCCCTACGACCGCCTGCACCACCCCGACGAAGAAACCCGCACCGAACTGGCCGCCGTGATTGCGGGCATGACCGGGCGCGGTCAGAACGCGTTCGTCACCATCAGCAACCACGCCGAAGGCTCGGCCCCGCACACGGTGCTGGGGCTGGCACGCGCAGTGGCTGCGGCCAGCGGACATGCCAAGCCTGCTGCCCCTGATGCACCGGCGTTGCAAGCGCCCGCCGGCACCGCGGCGTAGGACACGGATCACCGCCAGCAAAACCGCAGGCTGACAACGCGCGGCACCCACCCCGGCAACGATGGAGGCCATCACATCCAAGCCAAGGGGAATCACACATGGGCATCCGCCAGAAGATCAACGAAGTCCGCACCTCGGATGAGGCCCGCCCGGGCTTTCCCGCAGAACGCTGGCTGGCGCTGGGCGCAGGCCTGCTGGTCATGCGCACCGCCGGCAAAAGCCGCGGCTTTCTCGGCCGCATGGTCGGCCGGGCCGTGGGCAGCGCGCTGATCGCCCGTGCCGCGTCGGGCCGCGACGGCGTGGTCGGCAAGCTGGCACGCGCCAGTTCCCCAGGAGCAGGCATTACCGGCGTGGCCCGCGCGCTGCGCGACCGCGCCCGCAGCTGAGCCGCTGCACCGCCATTGAAAGGGGCCGGACGGACTGAATCGCACTGACCTCGCCTGGTGCGACATCGACGTGCCGCTGTCCTGCCGGGGCATCACGGATTAGCGGGCGTGCGGGCTGTGCGCGCAGGCCGGGTGCTGATCCATGCCGTGGGCAGATCCACATACGGCACAGGGCGTGCGGATTCAGATAAAAAACGGCTCCACCGCGCTATGGATAAGCGCTATCAGCTATCTTTTTAATAGCATCAGATATTCAGAATGTCTTCGAGTCCTTGACGCTCAAGACGCTTGGTTCTGCGCCTGTGCTTGCGCGGGCCGGCTGTACCCCAGCGTCACCCAGGTGAGCGCCAGGCCCATCAGGGCACCACTGGCCATGCCCACCACCATCGGCAGCGGTTTACCGGTGGCGAACAATCCGACCACGCCCATGGCCACGGCGCCGATCAGCATCTGCAGCGTGCCCAGCAGGGCCGACGCGGTGCCGGCGATGGCGCCATGCTCCTCCAGCGCCAACACCGAGGTGGTCGGGATCACCAGCCCCATGAGTGCGCTGGCGAAGAAGTACAGCCCCAGCAGCACGGCCAGCTGGTCGCCCCCAGCCAGGTAATAGGCCAGCAGGGCCACCATGATCACACCCGCCCCGGTGACGGCTGCCTTGACCGTGTTCACCAAACCAAAACGCCGCCCCAGTTGCGCATTGAACTGCGCCGCCGCAAAGAACGCCGCCGCGTTGACCGAGAACGCCAGGCTGTACTGCACCGGCGTGAGGCCATAGTGATTGATCAGCACAAACGGCGAGCCCGCCAGGTACACGAAGAACCCCGCCATAGAGCACCCGCCGATGAACACCAGCCCCAGGTAGTGCCAGTCGCGCAGCAGCAGCGCGTAGCCCGCCAGCGCGCTGCCCAGGCTGCTCTCCAGCCGGTCGGCCGCGGGGCGCGTCTCCTGCAGGCCCTGAGACACCAGCACCAGCCCGGCCACCGCCGCCACGGCCACCGCCCAAAACACGCCACGCCAGCCCGTCAGCGCGATCACGCCGCTGCCCGCCAGGGGCGCCAGTAATGGCGAAATGCTGAACACCAGCATCAGCAGCGACATCAGCCGCGCGGCCTCCGTGCCGGTATGCAGATCGCGCACCACGGCCCGCGGTATCGCCATGCCCGCCGCAGCGCCCAGCCCCTGCACGAAGCGCAGGGCCACCAGCGTCTCGATGTCGGTCGCCAGCGCGCAGCCCACGCTCGCCAGAGTGAAGAGCAGCAGCCCGGCATACAGCGGCGGCTTGCGCCCCACCATGTCGGAGATCGGACCATAAAACAGCTGGCCCACACCCAGCGAGACGAAGAACGCCGTGAGGCTCCACTGCACCGCAGAGACTTCCGCCCCCAGGCTGGCGCCGATCTCGGGCAGCGCCGGCAGGTACATGTCGATGGCAAAGGGGCCAATGGCCGAGAGCAGGCCCAGGATAAGGGCCATCTTGAAGAAACGGGTCGTTTGCATAGCCGACGATTGTCACCAGTTCGGTGCGCGGCTGCGGGAAAACCCGGAATGTCCTTCGCTTGTGGGAACGCAGGTATCTTCAATTGCTCCGGCCGCGGCTGGGCGTGGCGCTGAACGCCACTTTTCTCTGGAAACCCAGCCATTGGATGCCTTCGTAGTTGGTCATCCGCCTGATGTTGATGCGCAATTGGCGGGCAAACTACGGCACTCGGCCGAGAGCCAACTTCAAGATTCAACGGCTAAACTGATGCAAGGGGTACTTTTTGCATCCGTCCCCTCTCACAAATTGCTCAGAAAATCGATGAGCGCCGCGTTCACTTCGCTGGGCGCTTCTTGAGACAGCCAGTGGCCAGCGCCCGGCACCTGCAATGACGCTCTGAGATTTGGAACCAGCTCGGGCATAGCAGCAATGATCTCTTGCATACCCGGCATGGCAAGGCCAGTGTCTCGTTCGCCGACCATATACAGCGCTGGCACTTCCACGCGCAGCCCATTGAAGGCCGCGTCCAATTCCCAGTTGCGGTCCAAGTTGCGGTAGTAGTTCAATCCTCCTGTGAATCCGGTTCGCTCGAAAGCCTCGACCAAGGCGTTGAATGAGGCAGCTGGCAGCCAACGAGGAAGGTCCGTCGGTTCGGGCAGCCCGCCCAGCAGCCCTAGGGTTTTCGTGAATACGCCGAATGGGTTGGGTGTGGTGGGATCATCACGTGGACCAGCGTCCCCGCTCGCCGCGTGATAAATGCGGCGCAGCGATTTGGCGATGTCGGCTTCAAGCTCCCGTTCAGCCAGTCCCTGTTCCATGAAGTAGTTCACGTAGAACCAAGCATCCGATAAGCGCGGAAAAACCTTGCTTGGCGCCGCAGGTGCTCGCCCCATCATGGGAACCCCGAGCGCGGCGACCGCGCGAAACAGGTCAGGCCGAAGAAGTGCAGCTTGCCATGCAATCGTCGCACCCCAGTCGCTGCCCACAACAACCGCCCTCGATTCACCGATCGCATCCAGCAGACAAATGAGGTCGCCCACGACGTTCATTGTCGTGTACTTGGCGGCATCTGAGGGACAGTCGCTAAGTCCATATCCGCGCAGGTCAGGCGCCACGCCTCGGAATCCTGCGTCAGCAAGCGCAGGAAGTTGATGGCGCCAAGCATCTGAGGTTTCCGGAAATCCATGGCATAGCAGAACGACCGGGCCGGTGCCTTGCTCAGTCAGGGACAGATTCAATTCGTTGGTCGCGATGATGTGCTGCTTGGCGAAAGTCATGGGTCTGTTCACTTTGGCTGATGATGCCTTAGTGTAACTCCAAGAGTTACGCATGAGATAATTGATCAATGGTCGTCGATACTCGCCTTGCCCGCCTCCTGCACGTGCTGCTACACATGCACTTGCATGGCGGAGGTACGACGTCTGAGACCATCTCGAAGATGCTGCACACGAACCCTGTGGTCGTTCGGCGAACGATGGCAGTAATGAGGGATGCCGGCTATGTGACATCCACGGGGGGGCGTGGAGGTGGGTGGTCGTTATCAGCGAACCTCTCCACGTTGACAGTCGCTGATGTGTACAACGCGTTGGCACCGTCAAGTATTTTCACTTTGGGACCTGCGGTCGATAACCCCAGTTGTCCCGTAGAGGCGGCAGTAAATCGGCACTTAACCGAAGCCCTGACAAGGGCTGAAAACACTCTGTTGCATCACTTTGGGCAGACGCGGTTGACTGATTTGGCCCTGGAGATTTCGCCGTGAAGCCAAACTTCCCCGTGCTTTTAACGACCGCAGTGGGCCCCAAAACCGACCTTTGAGACGGCCAAGGTGAGTGACCGTTTTTGCAGTGGCTGCTTCCATTCCACTTACCGTTCGTAACCCTCGCTTGATGATGCAAGTCCGTCATCTGTGTTCGGGCGTTCAATGCTTGTTCTCGCGACGGTTCCCTGAGGAAATGAGGCGATGGCTCTTTGAGCCCTCACCCATGAGCGACTGTCGACGTTGCACCGTTGAGCCCGGTCACTCGCCTCGCGTTGCGCGGTGGGCGCCTACGCTTTGTAAGCGGCCATGAAGACCCGCACGGCCTCTCTCACAAGTGCCTTGTTTTCACGGGCGTCCGGCATCTCGAGCTTCAGCAGTCCCCGGATGTGCCCGGAGCCAAGGAACATCGACAGAAACAAATCCGCTGCCTGGCGCGGGTTGCGCACCTTCAGCGTGCCCGCCGAGTGGGCCCGGCGCAGATAAGCAGCAAGCTCGCCATTCACTCGCTCCGGGCCCTCCTGGTACAACGCACGGCAGGCTTCGGGCTGCGCACCCGCAACGCCGTAAACGGCGCGCAACGCGCCCAAGGCGTCACCGCGCGCCAACGCTAGAAATCGAGCGCCGATTGCCAGCAACGCAGCATCCGGCTGGTCCGGATCTAGCGATCCGGCGCCCGTGAAATCGGCCATCACCGCCGCCGATCTGTCGCGCACGACCGCCTGGAACAGCCCCTCCTTGGAGCCGAAGTTGCTGTAAACGGTCATCTTGGACACACCGGCGTCCGCAGCGATGGCGTCCACGCTGGAGCGCTCCAGGCCATGCTCATCGAAGTGCCTTTGCGCCGCTTCGAGGATGCGCCGGCCGCGCTCGGGATCGCGTGGCCGCCCGCGCTGAGGCTTGGGATCGGAATCTGGGGAGCTGACCATTGTTCATATTTAGTGGACTTGACAGTCCAATATAACGCATGCACATTACTGTACTTATCGGTCTAATAAATTGAGAGATCTGAGACACGATGCGACCGAGACTGGACGGCCCCCCGCAGCGGCACGCAGCTCCGGAAACTCCGCTCACACCCGGTCCCTCAGCAACGATATTGAGCCGACTAAAGGAGGCATCCATGCAACGAAGAGACCTTTTGGCGCTGGCCACGCTTTCCATCACCGGCTTCGGCCAAGCTCATTCCACGAGGCCAAGCCCACACCCTTCAATTCAAACATCGGAGTCCAGCACCATGAAGAACGACGTCATCATCATCGGCGGCAGCTTTGCCGGCCTCGCCGCCGCGCTGCAGCTCGGGCGCGCCGGCCGCAAGGTCACTGTTCTTGACACTGGCCTGCCGCGCAACCGCTTCGCGGGCCACTCGCACGGACTGCTCGGTCACGATCACAAACCACCGCTGAACATCCTTGCCGAGGCGCGGCAGCAACTGGCGCGCTATCCCGCTATCAAGCTGGTCAACGCTCGGGCCGACAGCATCTCGGGCGCCATTGACGATTTTTCTGTTCTTACGGGTGACGGCGAAAGCCTTGGGGCGCGCCGCCTGATCTTGAGCTACGGGCTCGCCGACCAGATGCCTAATGTTCCGGGCTTTGCCGAAAGCTGGGGCACGTCCATCGTGCCCTGCCCCTACTGCGACGGCTTTGAAGTCGCTGGCCAGCACTGGGGTGTCGTCTGGTCGGGGCCGCAGACGCACCAGTCCGTCAGGCTGTTCCGCGATTGGACCGACAAGTTGACTGTCTTCGCCGATGGTCACGACCTCCCGCCCGAACTCGAGGCCGATCTGGCGCGCCGCAAAATCTCCGTCGTCGATGGACGGATCATCGAGATCGCCCATCGAAAGGGCCACATCACCACTGTCAATCTCGATGCCGACCGCAATGTCGCGGTCGACATCCTGTTCGCGCATCCACGCAACAAACCGTCTGCGAGTCTGCATGAATCACTAGGCCTCGCCACCGTCGATACGCCCACCGGTATCATCCTCAAGGTCGACGATCGTCGCCAAACCAGCATGCCCGGCATCTACTCCGCCGGCGATCTCTCAACGCCGTTCCTTCCGTCCGTCACCCAGGCATCATCTCAGGGCGCGATGGCGGGGATCTTTGCCCAGCAATCGATGCTGGCGTGAGCGGCTGGACTTCTGTCTCCGGGTGCCGCGGCTGTTGCCATAACGGTGACTGATGACGGAGCGTTCCGCGCAATTCCCGGGCTGTGCCGGCACAGGACCATTGCCATGCCACCGCGTTGATCACGAACTGCAGCATGGTTCGCCGCGCCGCAGAGTTCGACCCATCGCACGAGCGTGGACGCTGTCCTTTGCAAAGACCCGGGCGGGATCTTTGACAAAACCGAAAAAAGCGATGCCGCGAAACCTGGCAAGCACATCTACAGGGGCACGCGCAACGAAAATTCAATGTCGCAAAACCAGGCGCTTCAATGGGACTGTTGACTTACCTCCGGTTCAATGTCGCCGTCACCCGCCAGCCGCCTCCCCCAGCACCTGCGCCAGCTCAATCCTATGCCGCCCGCCCTGCTTCGCACGGTACAGCGCCCTATCGGCCTGGCGCACCAGCTCTTCGGGCAACTGCTCACGCTGCGGCTGCAGGCTGGACACGCCGAAGCTCACGGTCACGATGCCGTGCGGCGCGCCCTCGTGCGGCAGCGCCAGTTGCACGATGGCCTCCTGGATGCGGCGCGCCACATCGGCGGCGGCCTGCAGGTCCGAGCCGGGCAGCAGCACCACGAACTCCTCGCCGCCAAACCGCGCGGCCAGCTCGCCTTCGCGGCGGGCGCCTGTCTGTACCAGGGTGAGGGCCAGTGCTTTCAGGCAGGCATCGCCCGCCAGGTGGCCGTAGTGGTCGTTGAAATGCTTGAACACGTCCACGTCCAGCATGATGAGCGCCAGCGGTGTGCGGGCCCGCTGGGCCCGGGCCCATTCGCGCGCCAGGGCCTCGTCGAAGTGGCGGCGGTTGGCGATGCCCGTGAGGCCGTCGGTATTGCTCAGCAGCTCCAGCTGGTGGTTGGCCTGCGCCAGCGCCTCGGTGCGCTCGTCGACCAGCGCCTGCAGCTCACTGTTGCGCTGGCGCAGGTCGTCGATGGGGTACACCTCGCTGCCGTGCGCCTTGCCGTAAGGGATGGAGACGCTCACGTGCGCGATCTTCCAGTCGCCCTCGGTGCCCTGCCCTGCGGTCGCCGCGGGCTCGCGCCGGAACAGCACCACTTTGCGGGCCGTCTCGCGGGAGAACAGCGCATCGGGGATCGGCAGGTGGATGTGAAAGAACGCCGTGGCCGCCAGCAGGTCCGGGCCCAGGTCCTGCACGAACAGGTCCACCATGTCGATACCGATGCGCGTGGGCACCTGGGCAAAGTCCTGCTGCGTCACCTCGACCCATTCGGCCCGGCTTTTCACCAGCTTGTCGCTGCTGCCGGCAAAGCCGCTGAAGCTGTCGCTGAAACGCGCGAGCAGCCGGGTATCGCGTGCGGCATACATCTCGATGTACTCATCGAAAAGCATGCGGGTGAGTCGCTCGCGGTCCGGGGGCATGCAGGGGGTCCTTGTCGTCGGGGGGGTGGTGATGGGGCGGCGCCAGCGACCGCATCACGCGGGCATGGCGACAGGTGCGATTGAATGTAACACCCGCTGCGCCCGAGCAGCCACCCCGGCTTACCCTGCGGCCGGCCCTGCACCGGCACTGCCGCGGGCCGGATCATCCGCGCGAGCCACGCCAGCCGCGCCCGCGTTCGTCACCCATGGAACCACCGCGCAGGGCCCATCACCAGCCAGGGGAACAGCACCATCAGGAACATGATGGCGAACTCCGCGATCATGAAGGGCACCACGCCGCGGGTCACGTCGTCCATCGACATCTTGCCCACCCCGGCCACCACGTTCAGCACCGTGCCCACCGGCGGCGTGACCAGGCCGATGGAGTTGTTGATGATGAACATCACGCCGAAGTAGACCGGGTCGATGCCGGCGGCCGTCACCACCGGCATCAGCACGGGCGTGAGGATCAGGATGGTGGGCGTCATGTCCATGGCGGTGCCCACCAGCATCACCAGCACCATGATGGCCGCCATCAGCAGCACCTTGTTGTCCATGAAGGGCTGCAGCAGCCCCACCACCTTGGACGGCAGGTCGGCCACGGTGATGAGCCACGCGCTCACCATGGCGGCGGCGATGAGGAACATCACGATGGCGCTGGTCTTGGCCGCGGCCACGAAGATGCCGTACAGGTCGCGCCAGGTGATCTCGCGGTAGATGACGGCCGACACGAACAGCGCGTACACCGCCGCCACCACCGCCGCCTCGGTGGGCGTGAACACGCCCATGCGCAGGCCCACGAGGATGATCACCGGCAGCATCAGCGCCCACAGCGCCTTGCGCAGGGCCGTGAGGATCTCGCCCGCGGACTTGCGCGGCGGGGGCATGATCTTCTCGCTGCGCACCAGCACGGCCCACGTCAGCCACAGCGCCGCACCGATCAGGATGCCCGGCACGATGGCCGCGAGGAACAGCTTGGAGATCGACACGTTGGCCGCCACGCCAAAGATCACGAGGCCGATGCTTGGCGGGATCACCGGGCCGATGACGCCGGTGGCCGCGATCAGCCCGCCTGCGCGCGACTTGTCGTGCCCGGCCTTGACCATCATGGGCAGCAGCAGCGCGGTGAGCGCCGCCGCATCGGCCACCGCCGAGCCCGACAGGGCCGACAGCAGGCAGCCGGCCATGATGGTCACGTAGCCCAGCCCGCCCTTCACGTGGCCCACCAGCGCAAGCGCAAAGTCCACGATGCGGCGCGACAGGCCGCCCACGTTCATGATCTCCCCCGCCAGCATGAAGAACGGAACGGCCAGCAGCGGAAAGCTGTCGGCCCCGCTGATCAGGTTCTGCGCCAGGATCTGCGCGTCGAACAGATCCAGGTGCCACATCAGCGCCACACCGCTGGCCAAGAGCGAGAACGCGATCGGGATGCCCATGGCCATGGCGAGCAGCAGCGCGCCGACAAAGACGAAGATGGTCATCGCGCGCCCTCCTTGCCGGGGGACGCATGGGTGGTGCCTGCCGAGCCCAGGATCTGCTGCAGCTGCACGGCCTCTTCGGACTCCTGCACCATCACCAGGTCCTCATCGGCGATCTGGCCGCTGAGCAGGCGGTACAGATCAATCGCCAGGATGAGCGCCGCGCACACGGCAAACACCAGCCCCGCGGCATAGACGATGGCCATGGACGCACCCGTGGTCGGCGCCGTCACGTCCCAGTTGATGCGCGCCTGCGCCAGGCTGCCCTGAAACAGCAGCCACACGATGTAGAGCATCACCCCATGGCCCAGGGCCAGGCAGATCTTCTTGCCCACGGCCGGCAAGCGCTGCACCACCATGTCCACCCCCAGGTGGCCATGCTCGCGCAGTGCGACGATGGCCCCGAGGAAGGTCATCCAGATGAAGAGCCAGCGCGAGACCTCTTCCGACACGGTGATGCCCGAGTTGAAGCCGTAGCGCAGCACCACGTTGCCGAACACCAGCACCACCATCAACGCGAGCATGGCAGCGATCACCGCCTCCAGGCCGCGGCAGGCGCCATCCATCCACCGATTCATGTTGTATTTCCTGTGATGGAGGATGGGTACTCAGGCGGCCTGGGCAGCCTCGCGCAGGCTCTCCACCAGCGAGCGCAGCGCCGCCAGGTACGAATGCGGACCGAAGCCCTGCACCGTGGCCTTCACGGCCGGCGAGATGATGGAATGCGCGCGCCAGGCCTCGCGGGCGGCGATGTTGGACATGTGCACTTCGATCACCGGAAACGGCATGGCTTTGATCGCGTCGTGCAGCGGCACGCCGTGTTGCGTGAGGCCCGCGGGGTTTACCAGCGCGCCCTGCGCGGCGTCGATGTGGTCGTGCAGGAAGTCGATGAGCGCGCCTTCGTGGTTGGACTGCACGATGGCCAGTTCGACCTGCAGTTCGGCTGCGAGCTTTTGCAGCCGCTCGTTGATCTGCGCCAGCGTGGTGGTGCCGTAGATGTGGGGTTCGCGGCGCCCGAACAGGTTGAGGTTGGGGCCGTGGAGGACGAGGATTTTCATGGGGTGTTAAGGGTTGAGAGCGGCTGACAAAGCTCAGCGAAGCGGTTCTGGCTAGGCGCTGCGTCGCAGGCAGTGCGAATAGCACGACAAGACGCAGCAACGACGCCAGAAGAGTTTTGCCAGGCGCTCTTACTTGCGGATGCGGGCGAGTTCGCTGTTGTAGAGCTTCACGATGGTCGGGTCGTAGGTGGCGGCGAACTTCTCGATCACGGGCTTGGCGATCTGCTGCATGCGGGCCAGCTCGGCCGGCGCGATCTCGTTGTAGGCCATGCCCTTGGCCTGCAGGTCGCCTACCGACTTCTGGGCGGCGGCACGGCTTACCTGCCGCTGGTAGCCGCGTGCCTCGTTGGCGGCGTCGTGCATCATCTTTTGCTCGGCGGGGGAGAGCTGGTCCCAGAACTTCTTGCTCACCAGCACGATGTTGGCGGCATACACGTGGTTGGTGGCGCTCACGTACTTCTGCACCTCGAACATCTTGTTCGACAGGATCACCGCATAGGGGTTCTCCTGGCCGTCCACCGCCTTGGCCTCCAGCGCGCCGTACAGCTCGGCAAACGGCATGGGCACCGGGTTGGCCTTGAAGGCCTTGAAGGTGTCGAGGAACACCGGGTTGGGGATCACGCGCAGCTTCAGGCCGTCGAAATCATCGGCCTTGGTGATGGGGCGCTTGCTGTTGGTCACGTTGCGAAAGCCCAGGTCCCAGTAGCCCAGGGCCACCAGGCCTTTTTCGGGCAGCTTGGCGATCAGCGTCTGGCCCAGCGGGCCGTCCAGTAGCGCATCGGCCTGGGCGAAGTTGGCCACCGCGAACGGAAAGTCCACCAGCCCGAATTCCTTGACGATGCCGGCCAGCGACGTGGTGGCCGGGGCCGACATCTGCTGCACGCCGCCCTGCAGGGCCGACTGCTGCTGAAGCTCGTTGCCCAGCTGCGAGGCGGGGTATTCCTGCACCTTGAGCTTGCCGCCGCTCTTGGCCGCCAGCAGCTCGGCAAAGCGCTTGACGCCGAAGCTCACCGGGTGGTCCGCATTGTTCAGGTGACCGAAGCGGATCACGCGCTCTTGCTGGGCCGCGGCCGGCAGGGCCAGCAACAGGGACAGGCCGGCGGTGGCCAGAAGGCAGACAGTTTTCTTCACGGGGCATCTCCATCAAAAAAGGGGCAAGGCTTGCCAGGGCGCAACCGATGTCGCCGCCGCAGCACTTGGGACGCATCGTAGAAAAAAGTGGAAAGGGTTTCCATAGTAGAAACCCTTTAACAAATTTTGGTACATTGCTGCCCAACCGGTGCCAGCGCCCCCGGCCTGCCCACACCCCTTTCGAAAGCCATTGCCCATGAGCAGCATCCTCGAGCGCAGCTTCAAAGTCCTGGAACACCTCGCGCCCCACCCCGAAGGCAAGGCGCTGTCGAACCTCGCGTCCGAGCTGGACATGCCGCTGAGCGCCACGCACCGGCTGCTGGCCGAGCTGGTCCGCTGCGGCTATGTGCGCCAGGAGCACAACCAGGGCAACTACATGCTGACGATCAAGCTGGTGTCGCTGGGCCTGGGGTTTCTGAGCGCCAGCGGCATCGTGGACATCGCCCAGCCGCTGCTGGACCGGCTGGCGGCCGAATCGGGCGAGCTGGTGCGCCTGGCGGTAGTGGACGGCAGCGAGCTGACCTTCGTCGCCAAGGCGCAGGGCGCCGTGCGCGGCCTGCGCTACGACCCGGACATGGGCCTGTCGGTGAACCTGTCGTGCAGCTCGGCCGGCCATGCGTGGCTGTCCACCCTGAGCGATGAGGAAGCGCTGGCGCTGGTGTCCCAGCAGGGCTTTGGCAAGCCCGAGGACTACGGCCCCAACGCACCCACCACCGTGAAGGCCCTGCTGGCCTACCTGAAGGCGGCGCGCCAGCGCGGCTTCAGCATGATCGTGGAAGTGTTCGCGCCCGCCATGACCGCCATGGCCGCGCCCATCCGCAGCAGCCACAACGGCGCGGTGATCGGCGTGGTCACCATTGCAGGGCCGCTGGTGCGCCTGACCGAGGAGCGCATGCTGGCCCTGGGCCCTGCCCTGCTGGCCACCACCGAAGAGCTGGCGATGGCCAGCAGCGGATCGGCGATGCTCAGGAAACGCGGGTAGGTCCGTGGGGCTCTAACTGCAGCTGCAGCTGCAGCTGCAACTGCGACTACGGCTGAACCCGCATCAGCCCCGGGGCGCAAACAGCGCCAACGTGTCGTGCGCAAACGCGCCCTCGATGTCGAGCATGCGCATCTTGGTGGCGGCGCCGCCTCCGGCCGAAAAGCCACCGGTCTTGCCATTCGCAGCCAGGATGCGGTGGCATGGCACCACCGGCGCAAACGGGTTGTGCCCCAGCGCCTGGCCCACGGCGCGCGCTGCACCGGGCTCGCCCAGCGCCGCAGCCATCTCGCCATAGGTCATGGTCTTGCCCGGCGGAATGCGGCGGGCCAGTGCGTACACGCGGGCGTTGAATGGCGGCACGCCCTCGGTGGCCAACGGCACGTCCAGCAGATCGTCGTGCACGCCCTCCAGCGTGGCCACCACGCGCGCGGCCCAGGCGGCCACGGCGGGCGGCATGGCGCATTCGGACAACTGCGGAAAGCGCCGCTGCATGCGGGCACGTGTCGCGGCTTCGGGCAGTTGCACGCCCGCCAGCAGATCGCCCTGCCATGCGATGCCGCAGTGGCCGATGGCGGTGGCGAACAGCGCGAAACCGCCCACCGCATGCGGGGCGGCGTCGCGCGAATGGGTGAGGTGGGCGAGCGGGGCGCGCTGCGCGGTGGGGTCGTTGTCCGGCTTCACAGGAATTGCTATATCTTTAATAGCTGCTTGCGCTTGTTCAGCAAGCGGTAGAGGCCTATTTGACCTCAAACCCTGCCCTTTATCCTCAACCTTCGGCCCTGAGCGCTGCCCGCAGTTGCTCACCCACTTCCGGCTTGCCGGCAAACGGGTCGGTGGGGTTGCGGCCCAGCATGATGTCTTCCATGCGCGTCTGCACCGAGGCGATGGCCTTGGGGTGGCTGTAGATGTAGAACTGGCCCTGCGCCGCTGCGTCGAACACTTTCTGCGCGACTTCGGCCGCGGTCACCTTGCCGCTGCCCACGGCCTTGTCGCTCATGGCCTGGCCGATGAGCTGGCTCTTGGTGGGCTTGTCGGCCGGCATGTCGCCAGGCCGGTTGCGGTGGCTCTGGGCGATGCCGGTGGGCACGAAGAACGGGCACAGCACGCTGGCCTTGATCTGGTCCGTGACCAGCGACAGGTCCTGGTACAGCGTCTCCGACAGGCTCACCACCGCGTGCTTGCTCACGTTGTAGATGCCCATGTTGGGCGCATCCACCAGGCCCGCCATGCTGGCGGTGTTGACGATGTGGCCGCGCCAGGCGGGGTCTGCCTTGGCGGCCGCCAGCATCATGGGCGTGAACAGGCGCACGCCGTGCACCACGCCCCAGAGGTTCACGCCCAGCACCCATTCCCAGTCCTTGACCGAGTTCTCCCACACTAGGCCGCCCGCGCCCACGCCGGCGTTGTTGAACACCAGGTGCGGCGCGCCGAAGCGCTGCTGCACGTCCGCGGCCAGCTGCTCCATCTGCGCGGCGTTCGACACGTCGACCTTGCGCGCCAGCACCTGCACGCCCGCCGCCTGCATCTCCGCCGTAGCGGCGTCGAGCGCGTCCTGCTGCACGTCCACCAACACCAGGTTCATGCCCAGGCGGGCGCCGATGCGCGCGCATTCGAGGCCGAAGCCCGAGCCTGCGCCAGTGAGGACGGCGGTCTTGCCGGCAAAGTTGTCGATCATGGTGGTGTCTCCTTGAAGTGGTGTGTGGTTTTGTGTGTGTTCAGCGCCAGGGCATGTATCGATGCATCCGTGCGGTCACCGGGTCATCCATCGCCCTGCCGTTCGCCCTGAGCTTGTCGAAGGGTGTCCGCGAGGGCTGCCCTGGCTTCGACAGGCTCAGCCCGAACGGGTGTGGGTGTGGGTGTGGGTGTGGGTGTGGGTGTGGGTGTGGGTGTGGTTGTGAGGTGGCGCGGCGCCGCCGTCAGGCCTTCGCAGCCCGCAGCACATACCCGATGCGCGGGAAGTGCACGTGCACGGTGCCCGCGCGCGGGTCGGTGCGGCGCAGGGTGTAGCGGGTGCGGGTGGCGGCGATCAGCTCGCCCTCGGTCGGCTCGGTGCCGAAGCTCTCGGCGGCGATGGCGACCTGCGAGCCCAGCGGGATGCCGTGCTCGTCCTGGAACACATCGTCCATCAGCGGCAGCGGCTCTGCGCCGGCCGCCACGGTGATGGCGTCTTCGGCCGCGAACTTCTCCATGCGCCCGTGGCCCAGCGCGGCCACACGGTCCATCCATTCGAGCACCGCGGGCGTGGCCGCAAAAATGTCGGCCATCACCGGCACGCACTGGCGGGTGAACCACAGCGGGTGGTAAGCAGCAAAGTCGGCCAGGCACGGCTCGGCGCCGAACAAAAAGTCATGCTCCTCGGCCATGTGCGCGATGCGGCGCAGGTACGAGCGGTAGGCCGCCGTGGCGTCTGCGGGGCGCAGGCGCTGCATGCCCGTGCTCATCTCGCGGCGGTCTTCGCTGAAGGCCTGGGCCACGTTGGGCGGCAGGTTGGCGAACATGGCCGATGCGCCCTTGGGCTGCAGGTTGTAGGCCATGGCCGCCCAGAACAGGCTGCTGTCGGCCCACTGCGCAAACACCCGGGCCACGCCCTTGAGGTGCGGCGGGTACAGCACGGGCTCGGGCTGCTCGTGCTCCAGCACGTCGCAGATCAATGCGGAGTCGCAGTAGATGTCGGCTCCCACCTGCAGGAACGGCGTCTTGCGGTAGCCGCCCGTGAGCGCCACCACATCGGGCTTGGGCGCGATGCTGGGGATGATCACGGACTTCCAGGCCAGCTTCTTGAAGCCCAGCACCAGGCGGATCTTTTCGGAAAACGGCGACGAGGGGTAGTGGTGCAGGATGAGATGGGACATGGGTTTCTCCGCAAAATTCTGTGGGGTGAATCAGATCGGAAGCGCGCGGGCCAAGATGGCGTCCAGGTCCACGCCCGCACCCAGCGTGCCGAAGCTGTAGCCCCAGTCGCCGGCCAGGCGCGAATCGCAGAAAGCACCGAACACGGCGCCGGGTGCACTGCGGTACAGCAGCGCGGCCTGCACGGCCAGGGCCACGTCCTGCGCCAGGCGGCGGGCCTCGGCCTCGGTGGTCATCGCGTCCACGCGCAGGGGCAGCGCGCTGGCCAGGCGGTCGAGCGCCGGGTGGGCGCCGCGCGCGGGGGCCAGTTCGTCGGCCAGGGCCGCAGCGGTGTCGGCGCGGCGCACGGCGCGCAGCAGGTCCAGCGCCATGATGTTGCCGGCGCCTTCCCAGATGGAGTTGAGCGGCATCTCGCGGTAGATGCGGGCCATGGTGCCTTCGCCGCCCTCTTCCACGTAGCCGTTGCCGCCCAGGCATTCCATGGCCTCCTGCGCAAACACGCTGCCGCGCTTGCACACCCAGAACTTGGCCACGGGCGTGAGCAGGCGGGCCATGACGGCCTCGTGCTCGCTGGTGGCCTTTTTGTCGAAGGCGCTGGCCAGGCGGATGGACAGCGCGGTAGCGGCCTCGCTCTCCAGCGCCAGGTCGGCCAGCACGTTGCGCATGAGGGGTTGCTCGATGAGCTTCTTGCCAAAGGCCGACCGCTGGCGCGTGTGGTGCAGCGCGATGGTCAGCGCCTGGCGCATGAGGCCGCTGGTGCCCAGGGCGCAGTCCAGCCGCGTCATGGTGCCCATCTCCAGGATCTGCGCCACGCCGCGGCCTTCGTCGCCCACGCGCCAGGCAGTCGCGTCGATGAATTCGACCTCGGAGCTGGCGTTGGCGTGGTTGCCCAGCTTGTCCTTCAGGCGCTGGATGTGGATGCTGTTGAGCACGCCGTTGCGGTCGTCCGGCAGCACGCGCGGCAGGAAGAAGCAGGTCAGCCCGCCGGGCGCCTGCGCCAACACCAGGAAGGCATCGCACATGGGCGCCGAGAAGAACCACTTGTGGCCCGTCAGGCAGTAGCGCGGGCCCCAGGCGTCCTCGCCGTCGGCCACGGCCTGGGTGGTGTTGGCGCGCACGTCCGACCCGCCCTGCTTTTCGGTCATGCCCATGCCCATGGTGAGCGCGGATTTTTGCGAGAACAAGGCCAGGCGCGGGTCGTATTGCGTGCTGGCCAGGCCCGCACTCCAATCGGCCCACACGGCGGTGTTGCCGCGCAGTGCTGGCGTGACCGCATAGCTCATGGAGACCGGGCACAGCACCGAAGGCTCGGCCTCGGTGAACAGCATGAAGCCGGCGGCCCGCTCGGTGTGGGCGTATGCCGCTGCTGCACCCGTGCGCGACCAGGGCATGGCGTGCAGGCCGTGGCGCAGCGCCGCGCCGATCAGCGCGTGGTAGCTGGGGTGGAACTCCACCACATCGGTGCGGTGGCCGAAGCGGTCGTGCGTGTGCAGTTGCGGCTTGTGCGTGTTGGCCAGGCGCGCGTGGGTCTGCATCTCGGCCGAGCCCATCTCTGCGCCCAGGGCCGTGAGGCCGGCCAGCGGCAGCGCGGGGCTGTGCAGGCGCAGCGCATCCTGCAGCGGCTGGTTGGTGGCGAACAGGTTCACATCCGCCCAGGGCGTGCTCTGGTTGAACACGTCGTGGGTGCGGGCCAGGCCGGCGGCAGGTGCGGTTGTCGTCATGACGGGCTCCGCAGCATTTCGACGTGGGGGATGTCGTCTTCGAGGTACTCGTCCGACACCGTGACAAAACCCAGGCTGCCGTAGAAGCGCTGCAGGTGCGCCTGGGCGCTGATGCGAATGGCGTGGCCCGGCCACGCCGCGGTGCAGCGGGCGATGCCCTCCTGCATGAGCGCCCGGCCCGTGCCGTTGCCGCGCGCCTCCTTGGCGGTGACCACGCGGCCGATGGATGGCTCGGGGTAGTTCACACCCGGGTCTGCCACGCGCAGGCAGGCCTGCAGCACGCCAGCGTTGTCGTAGCCCAGCAGGTGGTGCGACTTCTTGTCGGCGCCGTCCGGGTCCTGGTAGGGGCCCTGCTCCAGGATGAACACCTTGCAGCGCAGGGCCAGCGCGTCGTGCAGCGCGTGCACGCCCAGGTCGTCGAAGCGGGCCCAGGTCCAGCGCAGGTGGGGCGACGGGTTGCTGGTTTCCATCATGCCCATGCTCAGATCAATTTCACGAGCTGCTTGCCGAAGTTCTTGCCCTTGAGCAGGCCCAGGAACGCTTCGGGTGCGGCGGCAATGCCGTCCGCCACGGTCTCGCGCGGGCGCAGCTTGCCGGTGCCGACCAGCGTGCCCAGCTCTTTCAGGGCCTCGGGCCAGACTTCCATGTGCTCGCTCACGATGAAGCCTTCGACCTTCATGCGGTTGATGAGCATGAGCGCAGGGTTGGCCATGGGCAGCGGCGCGCCGTCGTAGCCGGCGATCATCCCGCACAGGGCGATGCGGCTGAAGGCGTTCATGCGCAGCATCACCGCGTCCATGATCCATCCGCCCACGTTCTCGAAATAGCCGTCGATGCCGTTCGGGCAGGCTTCCTTGAGCGCCTTGGACATGGCCTTGACGTCGCTGTGCTGCTTGTAGTCGATGCAGGCGTCGAAGCCCAGTTCCTCTACGGCGTACTTGCATTTTTCAGCACCACCGGCAATGCCTACCGCGCGGCAGCCGCGCGCCTTGGCCAGCGCGGCAAACGCGCTGCCCACGGCGCCGGTGGCGGCGCTCACCACCACGGTGTCGCCTTCCTTGGGGGCGATGATCTTGACCAGGCCATACCAGGCCGTCACGCCGGGCATGCCCACCGCGCCCAGGTAGTGCGACAGCGGCACGTGGGCCGTGTCCACCTTGCGCAGCGCGCCGGGGGCGTTGGCGTCGACCACGCTGTATTCCTGCCAGCCGCCCATGCCCACCACCTTGTCGCCCACGGCGTACTTGGGGTGGCGGCTCTCGGCCACCTCGCCCACGGTGCCGCCGATCATGACCTCGCCCAGGCCCTGCGACGCGGCGTAGCTCTTGCTCTCGTTCATGCGGCCGCGCATGTACGGGTCCAGGCTCAGGTAGTGGTGGCGCACCAGCACCTGGCCGTCCTGCAGCGCAGGCGTGTCGGTGGCGACCAGCTTGAAGTTGCTGGCCACGGCCTCGCCCTGGGGACGGTTGTCGAGAACGATTTGCTGATTGCGTGGCATGGGGAGCTCCTTGAACGTTTGCTACTATTTTTATAGCTGCCAGCGCTTATCTATCAAGCGGTAGCGGCCATTTTTACTTGAATTTCGGGCGGACTCAGTCGGTGGAAATCACCTTGAGGCCATTGACGCTGCGGCCGTCCACCGGCAGGCGCTTGACGTACTTGAAGGTGCCGGTGGCGTGGCTGCAGATCTTGCCTTGCGCGTCGTACACCGTGCCTTCGGTGAATGCCATGGTGGCCGTGCGGTGGATGAGCCGCCCCTTGGCCACCAGCGGGCCGCGGGCGGGCTGCATGAAGCTGGTCTTCATCTCGATGGTGACCACGCCCATGTCGGGGGTCTCGCTGCGCGCGGCCGTGGCCATGGTCACGTCCAGCAGCGTCATCGACGCGCCGCCGTGGGTCACGTCGAACGAGTTCAGGTGCTCGGGCTTGGCTTCGTAGCGCAGCTCGGATTCGCCCTTCTCCATGCGGTGCAGGGTGAAGCCGAGGTGGCTGACAAAGGGAATCTCGACACCAAATTTCAGCACAGGTAACTCCAGTTTTTGTAGGGAGGCAAAAGCATACGCCTTCGCACTGCCTCGGCGGCACAACCACGGGCATGGCGAAGGCATCGGGTGCACTGCCCACACTGCCCGCTCCGCCTGCTCCGGCCTGCCCGCCACACGGGCGTGCAGCCGGGGCCATCAGCCGCCAGTGACGATGCTCACGCCGCCGTCCACTGCCAGCCACTGGCCGGTGATGTGCTTGCCCGCATCCGACGCATACAGCGCGCACAGGCCCTTCAAGTCCTCGTCGTCGCCCAGGCGGCCCAGCGGCGCGTGCGCGGCCAGGGCTTCCTCACCCATGGCCTTCAGGGTGCCCACCGTCATCTTGCTCGGGAAGAAGCCCGGGCAGATGGCGTTGACGCGGATGTTGTACTTGCCCCATTCAGCCGCCAGCGCGCGGGTGAAGTTGATCACCGCGCCCTTGGACGTGTTGTAAGCGATGGTGTTCATGCCCTTGGGATTGCCGCCCAGGCCCGCGATGGACGCCACGTTGATGATGCTGCCACTGCGGCGCGCGATCATGCTGTGCTTGGCGATGTGCTGGCTCAGGATGAAATAGCCGCGCACGTTCAGGTTCATCACCTTGTCCCAGGCGTCCACGGGGTGGTCTTCGGCCGGGGCGCCCCAGGCGGCGCCGGCGTTGTTCACCAGGATGTCCACATGGCCCAGGCGCTCCAGGGTTTCGTCGGCCAGGCGGCGGATGTCGGCTTCGTTGGAGCAGTCCGCGGCGATCCAGCGCGCGTCGATGCCGGCGGCCTGCAGGTCGGCGGTGGCTTCTTCCAGGTCGGACGCCTTGCGCGAGCTGAGCACGATCTTGGCGCCCGCCTCGCCCAGCGAATGGGCCAGTTGCAGGCCCAGGCCGCGCGAGCCTCCGGTCACGAGGGCGGTCTTGCCGGTCAGGTCGAACAGTTGCTGGATGGTGCGGGTCATGAGGTGTGTCTCCTTGGGTTTGTGGGTCTGCAGTCAGGGTGCGAACGGCCCGCCCTGCGGGCGTGCGGCCATCCGGCACATGAAATCAAGTCACGCAATGATTGTGCGATGCAACGCGGAGGTGCCATGTCGCGGGAGTGTCGCGGATGGGGCCACGGCATGCAGAGGGCGTTGACCGCGTCATGGCGCAGCATCTGCCCGCAGGCGCGAGCGCACGCCGATCAGCACCAGCCCCACCACGGCAGCCACCCCGCCCACGGCGATGAGGGTCCAGCCCAGCGCATCGTCCGTGCGCGCCGTGGCGATGCCCAGCACCAGCACCAGCAAGCCGCCGTAGATCAGGGCCCAGATGAGCTGGTGCAGGCGCTGCAGTGCGCGTGGTGTGGCCATGGTCAGAACGCCTCTTCAGGAAAGCTGGCGCACGTCGCATCGCGGGTGCTCACCACCTGCAGCCACGCGCCGATCTTGGGCAGCTCGTAGTGGAAGAAATAGCGCATGGCGCCCATGCGGCCCACGCTGGCGGGCTGTGCCAGGGCAGCGTCGTCGGCCAGCGTCGCCAGCGCCAGGTCCAGCCAGACCCAGGCCAGCACCGTGTGGCCGAAGGCCTGCATGTACGGCACGGCATTGGCCAACGCATCGGCCGGCTGGCCCGTGGCCCACGCGGCCTTGGTGGCGGCACCGATCTGCTGCAGGGCCGCGCCCAGCGCGTTGGCATGCGCGGCCAGCGCGGGCACCTGGATCGCCCGCTCGATGGTGGCGTTGATGCGCCCGGCCAGCAGCGTGAGGCCGCGCCCGCCTTCCATCAGCACCTTGCGGCCCAGCAGGTCCATGGCCTGGATGCCGTGCGTGCCCTCGTGGATCATGTTCAGGCGGTTGTCGCGCCAGTACTGCTCCACCGGAAAGTCGCGCGTATAGCCGTAGCCGCCGTGGATCTGGATGGCCAGCGAGTTGGCCTCCAGGCAGAACTCGCTGGGCCAGCTCTTGGCGATGGGCGTGAGCACTTCGAGCAGCAGGCGGGCCTCGTCAGCCGCGGCTGCGTCGCCGGTGTGCTGCTCGTCCACCAGACGGGCGCAGAACAGGTTGAGCGCCAGCGCGCCTTCGCCATACGCCTTCTGGGCCAGCAGCATGCGCTTGACGTCGGCGTGTTCGATGATGCGCACCTGCGGCTGCGCGGCATCCTTGACCACGGCGGCAGGGGCGCCACCGGCCGCGTCCTTGGCGCCCTGCACCGGGCGGCCCTGCGGGCGGTTCCTGGCGTAGTCCAGGCTGGCGTAGTAGCCCGCCAGGCCCAGCATGGTGGCCGCCATGCCGATGCCGATGCGCGCCTCGTTCATCATGTGGAACATGCAGTGCAGGCCCTTGCCCGCCTGGCCCACCAGGTAGCCCACGGCGCCGGCCTGCCCGCCCACCGGGAACTTGCCCTCGCCAAAATTGAGCAGCGTGTTGGTGGTGCCGCGCCAGCCCAGCTTGTGGTTCAGGCCCGCCAGCGCCACGTCGTTGCGTTCGCCGGTCAGCTGGCCCTCTACATCGACCATCTTCTTGGGCACGATGAACAGCGAGATGCCGCGCGTGCCGGGCACGAGCTTGCCGTCCGGCCCCGGGATCTTGGCCAGCACCAGGTGCACGATGTTCTCGGTGAGCTCGTGGTCGCCCGAGCTGATCCACATCTTGTTGCCCGTGAGGCGATAGCGCGCGCCCAGCGGGTCGGCTTCGAAGTCGCTGCCATCGGGCACGGCGCGCGTGGCCACGTCCGACAGCGACGAGCCCGCCTGCGGCTCGGACAAACACATGGTGCCCGACCAGCGGCCGTTGAATTCATTAAGTGCGAACACTTCCTTTTGCAGCGCCGTGCCGTGCGCCATCAGCAGGTTGGCGTTGCCCGAGGTCAGAAGGTTGGACCCGATGCTGATCGACGCCACCGCGAAGAAACTGTTGGCCGCCGCCTCTACCGTGTAAGGCAGCTGCATGCCGCCGATGTCGTAGTCCTGCGCGGCCGACAGCAGGCCCGATTCGGCGTAGGCCTTGCGGGCCTCGTACGTCGCCGGGGGCAGGATGACCTTCTCGCCGTCGAAGTGCGGCTCCTCGATGTCCACCGTGCGGTTGTGCGGCGCGTACTTCTCGCGCGCGATGCGCTCGCAGGTGTCCAGCACCGCGTCGAAGGTTTCGCGCGAATGGTCAGCGAAACGGCCGCGGGCCGAGAGGCTCTCGGCCTCCAGCCAGTCGTACAGCAAAAAGTCGAGCGTGGAACGCAGGGTCATGAGGTCTCCTTGAATGCTGCATGCCCTGCCCCCCTCGCCGGCGCGAGGATCAGCGGGCGGGCAGCGCGATGTTCTTGAAACACCAGTACTCCATGTCCGAATCGGGCTTGGGCTGGCAGCTGGCCTCTCCGAGCTGCAGGCGCGTGGCACCTGCCGGGAGCGGCGGGAAAGTGATCTTCAGAAACTTGGTGCGGCCAGGCTTGACCGTGTCCATCTTCACGTTGCACAGCGTAAGGCCGCTGATGGCGCGCTGCGGCAGCACCGCACCGCTGTCCAGGTCCTTGAGCGTGAACGCATCGGGCGAGCCCGTGGGCTGCGCGCAGGCTTCGAACGCCTCGTCGGTGCTGTTCTTCACCACCAGGGTGACGCGGGTCTGCTTGGCGTCGAGCACGATCTCGTGCAGCACCACGTCGGCGTCGGACTCCAGCGGCTGCTGGAGCTTGAAGCTCTGTGCGTGGGCACCGCAGGCCACGGCCAGCGCGGAGAGTGCGGTGAAAAAGCGAAGGGAAGCAATGCGACGCATGGGATGTACCGTGAAGGGGAAGAAGGGATGGACCAGGCACCGGGCGTGCCGGCTGCCGCGGCGGATTCTGCCCGCCCGGCCGCCGCCTGCCGGTGCCGGTACGCATCCACAAGGCAACAATTTGTAGCCTTTCCTTCAGCCTCCTGTCATGGCACGCGGGTCCACAGCGCACCTTGTAGTCACGGCAGCCGTGTTCACGAAATGCATGGCTGCATTCATGGCGCGGTGGCGGCTTCGGCCGGTACAGCACCCGCCGGCAGCGCGGCAATCGTGCCCTGCGCCACGGCGCAGAGCTTTTCCTGCCCGCCCTGCACGGCGTACACCTCGCAGCGGCACACCGCCTGGCTCTTGCCGTGGTGCACTGCCTCGGCGCGCGCCACCAGGCGCTCGCCCACCGCAGGCCGCAGGTAGTTGACCTTGAACTCGGACGTGACTACCGGCACCTGCATGGCCGTGCCACCGGCATAGGTAAGCGCGTTGTCGGCCAGGTAGCTCACCACCCCGCCGTGCGCAAACCCGTGCTGCTGGCGCAACTGCGGCGTGAGCGCCAGGCCCAGTTCGCAACGCCCCGGTGACAGCGACAGAAGCTCGGCCCCCAGCATCACGCTGAAGGGCTGGTTGGCCAGCACCTGCCGGCCCAGCTCCAGAAAGGCCTCGGGCGAGGCCGCTCCGCTGCGCATGTCGGTGGGGCGCTCCGAAGCCATGGGTCAGAACACTTCGAAGACGCCCGCAGCACCCATGCCGCCGCCAATGCACATGGTCACGCACACCTTCTTGGCGCCGCGGCGCTTGCCTTCGATGAGCGCATGGCCCGTCAGGCGCTGGCCCGACACTCCGTAGGGGTGGCCCACGGCAATCGCGCCGCCGTTCACATTCAGGCGGTCTGCTGGAATGCCCAGCTTGTCGCGGCAGTACAGCACCTGCACGGCAAAGGCTTCGTTCAGCTCCCACAGGTCGATGTCCTGCACGGTGAGGCCCAGCTTCTTGAGCACCTTGGGCACCGCGAACACGGGGCCGATGCCCATTTCGTCGGGCTCGCAGCCAGCCACGGCAAAGCCGAGGAAACGGCCCAGGGGTTTGAGGCCCTTCTTGCTGGCGTACTCTTCGCTGGTCACCACGCAGGCGCCTGCGCCGTCGGAGAACTGGCTGGCATTGCCGGCCGAGATCACGCCCCCGGGCAGCGCGGGGCGGATGCCGCTGATGCCTTCCTTGGTCGTGCCTTCGCGCGTGCCCTCGTCCTTGCTCACGGTGACCTGCTTGGTGATCAGGCCCAGCGTCTTGTCGGCAATGCCGGCGGTAACGGTGATGGGCGCGATCTCTGCATCGAACAGGCCGGCGGCCTGGGCTGCGCAGGCCTTTTGCTGGCTGGCGGCACCGTATTCGTCCATCGCGTCGCGGCCGATGTTGTAGCGCTTGGCCACCTGTTCGGCGGTCTGCAGCATGCTCCAGTAGATCTCGGGTTTTTGCTTGGCCAGGGCCAGGTCCTGGATCATGTGCAGGTTCATCTCCTGCTGCACGCACGAGATGCTTTCCACACCGCCCGCCACGTACACGTCGGCTTCGCCGGCGATGATGCGCTGGGCCGCGGTGGCAATGGTCTGCAGACCCGAGGAGCAAAAGCGGTTGATCGTCATGCCCGACGCCGTGATGGGCAGGCCGGCCTTGAGCGCGATCTGGCGCGCGATGTTGCTGCCCGTCGCGCCTTCCGGCGTGGCGCAGCCCATGATGACGTCGTCGACATCGGCGCCGTCGATGCCGGCGCGCTGCACGGCATGCTGCACGGCGTGGCCGCCCAGCGTGGCGCCATGGGTCATGTTGAAGGAGCCCTTCCAGCTCTTGGCGAGCGGGGTGCGGGCGGTGGAGACAATCACTGCGGAGGTCATGGGAAATCCTTTAATCGGTGAACGGGGTGCGCGCCGGTGCTTCGCTTCTTCAATGAGCTTACAAATGAAATGGATGCGTTCTCGTGCCAGGCAAGGCGCAAACCGCAGTCATAGCCAAGCTATGACGAGGATTTGCAACGCGGCATGGTGCGAGAAGGCGCGATTTCATGTACGCGATTTGGCGAAGCGAAGTACCTGCTTTACTGGAAGGCCTTGCCTTCGGCGGCCAGCCTGGCCAGCAGCGGAGCGGGCTTCCAGGCGTTGGCGTCGTCCATGGGGTTTTGGGCAAAGCGGTTCATCGCCTGCACCACGTTGAACAGGCCCACTTCGCTGGCGTAGTGCATCGGGCCGCCGCGGTGGATGGGGAAGCCGTAGCCGGTCAGGTACACCATGTCGATGTCGCCGGACTTGCTGGCAATGCCCTCTTCCAGGATGTGCGCGCCTTCGTTCACCAGGGCGAACACCAGGCGCTGCACGATTTCCTCGTCGGAGATCTTGCGGGGCGCCGTGCCCAGGGTCTTGCGGTGCTCCTCGATCATCTTGTTCACCACGTCGCTCGGGATCGCGTCGCGCTTGCCGGCCTGGTAGTCGTACCAGCCTGCGCCGGTCTTCTGGCCGAAGCGGCCCAGCTCGCACAGCAGGTCTGCCGTCTTGCTGTACTTCATGTCGGGCTTTTCGCTGTAGCGGCGCTTGCGGATCGCCCAGCCGATGTCGTTGCCGGCCAGGTCGCCCATGCGGAACGGGCCCATGGCAAAGCCGAACTTCTCGATGGCCTTGTCCACCTGCTGGGGCGTGGCGCCTTCGTCCAGCAAAAAGCCGGCTTGCTGGCTGTAGCGCTCGATCATGCGGTTGCCGATGAAGCCGTCGCACACGCCCGAGACCACGGCGGTCTTCTTGATCTTCTTGGCCACGGCCATCACGGTGGCCAGCACGTCCTTGGCGGTGGCCTTGCCACGCACCACTTCCAGCAGCTTCATGACGTTGGCAGGGCTGAAGAAGTGCATGCCCACCACGTCCTGGGGACGCTGGGTGAAGTTGGCGATCTGGTCCACGTCCAGCGTGGAGGTGTTGGACGCCAGGATGGCGCCGGGCTTGGCCACGGCGTCCAGCTGCTTGAACACGGCTTCCTTCACGCCCATCTCTTCGAAAACGGCTTCGATGATCAGGTCGCAGTCCTTGAGCTCGTCGTAGCTGAGCGTGGTGGACAGCAGCGCCATGCGCTGGGCGTACTTGTCTTCCTTGAGCTTGCCCTTCTTGACCTGCGCTTCGTAGTTCTTCTTGATGGTGCCGACGCCGCGGTCCAGGGCCTCCTGCTTCATCTCCAGCATCTTGACGGGGATGCCGGCGTTCAGGAAGTTCATGGCGATGCCGCCGCCCATGGTGCCCGCACCGATCACGCCCACCAGCTTGATGTCGCGCTTGGGGGTGTCCGACGGCACGTCAGGGATCTTGCTCGCGGCGCGCTCTGCCATGAACAGATGGCGCAGCGCGCGGGACTCGGCGGTCCACATCAGGTTGATGAAGATCTCGCGCTCGACCAGCATGCCTTCGGCGAACTTCTTCTTGGTGGCTGCTTCGACCGCGTCCACGCACTTGGCAGGCGCGGGGAAGTTCTTGGCCATGCCCTTGACCATGTTGCGTGCGAACTGGAAGTACGCGTCGCCTTCAGGGTGCTTGCAGGGGAAATTGCGCACCAGGGGCAGCGGGCGCGCATCGGCCACGCTCTGGGCGAACGCCAGGGCTTCTTCGGCCAGCGACTCGGGCGATGCGGCCAGCTTGTCGAACAGCTTCTGGCCGGGCACGCCGGCGATCAGTTCGCTCTTGACGGGCTCGCCGCTCACGATCAGGTTGAGCGCGGCTTCGACGCCGATCACGCGCGGCAGGCGCTGCGTGCCGCCCGCGCCGGGGATCAGGCCCAGCTTGACTTCGGGCAGCGCAATCGAGCAGCCAGGTGCGGCAATGCGGTAGTGGCAGCCCAGCGCCAGCTCCAGGCCGCCGCCCATGGCGACGGTGTGCATGGCGGCCACGACCGGCTTGGCCGAGTTTTCCACGGCGAGGATCACCGACAGCAGGTTTGGCTCCTGCAGCGACTTGTCGGTACCGAATTCCTTGATGTCCGCACCGCCCGAGAAGGCGCCGCCGGCGCCGGTGATGACGATGGATGTGACCGCTGCATCGGCATTGGCACGGGCCAGGCCGTCCACGATACCTTGGCGGGTGGCCAGGCCCAGCCCGTTGACGGGAGGGTTTGCCAGCGTGATCACGGCAACGGAGCCGTGGACTTTGTATTCAGCGGTCATGGTGCTGTTGTTCCTTGGAGAGTGAAAAAGAACGATCGTGCGTTTTTATTGTAGGGGCTCCGCATGGCTTTGCGATATCCCGTTTGTCCCGCGGGGGACAAACGGCTTCCGTAGGCCAGGTTGCGTTTCGTGCGAAACACTCCCAGTCCCAGCGAAAGCCTGAGACAGGGCTCTAGGCGGTGGCCGCCAATGGCGGAACGTCAAGCTTCATCGGGCTACCCTTCAAAAGCTCGTAGCCCATGGACAGATAGTGATTGCACATTTCTGGATCCTCAAGCAGGGACTCTTTTGCATCCTCTGGCCGGAACAGCAGAAGGTGGCGCACATACAGCAGTTCAGCATCTGCCTTGATAGCGAATCGAATGAAGTCAGGAAACTGGTGAATGTTGTTGCGCTTCAGGGTCCACGACAGCCCCAGGCGAGGACGACGCAACAAGTGTTGCTCACGTCGAAGGCTTTGGAAATGGTCCAGGTTCTTCATAAACGTGTTCAGATCAGCTCCGCCCCGGTTCGCTGTGAACACCTCTTCCGTCATCCCGTCGATGGAAAACGTCAGCGTATCCAGCAGGTGCATTTTCCGGGCATCGAATCGCTGCTTGACGAAGGAACCATTGGTGACGCAGGTGACCAGCACATCGTAGGCCTCGCACAACTCGAAGAACCGGTTCCATTGGGACGCCGAAACCATGGTCGGTTCTCCACGCCCAACAAGATTCACCAATGTGAGGTACGGAAAAACCTCGTGCGCCAGAGTCTCGAGAACCTCCGCATTCAACGGCGGTCGCCGGTTGTTCAGAAGATGCTCACGCTCATCTCCGTGGCTGCTGCAGTGGGAACAATGGAGATTGCAGGCAGCCGTCAGCTCGATGCTCAAAGATTCTGGGAGGTGAGGAACTGTCGCACGCTGGAGAACTTCGCTCTGTACCACTTGAGCACGAACCCTGGACTTCAAACCGACCAGGTAGGCCTGTCGAGAGAGTTCACCCCCGTCCTCCGGAATCAGTCGCGTCGAAACGACCTCGCAGGCTCCGTAGGATCGAGCAAAAGCCTCGAGCCGCAGGCGGATCCATCCGGCTGCCTTGCCTTCTGGCGGAATGAGCAAGCGAACTCGCTCCACCACATCGGAATGACGCAAGCGAAAGCAGATGGTGCGTTCCTCGCTGTAGCGCCCCGCAATGCCCACAGCAAAATACAGCTTGCTGAAGTCATACCGGGTGTCCGCAGTGCGGCGCAGGCGCACCGTCAGCTCAATGAAAACGTCATCGTTCTTGACACGAAAAAGTCCCAATCGAGTCAGTTGGGGACGCAGAGGATCAGTCAATCTTGCGCTCCGCTTGCGCTTTCCGGAAATCCCAGGATATTGGCTGATACTCCGCGGGCTTTGTTAACGCTGCCTGCGCAGCCCGTCCGCCCAGCGCCGCCCAGCTACGGCGCTGTTCTGCATAGCGGATTTCGCGAAACCAGCACTGCTTGCATTGAGCCCACTCGTTTTCCGTACCCAAGGTGCGACGTACAGACTGCATCCGCTCGTTGTTCCAGAGGGATGAAAAGGTAGTTTTCTCATCCAGATGCCCAACGTTCTCTGCGTACATGTTTGCACAAGTGACCACCTCGCCGTCAGCCATCACCACGGCCGTACGGTGAATGAAAAGACATTCCGCCTGGGCAAGATCGGACGACATCGCGGGCTGATCTTCCGCCTGATCGTGCAACCGCTTGAGCTCTTCAAGAGTACGCATAACTGCCCCGTTGGTGATGAGCCCCGATACTAAAGACCTTGCAGGGCCCATGAGCAGTTGGCAATCATTTTTTACCAAATGGGCAAAAATCATGGGCACTGAATGTCCATGGCTTACACCTCCAGCCACTCCTTGCGAATGTAGTTGTCGGCCCGCAAGCTGTCCGGCGTGCCTTGGAACACGATGGAGCCGTGCCCCATCACCAGCGCGCGGTCCGAGATCTTCATCGCGATGGTGAGCTTCTGCTCGATGAGCAGCACCGAAATCCCCCGCGCCTTGATGGTCTGCAGGTACTGCCCCACCAGCTCGACGATCTTGGGCGCCAGGCCTTCGGTGGGCTCGTCGATGATGATCAGGTCGGGGTCGCCCATCAGCGTGCGGCACAGCGTGAGCATCTGCTGCTCGCCGCCGGACATCACGCCCGCCTCGGTGTGCTGGCGTTCCTTGAGGCGGGGGAACATTTCGTACATGTCGTCGAACGACCAGCGGCTGCCCTTGCCGTTGCCCTTTTGGCCGAGCAGCAGGTTCTGGTGCACGGTGAGGTTGGGAAACACGTCGCGGCTCTCGGGCACGTAGCCCAGGCCCAGGTGGGCGATCTCGTAGGCCTTCTTGCCGTTCAGGGCCTGGCCCTTCCATTCGAGCGTGCCCTCCCAGTCCACCAGACCCATGATGGCCTTGGCGGTGGTGGATCGGCCCGAGCCGTTGCGCCCGAGCAGCGCCACGATCTCGCCGGGCTGGACGTCGAAGCTCACACCATGCAGCACATGGCTCTTGCCGTAGTAGGCGTGGAGGTTGTCAATTTTCAGCATAGTCAGTCAGTGTCCCGCGCCTTGCTCATCGGCCACGACGGAGCCCAGGTAGGCCTCCTGCACGCGCGCATTCGCGCGCACCTTGTCGGGGGTGTCGAAGGCGATCACCTCGCCATAGACCACCACCGCGATCTTGTCGGCCAGGCCGAACACCACGCCCATGTCGTGCTCCACGGTCAGCAGGGTGCGGCCTTCGGTCACTTCCTTGATGAGGTGGATGAAGCGCGTGGTCTCGCTCTTGCTCATGCCGGCCGTGGGCTCGTCCAGCAGGATCACGTTGGCGCCGCCCGCGATGGTGATGCCGATCTCCAGCGCCCGCTGCTCGGCGTAGGTGAGGTTCATGGCCAGGGTGTCGCGCTTCTTGTCGAGCTTGATCATCTCCATGAGCTCTTTGGCGCGCTGGTTGGCGTCGTGCAGGTCCGACAAGAAGCGCAGGAAGGTGTACTTGTAGCCCATGCTCCACAGCACGCCGCAGCGCAGGTTCTCGAACACGCTCAGCTTGGGGAAGATGTTGGTGATCTGAAAACTGCGCGACAGGCCCTTGCGGTTGATCTCGTACGGCGCCAGGCCGTTGATGCGCTGGCCGTTCAGGATCACGTCGCCGCTGGTGGGCGCAAAGCGCCCGCTGATCAGGTTGAACAGCGTGGACTTGCCAGCGCCGTTGGGGCCGATGATGGCCACGCGCTCGCCAGGAGCCACGACCAGGTTGGCGCCACGGATGATTTCGGTCTTGCCAAAGCTCTTGCGCAGGTCGCGCAGTTCCAGGGCGTAGGCAGGGGTTGCGTTGTCAGCGGCCATGTTCACAGCGCCTCCGTACGCTTGATGTGGTGTTCGATTTCTTCCTGGATCGTGCCCCACTGGCGCAGGAACTGGCGACGGCACAGCTCGAACAGCCCGAAGCCCGTGACCATCACGAAGATGGCGCCGAACCAGCTGGCAAAGCCCTTGGCGTTGAGCGTGGCGCCCAGGAAGGTCAGCTCCGGCCCGAGTGCCGCGTTCAGTTGCAGGTGGTAAGTCATCTCGATCATGCAGGCCGCCCCCAGCACGCCCACCAGCGCGGTGCCGGCGAGCGCCAGGTACGAAGTGCCCAACTGGCGCAGCTTGCCGTACTTGGCCAGGCGCAGGTTCATCATGATCAGGCTGGCGATGCCGCCGGGCGCATACATCACCATGAACAGGAACACGAGGCCCAGGTACAGCAGCCAGGCCTTGGACAGCTCGGACAGCAGCACCGAGGCCAGCACCAGCAGCACCGCACCGATGATGGGCCCGAAGAAGAACGTGGCCCCGCCCAGGAAGGTGAACAGCAGGTAGCCGCCCGAGCGGATCACGCTCAGGCTGTCGGCGCCGGTGATGATCTCGAAGTTGATGGTGGCCAGGCCCCCGCCGATGCCTGCAAAAAAGCCCGCGATGATGAACGCGAAGTAGCGCACGCGCTGCGTGTTGTAGCCGATGAACTCCACGCGCTCGGGGTTGTCGCGCACCGCATTCAGGATGCGGCCGAGCGGCGTGCCGGTGAAGGCGAACATCGCCGCGGTGCACACGAAGCAGTAGGCCGCGATCAGGTAGTACACCTGCATGCCCGAGCCGAAGTTCAGGCCGAAGAAGGCCTTGCCGTACGTGCGGTCGGTGGTGATGCCGCCTTCGCCGCCGAAGAACTCGGGGAACATCAGCGCCATGGACGCCACCAGCTCGCCGATACCGAGCGTGATCATGGCGAACGTGGTGCCCGACTTCTTGGTGGTGACGAAGCCCAGGATGATGGCGAAGAACGCGCCGGCCAGGCCGCCCACCAGCGGGATGAGCACCAGCGGAATGTTGACCGTGCCCTTGGTGGCCATGTTCATCGCGTGGATGGCGATGAACGAGCCCAGCCCGGTGTAGACCGCATGGCCGAAACTCAGCATGCCGCCCTGCCCCAGCAGGATGTTGTACGACAGGCAGATGATGATCAGGTAGCCGATTTGCGACAGCATCGTCAGCGCCAGGCTGCTGCGAAACAGCATAGGCGCGACGATGAGCATGGCTGCGAACAGCGTCCAGATGACGAATCGGCCCACGTTCCAGGGCTTGAACCGGTAGTAGGAGCTGGCGCCGGAGCCAGTGGTGGTAGGTGTCGAATTGGAATTCATGGCTTCAGTCCTCCCGCGTGCCTAGCAGGCCCTTGGGCCTGAAGATCAGGATCAGCACGAGGAACAGGTACGGCAGGATGGGCGCCACCTGCGAGATGGTGAGCTTGAGCAGCGGGTAGCCGAAGGTCTGGTCGGTGACGGCCACGCCCACCGCCTTGAACACATGGATGAGCGAATAGTCGAGCGCCACGGCAAAGGTCTGTACCAGCCCGATGAGCAGCGACGCGAGGAAGGCCCCCGCCAGTGAGCCCATGCCGCCCACCACCACCACCACGAAGATGATGGAGCCCACCGACGCCGCCATGGCGGGCTCGGTGACGTAGGTGTTGCCGCCGATCACCCCCGCCAGGCCCGCCAGGGCCGCGCCGCCGCCGAACACGAGCATGAACACGCGCGGCACGTTGTGGCCCAGCGCCTCCACCATGTGCGGGTACTTGAGCGCCGCCTGGATCACGAGGCCGATGCGCGTGCGGGTGAGCAGCAGCCACACCGACACCAGCATCAGCAGCGCGACCAGCATCACGAACGAGCGCGACTTGGGGAACTGCGTGCCGTACAGCGAAAACAGGGGGCCCTGCAGTTGCGTGGGCAGGCCGTAGGGCACCGTCGAGCGGCCCCACACGAGCTGCACCACTTCCAGAATGAGGTACGAGAGCCCGAACGTGACGAGCAGCTCCGGCACGTGGCCGAACTTGTGCACGCGGCGCAGGCAATAGCGCTCGAACGCGGCACCCAGTGCAAACACCACCAGCGGCGCAATCACGAGCGCCGGCCAGAAGCCCACCAGTCCGGAGATGGTGAACGCGAAATAGGCTCCCAGCATGTAGAAGCTGGTGTGCGCAAAGTTGAGCACACCCATCATGCTGAAGATCAGCGTGAGGCCCGAACTGAGCATGAACAGCAGGAGCCCGTAGCTCACGCCGTTCAGCAGCGAGATCACGAAAAACTCAGTATTCATTGGAATTTTTCACTGCAGGGGTAAAAAAAGAGGCCCGAGTGGCTCGGGCCTCGAAGCGATTGCGCAGGGTTTACGGACGCTTCATCTGGCACGAGGAGGGCGTGCTGGCCACATAGGGCTCGTAGTACTTCACGGGCACGAAGGTGTAGCCGGTGTTCTCCGAATCGAGCGGGTACTTGCCGCCAGCCTTCTCCCACTTGGAGATGAACAGGCCCTGCTGCAGCTGGTGGTCCGTCTTGCGCATCTCGACCTCGCCGTTGAAGCTCTTGAACTTCATGCCTTCGAACACCGCGGCCACCTTGACGGGGTCGGTGGACTTGGCCTTGGCAAAGCCTTCGGACAGCATGGTGAAGGCGTGGTAGACCGCACCGGTGTACATGTCGTCGTTGAATTTCTTCTTGTAGTCCACCACGATCTTGTTGATCTCGCCGGGCAGGTTCATGTGGGCGTAGGCCACCATGTACACACGGCCTGCGGCGGCCGAGCCCATCGCGGTGGGGCTGCCGGTGACCGAGCCGTAGTAGGTGTAGAAGTTGACGTTGTTCAGGCCCGCGTCGTTGGCGGCCTTGATGAGCAGCGCCAGGTCGGAACCCCAGTTGCCGGTGATCACGCTGTCGGCGCCCGACTGCTTGATCTTGGCGATGTAGGGCGCGAAGTCGCGCACCTGGGCCAGCGGGTGCAGGTCGTCGCCGACGAACTGCACGTCAGGGCGCTTGCGGCCCATCATTTCCTTGGCGTACTTGGCGACCTGGTGGCCGTGCGCGTAGTTCTGGTTGATCAGGTAGACCTTCTTGACCTCGGGCATGTCCTTCATGTACGTGGTCAGGGCTTCCATCTTCATGGAGGTGTCCGCGTCCAGGCGGAAGTGCCAGTAGCTGCACTTGCTGTTGGTGAGGTCGGGGTCCACCGCGGCGTAGTTCAGGAAGAGGACTTCCTTGCCGGGGTTGCGGGCGTTGTGCTTTTCCAGCGCGTCCATGATGGCCAGGGCCGGGCCGGAGCCGTTGCCCTGCACCACGTAGCGTGCGCCCTGGTCCATGGCCGAGCGCAGCGCGCTGGTGGTCTCTTGCGGGCTGAGCTTGTTGTCGATGCCGATGATCTCGTACTTGACCCCTGCGGCGTTCTTCTTGTTGAACTCTTCAGCGATGAACTGGAAGCTCTTGAGCTGGTTGGTTCCCACGGCCGCCATCAGGCCGGAAAGCGGGTCGAGCCAGGCGATCTTGACGGTCTCGCCCTTTTGAGCGAACGCCCCGCCAGCACTTGCCAGGATTACCGAGGCTGCTACAGCCTTAATAGCGAACTTCATGGTCTTGTCTCCTTGTAAATATATAAAACGCAGCGTACCGCGTTGCAACAAAGCGATGCTCAGGGATTGCCCCTACCAGCGTCGCACACGCGACTGGCCCCGCGCTCCCCCGAGCGCGGGGCCCGTCTTCATCACAGGCCCGGAAGCTTGTAATTCTTCAATTGCTCGCGCAATCTGGTCTTGAGCATCTTGCCGGTGGCGCCCAGTGGAATAGCGTCGACGAACACGACGTCATCGGGGATCTGCCACTTGGCGGTCTTGCCTTCGTAGAAGGCCAGCAGCTCTTCGCGCGTGACCTCGGTGCCGGGGCGCTTGACCACGGCGACGATGGGGCGCTCGTCCCACTTGGGGTGCGGCATGCCCACACAGGCGGCCATGGCAATCGCCGGGTGCGCCATCGCGATGTTCTCGATGTCGATGGAGCTGATCCACTCGCCGCCGGACTTGATCACGTCCTTGCTGCGGTCGGTGATCTGCATGAAGCCGTCGGCGTCGATGGTGGCCACGTCGCCCGTGGGGAACCAGCCGCGGCCCTGCGCGTCCTTGACGAGCGGGTTGCCGCCCTCGCCCTTGAAGTAGCTGTCCACGATCCACGGGCCCTTGACCAGCAGGTCGCCGTAGGTCTTGCCGTCCCACGGCAGTTCGGCCCCGTCACCGCCCACGATCTTCATGTCCACGCCGTAGATCGCGCGGCCCTGCTTTTGCAGGACCTTCATCTGCTCGTCCTTGGAGAGCGCCAGGTGCTTGTTCTTCAGGGTGCACAGCGTGCCCAACGGGCTCATCTCGGTCATGCCCCAGGCGTGCAGCACTTCGACGCCGTAGTCTTCCTTGAACGCATGGATCATGGCGGGCGGGCAGGCCGAGCCGCCGATGACGGTGCGGCGCAGCGTGGAGAACTTGAGGCCCGCGGGCTTCATGTGGCCGAGCATCATCTGCCACACGGTGGGCACGCCGGCGGCGTAGGTCACCTTCTCGGCTTCGATAAGTTCGTAGATGGATTTGCCGTCCATGGCCGGGCCCGGGAACACGAGCTTGCAGCCCGTGAGCGCGGCCGAGTACGGAATGCCCCAGGCGTTGACGTGGAACATGGGCACCACCGGCAGCACCGAGTCGCGTGCCGACAGGCACATCACGTCGGGCAGCGCCGCGGCGTAGGCGTGCAGCGTGGTGGAGCGGTGGCTGTACAGCGCGGCCTTGGGGTTGCCCGTGGTGCCGCTGGTGTAGCACATGCTGGACGCGGAGTTCTCGTCGAACTCGGGCCAGGCGTAGTCGGGCGCATAGGCGCCGATCCACTCTTCGTAGCTGGCCAGTCCCGGCACGCCGGAGTCTGCCGGCAGCTTGTCCGCATCGCACAGCGCCACCCACTTCTTCACCGTGGGGCACTTGGCGTGCACGGCCTGCACCAGGGGCAGGAAGGTCAGGTCAAAGCACAGCACCTGGTCTTCGGCGTGGTTGACGATCCAGGCGATCTGGTCGGGGTGCAGGCGCGGGTTGACGGTGTGCAGCACGCGGCCCGAGCCGGAGACGCCGAAGTACATCTCCATGTGCCGGTAGCCGTTCCAGGCCAGCGTGGCCACGCGGTCGCTGAACTGCAGCTTCAGGGCATCCAGCGCATGGGCCAGGCGGCGCGCACGCGCCCCGAGGTCTCGGTACGTGTAGCGGTGGATGTCGCCCTCGACCCGGCGCGAGACGATTTCAGCGTCGCCATGGTGGCGCTCGGCGAACTCGATCAGCGACGAAATCAAGAGCGGTTGGCTCTGCATCAGACCCAGCATGGGGGCTCCTTGGATGTGGTGGTGAATGGAAAGATCATCGTAGCGCGCTGCAGGCCTTCGGATGTGTCACGCTGGTGGTGAAAACCCGCAGCCCGCGGCGCGCACTCCATCAGTGCAGGGGCAGTGTGCGCCCCGGCCGCGGGCTTGCCAACACCTGTCGCCCGGTAGACAAACGCACAGGGATTACCCTGCATGCCATGCCGTGCAAGGACAATGCGGCGCATGCTCTGCTTTGCGCCCACTGCCCAGCGATTCATCGAAGCCCAGCCCTGGTTTGCCAGCGTGCCCGCAGCCCTGCAAGAGCGGCTGCGGGCCGAGGTGTTCTCCACCCAGGGCGACAAGGGCGCGGTGATGATGCCCGCCGGCAGCGCCGTGCAGGGCTGGTACGCGGTGCTGTCGGGCCTGGTGATGCTGCAAAGCCCGGCCAGCAAGGGCCGATCGTCGGCGTTCATCGGCGTGCCCGACGGCGAGTGGTTCGGCGAGGGCTCGGCCATGAAACCCGAGCCGCGCAAATACAACGTGGTCGCACTGCGGCCCACCACCTTGCTGTGCCTGCCGCTGCCGCTGTTCAACGCACTGCGCGAGACGCACCTGGGCTTCAACCAGTTCCTGGTGCTGCACCTGAACATGCGCCTGGGCCAGGCCATGACCATCATCGAGGCGGGCCGCACCCAGTCTACCGAGCACCGCGTGGCGCTGTACCTGAGCCGGCTGTTCTGGCGCAGCACGCGCCGGCTCAACCTCACCCAGGACGAGCTGGGCCAGTTGGTCGGCCTGTCGCGCCAGACGGTGAACCGCGTGCTGCAAACGCTGGAAGGGCTGGGCATCGTGTCTCTGGACTTCGGCAAGGTGGCCATCGTGGATGACGACGCACTGAGTGCATACCTTGCCGCCACGGTGGCATCGTGAACGGACATGGGCTTGGACATCACCGGGCAGGCTGACTGAACACGCTTATTGAACGCTGAGGCGCGCAGCCTTCTGGTCCGCGTCGAAGATGAACCTGCGCGGCCAGGCCTGCCACTCCTGCCCCAGGCCGGCGTGGTTGGGGTTGCCGGTGTGCACGAAGGCGCGCACGCTGTCCATCATCACGCCCGACAGCGCCATGCGTCCCGGCTGGTTGGCGGTGCTGTTGGCGGCCTTGGCCAGCAGCGAAGGGCCGAAGTTGCCGAACACGAACGGCAGATCGAAGCCGTGGGCTGCGCCGTACACATCGTTCCAGGGCGCGGGCTGCTGGGCCCAGTTGAACTGGTAGCTCCAGACGTTGGCCTGCTGGGTGCGCAGCGTGTTGAGCAGGTTGTCGCGGCTCGGGTCGATGAAGGCGGCGCCCAGAAGCTTCATGCGGGCGTTGTAGCCGGTGACCGGCGCAGTGACGGGCAGGTACGACGCGTCGATGACGTCGGCTGCGGTGAGCGCGGTGGGCGCATCGGGGTTGAAGCTTTGCGTCATCGCAAAGCGCTCGGCGTCGCTGATCTTCATGCCGGGCTTGCCGCCCAGCAGTGCGAGGAAGGGCGCGAAGAGCTTGGCCTCGTCCAGCGTGTAGCCCGACAGCACCGGCACCTTGTGGTAGCGCCCTGCCCCGATGGCGGCGATCGGGTCGACCGGAATCACCACGCCGTCCGGGATGGGCCCCGAGCCCGTGAGGCCGCCTTTGAGCACGGTCTGCAGCAGCACGCGGCCGTCCTTGCCGCGCAGGTAGCTGGCGGTGTGTGCGGGCGTCCAGCCCGCCACCAGCGCAGCCGCCGCTGCCGCGTCGGGCGCCAGCCCGTCGGCCAGTGCCAGGGCCGCCAGCAATGCCCCCGCCTGCGCCGCGTATTTGCTGGCCGGGTTGAGCGTGGGGATGGTGCCTGCGGGCAGGTTGGTGGGCAGCGAGATGCCGGCGCTGACTGGCAATGCCTTGTGGAACAAACCTGCGGCTGGCGGTGCGGTCAGCAGGGCCAGCACATTGGTGGCACCCGCCGACTGCCCCATCAGCGTGACGTTGCCCGCGTTGCCGCCAAAGCGGCCGATGTTGTCCTGGATGAAGCGCAGCGCCTGGATGTTGTCCAGCAGCGCGTAGTTGCCGCTGTACGCCTGGCTGCCGGTGTGCAGCGCGGGCAGCTGAAAGAAGCCCATCACATCGAGCCGGTAGTTGGCCGTGACGACCACCGCGTTGGCCTTGCGCGCCAGTGCCGCGCCGTCGTACACCGGGTCGGCTGTGTAGCCCGAGATGCCGCTGCCGCCGTGCAGGAACAGCAGCACGGGCAGGTTGTTGTCTCCGTTGGCCGGGCGCCAGATGTTCAGGGTCAGGCAGTCTTCGTTGCCCACGGGGGTGCCCAGGGTCTGGCCGATGGTGTCGTCAAAGCGGTTGTTGGCGCCGGGGCCGTACAGGCGCCCCATCTGCAGGCAGGCGCTGCCAAACCGCGTGGCATCGCGCTCGCCCGTCCAGGCTGCGGGCTCTGCGGGCGGTTGCCAGCGCAGGTCGCCCACGGGGGGCTTGGCAAACGGCAGGCCCTTCCAGGCGTAGGTGCCGGTGGTGGCGCTGTCGTCGGTGCCGCGCACCGCGCCGTAGCGGGTCTCGCGCAGCTCGGGTGGCGTGCCGCTGGAGCCGCCGCAGGCCGTACCCATCAATGCTGCCAGCACGGCGGCGCCAAAGCGCACGCGGCGTTGAAAATCAGCCATGTCTTGCCTCCTTGGGGGTTTTCAGGAATGGGTCGGGCCTCTCTGAAGCGTCACACTTGCGGCAGGGCCAAACCTCAGCGACGATTGTGTGAACGCATCGCCATCGGCCCACTATCGCAACCGTGCCAAAACAGTGACTTCAGAACACCACCCTCGCGTTAACCCTGACCCGGCAGCCCGGCCATGACACCGCGCACCAGCTCCGCCGCGTGGGTTCGCGGCATTGCGGACATGTTTGCAGCCGAAGGCCTGCCTGCCGCAGACCTGTGCACCGAAGCGGGCATCGACCTGCCCGCCCTGCTGCAGCAGCAGACCCGTGTGGATGTGGACCGCGTGAGCCGCCTGTGGGAGGCCGCCGCGGCGCGGTACGGCCGCCCCGGCCTGGGCCTGGCGCGGGACCTGGCGGCGCGCTACGGCAATGTGGACTTGGTGGGCTATGCGCTGGCGTCGGGCCCCAACCTGCTGATCGGCTTCGAGCACCTGCAGCGGCACATGGCCTTGATATCGGACGCCACCACCTTCGAGATGCGGCGCGACCCGCGCGGCCAGGGCCACTGGCTGGCGATCAGCCACATAGGCGCCAGCCGGCCCATTCCGCGCCAGCGCATCGAATTCGCGGTCCTGACCTTGTTCACGCTGTGCTGCTGGCTGACCCGGCGCGACCTGGTGCCGCAGGCCGTGGAGCTGACCACCCCGCCACCGCAGGACGACGCCCGTTACCGCGTGGCCTTCGGGGTGATGCCACGGTTCGGGCAGCCGGCCAACCGGTTCCTGCTGGCAGACGCCGACCTGCTGGCGCCCATCCCCACGCACAACCCCAGCCTGTGGGCGCTGCACGAGCGCATGGTGGAGTCCGAGCTGGACCAGCTCGGCCAGACGCTGGCCAGCACCCGAGTGCGCACCGAGATCGCGCGCGTGCTGCACCTGGGCGAGCCGCGGCGCGAAGACATCGCAGCGCGCCTGCACCTGACCGACCGCACGCTGCAGCGGCGTTTGCAGGCCGAATCCGTGAGCTACCAGCAGCTGCTGGACGACACCCGCTGCGAGCTGGCGCGCCAGCACCTGAGCGATGCGCGGCGCTCCTTGGGCGAGATCGCCGACCTGCTGGGGTTTGCCGACCAGAGCAACCTGTTTCGCGCCTGCAAGCGCTGGTTCGGCATGCCGCCCGGCCAGTACCGCGCGCAGGTGCTGCACCCCGAGCCCGAAGCGGCGTCCTGACACGACGGCGCTGTAAGGCGGCGCACGCCGGGGCTCGGCGGGGCCGGTGGCGCGCGGCCCATGGCCCTGTCGGCTCGGGGGCATCGGCGGTGCGAGACAATCGGACGATGAATCAGCGCGCCGACAGCGAAACCCCTGCCGACATCGGCCTGGCCTGGAACCACGGTTTTGCCGCCCTGGGCCCGGATTTTTATACCGAGCTGCGCCCTACTCCGCTGCCCGCGCCCCACTGGGTCGGCCGCAGCGCCGACGTGGCGCGTCTGATCGGCCTGGACCCTGCGGTGCTGCACACCGACGAGGCGCTGCAGGCGTTCACCGGCAATGCGCTGCTGGCGGGCTCGCGCCCTCTTGCCAGCGTCTACAGCGGCCACCAGTTCGGCGTCTGGGCCGGGCAATTGGGCGATGGCCGCGCCATCTTGCTGGGCGAGACGGCCAGCGGCTACGAAGTGCAGCTCAAGGGCGCCGGCCGCACGCCCTATTCGCGGGGGGGCGACGGCCGCGCCGTGCTGCGGTCCAGCATCCGCGAGTTTCTGTGCAGCGAGGCCATGCACGGCCTGGGCGTGCCGACATCGCGCGCGCTGTGCATCACCGGGTCGCCCGGCCCCGTGCGGCGCGAAGAGGTCGAGACCGCCGCGGTGGTCACCCGCGTGGCGCCCAGCTTCGTGCGCTTTGGCCACTTCGAGCACTTTGCCGCCAATGGACTGGAGCCCCAGCTGCAGGCGCTGGCCGACTGCGTCATCGACCGCTACTACCCCGCATGCCGCGGCACTGCCGAGCTCGGCGGCAACGCCTACGCAGCGCTGCTGCAGGCCGTGAGCGAGCGCACCGCACGCCTGATGGCGCAGTGGCAGGCCGTGGGGTTTTGCCATGGCGTGATGAACACCGACAACATGAGCATCCTGGGCCTGACCATCGACTACGGGCCGTTTCAGTTTCTGGACGCGTTCGTGCCGGGCCATGTGTGCAACCACAGCGACACGCAAGGCCGCTACGCCTACAACCGCCAGCCCAACGTGGCGTACTGGAACATGTTCTGCCTGGCCCAGGCCCTGCTGCCGCTCATCGGCGACGAAGAGCTGGCCAAGCAGGCGCTGGAGTCGTACAAGACGGTGTTCCCCGAAGAGTTCATGGCCCGCATGCGGGCCAAGCTGGGCTTGCCCACGGCACGCGAGCAGGACGGCGCACTCATCGACGGCATCCTGCAGCTGCTGGCCAAGAACGGCGTGGACTACCCTATCTTCTGGCGCCGGCTCTCGCACGCGGTGGGCAGCAGCGATTTCGAGCCCGTGCGCGACCTGTTTGCCGACCGCGAGGCGTTCGACGCATGGTTGCTATCATATTCAGAGCTACTTGCGCTGGATGATCCAGCGGTAGCAGCCGATTTGATGCTCAAGACCAACCCCAAATTCGTGCTGCGCAACCATTTGGGCGAACAAGCCATCCGCGCTGCGAAACTTGGCGACTTCAGCGAAGTCCAAACCCTTCAGCGGCTGCTGGAGCGCCCCTTCGACGAGCACCCCGGGCACGACGCCTACGCAGCCTTTCCGCCCGACTGGGCGTCTTCCATCGAGATCAGCTGTTCATCATGACCCACCCCGTACAAAAAACCGACGCCGAATGGCAAGCCGTGCTGCGCGACAAGGGCGCAGAACCCGTGGCCTTCCAGGTCACCCGCCATGCGGCCACCGAGCGCCCATTCACCGGCAAGTACGAAGCCCACTGGGCTGATGGCAGCTACCACTGCATCTGCTGCGGTGCCAAATTGTTCGACTCGGTGACCAAGTTCGACGCGGGCTGCGGCTGGCCGAGCTTCTCCGAAGCCGTGCCCGGCGCCATCAAGGAAATTGTGGACCGCAGCCACGGCATGGTGCGCACCGAGACGGTGTGTGCACAATGCGGGGCCCACCTGGGCCACGTGTTCGAAGACGGCCCTGCGCCGACCGGCCTGCGCTACTGCATGAACTCGGCGTCGCTGGACTTCGAAACCGACAAGGGCTGACCGCCGAGACTCTCGCCTGACTTCATGAAAATTCTGATCGACTTCTTCCCCATCCTGCTGTTCTTCGGGGCCTACAAGTTCTATGGCATCTACGTGGGCACCGCCGTGCTGATGGCCGCCACCGTGGTGCAGATGGGCCTGATCTACGCGATGGAACGCCGGCTGCAGACCATGCACAAGGTGACGCTGGTACTGATCCTGCTGTTCGGCACGCTCACGCTGGTGCTGCAGGACGACCGCTTCATCAAGTGGAAACCCACGGTGCTCTACGGCGCCATGTCGATCGCTTTGGCCGTGGCCTTGTGGATCCTGAAGAAGAACTTCCTCAAGATGCTGCTGGGCGGCCAGCTGACGCTGCCCGACGCCATCTGGACGCGGCTGAACGTCGCCTGGATCATCTACTGCGCCTTCATGTCGGCCGTCAACGCCTACGTGGTGCTCAACTTCAGCACCGAGGCGTGGGTGGACTTCAAGCTGTGGGGCTACGCCTTTCCGCTGGTCTTTCTGGTGGGCCAGGGCATCTACATCGCCCCGCACCTCAAGAACGACGAGCCTGTGGCCTGAGGGACGCCGACATGACCACGTCCATCTCCACAGCGCAGCAGATGCACCAGACCCTGGCCCAGCGGCTCACGCCCACCGCCCTGGAGGTGCTGGACGAAAGCGCCGCCCACGCCGGGCATTCCGGGGCCAATGGCACCGGCTTCGGCACGCATTTTCGGGTGCGCATTTCGTCACCTTTGTTTACAGGCAAGCCCCGGGTCGCGCAGCACCGCCTTGTGTATGATGCGCTGCAAGAATTTATTGACCAAGGCGTCCACGCCCTCGCCATTGAAGTTCTCTGAACCGGCCCCAGCTACCCAGGCGCCGGATTTCAGCTGGCGCAAAAACAACCTTTCAATTTTTGGATTCCGCATGAAGAAACAGCTCCTGTCCGGCCTCGTCGCCGCTGCCGTGCTGGGCACCGTGGCCCTGCCAGCCTTTGCCCAGAACGTGGCCATCGTCAACGGCAAGGCCGTGCCCAAAGAGCGCGTTGAAGCCCTCAGGCAGCAAGTGGAACGCTCGGGCCGCCCCGTGACGCCCGATATCGAAGGCCAGATCAAGGAAGAAGTGATCACCCGCGAAATCTTCATGCAGGAAGCGCAAAAGCGCGGACTGGAAGGCTCCGCCGACTACAAGTCGCAAATGGAACTGGCACGCCAGACCATCCTGATCCGCGAACTGTTCGCCGACTACCAAAAGAACAACCCCGTGACCGACGCCGAAATCCAGGCCGAGTACGACAAGTTCGCGGCCGCCAACAGCGGCAAAGAATACAAGGCCAGCCACATCCTGGTGGAAAAGGAATCGGACGCCAAGGCGATCATCGCTTCCATCAAGAAGGGCGCCAAGTTCGAAGACATCGCCAAGAAGCAATCCAAGGACCCAGGTTCTGGCGCCAAGGGTGGCGACCTGGATTGGGCCAACCCATCGAGCTACGTGGGTGAGTTCAGCGAAGCCCTGGTCAAGCTCCAAAAGGGCAAGATGACCGAGACCCCCGTGAAGAGCCAGTTCGGCTACCACATCATCCGCCTGGACGATGTGCGCCAGGCCGAGCTGCCCAAGCTTGAAGAAGTGAAGCCCCAGGTCGCCCAGCAACTGCAACAGCAAAAGCTGGCCAAGTTCCAGGAAGACCTGCGCACCAAGGCCAAGGTCGAGTAATCTAATCCATCGACAGCGCTTCTGGGCAACCCAGAAGCCAGCGGCTCGGCCTACCGGGCCTGCCCCCCAAAAAACGCGGCCCAGGCCGCGTTTTTTCATGGGCGGTCGGGCCACATCACGTTGCACCACGCCGGCCCGCGCAGCCAGAGATCATGCGGAGAATCCCGACATGCAGGGCTCCCGCGTTTGTGCCGGTTCCGAGTCGGTCCAGGCCGATCGATGTCCATTCCAGGCCCGCTCCAAAGCGCCAAGCCTTCACACCACAAGCTCCTGCCCCGCGACTCCTGCGCCAAGACTTTCGGCACGCCCAGGAACCTGGCCTCAGGCCGCTAGGACCTCCACCAGGCCACCGCCATCAACACGCCGATCATCACCGGCTGGTGCACCATGTAGTAGCTCAGACTCCACCGCCCCAGCCAGGCCAAGGGCCGCAGAACCGTCGGTAGCCGCCACTGCAGCCAGGCACCGCGCCGGGCGAGCAGCCATTGGCCGCTGGCCAGCCCCCACCACATCACGCCCAGCCAGGGCAGCACGGGCACATAGTCCTCGGTGAATGGCTTGCGCCCCACCAGGCCCAGCCAGTTGAGCCAGCGGCTGTTGAACCAGGGCGCTGCGTCGGCCCAGGCGCCCGTGAGCAGATGATGGGCCAGCGGCGGCAGCGCCACCGCCAGCAAGCCCGCCAGCCACAACCCGCGGCTCCAGCCCGCCGTGAGCCGCGCCACCAGCAGCATGACGGCCATGCCGTGCAGCACACCGAAGTAGATGAAGCTCTGCGGAAACATCACCACCGAGCCCACGGTGACCAGCAAGGCACAGCCCGCGATCTGCCCCCAGCGCCGCCCGAAGCGCGGCCACCCCTGCCCCTGGTGCAAGGCGATGGCCTGCCCCAGGCCTGCGCAAAAGAGAAAGAGGCTCACGATGACCGTGCGCTGCGAGGTCCAGAACGGGTCGGCGCGGAAGTTCTGCGGCCAGAAGCCCAGATGGCTCAGGTCGAAGCAGAAGTGAAACACCGTCATCCACACCATGGCCAGACCGCGCAACGCATCCACCGTGTCGTAACGGGGTTGCCGCGGCGCAAGGACAAAGGGAGGCGAAGGCACAGGTGGGGTCATCGTGTTCGGAGTGGGTCAGCACGGCGCCATCAACAGCCCTGAAGCGGCCCTGGAGGCACCAGACAGCATGCGGCGCGGTGTGGATGGTGACGCGCGGTGCAGCGGTGCAACGGTGCAGCGGTGCAACGGTGCAACGGTGCAACCGGTATTCTGCCCTGCGGCACCCGCACTCCATGCGATCCGAAGCGGGCTTGTCATCCGAAACAGACAAGCAGGCCCACAAAGCAAAAAGGCCTTGCAGCATGTGCTGCAAGGCCTTCAAACATTGGTCGGAGCGGCGGGATTCGAACTCGCGACCCTCTGCTCCCAAAGCAGATGCGCTACCAGGCTGCGCTACGCTCCGACAGCTCGTATTCTATAACGGAATTTCAGCTGTTTTGGATTCGTTGCGGTTTTTTTGAAATTTTCAACACACCGCACGCGAACACCAGGTTATCGATTACCGCCAGGGCCCGGGCCGCGGCCTGCCAGGTGGCGGAAGGTGATCCGGCCCTTGCTCAGGTCGTAGGGCGACATTTCCAGCGACACCTTGTCGCCCGCCAAGATACGGATGTGGTGCTTGCGCATCTTGCCGCCGGTGTAGGCAATCAGTTGATGGCCATTTTCCAGCGTGACGCGAAAGCGCGAGTCGGGCAGGACTTCCGTGACGGAGCCTTGCATTTCAATGAGTTCTTCTTTGGCCATGTTCTATCTCTTCAAACAAATATTCTGTGATCGGCGCCTGACTACTTGTGCATCCACCATGGCAGCTACGGCGTGACCGGTTGTACTCGGCACACGGTGCATTGCGGGCGGTGGGAGTCGCTGCACCCGGGGCGCAGATCAGGCAGAAAGCCGGGGGAGACGGCGTCAGTGGACAGGCAAAGCGCTGTGCAAAGCCTGTCAATTGTACCGCGGAACCCTTTTTTTGCCTATGGCGCGGCGGTGGGGGCTGCGGTCTGCACACAGCTGTCCGACGGGCCGCCCTGCCCCGCTGGGCCGTCGCGCCCCTGCACCACGATGGCCAGCGTGCGCACCAGGTCCGTCTGGGTGATCACGCCCACAAGGCGTTCGCCGGCGTCCACGATGGGAATGTGGTGGTGGCCACCGTGCGAGAACAGCGGCACCAGGTCCATGGCGTGCTGGTCCGTGCGGGCCACCTGCACGGGGTGCGACATGATCTCGCCCACCGTGCCGGGCTGGTCGCCGCGCCCCATCACCAGCGCACGCAGGCGCCGGCCCAGGCCCTCGTGGACTTCCAGGTTGGCCAGCCGCATGAAGTCCGCCACGGTGATGATGCCGGTCACGAGTTGCTGCCCGTCCACCACGGGCAGCGCCTTGATCTGACGGGCACGCATCAGGGCCCAGGCGTCCTTGAGCGACACGCCCGCCTCCACCGCGAATGGCGGCTTCGACATGATGTCCGCGCAGCGCACCTCGCCCAGCGTGCGCTGGAACGCTGCCCGCCCGGCGAGGTACAGCAGCCCTTCCAGGTCCGCGCGGCTCACGTCCAGCACCTGGTTGTAGTGCGCCAGCGCCGCATCCACGTCGCCTGCGGTAAAAGCACCAGGCGCCACGCTGGCACGCACCGGCGTGCGCTGGGGGTGCGGATAGCTGCGCCCGGTCAGGCTGTTGTAGACCACGCCCGCCACCAGCAGCACGACCACGTTGAACAGGATCGGGAACATGGCCAGATGAACCCCGTCGCCCGCCGTCAGCACCACATACAGCGCCATGGCGCCGCCCGGCGGGTGCAGGCAGCGCAGCGGCACCATGAGCGCCACGGCCAGCCCCACCGCCAGCGCGCCAGCCAGCGCCGGATCGGGCACCAGCATCGAGCACACCCCGCCGACCACGGCCGACAGCGTGCTGCCGCCCAGCACCGGCCAGGGCTGCGCCAGCGGGCTCGACGGCATGCCGAAGACCAGGATGGCACTGGCACCCAGCGAAGCAATCATCCAGGGCCCGTGCGCAATGCCGACGCCCTGCGCCCACCACCGGCTCAGCAGCGCGGTGATGAAAACGCCCATCACGGCACCGACGATGAAGCGCAGCCGCTCGCGCCCGTCGATGCCCAGTGGCGCCGGCCAGAAGTTGCGCAGCCAGCGCCCGATGCGGGCGCGGGACGTGATGGCAGCGGGCTGGGGCTTGGCGGCGGACGATGAAGCGGAACGGGACTCGGAAGAGGACATTGAACAGTCTGAGACGGGGAGCGACACCCTCTCGTCGCGACACAGGAGGCCGCAGGCCCTGCAAGCCTCGCAGGCCTGCGGAGGCCATGAAAAACGGCCCCGCATTGTGCTCCGCTGGGCTGGACAGCGCTCAAGCGGGGGCTCTGCTGCAGCCCCAGGCCGCACGCCGGTCCACCACCGCCCACCGGCCCACCAACCGCACCTGCGCCATCGGTACGGGTAAGCCATAGTTTTCTACAGGAGGGCCTTGGGTTAAATTGCTTTAAGCCTAAACAAAGGAGACCCGCCCCATGACCACCCGCCGACTCGTCATCAGCCGCAGCGCCGCCCTCGTGGGCGCCGCATCCACGGGCCTGTTGCTGCCCTCCATCGTGCGGGCGCAAAGCGGCAAGGTGCGGGTCGGCTTCATGCTGCCGTACACCGGCACCTTTGCGCAACTGGGCGTGGCCATCGAGAACGGTGTGCGCCTGGCCATCGACCAGCAGGGCGGCAAGCTCGGCGGCCGCGAGATCGAATGGTTCAAGGTGGACGACGAGTCCGAGCCCAGCAAGGGCGTGGAAAACGCCAGCAAGCTGGTGCAGCGCGACAAGGTGGATGTGCTGATCGGCACCGTGCACTCGGGCGTGCAGATGGGCATCCAGAAGGTGGCGCGCGACACCGGCGTGCTCAACCTGATTCCCAACGCGGGCGTGCATGCCGCCACCCGCGCGCTGTGCGCACCCAACGTGTTCCGCACTTCGTTCAGCAACTCGCAGCCCACGCTGGCGCTGGGCAAGGCCATGGTCGAAAAGGGCCACAAGAAGGCCGTGTGGATCACCTGGAAGTACGCAGCCGGCGACGAAGCCTTCGAGGGCTTCAAGCAAAGCTACACCGCCGCCGGCGGCACCATCGTGAAGGAACTGGGCCTGCCCTTCCCCAACGTGGAATTCCAGGCGCTGCTGACCGAGATCGCCGCGCTCAAGCCGGACGCAGTGGCCTGCTTCTTCGCGGGCGGCGGCGCGGCCAAGTTCATCAAGGACTACGCGGCCGCAGGCCTCAAGGACAAGATCCCGCTGTACGGCTCGGGCTTCCTCACCGAAGGCGTGCTCGATGCGGCGGGCCCCGCGGCCGACGGCATCATCACCACCATGCACTACAGCGATTCGCTGGACACGCCGCGCAACAAGCAGTTCCGACTGGAATACGCCAAGGCCTTCCGCAGCCAGCCCGACGTGTATGCCGTGCAGGGCTACGACACCGGCCTGCTGCTGGTGCAGGGCGCCAATGCCGTGAAGGGCGACCTGTCTGCCAAGCCCGCCGTCATCAAGGCGATGGAAAGCGCCACCATCGACAGCCCGCGCGGCAAGTGGACGATGAGCAAGTCGCACAACCCCGTGCAGGACATCTACCTGCGCCGCGTGGAGAACAAGGAAAACAAGGTGATCGGCGTGGCCGCCAAGGCGCTGGCCGACAGCGGCGCCGGCTGCCGCATGGGCTGAGGTGGGCGGACACGCTGCCCGACGCAGCGGCCCCGCCCTTGTTCTTCGGCACGCTACGTGCACGACGGCACTGCCTGCGCGCGGGCGTGGCCCATGCGCGCAGGCGCTGAGCCAGGGCGTCTACCTGCCTTGCGCGGGACACACCGCACCATGACACACTCACCCGTGGATGACTCCACCGCGCAGGCCCGCAAGCTGCCCGCCGCACTGCACCCGCCGCCACCCTCACCACGCCCATGGACTTCGCGACCTTTCTGATTCAACTGCTCAACAGCGTGCAGTACGGCCTGCTGCTGTTCATGCTGGCCGCCGGCCTCACGCTGATCTTCGGGATCATGGGCGTAGTCAACCTGGCGCATGGCAGCTTCTACATGCTGGGGGCCTACCTGGGGTATTCGCTGTCGGGCTACTTCGGCGGCCTCACGCTGGCCATCCTGGGCGGGGCGGTGCTGGCCGTGGTGTTCGGCCTGGCGCTGGAGTGGCTGCTGTTCCGGCACTTCTACCACCGCGACCACCTCGACCAGGTGCTGCTGACCTTTGGCCTCATCTACATCTTCGAGGAGCTGCGCTCCATCCTGTGGGGCGACGACGTGCACGGCGTGGCCATCCCGAAGATGCTGGAGTGGTCCATACCGCTCACGGACACGCTGTCCTACCCGGTGTACCGGCTGTTCATCTCCGGGGTCTGCATCGTGCTGGCACTGGGCCTGTACCTGCTGATCTCCAAAACCCGGCTGGGCATGAAGATCCGCGCAGGGGCCTTCAACCGCGACATGGCGGAGTCGCTGGGCGTGAACATCAAGCTCATCCATGCCGTCGTGTTCGCGATCGGCGTGGGCCTGGCCGCCGTGGCGGGCATGGTGGCAGCGCCCATCTCCAGCGTCTACCCCAACATGGGTTCGTCGGTGCTGATCATGTGCTTTGTGGTGGTGGTGATCGGCGGCATCGGGTCGGTGCGCGGCGCGCTGATCGCGGCGCTGCTGGTGGGCCTGGTGGATACGTTCGGCAAGGTGCTGCTGCCCTCGATGGCGGGGATGCTCGTCTACATGCTGATGGCAGCCGTGCTGCTGTGGAAACCTGAAGGCTTGTTCAAACAATGAGCACCCCGCGCTCCAACATCGAAGTGCTGCCCCGCAGCGCGCAGTTCGTCCTGGCCATGGGCCTGGTGGCGCTGCTGGCGTTCCCGTTCGTCGGCAGCGACTTCTACGTGCAGATGGTCACACGCATGCTGATCATGGCCATCTTTGCGATGAGCCTGGACCTGCTGCAGGGCGTGACCGGGCTGGTGTCGCTGGGCCATGCGGCGTACTTCGGCGTGGCCGGGTATGCGCTGGCCTTCCTCACGCCCGCCGACGCCCCGGTGAGCCTGTGGTGGACCCTGCCGCTCGCCGTGGCGGGCGCGGGGCTGGTGGCCCTCGTCATCGGCTTCTTCGTGGTGCGCACCCACGGCATCTACTTCATCATGGTCACGATGGCGTTCGCGCAGATGGTGTTCTATTTGTTCTTCGACAACAAGGTGCTGGGCGGCTCGGACGGGCTGTACATCAACTTCCGGCCCGATGCGTCCATTTTCGGCTGGCTGCCGTTCGACCTGGAAGGCCGCAAGACCTTCTACTACTTCACGCTCGCGCTGGTCGTCATTGTCTATGTGCTGCTGCGCCGCCTGCTGTGGAGCCCGCTGGGCCGGGCGCTGGCGGGCGTGCGCATCAACGAGCACCGCATGCGCGCCATGGGCTTCGGCACGCGGGGCTACAAGCTCACCGCGTTCACCGTGGCCGGCGCCCTGGCGGGGCTGGCGGGCTACCTGTGGGGCGCCCAGACAGGCTATGTGAACCCCGAGCTCATGGGCTTTCACATGAGCGCGCACGCGATCATGATGGTCATCCTGGGCGGCATGGGCAACTTTGCCGGGGCCATCGTGGGTGCGTTTGCTTTCGAGATCCTGCTGCATGTGTTCAAGGACATCACCAAGCACTGGCAGTTGCTGATGGGCAGCTTCATCGTGCTGGTGGTGCTGGCCGCGCCGCGCGGGCTGCTGGGCATGCTGAACTGGCGCCGGGCCAAGGCGCAAACCGATGCACCGGAGGGCACGCACCATGGCCGATGACGTGTTGCTGTCTGCCCGCAACCTGACCAAGCGCTTCGGGGGCCTGGCTGCCGTCCACGGCGTGTCGGTGGAGCTGTGGCGGGGCCGCATCCATGCGGTCATCGGCCCCAACGGCGCGGGCAAGTCCACACTGACCAACCTGCTCTCGGGCGACTTGCCGCCCACCTCGGGCCAGGTGCAGCTGGGCACCACCGACGTGACGGGCTGGGCGCCCGAGCGCATCTCGCGCCAGGGCCTGGGACGCAGCTACCAGAAGACCAACATCTTCATGCCGCTGACGGTGCACGAGAACGTGCGCCTGGCCGCACAGTCGCGCGACCCGCAGCAGCCCTGGAACCCGCTGCGCTGGTGGCAGGACACGCGCCACGCCGCTATCAATAACAGAGCGCTTCACGCCCGCCTGGAAAGCGCTATGGAGCTGTCGGGCCTGAAAGACCGGCGCACGGCCATCGCAGGCACCATGAGCCACGGCGAGCAGCGCCAGCTGGAGATCGCGATGACCCTGGCCACCGAGCCCCAGGTGCTGCTGCTCGACGAACCGCTGGCCGGCATGGGCGTGGCCGAGGCCGAGCGCATGGTCGGCCTGCTGCAGCGCCTCAAACCCGCGCACGCCATCATGCTGGTGGAGCACGACATGGACGCCGTGTTCGCGCTGGCCGACCGGCTCACCGTGATGGTCAACGGCGAAGTCATCGCCCACGGCACACCCGCCGAGGTGCGCGCCGACGCGGGCGTGCAGGCCGCCTACCTGGGCGAGGACCACTGATGTTGAAACAACACCCCCCTGAGGCCCTGCGGACCTTCCCCCCGCTCTCGCATTGCTTCGCAATGCAGGCAGGGGGACGCAGCCAGCGCGGCGGGGCGGCCCTTGCGCGGCTGCCCGCGCATGGGCCGCGCCAGTTTGGCGGGCTGCGGGTAGTGCGCCGCGTAATGGGGTCAATGAGATGAGCAACATCCCCTGGATCGACGCCCGCGGCATCCACACCTTCTACGGCCCCAGCCACATCCTGCATGGCGTGGACTTTCGCGTGGGCCGCAGCGAAACCATCGGCCTCATGGGCCGCAACGGCATGGGCAAGAGCACGCTGCTCAAGTCGCTGATGGGCCTGGTGCCGCCGCGCTCGGGCAGCGTCACCGTCGCCGGGCGCGACATGACCGGCCGGCCGCCCTACGAAGTGGCGCGCCTGGGCATCGCCTACGTGCCCGAAGGCCGCGGCATCTTCGGCAACCTGAGCGTGGTGGAGAACCTGCAGATGGCCGCCCGCGCCGGCACGCGCGGCCAGCGCGACTGGACCTACGACCGCGTGCTGGAGACCTTTCCGCGCCTGAAGGAGCGCCTGGGACACGGCGGCCAGCAGCTGAGCGGCGGCGAGCAGCAGATGCTCACCATCGGCCGCGCGCTCATGACCAACCCCGACGTGCTCATCCTCGACGAAGCCACCGAAGGGCTGGCCCCGCTGATCGCGCGCGAGATCTGGCGCATCTGCAGCCTCATCAAGGACAGCGGCATCAGCAGCGTGATCGTGGACAAGAACTGGAAACACGTCACGCAGATCACCGACCGCAATGTCATCCTGGTCAAGGGCCAGGTGGTGTTCGAGGGCAGCTCCGACGCGCTGCAGGCGCAGCCCGCGCTGCTGGAGCAGTACCTGGGGGTGTAATCGCTGCGCGGAGTGCGGGCGTGTAGCATCCAGCGCTTGAGCCTGCGGCCCCACGCCACAGGCGCACCCACCCCCTCGCCCCACCACTTGCGCTGCCTGCGCTGCCCCATGAGCCCCCTCGCCTTCCTCGCCATCGCCCTTGCCGCCCTGGTGCTGATCAATGCCGCCGCCACGCGGCGCGTGCTGCGGTCCGACGAGTTCTCCCAGCGCAAGGCCCTGCTGGTGATGGGCGTGTGGATCGTGCCGTTCATGGGCGCATTCCTGGCCTTTCACCACCTGCCCGCACCCGCGCAAGCGGCGGCGCGCCGGCAGGCGGCAGCAACGCCAACCACAGCGGCACACGCCACCGTGGCGCCCACCAGCATCGAGCTCGCGGGCAGCGCGCCGTTTGACGTGCTGGCCCACCTGCACACCGTGCCTGGCGGCTTCGTGCAACTGGACTGGCAGGCCGTGGACGAATGGGCCACCCGGCCGGGGGCCGCCGAGCCTGTGGTGACCGAGGCGATCAACCAGGCCCGCCGCGCATGGCTCCTGCACCTGCGCGACGCGCTGGGCGGCCGGGTGCAGCCCCATCCTCACCTGCACGAGAGCGAGGACGTCTACATCCTGTCCGCCCTGGAGCCTGCCGTGGCGCGCGCCACCGCGCAGTTCGTGAGCAAGACCCGCCAGCGCATCCTCAAGGTGCTCGACGGCGTGGCCCACTTCCATGCGGGCGAGAAAAGCGTCGTGCTGGTGCTGGACAGTGAAGACACCTACTACGAATACGTGGCCCAGTTCTACCCGGATGCGGGCGAGTTCGCGTTCAGCGGCGGCATGTTCATCCACCACGGCTGCCCGCACTTCGTGGTGGTGCAGGCCGACCTGGCTGCCATCGAGCCCGTCATCGCCCATGAGCTGACCCACAACGCCCTCTCGTATCTACGCCTGCCCACCTGGCTGGACGAAGGCCTGGCCGTGAACACCGAGCACCGCCTGGCCGGCGCTGCACGCGGGCAGCAAACGCCCCAGGCCATGCACCAGCGGCACCAGCGCTTCTGGACCGACGAGCGCGTGCAGGAGTTCTGGACGGGCGACTCCTTTCACCGCACGGACGACGGCAACCAGCTGTACTACGACCTGGCCCGCATCGCCGTGGCGCAGATGGCCGCCGGCGATTGGGCCGCGTTCACCCGGTTTGTGACGACCGCCAGCCGCAGCGATGCCGGGGCGGCAGCGGCGCGCGATGCGCTGGGCGTCGACCTGGGCGAGTACATCGGCACACTGGTACAGGCCGATGCACCCGCCCGCTGGGCGCCCCGCCCCGATGCCTGGCACGCCGCCCATCCCGCGACGACAGCCGCATCCCTCTCCCACCGACGGGCCCCCGTAGAATGGCCCGCTCCGCTCCATCAAGGAAGTCCATCCCGTGTCTGACCGCCTCGCCGTTCTTCCGCAGTACCTCATTCCCAAGCAAGCATTGACGGCCCTGGCCGGCAAGTGTGCATCGGCGCAGTTCGGGGGCCTGACCACGTCGGTGATCCGCCGCTTCGTGGCGCGCTACAACGTGAACATGGCCGAGGCCGCCAACCCCGACATCACGAGCTATGCGTCGTTCAACGACTTCTTCACGCGGGCCTTGAAGGACGGTGCGCGCCCGCTGGCCGATGCGGACCTGATCTGCCCGGTGGACGGCGCGATCAGCCAGTTCGGGCCCATTGCCGAGGACCAGGTCTTTCAGGCCAAGGGGCATGCGTACTCCACCACGGCGCTGGTCGGCGGCGACGCGGCCCTGGGTGCACGCTTCGAGAACGGCCATTTCGCCACGCTGTACCTGAGCCCCCGCGACTACCACCGCATCCACATGCCGTGCGCAGGCGACCTCACGCGCATGATCCACGTGCCGGGGGAGCTGTTCTCGGTCAACCCGACCACGGCGCGCGGCGTGCCGGGCCTGTTCGCGCGCAATGAACGCGTGGTCTGCGTGTTCGAATCGGAGCGCGGCCCGTTCGTGCTGGTGCTGGTGGGGGCGACCATCGTGGGCAGCATGGCCACGGTGTGGCATGGGCAGGTGAACCCGCCGCGCCCCGGTCATCTGCGCCAGTGGGACTACCCGGCCGGCCAGGTGAGCCTGCAAAAGGGCCAGGAGATGGGCCGCTTCCTGCTCGGCTCCACGGTGGTGATGCTGTTCCCGCAAGGGCCGCTGCACTTCAACCCGCAGTGGGCGCCGGCGCGGCCCATTCAGCTGGGCGAAGCGATGGGGCAGCGCGCCATCGCCTGACCCGCACACGTATTGCAGTGCCGCGACCGTGTCCCACCAGGGCACGGTACGGCGCGTACATCACATCAATCGGGAACGCGGCTGAGCTGAAAGGCGCTGGGTGCCAGCCGCAAGGTGTCGGGATGCACCGGTGACTCGTGCCCCACCAGGTGCACCATGAGCCCGCCCCGTCGCACCACCACGTGGCTCACCGTCTCGCGGGTCGCGCCGATGTGGACGATCGCGCCGGGTTTGAACAAGGGCATGTAGTAGTAAGCCGCAGACTCCATCAGGATGCGGCTCCTTCCGCAGCGGTGGCCAGGTGGCGCACCGGACGGCCCAGGCCGGGCCGTTCAGCCCATACTAGCACCGATAGCCCTTGCGCAGGCCCAGTGCCAAGGTAAAGCTGGCCACGTTTCAGCGCCCTGCTTGACCCTGCGCAAACGCCAGCGCCGCCTGCAGCATGCGCTGCAGGTGCGGCTGCACGCCGGCCGCCACGTCGGACAGGTAGTCGAATGGCAGGGCCTCCTGCATGTAGCTGCACTGCGTCATCTCCAGTTGCACTGCGTGGATGTTGCGCTCGGGCTGGCCATAGTGCCGCGTGATGTGGCCGCCCTTGAAGCGGCCGTTGAGCACACCGGTGTAGCCCGTGGCGGCCTTGGCGATGTCCAGCAACTCGGCGGCCAGCGCCGGGTCACAGCTGGCGCCCTCGGCGGTGCCCAGGTTCAGGTCGGGCAGCTTGCCGTCGAAGAACCGCGGCAGCACCGAGCGGATGGAGTGGGCGTCCCACAGCACCGCCACGCCGTGTTGCGCACGAATGCGGTCGAGCTCGGCGCGCAGCTGCGCGTGGTACGGCGCCCAGACGGCATCGCGGCGCGCGGCGACTTCGGCGTCATCGGGCACGTCGCCATGCGCGTAGATGGGCGTGTCGTCGAAGGTGTCCACCGGGCACAGGCCCGTGACGCTCTGGCCGGGGTACAGGCTCGCGCCGTCCGGCGGACGGTTCAGGTCCACCACGTAGCGCGAGTGCGTGGCCACCAGGATGGACGCGCCCATGTCTTTAGCGAAGGCGTACAGGCGCTCCATGTGCCAGTCGGTGTCGGGCACCTGGCGGGCTTCGTCGGTAAAACGCGCGGCCAGTTCGGGCGGCACGTAGGTGCCTGCGTGGGGCATGGAGACCAGCAGGGGCTGGGTGCCTTGGTGGAACAGGAAGGGTGGCGGTGGGGTGGTGGTGGTGGTCATGGTGTGGAGTGCGGTGGTTGCGGTGAGGTCGATAAGTGTTGTGGCGAGCACCCTGGCTTCGACAAGCTCAGCCCGAACGGTGGGGGGAGAGATGCCGAACGTGACTACCCTGGCTTCGACAGGCTCAGCCCGAACGGCCTGAAATCATCGACAGTGCATCCCATCTCAGGCGTCCGTTGCAATGGTGGCGGACCGGGCCGCCACAAACGCGTGAGCCGCGGCTTCATGCAGCGCATGGCGACCTTGCGCGACGCGCTGCACGCCCGCCACCCACAGGCTGTCGATGGCCGAGGTGCGGTGGCTACCGAACACGTGCGCCGAGAGCATGCTGTGCGCGGGCAGGTCGCGCAGCGCCACGTGCTGTACGTCCAGTACCACCAGGTCGGCCTGCTGGCCTGCCACCAATCCTGCAACGGCGCGGCCCGCGGCCTGCGCACCGCCGGCCACGGCCTGCAGGGTCATGGCCGTGGCCACCTCGGCCTGGGTGCTGCTGGCCAGCACGTTGCGCTGGCGGCGCGACAGGCGCTGGCCGTACTCCAGCATCAGCAGCTCTTCGGCCGCGTTCACGCACGCATGGCTGTCCGATCCGACGCCCCAGCGGCCGCCGTGTTTCAGCCACAGTGGCATGTCGAAGATTCCATCGCCCAGGTTGGCTTCGGTGGTGGGGCAGATGCCGGCCACGGCGCCGGTGCGAGCGGCGGCGGCGTATTCGTCCTGCGTCATGTGCGTGGCGTGCACCAGGCACCAGCGTGCGTCCACCGTGGCGTGGTCGAGCAGCCACTGCACCGGGCGCTGGCCGCTCCAGGCGATGCAGTCGTCCACCTCCTGCATCTGCTCGGCGATGTGGATGTGGATGGGCGCATGCGGGTTCAAGGCGGTGAGGCCCTGCACGGCGGCACGCAGGCTGTCGGGTGGCACGGCGCGCAGCGAGTGCGGCGCCAGGCCCAGACCAGCCCCTTGCGCTTGCGCAGCGGGCGCCAGGCGCTCCAACAATGAGAGCATGCTGTCGGTGCTGCGGATGAACCGGGCCTGGTCGGCCCGCGGCGGCTTGGCGCCAAAGCCGCTGGTCTGGTACAGCACCGGCAGCAGCGTGATGCCGATGCCCGTGTGGGCTGCGGCGCGCAGCAGGGCCAGCGACATTTCGGCATCGGTGGCATACGGCGTGCCGTCCTGGTTGTGGTGCACATAGTGAAACTCGCACACCGAGGTGTAGCCGGCCTCCAGCATCTCCACGTACAGCCAGGTGGCGATGGCCTCCAGCGACTCGGGCGTGATGCGTGCGGCAAAGCGGTACATCAGGTTGCGCCAGCTCCAGAAGCTGTCCTGGCTTTCGCCGCGGTACTCCGTGAGGCCTGCGAACGCGCGCTGGAACGCGTGCGAATGCAGGTTGGGCATGCCCGGGACCACCGGGCCCGCAGCCACCGGCGCGCCCGCGGGCGCTGCAGCATCGGCGGCGATGTGGGTGAAGCGCCCTGCCCCATCCCACTGCAACAGCACGTTGCGCGCCCAGCCGGTGGGCAGCAGCGCGTCGGCGGCGAAAAGGCTGTGCAGTGCGTCAAGCGCCATGGAGTGCCTCCTGATGCGTGTGGATGCCCAGGCCGTCGGCCGCCACGCGCCCCTGCCGCACGATGGTGCAGGCGGGCTTGTGCCCGTACCAGTAGGCCAGTTCGGCCGCGTCGCCCAGCGGCCACAGCACGAAGTGGGCGGGTCGGCCCGCGGCGATGAGGCCGTGCGTGTCCTGCAGGCCCAGCGCGCGGGCGGCATGCGTGGTGATGCCGGCCAGGGCCTCGGGCACCGTCAGGCGAAACAGTGTGCACGCCATGTTGGCCATGAGCAGCAGGCTGAGCGCGGGGGATGTGCCGGGGTTGTGGTCGGTGGACACGGCCATGGGCACGCCGGCTTCGCGCAGCTGCGCGATGGGCGGCAGGTGCGTGTCGCGCAGCGTGTAGTAGGCGCCGGGCAGCAGCACGGCCACGGTGCCAGCGGCCCTCATGGCCGCGATGCCGTCTTGCGACAGGTGCTCGATGTGGTCGCACGACAGCGCACCGTAGCGCGCCGCCAGGGCCGCGCCGCCCATGTCGGAGAGTTGCTCGGCATGCAGCTTGACAGGAATGCCGAGCTTTTGCGCTGCCTGGAAGACCTGCTCCGTTTCGGCCAGCGTGAAGGCGATGCGTTCGCAGAACACGTCCACCGCATCGACCAGGCCTTCGGCCGCGAGCGCGGGCAGCATCTCATTGCAGACCAGGTCGGTGTAGTCCTGGCTGCGGCCGGCGTATTCGGGCGGCAGCGCATGCGCGCCGAGGAAGGTGGTGCGCACCGTGACGCCGAAGGCTGCGCCCAGGCGGCGGGCCACGCGCAGTTGCTTGCGCTCGTGCTGCAGCGCCAGGCCGTAGCCGGACTTGATCTCGATGGCGCAGACGCCTTCGTCGAGCAGGGCCTGCAGGCGGGGAGCTGCGAGGGCAAAGAGTTCGTCCTCGGACGCCTCGCGCGTGGCCTTGACGGACGACACGATGCCGCCGCCGGCCTGGGCCACTTCTTCGTACGTGGCGCCCGCCAGCCGCATGGCGAATTCGTTGGCCCGCTGGCCGCCATAGACGAGGTGGGTGTGGCAATCCACCAGGCCGGGCGTGGCCAGGGCGCCGCGGGCATCGTGGCGGGGGAGGTCTGCGTAGGTGGCGGGCAGCGCAGATGCGGGGCCGACCCAGCGCACCGTGCCGCCTTGCACCACCACGCAGGCCGGCGCTCCGGGCGGCAGCGGTGCATCGAATACGGTGAGTTCGGGCACCGGGCGCAGGTGGTGCCAGATGCCGTCGGCGCTGGGGGGTATGGGCTGGGTCATGCTTACTATGTTTTTGATAGCTGGTAGCGCTTGACTGACAAGCGGCAGGGGCTGATTTGAATCAATTTTGGGGACTGTGCGGGGTCCTGGATGGCTGGTCGTTGGCAGGTGGGCCGGGAAGAGGACGTATGTTGCGGGCAGCATGCCTGTTCGCCCCCTCTCCCCAGCCCTCTCCCGCGGGGGGAGAGGGAGTGAATACCGGCGCATGCTCGCGCGCTGCCCGGCGTTCTGGCTCCCTCGCCCCTTGCGGGAGAGGGAGTGAATACCGGTGCATGCTCGCGCGCTGCTCGGCGTTCTGGCCCCCCTCGCCCCTTGCGGGAGAGGGGCTGGGGGAGAGGGGCTGGGGGAGAGGGGGCCGTACCGCAGGCACGGTGCCTGACTCACCCGTCACCCCCGCACTCCTCCACCCAAGGAAGGATTGCCCCCGCCAACGTCTTCGAGCGCTATCCAGGCCAGAACCGGCTCCGGGCCGTCATCAAGCACAGGCTCTACGCCCCTGCCCTGCCCCCCAGTCCACCAAAAGCCCTGCCCCGCCTGCAGCACGCGCGGACCTTGCCAGCGGCCCTGCAGCACCATGCACAACCCAGCCGTTGCAGGCGGCGGTGGCGCTTCACGCAGCACCTGCAAAGAGCCGCTCCACACGCCCCTGCGCAGCATCAGGTTGAAGTCCTTGGACGTGCCCCCCAGCATGGCTCCGTCCACGGCGTCATCGCCAGAAAAGGCGAACGGCTGCCAGCGCTGGTCCAGCGACTGCTCCCAGCCAGGGCTGCGCAGGTGCAGGCCGTCCCCGCCCAGCAGCATGATCTGGCGGTCGATGCCCGGGAAGACCGAAAACGGCCCGGGCCGGTCGACCGTGGCCAGGCTCACGCGCCACTCGAAGCTGTTCATGTCCGCGCCGGGCGGCCAGCAGGCCAGCTCTTGCGTGCTGCCGCCGCCGTTCTTCCACGGGGTGCTGGGAATGGTTGCGAGGTCAAAGAAGTTCATGGGAAGAGATTGTGGAGGTGGTGGTTGCCGATGGACCTTGGCTTCGACAGGCTCAGCCCGAACGGACGGGGGCCTGCACGGCCCCCGCACATTCCCTCACTTCACCATCGGCAGCTTCAGCCCCTGCTTCCTGGCCGTCTCCACCGCCAGTTCATAGCCCGCATCGGCATGGCGCATCACGCCGCTGCCGCAGTCGTTGACCAGCACGCGCGCCAGGCGCTCGGCTGCGGCGTCGGTGCCGTCGGCCACGATGACCATGCCCGAGTGCTGCGAGTAGCCCATGCCCACGCCGCCGCCGTGGTGCAGGCTGACCCAGGTGGCGCCACCCGAGGTGTTGAGCAGCGCGTTGAGCAGCGGCCAGTCACTCACGGCATCGGTGCCGTCCTTCATGGCTTCGGTCTCGCGGTTGGGGCTGGCTACGCTGCCCGTGTCCAGATGATCGCGGCCGATGACGATGGGGGCCTTCAGCTCACCGCTCTTGACCATCTCGTTGAAGGCCAGGCCCGCGATGTGGCGCTCGCCCAGGCCCAGCCAGCAGATGCGTGCGGGCAGGCCCTGGAAGGCGATGCGCTCGCCCGCCATGTCGAGCCAGCGGTGCACATGCTTGTTCTCGGGGAACAGCTCCTTGATCTTGGCGTCGGTCTTGCGGATGTCCTCGGGGTCGCCCGACAGCGCCACCCAGCGGAACGGGCCCTTGCCTTCGCAGAACAGGGGGCGGATGTAGGCAGGTACGAAACCGGGGAAGTCGAACGCGTTGGCCACGCCTTCGTCGAAAGCCACCTGGCGGATGTTGTTGCCGTAGTCCACCGTGGGGATGCCCATCGACTGGAAGTCGAGCATGGCCTGCACATGCACGGCGCACGAGCGGGCTGCGGCCTGCTTCAGCGCCTCGTGCTGGGTCACGTCCTGCTGCGCGGCGCGCCAATGATCCACCGTCCAGCCCGCGGGCAGATAGCCGTTGACCAGGTCGTGGGCGGAGGTCTGGTCGGTGACCAGGTCGGGCTTCAAGCCGCCGGCCTGGGCACGTTTGACCAGCTCGGGCAGCACGTCGGCCGCGTTGCCCAGCAGGGCGATGGAGATGGCCTCCTTGGCCGCCGTGTGCTGCTGGATGAGCTCGAACGCATGGTCGATGTCACGCGCCTGCTTGTCCACGTAGCGTGTGCGCAGGCGAAAGTCGATGCTGCTTTGCTGGCACTCGATGTTGAGCGACACCGCGCCTGCGAACGTGGCCGCCAGCGGCTGCGCGCCGCCCATGCCGCCCAGGCCCGCGGTCAAAATCCACTTGCCTTCGAGCGAGCCGCCGTAGTGCTTGCGGCCGGCCTCGGCAAAGGTCTCGTAAGTGCCCTGCACGATGCCTTGCGTGCCGATGTAGATCCAGCTGCCGGCGGTCATCTGGCCGTACATGAACAGCCCCTTCTGGTCCAGCTCGCTGAAGTGCTCCCAGTTGGCCCACTTAGGGACCAGGTTGGAATTGGCCAGCAGCACGCGGGGCGCGTTGGCGTGGGTCTTGAACACGCCCACGGGCTTGCCGGACTGGATGAGCAGGGTTTCGTCGTCGTTCAGCTCCTTGAGCGAGGCGAGGATCTGGTCATAGCACTCCCAGTTGCGCGCGGCGCGGCCGATGCCGCCGTACACCACCAGATCCTGCGGGCGCTCGGCCACTTCGGAGTCCAGGTTGTTCTGGATCATGCGGTAGGCCGCTTCGGTGAGCCAGCTCTTGCAGGTGAGCTGGTTGCCGCGCGGCGCGCGGATCACGCGGCTGGCGTCGTGGCGCGGGTCGGTGCTGGGGGTGGAGGAAGCTGCGGCAGCGATGATGGCGTCGTTGGCGTTCATGGTGGGCTCCTGGGTGAATGTGATGCAGGTTGATCGATGTGGAGGTGGATGCGGAAGCGGTCACCGACCCCGTTCGCCCTGAGCTGGTCGCTGGGCCTGTACAGGCAGGGCCCTGGCTTCGACAGGCTCAGCCCGAACGGTGTGGGGGGTGGGTCCGCGCATGGGATTCAGGCGAAGCTGGGCAGGCACTGCGTGAGCGCTGCGGGCCAGGCGGAATGCTGGGCCCACTCGCGCATGGCTTCGATGTCGGTGGCCAGGTAGCGGTCCTGCTCCAGGTACGCCACGCGCTGGCGGATGGCGGCGAACTGGTCTTCCACCAGAGGCGATGACTTCAAGGCACGGTCGAACTCCATGCCCTGGGCAGCGGCCATGGCCTCGATGCCCACCATCACCGCCGCATTGCGCACCATGTCGCCCAGGCGCCGCGCGCCGTAGGTGGCCATGGAGACGTGGTCTTCCTGGTTGGCCGATGTGGGCAGGCTGGTCACGCTGCTGGGGTTGGCCAGGCACTGGTTCTCGGCCGCCAGCGCGGCGGCGGTGACCTGCGCGATCATGAAGCCCGAGTTCACGCCGCTGTCCTGGATCAGGAAGGCCGGCAGGCCCGAGAGGCCCGGGTCGAGCAGCAGCGACAGGCGGCGCTCGGAGATGGCACCGATCTCGGCCACGGCCAGCGCGATGATGTCCGCCACGAAGGCCACCGGCTCGGCGTGGAAGTTGCCGCCGGAGATCACGTCCCCGTTGTCGAACACCAGGGGGTTGTCGGAAGCCGCATTTGCCTCGATGGTCAGCACGCGCGCGGCGTGGTGCAGGTTGTCCAGGCACGCGCCCATCACCTGGGGCACGCAACGGATGGAGTACGGGTCCTGCACGCGGCCGCAGTTCGGGTGCGAGGTGTCGATGGCGCTGCCGTCCAGCAAGGCGCGCACGGCGGCCGCCACGGCGATCTGCCCGGCCTGGCCGCGCGCTTCGTGGATGCGTGCGTCAAACGGCTTGACCGAGCCCTTGATGGCTTCGAGCGACAGGCAGCCCGCCACCAGCGCGGCCGCGAACACGCTCTCTGCGCCGAACAGACCGGCCAGCGCGAGCGAGGTGGACACCTGCGTGCCGTTGAGCAGCGCCAGCCCTTCCTTGGGGCCCAGCACGAACGGCGCCAGGCCGATGGAGCGCATGGCGTCAGCCCCCGACACCACCGTGCCGTTGACCTTGGCCTGCCCTTCGCCGATCAGCACGCAGGCCAGGTGCGCCAGCGGCGCCAGGTCGCCCGACGCGCCCACCGAGCCCTTGGCCGGGATCACGGGCAGCACGTTGGCATTGGCCATGGCCAGCAGCGCATCCACGATCTCGGGCCGGATGCCGGAGAGCCCGCGCGCCAGGCTGATGGCCTTGGTCGCGAGGATGAGGCGCACCACATCGTCGGCCAGCGCATCGCCCGTGCCCACGCTGTGCGACAGCACCAGATTGCGCTGCAGTTCGGCCAGGCGCTCGTGGGCGATCTTGGTGCTGGCGAGCTTGCCGAAGCCGGTGTTGATGCCATAGACCACCTGGTCTTCGTCCACGATGCGCTGCACCGTGGCCAGCGATGCCTGCATGAGTGCGCGTGCGGACGGGTCGAGCGACAGCTGCACGGGCGCAGCGTAAATGCTGCGCAGCGCGGCCAGGGATACGTGGCCAGGGTGCAGGGTGATGGAGGCCGAAGCGGTTGTTTTTGTCATTGGGGTCATCCTGTATATACAAGTAGGTACAAGCGAAAAATCAGTCAGTCAACGCTGGTCGGTCACTCAGCCCGTTCGCTCTGAGCTTGTCGAAGGGCTGCGGTGTTCGCGCCCTGGCTTCGACAGGCTCAGCCCGAACGGGTTGGGGGTGCGTGGGCTGGGGAGGAACATCGGCATCTCGTTCACCCTGCGACGGGATTGCCGTCCGCCCGAAATCGGCTGCCCAGGCGGTAGCGGGTGGCGGGGTGCAGGCAGCGCACCACGGTGATCGGCACGCCGCGCGACCAGGTGCGGCGGGTGAGCAGCAGGCAGGGCTCTTGCGGCGACATCTCAAGCAGCGTGGCCTGCTCTGCAGTGGGCATGACGGCGTCGACCACGTGCTCGATCTGGTCGAACGGCACGTTGCGCACCAGGTATTCGGAGGGCTGCAGCAGCGTGAAGTCCTGCGCGGCGAACTGGGGCACCTGGCGGGGGTTCACGTGGCGGTCTTCCAGTTGCACGGGCACGCCGTCTTCGCGGTGGATGCACAGCGAATGGAACACCGACTCGCCCGTGCGCAGGTCGAGCGCAGCGGCCACTTCGAGCGTGGCCGAGATGCGCTCCACTGCCAGCACGTCGCAGCGGTAGTCGTGCCCGCGCTGGCGGATCTCGCCGGCGAGGTTGGCGATCTGCAGCAGCGTGGACTGGGGCTTGTCTTCGGCCACGAAGCTGCCCACGCCGGCCACGCGCACGATGCGGCCCTGCTCCACCAGTTCGCGCAGCGCGCGGTTCACCGTCATGCGCGAGATGCCGAACTGGGTGACCAGCTCGTTCTCGGACGGCAGGCGGTCGCCCGCGCGCCAGATGCCTTCCTGGATCTTGCGCGAGATGTGGTCCTTGACCTGCTCGTACAGCGCCATGGCCTGCGCGGGCGCAGCGACGGCCACGACCGCCTTGGCTGCGGCGGCATGGGGCCCGTTGCGCGGAGTTTCTGCGGGACGGCGGGAAGGACGGGCGCTCATAAAGCCTTAATGCAGGTCCGCTGCCATGGACTCGGCGCGGATCTCTTCCGTCAGCCGCGCCTTCAGGTCCATGAACTCGGGGCTGGTCTTGATCGTGTAGTGGCGCGGGTGCGGCAGGTCCACCGCCAGCTCGGTCTTGATGCGGCCGGGCCGCGCGCTGAACACGGCCACGCGGTTGGCCATGAAGATGGCCTCGTCGATGTCGTGGGTGACAAACAGCACGGTCTTGCGCTCGGCCTCCCAGATGCCCAACAGGAGCTCCTGCATGAGCACGCGGGTCTGGTTGTCGAGCGCGCCGAAGGGCTCGTCCATCAACAGGATCTTGGGGTCGTTGGCCAGCGCGCGCGCAATGGCGGTGCGCTGCTGCATGCCGCCCGACAGCTGCTTGGGAAAGTGCTGCTCGAAGCCGCGCAGCCCCACCTTGGCGATGAAGTACGCGGCGCGCTCTTTCTGCTGCGATTCGGGCATGCCGCGCTCGCGCAGGCCGAAGCGGATGTTCTGCTCGATGGTGAGCCAGGGGAACAGCGTGTAGCTCTGGAACACCATGCCGCGCTCGGGCCCGGGGCCTTCGACCGGTGCGCCATCGAGCAGCACGCGGCCGCTGGTGGCGTGGTCCAGCCCTGCCACGATGCGCAGCAGCGTGGACTTGCCGCAGCCCGACGGGCCGAGGATGGTGACGAAGTCGTTGTCCTTGACCTCGAAGTCGACCGGCTGCAGCGCCTGTGTGCGCTGGCCCTTGGCGGTCTCGAAGACGCGCGAAACGGCTTGTATGGAAACGCGGCTCATCGCACAAAACTCCAGGCAAACAGACGGTGGTTGAGCGCCTTGAAGGCGAAGTCGGACACCAGCCCGATGAGGCCGATGATGATGATGCCGAAGATGATCTGGCCGGTGTTGAGCAGCGACTGGCTGTCGGTGATCATGTGGCCGATGCCGCTCGACGACCCGATCAGCTCGGCCACGATAACGTAGGTCCAGGCCCAGCCCAGCACCAGGCGCAGGGTCTCGGCGATCTCGGGCGCGGCGCCCGGGATCAGCACCCGCGTGACGATGCCTTTGTGGCCCGCGCCCAGCGTGTACGCAGCCTCCACCAGGTCGCGCCGCGCGCCACCCACGGTGACGGCCACCATGAGCGTGATCTGAAAGACCGAGCCGATGAAGATGACGAGGATCTTCTGCGTCTCGCCAATGCCGGCCCACAGGATGAGCAGCGGAATGAAGGCCGACGCGGGCAGGTAGCGGCAGAACGAGACGAAGGGCTCGAAGAACGCCTCGATGCCCTTGTATGCGCCCATCGCGATACCCAGCGGCACGGCGATGACGGCGGCCAGGATGAAGCCGCCGAACACGCGCCACACCGTCATGCCGATGTCCTTGTGAAAGCCGTACTCGCTGAACAACAGCCAGCCTTCCTTGGCCATGGTAACAGGGCTGGCCAGGAAGGTGGGCGACACGAAGCCGCCCAGCGTGAAGAACGCCCACACCAGCACGAACAACACAAAAAAACCGAAGCCCAGCAGCCAGCGGGCGCGGGCACTCACAGGCTCCAGCGGAGCGAGCGAACGCCGGCGCACAGGGGCTTGGGGCTCGGTGGCGGACAGGGGTTGCACAGCAGACATGGCGCAGTTTTTCTAGGGTGTGGAGTGGCCAAGACAACTCAGCGAAGCGGCTCTGGCTAGGCGCAGCCTCGCAGGCAGTACGTTAGTACGACAAGAGGTTGCAACGACGCCAGAGGAGTTGTGTTGGCCGCGCCTGTTACTTGATGAAGCTCGCGTCGAACGTGACCGCCAGATCCTCATTCGCCTTGCGGATGATGCCGGCCTCCAGCAGGATGGCCGTGGCGTCCTTCATGAAAGTCTGCAGCTCGCCAGCAAAGAACTTCTGGTTGGCCGCCTTGTCCTGCCAGCGCAGGAAGGACGACGACTTGGCGAACTGCTCGCCCGTCTGCTTGACGGCCGCGCCCATGATCTCGTTGGACTTGGTGGGGTCGGCCTTGATCATGTCGAGCGCCTGGAAGTACGAATTGGCCAGGGCCTGCGCGGCCTTGCCGTTGGCCTTGAGCCAGGTGGGGTCGCAACCCACGGTGTCCATCACCATCGGGTAGTCGAGCGTGGTGGCCAAAATCTTGCCCGACGCAGGGTTGTCGCGCACGGTCGACAGATAAGGCTCGTACGTCATGGCAGCGTCGTTCTGCCCTGCCACGAAGGCCTGCGCAGCCGCCTGGGGCGACAGCGTGGTGGTCTTCACGTCCTTGAGGCTCATGCCGTTCTTGCTGAGCATCCAGGCCAGGCCAAAGTACGGGGCGGTGCCGGGCGCATCCACGCCGATGGTCTTGCCCTTCAGGTCTGCAAAGCCCTTGATGTCGCCGCGCACCGCGATGCCGTCGGCGCCGTAGGACTTGTCCATCTGGAAGATCTGCACGATGGGCACGCCGTTGGCGTTCCAGGCCACATGCGTCTCGACCGTGGTGGCAGCGCACTGGATGGACTTGGACGCCAGGGCCAGGTGGCGGTCCTTCTGCGGGATCATCTTGATCTCCACATCGAGGCCGTTCTTCTTGAAGATGCCCGCCTTGTCAGCCAGGGTGAGCGGCGCAAAGCCCGTCCAGCCGGACATGCCCAGCACAATCTTGGTCTCTTGCGCCTGGGCCGGTGCGGCCACCGCCATCACGCAAGCCGCGGCTGCCGCCAGCGACGTCCATTTCACAACCGATCGAGTCATCATCTGCTCCTGTTTGAAGAAAGTACCTTTGCCCACTCCGGCCGGGTCGCACCCGCTTGCAGCCGCCATGATGACAGCCCGAGCATACCTGTATATACAGGGTAAACGCTAGAGGCGTGACCCATTTGAGAGCGGGGTCACCTGCATCAGCAAGAACGGGGCCAAGGCGGGGGTGGAGAACATCGCAGAACGCCCCCAACGCGAACTTGCTACACATTCGATAGCTATCCAGGCCGACCCATCAAGCGGTAGGCAGGTATTCTTCAGAAGCTTTTCAAAACACTGAATTTGCGCAAAGGCATCCGGGACGGTGCGGCGTGTGCGCGGCGCGCACCAACGCCGTGCAAAGCCCACGCCGTTGCCCCGGGAGGCCGGCCCCCGAAGGCAGCTACGGCGCCCCGCGCCGCGGCGAACTGCGCACGTGCCCAGACCCAAGCCGGTTCGCACGCGCCTTGCGCCGAGTTCGTTAACCACGGTGTGCCGCAGCTGCGGCGGGCTGGCGATTCAGGCGTCAACCCACGACTGGCAGCCGCACGGTCACCGACAGGCCGGGCTCCGCGTTGCGCATCTGCAGCGTGCCGCCATGCGCCTGCGCCACCAGGCGGCACAGGTACAACCCCAGCCCCACGCCGCCGGTGGTGCGCTGGCGCGCGGTGTCGGGCCGGTAAAAGGCCTGGGCCAGATGCGGCAGGTGTTCGGGCGGCACGCCCGGCCCGTGGTCGCGCACCTCGATCTCCACCGCGGCATCCACCCGCCGCAGGTACAGCTCGGGCGGAGGCGCTGCAGGGTCGCTGTGCCGCAGGCTGTTGTCCAGCAGGTTGCGCAGCAGCAGCCGCAGGCGGGATCGGTCGAGCGACAGCGTTTGCAGGGCCTCTTCCTGCCCGCCAGCATGCAGCACGATCGACGCTGCAGTGGCGTGGCGCCTGCCCAGCTCGCCGATCACTTCGCGCGCCAGGGCGGGCAGGTCGGTGGGTTCGCGGTGCAGCGCGGCGTGGCGGCCGGCCAGGCGTTCGCTCTCCAGCAGGTCGGTGATGAGACCGGCCATCTCGCCCAGGTCGCGCATCAGCGCCAGGCGCTGGGTCTGCACCTCGGGGCTTTCGGGCAGCAGTTCGGTGTTCAGGCGGGCCCGGGTGAGCGGGCTGCGCAGCTCGTGGCTCATCGCCAGCAGCAGGGCGCGCTTGGCCTCCAGCATCTGGTGGATGTCGTCGCCCATGGTGTTGATGGTGGCGGCCAGCTGCCCCAGTTCATCGGGCCGGTGGGCGTGCCGCACGGGGATGGCCTGCGCGAAGTTGCCCTCGCCAAAACGCTGGGCGCCCATGCGGATGTCGTCCAGCGGCCGCAGCAGGTGGCGCACGTACACATACGCCAGCGCGGTGAGCAGCAGCAGCACGGTGAGCGTGCCCCACGCGATGCGCGGGCGCTTGTCCCACGAAAGCGCGTTGAGCCCGAATTCGATGCTGTGCCCGTCGGCCGTGATGCGCTGCAAGAGCCGCCGGCCCTGGTCGTCGCTGCCGTGGCCGTTCCAGTGGTCCTCGCGCTGGAACTTGTCGCTCATCCAGTCGGGGCGCGGCTGGTCCGGGTGGGACTCCCAGTGCACCACCGGCCCGTCGATGCGCAGCGTGATGGGCAGGCGCTTGGCAATGGCCTGCGCGCGCTCGATGCTGGGCGGGTTGCCGATCTCGGCGGTCAGGCGGTCCACGTAGTCCATCAGCAAGGGGCGCGCAGCCTCGCGCCAGCCGACCGACACGGCCTTTTGCACGCCGCCCATGAAGGCGATGGCCACCGTCACGGCCAATGCCATGAACACCAGCACCAGCCGGATGCGCAGCGAGTACCCCACCGCCCGGCTTGCGCGGCGGTGCCAGGGGCAGTCGTGCTCCACGCCGGGGATGTCTTCTGCCCTCAGCCGTCGCCGCCACCTCATGGCGCGGCTGCCCGCCGCAGGGCCAGGGAGTAGCCGGCGTTGCGCAGCGTCTTGATGCAGTCGAGCGGCTCCAGCTTTTTGCGCAGGCGGCTGACCACGATGTCGACCGCGCGGGTGTACAGCTCGGCCTCGTGCCCGCGCAGCTGGTTCAGGATGTCGTCGCGGCTGAAGACCTTGCCGGCATCGCGCGCCAGCAGGTGCAGCAGGTCGAACTCCGTGCCGGTCAGCTCGATGGGGGTGCCCTGGCGCAGCACGCTGCGGCGCGCCGCATCGATCACCAGGCCCTCGAACTCGAGCACGCCCGTGTCGCCGCCGCCCTGCCCCGGCGCGCGGCGGCGGCGCAGCACGGTCTGCAGGCGGGCCACGAGTTCGCGCGGCTCGAAGGGCTTGGGCAGGTAGTCGTCCGCCCCCAGCTCCAGCCCGACGACGCGGTCCATCACCTCGCCCCGGGCCGTGAGCATCACCACGGGCAGGTCGCCCTGCTTGCGGATGGTGCGGCACAGCTCGAAGCCATCCATTTCGGGCAGCATGACATCGAGGATGGCAGCATCAAAGCCGCCCGCCGCAAGGCGTGCCAGTCCGTCGCTGGGACGCAGCGCATGGGTCAGCTCCAGCTCGAACCGCTGAAAATACACGGTCAGCGGAGGCCCGAGCTGTTCGTCGTCGTCGATGAGGAGGATGCGGTGCATGCGCGATTCTTACATTGGCAGGGTGCGTCCAGCCAGGGGCTGGTGGCCGCTGGGCGCAATGCTCCAGGGGTGCCCCGCTTCCTCGGCCATGCCCCAATCCTGGCGCTCCTGTCCGCGCACAGCGATCGCAGGCTGGCCGGTAGGCGTTGCGTGGTGGCCCTGCCAGCCGGCAACCGCCTCATCGCCGTAGCGGTCGTCGGCCTGTGTTTCCTGCGGCACTGCGCTCAATGCGCGGTGCCGGCGGATGAGGTCACGCAAGCGCCGCTGCACGGGGATGTGCAGGGCATCGAAGGCATCCGCCGCGGCCAGCAAGGCAGGCAGTGCGTGGGCAGCGCCCGCCGGTTGGCGCGCCACCAGGCCCAGCGCGTGTTCGCGGTCAAACCGGGGGCCCCACACCAGGGACATCAGTTCGTCGTGCGGCTCGGGCATGCCCGCCAGCAGCGCGGGGCCATGCTCACGCAGCTGCCCTGCGAGTTGATGGATGGGTTGCAGCAGTGGAGACATGTCGATGCCCCTGCCTCAGCCGCGGGCCATCCAACCCTTGCGCCGCTGCATCAGCTCGCGCACTTTCTGCTGCTGGTCGGCGTTCAGGCTGTCATAGAAGTCTGCCAGCGCCGTGATCACCTCGGGGCTGTTGGCCTGCACTGCGCGGGTCTTCTCGTCCATCAGCGCCTGGGCGCGGGTGCGGTCGAACTTGTCGCCCGCCATGATGGCCTGCACCTCTGCACGCGGTTCGGCCGTCTTGCCGATGAAGGCGGTGCGCTGCGCTTCGAGCTTGTCCGCCAAGACATTCAGCTTCTGTTTTTGTGGATCGGTCAGATCGAGCTTGCTGCTCACGCGCTCCACCACCTTGCCGCGCATCTCGGCCATCTTTTCAGGCGTCATGGCCCCCTGGCGGTAGTGGTGGCCGCTGGAGCAAGCGGTGAGCCCACCCACCATGATCGAAGCGCCGAACAATCCCACCAGGGTTTTCTTGATCCAGGGTTTCATGATGCAGTCCTTTCACGGACGGTGTTGAACATGACCCTGATGGTGCCGCGCAGGCAGGCCGAGGTGGTCTCGGCGCAGTTTCGGTTTATTTCGCTTTGTATCGCCCGTGGCCTGCAGGCGGTGGCATGGGCGACGCGAGGGTTCAGCTACCGCATCACGGCGGTCAGAACGATCAGCCTCTGTGCGAGGCTGTGGGCTTGGTCGCGCATTTGTGTCAGAGGCACAGCGCCTACGGTGCAGCCCTCATACCAGAGATGAAAACCCGTGACACCCGCGAGCCCCGCCCCGGCTGCGTGTGCCGCAATGGCCTGCTCCACACTGGTGTGCACACTGGGCTCACCGATCAACTCCTGGCCCCTGAATATGCGCGCCTGGTAGTGGGAGGCGCCGTGCCCTCGAATGTGAAGAGTGGGAACCAAGGCGAGTGCGCCCTGAAGGCGGATGAAACAGGGCTGGCTAGCCCATTGCCTGCGTTTGGCGACAGCCCAGGTCGGAGAACTGCAATTCACGCTCGACGCCGTGGCCGTCGCCATAGAGCGATCGCAGGTCGTCCGTTTGTTGACGCTGCTCAACCCGGTCTGAAGGCTGGCCCATCTGAAACGACGGCAGCTCAGGCCAAGCTTCCAGATGGTGGGACGAAGAAAAAGCAGAGAACGACATGATGAAATCCTCGCAACGAATTTGGAAGGGTTGCGCAATGCACTTGGATTGCGCTTGGTGAAAGTCATTGGCGCATCGGGCCATGCGCGGCGATGTCAGAACGTCATGCGGCAGGTTGTAGGAATATGCCTACGATCACCGGCCAGTACCTGTACGACTCCACCTCGCCCCTGGTACATGACGCCTCCGCTGTCAAGGCGCCATGCGTTCAAGCGGCCTTTGCCAGTTCTGGCGCCTCGATTCCCAACGCATCGCCCTCGCCCGCCAGCAACCCTATGCAGTCCAGCGCCGTGGGCGGGTCGCACGGCTCGGCGTACACGCGCACAGCGATGTCTTCAGCTGCCGGCGAAAAGTAGAGCCAGAGGTTGTCGTTTTCCTTGTCGTAGCAAGAAAACAGCGCGCGGCCAGAACCCGGACGGCACATCAGGAACTTGGACATGAACATCTGCTGGATGCGCAAGGTGGGTTCGAATGCCTGGTCGTCGTTTCCGAGGGCCAATTTGTGCCAACTGCTGCTCATAGGTGCCTTTCGCCTGGCCATGCCAGTGTTACGGATGACCCATGGTAGAGACAGCCCCCTCGTGCACACCATTCTTGTGCAGCGCATCAATTTGTAGGACAGATGCTCCGTGCCGACCACCGCGTCCCAGTCGCAGGCCTGCTGCAACCACTAGTCGAAGGACGCTTCCAGATCGCGTTGGGAGGGGTTGCGGCGGGACATTCGCATCCTTGCGCCATGGGCCCGGAGCGTGGCGCAACCGAGTCCCGTGACATACAGAACCTGGGCTTTTTGGCAGGGTGAATCCACGGGTGGAAGCTGCACCTCCACCATTCCTGCAGCATGCAGGACACGCAGTTTGTCGATGTTGACAACGTCCCACTCGACCAGTGGGAGCGCGTCGCGCTCGAGTTCTCTCAAATACTCCATTGGCATGGCGGCCTCCGGCGTGAACGAGTATCGATTTTGCGGCGCTGCAAAAGCAGCTTCAAGAATTGATACACGTCGCTACAAGATAGCCGTCAAACAGGCTGCTCTCCAATGGCGGAGCTGCGCCGATGGCGTGCAGCGTCTGTTGCCTAAACCCACACTCACTGAACAGCCATTGGCGGTTTGTGTCAGCAACATACCGGAAATTGCCTTTTGCGTAGGATGAGTCTGACATCGTCGCAAGCAGAAAAGGCAGTCACAAGAATCATTCGCATTCGTAGGATTGGCGTTTTCCCCGAGGAGATGCAATGCCCATCCTGGTGATATTTTTCGGCGTGCAAGTGGTGGCGGTTGCATTGGCAGCCGCCATCGCCGGTCTGTAGAGATCCCGAAACATCAGCGGCGTCACTGTTGGCGGCGCTTGACGGTCAGTGCTGAGCGAATGTGAGCACCACCCACCTTTCGCGTGCGCAGTGGCACATATCACGGCCCCCACGTCAGCCTGGCCGCGACACTGGTAAACGATGAGCCCTGGGCGTGACAAACGGGCGCATGCTCCATCAGGCTATCACCCTGGATTTCGCAACGCTGGCCTTACAGGATTGCCATGGGTATCACTGTCACCCTCGCCAGGAACATATCGGACAAGGACTTCCAGGAGGTCGAAGCCCTCGTCCGGCATCTTCAGGCCACCGACTACAACTTTGACGGCCGCGCCATATGGGTGGAGCGTGGCGCGGTCACCGATGTCCACGATCCGCAAGACGCTTTGCGTGCCGCACTTCTGGAGCTGATGGTCAACGGCATTCTGAGCGAGGCTTAGCGTGCGCAACAGGTACTCCCACGCTTGCGTGCCAGAATGCCTCTCTACAGGGAGAGACACACATGCACCAGGGATCATTCCAACCCGCGCGGCGCGCTGCACTGGCCGCGGCACTGGCAGGCGCCTTGAGCGCATGTGGCGGCGGGGGCTCATCCGGCCCCGACGCTCCGCCGCCCGAAACAGCGGGACAAGTCGTCAACTCTTCCATGAAGTCCGCATCGACCGGCAGCACCTATTCCATTCAGGTGTTCATCCCTGCAGGCTACGCGGGCGGCACCGCGGCACTGCCGGTGATCTACGCCACGGAGGGTGATGCGCCTTATGGCGGGGTCGCGCCGGGGAGCGGTGGGCCCAATCGGTCGCGATTCGATACCTTCAAGGAAGTGATGCAGCGCCGGGGCACGCAGGCAATCCTGGTCGGCATTGGCGGTACTGCGTGGCGCACTACAGACTTCCTTCAGCCCGGGGCATCCAGATACCTCGACTTCATCGTGAAGGAACTCGCGCCCGCCATCGAAAGCCAGTACCGCGCAGACCCCAAGCGCCGCGCGCTGTCCGGGCTGTCACACGGCGGTTACTTTGTGGTGGCCGCCCTGGTGCTGGAGGCACAGGCCGGCCGCCCGCCCAGCTTTTCGCACTACCTTTCCACGGAGTGCAGCGTGGGTGAATACTCCAGCCCCGCCGGCGTGCTGGGATTTGAAAAGACGATAGAGGGCAAGCCGCTCCCCACCACATTGTTCATTGCCGGTGCCAGCAATGGAAACCATCCGCTGATTGGCATCCCCCTGTACAACCAGATGTCCGCGCAGAGCCTGCCCGGTCTGGCGCTGCTCAAGGCCGAATACAACACTTCGCACGTGGGTGCCGATGTTCCGGCGTTCGAAGAGGCGTTGAAACGCTTTTTTCCTTGAATGATGCTGTGGCAGGAGGCGGCCAAGGCTTTATCGCGAAGTGCGTTCAGCACAGTGTGATCCGAGGTGGTGGCGACCCCGTCCTCGTTGAGGCGGTTGCAACTAAAAAACAGCGCCGCTGACACAACGCTGGAGCGGCCGCACGCGACGCGGCGAGGCTACCTACGCCGATCGTGCCAAGCAGTTTTGTCGATAGGCAAAGAAAAACCGCCACAGCCTGGGTTCTCCAGAGTGTGGCGGTGTCTTGTATGGTGGAGCTGGCGGGAGCAAAGTCCCGAGTGTTCCCCTACCTAAAAAACCATTGTTTTCAACGACTTAGAGCTACGCTACAAAACTCCACTACGTTTGGCACGTCGAGAGCGTTGAAAAGTGTGCCCCCCAAGTGTATCCCACGGTGTGCCCCTGGGGCGGGGCCAGGGTGGCGGACTTCGGTTCAATTCCGCATTTCTCCATTGAACGCGAACAAGTCTTAGGAAGACGCGAGTGTTCTGGCTAAGACAGTGCTAGCGTTGTTGAGTGCAAGTCGAGCTTCTTCAAGATGCATTGCCTCTTGTCTTGTGCCCGACTCATGCTGCCGCGCCTTGGCCAGTTCTCGTTGCGCTGCTTCGATGTAGGCATCGACATGGTTAAGTAAGAGAGATGTTTCTTTGTTCATCCCCTCAACGTGCCTGATGCGCTCAGGAATCACAAGTGCCGGACGCTTGGAGTCGACACATATGGTCGTCCAGCGACAGATCCACATGCCGCTATTTGAGCCGTGCAAGTTGGGGCCACTTGCGGACGCCGGTTCAAATCCGCACACAGGAGCCCTGCGGATGCAGTCCAGTCAGCTTGCAGGGTTCCTTAGAAGCGCATAGAATAATTCACAGATAGACGCTTTGGACGGCCAAGTCAGCCTGTTAGCCACTGCCGAATCTTGTGCCACCATCTGCTAATGGACAAGCTGCGTCACTGACTATGGCGAGAATGAGGGTTCAATTCCTTCTGGTGGCACTCTTCAATAAGGCAGGTACAGTTCTTCGGGGCTGGATAGTCAATCCCTAGACCAGTGGGGGCTTGCCGAATAGATTGGTCTTTTAGAAAGCCACCTCCCAAGGTGGCTTTTTATTTTTCGAAGCGCGAAGTCAAGCATCGCTAGGAGGCTCTCGACCTGGCGCATCCAACGACTTGAAGAATTCGGACGGCTGCATATCCAGAGCCTTGATGACTCTGTCAATGTTGACCATCGCAATGTTGCGCTCCCCTCGCTCCACGCCGCCCATGTAGCTGCGGTCGATACCGCACTCGTCCGCGAATGCTTCTTGGGACCAACCACGAGCTTTGCGGAAGTGCCGCACTGCGCCCCCGAAAGCCAGCAGCACCGGTGAGCGTTCTTCTTTTGGTGGAGGTACACGAGCCATCGCTCGATGTTTTTCTCATACGGACCAAAACACCACGGTCCATGAGTACACCGTGCAAAAGTTCACGGTCCATAAGTACCAACTTGAGCTACGATTCCGTCCACGAGCGGCACAGTGCCGCCACCAACCGAGGAGGAAACAATCCATGAAACGAGCCCTGGCAATACTGGCCGCAGCCCTTGTGCTGTCCGCCTGTTCTACGTCCACCACTCCCACAGCCGCGCATTCCGCGCCCTGGGATGTCTCCGGCCACATGGCCGACTGATGAGGCGACCCCATGCGCAAAATGACCATCTTCAAAATAGCCGCCGCCGTGCTGTTCGCCCTGTGGCTCTTCTTCGGCGACGGCAAGACCTCGCACCGCTTCGTGGTGCTGGTGGCCGTCGTCGTCGGCTACCAAGTCTTCTCCCGCGTCAAGGCTCAGCACGCCATTCAGGAGGGCGCGCGGCTTGGAATGATTGAGCTAATGCAGCAGCACGGCTTCACGCCCGAGCACCAGCACTTCCATTCGAGCGGCAACCAGGTCTCGGGCGTTGCCATCCGCGCTGACGACCCCCGCATCGTCCTGGCGTCCGCTGGTGTGCCTGCAAGGCTCTTTCATCGCAGCGACGTTCTCGGGCTTGCGTCCGAGAAGGGCAAAGAGAAAGAGGCGCAGTTCAAGTTGCTTTCCATGACCGGAGCGGGCGACAAGCAGGTCAACAAGGACGTGTTCGTGGTGGACGTGTCCGTCAAGGACTTGAACACCCCGCGCTACAAGCTGTACTTCCAAGACGTGGAGCACATGCGCCAGTGGGAAAACCGTCTCGCCGCATGGCTGGACATGCACGCCACGGCGTAAGCCAGTGCACCCCGTAGCACGTCATGAAAATCCAAGACTTTGTTCGCGACCATGTGTCGCCGGTCAACACGGTGATTTTTTCGTCGGTGACCGTCGCCGGCATCCTCGACTTCCTGGCGCCTCGCGCGCCGTTCCTGGCCTGGGTCAGCTACGCGCTGGCGGGCTTGGTCATCCTGGCCATGGTGCTGGAAGTGCGCGCCCTGCGCACGGGCACCAATGGCAATGCCTGGTATGTGCGTACTCTGGCGCGGCTGCGGCAGCCTCCTGGCCCGCTGTGGAAGTCCCCGGCCTGGCAGGTCTTCGGCATCGTTGTCGTCATCGCGCTGGTGCTTGGGCAAGCCTCCAAGGCCCGTGCAGACAGCGGCGGGCTCATCGCCAGCGCGGCGCCCAGCGTGCGCAACGTGCAGGCGCTATTGCTGGGCGTGCAGCAGGACACCCAGCACATACGCGCGACCATGGACAACATGGCGCCCAAGGTCGATGCCATCCAGGCGTCGGTGGGCACCATGGAGGCCATGCTCAAAGAGCCGCGCGACTACTTGGGAGAGGGAGACTATCCCTACCTGCAAAAGCTCGTCGCATCGGGCAAGAAGCTGCCGCAGGACCAATGGATGCTGCTGCTGGGCTTGAACCAGAAGCGCCCAGACCGCTTTGAGCTGCTGCGCCTGTACATGGACCAAGGCCTCGATGTTCGCCAGCCGGTGCCGGTCCTGTCCAACGTGGTGCTGGGTTCGCGCATCAACGACCTGCCGACACTGCGCAACTTGGACAAGCTGGACGCATGGGCCAGGAAGCGCACGCAGTTGCCGAGTATCGGGCTTGCGTTTGTGTGTGAGCGGATGGACCTGCTGGCGTACGCGCACATCGCCGATGACAAGCCGCTGGCGGAGTGGCTCATTAAAGAGGGCCTGAACCCTCAGCATGAGTACCCGTGCACGTACATCGACAAGCCGATGACGAGTCAGAATGTGCAGGCGCTGCTAGCTCCTTGATTGGTGGGAGGCGGCGCCGCTAGCTGGTCGAAGTAGTCATCCGTCCAATCCCAGAAGGACGGCGGGGCACTGTTCGGCGTGCGCCGGTCACGCGCCCTCGCCTCTCTGCATAGTGCCTCCACCATTTGCAGCACCTTCGCGGCCTCACCGTCTCGGGCCGCGCGCAGAATCATGGCCAAGCCTGGGCGCGGGGAGTCGGGGCGTGTCGCGGTCAGGTGGTTGCGCATCGGATACGTAATGCGCACCGGCTCGGGCGCGTCAGCGGAGAGACTTTCCCTCTCCGCATGCCGCTCCTCATCCTCCCAAGCCGTGCAGGTGGGGATACCCAGCTTCTTGGCAATGTCGCCAGCGTGGAAACGGCTACGGCCTTGCAACGCTTCGATGGCGCGCAACCATTCGGCCGATGCCTTGGCATCGCCACGGGCCGCGCGGTCAAGCAACTGCCCCAGCAGCAGGCCTTTTTTGCGCGCTTTCTTGGTGTCGTGGTTGGACATTTCGTGAGCCAATTCCTGTTTGGCGAGGTAGTCCGCCATGGCGTTCAGTTTCAGGTCAAAGCCGTGGTCATTGCACCTGCCGCCCACCTGCGCCACGGCCTTTTCCCACTCGGCGCGGGCAAAGGCTTCGAAGGCGGTCAAATCTGCCCCTAGAAGGTGGGTTAGAAGGACGTGGAAGTGCCCATGGATACCATGGACACCTACCGGGGCTTCCAAGCTTTTCAGCCTACCCATGCAGCCGATTGCCTTGTAGCGCCTAGACATGTTCTTGTCGAAGAGCTTGAAGGCAGCGTGCAGGAGGTCTATAGAATCCTTCCAGTTGCCGTCGTAGCTATGGGCCATAGTGAAGGTCATCATCGCAGCCCCCAAGCCATGGGCTTCCAATGCCGGAATTAAGGCAGCACGAATCCATGAACGGGCCTGTGAGACTCGGGCGCGGGCGCACTGGTCACAGGTCCAGACGTTGCCGCATTTGAAGTGGCCATGGAGCTTCGTACCGTCTGGGCCAACCTCGATTTCCGCGTGCGTGGCGTCGAATCCGAAGGCGCGCCAACGACCGCAGCCGATAACCGATGAACCCCGGAGATTCTCGCCGTTCTTATGGTAGTAGCCGGCCATTAGCCGCGAGGCGATTGAAACGCGGATGTACGACCTATTAGGACTCGATTTTGATGGTGTTTTCTGGTCAAGCGACATCGCCGGCTTTCGCGCCGACTTGTTTACTTGACAATGAACGATGAATTAGTATCATGGACTTGTTCCCTGTACTGCATTTCCCGGCTAAAAGAAGGTGCAGTAAAAAAGGCCCGCCCTGTGCGGGCCTTTTTCTTTGTCCAATCAACTTATCAATTGATAGCGGTTCGGGTCAAGTGATGACCGGGAGAACCGCACTCCTGATATCAGTTTGAAGCCATGTGTCGGAGTATGCCTATTCTTCCCAAGGATGGCCCCGTCAGGGTGCCAGGGCGGCAATCTGTTCCTCCCAGGCAGCAATGTCCAACTCGGTCTCTTCGATATCGGTAACGATGAGGGAGCGGGCCTGCCTCATCTCGGAGAGGTATTCGGAGTCGAAGTCCTCTGCCTCGATTTCGGCGTCGCTTCGCCAAAGAGCGGCTTGCAAGTCCACCAGACATTGGCGGGATATCTTCAAGTTGAACTGCAGCTTTTCGAGCGGAGAGCGTGGGTCGATGTATGGGGTTGATTTAGTCATCAAACCAAGCTACTCGGCCACTCATCGAAGTCAAGTAAACCGGGGGTTTACATGCCGAAGCACCAAACGCAGGTCGTCGCCTTACTTTTTTGATGCCACTCCACCGTGGATTTTTCCCATCGCTTCAAGGTGTTCATACCACCGCCTAAGGTTGACCATGCCCCACTCCCTGATGTTTGATAGAACTCCAAAGGGGTCACTAATGCGAAAAATTCTAGGGAAAATAAAAAGCACATGGAAATCCATGTGCTTCTGGGAGCGAGCGTTTTACGCGATGACAACCTATTTCATACTCTTTATACTTAATTTACCGTGGAAATACTGAAGAATTTGACTTCTGCTGATTCTCCAATTCTTGCTTGGTATCGAACCAAAAATAGACATTTGACAGCACAGCAACAAGACCTGCACCCCAAAAAAACTTCTTCCACAATTCTTGCGATGGAGAATAATGCTCCAAGAAAGCCTTATAGAACAAAAATCCTACGCCACCAATACAAACAAACAGCCATACTTTGTAATTACCAATAAACGTAAACAGCAAAGTCAAGAATCCAATAGTGCTTTGAACGGTATTCAATTTTATACATCCACGCAAGTTTTTTTAAATTACCCAGAGGCATCGTTGGTTGTAAAACTCAAAAACCCCATCCATTGAAAATGGATGGGGCCGCCCCTGCGAGGGCCTCACCAAGCCAGCTAGCTCTTTTTAGCTGGTGCCGGGGGCGGAGGTGCATCTACCGCCTTCACCAAGAATTTCCAAGTATGAGGCTTTTTATTGCAATTGGAGCATGGCGGAAGAACATTACACGCTCTGTTCATTACATCTTCAAAGCCACACGCTTGGCATCTATAAATCCCCGGACCAAGCGGCTTTTCCCCAGGCTTCAATTCCGTTTGATATTGATTCAACTTGGTGCTTTGAATGACTTTTTTCTCGTCACCGTAGAAAGCCATAGAGTTCTCCCTCCGATACGCAAGAGGACCATCCTCTGCTGCCATGAAGGTCTGGGCACCAGCTTGGTCTTCAAGACAGGGAAAACACTTATCACTTTGTCACGTGTGTTTCATCTGCTATCTCAATCCCAGGGTTCGGGAACTTTCGGGGTTTGGTGAGTTGTCAGAGTGAAAGGACCACCCCAACTGGTGACGGGTGCTGGCGTAGGACTCGGAGATTGAGGCGCCGGACTCGGACGGGGAGCATCGGGCAACATCGCCTCGTGCGCGTTGACCCGTTCGCGGTGCTCGGGCCATTGCATCCACTCGTCATATTTGCGCTTGCGCTCGGGGTCATTGATGTACGCAGTCAAGGCCGTGTCGTTCTTCCTGCACTGCTCTATGGCCGCTCGGGCTTCGGCTACCTTCTCTTCGTAAATCGCCAGTGTGTCCCGGACGCCGAAGGTGCGGAGCATTTTCGCCATCATGGAAACCAGTGGGCTGGGCGGGTCTGCTTCAAGCTCGCGAAGATGCGCTCGCCATTTGTTTGCCACTTCACGCCCCTCCTTTCGTCTGGCATGGGCCCGCTTTACTTCACGAAAGGCGTGCCGAAGGTCAAGCGAATTCGTGAGCTGCGATATCCGCTGTTGGGCATCCTCCGCCAAGGGGCTAGCACTGGGGGCAAATGGCCGACTTAATGGACGCTCTTGGGGCACTTCCGCGTTGACGATCTGGTGTTCCTGGGCTGCTGTGCTTGCGGCAACATGCAACGCTGCCTGGACCTGCGCGGACGTCTCTTTCGACTCTTCCATGATGCGTTTGAGAAGGGGGCGAGCCTCCACAATCGCCAAATTCTCCGCTTCCATAGCCTCGCGCAGTTCGGCGGGCGCGTTGACCGGAATATGCGCCGTGGGGATGTGCCATTCCTCCACCTCGGCAAACTTCCCGGCGTAGACATACCAGTCGTCGCTGTTGGCCTGGGCATGCGCGTTCATGATGCGGCAAAGCTCTTCCCGCATTTTCTTCACCTCGCCGGTTTTCATGTCGTCCAGAATTCGGGTTTTCCTCCCAAAATTCATCTCCGCATCCACCTCTCTGGTGGTAAACAAAATATGGACATGGTCATTTTGTCCATTGGCCGGTCGATGAATAGAAGCCATGACGGCTACCCCGTAACGGGCCACTAGCATTTCCGCCAAACCACGAACACAAAGTAGCCGCTGCTCGTCTGTCCATCCGTGCGGCAGAGGGACCATCAACTCACGGGCGACAGCTGAATTCTTGCGCGTCTCTGACCGTTCGGCTTTGTTCCAGAGGGTGCCGATATCGTCCATACCCATTTGAAGACCGGCAACGCCGAACAGTTCGGTGCAGACGTGGCCGGCCTTAGGACGGTAGTCGTACACCTTACCTAACTGCTCGTCGTTCAGCAGGGTGCAGGAGCGGTATGCAGCGGCTGCAACAGCGTTACGTCCCTTGGCGCGCTGCAAGACTTGCAGCGAAGGGGTGAACCAAGTGGCGAGACTAGGCACAGCACCCCCGAAGGCGATTGCGAAGCAACGGGGTCCAGGGGCGCAGCCCATGGCGAACGCAAACTCGAAGAGTTTGCATAAGTGAGCCCTTGCAGGGGGCTGCTTGGGGGCTGGAACTAATTAACGCGCTAGGGATATTCACCCTATATAAATTAGCACAATCAAAAAGAAAGTGGTAATTTGATAGGAGAAAAAGGAGATTTATACCATGATGAATATAACAGCGATGAAAAAGCGATTGAGCCAACTCGATGCGCAAAAGGCTGCCCTTCTTGCGCAGGTATCCAGTACAGCAAGGAAAAATTCAGACGCTCGAAAATACGCAATCGGGGGAGCGCTTCTTAAATTAGCAACAACCGATGCAAGAGCGAATGAGGTCTTGCGAAAGGTTTGGGCCTTAAGCCAAAAAGACAAACCAAGGGCGTTTGAAGACGCTTCCATCCCCACGATTGAACATGCCAGCCTGACGACGAAATCCGTGGAGGCAAAATGAGTTCGTCTATCACCTTTGATGTCATCTACGACCCAACGAAAGAGTTCCCCGTAAGCGGATATCACACTATCACGATTATCAGTGATAAGAAGTTCTATCTAATAAAGGTGCCAAGCGATTTAGCCGACGTTCTGCCGCCTTGGTCGGTGCTGAGGATTAAACCGAACTCGGATTCAAGCCTGAGTCCGCATCCGGGTCAAGGTCAAACGTCTGAGGGTCAATCGAACGCATAGCAGTTCTATCGGAAACATTTTTGTAGCCGGGAGGCAAAATTTCGCCTGCTGCCTCCAACGATTTGAGATACAAAGCAAATTGACGATAGTCGGTAAAGCTCTCCCATTCACCATTACCGACTCTAACCAAATAAATTGGTCGCCCCTGCTCGTCGTGCTCATAACTTACTGCCACGGTAGCGTTCATGGAGCCCACTCAGGAAAACAAAAAATCCAAAGTTACTGGTCCGCTCGAATCTTCGGCGGCGCGACGCATTCTTTTTTTGCCAACAAGACCGGAAGCGTTATAGGCGAAAAAATTCACCCCCGGATAGTCCAGGCGGTCTATCACCCGTTTCATGCTCCTAACAGAAAAAGCGCCGGTGTAGGTATCCGTGTGAACGTCGAACTGCCCACGGCCCGCCGTCATAGCATGGGCTACGGAGTGGCCAGCAAGGCGACGAAGAATCAGAGCCTCTGGGATGCGCTCCTTTATGGCCGTTTCTTCCGATACGCCCGAGGCATCCAAGATGGCTTGGGCCAGCGAACTGATGAACCGATGGCGGAACGAGTGAAACACCACATTCGGGTCTTCAATCTTCAAATAGTCCCGCAGGTATTTCGTGTTGAACCACTGGCTCGCAGCCTTCCCGTAACCGTCAGCCTTGGCTCGGTTTAGGTCGAACAGGTTGACCGCTCCGTCCTTGGCTGCCGCCTTCTTGCTTTGGTAATAGCCGATGAACCCCAAGTCGATGAGTTTTTGGTGCACCGGAATGATGCGGCGGCTTTCTTCGTTCTTGACGCTTTGGCCGTCGTCTTCCGCTGCCGTGATGTTCAGGAACCATAGACCTTCATCGTCCTGCCGAACATCGTCGGTGGTCAGTTGCGAAAGCTCATTGACGCGCGCTCCGGTGAACGCTGCCAAGTGGATGACCCAGTACTGATAGGAGCGGTTGTAAGCCCCATCCCGGTAGTAGTCCGACCCAAAGATTTGCTGCAATTCCTTCTGGGTGAAGGCGCGTCTGGATGCACCCTTGCGGGCCTGGGTTGTCTTCACCTTGAATCCCTCCAACAGGGTTGGGTTGACAGCGTACTGCCGTTTGCAAAACTCCAGAAAGTTGGCCGCAACGGTTAGGTAGCCATCCAAGGTGTTCTGCGTGATGGTCTGGGCTTGCTGACCATTCGCCCGGAAAAGCGATTTGGAGCGCACCCTCTGAATGAGCGTATCGAAGGGCTGTCCCCCAGCCCCTGGCAGCTTGTCGATGTTCTTGGGGAAGAACGCTAAGTCTTTGCGGTACTGCTCCAAGTCCAAAGGCGTGAGGGTGCCCACATGGCGAGCGCTGAATCGGTCGATGAAGGGTTTCAGGCGGGTGCGAATTTGGGGCACCTTCTTGACGCCGATTTCCTTTTCCGTAGCCCGGTCCTGCTCGTACTTCAAATACTCTTTGACCAACCGGCCCACGGTCTTTGCTGCCACAGGCGATAGGCGCCCTGGCTCGTTGATGGCTGGGGCATGGTCTGGCGTGGTCGGCTGATCGGAGGGCCTGTCCCAGACCGCAATGTTCGAAGGTGCAATCCTTGCGGCGCCCCGGGTCACGTTCTCGATGAGCTGGTCCATGTTGCCCACATCGTGGGGGCCAAGGTCCGTCAGCTCAATGTCGAATCCCTGCCCCTTTATCTTCACCCCAAAGGGCATGGGCGGTACAGTTGGTTTTTTCATGCGCGCTTGAAGGAAGGCAACCGCGCTGGCGCGCGAGACAGTTGCATTCTCCATCAAGAAGGCGTCAAAAAGTACCCGCAAATAGCGCGCTATCGCCTTAGCATGGCGCGGGTCCTTGGTGCCAGTAGAAAGTTTGAAGTCCCTGCCGTCGGCAAGAACTCTTTGTCGCGCAGGAACAACAAACCGCGCGAAGTAAACGCCGTTGCGAGATTTTTGAAGGTATGCCGAGGAAAGCATGCATGGGCCCCAAGTGTGCCCCTTCGTGTCTCCCCGCGTTGGTTGTGTAACCGCACCCTAAAAAATCCTTTAAAAACAACAAGTTATAAAAGTGGTGGAGCTGGCGGGAATTGAACCCGCGTCCGCAAGCCTTCATCGGGCAGATCTACATGTTTAGCGGTCTGATTTAAGTCTCGCTAACGTTATCGCGCAGTCGCACGCTACAACGTCGGCCAGCACCCTATTTTCTCGCTTCAACCCAAGGTACCCGGATCAAAGCCAGCCCATGTAAGTATCCTTGCAGCCGGGAGGCACTGATTGCTCAGAACCCCCTTGCCCAGCCCATCGGCCAACTGTTGCAAGGCTCACTGGCAATTAAGCAGCGAGTGCGAAACGTTCGTCGTTTGCAGTTAGTTTGTTAAATCGAGATTTACGAGCGTGACTCAAGCTCGACATGCACCACACCGACTCCGAACCCACGTCGAAACCAGGACAGCCCCAGAACCTCTATTTTAGGCGCCTTCGAGCAATTGCAAGAGCTCGGTGGGAGATTTAATTGCCGCGTGGGCGCCCCACTGGAGCGGATCGCTCTTGGAGCCAAGATAGCCATAGGTCGCCGCGACGGTTCCCATGCCGGCTGCCAGCCCAGCGACGATGTCTCGTTCGTCGTCACCCACATAAATGCAGAACTCGGGCGCGATCTTCAAGCGGGCCGCCGCTTCGAGCAAGGGCGCGGGGTGGGGCTTGGCGTGCGGTGTCGTATCTCCACTGACCACCGCCCCGGCGCTGGCAAACAGTGGCATGGCGCGCGTCAAGGGCTCGGTGAATCGGGCGGCCTTGTTGGTGACGACGCCCCACGCGAGGTTGCGCTCGAGCAGTTGCACCACCAACTGCGGCACCCCATCGAAAATGCTGGTGAGTTCGGTCATGCGCGACTCATAGTTCACGAAGAACTCCTCCCGCATGACGGGAAAGTCAGGGTGATCGGGGGTCATTCCGAAGGCTTCCCCCAGCATGCCACGCGCACCTGCCCCGGCCATGGGGCGGTAACGCTCCAACGGCAAGGAGGACAAGCCCCGGTCCGTGCGCATCTTGTCGGCTGCAGCGCCCAGATCCGGGGCGCTATCGATCAGTGTTCCGTCCAGGTCGAACAGAACGGCGCGAATATTGTGAAACATGGTCAATCGTGTCAGGCGCTGCGGCGGGTTGCGAAAAGATAGTTCACGCTGGTGTCGGCACTGAGCCAATAACGCCGGGTCAACGGGTTGTATTCCAGGCCCCGCGTGGCCTGAATATCCAGGCCCGCCCCCCGGCAGCTGATGGCCAGTTCACTGGGTTTGATCATCTTGGCGTATTCATGCGTGCCCCGCGGCAGCATATTCAGCACATATTCGGCGCCCACAATCGCCAGCATGAATGCCTTGGCGTTGCGATTGATGGTAGAGAAAAACACCCAGCCGCCCGGCTTGACGAGCGCCGAGCAGGCCTTGACGACCGAGGCGGGATCTGGAACGTGTTCCAGCATTTCCATGCAGGTGACCACATCGAAGGTGCCAGGTTGCTCTGCAGCCAGGCTTTCCACACTGATTTCCCGGTACTCTATCTGGGACGTTTGGGCCTCCAGGGCATGCAACTGTGCCACGCGCAGCGCCTTGGTTGCCAGGTCGATCCCCAGCACCTGAGCACCTTTGCGCGCCATGGAGTCGGCCAAAATGCCGCCGCCGCATCCCACATCCAGCACGCGCTGGCCCGAAAGCTGGCACAAGCCGTTGATCCATTCAAGCCGCAAAGGATTGATCTGGTGCAAAGGCCGAAACTCGCTGTCGGGGTCCCACCAGCGGTGGGCAAGTTCGGAGAATTTGGCCAGTTCGGCGGGATCTGCGTTGACGGTTTCACTCATGGCTGTCATTTTCCACGATAGAGATGAAGGATCTAAAAGCCCCAAACGCAAAAAAGCCCCGTTGCCGGGGCTTTTTTGTGCATAACAGCAATCCGGGGATTACTGAGCGGCGCGGGTGCCAACCACTTCGATTTCCACGCGACGGTTCTTCGCACGGCCTTCGGCAGTCTTGTTGTCGGCGACAGGTTGCTTTTCGCCCTTGCCTTCGGTGTAAACGCGGTTCTTTTCGATGCCCTTGGACACCAGATAAGCCTTCACGGCTTCGGAACGGCGAACCGACAGTTTCTGGTTGTAAGCATCAGAGCCCACGGAGTCGGTGTGACCCACGGCGATGATCACTTCCAGGTTGATGCCCTTGACCTTGGAAACCAGGTCGTCCAGCTTGGCCTTGCCTTCTGGCTTCAGCACCGACTTGTCGAAGTCGAAGAATGCGTCAGCAGCGTACGTCACCTTGGTGGCGACAGCTGGTGGTGGAGGGGCTGGTGGCGTTGGAGCAACGGGAGGTGTTGGCGCTGCGCCAGGCGTAGGTGCAGATGCGGCAGGAGCGGGAGCAACGATTGCGCCGTCGCAGCCAGGAGCTGCCGTAGCAGGCGTCCAGTTAGCATTGCGCCAGCAATATTCGTTGGTACCGTTCTTCCAGACCAGTTGGCCAGAAGCATCACGCCAGTTGTCAACGGTTTGTGCGCCAGCGGCGGTTGCGAGCGCTGCAGAGGCAAACAACATCGCCACTTTGTTCAGTTTCTTCATGGTTCTCCTCTTGGGGAAAAAGCCGCAGCCGCGCTGCGAATCAGGACGCCTGGGGTGACCACCACCCGAAGCGTTCAAACGATTGTGCCATACGTAACAGGGCAAAAGCGGTGGCACCCGTGTAGGCTCCGTAGGACAAAACCGGAATTGCCACGATATGTTGCTGAGGCGCTACACGCTCTTACCTCTAAAATGATTCTCCTTTGCCACCGCCGCCGCCCCCAATGACCCAGTTTGCCAAAGAAACCCTGCCCATCAGCCTTGAAGAGGAGATGCGCCGCAGTTATCTCGATTACGCGATGAGCGTGATCGTGGGTCGGGCCCTGCCCGACGCTCGCGATGGCTTGAAGCCGGTGCACCGCCGTGTGCTGTTTGCGATGCATGAGCTCAATAACGACTGGAACCGCCCTTACAAGAAGTCCGCCCGTATCGTGGGGGACGTGATCGGTAAGTACCACCCGCATGGCGACTCGGCGGTGTACGACACGATCGTCCGGATGGCGCAGGATTTTTCGCTGCGCCACATGCTGGTGGACGGCCAGGGCAATTTCGGCTCGGTGGACGGCGATAACGCCGCTGCGATGCGGTATACCGAAATCCGCCTGGCAAAGATTGCCCACGAAATGCTGGGCGATATCGACAAGGAAACCGTCGATTTCGGCCCCAACTACGACGGCAGCGAAAAAGAGCCGCTCGTATTGCCCAGCAAATTACCCAATCTGCTGGTCAACGGATCGGCCGGTATTGCGGTGGGCATGGCGACCAATATTCCGCCGCACAACCTCAACGAAGTGGTGGATGCATGCCTGCACATGCTGCGCCACCCTGAGGCCACCATCGACGACCTGATGGAGATCATTCCGGCGCCCGACTTCCCCACGGCCGGCATCATCTACGGCATCAACGGCGTGAAGGACGGCTACCGCACGGGCCGCGGCCGCGTGATCATGCGCGCCAGGTGCCATTTCGAGGACATCGACCGCGGCCAGCGCCAGGCGATCATCGTCGACGAGCTGCCCTATCAGGTCAACAAGAAGACGCTGCAGGAGCGCATGGCCGAGCTGGTGCACGAGAAGAAGATCGACGGCATCAGCCACATCCAGGACGAATCCGACAAGTCGGGCATGCGCCTGGTGATCGAGCTCAAGCGTGGCGAAGTGCCCGAGGTGGTGCTCAACAACCTGTACAAGCAGACGCAGCTGCAGGACACCTTCGGCATGAACATGGTGGCGCTGATCGACGGCCAGCCCCGCCTGTGCAACCTCAAGGACCTGATCGTCGTCTTCCTGCAGCACCGCCGCGAAGTGGTGACGCGCCGCACGGTGTTCGAGCTGCGCAAGGCGCGCGACCGTGGACACGTGCTCGAAGGCCTGGCCGTGGCCCTGGCCAACATCGACGACTTCATCGCCATCATCCGCAACGCACCCACCCCACCGGTGGCCAAGTCCGAACTGATGGCGCGCTCGTGGGACAGCAAGCTGGTGCGCGAGATGCTCACCCGCACCCGCGAAGACGGCGGCGTGATCAATGCCGATGACTACCGTCCCGACGGCCTGGAAAAGGAGTTCGGCATGGGCCAGGACGGCCTGTACCGCCTGTCGGAAACGCAGGCCCAGGAAATCCTGCAGATGCGCCTGCAGCGCCTGACGGGGCTCGAGCAGGACAAGATCGTGGCCGAGTACAAGGAAGTCATGGCGGTCATCGAAGACCTGCTGGACATCCTGGCCAAGCCCGAACGCGTCTCCACCATCATTGGCGAAGAGCTCACCTCCATCAAGACGGAATTCGGCCAGCACAAGCTGGGCGCGCGCCGCAGCATCGTCGAGTACAGCGCACAGGACCTCTCCACCGAAGACCTGATCACGCCGACCGACATGGTGGTGACGCTGTCCCACACCGGCTACATCAAGAGCCAGCCCCTGTCCGAATACCGCGCCCAAAAGCGCGGCGGGCGTGGCAAGCAGGCTACGGCGACCAAGGAAGACGACTGGATCGACCAGCTCTTCATCGCCAACACGCACGACTACATCCTGTGCTTCTCCAACCGCGGCCGCCTGTACTGGCTCAAGGTCTGGGAAGTGCCCGCCGGCTCGCGCGGCTCGCGGGGCCGCCCCATCGTCAACATGTTCCCGCTGCAGGACGGCGAGAAGATCAACGTGGTGCTGCCACTGACCGGCGACATGCGCACCTTCCCGGCCGACCGCTACGTGTTCATGGGCACGAGCATGGGCACCGTGAAGAAGACGGCGCTCGATGAATTCAGCAACCCGCGCAAGGGCGGCATCATCGCCGTGAACCTGGACGACGGCGACTACCTGATCGGCGCCGCGCTGACCGACGGCAAGCACGACGTGATGCTGTTCAGCGACGGCGGCAAGGCCGTGCGCTTCGACGAGAACGACGTGCGCCCGCTGGGCCGCCAGGCCCGTGGCGTGCGCGGCATGACACTCGAAGACGGGCAGAGCGTGATCGCCATGCTGGTGGCCGAAGACGAGACGCAAAGCGTGCTGACCGCCACCGAAAACGGCTACGGCAAGCGCACCAGCATCGTCGAATACACGCGCCATGGCCGTGGCACCAAGGGCATGATCGCCATCCAGCAAAGCGAGCGCAATGGCAAGGTCGTGGCCGCCACGTTGGTGCATGCGGACGACGAGATCATGCTGATCACCGACAAGGGTGTGCTGGTGCGCACCCGCGTGTCCGAGATCCGCGAACTGGGCCGTGCGACCCAGGGCGTGACCTTGATTGCGCTGGATGAAGGCTCCAAGCTCAGCGGCCTGCAGCGCATCGTGGAAAACGACGCCAACGTGGCCGATGTCGATGCAGAGGGCGACGCCAGTGCCGACGGTGCCGGCTCCCCGGATGCCGACACGCCGCCGGCGTCAGACGCCTGACCCCGACGCCCCGTCCTTGCCGGGTGCCATGATGGGCATGGCACCCGAATGCTACTAAAAATATAGCTGCCAGCGCTTTACCAACAAGCGCTGGCAGCAATTTTGACTTGACTGACTGCCAGACCATGACCCGCCCTTACAACTTCTCGGCCGGCCCGGCCGCCATCCCTGCCGAAGTGCTGGAGCAAGCCGCTGCCGAAATGCTGGACTGGCATGGCAGCGGCATGGGCGTGATGGAGATGAGCCACCGCGGCAAGGAATTCCTGTCCATCTACGAACAGGCAGAGGCCGACCTGCGCGCGCTGCTGGCGGTCCCGGCCCACTTCAAGATCCTGTTCATGCAGGGCGGTGGCCTGGCCGAAAACGCCATCGTTCCGCTGAACCTGTCGCGTGCCGGCGTGGTCGACTTCGTGCTGACCGGCAGCTGGAGCCAGAAGTCGCAGAAGGAAGCGCGCAAGTACGCCGCCGAAGTGAACATCGTCGGCTCGGCCGAGGACACGGGCTTCACCACACTGCCCGACCCTGCCACCTGGACGCTGAGCCGCGGCGCGAGCTACGTGCACATCTGCAGCAACGAGACCATCAACGGCATCGAATTCCACCAGTTGCCCGACCTCAAAGCGCTGGGCAGTGATGCGCCCCTGGTGATCGATTTCTCGTCGCACGTGGCCTCGCGCAGCGTGGACTGGTCGCGCGTGGGCCTGGCCTTCGGTGGTGCTCAGAAGAACCTCGGGCCCGCCGGCCTCACGCTGGTCGTGGTGCGCGAAGACCTGCTGGGCCACGCCCTGCCCGCCTGCCCCAGCGCGTTCGACTACCGTGTCGTGGCCGACAACCAGTCGATGTACAACACGCCGCCGACCTGGGGCATCTACATTGCCGGGCTGACCTTCCAGTGGCTCCAGCGCCAGACCGAAGGCGGCCTGACCGGCGTGGCCGCCATGGAGCAGCGCAACATCGCCAAGGCCGACCTGCTCTACAACGCCATCGACGGCTCGCAGCTGTACGTGAACAAGGTGGCCGCCAACTGCCGCTCGCGCATGAACATCCCGTTCTTCCTGCGCGACGAAAGCCGCAACGATGCGTTCCTGGCCGGGGCCAAGGAACGCGGCCTGCTGCAGCTCAAGGGCCACAAGTCCGTGGGTGGCATGCGCGCCAGCGTCTACAACGCCATGCCGCTGGCCGGCGTGCAGGCGCTGGTGGACTACATGCGAGAATTTGAACAAAAGCACGCCTGAACCGGAACCCAGACCGACACCCGTTCTCGCGACAGCGCACTGACACCCCATTCATGAATACTCCGCAAGCCTCACCCGACCTCGCCAGCCTGCGCGTGCAGATCGACTCCATCGACCAGCAATTGCTCACGCTGCTCAACCAGCGGGCTCTGGTGGCCGAGCAAGTGGGCGAAGTCAAAAAGCGCGAAGGCACGCCGTTCTTCCGCCCCGACCGCGTGGCGCAGGTCATCGAGAAGATCCAGACGGCCAACCCCGGACCGCTCAAGGGGCCGCACGTGGCCGCCATCTGGCGCGAGATCATGTCCGCCTGCCTGGCGCTCGAATCGCCCCAGCGCGTGGCCGTGCTCGGCCCCGAAGGCACGTTCTGCGAGCAGGCGGCCATTGAATTCTTCGGCGGCGCGGCCGACCTGATGTACTGCGCCAACTTCGACGAGGTGTTCCACGCCACGGCCGCCGGCAGCGCGCAGTACGGCGTGGTGGGCGTGGAGAACTCCACCGAAGGCGTGGTCACGCGGTCGCTCGACTTGTTCCTGCACACTCCTACCCATGTGGTGGGCGAAGTCAGCCTGCTGGTGCGCCACAACCTGCTGCGCACGAGCAACTCGCTCGACGGCATCGAGGTGGTGCTGGCCCATCCGCAGGCACTGGCGCAGTGCCAGGCGTGGCTGTCCAAGCACCTGCCGCACGCCGAGCGCCGCCCGGTGTCCAGCAACGCCGAAGGCGCGCGCCTGGCCACCACCAACCCCGGCTGGGCGGCCTTGTCGAGCGAACGTGCCGCCACGCAGTTCGGCCTGCACATCGTGGCGCATGCCATCCAGGACGACGCCTACAACCGCACCCGCTTTGCCATCATCTGCCTGCCGCACACGCTGCAGACGCCACCGCCGTCGGGCAAGGACTGCACCAGCCTCGTGGTGTCGGTGCCCAACCAGCCCGGCGCGGTGCACGACCTGCTGGTGCCGCTCAAGACGCATGGCGTCTCCATGACGCGCTTCGAATCGCGCCCCGCACGCACGGGCCAGTGGGAGTACTACTTCTACATCGACCTCGACGGCCATCCGGCCCAGCCCCACGTGGCGCGGGCCCTGGAAGAACTGCGCAGCCTGTGCGCGTTCTACAAGGTCCTGGGGACCTACCCCGTGTCGTCGTAAGGAGCCGCCGCCATGTTTGAACAATTGGGACTGATCGGCTGCGGGCTCATGGGGGGCTCGTTCGCCCTGGCCATGAAAAAGGCGGGGCTCGTCAAGCGCGTGGTGGGCTACAGCAAGTCGCCCTCCACCACCGACCGCGCGCGCCAGATGGGCGTGATCGATGTGGAGGCCCCGTCGGCCCTGCTGGCCGTGGCGGGCGCCGATGTCGTGCTCCTGGCCGTGCCGGTGGCCGCCACCGAAGCCACGCTCAAGGCCATCAAGCACCTGGTCACCCCCCAGATGCTGATCATGGACGTGGGCTCCACCAAGGCCGATGTGGTGCAGGCTGCGCGCCGTGCACTGCGCGACCAGGTGGGCTCGTTCGTTCCCGCGCACCCGATCACAGGGCGCGAAGTGTCGGGCGTGGAGCACGCCGAGGCCGACCTGTATAGCGGCCGCCAGGTCATCCTGACGCCCACCGAACGCACGCTGACCGTGCAACTGCAAAAGGCCGGCGAGATCTGGACGGCGCTCGGTTGCCGCGTGAGCAGCATGTCGCCCGAGTCGCACGACGCCGCGTTTGCGGCCGTGAGCCACCTGCCCCACGTGCTGGCGTTCGCCATGATGAACAGCATCACCGGACAGAACGAAGGCGACGAGTTCTTGTCGCTGGCCGGCCCGGGCTTTCGCGACTTCACCCGCATCGCGGCCAGCGACCCCAAGGTCTGGCGCGACATCCTGCTGGCCAACCGCGAAGAGCTCATCGCCCAGTCCAAACTGTTCCGGCAGGCGCTGCACAACATCGAAGAGGCCATGGAAAAAAGCGACAGCCAGTCGCTGGAAGACATGCTGACGCTGGCCAGCGAGACGCGGGCGCACTGGCGCATGGGAGCGAAGCGGAAGTAACTCCCGGCCTGGTAGACCCCTGAGTCGCCTGCGGCGCCTTCCCCCAAGGGGGACGCACCCGGTGGCCTGGCGGAGCCAGTTCCACGGGTGCACTCGCCTGGGGCGCGCCGGTTTCGAAGGGCGTGACGGGTGCGCAGGGTTTGGCGGATGACCGCCACTGACTTGGCCTGCGGCCCTCGTGCTCTGGCTCGATTCACCGGGCTGGTTAATGCTCTTTTGAGCGATGGACGAATCACACTGATGTACAGCACTGCTTTCCTAGACCTGCCTCCCCTGCAAGCCGCTGCGGGCGAAGTCCATCTGCCGGGCTCCAAGAGCATTTCCAACCGGGTGCTGCTGCTGGCAGCGCTGAGCAACGGCACCACCGCCGTGCACGACCTGCTGGCGTCGGACGATACGCGTGTGATGCTCGATGCGCTGCGCCAGATCGGGTGCGTCGTCGACGAAAACGGCAGCACCGTGCACATCACCGGGCTGGGCGGCCGGGCGCCGCAGTCGCCTGCCAAGCTGTTCATGGGCAATGCGGGCACGGCCATGCGGCCGCTGACGGCGGCGCTGGCGCTGCTGGGGGGCGAGTTCGAACTGTCCGGCGTGCCGCGCATGCACGAGCGGCCCATCGGCGACCTGGTCGATGCGCTGCGCCAGCTGGGCTGCCGCATCGACTATCTCGGCAACGATGGCTATCCGCCGCTGCGCATTGCGCATGCCGACGGAGTGCCTGCGCTGGCGCTGGCCGCGCCGATCCGTGTGCGCGGGGATGTTTCCAGCCAGTTCCTCACTGCCTTGCTCATGGCATTGCCCCTCGCGGCGGCCACGCAGCCCATCACCATCGAAGTGGTGGGCGAGCTGATCTCCAAGCCCTACATCGCCATCACCCTGCAGCTGCTGGCGCGCTTCGGCATCGTGGTGGAGCACCAGAACTGGCAGCGCTTCACCATCCCGGCCGGCAGCCGGTACCAGTCGCCCGGCAGCATCCACGTCGAGGCCGACGCATCATCTGCTAGCTATTTCATAGCACTCGGCGCCATCGCACCCAGCGGTAGCGGCCCCAAAGACCCCAAAGGCATCAAGATCAGGGGCGTGGGGCTGGACTCGATCCAGGGTGACATCCGCTTTGTCGAGGCGGCCCGCGCCATGGGCGCGGTGGTCACGGGCGGGCCCAACTGGCTGCACATCGAGCGCGGAGCATGGCCGCTCAAATCCATCGCGCTCGACTGCAACCACATCCCCGACGCCGCCATGACGCTGGCCGTGATGGCGCTGTATGCCGAGGGCACCACCACGCTGACCAACATTGCGAGCTGGCGCGTGAAGGAGACCGATCGCATCGCCGCCATGGCCAACGAGCTGCGCAAGCTGGGCGCCACCGTGGACGAAGGCGCCGATTTCATCCGCGTGACGCCGCCAGCCCGGGTGCAGGACTGGAAAGCGGCGAGCATCCACACCTACGACGACCACCGCGTGGCCATGTGCTTCTCGCTCGCGGCGTTCAACCCCGCCCAGGTGCCGGTGCGCATCGAAGACCCCAAATGCGTGGCCAAGACCTTCCCCGACTACTTCGAGACGCTGTTCTCGGTGTCGCAGGCCGCCACTGAGCGCATTCCGGTGATCTGCATCGACGGGCCCACGGCCTCCGGCAAGGGCACGGTGGCCGCGGCCGTGGCCCAGCGGCTGGGCTACCGTTTTCTGGATTCGGGCGCGATGTACCGCATCACGGCGCTGGCCGCGCTGCGTGCCGGCCTGGCCATCGACACCACCCACGAGCCGCGCATCGCGGCCATGGCCGCAACCCTGCCCGTGCGCTTTGAAGGCGGCAAGGTGTGGCTGGGCAACGACGATGTGACCGCCGACATCCGCACCGAAGAAGCGGGCATGAACGCCTCGCGCGTGTCGGCCCTGCCCGCCGTGCGCGAGGCCCTGGTGGCCCTGCAGCACAGCTTTCGGCGCCTGCCGGGGCTGGTGGCCGACGGCCGCGACATGGGCACGGTGATCTTCCCGCAAGCCCCGCTCAAGGTCTATTTGACGGCCAGCGCAGCCTGCCGCGCAGAACGCCGCCATAAACAGTTGATTTCAAAGGGTTTTTCAGCTAATATCGAAGACCTTCGCGCAGACTTGGAGGCGCGCGACCTGCGGGACAGCTCCCGCACCGTCGCACCGCTCAAGCCCGCGCAGGATGCTCTGGTCCTGGACAACTCCACCTTGACGATTGATGAAGCCGTCGATCAGGTGTTGGCCTGGTGGCAGGAGCGCCAGCCCTTCGCAGCTGCTGCGCAAGGCTGAAACGTGCAGGGCACGGGTTCAAACCCGGCCCCGCAGGCAGTGCCGCAAGGCCTTGCCACAGGCCCACACAGCCCTTCTCGCGCGCCAGCGCACAGGCAGTGTGGATCGATAACCTAACCGCGGTTCTACCGCAAAAAACCACCGCAAGCAGCTATAAAAACGACAGCAATGGTGCTGCCGGAATCCTGTTTGTGGCAAGGAAACACATGTCCGAATCTTTTGCCGCCCTTTTTGAAGAATCCCTGCAGCGTACGGAAATGCGCCCAGGCGAAGTGATCACCGCTGAAGTCGTGCGCGTCGAGCACAACTTCGTCGTGGTCAACGCCGGCCTCAAGTCCGAAGCCTACGTGCCGCTGGAAGAGTTCAAGAACGACAAGGGCGAAGTCGAAGTCCAAGTGGGTGACTTCGTGTCGGTGGCCATTGGCTCCATCGAAAACGGCTACGGCGACACCATCCTGTCGCGCGACACCGCCAAGCGCCTCGCTTCGTGGATGAGCCTGGAAAAGGCCCTGGAATCCGGCGAATTCGTCACCGGCACGACCAGCGGCAAGGTCAAGGGCGGCCTCACCGTCCTGGTCAACGGCATCCGCGCATTCCTGCCCGGTTCGCTGATCGATACGCGTCCGATCAAGGATCTGACGCCGTACGAAAACAAGACCATGGAATTCAAGGTCATCAAGCTCGACCGCAAGCGCAACAACGTGGTGCTGAGCCGCCGCGCCGTGGTGGAAGCCTCCATGGGCGAAGAGCGCGCCAAGCTGATGGAAACCCTCAAGGAAGGCTCCATCGTTCAAGGCGTGGTCAAGAACATCACCGAATACGGTGCGTTCGTGGACCTGGGCGGCATCGACGGCCTGCTGCACATCACCGACATGGCATGGCGCCGCGTGCGTCACCCCTCTGAAGTGGTGACGGCTGGCCAGGAAATCACTGCCAAGATCCTGAAGTTCGACACCGAGAAGAACCGTGTCTCGCTGGGTCTGAAGCAAATGGGCGACGACCCATGGATGGGCGTGAACCGCCGCTACCCCCAAGGCACCCGCCTGTTCGGCAAGATCACGAACATCGCCGACTACGGCGCATTCGTGGAACTCGAACCCGGCATCGAAGGCCTGGTGCACGTCTCCGAAATGGACTGGACCAACAAGAACATCGCTCCCGCCAAGCTGGTTTCGCTGGGCGACGAAGTCGAAGTCATGGTCCTGGAAATCGACGAAGACAAGCGCCGCATCAGCCTGGGCATGAAGCAGTGCAAGGCCAACCCATGGCAAGAATTCGCACAGGACACCAAGCGCGGCGACCGCGTCAAGGGTCCTATCAAGTCGATCACCGACTTCGGCGTGTTCGTGGGCCTGGCTGCCGGCATCGACGGCCTGGTGCACCTGTCCGACCTCTCGTGGAACGAACCCGGCGAAGCCGCTGTTCGCAACTACAAGAAGGGCCAGGAAGTGGAAGCCATCGTGCTGGCCGTGGACGTGGACCGCGAACGCATCTCGCTGGGCATCAAGCAGCTGGACGGCGACCCATTCACGACCTTCGTGACCGTGAACGACAAGGGCCAGACGGTGACCGGCAAGGTCAAGACCGTGGACGCCCGTGGCGCTGAAATCGACCTCGGCGAAGACATCGTGGGCTACCTGCGCGCTTCGGAAATCTCCCGCGACCGCGTGGAAGATGCCCGCAACGTGCTCAAGGAAGGCGACGAAGTCACGGCCGTGGTGGTCAATGTGGATCGCAAGACCCGCAACATCCAGCTGTCGATCAAGCAAAAGGACATGGCCGACGAGCAAGGCGCAATGGCCAGCCTGAGCCAGCAATCGAGCCGCGAAAGCGCCGGCACGACCAGCCTGGGCGCCCTGCTGCGCGCCAAGCTGGACAACTCGGAAAAGTAAGACACTGACCCGACGACAGGCCCGCGCACGATGTGATCCATTCGTGCAGGGGCCTGGCCGTCAACGGTCAGACAGCGGGCGCCTCGGCGCCCGCTCTTTTTTCACGAAGAGAGATACCACCTGCCCACGGGCAGCCTGCCTATGTCCCAAGACTCCATGACCCGCTCAGACCTGGTTGAAGAACTGGCCGCACGATTCGGCCAGCTCACGCACCGCGATGCCGAATTCGCCGTCAAGACGATTCTGGACGCCGTGGGCGACGCGCTGGTGCGCGGACACCGCATCGAGATCCGGGGCTTTGGGAGCTTCTCGGTCAACCACCGCCCGCCCCGCATGGGCCGCAACCCCCGCAGCGGCGAAGCCGTGGCCATCCCGGAAAAACGCGTGCCGCATTTCAAGCCCGGAAAGGCCCTGCGCGAAGCCGTGGACAAGCGCACCGCAGAGATGGAAGAAGGCACGACGCCTGCCACCCATCAAATTTGATAGCAGCTTGCGCCGTACAGGCAAGCGGTAGCGGCTTTTTCAAGCATTACCAAATAGCCCGCCCTGCTCGGCAGGGCGGCGCATCGGCCCATCCACAATACCCAGCCGCCCCGCACCGCACGCATCCCGGCCACAGCGGGCTGGCTCTTAGAATCGCCCCACCACTGGGGAGACCGATGAAATACCTCCTGTGGCTGCTCAAGGCAGCCATTTTTTTTACGCTCTTCGCCTTCGCGCTGAACAACCAGCAGGATGCGACCGTGCATTTCTTTTTTGGCACCCAATGGCGCGCTCCGCTCGTGCTGGTGGTGCTGACCGCTTTCTCCGCCGGGCTCGCGGTGGGGGTGCTGGGCATGGTGCCCCGCTGGTGGCGCCACCGTGCAGCGGCACGGCGTGCGCAGGCCGGTGCCGGCAGCGCCACAACACCCGCCGCCGCCCCTGCGGCCACCAACACGCCGCCCGCGCCACCTCCACCGCCCGACCTGCCCTCCGTCCATGGAATTTGACCTGACCTGGATCCTGCTGGGCCTGCCCGTCGCCTTCGTGCTGGGCTGGCTGGCATCGCGCTTCGACCTGCGCCAGCTGCGTGCCGAAAACCGCCGCGCGCCCAAGGCCTACTTCAAGGGGCTGAACTTCCTGCTCAACGAGCAGCAGGACCAGGCCATCGACGCCTTCATCGAGGCTGTGCAGAACGACCCCGACACCTCGGAGCTGCACTTCGCCCTGGGCAACCTGTTTCGCCGCCGCGGCGAGTACGACCGCGCGGTGCGCGTGCACGAGCACCTGCTCTCGCGCGGCGACCTCTCGCGCACCGACCGCGAGCGCGCCCAGCACGCCCTGGCGCTCGACTTCCTCAAGGCCGGCCTGCTGGACCGCGCTGAAGACGCCCTGCACCGGCTGGAAGGCACGCCCTTCGAGGCCCAGGCCCGCCTGGCGCTGCTGGCCATCTACGAACGCTCGCGCGACTGGCCCCATGCCACCGCCATCGCGCGCAAGATGCACGATGCCGACCAGGGCGACTTCAGCACGCGGCAGGCGCACTACCTGTGCGAGCAGGGGCTGGCACTCAGTGCCCAGGGCGACCTCTCGGGCGCGCAGGCCTTGCTGGAGCAGGCCGTGGCCGCGGCGCCCGAGGCCGCGCGCGCGCGCATCGAGCTGGCCCGGCTGCAACGCCTGATGGGCCGGCCGGCCGAGGTCCTGACCACGCTGCGCACGCTGGGCGAGCGCAACCCTGCCGCCGTGCCCCTCGCGGCGCCGATGATGGTCGAGGCGGCCAACGCCACGCAGCGCGTGCCCGAGGTACAGGCACTGCTGCAGGCGCACTACGCACAGACGCCGTCGCTCGATGTGCTGGAAGCCCTGGTGGCCATGGAAGCCGCCGACGACGCCACGCGCGACACGGCCCGCCAGCGCTACGTGCAGCACCTGGACAAGGAGCGCTCGCTGGTCGCTGCGGCCAAATGGCTGGCTGGCGAGAAGCTGGAGCACGAAGAATTCCACCCGCAGGTCCAGCGGGCGCTGGAGCATGCGGTCAAGCCCCTCACCCGCTACCGCTGCGCGGCCTGCGGCTTCGAGGCGCGCCAGCATTTCTGGCAGTGCCCTGGCTGCCAGACCTGGGACAGCTACCCCGCCCGCCGCGTCGAAGAACTCTGACTGCGCAGCGCCGGCATCTGCGCCCCAGCCCTCCCTCCCCAACCCCACACAACCCAGCGGCCCCATCCCGCATCCACCATGCTGAAGAAACTGCTCACCCTCCTCGCCTCCCTGTGTGCCGCCGCCGCCTTTGCGGCCGTGGATGTGAACACCGCCACCGAAGCCGAGCTCGACGGCATCAAGGGCATCGGGCCGGGTCTGTCCAGCCGCATCCTCGACGAGCGCCGCAGCGCGCCCTTCAAGGACTGGAGCGACTTCATCGGCCGCGTGGGCGGCGTGGGCAACAAGAGCGCCGTGAACTTCTCCAAGGAAGGCCTCACCGTCAACGGCAAGAAGTACAGCGCCGCAGCCGCCGCCAAGGCCGAGGCCAAGAGCCACGGCGCCCACAGCAAGAAACAGGCAGGCGCCGCGCAAGATGCCAAGCCCCGCGGCAGCGCAGCGCAGGCCGACTCCGCCACGCCAGCAGCGGCAGCCCCGGCGCCCGCGCCGACAGCCAGCGCTAGCAAAAACTAAGCACGCTCCCCAAGCTGCAAGCCCGCCGCCGCGGGCTTGTTTTTTTTGCGCCAACGTTCGCGCAACGGCCGGCTTCAGGCAGGGTCTTTGAAAGCTGCCCCTAAAATCGTTGGGGCATGCCCCTGATCACCCTCATCCTCCTCCCCTTCATCGGCAGCCTGCTGGCGGCAGTGCTGCCTGCCAATGCCCGCAATACTGAGTCCACGCTGGCGGGTTTGATCGCCGTGTTCTGCACCGTGCAGGTGGCGCTGTGTTTTCCGCAGATCGCGGACGGCGGCGTGCTCCGGCAAGACATCGAGTGGCTGCCCGCCCTGGGCCTGAACCTCGTCATCCGCATGGATGGCTTTGCCTGGATGTTCTGCATGCTGGTGCTGGGCGTGGGCAGCCTGGTGGTGCTGTACGCGCGCTACTACATGTCGGCGGCCGACCCGGTGCCGCGCTTCTTCTCGTTCTTTCTGGCGTTCATGGGCGCCATGGTCGGCGTGGTGCTGTCGGGCAACATCATCCAGATCGCATTCTTCTGGGAGCTGACCAGCCTGTTCTCGTTCCTGCTGATCGGATACTGGCACCACCGCAAGGATGCGCGGCGCGGCGCGCGCATGGCGCTCACCGTGACCGGCACCGGCGGCCTGGCCATGCTGGCGGGCATGCTGGTGCTGGGCCACATCGTGGGCAGCTATGACCTGGACCACGTGCTCACGGCGGGCCAGCTCATCCAGAGCCACCCGCTGTACACCACGGCGCTGGTGCTGATCCTGCTGGGCGCGCTGACCAAGAGCGCGCAGTTCCCCTTCCACTTCTGGCTGCCCAATGCCATGGCCGCGCCCACGCCGGTGTCGGCGTACCTGCACTCGGCCACCATGGTCAAGGCAGGTGTGTTTCTGCTGGCGCGCCTGTGGCCGGCGCTGGCGGGCACGGAGCAATGGTTCTGGCTGGTGGGCGGCGCGGGCCTGTGCACGCTGCTGGTGGGCGGCTACGCGGCCATGTTCCAGAACGACCTCAAGGGGCTGCTCGCGTATTCGACCATTTCGCACCTGGGCCTCATCACCCTGCTGCTGGGCCTGAACAGCCCGCTGGCCGCCGTGGCGGCCGTGTTCCACATCATGAACCACGCGACCTTCAAGGCCTCGCTCTTCATGGCCGTGGGCATCGTGGACCATGAAAGCGGCACGCGCGACATCCGGCGCCTGTCGGGCCTGCGCCGGATGATGCCCATCACCTCCACGCTGGCCATGGTGGCCAGTGCGGCCATGGCGGGCGTTCCGCTGCTCAACGGCTTCTTGTCCAAGGAAATGTTCTTTGCCGAAACCGTGTACGTGAACACGACACCCCTGCTCGAATGGCTGCTGCCCGTGGCGGCCACCATCGCAGGCGTGTTCAGCGTGGCGTACTCGCTGCGCTTCACGGTGGACGTGTTCTGGGGCCCCGCAGCCACCGACCTGCCGCGCGAGCCGCACGAGCCCCCGCACTGGATGCGCGTGCCGGTGGAGCTGCTGGTGCTGGCCTGCCTGGTGGTGGGGGTGCTGCCGGCCTGGTCCGTGGGCGCGTACCTGGCCGCCGCAGCCCGGCCGGTGGTGGGGGGCGAGCTGCCCGTCTACAGCCTGGCTGTCTGGCACGGGTTCAACACGCCCTTCGTGATGAGCCTGATCGCCCTGGGCGGCGGCATTGCGCTGTATGCGCTGCTGCGCCGCCAGCGCGAGAAGGGCACGGTCGACGCACCGCCGCTCATGTACCGCATCAGCGGGCAGCGCGTGTTCGAGCACACGCTGGCCCTGGTCAGCCAGGCGGGGCGCCATGGCCGCCGCCTGCTGGGCACCGGGCGCCTGCAGTGGCAGATGCTATGGCTGGTGAGCGCCGCGCTGCTGGCCTGCGTACTGCCCCTGTGGTCGCGCGGCCTGCCGATCGGCGACCGCACGCAGCTGCCGCTGTCGCCCGCGTTCGCGCTGCTGTGGCTGCTGGGTGCGCTGTGCGCCATGGCGGCAGCCTGGCAGGCCAAGTACCACCGCCTGGCGGCCCTCACGCTGCTCGGTGGCGCGGGGTTGTGCGTGTGCCTGACCTTCCTGTGGTTTTCTGCGCCCGACCTGGCGCTCACGCAGATCGTGGTGGAGATCGTGACCACCATCCTCATCCTGCTGGGCCTGCGCTGGCTGCCCCGGCGCGATGAGACACTGCGCAAGCCCACGCTGGCCGAGGAGCGCCGCACCCAGCTGCGCCGCTACCGCGACATGGCCCTGGCACTGACCGCGGGCGCGGGCATGGCCCTGCTGTCGTTCGCGATGATGAGCCGGCCCTTCCCCGACAGCACCTCCACCTTCTTTCTCGAAAACGCGCTCAGCCGTGGCGGCGGCACCAACGTGGTCAACGTGATGCTGGTGGACTTTCGGGGCTTCGACACCTTTGGCGAGATCGTCGTGCTGGGCATCGTGGCGCTCACGGTGTATGCGCTGCTGCGGCGCTTTCGCCCTGCGCGCGAGGTGATGGACCTGCCCGCACAGCAGCGCGCGCTGCCGGCCGACGTGGACACCGACCTGTCCAACCCGCGCCAGACGGCCGACACCGCCGTGGGCTACCTCATGGTGCCCGCCGTGCTGGTGCGCCTGATGCTGCCGTTCGCCACCCTGGTGTCCATGTACCTCTTCATGCGCGGGCACAACGAGCCCGGTGGCGGCTTCGTGGCGGGGCTGGTGTTCTCGGTGGCGCTGCTGCTGCAGTACATCGTCTCGGGCACCTCGTGGGTGGAGGCGCACCTGCCCCTGTACCCGCGCCGCTGGATCGGCGTGGGCCTGCTGGCCGCGCTGGCCACGGGCCTGGGCGCCTGGGTGTGGGGCTACCCCTTCCTGACCAGCCACACGGCCCACCTGCACCTGCCCTTCGTGGGCGAGGTGCACGTGGCCAGCGCGCTGTTCTTCGACATCGGCGTGTTCACCCTGGTGGTGGGCTCGACCATGCTCATCCTCACCGGCATCGCCCACCAGTCGGTGCGCAGCCACCGCTACAACAACGCGCGCCCTGCCGAAGAGGCACAGGCCGCCGAACCATCCGCCGTCGCAACGCAGGGAGAAGGCCCATGGAACTGATACTGGCCCTGGCCATCGGCGTGCTCACGGGATCGGGCGTGTGGTTGCTGCTGCGGCCCCGCACCTTCCAGATCATCATGGGGTTGTCGCTGCTGTCGTACGCCGTCAATTTGTTCATCTTCAGCATGGGCCGCCTGGGCCTGGCCATCGACAAGGAGCCCGTGCTGCAGCCCGGCCTGCCCAAGGACCTGGCCCACTACGCCGACCCCATGCCACAGGCGCTGACGCTCACCGCCATCGTCATCGGCTTTGCCATGACCGCGCTGTTCCTGGTGGTGCTGCTCGCATCGCGCGGCATGGCCGGCACCGACCATGTGGATGGGACCAAGGGCAAAGACGTGCAGGAAATGCCATGATGAAGAACACCCCCCTGAGCGGCTTCGCCGCTTCCCCCCGCTCTCGCAGCGCTGCGCGCTGCGGGCAGGGGGACGCAGCCCTCGCTGCCGGGCGGCCCTTGCCAGGCTGCCCTGGCGCGGTGCGTGCCAGTTTCGTGCGCAGCGGCCTGGACAAATGACATGACATTCACAGGATTTTTACTTGACCGGGTCATGCCGCACCTGATCCTCGCGCCCATCGCGCTGCCCATGCTCACGGCCGGGCTGATGCTGCTGTTGCGCGAAGAGCGCCAGCGCACCAAGGTCACGCTGAACATCGTCTCGACGCTGATGGGCCTGGTGATCGCGGTGCTGCTGCTGATACAGGCCAAGGACCCCGGGCTGCCGGGCAGCCTGGGCGTGTACCTGCCGGGCAACTGGCCTGCGCCCTTCGGCATCGTGCTCGCCGTGGATCGTCTGTCGGCCATGATGCTGGTGCTGTGCAGCACCGTGGCGCTGGCCACCGTGCTGTTTTCGGCGGCGCGCTGGCACCGGGCGGGGGTGCACTTCCACCCGCTGTTCCAGTTCCAGCTCATGGGGCTGGCGGGCGCGTTCCTCACGGCCGACCTGTTCAACCTGTTCGTGTTCTTCGAGATCATGCTGGCCGCTTCCTACGGTCTGCTGCTGCACGGCTCGGGGCGCCCGCGTGTGTCGGCGGGGCTGCACTACATCGCCATCAACCTCGCGGCGTCTTCGCTGTTCCTGATCGGCGTGTCCATGCTGTACGGCATCACCGGCACGCTCAACATGGCCGACCTGGCGCGCAGCATCGCCGGGGTGGCAGCCTCCGACCGCGGCCTGCTGCATGCAGCGGCAGCCATCCTGGCCGTGGCGTTTCTCATCAAGGCTGCCGTGTGGCCGCTCAACTTCTGGCTGGTGCCAGCGTACAGCGCGGCCACCGCGCCCGTGGGCGCGCTGTTCGCATTGATGACCAAGGTGGGCGTGTACAGCGTGCTGCGCCTGTGGACGCTGCTGTTCGGCGCCGAGGCAGGCGATTCGGCCCAGTTCGGCAGCCAGTGGCTCATCGGGGGCGGCATGCTGACCATGGCGTTCGGCGCCATCGGCATGCTGGGCTCGCAGCGGCTGGGGCATCTGGCCGGGTTCTCGGCCATCCTGTCGTCGGGCACGCTGCTGGCGGCCGTGGGCTTCGGCCAGAACCTGCTCACGGCCGGGCTGCTGTACTACCTGCTCAGCTCCACGCTGGCCGTGAGCGCGCTGTTCCTGCTGACCGACCTGATCGACCGCTGGCGCAACGATGGCTCCAACCTGGCCGCGTACGAGCAGACGGACGATGCGCCTTTTCTGTCGGCCGACCTGGTGCCCACCGACGGCATCAACCTGGACGACCGCGAAGAAGAACTCATCGGCCAGGTGATCCCGGCCGCCGTGGCCTTCCTGGGCCTGGCCTTCATGGCCTGCACGCTCGTCATCGCGGGCCTGCCGCCGCTGCCGGGATTCGTGGGCAAGTTCGCCATGATCCATGCGCTACTCAACCCGCTGGGGCTGGCCTCGTCGCAAGGGTTCCACCTGGGCGCGGAAGGCTGGGCGCTGGTGGCGCTGCTCATCGGCTCGGGCCTGCTGGCGCTGCTGGCGCTGACCCGCGCGGGCATCCGCCATTTCTGGGCGGCGCATGACCGCACCGTGCCCAAGCTGCTGGTGCTGGAAGGCCTGCCCATTGCCCTGCTGCTCACGGCCTGCGCTGTGCTGGTGTGGCAGGCCGGCGCGGTGATGCGCTACACCCAGGCCACTGCCGACGCGCTGCACGCACCCGCGGGCTACGTGCGCGCCGTGATGACGGCCGAGCCCGTGCCCAACCCACCCCAGCCTGCCGCCATGCCCGGGAGCAGCACGCCATGAAGCCATCGCGCACATACCAACGCCCTCTCAAGCGCCTGGTGCCCGCGCCGCTGCTGTCGCTGGCGCTGCTGGGCCTGTGGCTGCTGCTCAATCGCAGCCTGAGCGCAGGGCACTTCGTGCTGGGCGGCGTGCTCGCGCTCGCCATACCGCTGCTCACGGCGGGGCTGCGACCGCTGCCGGTGCGCATCCGCAAGCCCGGTGCGGTGCTGCGCCTGGCGTTCACGGTGGTGGCCGACACCACGCGCTCCAACCTGGCGGTGGCGCGCCTGCTGCTCGCACCGGGCCGCCGTCGGCATCCATCGGGCTTCGTGCACATCCCGCTCGACGTGCGGGACCCCAACGCGCTGGCCGTGCTGGCCATGATCGTCTGCATCACGCCCGGCACCGCCTGGGGCGAGCTGTCGCTGGACCGCAGCGTGCTGCTGCTGCATGTGCTGGAGCTGGACGACCCCGCCCAGGTCATCGCCGATGTGAAGCAGCGCTACGAAGCCCCCCTCATGGAGATCTTTGAATGACGCCTATCCTCGACTGGGCCTTGCCGATCGCCCTGTTCATGCTGGCCCTGGCCATGGGCTGCGCACTGATCCGTTTGCTCAAGGGCCCCTCGGCGCAGGACCGCGTGCTGGCGCTCGACTGCATGTACCTGAGCGGCATGCTGGTGATGCTGGTGCTGGGCCTGCTGTACGGCAGCAAGAACTACTTCGAGGCCGCGCTGCTGCTGGCGCTGTTCAGCTTCGTGGGCTCCATGGCCATGGCCAAGTTTCTGCTGCGCGGCGAGGTGATCGAATGACGGACGCCGCCACCACCCTGCCCCTGTGGCTGGAGATCATCGTCGCCGTGCTGGTGCTGTCGGGCGCGGGCCTGGCATTGCTGGGCTCGTCGGGCCTGCTGCGCCTGCCCACGTTCTTCGAGCGGGTGCACGCGCCGTCCATCATCGCCACGCTGGGCTGCTGGCTGATCATGCACGGCACGGTGCTGTACTTCTCGGTGGCCGACCGCAGCCTGGCGCTGCATGCGCTGCTGATCGCCGTGTTCGTGGCGATCTCGGTGCCGATCATGTCGATCTTTCTGATGCGCGCGGCCCTGTTCCGGGCGCGCCAGATGGGGCATCCGCCGGTGCCACCCACGCTGAGCCAGCCCAAGCCCGAGGCCGAACCGGCATCGACAGCGCCCGAGGACGTGCGCGTCTGACGCTCCTGATTTGATAGCTGCTACCGCTTGCAAATCAAGCGGTAGCAGCCCATAGGACCCTTACTTCGAGCCCACGGCACCGAAGCCGCCGCCGCCTGGCGTGTGGATCTCGAACACATCGCCCGGCTGCATCTCGGCCTGGCCGATGTGGTCCAGCAGCTCGGTCTTGCCGTTGCTGCGCACCACCTTGTTGATGCCCACCGCGCCCGCGCTGCCGCCGGCCATACCGAAAGCGCCGTGGTGGCGGCCGTTGGACAGGATGCTGGCCGTCATGGGCTCGAGAAAGCGCACGCGGCGCACGCCGCCGTCGCCGCCCTTCCATTGACCCTCGCCGCCCGAGCCCTTGCGGATCTCGTAGCCCTCCAGCCGCACCGGAAACCGAAACTCCAGGATCTCCGGGTCCGTCAGGCGCGAGTTGGTCATGTGGCACTGCACCACGCTCGTGCCCGCAAAGCCACCGGTGAGCTGGCCCGCAGCATCCCACACGCCGCCCGCACCGCTGCCGCCCGAGATGGTCTCGTAGTACTGGTACTTCGCGCTGCCGAAGGTGAAGTTGTTCATGGTGCATTGCCCCGCCGCCATCAGCCCCAGCGCGCCGTACAGCGCGTTGGTGATGCAGGTGGAGGTCTCCACATTGCCCGCCACCACCGAGGCCGGCGGGTTGGGGTTGAGCATGGAGCCCGGCGGGATGATGACCTTGAGCGGTTTGAGGCACCCGGCGTTGAGCGGAATGTCGTCCTGCACCAGCGTGCGGAACACGTACAGCACCGCCGCCATGCACACCGCCGTGGGCGCGTTGAAGTTGTGCGTCTGCTGCGGGCTGGTGCCGGTGAAGTCGATCTCAGCGCTGCGGCTGGCCGCATCCACACGCACGGCCACGCTGATCTGCGCGCCGTTGTCCAGCGGCAGCGTGAACTGCCCGTCCTTCAAGCGTGTGATCACGCGGCGCACCGACTCCTCGGCGTTGTCCTGCACGTGGTTCATGTACGCCAGCACGACGGGCAGGCCGAACTCGCCCACCATGCGGCGCAGCTCCTGCTGGCCCTTTTCATTCGCGGCGATCTGCGCGCGCAGGTCGGCCATGTTCTGCTGCGGGTTGCGTGACGGGTATTCGCCGCTTTCCAGCAGCGCGATCATCTCTGCCTCGCGCAGCACGCCGCGCTCGACCAGCTTCACGTTGTTGATCTGCACGCCCTCTTCCTCGATGCGCGTCGAGAACGGCGGCATGGAACCCGGCGTGATGCCGCCCACATCCGCATGGTGGCCGCGGCTGCCGACGTAGAACGTGGGCTCGGCGTCGTCCTCCAGGTAGACCGGCGTGATGACCGTGATGTCGGGCAGGTGCGTGCCGCCGTGGTACGGGTCGTTCAGCACGAACACGTCGCCCGGCTGCATGCGGCCGGCGTTGTCACGGATCACCGTCTTGATGCTCTCGCCCATGGACCCCAGGTGCACCGGCATGTGCGGCGCGTTGGCGATCAGGTTGCCAGCCGTGTCGAACAGCGCGCAGCTGAAGTCCAGGCGCTCCTTGATGTTCACCGAGTACGCCGTGTTCTGCAGCTGCAGGCCCATCTGCTCGGCGATGTTCATGAACAGGTTGTTGAAGACTTCCAGCAGCACCGGGTCCACCGTGGTGCCCACGGCGTGCTGCACCGCGCGCGCCACGGTGCGGTCCAGCAGCAGGTGGTCCAGGTCGGTCAACTGCGCCTGCCAGCCGGGCTCGACGATGGTGGTGGCGTTCTTCTCGGCAATGATGGCCGGGCCGGGGATCACATCGCCCGGGCGCAGGTCCTCGCGCACCACCAGCAGGGCGCTGTGCCACGCGGGCACGCCATCGACCCCGCCGGTGTACATGCGCACCATGCCGCGGTGCGGCGTCTCGCGCGCAGGCTGCAGCGCGTGGCGCGGCTCCACGGGCGCGTCGCCGGGCACCACGGCCTCGACCGACACGGCCTCCACGACCAGGCCCTTGCCCTGCATCAGGAAAGCAAAGCGCTGGCGGTAAGCGCTTTCAAACGCCGCGATGATCTCGGACTGCGAACCGAAAGGGACGATGAGCGCCGAGTCGCTGCCCTCGTAGCGCACATGCACGCGCCGATGCACCACGGCCGTGCTGCTGCCGGCCTGCTGGCGCTCCAGTTCGGTGCGCGCGGTGGCGGCCAGGGCGTCCAGCGTGGCTTCGATGCCGGGCAATGCGTCCGGCGCCAGCTTGATTTCCACCGCCTGCTCACGGATCACGTTCTGGTCCGCCAGGCCCATGCCGTAGGCACTCAGCACGCCCGCCAGCGGGTGCACGAACACCCGCGTCATGCCCAGGGCGTCGGCCACCAGGCAGGCGTGCTGGCCGCCCGCGCCGCCAAAGCACTGCAGCGTGTAGCGCGTGACGTCGTAGCCGCGCGCCACGCTGATCTTCTTGATCGCGTTGGCCATCTGCTGCACGGCGATCTGGATGAAGCCGTGGGCCACATCCTCTTGCGAGCGGCCGCTTTGCACCGCCAGCTGCGCGAACTTCTGCGCCACCACGTCGCCGTCGAGCGCCTCGTTGGCCGCATGGCCGAACACGTGCGGGAAGTGTGCGGGCTGGATCTTGCCCACCATCACGTTCGCGTCCGTCACGGCCAGCGGGCCGCCGCGGCGGTAGCTGGCCGGGCCGGGGTTGGCGCCCGCGCTCTCGGGGCCCACGCGAAAGCGCGCACCGTCGAATCCCAATATGGAGCCGCCGCCGGCGGCCACGGTGTGGATGCTCATCATGGGCGCGCGCATGCGGACGCCCGCCACCTGGGTTTCGAACTCGCGCTCGAACGAGCCCGCGTAGTGGCTCACATCGGTGGACGTGCCGCCCATGTCGAAGCCGATGACCTTCGCGTGGCCCGCCAGCTCCGCCGTGCGCGCCATGCCCACGATGCCGCCGGCCGGGCCGGACAGGATGGCGTCCTTGCCCTGGAAGGTGCCCGCATCGGTAAGGCCACCGGACGACTGCATGAAGAACAGCTTGACGCCCGGCATCTCGCTGGCCACCTGGTCCACGTAGCGGCGCAGGATGGGCGAGAGGTATGCATCCACCACCGTGGTGTCGCCGCGGCTCACGAACTTCATCATGGGGCTGGTTTCGTGCGAGCTGCTCACCTGCGTGAAGCCCGCCTCGCGCGCCAGACGCGCTGCGGCCTGTTCGTGCGCGGTGTAGCGGTAGCCGTGCATGAACACGATGGCCACGCTGCGCAGGCCCGCGTCGTACGCGGCCCACAGGCGCTCCTTGAGGTGCGCTTCATCCAGCGGCTCGATCACCTCGCCCTGCGCGCCCACGCGCTCCTGCGCCTCGATCACGCGGCTGTAGAGCAGCTCGGGCAGCACGATGTGGCGGTCGAACAGGCGCGGGCGGTTCTGGTACGCAATGCGCAGCGCGTCCTTGAAGCCCCGCGTGGTGATGAGCAGCGTGGGCTCGCCCTTGCGCTCCAGCAGTGCATTGGTGGCCACGGTGGTGCCCATCTTCACGCACTCGACCTGTGCAGGCGTCACCGGCTCGCCGGGCTTCAAACCCAGCAGGTGGCGAATGCCGGCCACCGCAGCGTCCTTGTACTGCTCGGGGTTCTCGGACAGCAGCTTGTGGGTGACCAGCGTGAACGTGCCGTCCGATTCGGGCCGGCGGCCCACCACGTCGGTGAAGGTGCCTCCACGGTCGATCCAGAACTGCCAGCGGGACATGGGGGAAGGTTGATGGGACATTTGCTACTATTTTGATAGCTGCTGGCGCTTGTTCATCAAGCGGTAGGGCAGTTTTTTATTCAAACCACGGCGTGGCGGCAGTCACAGCGACGCCGCCGAGCGCGCCGCCTGGTCGTACATGCCCGACAGCACACGCAGCAACCGGGCCAGCTCGCCGATGTCGCGGTTCAGGGAGTCGTCGGCGTGCAACGCATCGATGAGGCAGCTCTCGCGGATTTCGCGGTAGCGCTGCACGTAGGCGCGGCCCACGTCAGTGGCGGCGTAGGTCACTTCCTTGCCGTTTTTCTGCGAAGCCACCACGCCCAGGTTCTGCAGCTTCTTGAGCGCGTAGTTCACCAGGTGCGTGTCCTCCACATTCATGATGAAGCAGATGTCGGCGAGGCGCTTGTCCCGTGCGCGGTGCGTGACATGGTGCAGCACCAGCACATCCAGTGGCGTGAGGTCTTTCAGGCCCGCCGCCGACATGCAGTGCGCCACCCAGCGGTGAAACGCGTTGCCCGCGACGATGAGTCCGAACTCGAACTCGCTCAGCTCCGCGCTCTGCGCGGACACCAGGTGCGCCGACGACACGATGGGGCCGGAATCGCCCTTGGCCTTGGAGCCGGATTTCATGATGGACAGCGAACCTTGTGGTGGACGGGAAAAACTGGCACGGGTTATGCAAGCCATTGTAGGCACCATGGCAATGATTTGTTGGCAATTTGTCAGCGTTTAGGCAAAACACCTATGTCGCCATGGGTTGATTTCTATACAGTCGCCGACAGTCCTTTCACCCCACGTCCTTACTTGCGGAGCTCTCCATGAAGCGTCGAATCCTCCCCGCCACAGCGCTTGGCCTGGCCCTGGCCTTCGGTTTCACCGCGTCCTCCGTGATGGCACAGACCAAGTGGGACCTGGCCGCCGCCTACCCCGTGAGCAACTTCCACACCGAGAACCTGATGCAGTTCGCCAAGGATGTGGATGCCGCATCGGCCGGCAAGCTCAAGATCACGGTGCACGCCAACGCCTCGCTGTTCAAGGCCAACGAAATCAAGCGCGCCGTGCAGGGCGGGCAGGCCCCGGCCGGTGAAGTGCTGCTGGGCAATTTCGAGAACGAGAACGCGCTGTACGGCGTGGACGGCATCCCCTTCCTGGCCACCTCGTATGCGGACTCCAGGCGCCTGTACGAAGCGCAAAAGCCCTACCTCGACAAGCTGCTGGGCACGCAGGGCATGAAGCTCCTGTACGCCGTGGCCTGGCCGCCGCAGGGCATCTATTCGAAGAAGGAACTGGCCTCGGTGGCCGACCTGCGCGGCATCAAGTGGCGCGCCTACAGTCCCGCCACCGCCAAGATCGCAGAGCTTATCGGCGCGCAGCCGGTGACCATCCAGGCCGCCGAGCTGTCGCAGGCGCTGGCAACGGGCGTGGTCGAGGCCACCATGACGTCGGGCTCCACCGGCTACGACAGCAAGATCTACGAAAGCATCAAGCTCTTTCACGACACGCAGGCCTGGCTGCCCAAGAACGCGGTCATCGTGAACAAGAAGGCTTTCGATGCGCTGGACAAGCCCAGCCAGGACGCATTGCTCAAGGCCTCGGCCGAGGCCGAGTCGCGCGGCTGGAAGCTCAGCGAGGAAAAGACCGAGTGGTACAAGAAGGCACTGATCGAAAAGGGCATGAAGATCGTGACGCCCGCGCCCAAGCTCATGGCCGACATGCGCCAGGTCGGCGAGATCATGCTGGCCGACTGGCTCAAGAAGGCCGGCCCGGACGGTGAAGCCATCGTCGCGAGCTACCGCAAGAGCAGTCCGGTCCCTGGCGTGCAGGCCAAGAAGTAGGCCCGCATCCATATGCTGCGCCGCTGGCTCGACCGCCTCTACCTTGCCGCAGGCGCCCTGGGCGCTGCGTTCATCGCCCTCATCTGCATCCTCATGATCGCGCAGAGCATCATGCGCGAGGTGGGCCTGCGCACCGGCGCCATCAACGACATCGTGGCCTGGTTCTGCGCGGCCGCGGCTTTCTTTGCGATGGCCCATGCATTCAAGCACGGCGACTTCGTGCGCGTGACACTGCTGCTGGAAAAGCTGTCCCCGCGCCGCTGCCGCCAGCTGGAAGTCGTGTCGCTCGCCATCGCATCGGTGGCCGTGGGCTACCTGATGTGGGCGGCCTGCAGCTACACGTACGAGAGCTGGGAGTTCAACGACATCTCCCAGGGCCTGCTGCCCATGCCGCTGTGGATTCCGCAACTGAGCTTTGCGATCGGCTCGGTGCTGCTGTGGGTGGCGGTGGTGGATGAATTCATCATCGTGCTGCGCGGCGGCGTGCCGACCTTTGTGCGGGCGGTGGAAGAACGCCATGCCAAGGGTGACTTTTCGTCTGATATCTAGGAAGCCCCCGGAGGCGATGCGCGCCTTCGCCCTGAGGGGGGGACGCCTCCGGTGGCCCGGCGGAGCCGGTTCCACCGTGGCACTCGCGTTTGCCGCGCCAGTTTTTGCGGTGGGTGGGACGCGCGGCGCAATGACCGCGCGGTGTGAATACCGATAACAACAGGCTGCATCGCGCATCGCGCCCTGCAGTCCAGAAAGTTCGATATGGATATCTTGATGGTGGGTGGCGTGTTGCTGCTGCTCATGCTGGTGCTGCTGTCCGGTGGCGTGTGGATTGCGATGACGCTGGCGATCTGCGGGTGGGTGGGGCAGGCGTTCTTTACGTCCACGCAGCCGGCCAAGAATTTGTTCTCGGCGTTCTGGGAGAGCAATGCGAGCTGGGAGCTGGCCGCCCTGCCGCTGTTCATCTGGATGGGCGAAATCCTGTTTCGCACCAAGCTGTCCGAAGAGATGTTCGAAGGCCTGCGCCCCTGGCTCAACCGCGTTCCGGGGCGGCTGATGCACACCACCATCCTGGGCTGTGGCATCTTCGGGTCGGTGTCGGGCTCGTCGGCCGCCACCTGTGCCACCATCAGCAAGGTAGCCCTGCCCGAGCTGATGAAGCGCGGCTACGACGAGAAGCTGGCCCTCGGTTCGCTGGCCACGGCGGGCACGCTGGGCATTCTGATCCCGCCGTCGATCACCATGGTGGTGTATGCGGTGGCGGCCGATGCGTCCATCATCCGCATCTTCCTTGCGGGCTTTCTGCCGGGCATTTTGCTGATGCTGCTGTTCTCGGGCTACATCGGCTGGTGGAGCCTGCGCAACCCCGACAAGGTGCCCGCGGCCGACCCGCCCTCCACGCTGCGCGAGAAGATCCGCAAGTCCGGCAATCTGATCCCCGTGGGCGTGCTCATCGTCTTCATCGTGGCCGTGCTCATCACCGGCTACGCCACCGCCACCGAATGCGCGGCCTACGGCGTGGTGGGCTCGCTGGGGCTGGCGCTCTGGAGCCGCTCGCTCACCTGGCAGAACTTCAAGGACGGGCTGATGGGCACCACGCGCACCAGCTGCATGATCATGTTCATCCTGGCCGGTGCCGCGTTCCTCACCAAGACCATGGCCTTCACCGGCATCCCGCGCGAGCTGGCCGAGTGGGTCAACGCCATGCACCTGTCGCCGTTCGCGCTCATCAGCGTGCTGGTCATCGTGTACCTGGTGCTGGGCACGGCGCTCGACGGCATCAGCATGATCGTGCTGACCAGCGCGGTGGTGCTGCCCATGATCCAGCAGGCCGGGTTCGATTTGATCTGGTTCGGCATCTTCATCGTGCTGCTGGTCGAGATCGCCGAGGTCACGCCGCCGGTGGGTTTCAACCTCTTCGTGCTGCAGAACATGACGGGCAAGGACAGCAACACGATTGCGCGCGCTGCGATTCCGTTCTTCCTGTGCCTGGTCGTGTGCATCGCGATCATCACGGTGTTCCCGCAGGTCGTGACGATCTTGCCGGACCTGGTGATGGGCAAGGAAAAGTAGCCCCCCTGAGTCGCTTCGCGCCTTCCCCCCAAGGGGGACGCCTCCAGTGGCCCGGCGAAGCCGGTTCCACGGTGGCGCTGGCCGGGGTTGCGTCCCAGGCTGACGGTGGATGGCGGGTCGCGCAGCCGTGGCCACGGCACAGACCGGCTGAACACAGCATCGCCGACAATACGGCCCTTCGTTTCTCCGGAGTCATCGCACCATGCTTGCAGTCGTGGCCATCTGTATCGGTGCCAGCGTGGGTGCGCTGGCGCGCTGGCGGCTCGGTATCTGGCTCAACACGGCGGGAGCCCTGCTGCCGTGGGGCACGCTGGCGGCCAACCTGATCGGGGGGTACCTGGTGGGGGTCTGCGTGGCGGTGTTCCAGTCGCTGCCGCAGCTCGACCCGGTGTGGCGCCTGGCGCTCGTCACCGGGTTTCTGGGCGGGCTCACCACGTTCTCCAGCTTCTCGGCCGAGGTGGTGGGCATGCTGCAGCAGCAGCGTTATCTGCTGGCGCTGGGCACGACCGCAGTGCATTTGCTCGGCTCGCTCACACTCACGGTGCTGGGCATCCACAGCGCTACCCTTTTGATAGCTGCACGCGCTTGATCCTGCGTGATAATCAAGCGCAACGCTCATCTCCACCCACGTTCAACTACTGCCGACCTGCGCCTGTGCGAGGGCCTGCAGCGCTTTTTTCTGACTTGCCATGGACGCCAATACCCAACTCAACGAACGCCGCCTGGCCGATGCCTGGGCGGAGCTGCAAAGCCACGCCGCCAGCGGCAACCCGCTGCACGCCGATGCCTACCGCCTCGCGTTCGCCGACCCTGAATTCCTGTTCCGCCGCGAGACCCGCGGCATCCGCTTCCAGCTGGAGATGCTCAAGCCCGACCTGGGCCAGATCGAGCAAGGCATCGAGAACACCGTGGTCGTGTACGGCAGCGCCCGCTTCATCGCCCCCGACGAAGCCGACGCCCAGTTGCTCGAAGCCGAGGCCAGCGGCGACGACGTGCGCCTGCAGCGCGCGCGCCTGGCGGTGCGCAACGCCAAGTACTACGACCTGGCCCGCCAGTTCGCCCGCGTGGTGGCCGAGCACAGCGAGCGCCAGCCGCCCGCAGACCGCATCTACATCTGCACCGGCGGCGGCCCCGGCATCATGGAGGCCGCCAACCGCGGCGCGCACGATGTGGGCGCCCTCAACGTGGGCCTGAACATCGCCCTGCCCCACGAGCAAAGCGGCAACCGCTTCATCTCGCCCACGCTGAGCTTCAAGTTCCACTACTTCGCGCTGCGCAAGATGCATTTCATGATGCGCGCCAAGGCGCTGGTGGCCTTCCCCGGCGGCTTCGGCACGCTGGACGAGCTGTTCGAAGTGCTCACGCTGGTGCAGACCAAGAAGGCCAAGCCCGTGCCCATCGTGCTGTTCGGCGCGGACTACTGGAAGCGCCTCATCGACTTCGAGGTGCTGGTCGAAGAAGGCACCATCTCGGCCCAGGACCTGGGCCTCTTTCACTACACCGACGACCCGCAGGAAGCGTGGGAGCTGATCAAGTCGTTCTACCAGCTGTGAACGGCTGAGCCCCTGGGCCTGCGGGCCCCTGCCCTTGCCATGCGCCCCCTGTCCGCACCACCCGCTGGTGCGTGCAGGGGCCGCCTCGTCAGCGGATCACCGGCGGCGGAGGCGGCACCGCGATCGGTGGCAGCACGATGATGGGCCGCACGATGGGCGGCAGCACGAAGATGGGTGGACGCGTGGCCGGCGGCGCGGGCGTGGTGGGCGCCGTCGTGGGCGGTGTCGTCGGTGGCGCACCGGTCACCGGCGGCCGCGTTGTCGGCGGCTGCGTGGGCGTGCCCGTGGTGGGGGGCGGCGGCGGGGTCGGGATGGACGGGTCCGGCGGCGGTGCCGTCGTCGTGGGCGGTGGTGGCGGCGGGGGCAGCGGCACCCCGGGCGCGGGCGGTGTGGGTGTGGTGGTGACGGGCGGCGGCACGGGGGCGACCGGCGTGGGCGCCAGGCGGCCGCTGCTGTTGAGCTCCTCGCCCACCGCAAACGGCACCGGTGGCGGCGGCAGCGGCAGCACGGCGCGCGTGTGGGTGTACAGCGGCAGCTGGTTGCTGGCCACCACACGCACCGATTCACCCGCCTTCACGCCCACGCAACCGGCCTCGGTGCACACCTCGATCTCGTCCTGCTCGCCCGACACCACCAGCTCGCCATCGGCATTGAAGGCGATGAGGAAGGCCGAGCCCCGGATGCCCACCACCGCCGTGGGCGTGGTCACCCGGTAGTTGCGCGGGTCGCGCTTGCCGATCAGGCCGGTGATGGCGCGCATGCCGCCGCGCAGCAGGTCCACGGCGAAATGGTCTTCGGCCGCGTTGCCGGCGTCGGCATAGCGCGTGACCGTGAATTGCGAGTCCGGGTAGAGCGCCACCAGCCCGCCGTCCGAAAAACGGATCTGCGCACGGCCCGCGGCACCGGTCACGACGACATCGCCGCTTTCGACCTCGGCGCCTTTGGCCACCGGCGCCTGCGCGGAGCCTCGGCGCAACTGCACGTCGCCCGCCACGAACTGGACCAGGCCGGCGGCGGCCAGGCCCTGCAGGGGCCACGCGGCCGCCACGGCCAGCCACAGCGCCAGCCGGGAAGAAGGAAATTGGGACGGCATCAGGAACTCCCTCAGAACTCGCGCCGCACGGTGACGGAAAACACCCGGCGGTCGTAATCGGTGATGGGCAGCGTGGACGCATTGCGCGTGACGGCCCACTGCGGCGTGATGCGCCAGCCGGGCGCGGGCAGCCAGGACACGCCCAGCACGCCATAGGTCTGGCGGTCGCGGCGCGTCACGCCGAAGAAAGGGTCTGTGGCCCCGTAGCGGCGGCGCTCGTGATTGAGGTGCACGAAGGCCGCCCAGTCGGCCGTGATGGCCCACTGCACGCCGGCCCGCAGCCCCGCCAGGTGGTGCCCCAGGTTGTCCACATCGCTGGCCCGGGGGTTCTCCTGCCCGGCGTAGAGGCCCGCGTAGTAAAGGCTGCCGTTGCGCAGCACATGGACATACGAGGTGCCGCCCACGGTGCGCCGGGCGTTGCGCAGCGACTGCGTGGGATAGCGCAGGTCCTGCACCTGCAGGAAGGTGTCCCATTGGCGAAAGCCGTCGAGCCGGTAGATCCACTCGCCCACCACGCCGCCGATGTTGCGCAGCGTGTCGCCATCGAGCCGGTAGGTCGCGCCCTGCGCGCTCAGCATCCACTCGTGGCGCTCCACGCGGTAGGCCACGCCCGCGCTGGCGTCGAGCTGCGCGCTGTCGTAGGGCTTGCCGGCATCGGAATACCCCCGCGCCTCGGCGGTGGCCGCGCCGATCAGCGACCAGCGCGCATCCAGCACATGCCGCCCACGGATATTGCCCAGCACGGCGGCATACGACGCACGCTGCGCCTCGGCGCCCGGGGCCAGCGACCAGGCCGGCGTGCCGGGCGGCGACAGCGCAGGCGCATTCAGGTCGGGCCCGGCATTGGCATTGGAGTCGCGGCCCACGGTCAGCTCGACATGGCCCTTCCAGGTGGAGCGGCCTTGGTGGCCCAGGCGGTCGTAGGACACCAGAAACTGGTCGATGCTGAGCGCAGCGTCTACCGGGATGCCGGCGGCACGAACGCGCTCGGAGACGGCGTTGGCACCTTGCTTGTCGCCCACCGCGTGCAGTGCGCGCCCCAGCTCCCACTGGGCTTCGGTGTTGCCGGGCTGCGCCGCCACCACCCGCTCCCACGCCAGCACGGCACGGCTGTACTGGCCTGCTGCATGGGCGGCACGGCCCATGGCCGCGTCGAATGCCGGGTCGCCGGCGCGCGTGGCCTCCTGGGCATCCAGCGCCTCGAAGGCGCGCCGGGCGTCGCCCTGCTGCAGCCAGGCCTGCGCCTGGCCCAGCACGTCGTCCGCATGCACGAAAGACCCGGGGGCCGCCACCAGAAACGGCAGCACGGCCAGGCGGCGCACGTGCCAGGACCAGGTTGGAACGTTCATCTCAGCCCCCTCTGTCGAATGGGGCGAATCTACTACGTTTCACGCCGCTTGCTCAGCCCCTCAAGCCCTGATTGCCACGCGGCGCGCAATACCGCACGAAAACCCATCCCGGTGGACGTTCAGCTGCCGTTTCCCGAGTCCTTGTGCGCCTGCGCGGGCTCGGACGGCGCCACCGTCAGCAGCCACGCCAGGCGCGTGCCGCCCGCCACGATCGCCCCGACGCCCCAAAACAGCCCGCCGACCCCGATCAGCGCCCCGGCCGACCCGAAGATGAGCGGCATGAGCACGCTCGACGCATTGATCGCCATCAGCCGCAGGCCCAGGGCCTCGCCGTGGCGGTGCGACGGCGTGATCTGGTGCAGCAGGCTCATCACCATGGGCTGGGCCGAGCCCAGCGCAAAGCCCAGCAGCACCGAGCACAGGCCCATGCCCAGCGCGCTGCCCAGCAGCGGGTAGATGCAAAACAGCACCGTGGTGGACACCATGGCGCCCGCCAGCACCACCCGTTCGCTCAGGCTCGACGCCACCATGGGCATGAGCATGCGGATCACCGTGGCGGCAATGGCGAACGCGCCCAGGATGGTGCCGATGACCGACGCCGACAGGCCGCGCTCGTGCCCCAGCAGCGGCACCACGAAGGCGTGCACATCCCAGCACGAGGACAGCAGCCAGTTGACGATGAGCAGGCGCCTGAAGGGCACGTCGCCCAGCAGGTCCCAGGCGCGGCGTGGAACGCCGTCGTTGGCCGCGACCACGGGCGGAAATTCCACCGTGGTGCGCACGCACACCCAGGACAGCAGCGGCAGCACGGCCAGCAGCGCGAACGCGCCCCGGTAGCCCTCGATGCTGCCGGGCACCCGGCCCACGTGGTCGATCATGAGGCCCGCCAGAAAGGGGCCGATGAAGTTGGACACCGCCGGCCCGATGGCCAGCCAGCTGAACACCTGCCGCAGCTGCGTGGTGTCGTGCACCGCGCGGCCCACGTGGCGCTGCACCGCAATGGTGGCCGCACCGGCCGCCCCGCCCGTCATCAACGCGGTGATGCACAGCACCGGAAACACCGGGAACAGCATGGCCAGCGCCGCGCCCGTGGCGGCCAGGGCCACGGAATAGCCCACCGGCCGCTTGAGCCCGTGGCGGTCCGCATAGCGCCCGGCCGGCAGCGCCAGGAACACCTGCGTGAGCGCGAACAGCGCCACCAGCAGGCCCACCGCCGCGGCGCCGTAGCCTTCGCGCAGGGCCAGCAACGGGGCCGCCAGCCGCATGCCGGCCATGCAGGCGTGCACGCAGACCTGCCCGGCAATCAGGCGTGCCAGGTTGCGGTTCATGGCAGGTCGTCCTCCAGGTCGAGGCCCGGCAGCGCGGCCGTGCCGGTGTCCGCTGCCGGCACGGCGGGTGCTCCGAGACCGGTGGATGCGTTGGGTGCGGGCAGTTCCTGCACGTCGCGCAGCTTGCGCTGCAGGGCGCGGGTGCGCACGCCCACGTCGTCGAACTTCTTGGCCGCCGCGTCGATGGACTTGCGGGCCGACTCGACGATCTCGCCGAACTTGGAGAACTCGGTCTTCACCGAACCGAGCACGCCCCACACTTCGGACGAGCGCTTTTCGATGGCCAGCGTCTTGAAGCCCATCTGCAGGCTGCTGAGCATGGCGGCCAGATTGGCGGGGCCGGTGATCATCACGCGGCAGTCGTTCTGCACCGCTTCGACCAGGCCGGGACGGCGGATGACTTCGGCGAACAGGCCCTCGGTGGGCAGGTACAGCACCGCGAAGTCGGTGGTGTGCGGTGGCGACACGTACTTGCTGAAGATCTTCTTCGCTTCGAGCTTGATCGAGGTCTCGAACGCATTGCCGGCCGATGCGATGGCGGGCTTGTCGGCCGCGTCCTGCGCGTCGAGCAGGCGCTGGTACTGCTCCACCGGGTACTTGGAATCGATGGGCAGCCACACGGGCTGCTCGTCGCCGCGGCCCGGCAGGCGGATGGCGAATTCGACCAGGTCGTCGCTGCCGGGCACGGCCTTGACGTTGCGCGCGAACTGGTCGGGCGTGAGCACGTTCTCGATGATGGCCCCGAGCTGCATTTCGCCCCACGTGCCGCGCGTCTTCACGTTGGTCATCACGCGCTTGAGGTCCCCCACGCTGCCGGCCAGGGTCTGCATCTCGCCCAGGCCCTTGTGCACCTGCTCCAGGCGGTCGCTCACGAGCTTGAAGGATTCGCCCAGGCGCTGCTCCAGCGTGGCGTGCAGCTTCTCGTCCACCGTGCGGCGCATCTCTTCGAGCTTGGCGGAGTTGTCGGTCTGGATGGCCGCCAGCCGTTCGTTGAGCGCCGTGCGCAGCTGCTCGGCGTTCTGCTGGCTGCCCTGCACCAGGCCCGCCAGTTGCTGCGACACCGCGTCCTGCAGCACGCCGAACTGGTGGCGGATCTGCTGGCCGTTGGCTTCGAGCTGGTCCTTGAGTGCGGTGGACACTGCGCCCAGCTGGGTGTGGATGTCGCTCTTGAGCGAATCGAGCGTGCCGCGCGTGGCGCCGGACAGGGCCTCGAAGCGCTCCTGGATGCGCTGCTCGAACAGCTGCGTGCTCTCGGCCAGCGCCTCGCGCGAGCGCTGGCTGTCGGACGCCAGGGACTGCGCGGTCTGCGTGAGCTCGGCACGGAACGCCGCCAGCGCATCCGACAGCTCCTTGCGCGCCAGCGCCGCCTCGGCCTGGCCCTGGGCCAGGCGCTGCTCCAGGCGCGCCTCGAAGGCACCGAAGGCCGCGAGCAGCTCGGCACGCCCGGTGCGCGATTCGCCCACCGCCTGCGACAGCCGCTCATCCACCGCGCCGCGCAACGCCTCCAGCTGGCGCTGCGTGGCCTGCGTGAAACCCGACAGTTGCTGGGCCAGCGACTCCACCGCGCCATCGTTGCGCGCCACGGCCAGCCGGGTGGCCTGGGCCAGGCTTTCCATCGCCTGCAGCCGGGCGATCCATTCGGCAGGCAGATTCACACTCGGGCGGCGCAGCAGGACGACAGCCAGCAGCACCACCACAACAGCCAGTGCGGCCAGCAGGACAAGGGTGTCGGTAGTCAAAATTTGATTACTATACTTTTGATAGCTGCCAGCGCTCATCCATCCAGCGGTAGCAGGTGTTTTTATTGAAAATTCAGCCGCGGTTCGGTGCGGCGGGCGCGTTCACCGGCGTGAGCGCACCGCGTCCCTCGAAGAACGCGATCAGGTTGTCGGCCGCCAGGTTGGCCATGGCGCGGCGCGTGGGCACGGTGGCGCTGGCGATGTGGGGCGTGAGCACCACGTTCGGCACGGTCAGCAGATCAGGATGCACGCTGGGCTCGCCTTCGAACACATCCAGGCCCGCCGCCGCAATGCGCCCGTCACGCAGGGCCACGGCCAGCGCCGCGTCGTCCACGATGCCGCCGCGGGCGATGTTGACCAGCGTGGCGGTGGGCTTCATCAGCGCCAGTTCTGCCGCGCCGATGGTGTGGTGCGACGCAGCTGTGTAGGGCACCACCAGCACCACGTGGTCGGCGGTGGCGAGCAGCTCTCGCTTGCCGACATACGTGGCCTTGCACTCGGCTTCGAGCTCGGCCGACAGGCGCGAGCGGTTGTGATAGACCACCTTCATGCCAAAGCCGTGCGCGCCGCGCCGCGCAATGCCCTGGCCGATGCGCCCCATGCCGATGATGCCCAGCGTGCTGCCGTGGATGTCGCTGCCGGAGAACATGTCGTAGCTCCACTTGGTCCACTTCCCGGCGCGCAGGTAGTGCTCCGACTCCGTCATGCGGCGCGCGGTGGCCATCAGCAGCGCAAAGCCGAAGTCGGCCGTGGTCTCGGTCAGCACATCGGGCGTGTTGGTGCCCCACACGCCGGCGGCCGTCATCGCGTCCACGTCGAAGTTGTTGTAGCCCACCGCCATGTTGGCCACGATCTTCAACCGCGGCGCGGCCGCCAGCAGCGCCGCGTCGATGCGCTGGCTGCCGGTGGTGAAGGCGCCGTCCTTGTCGGCCAGGCGCTCGGCCAGCTCGGCCGGGGACCAGATGGTGTCATCGGGGTTGTCCAGCACGTCGAAATGCTGGCGCAGGCGGTCCACGATGTCCGGGAAGATCGCACGCGCGACCAGGATGCGGGGCTTGCTCATATTCTCATCTCCAAGGTGTTCGCGAGGTCAGTCGCCGTGTGAAACCTGCGCTGCCCAGGCCAGTGGCCGCCGGGCAAAGGCAGCCCTGCAGCGAGGGCGGCGTCCCCCTTCCCGCAACGCGCAGCGGTGCGAGAGAAGGGGGAAGCGGCGCAGCCGCTCAGGGGGATGTACATCATCTGAACCAGATGAATGTCATGACAAGAAACAGCGGCACCAGGATGCCGCCCGACCAGAGCATGTAGCCGAAGAAGCTGGGCATCTTCACGCCCCGGTCTTCGGCGATGGCCTTGACCATCATGTTGGGCGCGTTGCCGATGTAGGTGTTGGCGCCCATGAACACGGCGCCCGCCGAGATGGCAGCGAGCGTGGGGGCCAGCGTGGTCATCAGCACGGCCGGGTCGCCCCCTGCCGTGTTGAAGAACACCAGGTAGGTCGGCGCGTTGTCGAGGAACGAGCTGAGCACGCCCGTGGCCCAGAAGTACATCGCCGGGTCGGCCGTGCCATCCGGCCGGGTGACGGCCCGCACCACGGCGCCGAACGGGCCGTCCGTGCCGGCCTTGAGCATCGCGATGACCGGGATGATGGTGAGGAAGATGCCTGCGAAGAGCTTGGCCACCTCCTGCATCGGGGCCCAGCCGAACTGGTTGTCGTCGTGGACCTTGCGCGGCGTGAGCCACAGCGATGCCAGCGTGACGGCCACAAGGCCTGCGTCCCGCACGATGCCGGGCAGGCCCACCGGGGTGCCCATCACGTCGAACACGACGGGCGACTTCCAGAACCCGCTGAGCAGTACCAGCGCCACCACCACGCCCAAGAGGGCGAAGTTGAGCTTGCCGTCAAAGCCGAAGGAGCGCGCACCGCCGGTGGCGGGCGTGGGGTCGCGCGGCAGCACTTCGGCCCCTTGCCGGTAGAACCAGGAATCGAGCGCAAAGAACAGCACCAGCAGGGTGCCGATGAGGAACATTGTCTCCGGCAGGATGTGGCCCACGGTCCAGAAGAAGTCCACGCCCTTGAGGAACCCCAGGAACAGCGGCGGGTCGCCCAGCGGCGTGAGCGAGCCGCCGGCGTTGGACACGATGAAGATGAAGAACACCACCACATGCACCACGTGCTTGCGGTTGTCGTTGGCACGGATCAGCGGGCGGATCAGCAGCATGGACGCGCCGGTGGTACCCATGAAGCTGGCCAGCACCGCGCCCAGGGCCAGCAGCCCCGTGTTCAGCCCCGGGCTGCCGTGCAGGTTGCCGCGGATGTAGATGCCGCCCGCCACGGTGTACAGCGCGGTGAGCAGGATCACGAAGGGGATGTACTCCGCCAGCAGCGCATGCACCAGGTTCGCGCCCGCCACCGCCGGCCCGAAGGCCACGGCGAAGGGCAGCAAGAACGCCAGGCCCCAGGCAGCGGCTACCTTGCCGAAGTGGTGGTGCCAGAAGATGGGCGCGAGCAGCGGCATGAGCGCGATGGACAGCAGGATGCCCGCAAACGGCACGCCCCACAGCACCGACAGCGTGCTCCCATCCAGATCGGCGGCCATCGCACCACCGGGCCATGCCGCGAACCAAAGCGCCACGGCCGACAGCCTGCGCGCCGACTTCAAGATATGCGTTGTCTCCATCTCGCTCCAATAATCATTTGTGGCGCCCCATCGCGAGGTGCCGACGGGTGCCGATGAATGCCGCCGATGCGACGGAATGCGGCCCAATGCCGCCGGGCACCGGCAAAGCGCACGCCCTGCTGGCCCCGCCCCGCTGGATCAGGCGGTCTGGGGAATATCGAACACCTGGCGCAGGTACGCCAGGTACTTTTCATCGTCGCACATGCCCTTGCCAGGCGTGTCCGACAGCTTGGCCACGGGCTGGTCGTTGCAGCGGGTCATTTTGATGACGACCTGCAGCGGCTCGTGCGCGGGCGGGCTGCCCAGGTCGTTGGTCAGGTTGGTGCCGATGCCGAACGCCAGCTGGCAGCGCCCGCGGAACTGCTGGTACAGCTCGACGGTGCGCGGCACCGTGAGCGCGTCGCTGAAGATCAGCGTCTTGGTCAGCGGGTCCACGCGGTTCTTGCGGTAGTGCTCCAGGAGGCGCTCGCCCCAGGCGAAAGGGTCGCCGCTGTCGTGGCGCGCGCCGTCGAACAGCTTGCAGAAGTACAGGTCGAAGTCGCGCAGGAAGGCGCTCATGCCGTACACGTCCGACAGGGCGATGCCCAGGTCGCCGCGGTATTCCTTGGCCCACACTTCGAAGCCGAAGACCTGGCTGTCGCGCAGGCGCGGGCCCAGGGCCTGGCAGGCCTGCAGGTACTCGTGCGCCATGGTGCCGAGCGGGGTCACGCCCAGCTTCATCGCGTACAGCACGTTGCTGGTGCCGGCGAACTGGCCAGGCCCTGCCGGCGCGCCGGGGCGGCGGTCGCCCGTGCCCAGGCGGGCCACCAGCACGCGCAGCACTTCCTCATGCCAGGCGCGGCTGAAACGGCGGCGCGTGCCGTAGTCGGCGATCTTGAGGTCCGACAGGCCCTCGGCCTGCAGCTGCGCGATCTTGGTATCCAGGCGCCGGCGGCCTTCGGGAAAATCGGGCACCTTCTGCGTGTTGCGGAAGTACACCTCGTTGATGATCGCCAGCACCGGGATCTCGAACAGGATGGTGTGCAGCCAGGGCCCGCGGATGGCGATGTCGATCTCCCCATTGTGCAGCGGCGTGACGGTGATGTATTTCTCGTTGAGCCTGAACAGCCCCAGGAAGTCCACGAAATCGCTCTTGATGAAGCGCATGGACCGCAGGTAGGCCAGCTCCGCGTCCTGGAAATGCAGGCTGCACAGCGAACGGATCTCGTCCCGGATCTCGTTGGCGAACGGCGCCAGCTGCACGCCCGGGTTGCGGCACTTGAACTTGTATTCGACCTGCGCTCCCGGAAACTGGTGCAGCACGACCTGCATCATGGTGAACTTGTACAGGTCGGTGTCGAGCAGGCTGGTGATGATCATGGACGGTGCGGGCGCAGAGAAGGCCGGGGATGCAGGGGGCCGTACAGCAAAGCCGCAAAGTGTAGGCCATGCCGCCGTGCGGCGCTGGGAAGCCCCTTGGGACCCGACGCACCCCGCGCACCCGGCGCTTTCAAGCCCAAAAGCGCCCTGCCGCTTGATGGTCGGGCGCGAGGAGCTATTAAATCAATAGCACCCGTAATGCAGGCGCTCAGCCCGTGACCACCAGCGCCTGCAGCACCTGGCGCAGTGCGTCGGGCACCGGCACGGGGCGGCGGGTTTCACGGTCCACGTACACATGGATGAAGTGCCCGGCGGCGGCGGTCATGGGCTCGCCCTGCGCGAACAGGCCCACTTCGTAGCGCACGCTGGAGCTGCCCAGCTTCGCCACCCGGATGCCTGCCTCCACCGTCTGCGGGAAGGCCAGCGGCGCGAAGTAGTTGCACTGGGTCTCGATCACGAGGCCGATGGTGCCGCCCGCGTGGATGTCGAGCACGCCCTGCTCGATGAGGTGCGCGTTCACCGCCGTGTCGAACCAGCTGTAGTAGACGACGTTGTTCACATGGCCGTAGACGTCGTTGTCGGCCCAGCGCGTGGTGATGGGGCGAAACGCGCGGTAGGCGCTGCGCGGCTGCGGCGCCGGGCGTGCTGCCGCGGGGGCGGCTGCGGTCACGGTGTCTGGACGGGTGGCGTGGGGGGGGCTGGCGGCGGACGTCATGGCCGCACATTCTGCCAGCGCTGGTGGTACTCCCAGGCCACGCGCCAGGTGTTGAGCTGCGCCGTCAGGGTGTCTTCCATGTCGCGCCCGTAGCCGCCCGCCATCGCGAAGACCAGCGGCAGCCGCCGCTGCCAGGCCCAGTCGAAGACGTGTCGGTCCCGCGCTTCCAGGCCGTCGTGCGTGAGGCCCAGGCGGCCCAGGCGGTCGCCTTCGTGCGGGTCGGCGCCGGCCAGGTAGAACACCAGCTGCGGGGTGAAGCGTTGCTCCAGGGCGTCCAGCGCGTGCGACAGCGCCTCCAGGTAGGCGTTGTCGGTGCAGCCGTCGGGCAGCTCCACATCCAGGTCGCTCGCCTCCTTGCGAAACGGGAAGTTGCGGGCGCCGTGCAGCGACAGCGTGAACACGCTGTGATCGCCCTGAAAGATGTGCGCCGTGCCGTTGCCCTGGTGCACGTCCAGGTCGATGACCGCCACGCTGAGCGGCTGGGTGTGGCGGCCCCGCGCCCTGGCGCGCTCCACCTGCATCAGCCGCGCGGCCACCGCCACGTCGTTGAACACGCAAAAGCCGCTGCCCTTGTGGGCGTACGAATGGTGCGTGCCGCCGGCCAGGTTGCCCGCCACGCCTTCCTGCAGCGCCACGCGGCTCGCAGCCACCGTGGCGCCCACCGAGCGGCGGGCGCGCTCGGCCATGGCGGGGCTCCAGGGGAAGCCGATCTCGCGCTGCGCCGGGGCGGGCAGCGTGCCGTCGGCAATGGCGTCGATGTAGCTGCTGTCGTGCGCCAGGGCCAGTTCGCTGTCGGCGGCGGGCTGCGCCACCTGCAGCGACACGCCCGGCAGGTGCTGGGCGATGCGGTCGCGCAGCAGGCGGTACTTGGCCATGGGAAAGCGGTGGCCTTCGGGCAGGGGCAGCACAAACTGGTCGGCGTAATAGGCGTGCATGACGTGATTGTGGCAAGCCGCGGATTCCTGAGGGCGCGCCTCTAATTTGCTGCATCGCAACAAAAACCTCTTGCAAACCCGCACCAAGTCCTTAAAATTCGATCCATGCTGCACTGCAACATGACTTGATGAGTCAGGGCCAGCGCAGATGTCTTGTGAACCACCATGGCCCGCCGGGCCCCATTCTTAGGAGATATGACATGACGCTGACCGCTGAACAAATCCTCGCTTCCCACAAAGCCAACCTCGAAACCCTGTTCGGTCTGACGACCAAGGCTTTCGAAGGCGTGGAAAAGCTCGTCGAGCTGAACGTGACCGCCTCGCGCGCCGCACTGACCGAAGCCGCCAACCACAGCCAGGCTGTGCTGGGCGTGAAGGACGCGCAAGAGCTGCTGGCCCTGCAAGCCGGCCTGTTCCAGCCCCTGGCTGAAAAGACCGCTGCCTACAGCCGTCACCTGTACGACATCGCCTCCGGCACCGGCGCCGAATTCGGCAAGGCTTTCGAAAGCCAGGCTGCTGACGCCCAACGCGCCTTCACCGGCCTGGTCGACAGCGCCGCGAAGAACGCTCCCGCCGGTTCCGAAACCGCCGTCGCCGTGATGAAGAGCGCCGTCTCTGCCGCCAACAACGCTTTTGAATCGGTCCAGAAGGCTGTCAAGCAAGCGTCCGACGTGGCCGAAGCCAACTTCAACGCCGTGGCCAGCACCGCTGCCAACGCCGCCAAGACGGCCGCTCCCCGCAAGCGCTGAGCCCAGGGCACGCGGTCTGGAGAGCAACCTCTAGGCCGTTTTCAGGGCTTACCCTGATAATCCCATCACGCGCTGCAGCCCCGGTTGCAGCGCACGAGTTGTCTCCTTGGATCCTCGCGAAACCCCCGTTTCCAGGATCCCTTCAAAGCCCGGTTCTGCCGGGCTTTTTTTTGCCTGCGCGCCGGGTGTCCCGGGCCGCAGCGCAGGTGTGGCGCCTGGCACACCCGCCACCCATCTCCACGGTGACCCAGGTCAGCCCTGCCCCCGCATACCCATAGAAACCCAGACGTTTATTAAGAATAATTCGCGTTTGGTTTTATCATCGCGGGTGTTACAAACCCCGAAAGACGCATCCATGTCGAAGACCGTGAAAGCCCTGCTCTGCACCTGCGCACTGGCCGCCGCCGCTGGCGCCGTTTCTGCCCAGGAGCAGGTCGTGAACCTCTACTCGGCCCGCCACTACTCCACCGACGAAGCGCTGTACACCGGCTTCACCAAGGCCACCGGCATCAAGATCAACCGCGTGGATGCGGACGACGCAGGCATCCTGGCCCGCCTGAAGGCCGAAGGCGCGGCGTCCCCCGCCGACGTGATCCTGCTGGTCGATGCCGCCCGCCTGTACAAGGGCGAGGTGGACGGCCTGTTCCAGCCCGTCAAGTCCCAGGTGCTGAACGACGCCATCCCTGCCAACCTGCGCAGCACGCCCACCGCGGACGGCAGCATCGCCTGGTACGGCCTGTCCACCCGGGCCCGCGTCATCGTCTACAACAAGATCAAGGTCGAAAAGGCCGACGTCGACACCTATGAAGAGCTGGGCGACCCCAAGAACAAGGGCAAGCTGTGCATCCGCTCCGGCTCGCACCCGTACAACCTGAGCCTCTTCGGCGCCGTGACCGAGCACCTGGGCGAGCAAAAGGCCGAGGCCTGGCTCAAGGGCATGGTGGCCAACCTGGCCCGTCCTCCCAAGGGCGGCGACACGGACCAGATCAAGGCCGTGGCCTCCGGCGAATGCGATATCGCCGTCACCAACAGCTACTACCTGGCGCGCATGATGCGCTCCAACAAGCCCGAAGACGTGGCCGTGGTCAACAAGGTGGGCGTGGTGTTCCCCAACCAGGAGTCCTGGGGCACCCACCTGAACATCGCCGGCGGCGCCGTGGCCAAGCACTCCAAGAACCAGGCCAACGCCGTCAAGTTCCTGGAATACCTGGCCAGCCCCGAAGCGCAGAACTACTTTGCCAACGGCAACAACGAATGGCCCGCCGCCAAGGGCGTGGCGCTGGACAACCCCGCACTCAAGGCCATGACCAACAACAAGCCTTTCAAGAGCGAAACCATCCCGATCAGCGCCGTCGGCGCCAACGTGACCAAGGTGCAGCAGATGCTGGACCGCGTGGGCTTCCAGTAAGTCGAAACATAAGCAGCCCCTGCCCGCAGCCGCCCTGGCTGCGCGCGGCAGCCCCCAGCAGCCCGGTAACGCCGGGCTGCTTTTTTTGCGCCTGCAAAGCTGCAAGGCACAGCGGCACATCGGCCATAATTGACGTTTACGTTAACGTCACTTACAGGAGACACCTCATGGACATCAAGGGCAAGGTATTCATCGTCACCGGCGGCGCATCGGGCCTGGGCGAAGGCACGGCGCGCATGCTGGCCGCGCAGGGCGGCACGGTGGTCATCGCCGACATGCAGGCCGACAAGGGCGAAGCCGTGGCCCGCGACATCGGTGGCGCCTTCGTGAAGTGCGACGTGAGCAACGAGGCCGACGGCCAGGCCGTGGTGGCCAAGGCCGTGTCCCTGGGCAAGCTGATGGGCCTGGTCAACTGCGCCGGCATCGCACCGGCCGAGAAGACCGTGGGCAAGAACGGCGCGCACGCGCTGGCCGTGTTCAGCAAGACCGTCACGGTCAACCTGATCGGCAGCTTCAACATGATCCGCCTGGCCGCCGAAGCCATGAGCAAGAACGAGCCCGAGGCCACCGGCGAGCGCGGCGCCCTGATCTCCACCGCCAGCGTGGCCGCCTACGACGGCCAGATCGGCCAGGCGGCGTATGCAGCCTCCAAGGGCGGCGTGGTAGGCATGACCCTGCCCATCGCCCGCGACCTGGCCCGCAACGGCATCCGCAACATGACCATCGCCCCCGGCATCTTCGGCACGCCCATGCTGTTCGGCATGCCGCAAGAGGTGCAGGACGCACTGGCCGCTGGCGTGCCATTCCCCAGCCGACTGGGCACACCGCAGGACTACGCCAAGCTCGTGCAGCACATTTTTGAGAACGACATGCTCAACGGCGAGGTGATCCGCCTGGACGGCGCGATCCGCCTGGCGCCGAAGTAATTCACCCCGTGAGTCGCTTCGCGCCTCGGTGCCCCCGCCAGAAGCGCTGGCTCTTCGGGCACATCCAACGCTGCGCAGCAGGCTTGGAGCCGCGGCCCTCGGCCCCCTCTCGTCTCGCTGCGCGAGTGGAGAGGGGGCGCTCCCAGAGCACGTAAGCAAAGCGCCGCCTGCGCGGCTTGGCGGCCCTCGCGCGGGAACACTGGCCTTGGTCGCGCCAGTGTCAAGAGTCGGCTACCGCGCTTCTTGCCCGAGCCCCAAAGCGCAGCAGCAGCGCCATCGATGCCGCACACACCAGTGCCGCCACCGCAACCGACATCCATAGCGCTGCCGCCGCACCATACCCATCCATGACCGCCGCATAGACCACCGGCGCACAGGCCGACAGCACAAAGCCGGGTGCGACCAGACGCCCGACGAACGCGCCGTAGGTGCGGTGGTCGAACAGCACCAGCGGCAGCGTGCCGCGCGCAATGGTGAGCAGGCCATTGCACGCGCCGTACAGCAGCACGAACACCCAGGCCGCAGCCAACACCTGCCGCGACGCTGCGCCTGCCAGGAAGGCCAGCGGCAGCAGCGCGCAGGCCAATGCCCCCAGTGCGAGCGGATGCAGCCTGGCGCCGAACAGCACCTCGGCCACCCGTGCCGCCGACTGGCCCACGCCGCGCAGCGATGCGACGCCCACCGCCAATGGCAGCGCCAGGCCCAGGCCTGCCAGCAGCCCCACCAGGTGCGCCGACATGCCTGCATTCAGAAAATTCACGAGCGTCGTCATCGCGGCAAAGAGCACGGCCGCGAGCGCGCGCTCGGCCCCTTCTCGGGCCAAGGGTTCGGGGTGCGCGGGCAAGGCCGCTGCGGCAGCTGGGTCGCCGTCGCTGAATGCGGCCGCCGGGCCCGGCAGCGCCAGGTGCAGCGGCACCGTCAGCAGTGCCAGCCCTGCATACACCAGCAAGGCCACGCGCCAGCCGGCCCCGTCCGCCAAGGCATGCCCCAGCGGCCAGAAAGCCGTCGCCGCCAGGCCGCCCAGCAGCGTGATCTGCGCCATGGGACGGCGCGCGTGCGGCCCCGCCCAATGGGCCAGCGCCGCAAAGGCTGCGTCGTACAGCGTCAGGCGCATCGCCAGTCCCATCACCGCCCACGCGGCGTAATACAGCACCACCCCATGGGCGGCGGCAAGGCCCAGGCAGCCAGCGGCCAGCCCCAGCGATCCCCACACCATCACCCGGCGCCCACCCCACCGGTCCACCCAGCGCCCGGCGGCGGCAGAGACGCACCCCATCACCAGCAATGCCACGGCGAAGCCGCCATGCACGGTGGTGCGCGCCCAGCCCAGGTCCTGCACCATGGCCTCGTCCAGTGCGCCGATCAGGTAGTACGAAATGCCCCAGCAGATGAACTGCGAGACTCCCAGGCACAAGACCACGCGACCGCTCAGGTGCGGAGCGCGCGCCGCGGTGGCCGCGCCGCCGGCAAGGCCTGGCACTACGCCACCCCGCGCGTTCCGGGTGCTGCACCACCCGGTGCGCGGGCCGGCAGCGCGCCATCGCCGGCGCCCAGCGGGCGCTGCATCAGCACGGTGTCCAGCCACCGGCCTTTCTTGAAGCCCACCGAACGCAGCGCACCGATGCGTTCAAAACCCATGCGCGCATGCAGCGCCAGGGAGCCAGCGTTTTCGTCGCCCTGCCCGACCACGGCGAGCATCTGGCGCCACGGCCCGGGCTCGCACTGCCGGATGACCGCGCCCAGCAGCGCCGCGCCGATGCCACGCCCCGCAAGGCCCGGCGCGACATACACGGAATCTTCCACCGTGTGCCGGTACGCCGAACGGGCGCGGTACGGCGTGGCGTAGGCAAACCCGACCACCTGGCCCTCCAGCTCTGCCACGAGATAGGGCAGCCCTGCAGCCAGCACCGCCGCGTGGCGCGCGCGCAGGTCGTCGACACCGGGGGGCACCTCTTCGAACGAGGCCAGCCCATGCAGCACATGGTGTGCGTACAGCGCCTGGATGGCCGGCAGGTCGCCGTCGTGTGCGGGGCGCACGGCGCATGCCTTGGAGGGCGCTCCGCCCGCAGCGCCGGGCGCCGAAAGCCCGGCCGGGGTGCCTGCGGAGAGAGAAGACAAGGAGGGTGAAAAGGGCGTCAAGGTGTGCATGTCTGCCAGTGTGGCCAGATCCTTGCCATAAAAGAAGCTTTCTCAATTTATGCAAAGTATGAGAAATTCTTTGGCATGGAACGCATCAACCTCGACCAATTGCACGGCTTTGCCACCGCCATCGAACTGGGCAGCTTTTCTGCCGCGGCGCAGCGCCTGGACCTGACCCAGCCGGCCGTCAGCCTGCAGGTGCGCCAACTGGAAAAGCGCCTGGGCACCGTGCTGATCGAACGGGTCGGCCGGGTGCTGCGGCCCACGGCAGCGGGCGCCGAGTTGCTGACGCATGTGGGGCGCATCGATGCCGCCGTGAGCGAGGCGATCGACGCCGTGTCGCGCCATGCCGACGGCAGCACCGGCCGCGTGCGCCTGGGCACGGGCGCCACGGCCTGCATCTTTCTGCTGCCGCCGGTGCTGCGGTCACTGCGGAAGCGGTTTCCAGGCCTCGACATCACGGTGAGCACGGGCAACACCGCAGACATCGTGCAGGCGGTGGAGGGCAACCTGCTGGACCTGGGCCTGGTCACGCTGCCCGCCAGCGGGCGGATGCTGGAGGTGATACCCGTGCTCAAGGACCCCTTCGTCGCCATTGCGCCCCAGGGCACGGGGCTGCCCGCACGCGTCACCGCGAGGGAACTGGCGCGCCACCCGGTACTGCTCTATGAGCCCGGCGGCCAGACCCGGCGCCTCGCGGACGCCTGGTTTGCGCGGGCCGGCGTGGCGCTGCAGCCTGCCATGTCGCTGGGCAGCGTGGAGGCGATCAAGGAGCTGGTCGCTGCAGGGCTGGGCTGCGCCGTGCTGCCGGGCATGGCGGTGCAAGGCGCGCACCGTGGACATGGCGGACATGGCGGCACGCTGGAAGTGCGGCCCTTGTCGCCACCCCTGCGCCGCACCCTGGCCGTGGTGATGCGCCGGGACAAAAAGCTGCACTGGGGGTTGCGCGAGACGGTGGCAGCGCTGCGTGCGGTGGAATGAGGAGGTGATGGCAGGTGTGGGTCGCGTGCCATTGGCTTGGAGCGCATGCAGAAGCGCCACGGCGAGCACACACCCCTGGACCCGCACCGGAAAACCCAAGGCCGAACGCTGCCACATCCAACAACGGATTACCCAGCGGCAGAAAATCGCCACCGGCATGTCACGCGGTCCGCCTTTTCGGTCTGCCATTTATCGGTGCCGAGGTTTTACCACTGCGCATGCGGTAGAAAAACAGGCAGGCAAAGAAAAACGGACTGCAGTCATGAAAACTGCAGTCCGTTTATTTTTGATCACCCCACAACAAAATCTGCTGCGTGGCGAAAATCTGGCGGAGTGGACGGGACTCGAACCCGCGACCCCCGGCGTGACAGGCCGGTATTCTAACCAACTGAACTACCACTCCTGGCAGGCAGCTTTCGCTTGCATTCTTCAACACAAGCCAAGCGCTACAACTTGGCGACCCTACGGGGATTCGAACCCCGGTACTCACCGTGAAAGGGTGATGTCCTAGGCCTCTAGACGATAGGGTCAAAACCTTGGAACTAACCGACAAACTGTGGTGGAGGTAAACGGGATCGAACCGATGACCTCTTGCATGCCATGCAAGCGCTCTCCCAGCTGAGCTATACCCCCACGGATCTCTGGACGAATCCAAAGAAAAACCCTTGCATATCAAAGACCTGCAAGGGCTTTTGACTGGCGGAGTGGACGGGACTCGAACCCGCGACCCCCGGCGTGACAGGCCGGTATTCTAACCAACTGAACTACCACTCCTGGCAGGCAGCTTTCGCTTGCATTTCATCAACACAAGCCAAGCGCTACAACTTGGCGACCCTACGGGGATTCGAACCCCGGTACTCACCGTGAAAGGGTGATGTCCTAGGCCTCTAGACGATAGGGTCAAAACCTTGGAACTAACCGAACTCAAATTGTGGTGGAGGTAAACGGGATCGAACCGATGACCTCTTGCATGCCATGCAAGCGCTCTCCCAGCTGAGCTATACCCCCACTGAATGACTCTCAACACACTGTGTTTGTTGTCATCATCTGAGCCTTGAATTATAGACAGATTTTTAGCGGTTTCGCAAACGCGCTACAACTTTTTCACGTCCGACCAATTCCAGCACCGCATCGACCGATGGCGTGTGGGCCGTGCCCACCGTCAGCACGCGCGCGGGCATGGCCAGTTGTGGCATCTTCAGGCCCTGGCTCGCCAGCACCTGCTTGAACGCAGCGCTGATGGAGGCCTTGTCCCATGCGCAGGCAGACAGGGCATCTGCCAGTGCGTCCAGTGCGGGGGCGATGGCTTCGGTGACATGCTGGGCGCGCTCGGCGTCCACCGGGGTCACGTCGCCGTAGAACACCTGCGCCCAGTTGGCGAGGGCCACGGTGGTGTCGCAGCGGTCCTTGAACAGTGCGCAGATGCGCACCAGCCGGCCGTCGGCCAGCGCCTGCGCAGAGATGCCCCGCTGCTGCAGCTGCGGCGCCACCAGGGCGGCCAGTGCATCGTCGGCCAGGGCCTTGATGTGCTGCGCATTCACCCAGCGCAGCTTGGCTTCGTCGAACTGCGCGGCGCTGCGACCCAGGTGGTCCAGGTTGAACCAGGCCAGAAACTGCTCGCGGCTGAAAATCTCGTCGTCACCGTGGCTCCAGCCCAGGCGCGCCAGATAGTTGACCATGGCATCGGGCAGATAGCCTTCGTCACGGTACTGCGTGACGGGTTTGGCGCCGTTGCGCTTGCTCATCTTCTCGCCCTGCTCATTGAGCACGGTGGGCAGGTGGGCGTACACCGGTGGCTCCTTGCCCAGCGCACGGAAGATGTTGATCTGGCGCGGCGTGTTGTTCACATGGTCGTCGCCGCGGATCACGTGGGTGATGTCCATGTCGATGTCGTCCACCACCACGCAGAAGTTATAGGTGGGCGTGCCGTCGGGGCGCGCGATCACCAGGTCATCGAGTTCGTCGTTGCTGATCTCGATGCGGCCCTTGACCTTGTCGTCCCAGGCGACCACGCCGCCCTGCGGGTTCTTGAAGCGCAGCACGGGCAGCACGCCTTCGGGAATGGCGGGCAGGGTCTTGCCGGGCTCGGGGCGCCACGTGCCGTCGTAGCGCGGCTTTTCCTTGGCGGCCATCTGCTTCTCGCGCAGGGCATCGAGCTCGGCAATGCTCATGTAGCAGGGGTACACCAGGCCCGTGGCCTTGAGGTCTTCGAGCACGGCGCGGTAGCGGTCCATGCGCTGCATCTGGTAGAACGGGCCCTCGTCGGGCTGCATGTTCAGCCACTCCATGCTCTCCAGGATCACGTCCACCGCCACCTGGCTCGAGCGCTCGACATCGGTGTCTTCGATGCGCAGGATGAAGTCGCCGCCCATGGCGCGCGCAAAGGCCCAGGGGTACAGCGCCGAGCGGATGTTGCCCAGGTGGATGAAGCCGGTGGGCGACGGTGCGAACCGGGTGCGCACGCGGCCGGTGGCGGGGGTGGAGGTGTTGTTCTGGTCGGTCATAGTCTTGCTGGGTGGGCCGCCCTGCCCTGGCCAATGCCGGGAGTGCGCGGGCGGCGGTCAATGCCAAATGATAAATGCCGTGCCGCGGGCGGATGTCCGCAGGCCTGAAACGGCACGGGCGCCCCGACTGGTCGGCGCGCCCATGGGCGGATATTCAGTGAGCAAAGCGCGCGGTGCACAAAGCGCCGCACCAAAAACTATCCTGCGGGTTTGGATTCAGCCGGATAACTAGGCGGGGAGCCGCAGACAGTGCTGTAGCACGGCAAGGCTCCCCAACGACGTTAGCCGGTTGAAGGTAAAGCCGCGTCACGCGTCCTGTGCGTTGGGCAGGGCCAGGCGCGAGGTGTCTTCCTCGTTTTCTTCCACACCCACGCGGCCTTCGTTCAGGCGCACGATGTCTTCGGCGGTGATATCGCCCGTGACGTAGGTGCCGTCAAAGCACGATGCGTCGAAGCCGACGATCGCCTTGTTGAGCGAGCCCACGGCCTTCTTCATGCCGTCCACGTCCTGGTAGATCAGCGCGTCGCAGCCGATGACCTGGCGGATCTCCTCGACGGTGCGGCCATGCGCCACCAGTTCGCTGCTGGTGGGCATGTCGATGCCGTACACATTGGGGTAGCGCACCGGTGGCGCGGCGCTGGCCAGGTAGACGTTGCGCGCACCGGCATCGCGCGCCATCTGCACGATCTCGCGGCTGGTGGTGCCGCGCACGATGGAGTCGTCCACCAGCAGCACGTTGCGGCCCTTGAACTCGCTGGCGATCACGTTGAGCTTCTGGCGCACGGATTTCTTGCGCACGCCCTGCCCGGGCATGATGAAGGTGCGGCCCACGTAGCGGTTCTTGACGAAGCCTTCGCGGTACGGCACGCCCAGCAGGTGCGCCAGCTGCGTGGCGCTGGGGCGGCTCGACTCGGGGATGGGGATGATCACGTCGATTTCATTGGGCGGCACGGTGGAGACCACGCGCTTGGCCAAGGCCTCGCCCAGGTTCAGGCGGGCCTGGTACACCGAGATGCCGTCCAGGACCGAATCGGGGCGCGCCAGGTAGACGAACTCGAAGATGCAGGGGTTGAGCTGCGGGTTCTCGGCGCACTGGGCCGAATGCACGGTGCCATCGAGCGTGATGAACACGGCTTCGCCGGGCTCGACGTTGCGTTCGAACACGTGCGAGGTGCCTTCCAGGGCCACCGATTCGCTGCCCACCATGACGTTGCCGTCCGCACTGCGGCCGATCGCCAGCGGGCGGATGCCGTGCGGGTCGCGAAAGGCCAGCAGGCCGTGGCCGGCGATCATGGCGATCACGGCATACGAGCCCTTGATGCGCTTGTGCACGGCGCGCACGGCGGTGAAGACATCTTCGGGGCGCAGCGGCACGCCGGCTGTGGCACGCTCGAGCTCGTGCGCGAACACGTTGAGCAGCACTTCCGAGTCGCTCTCGGTGTTGGTGTGGCGGTGGTCGGTCTGGAACAGCTCCGTGCGCAGGGTCTGGGCGTTGGTCAGGTTGCCGTTGTGCACCAGCACCAGGCCGAAAGGCGCATTCACGTAGAAGGGCTGGGCCTCTTCCTCGCTGTAGGCATTGCCGGCGGTGGGGTAGCGCACCTGGCCCAGGCCCACGTTGCCGGGCAGGGCCCGCATGTTGCGCGTGCGGAACACGTCGCGGACCATGCCCTTGGCCTTGTGCATGAAGAACTTGCGGCCCTGCTGGGTCACGATGCCTGCTGCGTCCTGGCCGCGGTGCTGCAGGAGCAGCAGTGCGTCATAGATCAGCTGGTTGACGGGCGTTGTGCTGACGACGCCGACGATTCCACACATAAGTTTTTTCCATCCGTTTGCGGGAACAGCCCCGCGGTAATGACACAACGGCAGCTTCTGGCCGCCGCCACGTCGATATCCACCTCAGGAAGGCAGATGCCTTCCAAATTCTTCCGGTAACGCCGGTTTCAACCCCTTGAGCAACTCGGCCAATACCGGCGCACCCCACGACTCCTGCCACCAGGGCGCCTCATGCAGGGGTGTGAGGCCCGCCACCACGGCCACGGCCAGCAGCAGCACCAGGCCCCGGAGCACCCCGAACACCGCACCCAGCGTGCGGTCTGCAGGGCGCAGCCCGATGGCCTCGACCAGCTTCTTGGCCAGCCAGGTCAGAAAGCCACACGCAAACACCGACGCCACAAACACCACTGCAAATCCGGCGGCATAGCGCAGCGACCCGGCCGACTCGCCCATCGGCAGCAGGGCCGCCATGTCTTCGGCGAACCATTGCGCCACAAAAAATGACACCACCCACCCGAGCAGCGACAGCACCTCGAACACCAGGCCGCGCCACGCGCCGATCAGCATCGACGCCAGCAGCACCGCCACAAAAATCCAGTCCAGGGCCGCCACGGACACGTTCGGTCAGCTGCTGCGGGGCCTAGAGCGTCAGCACGGAAGCCGACAGGTCCAGCGCCTTGATGCGGGCGGCGGCCTTGTCGGCCTCGGCACGGTCGGCGAAGGGCCCGACGCGAACCCGCGTGCGCTTGCCATCCTTGGTGTCCACCACCTGCGTATAGGTCTTCATGCCGGATCGCTCGACCTTGGTGCGTGCCTCGCGGGCCTTTTCGGCGTCGGCGAAGGCACCCACCTGCACGATGAACCGGCTTTCGTCGGTCTTGGCCGCAGTGGCTGGCGCTGCGGGCTCGGCCTGGCGGCCTTCGAGCAGTGCACGCGCGCGCGCCGCATCGTCGGGCCGGGTGACCGGCTTGTGCTCTGGCGCAGGTTTGGGTTCGGGCTTGGGCTCCGGCTTCGCTTCAGGCTTGGCGGGCGTGGCTGCAGCCACTGCAGGCCTGGATGCTGCGGGGCGCGACGAGCCTTGCACCAGTTCTTCGCCATCCGTCAGTCCATTGCCGGGCGAGGCGCTGCGGGAAGGCGTGGGTGCCGGCGCGGGTGCCGGGCGCTGCGCAGGCGCGGCAGTCTCTGCAGCCGGAGGCGTTGCGGGCCGGGGCGCGGCAGCTGCGGGCGCCTGCGCCACCGGGCCGGGCACCACCAGCGGTGCGACCTTGTTGCGGTCGGGGATCTCGATGGGAATGTCGACCGGGATCGGCCGGGGCTGCGTGTCGAACAGCATGGGAAAGCCGATGACGCCCACCAGCACCAGCACAGCCGCACCGATGAGCCGGTGGCGGGCACGCCGCCGCATCACTTCGATGCTGTCCGCCTGCGGGGCACGCGGACGCTTGGCGGGCTTTTCGGCCGGCGCCTGCTCACTCTGACCGGGCCAGCGAAACTTGAAAAATGCCATGGAGTAACGACTCGTTCAGACCTCGGATGCGTCCCTATTGGCCCAGATGTTTGGCGTGCAGGCGGGGCGTGCCGTTGACCAACACACCGCCCACCGTGAAAAACGAGCCAAAGACCACGATTCTATCAGCGGGGTCTGCCGCCTCGACCGCTGCCTGCAGGGCTGCCACGGGGTCTGCGTGCAAGCTCGACTCCACATCGCGGCGCCCGCCCGCCACCATGTGCACGGCGTTCCATTTCTGCTGCAGCACGGCTGCCGTCTCGGCCCGGGGCGTGGGCAGGTTGGTGAAGTACCAGCGGTCGATCAGCGGCCCCACCTTGGCCAGCATGGGCGCCAGGTCCTTGTCGGCCATGGCTCCGAAAACTGCGTGGGTGGTGGGAAAGAACCCCATCGCATCCAGATTGGCCGTGAGCGCCGCCACCGAATGCGGGTTGTGCGCCACGTCCAGCACCAGCGTCGGCTGGCCCGGCACGATCTGGAAGCGGCCGGGCAGCTCGACCATGGCCAAGCCGTTGCGCACCGCCTGGGCGGTGACGGGAATGCGTTCGCGCAGAGCTTCGAACGCCGCCAGCACGCCCGACGCGTTGATCAGCTGGTTGGCGCCGCGCAGCGACGGGTAGGCCATGCCGGCGTAGCGGCGGCCCCGCCCGGCCCAGCTCCACTGCTGCTTGTCGCCCGAAAAGTTGAAGTCCTTGCCAAAGCGCCACAGGTCCGCCCCGATCTCCAGGGCGTGGTCCACCACGCTCTGCGGAGCCATCGGGTCGCTGACCACCACGGGGCGGCCGGTGCGCATGATGCCGGCCTTTTCGCGGCCGATGCTCTCCCGGTCAGGGCCCAGGAACTCGGTGTGGTCGATGTCGATGCTGGTGATGATGGCGCAGTCGGCATCGATCACGTTGGTGGCGTCGAGCCGCCCGCCCAGGCCCACCTCCAGGATGGCCAGGTCCAGGCGCGACTGGCTCATCAGGCGCAGGATGGCCAACGTGGTGAATTCAAAATACGTGAGCGAAATTTCATCGCCGTTTTGCACCCTGGCGCTTTCCACGGCAGCGAAGTGCGCTATCAAATCAGAAGCACCCACGATCTCGCCGTGGATGCGGCAGCGTTCTTCAAAGTGCACCAGGTGGGGCGAGGTGTACACCCCCGTGCGATAGCCCGACTGCAGGGCCACGGCCTCCAGCATGGCGCAGGTGGAGCCTTTGCCGTTGGTGCCTGCCACGGTGATCACGGGGCAGTCGAAGCGCAGCGCCATGCGCTGGGCCACCTCGCGCACACGGTCGAGGCCCATGTCGATGTTGCGGGGGTGCAGCTGCTCGCAGTGGCGCAGCCAGTCTTCCAGGGTGTGATGGGTGGTGTGCATACAGGGCGGGATTGTCGCCCACCGCGCAATTGCCGGATGATGTGCGCCATGACAACCTCACACATCACTCTCTACGGCATTCCCAACTGCGACACGGTCAAGAAATCCCGCGCCTGGTTCACGGAACAGGGGCTGGAGCATGTGTTCCACGACTTCAAGAAACAGGGCGTGCCCGCCGACCGGTTGCCCGGCTGGATGAACGCCGTAGGCTGGGAAAAGCTGGTCAACCGCCAGGGAACCACCTGGCGCAAGCTCGACTCCGACACCCAGTCGGCCGTGAAGGATGAAAGCAGTGCCGGCACCCTCCTCCAGGCCCAGCCCAGTGTCGTCAAGCGCCCGGTGGTGGAGTGGCACCAAGGGGGCAAGACCCATGTTTCAGTGGGTTTTGTGCCGGATCAGTGGCTGGCTTGGCGCGGAGAGGGCGAAAAAGCCTGAATCAATGCGTGAAGACCGGAGATATCGCACAAATCTTTACGCAGATTTACGGCTCCACGGCCCGGAATTGACCTCGCAGGCCTAAACTTTTCCACAGTCTGGTGCGTTATGTACCGACCCGAAAGGAGTTTCTCCATGAAAAAGATCGTCATTTTTTCCGCCATCGCAGCCGTTGCCACGGTGGCCAGCGCTCAGGAACAGGGCCGCGTGCTGTCGGCCACGCCTGTCGTGCAGCAAATCGCCACGCCCCAGCAGGTCTGCGGCAATGAAACCGTCTACAACGGCAACCGCACCACCGGCGCAGGCGCCGTGGTGGGCGCGATTGCTGGCGGCGCAGCCGGCAATGCCATCGGCAAGGGCAGCGGCCGGGCCGCCGCCACAGCCATCGGCCTGATCGGTGGCGCCGTGATCGGCAACCAGATCGAGGGCGGCCAGCCGCAGTACCAGAACGTGCAGCGCTGCACCACCGAAACCTACTACCAGAACCGCACCGTGGGCTACGACGTGGTCTATGAATATGCCGGCCGCCAGTACACCACCCGCACCCAGCACGACCCAGGCCGCTGGATTCCGGTGAGCGTGCAGCCCGGCCAGACCTATTCCACGCAGCCCGACCCGTATGCGTCCCAGGGCGTGTACAGCCAGCCTGGCGTGGTCACGTCGACCTATCCGGTGCAGCCTGTGTACCAGCAGCCCACCTACGTGACGCCGCCCGTGACAGTGATCGAGTACGGGTACGACCGCCCCTACCACCACCGCAATCCGTACTGGCGCTAAGCCCCTCGCAGGGCCTGCTTGGTAGCCCAAAAGAGCCCTTTGAGGGCTCTTTTTTCATGGCCTTTGCAAACCCGCAGCGCCGCACCGCACAGACACTGCGAGCGCGCTGTCGGGCAGGCCACGCCCCCTGCCCTAAAATCGCGGGTTTCCTCCAACCCAAACCAGCGCATCCATGACCACCGAAAAAATCGACGGCGTGTCCGTCACCACCCAGGCCAACGTGTACTTTGACGGCAAGTGCGTGAGCCACGGCATCACCTTCCCTGATGGCACGAAGAAGTCGGTGGGCGTGGTGCTGCCCGCAACGCTCACGTTCAACACCGGCGCTCCGGAAATCATGGAATGCGTGGCGGGCTCGTGCGAGTACAAGCTCGACGGCACCGACAGCTGGGTGAAGTCCGCGGCGGGCGAGAAGTTCAGCGTGCCGGGCAACTCCAAGTTCGACATCCGCGTGACCGAGGCGTACCACTACATCTGCCATTTCGGCTGATCCGGCCCCTCCCCTTCGACGACGACGACAACGGACACCGCAATGGCCACCATCCTCCAAAACCTGCCCACCGGCCAGAAGGTCGGCATCGCCTTCTCCGGCGGCCTCGACACCAGCGCAGCCCTGCACTGGATGAAGCTCAAGGGCGCCGTGCCCTACGCCTACACTGCCAACCTGGGCCAGCCCGACGAGCCCGACTACGACGCCATCCCCCGCAAGGCGATGGAGTACGGCGCTGAAAAGGCCCGCCTGATCGACTGCCGCGTGCAGCTGGCCCACGAAGGCATCGCCGCGCTGCAGGCCGGCGCCTTTCACATCAGCACCGGCGGCCTGACCTACTTCAACACCACGCCCCTGGGCCGTGCCGTGACCGGCACCATGCTGGTGGCGGCCATGAAGGAAGACGACGTCAACATCTGGGGCGACGGCTCGACCTTCAAGGGCAACGACATCGAGCGCTTTTACCGCTACGGCCTGCTGACCAACCCGTCGCTCAAGATCTACAAGCCCTGGCTGGACCAGCTGTTCATCGACGAACTGGGCGGCCGTGCCGAAATGTCGGCGTTCATGACGCAAGCGGGCTTCGGCTACAAGATGAGCGCCGAGAAGGCCTACAGCACCGACAGCAACATGCTGGGCGCCACGCACGAGGCCAAGGACCTGGAGTTCCTGTCCAGCGGCATCCGCATCGTGAACCCCATCATGGGCGTCGCGTTCTGGAAGGACGATGTGGCGGTCAAGGCCGAAGAAGTCTCGGTGACCTTCCATGAAGGCCAGCCTGTCGCCCTGAACGGCAAGGAGTTCAACGACCCGGTCGAGCTGATCCTGGAAGCCAACCGCATCGGCGGACGCCACGGCCTGGGCATGAGCGACCAGATCGAGAACCGCATCATTGAAGCCAAGAGCCGCGGCATCTACGAGGCCCCGGGCCTGGCACTGCTGCACATCGCCTACGAGCGCCTGGTGACCGGCATCCACAACGAAGACACCATCGAGCAGTACCGCATGAACGGCCTGAAACTGGGCCGCCTGCTGTACCAGGGCCGCTGGTTCGACCCCCAGGCCATCATGCTGCGCGAAACCGCCCAGCGCTGGGTGGCGCGCGCCATCACCGGCACGGTGACGCTGGAACTGCGCCGCGGCAACGACTACTCCCTGCTGAACACCGAATCGCCCAACCTGACCTACGCGCCCGAGCGCCTGTCGATGGAAAAGGTCGAAGACGCGCCGTTCAGCCCGCTGGACCGCATCGGCCAGCTGACCATGCGCAACCTGGACATCTCGGACACGCGCAACAAGCTGGGCGTGTACGCCAAGTCCGGCCTGCTGTCGCTGGGCGGCAACGCGGCCCTGGCGCAGCTGGATAACGACCGCAAGTGAGGCCCAGGTGGGTGCGGCACCGGAGAGCAATCCCGGCCGCCCCACCCCACCCACCTGCCACGGTGCCACGGAGCGCGGCTCCCCAGGCTGCACCAGTGTTCCCTAAGCACAAAAATAGCCCCTACCGCTTGATAGACAAGCGCTAGCAGCTATCAAATAAATAGCAAAGCCACCGATCAACAGATCCGGTGGCTTTTTTCATGGTGAGGGGCTCCGTGCACCCCTACCCGGCTGGGGCACCGCCAGGCCGAACGCGCTACACCACCACCGGCTCAGGCTCCAGCCGGATGCCGAAGCGCTCGTACACGCTGGTCTGGATCGCCTTGGCCAGGGTCATCACCTCGCCGCCGGTTACGCTGTCGGCGCCCCGCCCCCGGTTCACCAGGACCAGCGCCTGCTTTTCGTACACGCCCGCCTTGCCGATGGACTTGCCCTTCCAGCCACAGGCGTCGATGAGCCAGCCGGCGGCCAGCTTGATGCTGCCGTCCGGCATGGGGTAGTGCACGATGCGCGGCTCGCGGGCGATGATGTCGGCGCACTGGTCGGGCGAGACGGTGGGGTTCTTGAAGAAGCTGCCGGCGTTGCCCACCACCGCGGGGTCGGGCAGCTTGGCGCGGCGAATCTCGCAGATCCAGTCGAAGATCTGCTGGGCGGTGGGCTGCTGCACGCCCTCGTCGGCCATGCGCCGCTCCAGGTCCACGTAGCCCAGCACCGGCTTCCAGGGCTTGGGCAAATGAAAGCGCACATGGGTGATGACGGCCCGCCCTTCCAGGCCCATGCCGCGCGGCAGGCCGTCTGCGCCCAAGGCGTCCGAGGGCGCGCCGTGCTTGAACACCGAGTCCCGGTAGCCAAAGCCGCACTGCGCCGCATCGAGCGTGAAGGTGCGACCTGTCGCCAGGTCGATGGCGTCCAGCGACTCGAAGCGGTCCTGCAGCTCCACGCCGTAGGCGCCGATGTTCTGCACGGGCGATGCCCCCACCGTGCCCGGGATGAGCGCCAGGTTCTCCAGCCCCGGAAAGCCGTTCGCCAGCGTCCAGGCCACGCAGTCGTGCCAGGCCTCGCCGGCGCCGGCCTCCACGATCCAGGCCTTGGGCGTTTCCTCGACCAGGCGCAGACCCTTGATCTCCATCTTGAGCACCACGGGCTTCACGTCGCCGGTCAGGATGATGTTGCTGCCGCCGCCCAGCACGAACTTGGGGGCGGGCGCCAGTTGCGGGTCGGCCAGCACGGCCAGTACATCCGACGACGCGTGGATGCGCACCAGGGTCTGGGCGCGCGCAGCGATGCCAAAGGTGTTGCAGGGCTGCAAAGGGGCGTTTTTCTCGACTACCATTGGCCCGATTGTCGCATCGGGCCTTGCGTGCCCCCTGCCCACACCCCCTGTTTCCCCGAGATTGATTGAGAGTAGTCACCATGCCATCTTTTGACACCGTCTGCGAAGCCAACCTGGTCGAAGTGAAGAACGCGGTCGAGAACACCGCCAAGGAAATCGCCACCCGTTTCGACTTCAAGGGCACATCGGCCAGCATTGAAATCAAGGACAAGGACATCACCCTGATCGGCGATGCCGACTTCCAGCTCACCCAGATCGAAGACGTGCTGCGCAACAAGCTCACCAAGCGCAATGTGGATGTGCGCTTTCTGGACATGGGCGACGTGCAGAAGATCGGCGGCGACAAGGTCAAGCAGGTCATCAAGGTGAAGAACGGCATCGAGAGCGAGCTGGCCAAGAAGATCCAGAAGCTGCTCAAGGAGAGCAAGCTCAAGGTCCAGGGCGCCATCCAGGAAGACAAGGTGCGCGTGACCGGCGCCAAGCGCGACGACCTGCAGGCCGCCATGGCACTGATCCGCAAGGATGTGACGGACGTGCCGCTGTCGTTCGACAACTTCAGGGACTAGGCCTGTGTGGCAACCCCCTGAGGCGCTGCGCGCCTTCCCCCTTCTCTCGCGCTTTGCGCGGGAAGGGGGACGACGCCAGCGCGGCGGGGCGGCCCTTGCGCGGCGTCTGCGGGCCTGGGCAGCGACAGTCTCGAAGCGCAGTCGCTGCACAACCCAGAGCGGTGAATCCATGAAAACCCGATCGTTTGTTTCTCTCGCCATCGCCGCCTTGTGCCTGGCACCTGTCTGGGCGCACGCCCAGTCGGTGGGCATTGCGGGCATGCTGGGCAGCAAGGCGCTGCTGGTGGTGGATGCGCATCCGCCACGGGCATTGGGCGCGGGGGATGAGTTCCAGGGGGTGAAGGTGCTCTCCGTGGGCAAGGAGGAAGCCACGGTCGAGGTCAAGGGCGCACAGCGCGTGCTGCGCCTGGGCGAGGCGCCGGTGAGCGTGGGCAGGAAAGGTGGCAGCGGCCGGCGCGTGGTGCTGATGGCGGACAGCCGCGGGCATTTTTTGAACAGCGGCATGATCAACGGCCGGGTGATGCAGTACATGGTGGACACCGGCGCGTCGTCGGTGGCCATCGGACGTGCGGATGCCGACCGCATGGGCCTGAACTACCTGAACGGCCAGCCGGTGCGCATGAACACCGCCAACGGCGTCACGCAGGGCTGGCGCATCAAGCTCGATTCCGTACGGCTGGGCGACGTGGAAGTGTTCGGTGTCGAGGCGGTCATCACGCCCCAACCCATGCCTTATGTGCTGCTGGGCAACAGCCTGCTGAACGAGTTCCAGATGACCCGCATCAACAACGAGATGGTGCTGGAAAAGCGCAACTGACCGCGCAGCCAGCCCACCAGCACCCCAGCACGCCCCTCACACCCGGCCATGTCCGTCCAATACCCCAACGGAAACCACCACGCCGAAGGCGAATACGAGGACCTGCTGAGCCTGTGGTCGGACCTGGAGGCCGCCCTGTCGGTGCTGCTCTCGCGGCCCCTGCAGGTGCAGGACTTTCCGGCCAAGGTGCGCCAGTTCGACGGCTGGTTGCAGGACCTGGTGGCGCACGACATCGACGCCGCGCTGTATTTGATGTTCCAGCTCGCGGCCACGTCCACCGTGGGCTACAGCGCGTCGCACGCGCTGGTGTGCGGCACGCTGTGCCACATCATGGCGCAGGAGCTGCAGCTGCCCCAGCGGGAGCGCGACAGCCTGGTGCGCGCAGCCCTGACGATGAACATCGGCATGACCGCCCTGCAGGACGAGCTGGCCGAGCAGCGCGAACGCCCCACCAGCGCGCAGCAGGAAGCCATCAAGAGCCACCCGGAAGAAAGCATGCTGGTGCTGGAGCGCCTGTTCATCAACGACACCCTGTGGCTGGATGTGGTGGGGCAGCACCACGCGAGCATTGCCGACCGGGTACCGCTGGCGCAGCAGGACCCCGAAGACCGCCTGACCCGCATCCTGGGCACCATTGACCGCTACGCGGCCATGATCAGCCCGCGAAAGTCCCGCGCCGGCCGCAGCGCGACCGACTCGGTGCGGGCCATCGTGGGGCAGGAGATCGACCAGCGCGACGAGGTGAGCTACACGCTGGTGCGCTCCATCGGCCTGTGCCCGCCCGGCACCTTCGTGAAACTGGACAACGGTGAAACCGCCATCGTGCTGCGCCGCAGCGAGAAGGCTAACCACCCGCTGGTCGCCAGCCTGCTGGACCGCAGCGGCCATCACCACGCCCAGCCGAGCCTGTACCAGACCGCCAGCGGCAAGCCCCGCATCCAGTCGGCCCTGGCCCGCTCTGCCGTGAGCCTGGAGCTCAACCACCGCACGATGATGCGCCTGGGCCTGTATGCCGCGCAGCACAGCGCGGGGCTGCGCAGCTTCACCACGGGGCCGAGCGCGCTCTAGAACACGTTCGGCACGGCAGGCACCAACGCACTGCGCAAACCTGGCCGGCAGCGATCGCCCGTCGGCGCCGCCAACATCAGACCTACTTGGCGGCCTTGTTGCCCGCAGCCTCTGCAGCCTGCGCGGTCTTCTTGCTGCCCAGGCGGGATTCCTTGCCCGCAATCAGCCGCTGGATGTTTTCCTTGTGCCGCCAGGCCAGCAGCAGCGCCATCACCACGATGGACACCGCGATCGTGCCTTCGGCATACCAGACCACGCCGTCCACCAGCAGGTAGTACACCGGCGCAAACGCCGCAGCCACCAGCGAGGCCAGCGACGAGTACCGAAAGAAGAACGCGATGATGACCCAGGTGAGCGCCGTGGCCAGGCCCAGCCACGGGCTGATGCCCATCAGCACGCCCAGTGCGGTCGCCACGCCCTTGCCGCCCTCGAAGCGGAAGAACACGGGCCACAAATGCCCCAGAAACGCCGCCAGGCCCACCAGGGCCACCGTGCCGTCTTCCAGGCCATAGGGGTGGCCGAACCACATCACCAGCGCCACGGGCAGCCAGCCCTTCAGGGCGTCGAGCAGCAGCGTGATGATGGCCGCGGCCTTGGAGCCCGAGCGCAGCACATTGGTGGCGCCAGGGTTCTTGCTGCCGTAGGTGCGCGGGTCGCTCAGGCCCATGACGCGCGTCACTATGACGGCGAACGACAGCGAGCCCAGCAGGTAGGCGGCCACGGTGGCAAGCAGGGGGTAGACGGCGGTCAAAGCAATTCCTCGTTGGTCGGTGGATCAGCCTTCTGGCGGGCTGTGGTCAGGGCGGCCTATTCTGCCAGCGCGCAGTGCACGGGCTTGGCACCCAGCAACTGCACGCACACCTGCGGGTCCAGCTGCACCAGAAAGCCCCGCCGCCCGCCGTTGATGGCGATGCGGGACAGTTCCAGAATGGTCTCTTCGATGTACACCGGCATGGCGCGCCGCGTGCCGAACGGCGACGTGCCGCCCACCAGGTAGCCACTGTGCCGGTTGGCCACCTCGGGCGCGCACGGCTCCACCGATTTGGCGCCGATCTGGCGCGCCAGGTTCTTGGTGGAAACCTTGCGGTTGCCATGCATCAACACCAAAAGCGGCTTGGCGTCCTGGTCCTGCATCACCAGCGTCTTGACGACGGTGAAAGGGTCGAGCCCCAGCACCTCGGCACTGTGCAGCGCGCCGCCGTGCTCCAGGTACTCGTACGGATGCTCGGTGAAGGCCACCTTGTTCGCCTTGAGCAACTGGGTGGCTTGGGTTTCGGAGACGTGTTCTTTCTTGGCCATGGTGCGGTCTGGGTAGGAAGCGAATGGTAGCCACTTGCAGAGCCGCCCGCCCGCCGTGCGACGGCTGCCGACGCCAGTGCCGCCACCAGTGCCGCCGGTGCCATCAAGGCCACGCAGCCTGCGCGGCGTCGCGTGACTTGCGCCGCCCGACCTTGCGCTTGCCGTACTGCTCGATGGCCGCCACCAGCGCATCGGTGAACTGCTGCACCAGCGCCGACGGCACCCGCCCGTCGCCCGCCAGCACCTGCAGGCGCCGCTGCTGCAGCTGCGCCTCGTCGAAAGGCCGGGCCGCCAGCAGGCCGGCCTCCACCCAGCGCGCCGCGGTCAGGTAGCTGGCCAGCGCCACGTCCTGGCCGCTGAGCAGCGGCAGCAGCGCGGACGAGAAGTTGCTCTCCACCGCCGGCACATAGCGCAGCCCCTGCACCGCGCAGCTCAGGTCGAACAACTGCCGCCCGGTGGTGCTGCTGGCGCCCATCAGCAGCGGGTACCGCACCACATCGGCCACGCACACGCTGCGCTGGCGCGCGAGCGGGTGCTGCGCCGGCATGATGGCGTAGATGGGTGCGATGGCCGAGTGCAGCACCTGCAGCCCCTTCTCCGGCGCCACGCTGTACTTGAGCGCCAGGTCGACCTCCCCGCGCAGCACCAGGGCCGACACCTCCTGCGGCACAGCCACCTGCAGTTGCAGCTGGACCTGCGGGTAGGCCTGCCGAAAGCTGGACATCACCAGCGGCATGAACGTGGCGGCAAAGCCCTCGGTGCAGGCCACGCGCACGCGCACCGCGCCCTGGGCCGACAAGCCCTGCAGCTGATCCACCAGCTCAGTGGCCTGCGCGTCGTGCGCATTGGCGTGGGCCAGCAGGTGGGTGCCCGCCTCGGTCAGCGCCATGCCGCGTGCCTGTCGCTCGAACAGCACCACGCCCAGGCTGTCCTCCAGCTTGCCCAACTGGCGGCTCACGGCCGATGCGGCCACGTGCAGGCGCTGCGCCGCCTGGTTGACGGAGCCCGTGCGCGCCACTTCCAGAAAGTAGCGCACGGACAGGCTGAGCAATGAAATCGGCATGGCGGCGTCAAGTCATAAAAAGGCAATGGTCAGTTGCCAAATCTCTATTCAAAGCAATGGTAAACCGGCTTCCATCTTGCATGGCTTAGGGCTCCAATTCATCCATGCCCGTGTGCACATGCCGCGCCGCCTTGTGGCAGCTGCAACCTGCGCCCAGGCCTCACCACCGGAGTCCGCATGAAAAAACGCCTTGTCCGCCCCTCGTTGTTGTCCGCCCTACTGACCGCCTTTGCAGTCCTTGCCGGTGTCGGCAGCCCCTCCTTCGCCCAGACGGCTGCGCAGCCGGATGCCTGGCCCCAGCGGTCCGTGCGCCTGGTGGTGCCGTTTCCGCCCGGCGGCGGCACCGACGCCGTGGCCCGCGCGCTGGGCCAGAAGCTGGCCACCCGCCTGGGCCAGCCGGTCGTCGTCGACAACAAGCCCGGCGCCTCCACCATCATCGGCACCGACAGCGTGGTCAAAGCTGAGCCCGATGGCTACACCCTGCTGGTGTCGGGCTCCACCAGCTACACCGTCAACGCCGCGCTGCGCCCCAAGCTGCCCTACGACCCGCTCAAGGACCTGGCCCCCGTGGCCATCATTGCGCGCGCACCATTAGTGGTGGTGGTCAGTGCCACCTCGCCGTACAAGGACCTGGCGGGGCTGCTGGCAGCGGCCAAAGCCGCGCCCAAGACCATCAACTACGCCACCTTCGGCTCGGGCTCTGCACCGCACCTGGTGGGCGCGCTGATCGAGCAGGCGGCCGATGTGCGCCTGCAGGACGTGCCCTACCGCGGCAGCGCCCAGGCCATGATGGGCCTGATCGGCGGCGAGATCCAGATGGCCGTCGACACCGTGGCCAGCGCCGCGCCGCACGTGCGGTCCGGCAAGCTGCGCGCCCTGGCCATTGCGGGCAACGAACGCGCCCGCGCCCTGCCCACGGTGCCCACCGTGCAAGAGCTCAAGCTGCCCGACGCCGCCTTCGATGGGTGGTATGCCGTGGCCGCGCCCGCGCGCACGCCGGCACCCATCGTGGACAAGCTGCTCAAGGAAGTGGAAGCCGCCCTGCGCGACCCGCAGCTGCAAGAGCAGATCCGCGCCCAGGGCATGGAGCCGGTGTTCATCGGCCCCAAAGCCATGCACGCCGCCATGGACAACGAGATCGGCCGCTACCGCGCGCTGGCCCACCGCGCCAAGATCGTGGTGGACTGATGAATGCAGAGACGACAACATCCGGAAGGACCCGCACGATGACCCGCGAACAACTGATAGACAGCGTCCAGCGCTACTTCGACGACGGCCGCTTCGAAGGCGACCTGCGCCGCCGCGTGGCCTGGCGCACCGAGAGCGACACCGGCAAGGTGCCACCCGAACTGCGCATGTACCTGACCGATGAAATGGTGCCGTGGCTGGCGCCCCTGGGCTTCGAATGCCAGGTGCTGGGCAACCCCTCGCCCCAGGGCGGTCCTTTTCTCGTCGCGCGGCGCGTGGAAGACCCGGCCCTGCCCACCGTGCTCACCTACGGCCACGGCGACGTGGTCAACGGGCAGGAGAGCAACTGGCGCGAAGGCCTCTCTCCCTGGGAGATGACCATCGAAGGCAACCGCTGGTATGGCCGCGGCACGGCCGACAACAAGGGCCAGCACACGGTGAGCCTGGCAGCTCTGGCCCACGCCATCGAAGCGCGCAGCGGCCGCCTGGGCTACAACGTGACCTTGATCATGGAGATGGGCGAAGAAGCCGGCTCACCCGGCCTGGCGGCGTTCTGCGAGCAGCACAGCGATGCGCTGAAGGCCGACCTCTTCGTCGCCAGCGACGGCCCCCGCGTGAATGCGGGCCACCCCACCCTCTTTCTCGGGTCGCGCGGCGCGATCAACTTCTCGCTCACCGTGCGCAGCCGCGACAAGGCCTACCACTCCGGCAACTGGGGCGGCGTGCTGGCCAACCCGGCCACGGTGGTCACGCATGCGCTGGCAACGCTGGTGGATGCCAAAGGCCGCATCCTCGTCAAAGGCCTGCTGCCGCCCTCGGTGCCCGACAAGCTGCGCACCGCGCTGAAAGACGTGGTGATCGGCGCCGGTGCGGACGACCCCGCGCTCACGCCCGGCTGGGGCGAGCCGGGCCTCACGCCCGCCGAGCAACTGGTGGGCTGGAACACGCTGGAGGTGCTGGCGCTGGGCTCTGGCAATGCGCAACGTCCGATCAATGCCATACCGTCCAGCGCGGTGGCGCACTGCCAGCTGCGCTTTGTGGTGGGCACCGACTGGCGCAACGTGGAGCGCACCCTGCGCGAGCACCTGGACGCCCATGGTTTCGCTGGGGTAGAGATCACCATGGGCATGGTGTGCGGCGCCACGCGGCTGGACCTGCACAACCCCTGGGTGGACTGGACCCTGGCGTCGCTGCAGTCCAGCGCTGGCCAGGCCGCCACGCTGCTGCCCAACCTGGCGGGTTCGCTGCCCAACGACATCTTTGCCGACCAGTTGGGACTGCCCACGCTGTGGGTGCCGCATTCGTACCCGGCCTGCGCACAGCATGCGCCGAACGAGCATCTGCTGGCGTCGGTGGCGCGCGAAGGGCTGGCGGTGATGGCAGGCTTGTTCTGGGATTTGGGCGAGGCCCACGGCGTGCCGTGGAAGGACGGCGCGCTGACGGCAGAAGCCGCAGCAGCCTGATGAAGGCACGCTCGCCAGTGCAAAGGTGCACTGGCGGTGCCCGAAGAGGTCAGCGATCCTCAAGCCCCTTCACGGAGCGCACTCCATCACCGACGCAACAGCGGTGTGGAGCCTGCCGAACGCCCACCCCACAGCAGAAAAGTCGAAACGCTGCGCGGCGCTTCGACAGGCTCAGCGTGAACGGTGGTGGTGGTGCTCAGCTGCTTCAACGCGACGGGGAACGCCGCAAATCACAAAGCAGGGTCGCGGATTTCCCAGCGGATCGCGTCGATCGCCTGCAGCACCTCGGTCGAGAGCTTCGTGTCCCAGGCGTTCAGGTCCTCATCCAGTTGCGCCACCGACGTCACGCCGATGATGGTGCTGGCCACTTGCCACTTGGTGTAGCAGAAAGCCAGGGCCAGTTGCGTGGGCGTGAGGCCGTTGTCGCGGGCCAGCTGGTTGTAGCGGCGCGATGCGGTCAGCGCCTCGGGGCGGCCCCAGCGCTGCTTGCGCACCGACTCGTACGTGGCGATGCGCGCACCCTGCGGCGCGCCGGGGCCCGTCAGGCCGCTGTCGTCGTACTTGCCGGTCAGCAAACCGAAGCCCAGCGGGGAGTACGCCAGCAGCGACACGTTCAGGCGGTGGCAGGTTTCGTCCAGGCCGTTTTCCCAGGTGCGGTTGATCAGGCAGTACGGGTTTTGCACCGTGGCCACGCGCGGCAGGCCGTGCTGCTCGGCCAGGCGCACGAATTCGTGCACGCCGTAAGGGCTCTCGTTGGACAGGCCGATGTGGCGCACCTTGCCGGCCTGGACCAGGCCAGCCAGCGCTTCGAGCTGTTCATGGATGGAGGTCTGCGACGTTTCCTTGGCGGGGTCGTAGTACAGGTTGCCGAAGGCGGGCACATGGCGCTCGGGCCAGTGGATCTGGTAGAGGTCGATCACGTCGGTCTGCAGGCGGCGCAGGCTGGCGTCGCACGAGGCCACGATGTCGGCCGGCGTCATGCCCTTGCCTTCACGCACCCAGGGCATGCCGCGCGAGGGGCCTGCGACCTTGGTGGCCACCACCAGCTTCTGGCGAGCGCCGGGGTTCTTGGCGAACCAGTTGCCGATGATGGTCTCGGTAGCGCCGAAGGTCTCGGCCTTGGCCGGCACCGAGTACATCTCGGCCGTGTCGATGAAGTTCACACCCCGGTCGAGCGAGCGCGTGAGGATGGCGTGCGAATCGGCCTCTGCCACCTGCTCGCCAAAAGTCATGGTGCCCAGGCAGATGGGAGTGACCTGCAGATCGCTGGTGCCGAGTTGGATTTTTTGCATGGGAAGAAGGAGTACGGGCAAACGAAGGACTGCGCAGAATAATGGATTTCGCTGCGCTCTGCAGGCCGCCCCAGGGCGGCCCGACGACCCCGCCTCGCCCCTACCCCACCAGCCGCGCAGGCGACACCGATGGCGGCAGTGCAGAGGGCCGCCCCATTACCATCCAGTGGCACCTGCAGGCCAATGGCTTTGCGGAACCTTCTTGCTGCCCCACTTCGCGCCGCCGCCCATGTACACCCCGCTCAAGCCCTCCCGCAGCAGCACGCTGCCCCTGCGCCACCTGAACTACCACGTCCGCCACTGGGGCCCGGAACAGAGCCCGTTGCCCACGCTGGTGCTGCTGCACGGCTGGATGGATGTGGGCGCGTCGTACCAGTTCACCGTGGATGCGCTGCAGCAGGACCGCCGCATCATCGCGCCCGACTGGCGCGGCTTTGGGCTCACCTCCACCGCGCAGGCCGACCACTACTTCTTTGCCGACTACCTGGCCGACCTGGACATGCTGCTGGACCACTACGCCCCCGGCGAAGCCATCGACCTGGTGGGCCACAGCATGGGCGGCAACATCGCCATGATGTATGCGGGCGTGCGCCCCGAGCGCATCCGGCGCTTGGTCAACCTGGAGGGCTTCGGCATGCCTGCTTCCAAGCCCGAGCAGGCGCCCAAGCGCTATGCGCAGTGGATCGACGAGCTCAAGCAGCTGCGCAGCGGCGAGCTGGCGCTCAAGACCTACGACAGCCAGGACGGTGTGGCCCGCCGGCTGATGAAGACCAACCCGCGCCTGTCCGATGACAAGGCCCAATGGCTGGCCGGCCACTGGGCCCGACCCAACGCCCAGGGCCAGTGGGAAATTTTGGGCGACCCGGCCCACAAGATCACCAGTGCGCAGCTCTACCGGCTGGACGAGGCGTTGGCGCTGTACGACCGCATCGCCGCCCCGGTGCTGGCGGTGGAGGCCAGCGACGACAGCCTGGGCCAGTGGTGGAAGGGCAAGTACAGCCTCGATGAATACCACCAGCGCCTGACCCATGTGCGCGACGTGCGCACCGCCGTCGTGCAGGACGCCGGGCACATGCTGCACCACGACCAGCCCGAGCAGGTGGCGCAGCTCATCGAGACCTTCCTGGCCGGCCACTGAGGCCATCGGCTGAGCGCCGAACGATGTGCCACCGACGCGGCGGTGACGCAGCCGTGGCGCCGAACTGGCGTGCAACCGACGCGCCGTGTACGGCCCCACTGGCACATCCACGGCGGTGCCAACTGCGGTATTTAAAGCCAAAATGGCCGCCACCGCTTGTCCAGCAAGCGCGAGCAGCTATCATTTTTGAAATTTTCTGCCCCAGGCGGCTGTGCAGCGCGCGCCAGCGGCCCCACCCGTCAGCGCCCCAGAGGGCTTTGCGCAGTGAAGCGGCCGTCCCATGAGAAAATCGCGGGTTATTCCACAGAACACCCAAGGACAAGAATCATGGACGCAGAACGTATCAACCTCATCGGCACCTCCCTCAGCGACCTGACTCTGCGAACGCAAGAGTTACGGAGGTATCTTTGACTTCGATGCCAAATTCGAACGCCTGCGCACGGTAAACGCATCGCTGGAAGACCCTTCGGTCTGGAACGACCCGAAGAAGGCCCAGGAGCTGGGCAAGGAACAAAAGTCGCTGTCCGGCGTGGTCGTCACGCTCGACAAGCTCACGCGTGAGCTGGCCGACAACACCGAGCTCTATGACATGAGCAAGGAAGAAGGCGACGAACCCGGCCTGATGACCATCGAGGCCGAGACCGCCAAGCTGCGCCCGCTCATCGAAGAGCTGGAGTTCCGCCGCATGTTCCGCAACGAGGCCGACCCGCTCAACTGCTTTGTGGACATCCAGGCCGGCGCCGGTGGCACCGAGGCGTGCGACTGGGCCAGCATGCTGCTGCGCCAGTACCTCAAGTACGCCGAGCGCAAGGGCTTCAAGACCACGGTCGAAGAAGAAACCCCGGGCGACGTGGCCGGCCTCAAGAGCGCCACGATCAAGGTCGAGGGCGAGTACGCCTACGGCCTGCTGCGCACCGAAACCGGCGTGCACCGCCTGGTGCGCAAGAGCCCGTTCGACAGCTCGGGCGGCCGACACACCTCGTTCGCGTCGCTGTTCGTCTACCCGGAGATCGACGACTCCATCGAGATCAACATCAACCCGGCCGACGTGCGCACCGACACCTACCGCGCATCCGGCGCGGGCGGACAGCACATCAACAAGACCGACTCGGCCGTGCGCCTGACCCACATCCCCACCGGCATCGTGGTGCAGTGCCAGGACGGCCGCAGCCAGCACGGCAACCGCGACATCGCGTGGCAGCGCCTGCGCTCCAAGCTGTACGACTTCGAGATGCGCAAGCGCCAGGAAGAAGCCCAGAAGCTGGAAGACACCAAGACCGACGTGGGCTGGGGCCACCAGATCCGCTCGTACGTGCTGGACAACAGCCGCATCAAGGACCTGCGCACCAACGTCGAAATCTCGGCCACGCAAAAGGTGCTGGACGGCGACCTGGACGCGTTCATCGAAGCCTCGCTCAAGCAGGGCGTGTAATCCATGTCCGCCACCCCTTTGCTGCGCACTGCAGGTGCGCCCGCGCACACCGAAGCCATCATCTTCGACATGGACGGCACCATGATCCACTCCATGCCCTGGCACGCCCAGGCCTGGGTCGAGTTCACGCGCCGCCGCGGCATGCACATCGATGTGCCCGACCTCATGGCCCGCACCACGGGCAAGAATGGCACCGAGTGCATCGTGGAGCTGCTGGGCCGCGCGGTGTCGCAGGAAGAAGCCGACGCGCTCACGCACGAGAAGGAAACCATCTACCGCGAGCTGTTCGCGCCACGCTTTGCCGAAGTGGCCGGCTTTCGCGCGTTCGCGGCGCAGGTGCATGCGCGCGGCCTGAAGGTGGCGGTGGGCACGGCGGGGGATATCGGCAACGTGGAGTTCGCGCTGGGCCACCTCGCCCTGCAGCCCGCTCCGCTGGCCATCGTGCGCGGCGACGAGGGCCTGCCCGGCAAGCCGCAGCCGGCGATCTTTCTGGAGGCCGCGCGCCGCATCGGCGTGGCGCCCGAGCACTGCATCGTGTTTGAAGACGCGCCCTTCGGCATCGAGGCCGCGCGGCGCGCCGGCATGCGTGCCGTGGCCATTTGCAGCACCCACAGTGCAGACGAACTGGCGGGCCCCCACGTGGTGGCCGCCGTGCGCGACTACACCGAACTCATGAACACCGACTTTCTGGAGAGCATCCATGTTGCAACTGCATAAAGCAGACGGAAGCGGAGACGCAGTGGCCCACCCGGCCGCCATCCGCCGCGAGGACTACACCGCCCCCGCCTACTGGATCGACAGCGTCGAGCTGACCTTCGACCTGGACCCCGCCAAGACCCGCGTGCTCAACCGCATGCTGCTGCGCCGCAACCCCGACGTGGCCGCGCAGCCGCTCAAGCTCGACGGCGACGAGCTGAACCTGGCGCGCGTGCTGGTCAACGGCCAGGGCACCTCGTTCAAGATGGAAGGCTCCCGCCTGGTGCTGGAGAACCTGCCCACCATCGAAGACAACGGCAACGAGCCCTTCACGCTCGAGATCTTCACCACCTGCTGCCCCGCCAAGAACACCCAGCTCATGGGCCTGTACGTGAGCCAGGGCACATTCTTCACGCAGTGCGAGGCCGAGGGCTTTCGCCGCATCACCTACTTCCTGGACCGGCCCGACGTGATGGCCAGCTACACCGTCACGCTGCGCGCCGACAAGGCCCAGTACCCGGTGCTGCTGAGCAACGGCAACCTGGTGGACAGCGGTCCGCTGGAAGACGGCCCGAACGGCGCCCGGCACTTCGCCAAGTGGGTCGACCCGCACAAGAAGCCCTGCTACCTGTTCGCCCTGGTGGCGGGCAAGCTGGTGGCGCGCGAGCAGCACATCAAGAGCCGCTCGGGCACCGACCACCTGCTGCAGGTGTACGTGCGCCCCGGCGACCTGGGCAAGACCGAACACGCCATGAACTCGCTGATGTACAGCGTGGCCTGGGACGAAGCCCGCTTCGGCCTGCCGCTGGACCTGGAGCGCTTCATGATCGTCGCCACCAGCGACTTCAACATGGGCGCCATGGAGAACAAGGGCCTGAACATCTTCAACACGAAGTACGTTCTGGCCAGCGAATCGACGGCCACCGATGTGGATTTCGCCAACATCGAAAGCGTGGTCGGCCATGAGTACTTCCACAACTGGACGGGCAACCGCGTGACCTGCCGCGACTGGTTCCAGCTGTCGCTGAAAGAAGGCCTCACCGTCTTCCGCGACCAGGAATTCAGCATGGACCTGGCCGGCAGCCCGTCGGCCCGCGCCGTCAAGCGCATCGAAGACGTGCGCGTGCTGCGCACCGCCCAGTTCCCCGAAGACGCGGGCCCCATGGCCCACCCGGTGCGGCCCGACAGCTACGTCGAGATCAACAACTTCTACACCGTCACCATTTATGAAAAAGGTGCGGAAGTGGTGCGCATGCAGCACAACCTGGTGGGCCGCGAAGGCTTTGCCAAGGGCATGAAGCTGTACTTCGAACGCCACGACGGCCACGCCGTGACCTGCGACGACTTCGTGCAGGCCATTGCCGACGCCAACCCGGGCAGCCCCCTGGCGCAGCACCTGCCCCAGTTCAAGCGCTGGTACAGCCAGGCCGGCACGCCCCGCGTGCGCGCCACGGGCCGCTACGATGCCGCCACGCGCTGCTATGCGCTCACCCTGGCGCAAAGCTGCGACCCCACGCCCGGCCAGAGCGAGAAGCTGCCCTTCGTGATACCGGTGGAGTTGGGCCTCATCGACGCCGCCACCGGCGCCGCCCTGCCTCTGCACCTGTCGGGTGAAGGCGCTGGCACCGACGCTGCTGATGCCGCGGTGCCCACGTCGCGCGTGGTCGTCCTCACCGAGGCATCGCAGACGCTCACCTTCACCAACGTGGACGCCGAGCCCGTGCCATCCGTGCTGCGCGGTTTCAGCGCCCCGGTGGTGCTGGACATCGAGTACACCGACGCCCAGCTGCTGGCCCTGCTGGCCAACGACACCGACGCGTTCAACCGCTGGGAAGCTGGCCAGCGCCTGGCCCTGCGCTTTGCGTGCGCCGCTATCAATGTTGTAGCTGGTAGCGCACAACAGACAAGCGGTAGCGGCCCATCAGACTCTCAAATCCTGCCTGCAGAGTTTGTGGACGCCATGCGCGCCGTGCTGCGCAACCCGCTGCTGGACGCTGCGTTCAAGGAGCTGGTGCTCACGCTGCCGTCCGAGACCTACATCGCCGAACAGCTGGCCGTGGTCGACCCGCAGCGCATCCACGCGGTGCGCGAAGCCATGCGCGAGCAACTGGCCGTGTCGCTGCAAGCCGACTGGGAGACCGTGTGGGAGCACAACCAGGACACCGGCGGCTACAGCCCCGACCCGGTCTCCTCCGGCCGCCGCGCATTGAGCGGCCTGGCGCTGCACATGCTGTGCATCGCCGCGCAAAAGACCGGCGACGCCGTCTGGCCCGGCAAGGCGCTGCAGCGCTTCAAGGTGGCGAGCAACATGACCGACCGCTTCAACGCCCTGACCGCGCTGGTGGCCAGCGGCAGTGAGCTGGCGGCGCCAGCGCTGGCGCGCTTTCATGCGATGTTCAAGGACGAGCCGCTCGTCATCGACAAGTGGTTCGCGCTGCAGGCCGGCGCCCCCGACCGTGGTGGCAACGTGCTGCCCGCCGTGCGCCAGCTCATGCAGCACCCGGACTTCAGCCTGAAGAACCCCAACCGCGCGCGCAGCGTGATCTTCAGCTACTGCAGCGCCAACCCCGGCGCCTTCCACCGCGCGGATGCCGCAGGCTACGTCTTCTGGAGCGACCGGGTGATCGAGCTCGACGCCATCAACCCGCAGGTCGCTGCCCGCCTGGCGCGCGCGCTGGACCGCTGGAAGAAACTGGCCGAGCCCTGGCGCACCGCCGCCCGCGAAGCCATCGCCCGCGTGGCCGCCAAGCCCGACCTGTCCAACGACGTGCGCGAGGTGGTCACCCGCGCACTGGCCGACTGAGCCGGACCGCACGCATGGCCTTGTTCTCCCGAACCTCCAGCCCCGCGCAGCAGTTCGCGCAGCGCTTCAACCCGCTGCGCGACACCGTGTACGACGAGGGCGCCATGTTCAGCGGCTCGGCCATGTCGGCCGACCTGGCGGCGCTGCGCCCCCTGGCCGAGGGCCTGGGGGCCGAATCGCCCGAGCTGGCCGAGCTGCTGTGGCTGCAGTTCGTGGTCTATTCCAAACGCCAGATGGACGACGAGGGCCTGCCCCTGGGCCTGCGTGCGCTGGCTATCCGCGCGGCACTGGGCCAGCTCACGCCCACCGACCGCTACCAGCAGCACTACGCCATCGGCGAATCGGCCCTGCAGTCCGAGGAATACGACACCGCCATCGAACACCTGCGCCAGTCGGCGCAATGGGCCGAGCAGGACGGCGCGGTGCTGAGCCCCGAGCAGAAGCTGGGCATCCGCGAGGAGATCGGCTACGCCCTGCACGAAGCCGGCCGCTTTGCCGAGGCCCTGGCGCACAACCAGCAGCTGCTCAGCGATGCCCAGAGCGCCTTTGGCTCCGACAAGGACGTGCGCCTGTCGGGCCTGATCAACAACCTGGCGCAAAACGCCTACGAGCTGGGCGACCATGCCCAGGCACGGCAGTATCTGGCGCAGCGCCTCGCCCTGGGCCAGGCGCTGCACGACGACGGCATCGTGCTGGACACCCTCTTCCAGCAAGGCGTGCTCGCCCACGAAGGCGGCGACTCCGCGCTGGCCCGCAGCCTGTTCCAGCAACGCGTGGCCATCGCGCATGCCAGCGGCGACGACGACCTGCTGGCCGAAACCGAGGCGACCCTGGCAGAGCTGACCGAGCGCGAGCAGTCGCGCTGACCCCTTTCACACCACCACCCACAGCCTCAAGGACGATCCACCGATGAGCTCCCGCATCTCCCTCACCCGCTACCTGGTCGAGCAGCAACGCATCGACGGGCTCATCCCCTCGCAGCTGCGCCTGCTGCTCGAAGTGGTGGCCCGCTCGTGCAAGAGCATCAGCCAGGCCGTCAACAAGGGCGCGCTCGGCGGCGTGCTGGGCACGGCCTCCAGCGAGAACGTGCAGGGCGAGATCCAGAAGAAGCTGGACATCATCGCCAACGAAGTGCTGATCGAAGCCAATGAATGGGGCGGCCACCTGGCGGCCATGGCGTCCGAAGAAATGGACGGCATCTACCTGGTGCCCAACCGCTACCCGCAGGGCGAATACCTGCTGCTGTTCGACCCCCTGGACGGCTCTTCCAACATCGACGTGAACGTGAGCATCGGCACCATCTTCAGCGTGCTCAAGAAGCCCGACGACGACCGCGGCGTGGAGGCTGGAGACTTCCTGCAGCCCGGCACCGCACAGGTGGCCGCGGGCTACTGCATCTACGGCCCGCAGACCACGCTGGTGCTGACCGTGGGCGACGGCGTGGCCATGTTCACGCTGGACCGCGAGCAAGGCTCCTTCGTGCTGACCGAAGAGAACGTGCGCATTCCCGACGACACCAAGGAATTCGCGATCAACATGAGCAACATGCGCCACTGGGACGAGCCCGTGAAGCGCTACATCGACGAATGCCTGCAGGGCAAGGACGGCCCCCGCGGCAAGGACTTCAACATGCGCTGGATCGCGTCCATGGTGGCCGACGTGCACCGCATCCTGACCCGTGGCGGCATCTTCATGTACCCCTGGGACAAGCGCGAGCCGAACAAGCCGGGCAAGCTGCGCCTGATGTACGAGGCCAACCCCATGGGCTGGCTGGTCGAGCAGGCCGGCGGCGCCGCCACCAACGGCAAGCAGCGCATCCTGGAAATCCAGCCCACCCAGTTGCACGAGCGCGTCAGCGTGATCCTCGGCTCCAAAAATGAGGTCGAGCGCGTGACAAGCTACCATTCCGCGCTATAATTTGAGGCTTACGCCGGTGTAGCTCAGTCGGTAGAGCAGCTCATTCGTAATGAGAAGGTCGGGTGTTCGATTCATCTCTCCGGCACCAAATGAAAAGCCCTGATTCGCAAGAGTCAGGGCTTTTTTGTTGTGGGGGGCCTTGGCGGCAGCGCAGTTGGCAACGGTACGACACGATGCCAGGCCCACCACGCACCACGCAGCACCCGACATCACCAGGCAACCGCCATCGCCCCACCGGCCACCTTGGCCTGTGGGGCGATCTGAAACCACGCGAACAGCCCCCTCAGAACCTGTACTTGGCCGATGCCGTCACCGTGCGCTCCCGGCCCAGGTAGCACTCGCCGTGGTAGCAGATGGAGTTGTACTTCCTGTTCAGAAGGTTGGTCACGTTCAGGGCAAAGCGCCAAGGGCCCTGGTCGTACTGCAGCACGGCATTGAGCAGCGTGAACCCGCCTTCGGTCGAGGTGTTGGCCTCGTCGTTCTGCCGTGGGCCCACATAGCTGGCGCCTGCGCCCACGCCCAGGCCCGCGCCCACGGCGTAGTCGAGCCAGAGCGATGCCATCTTGCCGGGCACTGCGGCGGGGCTCTTGTGGACCTCGGCCGCATTGGCGCTTTGAAGGACCTTCACGCTCATCCAGGTGGCAGAGGCCGTGGCGCTCAGGCGGTGGGTGAGGTCGGTCTTGGCTTCGAGCTCCAGCCCCCGGGAACGCTGTTGGCCGATCTGCCGCGCTTCCAACGTGATGCTGTCGTTGGTCACGATGTTCGTCTTGCGCAGCTCGAACAAGGCCGCCGTGAAAAGGCTCCCGCCATCGTGCGGCCTGTACTTGACGCCCACCTCGACCTGCCGGCCCCGGCTGGGCTGAAACGGGTTGTTGGCGGAATCCACGCCGCTGGTCGGCAGGAACGACTGGGCATAGCTCGCATACGGCGCCCAGCCATTGCCCAGCAGGTAGTTCAGCCCGGCCCGGCCGCTGAAGGCGTGGTCGTTCTGCGTGGACCGGGTGCTCAGGCGGTTGTCGATGGTGGACCTGACATGGTCGTGGCGACCGCCCAGCGTCGCGATCCAGCGATCACCGAACCGGATCTGGTCCTGGGCGTAGACCCCCACCTGCTGCATGCTCTGGCGGAAGTCGGCCCACGGCAGGCGGGGTTGCGGCACCGACATGCCGTACACCGGGTTGAGCAGGTCGAGGTCAGGCCCGGTGCCACGCCAGCGCAAGGCGGTGCCTTTCAGATGGTTCCAGTCCACGCCGAAGAGCAACTGGTGCTGCGTGGTGCCGGTGATCAGGCTGCCCTGCAGTTGCGTGTCCACCGATGCCTGTTCGAGCGCGTCGTCCCAGGACCGGGTCATGCGCGACAGGGTGTGGCCGTCGGGCTGCAGCGTGTCGCCCCACAAGGCCCGCCGTGCCATCGAGATGTCGGTATAGCGCGCGTTCTGCCGCACGCTCCATCCATTGCCGAGCGCATGGTCGAACCGGTAGCCCACCGAGTACTGGTCCTGCTGAAAACGGCTGAAGGAAGGGTCTCCATACTTGACCTGCCTGCGGACACCGCCGGGGTCGGTGAAGATGGCGTAGTACGGGTCCTCGCCGGACTCGTCGTTGAGCAGTTCGCCAAACACGGTGAGCGAGGTCGCTGCGCTCGGGCTCCAGCGCAGCGACGGTGCCAGGTAAGCGCGCTGCCGGGTGATGCGGTCGCCGTTCGCGTACCGGTCCTGGTCCTGGCTGTCCAGGGCCACACCGACCAGCCGGAAGGCCAGGTCGCCGCCCTCCCCCACCGAGCCCCCCAGGTCCACGCCCAACTGCTTGCGGTTGAAGTTGCCCACCTGCAGTTCGACCTCCCGCGTGGCTTGCGGCCCCGGCGCCTTGCTCACCCGGTTGACGATGCCGCCGGCATCGCCCTGTCCGTACAGCACCGACGAGGGCCCCCGCAGCACCTCCACCCGCTCCAGGCCGTAGGTCTCCGTCATGCGGTAGATGACGCCGAACTGGCTTTGGGGCAGGCCGTCGCGGAAGCTGCTGCTGTTGCCCGGGAAGCCGCGCAGGGACAGGTATTCCCAGCCACGGTTGTCGGGCCCGTAGGCAGCGACGGACACGCCCGGCGTCTGGCCTACGACGTCCATCAGATCCAGGGCGCCGCGCGCCTCCATCTCCTGGCGGCCGATCACGGACAGCGACTGCGGAACCTCCAGGATGGAGCTGTCCGTCTTGGTGCCCGTGGCGCTGCGCTGGGCCACATAGCGCGGGACGGGGCCAGTGGCGGTCTCTGGCTCGGCGCTGGCATTCACTGTGACCGAGGGCAGCGTCGCGGCAGAGCCCGGGGGCGGCACGGCACGGATCAGCACGGAGGCGCCTTCGCTGACCGCCATCAGGCCGCTGTGGGCCAGCAGCCTGTCCAGCGCCTGCCGGGGCGTCATGCGGCCACTGACTGCCGGGGCCGTCTTGCCGGCCACGAGCGACTGCGGCACCGCCACCTGCATGCGGGCTTGCCTGGCCCAGTCGTTGATCGCATCGCCCAGCGGTTGGGCGGCGATGGCGATGTCGCGCTCGGCAGCGGACGACAGCGCGCTGTCGACCGCCTGCGCCCCGGCGGATGCGGTGAACGCACCCGACGCGACGGCGAAAGGGATGGCCAGCGCAAGCGCTGCCGAAGAGGGCAATGGAGGTTTTTTCATGGTCACTTCACCAACAAGATACGAATGGTTCTCGTTCGTGTAGACGTACCGGCAGGGCGTTTGCCGGATACCTGGGCCAAACATTTTCAAAAATCGCTGCTCATCCACCCTGCCGCCGCAGCGCGTAGCCGTCACCCAGGGGCACGAGTTGCAGTTGCAGCGCGCCAGCCAGCAGGCGGCGCGCCGCGGCCGCATCGCGCGGATCGAAGGTGCCGGAGAGCCGAAGGTCGAGCGCTGATCGGTCCACGTCCACCAGGCCCAGATCGGCGTAGCGCCCCATCTCGGCCATCACCGTCTTCAGCGGGGCGTTGCTGAAGCTGATCTGCGCCCCTTGGTGCCAGACCGCCGCGCCGTCCGTGGGCAGCGCCTTCACGACCGGCTGCGCACCGGGCCCCTGGAGCACCAGATGCTGGCCGGCCGTGAGCTCCACCTGATGCGCCGCAGCGTCCGCACCACCGCCCGCCACCAGGCCGTTCGCCACCCGCACGCGGCCATGCTCCACCGCGACTTCAACGCCTTCCCGCGAGGGAATGCCGGGTGTCGAGCGCACGGTAAAGCGCGTCCCGACCACCGTCACACGCACGTCTTGCGCCGTGACCTGAAAAGGCCGGTCCGGGTCGGCACGCACCGTGAACAGGGCCTGTCCCTGGACAAGCTGCACCTCGCGCCGGCCGCGAAAGAACGTCACCATGAGTGTGGTGGAGGTGTCCAGCCGCAGCTCGGAGCCATCGGGCAGCGTCACGTGAGACTGCTGGCCGCGCTGCGTGCCGAAGGCCTGCTCGTACACCGGGCGGGCCTCCAGGTGTTGCCAGCCAAACCAGCCCCCCGTGACGGCCACCGCAGCCACGCCCGCCAGGGCCCACCCCGCCATCGCACGGCGCCGCGGCACCGGCACTGCGGCCGGCGCGCGCTCAGCGGCCACCAGCGCGCGCAGTCTGGCTGCGGTGTCGCGCGGCATCGTGTCGATCAAGGCCCAGTCGGTGGCCCAGCGCGCATAGGCCTGGCGGTTACCGGCATCGCGACCGAGCCACTGCGTGAAAGCGGCCTCGTCCGCCGCGGACCACGCACCATCCCCGGCATCGCGGCGCAGAAACCATCCCGCCACTTCCTGGCGTCGGCGGGCTTCATCGGTCGTGGGCTCTATGGGCATCATGATCGCGGGAGGTGTCGGGTTGTAGACGAACGAGCGGCCTCAAAGCCGGAGTCTTCGGTGCGGAGCCCGCACACGGGCACGGTGGTTCACGGTGGGGCACTGCCTGTACGGCGGCGGCGGCGACCGCCGGCCGGGGGCACCACTTCGCCCTCCAGCGCCTGCAGCTGGCGCATGCAGGCGTCCATCGCGACTTCCAGGTGGGTCTCCACCGTCTTGACGTTGACGCCCATCTTCTGCGCCACTTCGCTGCGGCTCAGGCCTTCCAGCTTGAACAGCACGAAGGCTTCGCGCGGGCGTGGCGACAGCTGCAGCAGCGCCTGCTCGATGGCGGCCAGGCGCTGGCGGCCGGACAGGATGGCGTCGGGCTCCAGGGATGGCGGGCCGACATGGGCGTCGGCATCACCCCGGTCTCCATCGCCGTCTGCAGCGCCCGTTTCGCGCACCGCAGCGCGGCGGTGGTGGTCCGTCAGGAGGTTGCGCGCAGTGGCATAGAGCCATGCGCGGGGCTCGCGCACCGCCTGGCCGGCCTGCTGCGCGGCGTAGATCCGTGCAAAGCTTTCCTGCGTCAAGTCGGCCGCGGTGTCGCGGTCGCTCACCTTGCGCGCCAGAAAATTCAGCAATTCGCGGTAGTAACGCTCGAACACGGTGTCTGAGTAGCCCGCACGTTGGCTCTACAGGCTGGCTCCAGCGTGGCCAGCCTCAAGCGAGTTGAAAATAGATGGCCTGAATTATCTGCGCGGCAGCCGGCAGGGCCCGCGCCTGCACCCTGGCGGCCCAGCGGGCCGCTGGCCTATCGGCCCAGCAGCAGCTTGATGCCGAAGAAGGCCATCAGTCCGCCCGTCACCCGGTCGATGGCGGGCTTCGCGGCGCCATACCCTTGCCGGGCCACGGCCGAAGAGAACAGGCCTGCGATCACCACGTTCAACGTGAGCGAGATGGCCCCCACCACCAGGACCGCGGCGATCTTGGCCCAGAGGGACAGGTCCGGCGTGAACAAGGTGGCGAATGCGCTGGTGAAAAAAACCAGCGACTTGGGGTTGGCAAGGTTGGTGGCCAGACCGAAACGGTAGGCCTGCCAGGCCGTCTTGCCTGCAGCCATGCCGTCGCGCCCCGCCAACGGCCGGCCGGCCTGAAAGAACATCCGGGCGCCGATGTAGAGCAGGTAGACCCCGCCGGCGATGCGCAATGCCTGCTGAACCCATTGGTACTGGGCCACCACCACGCCCAGCCCCACCGCCGCCAGGCTGGCCCACGCCACGCTCGCGGTGGAAACACCCAGGCCCACACACACGGCACGCGCCCGTGACTGGCCGATGGCCGTGGCGGTGATCACCAGAAAATTGGGACCGGGACTGATGGCCAGCATCAGGTAGAGACCGGCAATGCTGGCCAGGAAAATCAGTTCGTTGGTGGGCATGGGAATCCTGCAGATAACAAATGTCGCCAGCGGAGCGCGCTGCTTCGCCAGCCGCCGCAAGGTGTTTGACCCGATGGCCCAAGGCGCAGCCACCGGGCCAGGCCTGTCGTCGAAGCACGCGGGCTCACTGCGCCGGCCCGGCGGCTGCGCCGCTCAAACGCTTGCCTTCGCTTGCAATGGCGTTCATCACCACGCGCAAAGCGGCGGTCATGGTCTTGTCGTGGCGGGTCACACTCACCTGTGTGCGGTGCAGCGGCGGGAATACGGGGCTGACGTCCAGGTCCGGATGATGGCCGGTGCCCACGACCGCCATTCTCGGCAGCAGGCTGCACCCGGCACCGGAGGCGACGACCGCCTTGATGGCTTCGACGCTGTCGAGCTCCATTTCGGGGATGGGCTTCATGCCGTGGCTGCCGAACCAGGCATCGATCAACCCGCGGGTGGAGGTCCCAGCGCTGAGCATGATCAAAGGCATGCCGATGAGCGATGGGGCGTCGACCCTGTCAGGAAAACTACCGGCACTCCGCTGCCGGATCGCCACGATTTCATCCTCCAGGATGATGTTGGGGCTGACCAGTTGGCTGGACACCGGCAACGTGACCAGCGCGATATCCAGGGCGTTGTCTTCCACACGCCGGACCAGGTCGTCGGTGTTGCCGGTGCTGATGATCAACCGGACCTTGGGAAACACCTGCCGCAGTCTGCCCAGGACGGTGGGCAGCAGGTACAGGCAATTGGTGGCTCCCGCCCCGATCCGTATCGTCCCCATCACATCGTCCGCGTAGGCCGACACAGCGGCATAGGCCGACTCCATCGCGGCATTGATGTGCGGCAGGTGCTTCAGCAGATCCAGACCCGCCGAGGTGGGAACGACCGTCCGACCGAAGCGCTCGAGCAGCCGTACGCCCAGTTGCCGCTCGAGCACCCGTATCTGCTGGCTCACCGCAGGCTGGGTCAGCCCCAGTTGCCCTGCCGCCAGGGTAAAGCTGCCCAGCTGCACGACGAGCTCCAGCCGCCGCAGTTGCTCCACGCTGAAGTAAGAGCCCGTATTCGAGTGCATGGAGCTCATGGCAAAGGCAACGTGGGTGGTTTCAGGCGACAGCAGGCGGGCGAAGAGGCGCACAGACCGTCAGACCGCAGCACCGCCGCGGCCATGCTGGCAACAACACACATCAGAAGTCTCATCACTGGGCGCACTGAATCGAAGGGGCCGCCACGTCCTGGTCGGCCATGCGGGAGGAGGGTTCCGTACGTAGACGCACGGGAAGTGCGTTTGCCGGATACAGCGGCGTCATTTATTTTGTGATGGCGCCCGGCCTGCGCGCTGCGGTCCCTGGGTGAGGGGTGCACGGGGTTGGCCTGGATGGGCCAGGCCCCGATCTTCGCAAAGTTCACGCGCCGATGGGCGGCCAGGGTCCAAAGAATGGCTAATGGCTTCGATAACAGGCCGCCTCTTTATCTTGGCGAGCCCATGCAAGACCATCCAGCGCTTCATTGTTTTGCCCTCAACCCTGCGGATACCCCATGCCCAAAAATCGCCCGACTTCATTCACTGTCATTGCATGGCTCCTGATCGCGTCCAGCGCGGTGGCCCTGGCTGGCTTTGCCACCTCGCATGGAAACTCGTTGGCCGAGGACGTGATGCGGCAAAACCCGCTGCCTCTGCTGCTGCAGTACGGCATCGGCTACTTCGGGCTCGCAGTGCAGGTGGTTTGCGCCATCGCCATCCTCAGGGGGCGGCCCTGGGGCCGGCTGGTCTACACCGGCTGGGGCACCATGGGCCTGCTCATCGGGTTCGCCACGTCGCCCGTCAAGACGGCGCTCATTCCAGGGGCGGTTCTGTTCGCGGTGATCGTTTTCTTTCTGTTCAGGCCCGCAGGCAACGCATTCCTGAAGGCGTCCTGAAAAGGATCCTTGACTGCCATGGCGGCATGGGGAGCGCAGTGCCTACCAGCCGAACACGCGCGCGGCGATCAGGGCCACCACCACCAGGCCCAGCAACAGGCTGACGGCCTGCCAGAAGACCACCGGGTTGCGCTGCACCAGCGGCACCGACGGGCGATCATGGAAGGGCCGACCCGGCGAGTGCAAGTCGAAGAGAAACTCCGACACCGCCTCCTGACGGCGGGCCGGGTCTGCGCTCAAGGCCTTTTGCAACACGCCGTCCAGCCACGCCGGAAGGTCGGGCCTGAAATGGCGTACCGGCACATACCGCAGTGCCTTGATGTCCGCCACCGACCGGACGCGCGCGGCGTGCAGGCCATAGGGCAGCTGTGCGGTCAGCATCTGGTAGGCCAGCACGGCCAGCGAGAACAGGTCGGACTGCGCACTGCCCTCGTGCCCTACGAAGTATTCAGGCGCGGTGTACTGCAGGGTGCCGGCGATGAAGTCCGCGCGCTGGTCCTGCCGCCCCTCTTGCAGCCCCGCCACATGCGTCGATCCAAAGTCGATGATGCGCAGGGTGCCCTGGCGGTCGATCATCACGTTGTCCGGGCGCAGGTCCTGGTGCAGCATCTCCTTGACGTGAAAGGCGTGCAGCCCCTTGCCGACCTGGGCGATGAGGCCGCGCACGGTGTCGAGGTCCGGGTGGGGGTGGTCGATCATCCACTGGCCCAGGGTATGCCCCTCCACGAACTCCATGGCGACGTACATGTGCCTTCTGCGGCGCTCGTGCACATGGGGCCGCAGCACGTGCGGGCTCTGAATGCGCCGGGCCACCCATTCCTCCAGCAGGAATCGGTCGAGGTACTGCGCATCGCTGGCCATGTCGGTGGAGGGCGTCTTGATCACCACCTGCTGGCCCGTCTCCCCATCGACCGCCAGGTAGACATGGCTGCGGGCACTGGCGTGCAGTTCGCGGACGATGCGATAGCCTTCGAACAGGGCGTTGGGCACGAGCAGCGGTGCGGTGGCAAGGTCGGCCCGCAGGGTCTGCAGGTCGCGCAGCGGCACCTCGGGCAGCGCATCGACCCGCAGCAGTTGCACCGTCATGTCGTCGTCGGCACCGCGTGCCTGCGCGGTGTCCACCAGCGCCTGCGCGGCGTGATCCCAGTCGTCGGGATACAGCGCCAGTGCCTCGTGCACTGCCGCGGCGTCGATGTGCAGGTATGCGCCGTCGGTGGCCAGAAGGTAGATCGCGCCCACGTCCGCCGGCAGGCTGGTGTAGTCGATCTCGACGTTGGGGCCCGTGCCCAGCGCGCGGCCGAGGAAGGACTCCACCGACGACAGATGCACGCGGTGGTCTTGCGTCAGCGGCTCCAGCGACTGCGCGTGCACCCGGTAGATGCGCGAGTCGCCCACATGCAGCAGGTGGATGTCGCGGCCTTTGAGGATGAGCGCGCTGAAGGTGCAGACATAGCCCCGGTCCTTGTCGAACCGCGCATGGCTGCGCATGGTTTGGGCATGCAGCCAGGCATTGGTGGCACCCAGCACACGCTGCGCGGACCGGCGCACCGACCAGGCGTCGGAGGTGGCGTAGTAGTCGTCCAGAAAGCTGCGTACCGCAGCGGCACTGGCCTCCTGGCTGACGGCGCTGGAGCCGATGCCGTCGGCCAGTGCCACGGCAATGCCTTTGGTGCTGCGCAGCGGCTCGGCCGGCAGCACGGCGCCGTGGAAGTCCTGGTTGACGCCGCCCTGCCCCGCCCTCGAATGCTGGCCCAGCGTGACGCGCAGGGTGTGGTTCTTTGCGCTCATGGCACAGGTGTCATCGCAGGCAAGGCCGAACCGCTCCGGCCCTGCAGTGTCTGCATTTCGTTCAGCGCCTTTCAGGCCACCTTGCGCTTGGGCGCGGTCTTGTAGTGGGTGGAGTACAGCATGGCGCCCACGAAGGTCAGGCCACCCACCAGGTTGCCGATCACGGTGGGGATTTCATTCCAGACCAGGTAGTCCATGACGGTGAAGTTGCCGCCCAGCAGCAGGCCCGAGGGGAACAGGAACATGTTGACGATGCTGTGCTCGAAGCCCATGTAGAAGAACAGCGCGATGGGGATCCACATGCCGATGGCCTTGCCCGACACCGAGGTGGACATCATCGCGGCCACCACGCCGGTGGATACCATCCAGTTGCACATCACGCCGCGGATGAACAGGGTCAGCATGCCGGCGGCGCCGTGCGCGGAATAGCCCACCGTGCGGCCTTCGCCGATGTGGCCGATTTTCACGCCGACCGCGTTGGGCGCCTCGCTGAAGCCGAAGGTGAAGATGATGGCCATGAACACGGCCACCATGAAGGCCCCGCCGAAGTTGCCGCAGAACACCAGGGCCCAGTTGCGGAACACGCCGCCCCAGGTGGCGCCCGGGCGCTTGTCGAGCACGGCCAGCGGTGCCAGGGTGAACACGCCCGTCAGCAGGTCATAGCCCAGCAGGTACAGCAGGATGAAGCAGCCCGGGAACAGCATAGCGCCCAGCAGTGCGTTACCGGTATTGACCGTGACGGTGACGGCGAAGGCAGCGCCCAGCGCCAGCATGGCACCGGCCATGAAGGACCGGATCAGCGTATCGCGGGTGGACATGAGCAGCTTGGATTCGCCGGAATCGACCATCTTGGTCACGAATTCGGAAGGGGCGAGATAGGCCATGGAGTTTCCTTGGGGTGCGGTGACTGACTGACTGACAGACAGACCGACTGAGTGAGTGACTGCCCCGTCTAGCCCTCGGCACGAGGGGGCGCAACAAAGGAAAACGGCGTCCAGCATGCAACCCGTCTGACCGGGTGACACACAGGGACGCCGTTATCCTTGGATGCGCGATTTCCGCAACCCTCTGACCACATCGTGGCCTGCAGGGCGGGCAGCGCGGGCCTTCGTCAGCCCGGCACTGTGCTGTGTATGAGCAAGTTCTGTACCGTCAACGGGGCCGTCGCCAAGGCGTGCAACGCGCGTTCCGAGATTGCTTTGGAAGCCGCAGCAGTCCACGCGCCTCGCTTCTGTGCAGCCCGGCACCAAGTTGGATCACTCGGGGGGCGTCTTTGGGGCGCGCAGGCCCTGCTGCAGCGCCACCGCCAGATCCGGCAGCGACAGCGTGGCCTCGGCCACATCGAGCAGGCGGCGGTTCTGGTCCATCGAGGTCTTTTGCAGCACCCGGAAGGCCACTTCCTCGTTCATGCCCAGCCGGGCCATCAAGACGCCCTTGGCCCGCTCGATGACCTTGCGCTCGTTCAGCGTGCGGCGGGCGGCATCGAGCTCCGCCTCCATGGTGGACATGCGCGCCGACTGGGCCTGCAGCAGGTCCAGCAGCGACGCGGCCTCGTTGCCGTAGGCACTGCCGGGCTGCTCGGGCACGGCGGTGGGCGCCAGTGCCATGTCGAAGAACCGGTCTACCGCGTGGGTGCGCTGCGGCGGGTTGTCGCGCAGGCCGCGCAGCAGGCCCTTGGAATCCTGCAAGTCCTGCTGCGCCTCCTGGATGCGGGCTGCGCAGTCATCGCGCAGCTGCTTGACCAGATCGACCTGCAGGTGCCACAGCGCGTCGATGCGCTCGGAGCACACATCGAACCAGACGTCGCTCAGGTCGCTGTCGAGCACCGCGCCCGGCCGGGCCACGCACAGCGTGCGGCGCAGCCGCTCCAGCTGGGCCACGCTGGGCGACAGCTGTTGCTGTTCCCACCGGGTGCGCAGTGCGGGGTCGGCAAACTCGGCAAAGATGCGCAGGCTGCGCTCCTGCGCGTCGATGAGGTGCAGAACCCGCTGCTGGTGCGCCTCGCTGCCGGTGCCCGATGCGTACAGCAGCGCGCCCAGGGCCCGCTCCTGCCCCGCCTCTTCCTGTGCCTGCACCAGGTGCAGCAGGCCCACCAGCAGGCGCGACACGCTGGGCAGGCCCGCCGCGTCGGCCACGTGGAAGACCAGCTCGATCAAGCCTGCGATCAGGTGGCTATAGGCGGCCACGGAGTCATGGGCCGACATCGCCTGCCGCTCGACCTGGGTGCGCAGCGCGGGCAGCGACTCCATGCCCAACAGGGCCCACGCCATCAGTGACAGCGCCTTGGCCGTGGCACCCTGGGCAGGCTCGACATGTTCGGCAAACACCTCGCGCAGCCGCGTCTCGAGCAGCACCACCTCGTCCACCATCTTGCGGCGCACGTCGGCAAAGCGCTGCCCGCGGGATGCCAGGTACACGCCGGATGCACCGCGCTCTCGCTGCAGGCCCTGGATCAGTTGCCCGATCACATCCACCAGCTCTGCGCGGCGGGCCAGGTGCCGCACCGCATCGATCTCCAGTTGCTTGGACCGCAGGACAAGGTTCGAGACGGACAAGGTCGCCACCGGGTCAAGCATGCAGGGTTCCTGGGTTCGAAAGTTATCGTGTTATCGGCGTGAGGGGCGATGGGGCCCGTCGCTGCGCCATCGATACACCATTGTGATGGCCATTCAGGCCACGGCCACGCTGACGCGGCCGCCGTCGACCCGCACATTGTGGGCCCGTACCGACTGCTCGGGCGATTCCAGGCACTCGCCGGTGGCCAGGTCGAAGTGGTTCTTGTACAGCGGCGAGGCCACCACGACGCGGTCACCGATGTTGCCGATGAGCCCGCGGGACAGCACGCTCGCGCCCGACTTGGGGTCCACGTTGTCGATGGCGAAGAAGCGGTCGGCGCCGAGGCGAAACACCGCCACATGCCGGTCGGCCACCAGTGCGCACACGCCGGTGCTGGGCAGGATGTCGTCGACCGCGCAGATGTCGGTCCAGGCGAATGTGTCTTCAGTGCTTTGGGGAAGTGCGCTCATGGCGTGATGCTTTCAAAAGTGGGTTGCGCATGCGGTGGAGGCACAGCCGGCCAGATGGACGGCTGCGCGCTCCACGCTCAGGCTGCCTGGGCGATGGGGATGACCTTGGCTGCACCGCGCACGCGTTCATCGGCGGTGGCAGGACGGATCTGGCCGCGCTCCTGTACGAACAGCACGTTCTCGTCGCCCTTGTCGCTGTTCACGAACGAGCGGAAGCGCTTGCGCGTTTCGGGGTCGGTCACGGCGGTCTTCCATTCGCACTGGTAGGTGTCGACCACGCTCTGCATCTGCGCTTCCAGCTCAGCGCACAGGCCCAGGCTGTCCTTTTGCAGCACGTCCTTGAGGTAGTCGAGGCCGCCTTCGAGGTTCTCGCGCCAGGTGCTGGTGCGCTGCAGCCGGTCGGCCGTGCGCACATAGAACATCAGCACCCGGTCGATCATGCGCACCAGCTCGTCCTTGTTCAGGTCGGACGCGAACAGCTCGGCGTGGCGCGGCTTCATGCCGCCGTTGCCGCAGATGTACAGGTTCCAGCCCTTTTCGGTGGCGATGATGCCGATGTCCTTGCCCTGCGCCTCGGCGCATTCGCGCGTGCAGCCCGAGACGCCGAACTTGATCTTGTGCGGGGCGCGCAGGCCCTTGTAGCGGTTCTCCAGCTCCACGGCCAGGCCGACGCTGTCACCCACGCCATAGCGGCACCAGGTCGAGCCCACGCAGCTCTTGACCGTGCGCAGCGACTTGCCGTACGCGTGGCCCGACTCGAAGCCGGCGGTGATCAGCTCTTCCCAGATCAAGGGCAACTGCTCCAGGCGTGCGCCGAACATGTCCACCCGGGCACCGCCCGTGACCTTGGTGTACAGGCCGTACTTCTTGGCCACCTGGCCCACGGCGATCAGGCCGTCGGGCGTGACCTCGCCCCCGGGCATGCGCGGCACGACCGAATAGGTGCCGTCCTTCTGGATGTTGCCCAGGTAGTAGTCGTTGCTGTCCTGCAGGCCCGCCAGTTCTTTCTTGAGCACGAACTCGTTCCAGCACGATGCGAAGACGCTGGCCGCCACCGGCTTGCAGATGTCGCAGCCCAGGCCCTTGCCGTGCTTGGCCAGCAGGTCGTCGAAGCTCTTGATCTGGCCCACGCGCACCAGGTGGTAGATCTCCTGGCGCGAGTACGCGAAATGCTCGCAGATGTGGTTGTTGACTGCCATGCCGCGGCGCGCCATCTCGGCCTTCATGACCTGGGTGACCAGGGGCACGCAGCCGCCGCAGGTGGCGCCGGCCTTGGTGCAGGCCTTCATCTCGGCGATGGTGCAGACGCCATTGCCCACGGCCTCGCAGATGCCGCCCTTGGTGACGTTGTTGCACGAGCAGATCTGCGCCGTGTCGGGCAAGGCATCCACGCCCAGGCCGGGCTTGGCCTTGCCGTCGCTGGACGGGAAGATCAGGAACTCGGGGTCTTCGGGCAGCGCGATGCCGTTCAGGGCCATCTGCAGCAGCGTGCCGTATTCGGTCGCGTCGCCGATCAGCACGGCGCCCAGCAGCTGCTTGCCGTCTTCGCTGATGACGATCTTCTTGTAAACCTGGCGGCGCTCGTCCACATACTGGCAGGTGCGGCTGTGCGGAGTCTTTCCATGCGCGTCGCCGATGCTGGCCACGTCCACGCCCATGAGCTTGAGCTTGGTGCTCATGTCGGCGCCGACAAACGCGGCGTCGGCATCGCCCGCAATGTGGCGGGCCGCCACGCGGGCCATGTCGTAGCCCGGGGCCACGAGACCGAAGGTCTGTTCGTTCCACGAGGCGCATTCGCCGATGGCATAGACGTCATGGTCGCTGGTGCGGCAGGCGCTGTCGATGGCCACGCCACCGCGCGGGCCGATGGCCAGCAGGCTCTGGCGGGCCAGTTCGTCGCGCGGGCGGATGCCGGCGGAGAACACGATCATGTCGGTCTCCAGGTAGGTGCCGTCGGCAAACACCATGCGGTGGCGTGCGCGAGCGCCGTCGGTGATCTCCTGCGTGTTGCGGCCGGTGTGCACCTGCACGCCCAGCTCCTCGATCTTGGCGCGCAGCACGCGGCCGCCGCCCTCGTCCACCTGCACGGCCATGAGGCGCGGGGCGAACTCGACCACGTGCGTTTCCAGGCCCATGTCGCTCAGCGCCTTCGCGCATTCCAGGCCCAGCAGGCCGCCGCCCACGACCACACCGGTCTTGGACTTGGCGCCCGAGGCCTGCATGGCCTCCAGGTCCTCGATGGTGCGGTAGACGAAGCAGTGCTCGCGGTCGCGCCCGGCCACCTGCGGCACGAAGGGGTTGGAGCCGGTGGCCAGCACCAGCTTGTCGTAGGTGAGCACTTCGCCATCGGCCGTGGTCACGGTGCGGATGCGGCGGTCTACCGACGCGGCCCGTGCGGCCAGCCGCAGGGTGAAGCCCGTGCGCTCGAAGAAGCCCGGCTCCACCAGGGAGAGTTGTTCGGCCGAGGTGCCGCTGAAGAAGGCGGATAGATGCACCCGGTCGTAGGCAGCGCGGGGCTCCTCGCACAGCACGGTGACTTCCACGCCGGTCATGCCGGTTTCCGCCAGGCTTTCGAGGAACTTGTGGCCCACCATTCCGTGGCCGATGAGAACAATTTTCATGATCGTGGTCCTGCAATGACCCGGCTGACCTGGAGAGCTCGAAGCAGGATGGGCATGCGTGCCGGACCGTGGGTCGGCGCCGCACCCTCACCCTCCGCGGTAGCACGGGTGTGGTTTGGAACAACCAGGCGAAAGGCAACGAGGCCTAGGCCCGCCTGGGTTCCGCCATCATTAGCGGAGGGGTGTCGTCGGCCCGCAGGCAGCTTCACCGGCGGGCACTGACCCAACTGCAATATCCATGCCGGGGTGTGATGGCGCGGAGAAACCGGCGCGCAGGGCCTTTTGAGCGATGGCGCGCCACGCTGCCTGCACGTGCCGTGGCATGGCGCATCAATGCGGTGCAAGGCAGCCCCAACATAGGGCGGGAGGGCGTCTGCAGCGGCCGTGCCAGGCAGGCACAGGGCCCAGGGGCCACGGCCCCCGGCACGCGGGCTCAGGTGAGGGGCTGGGCGTACGCAATGCCGCCGACACGCGGCGTGGAATGCCGATGCCTGACCACTTCGCCCGAACCCTGCTGTCGCTTCGGGTCCGGCCGGTCGTGCGCGGCCATTTTTTGGTGTTCAAACCCGCGATCCGGATGCAAACTTCCGCGGGAAGCCATAGCCCTCGGGGAGACCTTCTCTCACCGCAGCCATAGAGACACCACCATGACAGAACGCAGATCCACCAGCGACAGGCGCAGCGGCACCGACCGCCGGCAGGAGGAACAAGGCCCTCCCACACACTACGAACGGCGGCGCACGATCGAGGCGCGGCAACCCGAACTGACCGAGCTGCACCTGAGCGACGAAGAACTTCGTGCCCTGGGGTTCCAGCAAGGCGGGCCGGCCTCCCCAAAACCCGGCTGATCCGGGCCGCCGCACGCGCAACCTCGGCGCCAGCCGGCGCGGCCAGAGCCCATCAATGCCCGTTGTCGGCCACCGTGAGCACCCGGTGCGCCACCATGTCCAGCGCGGGCCGCGTGATGCCCTGCTTGTCGGTCCAGACCTTGGGCACCAGGCTGCCGGCAAGGGCCAGCGCATCGCCATCGCGCAGGTGGTGCAGCGACGCACGCACATCGCTGTCGAACGCAATCACGTTCACGAACAGCGTCTCGCCATCGGAAGTGCTGGCACGCACCTTGGCCACGGTGAAGAGCTTGCCGGTCTTGTCGGTCCGCTGCTCGGCATCGCCGTACAGGCGCCCTGACACCAATCCATCGATCATGCGAATCCTTGGCCCCGGGGACGCACCGGGGGGCACGTGGCAGCGGGGGCAGTTGGTTTGTGGGGCACCTGAAGCGGGCCCTGGGTGGCGCCGCAGCCGAAGCACCGCAGAGATGACGAGCCCGCATTGGGCGGCGCCAGCAAAAAAGCCCAGAACCTTTCGGTTCTGGGCTTTTGCTATCAATGGTCGGCGTGGCGGGATTCGAACTCGCGACCCCTTGCACCCCATGCAAGTGCGCTACCAGGCTGCGCTACACGCCGACAAGACTTAGATTATATGCAGAAAAACACTAGGTCAGAGAAAGTAGCGCACGAATCTCAAATAATTCTTTGCGCACCGCATTCGAGTCCAGCGAATAGCCCACCGCATCGATGGACAAGCTCTGCGCGCTGTCGATCAGCATGCTGGGCAGCTCGGTGCCGCCGTCCGCGGCATCGCCTTCTGCACCGGCCTCATCGCGGGCCGGATGCGCGAGTTCCTGCAGACGATTGCGGGCGCCACTGATGGTGAAGCCCTGGTCGTACAGCAGGTCCCGGATGCGGCGGATCATGAGCACTTCGTGGTGCTGGTAGTAGCGGCGGTTGCCGCGCCGCTTCATGGGCCGCAACTGCGTGAACTCCTGCTCCCAGTACCGCAGCACGTGGGGTTTTACGCCGCACAGCTCCGCTACCTCACCGATGGTGAAGTAGCGTTTGGCGGGTATGGAAGGAAGAGGTGTGCCCATCGAGAAAGCGTTTCAGACCAGGGAGCCGCGTAGCGTACTGCACAGACGCAAAGACCGCCAGTGACCAGCCACATTCCGGTCACAAAGACGGCACAAATTCACTCAGGACGCCACGGCCGCGGTCTGAATTTGCTCCTTGAGCTTGCTGCTGGCGTGAAACGTCACCACGCGGCGCGCCTTGATCGGGATCGCCTCCCCGGTGCGCGGGTTGCGGCCGGGGCGCGGTGCCTTGGTGCGGATCTGAAAGTTGCCAAAGCCCGAGAGCTTGACGTCCTTGCCCTCGACCAGGCTTTGCGCGATCAGATCGAAGAACGCATCGATCATGTCCTTGGACTCGCGCTTGTTCAGGCCGATCTGATCGAACAGCAGATCGGCCAGTTGCGCCTTGGTCAGTGCCGGTGTCTCCAGGCTTTCGACGGCAAATTCGATCATGGCATCACTCCCCTCTTGGGCAATTTCGTTGTCATCAAACACGCAGGCGCGCACCCGTGCGCTGCACCAGCTGGGCAACCACAGCCTGCACAGCCGTCTCGATCTCCGCTTCGGTCAGCGTGGCCTCGTCCCGCGCCAGGGTCAGGCGCACGGCCAGGCTCTTTTCACCTTGGGCAAGACCACCGGTGGGCGCCTCTTCACCCGCACGCACGGGCTTGGGACGGTACACGTCGAACAGAACGGCCGAGCGCAACATGCCGCCAGGCACGGCCTGCTGCACCGCCGACATGATGTCGCCGTGCGTGACTCGCTCGGCCACCACCACGGCCAGATCGCGCTCCACGGCCTGGTGCTTGGCCACGGCCTTGAACTGCGGCACCACGCGCTGCAGCACGGCGTCGAGTTCGAGCTCGAACATCACCGGAGCCAGCGGCAGGTCCCAGGACTGGCGCCACTGCGGGTGCAGCTCGCCCACGAAGCCGATGGCGCGGCCGTCCACCAGCACGCGTGCGCAGCGGCCGGGGTGCATGGCAGGGTGCGTGGCGGGCTCGAAGCTGGCCTGCAGCGGGGCCAGCAAGGCCTCCACGTCGCCCTTCACGTCGAAGAAGTCGATGGCCTGTTCCTTGCGGCCCCACTGCAGCGCGTCGTTCGGGCCGTAGGCCAGACCGGACACGCGCATGGGCTGGTTGAAGCCTTCGACGGTGGTGTCCGTGTTGCGCACCGTGGCGTCGCGCAGGAACACGCGGCCCAGTTCGAACACGCGCACGCGCTGGGCCTTGCGGTCCAGGTTGAACTTCAGCACCTGCAGCAGCGAACCCAGCAGCGTCGAGCGCATCACGCTCATCTGGCTGGCGATGGGGTTGAGCAGCTTGATGGGCTGCGCGTTCGCGGCCAGCTCATGCTCCCAGCGCTCTTCGACAAAGCTGAAGTTGATGGTCTCCTGGTAACCCAGCCCGGCCAGCGAGCGGCGCACGGCAAATGGGCTGCGCGTGGCCTCGGCCGGCAGCTTGGGCGTGATGGGCGCCAGGGGCGGCGTGGTGGGCAGGTTGTTGTAGCCCACCATGCGCGCCACTTCTTCGATCAGGTCTTCTTCGATGGTGATGTCGAAGCGGTACGCGGGCGGCGTGACGGTGAGCGTGCCTTCGCCCTGCACCACCGGCAGGCCCAGGCGGGCCAGCACGTCGGCGCACTGCGCCTGGGTCAGGGGCATGCCGATGACCTTGGAAGCGCGCGCCACGCGCAGCGTGACGGGCTGGGGCACCGGCAGGTTCACGGACTGGTCGTCCATGGGGCCGCAGGCGGTGTCCGGGGTGCCGCAGATATCGATGACCAGCTGGGTGATGCGCTCGATGTGCTCGACCGTGAGGCTCGGGTCCACGCCGCGTTCGAAGCGGTGGCCGGCATCGGTGGAGAAGTTGAAGCGGCGCGAGCGCCCGGCCACGGCCTTGGGCCACCAGAAGGCGGCCTCGATGTAGATGTGCTTCGTGTCGTCGGACACGGCGGTGGCGTCGCCGCCCATGATGCCGGCGAGCGACTCGACCTGCTGCTCGTCAGCGATCACGCCGACCTTGTCGTCCACGGTGATGGTGTTGCCGTTGAGCAGCTTGAGCTGCTCGCCCGGCCTGCCCCAGCGCACGTCCAGGCCGCCGTGGATCTTGTCCAGGTCGAAAATGTGCGACGGCCGGCCCAGTTCGAACATCACGTAGTTGGAGATGTCCACCAGCGGCGACACGCCGCGCTGGCCGCAGCGCGCCAGGCGGTCCAGCATCCACTGGGGCGTGGCGGCGCGCGTGTTCACATTGCGCACGATGCGGCCGGAGAAGCGGCCGCACAGGTCGGGCGCGCTCACCTTGACGGCGAGCTTGTCGGACAGCTTTGCAGCCGCGGCAGGGAACAAAGGCTGCTGCAGCGGCACGCCAGTAAGGGCCGACACTTCGCGCGCAATGCCGTACACGCTGAGGCAGTGCGCAAGGTTGGGCGTGAGCTTGAGCGTGAACAGCGTGTCGTCCAGGTTCAGATGGGTGCGGATGTCCTGGCCCACGGGCGCTGCGGCATCGAGCTCGAGCAGACCGCCATGGTCCTCGGACAGCTTGAGTTCGCGGGCCGAGCACAGCATGCCCTGGCTCTCCACGCCGCGCAGCTTGCCGACCTTGATGAGGAACGGCTTGCCGTCGTCGCCAGGCGGCAGTTCGGCGCCCACCAGCGCGCAAGGCACCTTGATGCCCACGCGGGCGTTGGGCGCACCGCACACGATGTTCAGCAAGGCGCCCTGCCCCACATCCACCTGGCAGACGCGCAGGCGGTCGGCATCAGGGTGCTGCACGGCTTCTTTGATCTCGCCCACCACGATCTTGGTGAAGGGAGGCGCCACGGGGCGCAGCTCTTCCACCTCCAGGCCGGCCATGGTCAGCGTCTCGGCCAGCTCGGCCGTCGTGAGGGGTGGGTTGCAGAATTCGCGCAACCAGGATTCAGGAAATTGCATAGTCGGACTCTTGTTCTAAAGGATCGGCGCGCTGCCGCCGGGCGTTCATGCGCGCGTGCGTCACTCAATCGGCGGGCTTTACTGGAACTGCGACAGGAAGCGGATGTCGCCGTCAAAGAACAAGCGCAGGTCGTTCACGCCGTAGCGCAGCATGGTCAGGCGGTCGGGGCCCATGCCGAAGGCAAAGCCGATGTACTTTTCCGGATCGAGGCCCATGTTGCGCACCACGTTCGGGTGCACCTGGCCGGAGCCCGCCACTTCCAGCCAGCGGCCGGCCAGCGGGCCGGTCTGGAACTGGATGTCGATCTCGGCGCTGGGCTCGGTGAAGGGGAAGAAGCTCGGGCGAAAGCGCAACACCAGGTCGTCGCTTTCGAAGAAGGTGCGGCAGAACGCCGTGAAGATGACCTTCAGGTCCTTGAAGCTCACGTTCTCGCCGATCCACAGGCCTTCGCACTGGTGGAACATGGGCGAGTGCGTGGCGTCGCTGTCCACGCGGTAGGTGCGGCCGGGCGCGATCACGCGGATCTCGGGCATGGCCTGGCCGGCATCCAGCAGTGCACGGTGCTTTTTCACATGCTGCACCGCGTGGCGGATCTGCATGGGGCTGGTGTGGGTGCGCAGCAGGTTGGGGGCGGTGTCAGTGCCGCCCTCCACGTAGAAGGTGTCGTGCATGGAGCGCGCAGGGTGGTCTTCCGGCGTGTTCAGTGCGGTGAAGTTGAACCAGTCGGTCTCGATCTCGGGGCCCTGGGCCACGTCGAACCCCATGGAGCCGAAGATGCCCTCGATGCGCTCGAGCGTGAGCGACACCGGGTGCAGCCCGCCCTGTCCGCGCTGGCGGCCCGGCAGGCTCACGTCCAGCGCTTCGGCCTTGAGCTGCACCTGCAGCTCGGCATCGGCCAGCGCCTGGCGCCGTGCCGTGAGAGCGGCTTCGATGGCCTGCTTGGCAACGTTGATGGCGGCGCCGCGGGATTTCTTTTCCTCGACGGACAGCTGCGCCATGCCCTTCATGAGCTCGGTCACGCGACCCGACTTGCCCAGAAACTGCGCCTTGGCGTTTTCCAGATCAGCAGGGGTGGCGCTTTGGGCAAACAGTTGCGTCGCGCTTTCGACCAGGGAATCCAACTCGTTCATATCGACTCTTGAAAATGAACAAGGGCTAGCGCTCTTTCAAGCCCTAGCCCTTGTTGTTATTGCGCAGGCAGCTATCAAAAAGATAGCCGCCCATCGTGAACTCAAGCAGCCAGCTTGGCCTTGACTTGGCTTACGATGCTGCCAAAGGCAGCCTTGTCGTGCACTGCGAGGTCGGCCAGCATCTTGCGGTCGATCTCGATGGATGCCTTCTTCAGGCCGTTGGTGAACTGGCTGTAGGTCAGGCCCAGTTCGCGCGAAGCGGCGTTGATACGGGCGATCCACAGCTGGCGGAACACGCGCTTCTTATTGCGGCGGTCACGGTAGGCATATTGCCCAGCCTTCATTACCGCCTGTTTGGCGATACGGTAGACATTACCGCGGCGGCCACGGAAACCCTTGGCAAGGGCGAGAACTTTCTTGTGACGGGCACGGGCCGTTACACCACGTTTGACGCGAGGCATGTATGTACTCCTTGTTCGTCGTTAATTAAACGCCCATGCCGGGCAGCATTTGCGCGATGTGACCCATATTGGTCTCATGCACAGCCACTGCACCACGCAACTGGCGCTTGTTCTTGGTGGTCTTCTTGGTCAAGATGTGACGCTTGAAGGCTTGACCGCGCTTGACGGTGCCACCGGGACGAACGCGGAAACGTTTTTTCGCGCTGCTCTTGGTCTTCATTTTGGGCATGTGAATGCTCCTTTTTCATTGTGCTCGCGAGGCGTTTGCAAACCGATCTGCAAACTTGTTGGCCCCGAGCCACTTTTTCAGCCGGTTTGCACCAGCTGCATGGCAGCGCGTGAACGCTGCCTATTGCCCGGCGTACCCCTTGCGGAGCAAGCCTGGCAAATTCTGTCTCTTTGTCTCTGCTGCTGCGGCGGCGGCTTCGCCGCCTCAGGCGGCGCTGCCCGAAGGCGTGCCTTCGGCAGCGGGCTTGACCGGTGCAGGCTTTTTCTTGCCTGGTGCGATCATCATGATCATCTGGCGGCCTTCCAGCTTGGGAAACTGCTCGATGACGATGGAATCGGCCAGCTCATCGCGAATGCGGTTGAGCAGTGCCAGCCCCAGTTCCTGGTGCGTGATTTCACGGCCGCGAAAACGCAGCGTGATCTTGCATTTGTCACCCTCTGCCAGGAAGCGGCGGATGTTGCGCATCTTGATGTTGTAGTCGCCATCGTCCGTACCGGGACGGAATTTGACTTCCTTGATCTCGATGACCGTCTGCTTGGCCTTGGCCTCGGCAGCGCGCTTTTGCTCCTGGTACTTGAACTTGCCGTAGTCCATCAGGCGGCACACCGGCGGATTCGCTGTGGCAGCGATTTCCACCAGATCCACATCCAGCTCGCCTGCCATGCGCAGGGCTTCCATGAGGCTGACCACGCCCAAAGGCTCGTTCTCTGGCCCGGACAGACGGACTTCCGGGGCCATGATTTCACGGTTCAGGCGGTGCTTGCGCTCTTCACGGTGGCGACGATCACGAAATTCAGTAGCGATGGCTATCTTCCTTCAATCAAATTACTACAAAAAATGTAGCTACAACCGCGCAGCTGGCATGCGACAAAGCATGTTTTGAATCAAACTCAGGCTTTGGTGGCGATGTCCTGGGCGATCAACTCAGCGAACGCTTCAATGGACATCACTCCGAGGTCACGATTGCCCCGGGCGCGCACTGCGACGGCGCCTGCGGCCTTTTCCTTGTCGCCCGCGACGAGGATGTACGGCAGCTTTTGCAACGAATGCTCCCGTATTTTATACGTAATCTTCTCGTTGCGCAGATCTACCGCCACCCTAAGGTCTTGATTCGGCAGCGCTTTTTCAAGCTTTGCTGCAATTTCGCGACAGTAGTCGGCCTGCGCGTCGGTGATATTGAGCACCGCCACCTGCACCGGAGCCAGCCACAGAGGGAAGGCGCCGGCGTAGTGTTCGATCAGCATGCCGATGAAACGCTCCATGCTGCCCACGGTGGCGCGGTGCAGCATCAGCGGGCGCTTGCGGGTGCCGTCTTCGGCCACGTATTCGGCGTCCAGGCGCTCGGGCAGGTTGGGGTCGATCTGCATCGTGCCGCATTGCCACTGGCGGCCCAGCGCGTCTTTCAGCGTGTATTCGATCTTGGGGCCGTAGAAGGCGCCCTCGCCTTCGGCGATCTCGAACTCGCAGCCCGAATGGCGCAAGCCGTCCATCAGCGCCTTTTCGGCGCGGTCCCACGACTCATCGGTGCCGATGCGCGCGGCCGGCCGGGTGGCCACCTTGTAGATGATGTTGGTGAAGCCGAAGTCCTTGTAGACCTTCTGCACCAGCGCCGTGTAGTTGGCGCACTCTTCCAGCACCTGCTCTTCGGTGCAGAAGATGTGGCCGTCGTCCTGCGTGAAGCCGCGCACGCGCATGATGCCGTGCAGGCCGCCGGTGGGCTCGTTGCGGTGGCAGGCACCGAATTCGCCGTACCGCAGCGGCAGGTCGCGGTAGCTCTTGATGCCCTGCTTGTAGATCAGGATGTGGCCGGGGCAGTTCATCGGCTTGAGCGCGTACTCGCGCTTTTCCGACTCGGTCGTGAACATGTTCTCGTGGTACTTGTCCCAGTGGCCGGTCTTCTCCCACAGCTGCTTGTCCAGGATCTGCGGGCCCTTGACCTCCTGGTAGCCGTTGTTGCGGTACACGCGGCGCATGTACTGCTCCACCTCCTGCCACAACGCCCAGCCCTTGGGGTGCCAGAACACGGTGCCGGGCGAGTGCTCGTCCATGTGGAACAGGTCGAGTTCGCGGCCCAGCTTGCGGTGGTCGCGCTTTTCGGCCTCCTCCAGCATGGTGAGGTACTGCTGCAGCTCGTCCTTCGTGGCCCAGGCCGTGCCATAGATGCGCTGGAGCATCTCGTTGCGGTGGTCGCCACGCCAGTAGGCGCCAGCCACCTTCATCAGCTTGAAGAACTTGAGCTTGCCGGTGCTGGGCACGTGGGGGCCGCGGCACAGGTCTTCGAACGCGCCTTCGCGGTACAGGCTCACATCCTCGTTGCTGGGGATGCTGGCGATGATCTCGGCCTTGTAGTTCTCGCCCAGGCCCTTGAAGTACGCCACCGCCTCGTCGCGCGGCAGTACGCGGCGCGACACGGGCTCGTCCTTGGCGGCCAGCTCGGTCATGCGCTTTTCGATGGCGACCAGGTCTTCGGGCGTGAAGGGGCGCTTGTACGCAAAGTCGTAGAAGAAACCGTTCTCGATCACCGGGCCGATGGTCACCTGGGCTTCCGGAAACAGGTCCTTGACGGCGTAGGCCAGCAAGTGGGCGGTGGAGTGGCGGATCACGTCCAGCCCGTCGGCATCCTTGGCCGTCACGATGGACAGCGGGCTGTCGGCCGTGATCTGGTAGCTGGTGTCCACGACCTTGAAGCCTTCACCACCTTCGGCAGGGATCTTGCCGGCCAGGGCGGCCTTGGCCAGGCCGGTGCCAATCGACGCGGCCACTTCAGCGACCGTGACCGGGCCGGGAAACTCGCGCTGCGAACCATCGGGAAGGGTGATGTGAATCATGGGACGACTGCTCTTTCTTTGGAATCAGTACGAAAAGGTGTGAGGGTGGGTGCGGGCACGCGCCAAGCCCAAAAACAAAAAAGCGCGGAACAGGTCCGCGCTTTTGGAGGGGTGTGCAATCTCGTGCAGGCGCGAACAGCCAGCCTTAACGGCCGGTCGACATCTCCGATGTAGTTCGCGGTGTCATAACCAGATTGCCTTTCTCGCTCTTGTGCAGTGAATTTCCCGCCATTTTAACCCTGCGCAAAGCAAAAAGCCCGAAGCGGGTGCTCCGGGCTTCACAGACTGGCGGGTTTTGATGGGTTTTGCGCCACACCGCGGCGGCGCAAGACCCCCGTCCACCCCGCTGATCAGTGGAACTGCTCTTCCTCGGTCGAACCCGTCAGGGCCTTCACGCTGGACGAACCACCTTGGATCACCGTGGTCACGTCGTCGAAGTAGCCTGCGCCCACTTCCTGCTGGTGCGACACGAAGGTGTAGCCCTTGTCGCGTGCGGCGAATTCCGGCTCTTGCACCATGTTCACGTAGTGCTTCATGCCTTCGCCGTTGGCGTAGGCGTGGGCGAACTGGAACGTGTTGAACCAGTTGATGTGGATGCCGGCCAGCGTGATGAACTGGTACTTGTAGCCCAGGGCCGACAGGTCTTCCTGGAACGACGCGATCTGGCTGTCGTTGAGGTTCTTCTTCCAGTTGAACGATGGCGAGCAGTTGTACGACAGCAGCTTGCCGGGGCAGGCGGCGTGCACGGCCTGGGCGAATTCACGGGCGAAGCCGATGTCCGGCACGCCGGTTTCGCACCACACCAGGTCGGCGTAGGGGGCATAGGCCACGCCGCGGCTGATGGCTTGCTCCAGGCCGTTCTTCACGCGGTAGAAGCCTTCTTGCGTGCGCTCGCCGGTCAGGAAGGGCTTGTCGTTGGCGTCGTGGTCGGACGTGATCAGGTTGGCGGCTTCCGCGTCGGTGCGGGCCAGCACGATGGTGGACACGCCCATCACGTCAGCGGCAAAACGGGCGGAGATCAGCTTCTCGCAGGCTTCCTGCGTGGGCACCAGCACCTTGCCACCCATGTGGCCGCACTTCTTGACTGCGGCCAGCTGGTCTTCGAAGTGAACGCCTGCAGCGCCCGACTGGATCATGTTCTTCATGAGTTCGAAGGCGTTCAGCACGCCGCCGAAACCGGCTTCCGCGTCGGCCACGATGGGCAGGAAGTAGTCGATGAATTCCTTGTCGCCGGGGTTGATGCCGCGGCCCCACTGGATTTCGTCAGCGCGCTTGAAGGTGTTGTTGATGCGGCGAACCATGGTCGGCACCGAGTCGTAGGCGTACAGCGACTGGTCGGGGTACATGGTCTCGGAGGTGTTGCCGTCAGCGGCCACTTGCCAGCCCGACAGGTACACGGCTTCGAGGCCTGCCTTGGCCTGCTGCATGGCCTGGCCGGCCGAGATGGCGCCGAACGCGTTCACGTAGCCCTTCTTGGCGCCGCCGTTGATCTTGTCCCACAGCTTTTCAGCGCCGCGCTTGGCCAGCGTGTGCTCGATGGGCAGCGAGCCGCGCAGGCGCACCACGTCGGCAGCGGAGTAGCCGCGCTTCACACCCTTCCAGCGGGGGTTCTGGGCCCAGTCTTTTTCCAGGGCGGCAATTTGCTGTTCGCGGCTCAGTTGTTCGTTGAGGGATTGGGGCATGGGGATCACTCCGAAGGTTGGTTGAAAACGCCGGGCTGCTGGTGCCGCCCTTGGAGACAACTTTAAGTCTTCTATAAGACTTGAGCAAGCTCTTATGTCTTATACAAGAGATAAATTTTTTCCTTGCAAAACAACAGCTTAAACACGCAATTTCTCAATACAGAAATTGATTTCTCATATCGAGAAAAATTGCGGCAATGCAACATCTATCGCGTTTTGCCATGTGGAATCAAAATTCCGTATCGCAAAATTGGATTGCCTCGTTGACTGATCGTAGAGATACTGTGTGTCAGCCTTTGCATCACCTGGGCTCACCCTACCCCTCCGTGCCCCTTCTCCTCCCCTTGCGCCCACCAGGCTGTCACAAGAACTTCACCCAATCCCCTTCCGGAACGCGCGCGGCCGACAGCACGAAGCGGGGGTTGATCTCGTACACCAGGCAGGGCAACGGCTCACCATTCACTTCGACGTCGATCTCGCGCTTGATGTATTCGTCCGTGGGGTTCTCACCCAGCGACTCGATCTCGTCCAGCACGTCTTCGAGCGCGGGCTCGATGGCGTAGACCTCGCCATGCACCCATTCCGCCCCACCGAGCGTGACGCCCGGGTAGGCGCCCAGGTGGTACAGGATGCCGGCGATGCGCCCCCGCCCCACGAACAGGGGCGGCGGCTCCAGGCGCGTGATGTCGTTGCTGCAGCCCTGGCGCAGGGTGCCGTACACAAAAACCCAGCGGGACGGCGGAAGGGGGCTGGTTTCGTCGGGCATGATGCGCACTCATTTTTTGTTGAACAGCCCGCAGTTTAGTGACCACTCCCAGCCGCCCCTTCGCCTACCTGTGCCTGGCCCTGAGCATGGCGTTGGTGGGCAGCTACGTGGCGCTGTCCAAACCGCTGGCTGCGGTGCTGCCGGTGTTTCTGCTGGCCTGGATGCGGTTCGGCATCGGCGGCCTTGCCATGGTGCACTGGCTGCGCAAGCCGGCCAACGAGCCCCCGCTCACCCCGCAAACCAAGCGCCTGTTGTTCCTGGAATCCTTTCTGGGCAACTTCATGTTCACCATCTGCATGCTGTACGGGGTGACCCTGACCGATGCGATCTCTGCCGGCGTGACGCTGGCGGCCATTCCGGCCGCGGTGGCCGTGATGGGCTGGGCCTTCCTGAAAGAGCGCGTGGCGCCGCGCACCTGGGCGGCGGTGGTGTGTGCGGTGTTCGGTATTGCGCTGTTCGCGCTATCAAAACCAGAGCTGGCAGCGCATGCTGGGCAAGCGGTAGACGGCAAAAACAGCCACAACCTGGTGTGGCTGGGCCAGTTGCTGCTGGTGGGCGCGGTACTGTGCGAGGCCGCATACACCGTCATCGGCAAGAAGCTCACGGGCAGCCTGGGGCCCAAGCGCATCACCTCGCTCATCAACCTGTGGGGCTTTGTGCTGACCACACCGGCAGGCCTGTACGTGGCGCTGGGTTTTGACTTCGGGGCCGTCGGCTGGAGCACCTGGGCGCTGCTGGTGTTCTATGCGCTGGCCGCGTGCATGTGGACAGTGTGGCTGTGGATGACCGGTCTCAAGGCCGTGCCCGCCGCACAAGGCGGGGTGTTCTCGGTGCTGCTGCCGGTCAGCGCCGCCCTGGTGGGCGTGCTGGCGCTGGGCGAATCGCTCACAGGCCTGCAACTGGTGGCGTTTGTGATTGCGCTCGCCAGCGTGCTGCTGGCCACGCTGCCCTCACGGGCGGCCTTGCGGCTGGGCCGCCGCGGCTGACGCGGCCAGGAGGTCGGCGGGTCGGTCGGCCAGCCGGTAAGGGGGTCAGGCGTGCAGGGCCGTGGCGCTGACGACGATGCCGTCGGCGTCGGCATACAGCCAGTCGCCCGGGCGCACCCACACGCCCTGCACCTGCACCGGCACGTCACGCTGGCCCTCCCCGCGCCGCTCGGTGGGCAGCGGGATGAGCGCCAGCGCGCGGATGCCCACGGCCGCTGCGTTCAGCTCGGCGACATCGCGCACGCAGCCGTCCACCACCAGCCCGGCCCAGCCGTTGCGCGCCGCAGCCGCCGCCAGGTTGCCGCCCACCAGCGCACGGCGCAGCGAGCCGCCGCCGTCGACCACCAGCACCCGCCCTTCTCCCGGCGATTCGACAGCGGCCTTGACCTGCGTGTTGTCCTCGTGGCATTTGACGGTGCTCACCGGCCCACTGAAATGCGCCACGCCGCCGAAGGCCTGGAACGCAGGCGGGAGCACCCGAAAGGCGCCGCTGGTGTCGGCTTTGTGGACGTCGCAGAAATCGCAGGTGCTGAAGGCGGCGGCAGAAGCTGTCGTCATGGGCAGAGACCTTTCATGTCGTTAAGGGGGGTGAAACAGAGTTGAGCGCTGGCTGGAAGCCTGCCGCCGGCAGCGCGGCGGCCTGGCCTGCGCACGGATGGCCATTGTTGCGCAGCCAACGCTGGGCGGGGCTCGCGGGTGGCCAAAGAATGCGCTTCCAAGCGCACCCGACGCCACCCGAAATGTCAGCCGCGGGCCGCCCAAAATGCGCGCTGCACACCCTGCAGGACCAGAAAGGCGGGCCAAAGCACCGACTTTCCAGCCGCCAGAGGGCACCACAGCTACAAATCGAGGCAAAAAAAGCGGTTTCTCCCTTGGAAACGCGTTTTTTTCCCAGTAGCATCGGCCTGCCAGTGGGACAGCCTTGCTTTCGCTGGTGAAGATTGACGTCCAACTAGGAAAACCCAACATGGCAACTGCAAAAAAAGCTCCGGCAAAAACAGCCCCTGCGGCCAAGAAGGCTCCCGCCACCAAGACCGCCGCCCCCGCCAAGAAGCGCACGCCCAACGCAGCCTTCATGAAGGCCCTCACGCCCAGCCCCGCGCTGGCTGCCGTGGTCGGCTCGGCACCGCTGCCACGCACGGAGATCATCAGCAAGCTGTGGGTCTACATCAAGGCCAACAACCTGCAGGACGCCACCAACAAGCGCAACATTAACGCCGACGCCAAGCTCAAGGAGCTGTTCGGCAAGCCCCAGGTGTCGATGTTCGAACTGGCTGGCCTGATCGGCAAGCACGTCAAGTAAGAAGCGCTCCGCGCCCTGAGAAAAAGCCGGCCCTGCCGGCTTTTTTTCGTTGGGACCCCGCCAAAGTGTGGCGTGCAGACGTCAATGCAAATGAGAATGACCCTCATTCGATGTAACATAAAGATGCACGACGAAGCATGACTTTGTGAAGTTTTTCTCACAAGCGTCATTGCATCCGACTCGCTTGCGGCGCACATCGGGCGCCGACCTGCACATCCCCCATCGACGGAGTCCATCTTGGCTAAATCACGCGCTCAGCGCCGCAGCACCGCGCTGCGTCAAACCGCATCCCCTGTTTCCGCCCCCGCCGGCGCATCTTCCGATTTGGCGCTGCTGCCCCTGGGCGCCCTGATGCTGGCCGCCTCCATGGGCGCCATGGCCCAGTCCGGCACACCGGAAGCCACGATGTCCACCGTGACGGTGCAGGAAGCGGCCGAAGTGCAAGGCAAGGACACCCTGCTGCTCAAGAAGACCACCGTCGGCAAGGGCAACCAGGACATCAAGGACATCCCCCAGTCCGTGACGGTGTTCACCGAAAAGCTGATGAACGACCGCAACCAGGACGACTTCCGCGAGGTGCTGCGCACCACGGCGGGCGTGACCTTCCAGTCGGGCGAAACGGGCGAAGAGGACGTGCGCATGCGCGGCTTCTCGCTGGGCCTGGCCGGTGACATCTATGTGGACGGCATGAAGGACGCTCCGCTGATCGAGCGCGACACGTTCAACAACGACCGCATCGAAGTGCTCAAGGGCTCGGCCTCCATGCTGTTCGGCAAGGGCTCGACCGGCGGCATCGTCAACCAGGTCAACAAGTACCAGCTGCTGATCGACCAGCACGAAGCCAGCTACACCTTCGGCACCGGCCAGTTCCACCGCGCCACGGGCGACTTCAACTGGAAGACCGGCGAGAACGCGGCCTTCCGCCTGAACGCCATGGTGCAGGAGTACGACAACTACGGCGCCAAGCAGGACAAGCGCGGCATTGCGCCCACCTTCGCCTGGGGCATCGGCACGCGCGACGAGTTCTCGATCGGGCTGTACTACCTCGAATCCAAGGGCCGCCCGCTCTACAACCACCCCTGGCGCGTGGTCGACGGCAAGATCAACACGCCGCTCGAAGCCCGCAACTACTACGGCCTGGCCAGCGACCACAACAACACCTCGTCGCAGTACGTCACGCTAGGCCACATCCACCGTTTCGACGACAACGGCGAGCTGACCACCCGCCTGCGCTACGGCCAGTACGAGCGCGACCTGCTGGCCAGCACCATCGGCTTTCAGAACGGCAACATCACCCTGGGCCAGATCAACGGCAACACCGTGCTGACCCGCGGCTCCAAGGGCCGCCTGGGCGAAAGCGATGTCCTGCAGGTGCAGAGCGACTACAACAACACCTTCAACTGGGGCGGCCGCAAGCACACGGTGCTGGCCGGCGTCGACTACTACGACGACGATGCCAAGCGCAACCAGAACTACGCCAACACCACGCCGCGCCCCAACACCACCGTGGGCTCGCCCAATGACGGCGCCTGGGTGGCCGACGGCCGCGCCCCGGTGCAGTGGAACACCTTCACGTCGCGCAACCTGGGCCTGTACTTCCAGGACACCGTCGCGATCAACGACACCCTGAAGCTGGTGGGCGGCCTGCGCTACGACAACTTCAAGGCTTCGTACAAGAACGCCACCGGCGCGCTGAGCAACTCCCGCTCCGACAGCCTGGTCAGCCCCCGCGTGGGCCTGCTGTTCCAGCCCACCGAGCTGACCTCGTACTACGTGTCGTACGGCACTTCGTACAACACCTCGGGCGACACCTACCAGTTCGGCAACCCCGGCACGACCACGGCGCGCACGGCCAACACCGACCCCGAAAAGAGCCGCAACTTCGAGATCGGCAGCAAGTTCGAGCTGTTCGAGCGCCGCGCCCTGCTGGGTGTGGCCGCCTTCTACAGCCAGAAGTACAACGAGCGCAACACCGACCCCGACACCGCAGCCCAGCAAGAGCTGCTGTCCGGCAAGCGCCACGCCACCGGCATGGAATTCAACCTGGCCGGCCGCCTGACGCCCCAGTGGGAACTGTTCGCCAACCACACCTGGATCCCCTCGGCCAAGATCGACCACAGCAATGTGGTGGTGCCCGCCAACGGCGGTGGCGCCCAGGCGCAGGGCGACCGCCCCGGCCTCACGCCCAAGCACAGCGGCAGCGTGTGGACGACCTACGCCGTCACTTCCAAGATCCGCGTGGGCGCGGGCGTGACCTACCGCGGCAAGCAAAACCCCGAAGGCTCGCGTGCCGTGTACGCCAGCGGCTTCGCGGTGATGGACGCCATGGTCGAGTACGCGTTCGACGACAAGACGACGCTCAAGCTCAACGTCAACAACCTGTTCGACCGCACCTATGCGGACGGCCTGTACCGCGGCTTCTACACGCCGGGCACGGCACGTTCCGTGCAGGTGTCGCTGAAGACGCGCTTCTGACCTTCGATGCGCTGATGCATCGACATGTCGACGTTGATGCGTTGATGTTCTGACGAAACGACTCCGCCCCTTCATTGGGGCGGAGTCACAATCGGACCCCATGTTCCTGCACATCAAAGACGTACTGACGGCCGACGAGGTGGCCCTGTTCCGGCAAACGCTCTGGGCGGCCGACACCCCCTGGGTGGACGGCGCCCGCAGCGCAGGCAGCCAGGCCGTGCACCAGAAAAACAACCAGCAGCTCGCCAAGGGCAGCGAGCTGTCGGCCCAGCTGCAGGGCATCGTCAAGGCCGCGCTGGCCCGCAATGCGCTCTTTTTTTCGGCCGCCCTGCCCCGGCGCATCTACAACCCGCTGTTCAACCGCTACGGCGACGGCGCCAACTTCTATGGCCGCCACGTGGACAGCGCCGTCATGCACTCCAAGGCAGACAACGCCTGGGTGCGCAGCGACCTGTCGTGCACGCTGTTCCTCACGCAGCCGGACGAATACGACGGCGGCGAACTGGTCGCCACCGAAGCCTGGGGCGACAAGCGCATCAAGCTGCCGGCCGGCGACATGATCCTGTACCCCAGCAGCACCGTGCACCAGGTGTCGCCGGTCACCCGCGGCCACCGCATCAGCAGCTTCTTCTGGGTCGAGAGCATGGTGCGCGGGCTGGAGCAGCGCCAGCTCTTGTTCGACATGGACATGGCCCTGCTGCGCCTGCGCCAGAGCGTGGGCGAGACCGACCCGTCGGTCATCGCCCTGTCGGGCACGTACCACAACCTGCTGCGCATGTGGGCCGACGTGTGACAGGCGCCTGGCAGACCCGCTACAGCCGCAGGCCTGGCCCCAGGTCTGGCTCCAGGTCTTGCCCCACATCCAGCCCTCGGCGGCCATGCCAACCAATTTGCTCATTTATTGATAGCACCTCGCGCTTGCTGAATGCGCGGCAGGTGCTTTTTTCATTGCCATGACACACGTCCCAGCACGCCAACAGCTCCCTCCCGGCCTCGCCAGCCTGGCCGACCATGAGCAGCAGGCCCGGCAACACCTGGACGACAACGCCTGGGCCTACTTCAGCGGCGGCGCGGCCGACGAGATCAGCCTGCGCAGCAACCGCAGCGCGTGGGACGCACTGCCCCTGTGGCCCCGCGTGCTGCGGCCGCTGGCTGGCGGGCACACCCGCGTTGAGCTGCTGGGCCGCACGCTGGCGCACCCCATCCTGCTGGCACCTGTCGCCTTTCAGCGCCTGGCCCATGCCGACGGCGAAGTGGCGATGGCCTATGCGGCCGCGGCACTCGGCGCCGGCGTGGTGCTGAGCACCCAGGCGAGCATGCCGCTGGAGGCCATTGCCCAGGCGGTGCTGCCCGACCCCGGCCGCGGCCCACTGTGGTTTCAGGTGTACCTGCAGCCGGACCGCGGCTTCACCCGCGCCCTGGTCCAGCGCGCCGAGGCCGCGGGGTACGAAGCCCTGGTGCTCACGGTGGACGCGCCCACGAGCGGCGCCCGCGACCGGGAGCGCCGGGCGGGCTTTCGCCTGCCGCCGGGCACCGCGCCCGTCAACCTGGCGGGCATGCAGGCGCCGCCCGCCCCCGCCCTCGGCGCCGACCAGAGCGCGATGTTCGACGGGCTGCTGCACCACGCCCCCACCTGGGACGACGTGGCGTGGCTGCAGTCCATCACCCGGCTGCCCGTGCTGCTCAAAGGCGTGCTGCACCCTGCCGACGCGCGCCAAGCCGTGGCGGCCGGCGTTGCGGGCGTCATCGTGTCCAACCACGGCGGCCGCACACTGGACACCGCCCCGGCCACGGCCACCGCCCTGCCGCGCGTGGTGCAGGCCGTGGGCGGCGCCGTGCCGGTGCTGGTCGATGGCGGCATCCGGCGCGGCACCGACGTGCTCAAGGCGATGGCGCTGGGGGCGTCCGCCGTGCTGGTGGGGCGCCCGGCCGTCTGGGGGCTGGCCAACGCCGGGGCCACCGGCGTCGCCCATGTGCTGCGGATGCTGCGCGACGAGCTGGAGATCGCCATGGCCCTGACCGGTTGCGCCACGCTGGCGGACGCCACGCCGGCCTTGCTGGCTGCAGACAGCCCCGATTGACGCGCCTTTGCGCCGGTTTCTCCCTCTTGGCAGAAATGGTTTATTGCAAATGCGATAGATTCTTATTTATAATAGCGACACCTTCAACAGCCAGCCACACTGCCTGCCGCCATGATCGTCTGTGTTTGCCGTCGGATATCGGACCGTGAGATCGCCCGCCACGCACGTGCCGGAATGAGCTTTGACGAGATCCAGTTCGAGCTGGGCGTCGCCACCCAATGCGGATGCTGCGAAAGCTGCGCCCGCGACGTGGTCGCGCAGTGCAGTGCATCGAACCCGGTGGCCGCACTGCACAACGATGCAGCGCCGCAAACGATCCAGCTTGCCAGCTCCATTTTGGAAAGCAAGTCATGGAACTCCTCTCAACGCTCGCTGGCAGTCTGATCCTCGTCGCAGGCTCGGCCTGGTGGATCTTTCGCAAATAACAAAGGTCTTTTAGAGCTCTAGCGCTTGGTACACAAGCGCTAGCAGCTATCATTTTTATGTCTCACCCTGATCGTTTCGCTCCTCCCGGGGGTGTCAGCCGCAACACCGTGATCGTGGGCTCCGTCATTGCACTGCACGTTGCGGGCATCTGGGCCCTGCAATCGGGTTTGCTGCGCCGCGCGGCTGAAGTCATCGTGCCGGCAGAGCTGCTGAGCGAATTCATCGCCCCGCCGGCTCCCCCGAAGGTCACCCCGCCGCCGCCTGCCCCGCCGCCACCACCGCGCCCCGCCCCCAAGGTGGCCCCGCGCCCGGCACCCATGCCCGTGGCCATCCCGGACCCCACTCCGGCGCCCAACGCGCCTGTCGGCATCACCACGCCCCAGCCGCCCGCCCCGCCCATCGAGGCCCCGGTAGCGCCCCCGGCGCCGCCTGCCCCACCAGCCCCGCCGGCCCCGCCCAAGATCGAGCTGCCGTCGAGCGACGCGGCCTATCTGAACAACCCCAAGCCCAGCTACCCCGCCATCAGCAAGCGCATGGGCGAGCAGGGCAAGGTCGTGCTGCGCGTACTGATCGGCACAGACGGCTTGCCGCAGAAGGTCGAGATCAACAAGTCCAGCGGCTTTGACCGCCTGGACAAGCAGGCGCAGGAAGCCGTGATGCGCTGGCGCTTCGTGCCCGGCAAACGCAACGGTGTGGTCGAGACCATGTGGAACCTGGTCCCTGTCAACTTCGTGCTCGAATAATCAGTCAATCGGTCAATCAACGCTTTAGATCAGCTTCAGGGAGTTTTTTCATGGAATCGCAATTCGGCATCGCCAACGTATGGATCCAGGGTGACTTCGTCACCCGCGCGGTCGCCATCATCCTGCTGGCCATGTCGCTGGCCTCGTGGATCGTCATCTTCATCAAGGCCCTGGACATCATCAAGTTCAAGAAGCACACCCGCGCTGCGCAGGACTTCTGGCACAGCGAGGACTTTGCCGCAGGCCTGACCAAGCTGGGCAGCGACAACACCAACCCCTTCCGCCACCTGGCCCTGGAAGGCCGCGAAGCCACCGCCCACCACCGCAACACCAAGGCCCACCTGCACGACAGCCTGGACGTGAGCGACTGGGTCACGCGCTGCCTGCGCAACTGCATCGACGAGTTCACCGCACGCCTGCAGTCGGGCCTGGCCATCCTGGCCTCGGTCGGCTCCACCGCCCCGTTCATCGGCCTGTTCGGCACCGTCTGGGGCATCTACCACGCACTGGTGGCCATTGGCACGTCGGGCCAGTCCACCATCGACAAGGTGGCCGGCCCCATCGGCGAAGCACTGATCATGACGGCCCTGGGCCTGGCCGTGGCCATCCCCGCCGTGCTGGGCTACAACGCCCTGGTGCGCGGCAACAAGTCCATCCTGGGCGGCCTCAACAGCTTTGCCCACGACCTGCACGCCTACTTCGTGACCGGTGCCCGCGTGAACGCCGGCGGCGAACAGGCCAAGGTCCTGCCCCTCAAGAAAGGCGCGTAAGCCATGGCCTTCGGAACCCAAGACGATGCCGATGACGTGATGAACGAAATCAACATGACGCCCCTGGTGGACGTCATGCTGGTGCTGCTCATCATCTTCATCATCACCGTGCCGGTGATGAAGCACTCGGTCAACGTGGACCTGCCCCGCGCCACCAACCAGCCCGAGGACGTCAAGCCCGAGACCGTGCGCCTGTCGGTGTCGGCTGACGGCAAGTACTTCTGGAACGAAACGCAGGTCACGGAAGAAGAACTCTTCCCCCGCCTGCAGGCCGAGGCTGCCAAACAGCCCCAGCCCGACCTGCACATCCGCGGCGACAAGGAAGTGCGCTACGAACGCGTGGCCCAGGCCATGGCGGCGGCACAGCGGGCGGGCGTGCGCAAGATCGGGTTTGTGACGGACCCGGCGCCTTGATTCAGGGGCTGCGAGACAGCCCTTAGACCTGCCCCTGCCACCCGGCCCGCCCGCTGCACGCTTTGCCTGCAGAGGGTGGGCCGGAATTTTTTTTGATACTTCGCTTTTGCCTCGCCTTTCTTCGGCTGGGAGTTTCATCCGCTGCAGGCTCAAGGCATGTGTGCTCAACCATAAGAAAATCAACTTGACCATATTCAGTGTTGCTTTAATGGTCTTTCCAGATTGACTGCCGTCGCTTTCGCCGGATACGAGCATTGATACGATGATGGCTGTACGCCAATAGCGGCCTCCCCGACCATTCGACCAACTTCGCTTAGCACTTTATATGACCAATTTAGCCTATGGAGCCAAGAAGCTGCGGTGGCTTTGGACCTTCATTGTGTCGGCTTTCACGCTGTCCGCGTCTGCCGCGATGGTTCAAACGGAGCCCGCTGAATTTTCAAGTTTGGAAGCAGCAAAAATATGGTTTGCTCAGGCCTATCCGCGCTATGAAGTAGAAAGTAACCCGGTCCGGAAGGGTGAGGTGGGACAAATTGTCACGTTCTACGGTATGCAAGGTTCCGGAATTATCAGAGCTGTTGGGTGGTACTACGCATGCGGGTCCCTCGGCGGCGACTGTCAATTACTTACGGTCGTCCATCTTGGGGAAATCAAGTCGATGAAAAGCAAGCCCACTGCTGTTTGGTCTGGAACACACCTTGTAGTGCGCGTCGATGGTCGAGAGGTCGGCAGAGTGAAAGTCCCTAAATAAGGCCACTTGCGGATAAAGTTAAAGACTGATTTGGGATTTATGGCTGCTCCTCAAACGACGCCGTGCCTTCCGGCAACCCCACCCAGTCATGTCGCCTACATGTCCAGATCTGCCGCTGCGGCGAGCCGAGCTCGTGCCGTTGTTCGATCGTGCCGATCCGCAGTGAATAAGTGGCGGGATCGCTCACGGCGCAGGCATAGAGCGAGCTGCCGCACACCTCGCAGAACGCCAGAGCGCGCTGGTTGCCGCTGGCGGCAGTCTTGACGTAGGTGCGGGGCGTGCCCCGGGTCAGCCGAAAGCTGGACGCAGGAGCCGCGATGTTGGCCCGAAAGGCAGAGCCTGAGTGGCCCTGGCAATCATCGCAGTGGCAGACCGTGATGGTGCCAGGCTGCACCTCGGCCTCGTAGGCGATCGCACCGCAGTAGCACGCACCGTCAATCTTCATCATGTTCGGAATCCTTGATCTGAATGACCGCTGTGGTCAGATTCTGCCCGGCAAGCAAAAGAACAAAAAGAAACACTCCAGTCGCTTGACTTGTAATTGCGAATCGTTATCATTAGCAAAACGCAATCAAACGCACCAGGAAAAACCCATGCAAGCCACTTTGACCGCCGCTTCGATCCTGCGCCCCGCTTCTGCCAGCAAGGGGGTCTCGCACGCCGACGGGCAAGCAAGCCAACGCACCGAACCTACCGCAGCTGCGGTCGACAGCAGCTCCCTGCTGCAGGGCCAGAAGGCCGTCGCCATCAGCCACAACGGGTCGGTCTACCGCCTGCAGGCCACCAAGCTCGGCAAGCTGATCCTGACCAAATAAGGCAGCCGTTTAGCCATCACCAACACCTGCCGCAGCCCGCGCCTGACCGGTCTTTGCACCTATAGCGCCGCCAGCGGCACCCAGTTTCATCGTGGGGCGACTCCCGGGCTTTCAACAAGCTCGCAAGGGTCGTTTTTGCCAGCCAACGGGTTCACCCCCGCGTAGCCAGGCTTTTTTTGTACCCCGGGGTTCTTCGCTCACAACAAAAAACCGGCCTTGAGCCGGTTTTTTTGTGGGCGACGACAGCGTCACCCGGTAGATTCAAATAAATTTGCCCTCCAGCGCTTGATAGGCAAGCGCCAGAAGCTATCTATTTGATAGCAATCTCAAAGACCCAGTGCAGCGATGCCGGCACGCGCGACCTGCGCGTCCTCGGTGGACTTCACGCCGCTCACGCCCACCGCGCCCAGGCACTGGCCGTCCTTGAGGATCGGCACGCCACCTTCGAGCAGGCCGTCGATGCCAGGCGCGCTCAGGAACGCGGTGCGGCCGCCGTTGACGATGTCCTCATACACCTTGCTCTCGCGCCGGCCCAGGGCGGCCGTGCGGGCCTTGGAGGGGGCGATGTGCGAGGACACGGCGGCGGCGCCGTCCAGGCGCTGCAGCCACAGCAGGTGACCGCCGTCGTCCACGATGGCGATGGTCACGGCCCACTGGTTCTTCAGGGCTTCGGCTTCGGCAGCGGCGGCAATGGCCTTGACGTCGGCGAGTTCGAGTTCGTGCTTGGTCTTCATGGATGTGTCCGGGTGGAGGAAAAGAAAGAGTCGAAGAAAGGTCGCCCGGACGAACCGCAGGGGCCCGCCGGAGCAATGAACCATCAAGCATAGCGGCATCCACAGGGCCGCTCACCCCTACGCAGGGTGAAAGTACCCTTACCAAAAGTAGGTAAGCGGGTGCGGTCATTGCGAGGCCAAAAACCGTCTCCACCTAGAATTTGCAATGTCTGCGCTGTGCAGGCCAACAAGGAGAGACACAAGATGAATGACCATGTCACCACCCTGGGCCACTCTGCGGGCTATGGCATCTCGCAGGAAGACCGCCACCGGGTTCTTCGCAATACCTACTGGCTGCTCGCGCTGAGCATGATCCCCACGGTGCTCGGCGCCTGGGTCGGCGTGGCCACCGGCATCACCCAGTCGCTGCGCGGCGGCGTGGGCCTGATCGTGTTCCTGGGCGGCGCGTTCGCCTTCATGTTCGCGATCGAAAAGACCAAGCGTTCTGCAGCGGGCGTGCCGGTCCTGCTGGCCTTCACGTTCTTCATGGGCCTGATGCTCTCGCGCCTGATCGGCATGGTGCTGGGCTTCAAGAACGGCACCGACCTCATCATGACCGCCTTTGCGGGCACCGCGGGCGTGTTCTTCGTGATGGCCAGCCTGGCCAGCGTGATCAAGCGCGACCTGTCGGGCATGGGCAAGTGGCTGTTCGTGGGCGCCATGGTGCTCATGGTGGGCGGCATCATCAACGTGTTCGTCGGCTCCAGCGTGGGCATGATGGCGATCTCGATGGCGGCCATCGGCATCTTCAGCGCCTACATGCTGTACGACATCAAGCAGATCCTGGACGGCGGCGAGACCAACTACATCAGCGCCACCCTGGCCCTGTACCTGGACGTTTTCAACGTGTTCCAGAGCCTGCTGGCCCTGCTGGGCATCATGGGTGGAGAGCGCGAGTAAGCGTCCCCTGAACGGCTGCGCGGCTTTCCCCATGGAGGGGCGCACCCGGTGGTCCGGCGAACCCGGTTCCACGGGTGCATTGGCCTGCTACCGTGCCAGTGTCAACCGCCGCATCACAGCGTGCGCCACAAGGCTCCTTCGGGAGCCTTTTTCTTTTTGTTGAGCCCGCACCAAGGTCAAGCCTCAATAGCGGCGCAGTCCTGCCGATAATGCAAGTACATGTATCGCAACCTGCCCTCCACCCCGCTGCGCCTGCTGGCCGTGGCCGCCCTCGCGCTGCTGCTGGCCGGTTGCGACAAGATCCCTGGCCTGGGCCCTGATCCGCGCGTTGCGCAGCGCGATGCCGAGGCCAAGGCCATCGGCGGCGCCTGCCGCCATGCGCTGCGCGGCCTGGAGGATTGCTACACGCTCAACCCCAAGGCCGCCAAGGCATCGGTCTTTGCCGGCTGGAAGGACATGGACGCGTACATGCGCGAGAACAAGATCGAAGGCGCGCCGTCGGTGCTGGGCGAAGTGAAGAAGCCCGAGCGCAAGGGCAGTGCCGACATCGACACCGAGACCGAGACGCGCGACCCTGCCGCGAGCCGCAGCAGGAGTTGAGATCTGCCCTGACAGGGCGCCCTTCCCCGGGCGTGCACGCGCCTGACGTCCTGGCGACTGGCAGCGGGAAGGGCCAGGACAGCGCCTGGCTGCACTCCTCCTGCCTCTGACATCCTTCATTCAGGCGGTCACACCCGCTCGAACACCGCCATGCTCTCGACGTGCGCCGTGTGCGGGAACATGTTGACCATGCCCGCAGCGATGCATTTGTAACCGGCCTTGTGCACCAGCAGGCCCGCATCCCGCGCCAGCGTGGCGGGGTTGCAGCTCACGTAGACGATGCGCTGGGGGGGTGTCCAGCTTTCGGCGCCCGCGGGCAGCGGGCCGGCATCCTCGGCACCGATGCGCGCCTGCTCGATGTCTGCCAGCGCCTTGGCCAGCGCGAATGCGCCCTCGCGCGGCGGGTCCACCAGCCACTTGTCGGCCGAGCCGTCGGCCACCAGCATCGCAGGCGTCATCTCGAACAGATTGCGTGCTACAAAATCAGTAGCTGCCAGCGCTTTACTGCCGCGCGGCAGGGCCTGATTCAATGCATAGTTTTCGCGCGAACGGGCGACCAGCGCCTCGCTGCCCTCGATGCCCAGCACCTCACGCGCCTGCGTGGCCAGGGGCAGTGTGAAGTTGCCCAGGCCGCAGAACCAGTCGATGACGCGCTCGTGCGGCTGCACATCCAGCAGGCGCAGTGCCCGACTGACCAGCACCCGGTTGATGTGCGGGTTGACCTGCGTGAAGTCGGTGGGCTTGAAGGGCATGGTGATGCCAAAGTCCGGCAGCGCGTACGACAGCTGTTCGCCGCCCTCGTCGAGCAGCTTCACCGTGTCCGGGCCCTTGGGCTGCAGCCACCATTGCACGCCGTGCTCGGCGGCAAAGGCACGCAGCCGCGCGATGTCGTCGGCGCTCAGCGGCTCCAGGTGCCGCAGCACCAGGGCGGTCACCGTGTCGCCACAGGCCAGCTCGATCTGCGGGCAGGTGTCGCGCGCGTCCATTCCGGCGATCAGCGCACGCAGCGGCATCAGCATCGCATCCACGTGCGGGGGCAGGATCCTGCAGGTCTGCATGTCCGCCACGTAGCGGCTCTTGCGCTCATGAAAGCCCACCAGCACCGTGCCCTTCTTGATCACATGGCGCACGGACAGGCGGGCGCGGTAGCGGTAGCCCCAGGCGGGCCCCTCGATGGGCCGCATGACGGTTTCGGCCTTGACCTTGCCCAGGTGCCAGAGGTTGTCTTCCAGCACGCGCTGCTTGACGGCCACCTGCGCGCCCACGTGAAGGTGCTGCATCTTGCAGCCGCCGCAGGCCCCGGCGTGCAGGCCGAAGTGCGGGCAGCCAGGGCGCACGCGCTGTGACGACTCGCGGTGGATCGCCGTCAGGCTGGCCTGCTCCCAGTTGTTCTTTTTTCGGTGGGTGTTGGCCGTGACCAGCTCGAACGGCAGGGCGCCGTCGATGAAGACGACCTTGCCATCGGGCTTGCGGGCCACGCCCTGGGCGTCCAGGTCCATGGACTGCACCTGCAGCCAGCCGTCGGGCAGGTCTGCGCCGTCTTGTGCGGCGGGTTCAAACGAGGGGGATAGTTCTTTCGGTTCGCTCATCCCCCGATTGTCTCAGGCCCGGGACTGCGCCTGTCCGAGCCGTGACAGGAATACCTCAGCTGCGGTCGGCGCGTGCAGCGCGCATGCCCGGCGCACCGCGCATGGAGGCGGAGGCGAGCGGCAGCTTGTTGATGGTGAGATCGCAGTTGTGATTGTCGGGCGTGAACACCAGCGTCGAGTTGGGCGCCACCACCGGCAAGGTCTCGTGGATCTGGCGGGACAAATCGATCGGTGGCTCCGGAGCGCGGTACACGATGTCCTTGTCGGGGCCGTACACCACGTAGCACGACGCCATGGCCGACTGGCTGAAGAATGCAGCCACCAGGGCTGCGGCAGCGTATGGAAGGACCTTCATGTTTCTTCTCCTGAGTCAGACGTATTTACCGGTCATTATGCTGGCTTTGCCCCGCCCAGCCAACGCCGCTGTCGCGTGAAAGCCGCTGCGGGCCAACGGCGCGGCTGTGGTGCCGCGGCGCTTCACGACAGATGGAGAAAGAGGTGGTTGGTGTGCTTGACCTCTTCCATCACGGCGTAGGTGCGCGTCTCGCGCACGCCGGGCAGCTGCCACAGTACGGCCCCGGCGAACACGCGGTACGCATTCATGTCGGCCGAACGGGTCTTGAGCAGGTAGTCGAAGCCACCCGCCACCATGTGGCACTCCATGATCTCGGGGTGCACCTGCACGGCGGCCTTGAACTGGTCGAACACGTTGGGCGTGGTGCGGTCGAGCAGCACCTCCACAAACACCAGCATGCCCGCGCCCAGCCGCAGCGGGTTGAGCCGCGCCTCGTAGCCCAGGATGAAGCCGTCCCGCGTGAGCCGCTGCACACGCGCCAGCACCGCGGTGGGCGACAGGGCCACGGCCTCCGCCAGCTTGAGGTTGGCAATGCGCCCGTCTTCCTGCAGGATCGACAAAATTCTGCGGTCGATACGGTCCAGATCGGTGTCGTTGGTCATTGGCACTAGTGATTCATTCGGTCAATAAGCCGATTTTCGACCATTTATTCATCGCGACTCCAGAGATGATCCGTTTTCAGGGGGTCTGACAGCCGTCGGGCCCGAACATTTCTCTTCGAGAACCCGCCATGACAACGACCGCCGCCGCCTTTGCAGACTTCGCCCCGCGCACCCCGCTGGCCAACCCGCTGCGCGCCGCCATCACCGCCGCCTGCCGCCGACCCGAGCCCGAGGCCCTGGCACCGCTGCTGGCACAGGCCCGCGTGCCGCAGGACTTGGCCGCGGCGTCGCAGCAACTGGCGCTGCGCATTGCCGGCGCCCTGCGCCAGCGCAAGGCCGCCAGCGGCCGCGCGGGCATCGTGCAGGGGCTGCTGCAGGAGTTCTCGCTCTCGTCCCAGGAGGGCGTGGCCCTGATGTGCCTGGCCGAGGCGCTGCTGCGCATCCCCGATGCGGCCACGCGCGACGCGCTCATCCGCGACAAGATCAGCAATGGCCAGTGGGAGCCCCACCTGGGCAAGAGCCCCTCGCTCTTCGTCAACGCGGCCACCTGGGGCCTGCTCATCACCGGCAAACTGGTGGCAACACACAGCGAAGGCAGCCTGGGCGCATCGCTGGGCCGGCTCATCGGCCGGGGCGGCGAGCCGCTGATCCGCAAGGGCGTGGACATGGCCATGCGCATGATGGGCGAGCAGTTCGTCACCGGCGAGACCATTGCCGAGGCCCTTTCCAACGCGCGCCGCATGGAGGCCGAAGGCTTTCGCTACTCCTACGACATGCTGGGCGAGGCGGCCCTGACCACGGCCGACGCCGAGCGCTACTACGCCTCGTACGAGCAGGCCATCCACGCCATCGGCAAGGCATCGGCCGGGCGGGGCATTTATGAAGGCCCGGGCATCTCGATCAAGCTGTCGGCCCTGCACCCGCGCTACAGCCGCGCGCAGTTCGCACGCGTGATGGACGAGCTCTACCCGCTGGTTCTGCGCCTGACCGAGTTGGCCAAGAGCTACGACATCGGCATCAACATCGACGCCGAAGAAGCCGACCGCCTGGAAATCTCACTCGACCTGCTCGAGCGCCTGTGCCACGAGCCCAGCCTGGCGGGCTGGAACGGCATCGGCTTCGTGATCCAGGCCTACCAAAAGCGCTGCCCGTATGTGATCGATTTCGTCATCGACCTGGCGCGCCGCTCCCGCCGCCGCCTCATGGTGCGCCTGGTCAAGGGCGCCTATTGGGACAGCGAGATCAAGCGCGCCCAGATCGACGGCCTGGCCGACTACCCGGTCTACACCCGCAAGGTGCACACCGATGTCTCCTACGTGGCCTGCGCGCGCAAGCTGCTGGCCGCACCCGAGGCCGTGTACCCACAGTTCGCCACGCACAACGCCGAGACCCTGGCCACCATCTACCACCTGGCGGGCAGCAACTACTACGCGGGGCAGTACGAGTTTCAGTGCCTGCACGGCATGGGCGAGCCGCTGTACGAGCAGGTGGTGGGCGCCATCGGTGCGGGCAAGCTCGGCCGAGAAACAGGAAAGGCCGGCCTGGGCCGGCCGTGCCGCATCTACGCCCCGGTGGGCACGCACGAGACGCTGCTGGCCTACCTGGTGCGCCGCCTGCTGGAGAACGGTGCCAACACCTCCTTCGTGAACCGCATTGCCGACGAGACCATCGCCTTGGCCGATCTGGTGCGCAGCCCCGTGCAGGTGGTGGACGAAGCGGCCGCCCGCGAAGGCACGGCCGGCCTGCCCCACCCGCGTATTCCGCTGCCAGCGGCGCTCTACGGCAGCGGCCGCACCAACTCGCAAGGGCTCGACATCGCCAGCGATGCCACACTGGCGCAACTCGCCGCCACGCTGCAGTCCAGCGCCCTGCACGGCTGGACTGCCGGCCCGCTGCTGGCCACCGATGTGCCCGCCGGCCCGGCCACGCCCGTGCGCAACCCCGCCGACCTGCGCGACGTGGTCGGCCATGTGCAGGAGGCCACGGCCGACGACGTGGACCAGGCGCTGAAGAACGCACAGCAAGCCGCACCGGCCTGGGCCGCCACCGGCCCTGCCGAACGCGCCGCCGCCCTGCAGCGCACCGCCGACCTGCTCGAAGCGCGCCTGCAGCCGCTGATGGGCCTGCTGATGCGCGAGGCCGGCAAGAGCGCCAGCAACGCCATCGCCGAGGTGCGCGAGGCGGTGGACTTCTTGCGCTACTACGCGGCGCAGGTGGAGAGCACCTTCGACAACGCCACGCACATCCCGCTGGGCCCCGTGGCCTGCATCAGCCCCTGGAACTTTCCGCTGGCCATCTTCATGGGCCAGGTGGCCGCAGCGCTGGCCGCCGGCAACCCCGTGCTGGCCAAACCCGCCGAGCAGACGCCACTCGTCGCCGCCGAGGCCGTGCGCCTGCTGTGGCAGGCCGGCGTGCCGCGCGGCGCAGTGCAATTGCTGCCCGGCCAGGGCGAGACCGTGGGTGCACGCCTGATCGGCGACTCCCGCGCCATGGGCGTCATGTTCACCGGCTCCACCGAGGTCGCGCGCATCCTGCAGCGCACCATCGCCGGCCGCTTGGATGCCGCCGGCCGCCCCATCCCGCTGATCGCCGAAACGGGCGGGCAAAACGCGATGATCGTGGACTCGTCCGCCCTGGTGGAGCAGGTGGTCACCGACGCGGTCTCGTCAGCCTTCGACAGCGCGGGCCAGCGCTGCTCCGCACTGCGCGTGCTGTGCGTGCAAGACGACGCCGCCGACCGCGTGGTCGAGATGCTGCAGGGCGCCATGGGCGAGCTGCGCATGGGCAACCCCGCAGCGCTGGCGGTGGACGTGGGCCCGGTGATCGACGCCGAGGCCCAGGCGGGTATCACCCAACACATCGACGCCTTCAAGAGCCGCGGCCAGCGCGTGTTCCAGCACTGCCGCAGCGATGCAGCCGAGGCCGCACAGGGCACCTTCGTGCCGCCCACGCTCATCGAACTGAACAGCATCGGCGAGCTGCAGCGCGAGGTCTTCGGCCCCGTGCTGCACCTGGTGCGCTATGCACGCAAGGACCTGGACCAGCTGCTCGAGCAGATCAACGCCACCGGCTACGGCCTGACCCAGGGCGTGCACACCCGCATCGACGAAACCATCGCTCGCGTGGTCGACCGCGCGCACGCCGGCAATGTGTACGTCAACCGCAACATGGTAGGCGCGGTGGTGGGCGTGCAGCCCTTTGGCGGCGAAGGCCTGTCGGGCACAGGCCCCAAAGCTGGCGGCCCGCTGTACCTGCTGCGGCTGCTGGCCCAGCGCCCGGCCGCCGCACTGGCGCAGACATTCGCCGCCGCGGACCGCATCGCCGCGCCAGACATGGCCGCGCGCGAAACACTGCTGAGCCCCCTGCACGCCCTGGAGCGATGGGCGCAGGCGGCGGGGCACGCCCCCCTGGCCGCCACCTGCCGCCGCTTTGCCGCCGAGACCCAAACCGGCACCGCGCGCACCCTGCCCGGGCCCACGGGCGAGCGCAACGTCTACAGCCTGCTGCCGCGTGCCACCGTGCTGTGCATCGCTGCCGCGCAGGAAGACCTGTGGACCCAGCTGGCCGCGGTGCTGGCCAGCGGCGGCAAGGCCGTGTGGAGCGACGCCCACACCGCCCTGCGCACCACCCTGCCCGCCGAATTGCAGGCGCGCATCGCGATCGCGCCCAACGCATTGGCCGACGGCACCACCGACCTGGCTGCCGTGCTGCACCATGGCACGCCCGAGGCTTTACGCAAAGTGTGCGAACAGCTTGCCCGCCGCCCCGGCCCCATCGTCGCCGTCACGGGCATGCCCCCGGGCAGCACCGAGGTGCCGCTGGAGCGCCTGGTGATCGAGCGTGCGCTGAGCGTGAACACGGCGGCGGCGGGCGGCAATGCCAGCCTGATGACGATCGGATAAAGCGCGCTGACGCTCATGCGGACGTCGGGAGGGGTGCACCCAAGCCCCCGCCCTGGCATGCATCGCGCGCCAGCACCTCATGCCGCCGGCCACGGGCGCTCAGTCCATACCGGTCTTGCCGGGCGCCCAGTACGCCTTGGCCACGATGCACGATGCCGGCACGCCGCGCCCCTTGAGTGCCTGGCGTGCCTGCTGGATCGACTGCGCGCGCCCCGTGAGCACGCAGCGGGGCTGTGCCCTCGCGCCCATGGCGGCCGCAACGGCAGCCGCCAGGCCGAACGGCGTCTCGTCCCCATGCAACACCACCGGCCCGGCCAGATCTCCCAACGCCAGCGAGCGGTGCGGGCCGAACACCTGGCAGGCATCGCCCGCCTGCACACGCCGCAGCCAGTCGCTGCCAGGCCCGGCTCCATGCGCGTAGCCCAGCAGGCGCACATGCCCGCGCACCGCATCGAACACGATGGGGGTGAACGTGCGCGCGGTGAACGGCCCGGCCACCTTGACCTGCAGCTTGTGCCCCGCTGCCCAGGCCGCGCCCTGCAGGGCATCGCCTTCCAGATCGATGAGCCGAAAGCGATCCGACACCCTGTGCACCGCAGCCACCCGTGCACTGCGCAGCAGCAGCCTGTCGAACGCACGTTCCAGCAGGCCCGGCACCCGGTCTTCAGTAAAGCGCATGCCGCACCTCGTGGTCGTAGTTCGCGTTGATCTGCCCCACCTGCTCGTCGCCGATCGGTGCGGTGGCACCCCCCAGCCGCGTCACCTCTGCCAGCATCTGCCCCACCGTGGGCAGCGCAGTGCGGTCCACCTGCGACGCCGGGGCCCACAGTCTGGCGCGGTTCACCGCCTTGCCGCAGTGCATGAGCACTTCGGTGATGGCCACCACCGTCGCGGCCTTGGGTGTGCGCCCCTGTTCTGCCAATTCGGCCAGCAGCTCCGGCGCGGTGGACACCCTGCCGTGGCCGTTGATGCGCAGGAACACCTCCAGCCCCGGAAAGATGAAGAGCATGCCCACGCGGTCGTCGCGCTCCAGGTTGCGCAACGATTCGATGCGGTTGTTGCCCGGCCAGTCGGCAAAGGCCACCGTATGCGCATCCAGCACGTGCACGAAGCCCGGCGGGCCGCCGCGCGCAGAGGCATCGAGCCCCTCGCCGCTGCCCGTGGCCAGGCAGAAAAACGTCGCGGCCTTCAGGTAGCTTTCATGAAAACCGATGAGGCGGTCGAGCACCGCCTTCTGGATCATCTCGGACGGCGGCGAGTACAGCGCATCGAGGTCGGGAGCATCAGGCCTGCCCGGCCCGGCCGCAGGGGGCGCCACCAGGGCCCGCAAGTGCGGGTCCCGGACCTCCAGCACCTCGAACAGCCCCAGCGCGCGCAGTGCAGGCGCCAACGCCTGTATATCGCCCGCTGCGGCAGCGCGCGCCGCGGCGGGTGCAGTGGGGTCCTGCAACACCCGCGCATTGGCGAGGAAGGCCCCCACCGAGCCCTTGCGGACGGTGATACCGCCCACCTCCACTTCGTTGACATGGTCCGGAAGAACATCCTGTGCGCGCATGGCCTGACTCCTGTTGATGCGATGCAAACAAGAATAAGATGCATTCACATGGCGGCTGTACACTGAAATCGCCAACTGATTGCTTTCATCCGCCATTTCGATACGCCTCCATCTCGCATGCCTGACCTGAACGGTTCGAACGATTTGAAGCTCGCCCTCGCCACCATCGATGCGCCGCAGGGCCCCATGGTCATCGCCCTCGCCGGCACGCAGGATGGCGAGCGCATGACCGAGCCGCACCAGCACGCGCGCGGGCAGCTCTTCGGGTCGCTGCGCGGGCTGATTTCCGTCAAGGTGGAGGACGCGGTGTGGGTCGTACCCGCCATCCATGCCGTGTGGCTGCCGCCGCACCACCTGCATGCGGCGCAGTCGCACGGCCCCTTCCACGGCTGGAGCGTGTATGTCGAGCCGGCCGCCTGCAAGGGGCTGCCCGCCAAGCCGTGCACGCTGCGCACCTCGGGCCTGCTGCGCGAAGCGGTGCTGCGCGCAGCCGAATGGCCTCAGGGCCCGCTGGATGCAGGCCAGTTGCGTGTGGCCGGGGTGATCCTGGACGAGATCCGCACGCTGCCGGTCGAGCCCCTGGGCCTGCCCTTGCCCCGGGACGCGCGCCTGCAGCGCATTGCCCGCGCGCTCATCGCCGACCCGGCAGACGGACGGGACCTTCCAGCGTGGGCCCGGTGGGCGGCCCTCAGCGCGCGCACGCTGAGCCGGCGCTTCGTCGAGGAAACGGGTTTCAACTTCTCGGCATGGCGCCAACGCGCACGGCTCATGCGCTCGCTGGAGATGCTGGCCGCCAATGTGCCCGTCAACAGCATCGCGCTGGACCTGGGCTATGCCACGGCCAGCGCTTTCATCACCGTGTTCAAGCGCACCTTCGGGGAGACGCCCGCCGCCTACCGGCAGCGGCTGTGAAGGTGGTTCAACAGGTGGGCTCGATGCACGTTCGGGCCAGTGACGGGGCGCGGGCGTGTCGGCCCGAGGGCATTGCGTGCCCCCTGCCACACCAGCAACCACCAGTCGAAAGCCTGCTGGCGTGAGACGAGGGGCACAGCCGCTTCGCATCGCAGCCCGTCATGTCGCCGGGCGTGCCTCGCAGGTCCACCTCCAAACACACCAAATTCACACATGTGATTGTTCGTCATGGCATTGCCGTTCTACTTGCCGGCCGGCCAGTTAATTGGCATCATGACTGCCAGAGGTTTCGGTGCCCTTCATAGCCTGGGGACACTGCGCCCTTCAAGAACGATCACAGGAGACATTCATGCCATCAACTTCCGCAGCACCCGCCCAGCATTCCACCAACAGCACCGCACCCCAGCAGGTCGACGTGATCATCGTCGGCGGCGGGTTCGGGGGCATGTACGCCGTCCACAAGTTCAACCAGCTCGGGCTCTCGCTCCAGGCCTTCGAGGCCGGGGGCGACGTGGGCGGTGTCTGGTACTGGAACCGCTACCCCGGCGCGCGCGTCGACCTGCCCAGCATCGACTACAGCTACTCCTTCTCGCCCGAGATCGAGCAGGAGTGGACCTGGTCCGAGCAGTACGCGGCCCAGCCCGAGCTACTGCGCTACATCGACTTCGTGGCGACGCGGCTCGACCTGCGCCGCCACTACCAGTTCAACACCCGCATCAACAATGCGGTATGGGATGAAGCGCGCCAGGTATGGACGGTGACGACCGCGAGCGGCGCCACCTGGGAAGCTCCCTACTGCATCATGGCGACGGGGCCGCTGTCGGTTCCCAAGAAGCCGGAGATCGACGGGCTGGAGCGCTTCAAGGGCCGGCTGCTGCATGCCGCCCGCTGGCCGCACGAACCCGTCGACTTCACGGGCAAGCGTGTGGGCGTGATCGGCACGGGCTCGACGGGCATCCAGATCGTGCAGGAAGTCGGCCGCCAGGCGGGCGAGCTCTTCGTATTCCAGCGCACGCCCAGCTTCACCATGCCCATGCGCAACGTACCGATCGAACCCGAGTACATGGCAGAGGTCAAGCGCCACTATGCGGGTATCCGCGAGGTGGCCCGCAACAGCGTGATCGGCGGCGCGCGCCCCTTGTCCACACGGGCATTCTTCACCGTCACCCCGGCCCAGCGCCAGGCCCTGCTGGAAGACTCCTGGAAACAGGGCGGCCTGGCCATGCTGGGCACGTTCGGCGACCTGATGATCAACGAGGAGGCCAACGAGCACGTGGCCAACTTCGTGCGCGGCAAGATCGCCGAAGTCGTGACCGACCCGGTCACTGCAGAAAAGCTCAAGCCCCAGGGTTACCCGATCTTTGCGCGCCGCCCCTGCCTGGACACCGGATACTACGAGACGTACAACCTGCCGAACGTCCACCTGATGGACTGCATCACGGACCCCATTCTCGAAGCCACCGAGAAGGGCATCCGCACCGCGGCGGGAGAAACGGAACTCGACATCCTGATCCTGGCCACCGGCTACGACGGCCTGACCGGCGCATTGCTGGCCTTTGACGTGGTGGGGCGCGGCGGCCGCACGGTGCAGGAGAAATGGCAGAACGGCCCCCGCTCGCATCTGGGCATCATGCTCGAAGGCTTTCCCAACCTGTTCATGACCACCGGCCCCAACGGCCCCGCGGCGCTCGCCAACATCATCCGCATGAGCGAGAACGACGTGGACTGGATCGCCGACGCCATCCTCTACCTGCGCAAGAACGGCATGGGCAGCATCGAGCCCACCCGCAAGACCGAAGACAACTGGATGGAGCTGGTGTACACGCTGGCACGGCATTCGCTGATCAACAAGGCCAAGACCTGGTGGGTCGGCGCCAACGTGGAAGGCAAGCCCCAGGGCCTGACCCAGTTCATCGGCGGCTTCAAGATGTACCGCGAGCACTGCGCGGCCGCCGCGGCCAACGGCTACGCCGGCCACCACATCGAGCCTGCGCGCAAGCAGGACCAGGCCATCGCTGCCTGACGGGTGAACCGGAGAGTGCGGCCGGCGGCGCTACCGCCTGCCGCCTCGTGCATTCAGTTCAGCCAGTGGCCTTGCCGCAGGGTGATATGGAGGCCACGGCACGGCGCAAGGCCGCTGCGTAGGCCTTCTGATGGGCACGCATGCGCTCCAGGCTGCCGCCGAGCCCCAGCACCACGGGCTGCCCGTTGATGGCCACCGGCAGCAGAGCGCACATCGTCGCGCCGTCCGCAAACGGCATGCCCTCCACGTAGATCTGCGATTGCCCCTTGATCGACAGGATGTGCGCGACCATGGCGTCCACATCCACGCGCTCTGCAGGCTTGTTGATCGCGATGTTCGCGCGGCGCACCAGGCGCTCTATTTGCTCCGCCGTGTGCGTGGACAACAGCAGCCAGCCCAGGGACGATCTGACCGCCGGCCGCATGGTCCCTTCTTCGGTATGGAAACGCATCGCATGCACCGACTGGATGATGCGCACATGCTGCAGGTAGACATCGTTGAGCAGGCCCAGCGAGACGGTCTCTCCGGTGGCGTTGTGCACATCGCGCATGGCTTCGAGCAGTTGGCCGTTGCCACCCATCAGCACAGGCTCGATCCAGTCGCCCAGCGCCACCACGCGCAGCGTCGGGAAGTACAAGCGGTGAACGCGGTCGTAGTTCAGGTAGCCCTCCGTCGTCAGGCTCTTGAGCAGCGCCGTCGTGCTGGACTGGGGATAGCCAAGCGCCTCGACGATGGCCTTGAGCGACCGCGGCGCGCGTTCGCTGCGGAAGTACTCCAGCAGCGCCAGCGCGCGCGCAGCAGATTTGACAGTCGCTGGCGCGAGGGCCATGGCCAGGTCAGGTGAGTTCAGGGTTTCAAGGACGCCAGCAGCGCATAGACCGGATCGCTGCCGTACAGGGAGCCCAGCGGCTGGCGCACCGCGCCGAAATGCTCTGCCTCGGTGACACCCGGGGCCCCCAGATCGCGCAGCCAGTCGTACACCACGGTGCGCGCGGCAATGCGCCATTCGCCGCCCCGCTTTTCGAAGCGGTCCACATAGCGGCCGGCCAGGAACACCTCGCGCGCGACGCCTTGCGGGTCGCGGTCGCGCTGCAGCGCCAGGAAATAGGTTTCCACGCCCGCCTGCGTGCCGGCCAATGTGATCGACATGTTGGTGATGTTGTGGATCGACCGCTCGCTGTCCGCCGCAAGCTTCTTCAACGCCCAGTCGATGAACCCGGTGGCGCTGCCCTGGTAAGGGCCGTGGCGGTCCGTGGCGTCGGGCCAGTAGGCACCGCGCAAGGCGGCCTCGTCCTGGCGGTCAATGCCCCGGCAGTAGCGGTTCATGCATTCACGGATCGCTTCGCGGTCCATCAGTTCAGCCACTTGGCGGCTCAGTTCCTGGTCTTGCATAGGGTATCTCCTTAGTTTTTTGCACTATACCTTTTTACTAACCGGCCGGTAGAATTATTTGAACAACGGAGATACACATGCAAGCTCGTTTGAAGGGCAAGGTTGCCCTGGTCACAGGTGGTGCTCAAGGCATCGGACGCGCCATCTGCGAAAGGTTCGCCGCCGAAGGCGCCACCATCGGTCTGCTGGACATCAAGGGCGAAAACGCCGAACAGGCGGCCCGGTCGCTACGCGACCAAGGCGCACAGGCCGTGGCCTACGCCGGCGACGTCGCGCAACGCGCAACGTTCGAAAACGCGGTGCAAGACCTGGAGCGGCAGTTCGGCCGCTTCGACATCCTGGTGAACAACGCCATCTGGGTGCGCTACGGCCCCATCGATGCCATCACCCCGGAGACCCTGGCACGCATGACCGGCACGGGCTTTCATTCGGTCGTCTGGGGCACCCAGGTGGGCGCCGCGGCCATGGCGCGCTCGGGCGGCGGCTCCATCGTCAACATCGCTTCGGCGGCCGGCTTCCTGGGCATTCCGTCCGGCATGGTCTATTGCGGGGTCAAGGCCGGCGTGCTGGGACTCACGCGCTCGGCAGCGGTGGACCTGGGGCCCCAGGGCATCCGCGTCAACGCCATCTGCCCCGGCTCGGTGGTCACCGAAGGTGTGCGCATCAACGTGAACCCGGACATGGAAGCCAAGCGGATCGCCCGCACGCCCCTGGGCCGGCTGGGCCAGGTCGGCGACATCGCCGCCGCCGCCAGCTTCCTGGCCAGCGACGACAGCAGCTTCGTGACCGGTGAATCGCTGCTGGTCGACGGCGGCGTGACCCACGCACTCCTGTGAGGCACAGTCCATGCGCAACGACCCGATCCCCCACGCCATGCATCCCCTGCACCCCCTCTTCTTCCCCAGCTCCGTCGCCTTGATCGGCGCATCGTCCGACCCCGAACGCATTGGAGGCCGGCCGCTGCGTTTTTTGCTGGAGGCGGGCTTCCAGGGCCGGATCCATCCCGTCAACCGCAGCGGCGCTGCTGAAATCCAGGGCCTGCCCGCCTATGCCAGCCTGCTCGATGTACCCGGCCCGGTGGACCACGCCATCATCGCCGTCCCCGTGCCGGGCGTGGAAGCGGCACTCAAGGAGTGCGCTGCCAAGGGCGTGAAGGCGGTCCAGGTCTTCACCGCCGGCTTTGCAGAGGTGGACGCCGCAGGCGCAGAGCTGCAGGCGCGCCTGGTGGCCATCTGCCGCGAGGCGGGCATGCGCATGGTGGGGCCCAATGCCCTGGGCCTGCTCAATCCATCCCAGAACTTCTACGCCACGTTCTCCACCGCGCTCAACGGCCTGCGGCCCAGGCACGGGGTGATCGGCCTGGCGACGCAAAGCGGCGCCTTCGGATCGGCCACCTATGGCATGGCGACGCTGCGCGGCATCGGGCTGTCCCGCGTGATCGCCACAGGCAATGAAGCCGACGTGGATGTCGCCGAATGCATCGACTACCTGGCGCAAGACCCCGACACCCGCGTGATCTGCGCGGCCCTCGAAGCCTGCAAGGATGGCGCCCGCCTGCGGGCGGCACTGCGCAAGGCCGCAGCTGCAGGCAAGCCTGTCGTGATCATGAAGATCGGCAGCACCGACGTGGGTGCGGCGGCGGCAGCCACCCACACCGGATCGCTGGCGGGCAACGACGCGGTCTACGACGCCGTGTTTGCCGAATGCGGCGCGCACCGCGCCCAGTCCGTGGAAGAAATGCTGGACCTCGCGCACCTGTGCGCGGTGATCGGCACCCTGCCCGCCAACGAGGACATCGGCATCATGACCGGCTCGGGCGGCATCGGCATCCTGATGGCGGACAACGCGACCGAACTGGGCATGGGCCTTCCACCGCTCACCGACGATGCCGCCAGCAGCCTGCGTGACTTGCTCCCCTACGCCGTGCCCGCCAACCCGTTTGACACCACGGCCCAGGTCACGGCCGTGCCCGACGGCATCGCACGCACCATAGAGACCATGCTGCGCCCCGGCGCGCCCTACGGCAGCCTGTTTGCCTACCTCGCGCACGTGGGCCTGTCGCCCCAGCGCTTTCAGGCCACCGAAGACCGCCTGATCGCCATCCACCGCGCCCACCCCGAGCAGGCGCTGGTGGTGGTGATGCTGTCCGAGGAAAGCGTGACGCAGCGCCTGGAAGCCGCTGGCGTGGCAGTGTTTGCCGACCCCACCCGTGCTGTGCGGGCCGTGGCCGGCGCCGCGCGCATGGCCCGGCTGCGCCGCGGCATGCGCACCGCAGACACGCCGGCGATGCCCGCCGCCCACCAGCTGCCCGCCGCCGCCACAGAGACGCAGGCCAAGGCCCTGCTCGGCGCTGCAGGCATTCCCGTGCTGCCGGAGACCACCTGCACCAGCGCTGGCGATGCGGTGGCGGCAGCGGACGCGATGGGCTACCCCGTGGTGGCCAAGATCGTTTCAGCCGACATCCCGCACAAGACCGAAATCGGCGGCGTGATGGTGGGCCTGCAGAATGCCGATGAGGTGGCCGCCGCGTACGGCACCTTGCAAAGCCGCGCTGCCGAGCGCGCCCCCCAGGCGCGCATCGACGGCGTGCTGATCGCGCCCATGGTGCGCGGCGGCGTGGAGACCATCATCGGAATCCACATGGACCCGGTGTTCGGCCCGATGGTGATGTTCGGGCTGGGTGGTACGGCGGTGGAGCTTTACAAGGACGTGGCGTTCGCCTCTGCGCCCCTCACCCCTGACCAGGGCCTGGCCCTGGTGGACTCCGTGCGCGCATCGGCCCTGCTCAAGGGCTGGCGCGGTGGCCCGGCCTACGACCTGCAGGCCCTGGCGCAGGCCTTGAGCAAGCTGTCGGAGTTCGCGGTGCAGCACGCCGACCAGCTCGCCGGCATCGACATCAACCCCTTCGTCGTGCAGACCCAGGGCGGCGTCTGCCTCGATGCGCTGATCTCCACGCGCTGAACGTGAAAGGAATCCCCACCATGCAATTCCAGCACCTGCAACTGCAGATCGAGGACGCCATCGCCCTCGTCACGCTGAACCGTCCACCGGTCAACGCCCAGAATGCCGAGTTGCGGGCCGAGATCATCGAGTGCTTCGACACGCTGAGCGACATGGCCGAGGTGGAGTGCATCGTGATCACGGGTGCAGGCAAGGCGTTCTCCGCCGGCGCCGACATCCGCGAGCGCCCCCACCTCGCAGGCACGCCTGGCGCCTACGGCCGCCACAACCGCCTCACGCGGGAATGCCACTACGCCATGGTCGAATGCGCCAAGCCCATCATCGCCGCCATCAACGGCCCCGCCCTGGGCGCGGGATTCGGCCTGGTGATGGGGGCCGACATCTGGGTCGCCTCGGAAGACGCCTACGTGTCCATGCCCGAGATCAACGTCGGCCTGGCCGGTGGCGTGACCTTTTTGCAGCGGTACTTCAGCCAGTCGCGCGCGCGCCGCATGTTCTACACCGGCATGCAGGTCTCTGCGCAGGAGCTGTACCGGCTGGGCCTGGTCGAGGCCTGCCTGCCCGCCGCCGAACTCATGCCCTATGCCATGGGCATCGCCCGCGAGATCGCCGCCAAGAGCCCGGTCGCACTGCGCCTGGCCAAGGAGGCCGCCCGCATGACCCTGGCCATGCCGGCGCGCGAAGCGTACCGCTACGAACAGGGCAACACCGTGGCGCTGTCCAAGACCGAGGACGCCCGCGAAGCCCAGATGGCCTTCCTGGAAAAGCGCCAGCCGGTCTACCAAGGCCGCTGACCCACCTCAACGCTCAGGCCCATGATGCAAGCCAAACCTGCCGCCACCGCGCAAGCCCCCGATCCGCTGGACTCGCGCGAGAACCAGCTGCTGGCCATCGCGCGGCGCCTGTTCGCGCAGCACGGCTACGACCGTACCTCGCTGCGCGACATCGCGGAGGCAGCCAGCATCACCAAGGCGGCGCTGTACTACTACTTTCCGAACAAGGATGCGCTGTACGAGCGCATCGTGCTGGAGTCGATCCAGCTGCTGCACGACCAGGTCGCGGCCGCCGTGGCCCAGGCCAAGGGGCCTACGGCGCGCGTGCGGGCCTTCATGGAAGCCTCGGCCCATGTGCAGGACCATGGGCGCGACCGGTGGATCGCGGGCTCCAACGCCTTCTGGCAGGCCGCCACCGGCGGTCAACGCATGGTGGCGCTCAAGCTGCGCGACTCCTACGAAGGCCTGCTGCGCCAATGCATCGCCGAAGGCATCGCCGCGGGCGAGATGCGCGCGGTCGATCCCGCCATGGCCGGCCGCTTCCTGCTGTCCGCGCTCAACCAGATGCCACGGTGGCACCGGCCCGACGGCAAGCTCAGCGCGGTCGAGGTCATGCAGCAGTTCGTGGACATGCTTTTGCACGGGCTGGTCATCGACAAGGGTGCCGCTGCGGCATAACCCACGGCGCGCAGAACCCCACCCTCTTTTTTTACCCCATCGATTTACCTGCCGACTGGTAACCCATTTCAGCATTCCACCATTCCATGACATCCAACACCTCCCACCCTCCTTTTCACCCCGCTGACGCGCAGTTGTCGGGCCGCCTCGCAGGCCGGCGCGTGCTCGTGACGGGAGCGGCGTCCGGCATCGGGCGGGCGATCGCCGAACTGTTCCTGCGCGCTGGGGCGCAGGTGGCGGCGCTCGACCTGCGGCGCCCCGCCGACTTGCCCGGAGAGGCCTCGCGCTGGCTGGCCTGTGAGGCCGACATCACCGATCCGCAGGCCGTGGAGCGCGCGGTTCAGCAAGCCGCCGACAAGTTCGGCGGCCTCGACGGCCTGGTCAACGCAGCCGGCATCGCCAACACCGACTGGGCCGATGCCGTCTCGCTGCAGGACTGGAAGCGGGTGATCGACGTCAACCTTACCGGCACCTTCAACGTCTGCCGGGCCGCACTGCCCGCGCTGCGTGCGGCCGGCGCCGCCACCATCGTGAATCTTTCCTCCGGGCAGGGGCTGCAACCGTTCAAGCAGCGCAGCGCCTATGCCGCATCAAAAGCCGGGGTGATCGCGTTTTCCAAAAGCATCGCGATGGAATGGGCCCCGCTGGTGCGCGTGAACACCATCTGCCCGGGCGCCGTCGACACCCCCATGGTGCGCGGCGGCTACAGCGCCGATGCACTGCGCGCCCAGGTGGGCCCGCGCTATGCGCTGGAGCGCATCGGCGAACCGCAGGAAATCGCCATGGCGGCGCTCTACCTGAGCAGCGCCGAATCCTCGTTCGTGACCGGCATCGTGCTCGCCGTCGACGGTGGCCGCAGCTACCACTGATGGCCCCAGTCCTCCCTACCACCGCGCCTCAAGGAGAAAGCCCATGCAAGGCCTGATGCAACAACACCAACTCCTGCTGTCCGGGGTGCTCGACCACGCAGCCGCGTTCCACGGCGACCGCGAGATCGTCTCGCACCTCGTGGACGGCAGCACCCACCGCAGCAACTGGCGCGAAGTGCAGCAACGCGCAAAGCGCCTGGCCAACGCGCTCACCGCCCTGGGCGTGGCGGCAGGCGACCGCGTGGCCACTCTGGCCTGGAACACCCACCGCCATGTGGAGCTGTACTTCGGCGTCTCGGGCATGCAGGCCATCCTACACACGGTCAACCCCCGCCTGTTCCCGGAGCAGATCGCCTACATCCTGAACCACGCCGAGGACGGCTACGTGTTCTTCGACACCAGCTTCGCGCAACTGCTGGCAGACCTGGCGCCGCAACTGCTGCACGCCAAGGGTTTCATCGCGATGTGCCGGCGCGACCAGATGCCCGCGGTCGACCTGCCGAACCTGATGTGCTACGAGGACCTGGTCGAGGCCGCATCGCCCGAGTACCCATGGCCGCGCTTCGACGAGAACACCGCCTCCTCGCTGTGCTACACCTCGGGCACCACCGGCAACCCCAAGGGCGTGCTTTACAGCCACCGCTCCACGGTGCTGCACTCCTTCACCGCCTGCACCACCGATGGCCTGGGCCTGTCGGCCCGCGACAGCGTGCTGCTGGTCGTGCCGTTGTTCCACGTCAATGCCTGGGGCATCCCCTACGCCGGTGCCATGTGCGGCGCCAAGCTGGTGCTGCCCGGCCCCCACCTCGCGGGCGAGAACATCTACCGCCGGCTGCGCGAAGAGCGCTGCAACTTCTCGCTCGGTGTCCCCACGGTGTGGCTGGGCCTGTTCGACTACATCGAGCGCCACCGCGACACGCTGAACCTGTCCGACGTCCACCTGCAGCGCGTGGTGGTCGGCGGCTCGGCCTGCCCGCGCGCGATGATCGAGAAGTTCGAGCGGCTGCTGGGTGCCTTCGTGATCCACGCCTGGGGCATGTCCGAGACCAGCCCCCTGGCCAGCATCGGCACGCTGCTCGACAAGCACCGCGCAATTGACCTGGAGCAGCGCTTCGACCTGCAGGCCAAGCAGGGTCGGGCCATCTACGGCGTCGACCTGGAAATCTTCGGCGAAGACGGCCGGCCCCTGCCGCACGACGGCAAGGCCTTCGGCGACCTCAAGGCCCGGGGTCCGTGGGTGGCCAGCGGCTACTACCGCGCGGAAGGCGGCAGCGTGCTGGACGCCGACGGCTGGTTCGCCACGGGCGACGTGGCCACGCTGGATGCCGACGGCTTCGTGCAGATCACGGACCGCTCCAAGGACGTGATCAAGTCCGGCGGCGAATGGATTTCGTCCATCGATCTGGAGAACGCTGCCATGGGCCACCCGGCCGTGCAGGAAGCCGCCGTCATCGGCGTGGCGCACTCGCGCTGGCAGGAGCGGCCGCTGCTGCTGATCGTCCCCAAGGCCGGGCAGGCCAGTACGCGCGAAGACATCCTGGCCTTCATGGACGGCAAGGTCGCCAAGTGGTGGATGCCCGACGACGTCGTCTTCGTGGACACGCTGCCGCACACCGCCACCGGCAAGCTGCAAAAACTCAAGCTGCGCGAACAGTTCCGCGCCCACACCCTCCCCACCGACAAGGCCTGAGCACACAAGGCCAGCCCCGGAACGACTTTGGACCCCATGACCACTTTCGACGAAACACAGAGCATGCTGCGCGACAGCGTGCAAGACTTCCTTAAGCGCAAGCCCGCGCCTGCGCGGGTGCGCCGCCTGCGCGAGCAATCCGTCCCCTTCGACCGGGCCGTCTGGCAGGACATGGCCGAGGCAGGATGGCTCGGCGTGCTCGTGCCAGAGGCGCTGGGCGGCCACGGCCTGGGCCCGGCCGAAGCCATGGTCATCGCGGCGGAGCTGGGCCATGGCCTGGTGCCGGAGCCCTTCGTGGCCAGCGGATTGCTCGTGGTGCAGGCACTCGTTCCACTGGCACCGGACTGCGCGCGCGCCCGACAGTTGCTGGAGCATGTGTGCGCCGGCAGAACGCTCTGTGCGCTGGCCTGGCAGGAGGCCGCCGGAGCCCCCGACCTGGGCGCGACCCAGCTGCTGGCGCAGCGCCAGGGCGACGGGTGGATGCTGCGGGGCGCGCAAAAGCGCTTCGTTCCGCTGGCCGGCGCAGCCGATGGCTTTCTGGTCTACGCCCTGCATGAGGGCGCGCCAGCGCTGTTCTGGATCGCGTCGGGCACCAAGGGGCTTTCCGTGCTCAATACCCGGACCGTGGACGGGACCGATTTCGGCGCGCTGGACTTCGCAGACGCGACCCTGCCTGCGGACGCCTTGGTTGCGGCGGGCGACGGCGTGCGCAGCGCGGTGGCCCAGGCGATTGAACTGGCGCGCCTGGCATCGGCGTTCGAACTGGTGGGCGTGGCCGAGCGCGCGCTCAAGGACACCGTCGCCTACACCTCCCAGCGGATCCAGTTCGGCAAACCCATCGCCTCCTTCCAGGCCCTGCAGCACCGCATGGTCGACATGTGGATCCAATGCCAGCTGGCGCGCGCGTCGGCCGAGAACGCCCTGCTCGACTGGGACCGGGCCACCGATCCCGCGCTGCGTACGCAGTCCCTGCGCGCCGCGCGGGCCCGTGCCGGCAGCGCGGCCCTGCTGGTGGGCAAGGCGGCCATCCACCTGCACGGGGGCATGGGCATCGCCGACGAAACCGACATCGGCCTGTGCCTCAAGCGCGCGCTCACGCTCTCGGCCTGGCTGGGCAATCCGCTGTGGCAGCGGGGCCAGTTCCTGGATGCGCTGCAAACGACAGGCCGCACGCGCGCGGCCACGGGCAACGGAGGCCCGGCAACGGTGGACGCCGCGGACGTGGACGATCTGCCCGACGACCAATTCCGCCACGTGCTGGCCGACTGGATCGCCGCCAACTACCCGCCCGAGAAGCGCTTCATGAAAAAGCGCGCCTACTACGCAGACATTGCCGACTGGTACCAGGCGCTGTCCAAAAAAGGGTGGCTTGCGCCTTCCTGGCCCCGGTCGCACGGTGGCATGGGCCTGTCGCCCACCAAGCAGGTGATCTATGCCGAAGAGATGGCACGCCACGGCTGCGCGCGCATTCCCGACCACGGCCTGGCCATCGGCAAGCTGCTGCTGATGCACGGCACGCCGGAGCAGATCAGCCACCACCTGCCCCGCGTGCTCAGCGGCGAAACCATGTGGTGCCAGGGCTACTCCGAGCCCAACGCCGGATCGGACCTGGCCAACCTGCGCACGCGCGCCGACCGCGATGGCGACGACCTCGTCGTCAACGGCCAGAAGATCTGGACCACGCTGGGCCCCGGCGCAGACTGGATGTTCGCCCTGGTGCGCACCAGCAATTCCGAAAGCGCCAAACAACGCGGCATCACGTTCTTGCTGATCGACCTCAAGACACCGGGCGTGAAGGTGCGCCCCATCGTCAACCTCAAGGGCGAGGGCGAATTCAGCGAGGTGTTCTTCGACAACGTGCGCGTGCCGGTGGCCAACGTGGTCGGCCGCATCGATGACGGCTGGAACGTCGCCAACTCGTTCCTGCGCGAAGAGCGCATCTTCTTCGGCACGCCGCGCCAGTGCGAGGGGGCCCTGGCCCAGCTCGACCGCCTGGCCGAAGCCACCCACGCGCTGGAGCAGGCCGACTTCCGCGACCGCTATGCCCAGCTGGTGCTCGACGTGCGCGACCTGAAATCCGCGTTCGAGCTCTTCATGGGTCGCCTGCGCGGCGGCGAAGAGCTGGGCCCGGACGTGTCCTACCTCAAGGTCTGGGGCACCGAGACCTACCAGCGCATCGCCGACGAGCTGGTGCAACTGGCCGGGGACCAGGGCGCACAGATGGACGACGTGGTGATCGACGGCATCGCCACGGACGTGATGGGCCAGTACCTCGACTCGCGCATGCCCGCGATCTTCGGCGGCTCCAACGAAATACAGCGAAACATCCTCGCCAAGCAGATCCTGGCCCTGCCTTCCGGCAACCCCAGGGCCTGACGTACCCGCATCGAGCCCGTTCCGCCCCCCTTTTCCAACACCAACGACACCGGAGACAACCATGACCAGCAAGGCGACCTTCACCACCGGCCTGCGGGCCGGCTTCACAGCCACCGCACTGCTCCTGGGCGCAGCCGCGGCCCAGGCCCAGATTTCGGACGACGTGGTGCGCATCGGCATCATGAACGACATGAGCGGCCCGTACTCCGGCAACGGCGGCCCGGGATCGGTGCTGGCCGCACGCATGGCCATCGAGGACTTCGGGGGCAAGGTCAACGGCAAGTCCATCGAGCTGGTGACCGTGGACGACCAGAACAAGCCCGACGTGGGACTGAACGCGGCGCGCAAGTGGCTGGACACCGAGAAAGTCGACACCATCGTGGGGGGCTCGGCCACGTCCATCGCCTTCGGCGTGCAGACGCTGATGAAGGAAAAGCAAAAGCCCTACCTGCTGGCAGGCACGATCTCGTCGGATTTCACGGGCAAGTCCTGCTCTCCGATGAGCGTGCAGTTCCTCAACGACAGCTACGCGCTGCCCAAGGCGGGCGTGCAGCTCCTGGTCAACAAGGGCATCAAGGACTTCTACTTCATCACCGTCGACTATGCGTTCGGAGCGGCCCTGCAAGCCGAAGCCACGCGCTTCATCCAGGCGGCTGGCGGCCGGGTGGTCGGGTCGGTCAAGCACCCGCTGGGCGCCACCGACTACTCGTCCTACTTACTGCAGGCGCAGTCGAGCGGCGCCAAGGCCATCGTGATCCTGAACGCAGGCCTCGACCTGTCCAACTCCCTCAAGCAGGCCGCCGAGTTCCGCATCACGCGCGGCGGCCAGGCCCTGAGCGTCTTCGGCATGACGATCAACAGCGTGACCGCCATGGGCCTGGACGTGGCACAGGGCCTGAACATCACCGTCCCCTTCTACTGGGACCAGAGCGACGCGACCCGCGCCTGGAGCAAGCGCTTCATGGAGCGCAGCAGCGGCGGCGCAGTGCCCACCTACATCCAGGCCAGCGTCTACAGCGCCGTTCAGCACTACCTGAAGGCCGTGAAGGACGCCGGCACGGACGACGGCCCCAAGGTGGTCGCCCAGATGAAAGCCACCCGCGTCAATGACTTCATGACGCAGAACGCCCCCATCCGCGAGGACGGCCAGGTCATGCGCGCCGTCTACCCCGTGGAGGTCAAGACACCCGCAGAGTCCAAGGGCAAATACGACTTCTACAAGGTGGGCGCTGCCATCCCTGCGGAGCAGATCTTCAGGCCGCTGAGCGAAGGCGGCTGCGACTTCGTGAAGAAGTGAATCACCCGATAACAATGAAACCGGAGACAGACATGAACCCATCAACCACCCGCCAGACTCCCAGGGCCGCAGCGGCCATGGCCACCGCGCTCCTGCTCGCCACAGGTGCGGCCCATGCCCAGATATCGGACGACGTGGTCCGCATCGGAGTGATGAACGATGTGAGCGGCCCCTACTCTGGCGCGGGGGGCTCGGGCTCGGTGCTGGCAGCACGCATGGCCATCGAGGACTTCGGGGGCAAGGTCAACGGCAAGGCCATCGAACTGGTGTCGACGGACGACCAGAACAAGCCCGACGTGGGCCTGGCCGCCGCACGCAAGTGGATCGATTCCGACAAGGTGGACACCATCGTCGGCGGCTCGGCATCGTCGATCGCCCTGGGCGTGCAGACCTTCATGAAGGAAAAGCAGAAGCCCTATCTGATCTCCGGATCGATCTCCTCCGACTTCACGGGCAAGTTCTGCTCGCCCATGAGCATCCAGTTCCTCAACGACAGCTACGCCATGCCCAAGGCGGGCGTGCAGCTGCTGATCAACAAGGGCATCAAGGACTTCTTCTTCATCACCGTGGACTACGCCTTCGGCGCCGCGATGCAGGCGGAGGCCACGCGCTTCGTGCAGGCGGCCGGCGGCCGGGTGGTCGGGTCGGTCAAGCACCCGCTGGGCGCCACCGACTATTCGTCCTATCTGCTGCAGGCCCAATCGAGCGGCGCCAAGGCCATCGTGATCCTGAACGCAGGCCTCGACCTGTCCAACTCGCTCAAGCAGGCAGCCGAATTCCGCATCACGCGTGGCGGGCAGACCCTGAGTGTCTTTGGCATGACCATCAACAGCGTGACCGCCATGGGCCTGGACGTGGCCCAGGGCCTGAACATCACCGTCCCCTTCTACTGGGACCAGAACGATGCCACGCGCGCCTGGAGCAAGCGCTTCATGGAACGCAGCAATGGCGGTGTTCCACCCACGTTCACCAACGCGGGGGTGTACAGCGCGGTGACGCACTACCTCCGCGCGGTGAAGGACAGCGGCACCGACGCAGGCCCGTCCGTGATCGCCAAGATGAAGGCCACGCGCGTCAACGACTTCATGACGCTCAATGCGCCCATCCGTGAAGACGGCCAGGTCATGCGCGCGGTCTACCCCATCGAGGTCAAGGCGCCTGCCGAGTCCAAGTACAAGTACGACTTCTACAAGGTCGGTGCCCCCATTGCGGCCGAGCAGATCTTCCGCCCACTGGCGGAAGGCGGCTGCGACTTCGTGGCGAAGAAGTGATTGCCACGGGCACCTGCGATGGCACAACTCTTCACCCCCTACACACTGCGCGGCATGCGCGCGCGCAACCGCGTGGTCATTCCCCCGATGCAGCAGTCCACCGGTGTGGACGGCATGGCCACGGACTGGCACCTGGCCCATCTTGCACGGTTCGCCATGGGCGGCGCGGGCATCGTCTTCGTCGAATCCACGGCCGTGGAGGCACGCGGGCGCAACACCCACGGCGATATCGGCCTGTGGAACGATGACCAGATCGCGCCATTGGCGCGCATCGCCGATGCACTGCGGCGCGATGGTGCTGTGCCGGCGATCCAGCTCGGGCACACCGGCCGCAAGGCGGGCATGCAGAAATGGTGGCACGGCCACGGGCCGCTGACCGAAGCGGATGCTGCGCGTGGCGAGGCACCCTGGAAGGCGGTGGGCCCCAGCGCATTGCCCGTCGGTCCCGGCTGGCCCACACCGGACGAGCCGGACACCGGGCAGGTCGAGGCACTGGTGCGCTCCTGGGGCGATGCGGCGCGCCGCGCGCGCGAAGCGGGCTTCGAGGCCCTGGAAGTCCACGGCGCCCACGGCTACCTGATCCACCAATTCCTGTCTCCCGTCGCCAACCAGCGCACCGACCGCTTCGGGCAGCACCGCATGCGCTTTGCCCTCGATGTGGCCGAAGCCGTCCGGCGCGAGTGGCCCGACGACAAGCCCCTGTTCTGGCGGGTATCGCTGGCCGACGTGGCAGATGGCGGGCTGGAGTTCGAGGAGATGGTCGATTTGCTGCGCAGCCTGAAGGACCGCGGCGTTGATGTGGTCGACTGCTCCTCCGGCGGCGGCATCTCGAGCTACCCCACGCAGGGAAAGTCGGTCTCCAACAGCCTGACGTTCCGGGCCGAACTGGCCGGGCGCCTGCGGGAAGCCACCGGCCTGCAGGTGATGGGTGTCGGCCTGGTCATCGACCCGCAGACGGCGGAAGGCTATCTCCAGGCCCGAGAAGCCGACCTGATCGCCGTAGGGCGCGAGGCCCTCTACAACCCCAACTGGCCTGTGCATGCCGAGGTGGCGCTGGGAGCCAATCAGGACTACGCCACCTGGCCGCAGCAATACCGCATGTACCTGGTGCGCCGCGCAGCGGCCGCCGATGCACTGCGCAACACCGACATGACAAGGAGCACCGCATGACCCAGGCATCCCCCCGCGTCGAAATCCTCGGCGCACACCGCGACCGGCTGGGTGAGTGCCCGCTGTGGGACACGCGCGAACAAGCCCTGTACTGGATCGACTCCAAGGCCCGCAAAGTCCACCGGCTGCGCGATGGCAGCCATATGGAGTGGGCCACGCCCAGCGACGTGGGCTCGATCGCGCTGACCCGGCGCGGCCGGATCGTGCTGTCGGTCGAAGACGGCTTCCACCTGCTCTTCCCCGTGACGGGAACCACGCGCCGGTTGGCCGAAGTGGTGCACAGCGGCCCGTCGATGCGCATGAACGATGGCCGCACCGACCGCCAGGGACGGTTCGTCGCCGGCTCCATGGTCATGGGCCGCCACGACAAGGACGGCGCCTACTACCGGCTGGAGCGCGACGGCAGCGCCACCCGGCTCTTCGGTGGCATCGCGCTCGCCAACGCCACCTGCTTCAGCCCTGATGGGCGCACCCTGTACCACGCCGACAGCTTCAGCGACGAAGTCAGCGCGGTGGACTACGACCCGGCGACCGGCGCCGTGGGCGTGCCGCGCACGCTGTTCAACACCAGGGTGCACGGCTCGGCCCCCGACGGCACCACGGTGGATGCCGAGGGCAATCTCTGGGTCGCGCTGGTGCAGGCCGGCAAGGTCGGCTGCTTCACCCCCGAGGGGCAGTTGCTGCGGCTGGTGGACGTCCCGACGCCCTACCCCACCTGCCCCTGCTTCGGCGGGCCCGATCTGGACGTGCTCTACGTCACCAGCATCAGCAACAGCGGCAATCTCATGAACAGCGACCACCCGGATGCAGGGGCGGTCTTCGCCATCCACGGCCTGGGGGTTCGGGGTTTGCCCGAAGTGCTGTTTGACGACGAGGCCCTGGCGTGAACCCATCCAACCAGCCACACCATGCGGGCGAGGACGTGATCCTGCGCACCGAGGGACTGAGCAAGCAGTTCATGGGCTTTCACGCCGTGCGCAACGTGTCGCTGGCCATCCGGCGCCACAGCGTCCATGCGCTCATCGGCCCCAATGGTGCCGGCAAGACCACCTGCTTCAATCTTCTGACCACCTCCATTCCTGCGAGCGCCGGCCGGATCCACTACAACGGACGCGACATCACGCGCAGTGACCCGGCCAGCGTGGCCGCCAGCGGCATGGTGCGCTCGTTCCAGATCTCGGCGGTGTTTGGCGCCATGAGCGTGCTGGACAACGTGCGTGTGGCGCTGCAGCGCCGCTCTGGCGGCACCTTCGCCTTCTGGCGCAGCGACAAGGCGCTGGACCGCCACACACCCCGGGCGCGGGAGCTCCTGGCCTCGGTCAACCTGCAGCGCTACGAGCGCGAGATGGCCGCCGACCTGTCCTACGGCCGCAAGCGGGCGCTGGAGCTGGCGACCACGCTGGCGCTCGAGCCTGAAATGATCCTGCTCGACGAGCCGATGGCCGGCCTGGGCCACGAGGACATCGGCCCGGTCACGCGGCTGATCGCCGAGGTGGCCCGGCAGCGCACCGTGCTCATGGTCGAGCACAACATGAAGGTCGTGGCTGAACTGTGCGACCGCATCACGGTCCTGCAGGCCGGCGAGGTGCTCGCCGAAGGCAGCTACGAAGAGGTGTCCACCGACCCGCGCGTGCGGGAAGCCTATGTGGGAGGGGGAGCCCATGCCTGAGAATCCAAACCCGCCGTGCCTGGACGTCCGCGGCCTCACCGGCCACTACGGCGAGACCCAGGCCCTGCACGGCATCGACTTCGTGGTGCAGCCAGGGGAAGTGGTCTGCCTGCTGGGCCGCAATGGCGCGGGCAAGACCACCACGCTGCGCGCCATCGTGGGGCTGCTGACCAGGCGACAGGGGCACATCGCCGTCAACGGCCGGTCCACGCAGGGCATGGTGCCCGAAGACATCGCGCACCTCGGGGTGGCCTACTGCCCCGAGGAAAGGGGCATCTTCGCCAGCCTGGACGTGGAGGAAAACTTGCTGCTGCCGCCGGTGCTGATGCCTGGCGGCATGTCGGTGGAAGAGATCTACACGCTGTTCCCCAACCTCAAACTGCGCCGCCGCAGTCCGGGCACGCGCCTGTCGGGTGGCGAGCAGCAGATGCTGGCGATCGGTCGCATCCTGCGCACCGGCGCCAAGCTGCTGCTGCTCGACGAATGCACCGAAGGCCTGGCGCCCGTGATCATCGACAAGATCGGCGAGGCCATTGCGACGCTGCGGCAGCGCGGCTTCACCATCTTGATGGTGGAACAGAACTTCCGCTTCGCATCGGGCGTGGGCGACCGGTTCTACGTGATCGAGGAGGGTCGCGTGGTCGAACACTTCGACCGCCAGGCCATCGTGGAAGACCGCCCGCGCATCGAAGCGCTGCTGGGCGTCTGAACCCTTTCCCACCGCACACAAGAACAACACTCAGGAGACATCAACGATGCCCGACTCCCTGTTCGGATACCCCCTGGCCGCCATCTCGGGGCAGTTGCTGGTCGGCATGATCAACGGCTCGCTCTACGCGCTGATGAGCCTGGGCCTGGCGATCATCTTCGGCCTGCTGCGCGTGGTGAACTTCGCCCACGGCGCGCAGTACATGCTGGGCGCCTTCGTGGCCTGGGGGCTGCTGGAGTACCTGGGCCTGAACTACTGGTGGGCCCTGGTGCTGGCCCCGCTGATCGTGGGTGCGACCGGCATTGCGCTCGAGCGCTTTTTGCTGCGCAAGCTCTACCACCTCGACCACGTGTACGCGCTGCTGCTGACCTTCGGCTTCGCGCTGATCCTGGAGGGCAGCTTCCGCTACAAGTTCGGCGCCACGGGCCAGCCTTATCCCAACCCCATCGCGGGCGGGCTGGACACCAGCATGGCGTTCTTCCCCTGGTACCGGCTCTGGGTGATCGCGGCCTCGCTGACCATGTGCATCGTGACCTGGTTCGTGATCGAGCGCACCAAGCTCGGGTCCTACCTGCGCGCAGCCACGGAGAACCCGAACCTGGTGCGCACCTTTGGCATACGCGTTCCCCGCATGCTGATGCTCACCTATGGCCTGGGTGTGGCCCTCGCCGGGTTCAGCGGCGTGATGGCCGCCCCGATCTACCAGGTCAACCCGCTCATGGGCTCGCAACTGATCATCGTGGTGTTCGCGGTGGTGGTGATCGGCGGCATGGGATCCATCGTGGGCGCCATCGTCGCAGGCTTCGCGCTCGGCGTGATCGAGGGCATCACCAAGGTGGTCTACCCGGACGGCGCCGGCATGGTGGTATTCGTGATCATGCTGATCACGCTCGCCGTGCGCCCCAACGGCCTTTTCGGCAGTACCAAGTGACAACCAGGATGACAGCGATGAACGACTCCTCCTCTTCCTCCCGCATGGCGCGCTACCAGCGCCCGCTGCTGATCGCCGGCGCCGTGGTGCTGCTGGCCGCTCCGTTCGTGGCCTACCCGATTTTCCTGATGAAGCTGCTGTGCTTCGCACTGCTGGCGGCTTCGCTCAACCTGCTGGTGGGCTATGTGGGCCTGCTGTCCTTCGGGCATGCCATGTTCTTCGGCTCGGCCGCCTATGGCACCGCGCACGCGGTCAAGGTGTGGGGGTTCGACCCCGCGCTGGGCGTGGCGTTCGGCGTCGTCGTGGCGGCCGCCATCGGCGCCATCACCGGCCTGCTCGCCATCCGGCGTGCGGGCATCGCGTTCTCGATGATCACCCTGGCCAGCGCACAGCTGGTGTACTTCATCGCGCTGCGCTCTCCGTTCACCGGTGGGGAGGACGGCATCCAGAGCGTGCCCCGCGGCCATCTGTTCGGTGTCATCGACCTGGCCAACAACACCACCTTGTACTACGTGGTGATGCTGGCCGTGGTCGCGGCCTTCTGGCTGATCTGGCGCATCGTGTACTCGCCTTTCGGCCAGGTGCTGACCGCGATCCGGGACAACGAGCCACGGGCCATTTCACTGGGCTACCGCGTGAACCGCTACAAGCTGCTGGCCTTCACGCTGTCTGCAGCGTTGGCGGGGCTCGCAGGCGGCATGAAGAGCATCGTGTTCCAGATCGCCACGCTCAACGACGTGAGCTGGGTCACTTCGGGCGAGGCGCTGCTGATGGGCATCGTGGGCGGCCTGCAGACGCTGCTGGGCCCGGTGGCAGGTGCCATCGTGGTGGTCACCATGGCCAACTCGCTCTCATCCATCGCAGAGGCGGTGCTGATCGTGCAAGGCGCCGTCTTCGTCCTGGTGGTGATGCTGTTCCGCCGGGGCATCGTCGGCGAGATCAACGCCTACCTGGCCCGCCGCCGCCCTGGCAATGCAACCCACTGACACAGGACAAGACATGGACAACGATTCGACAACCGCTCGCCTGCTCGAAGGGCGCCTCGCGCTGGTCACCGGAGCGGCGGCGGGCATCGGCCGCGCCATCGCCCTGCACTATGCCCGGGCCGGCGCCCGCGTGGTGCTGGTGGATCTGCGCGCCGAAGACTGCGCAGCGACGGTGGAGGACATTCGCCGCTCCGGCGGGCAGGCGTGGGCGTTCGCGCTCGACATCACCAGCGTGCCCGCATGCGCGGCGCTGGCGGAGCAGGTCGGGCGCGACATCGGCGCGCTGGACATCCTGGTCAACAACGCCGGCATCCTGATCCGCGCCGGGATCGACGCGCCCGAAGTGCACGCCAAGCTGCGCCAGGTGTTCGACGTCAACGTCATGGGCGGCTTCAACGTGTTGCACGCGTTCTTGCCAGCCCTGCGCCAGACCCGCGGCAACGTGATCAACATCGCCTCGGGGGCAGCCTTCATTGCACAGGGCGGCTGCATCGGCTATTCCAGCTCCAAGGGCGCGGTGAAGATGTTCACCCAGAGCATGGCCGTGGACCTGGGCGCGGATGGCATCCGGGTCAACGCCATCGCGCCGGGAGTGATCGAGACCGCGATGACCGAGGCCACCCGCGCCGACCCGCGCCGGCTCGAAGGCTTTTTGCGCCGCACGCCCCAGGGCCGCATGGGCCAGCCCGACGAGATTGCCGCACCGGCGGTGTTCCTGGCATCGGCCATGGCCAGCTACATCAACGGCGTAACCCTGCCGGTGGATGGCGGCATGCTGGCCAACTAGAACCAGCAAACGCAAGCCAGCGCCCGTCTGGCCTGCGACCCCAGGCCCTGGCCAGGGCAGTCACCCAACAAAAAGGCCGCGCGGTGCGCGGCCTTTGTCATGGCGGCGGGTCTCAACGGCCCTGGAACACCGGGGGACGCTTCTCGGCAAATGCGCGCATGGCCTCGCGCGAGTCTTCGGTCTGGCCCAGCTCGGCAGTCATGTTCTGCTCGAAGCGGTAGCCGTCGCGCAGCGTCATGTTCTCGATGGTGGCCGCCGAGTTCTTGGCGGTGCGGCTGGCGATCGGGCTCTTGGAGGCAATGCGTGCGGCCATCTCCATCGCTGCCGGCATCAGCTCCTCCAGCGGCACGCACACTTCCACGATGCCACGGCGGTACAGCTCCGGGCCGCTGATGCGGTCGCCGGTCAGCATCATGCGGCGCGTGAGCGAGTGGCCGCACACACGCATGGCATGGCGCCCTCCCCCCATCAGGCCCACGTCCACTTCGGGCAGGCCCAGGGAGGCATTTTCAGAGCACAGCAGGATGTCACAGGAAACGGCAATGCCCAGGCCGGCACCGAGCGCCGCACCGTTGATGGCGGCGATCACGGGCTTCTTGCATTCGATGATCGAATAGCTGAGCTCGCGCGCGCGGCGCGAATGCGCCCAGCGCTCACCGGGCTCGAAGGTCTTGTTGGCGCGGCTCTTGATGTCGGCCCCGGCGCAGAAGATCTTGCCGGCGCCGGTGAGCACGACCACGCGCACGTCGTCGCGGTCGCTCATCTGGTCGAACGCAGCGATCATCTCGTCCATGAGGCCGGCGGACACGGCATTCACGGGGGGCGCGTCCATGGTGATCACGGCCACATGGTTCTCGACGTTGAGCTTCAGGAATTGCATAGGTTCTCCTCGGATGGATGGGTGAGTGAATTTCAGGAATGGATACCGTAAGGTCGGCGGGATTCGCTCAGCCGCAGCGACGCCAGGCCGTCGACGACGATGCACTGGCCGGTGATGCCGTTGTGCGGCGCGGCCAGCATGCTCACCGCGTGCGCGACGGCCTCGCGGTTGCCAGGGGTGTCCTGGCGCTCGTTGCTGAACTCGCTGGCGACCAGGTTGACGCAGAGCCCTTCGGGCTGGAGTTCGAGCGCCATGGAACGGGTCATGGCCACCAGCCCTGCGCTCGCGGCCATCTGGTGCACGCCGCCCCAGGCGCCCTGGTGGCCGCGCGAGCCGACATGCACGATCTGCGCGCCCTTTGCCAGATACGGCAGTGCCGCCTGTGCCACGCGGATCGGAGCCAGCAATTGGGCGTCCAGCGCCGCCTCGAAGGCAGCGTCGTCGATCTCGTCGAACTGCAGGTTCGAGCGCGTTGTCGGTGTCAGCGTCACGAGCGCATGGAGCGATCCTGCGGCGGCGATGGCATCCCGCAGCGCGGTGGGGTCTGCATTGGCGATGGCCAGCACCTGGTGGCCATCGTGTTCCAGGCGCGCCTGGATCGCCGGGGCCAGCGGCTCCTGCGTGCCCACGAGCAGCAGCTTGCTGGCGGTTTGTGTAGAGGTGGAAGGTGGCATGGACATGGCAGCGGATGAGTGAAGTACCGGGACGGTCACAGCGGAGGCATGCCCACGCTCTTGCCGCCGTCCACGAAAAGCACCTGGCCGTTGCACTGGCCCGCCCGGGGCGATGCCAGGAAGGACACGGCGTCGGCAATGGTCTGCGGGCTGGCGGCTGCGCCCGCGGGCTCGCGCTGTTCCAGCGCACGCCGCATCTCGGGCGTGTAGCCTTCCAGCATCCGGGTGTCGACCATGCCCGGCGCCACGGCATTGACGGTGATGCCGCGCCAGCGCAGCTCGATGGCCATGGCACGCACCATGCCCACCACGGCGGCCTTGCTGGCCACGTAGTGCGCAGCCCCTGCCCCACCGAGGTAGCCGCGCGATGCGATCTGCACTACGCGCCCGCCCTCGGGCATGCGGCGCACCGCCTCCTGGGCCACGATGAAGCTGCCCAGCAGGTTCACGCCCATCATGCTGCGAAGCCGATCGGCGTCCAGCTCGCGAAAGGGGATCATGGTCGAGGCGATGCCCGCGTTGTTCACGACCACGTCGATGGCGGGCAGCGTTGCGAACAGCGCACGGACCGCCGCGCGGTCCTGGACATCCAGGGCGGCCCCTTGCACGGCCAGTCCCTGGGCACGCAGACGCTCGGCTTCGGCATGGGCCAGCTCGCCATCCCGGTCGGTGGCGACGACCGAGAGGCCGTCGCGCGCCAGCTGTTCGGCGATGGCCAGGCCAATGCCGCGGGCCGCGCCGGTCACCACCGCACAACGCGCATGGCCGGATGCGGAGTTTTCAGTCGCCATGGTCATTCGAGAACGATGTTGGTTTTCTGGAGCACGTCCGTCCACTTGGTGCGCTCCGCGGCCACGCGCTGCCCGAGCTCCTCCGGCGTGCTGCCGACGGGCACCACGCCCACGGCCGCGATGCGGTCGCGCACGGACGGGGTCGCCAGCGCTTCGTTGATGAGCTTGCTCAGGCGGTCCACGATGGCTTTGGGGGTGCCGCTGCGCATGGCGATGTAGTTGATCGCCGTGACGTCGTAGCCCGGCAGCGTCGCGGCAATCGGAGGAATGTCCGCGGGGATGCCGGGAAGGCGGTTGGCCGCGGACATGCCGATGGCCCGCACCTTGCCCGCCTTGACCTGCGGCATGGCGGCGGCACTGCTGACGAACGTGGCATGCACCTGGCTGCCGATCACGCCGGTGATGGCCGGAGCCTCGCCGGTGAAGGGCACCATGGTCATGTCGGTACCGGCCAGCAGGTTGAAATACGCCCCCATGAGGTGGCCCTGGCCTCCAATCCCCGCAGTGGCGTAGTTGATGCCGCCCGGCTTGGCCTTGGCCGCCGCGACGAGATCGGCCACCGAATGGATGTTCAGCTTCGGGTCGACCACGAGAATGTAGGTGGCGGCCACCGTCTGGCTCACCGGCGCGAAGTCGGCCACCGGGTCGTAGCGCACCGACTTGGGTGCCAGGTACTGCGCGGCGGGCGTGCACCACACGATGGTGTAGCCATCCGCTGGTTGCTGCAGCGCATAGGACACACCGACCGTGCCGGCACCGCCGGGTTTGTTGTCGAGCACCACGGGCTGCCCCAGCTTTTCCGAGAGAACGGTCGAGAGGATGCGGGCTACGGCGTCGGAGCCACCGCCGGGCGGAAACGGCACCACCATGCGCACGGGCCGGTGGGGCCAGTTGGACTCAGGGCCCGAGGCCAGTGCAGCAAAAGGCGTTGCGATGCCGGCCAATGCAGCGGCGAGCGCGTCGCGGCGGCGAAGTCCCTGGCTTGGGGGATGGGTGTGGCTCATGTTGTCTCGTTCTCTTGTTGTGGTCTGTGCATGTCCAGGGGAATGGAGGGCCGGCTACTCCAGCACGATGCCGGCGCGCTTCAGCGTGTCCTGAACCCGCTTGCGCTCGGTGGCGATGCGCTGGCCCAGCACCTGGGGCGTGCTGGCCACGGGCGACACGCCCAACCCCAGCACCCGCTCCCGCACGGACGGGTTGGACAGCACGGCCTGGACGGCCTGGCTCATGCGGTCGATGATGGGCTGGGGCGTTCCAGTGCGAGCGGCCAGGTAGTTGATGGCCACCAGGTCGAATCCCGGAAGGCTTGCAGCCACCGCGGGAATGTTCGTCGGCATGCCTTCCATGGGCTGCGCTGCAGAGACGCCCAATGCGCGCACCCGGCCGGAGCTCACGTGCGGCAATGCGCCAGCACCGCTGATGAAGGCCATCTGCACATCACCGCGCATCAGGGCCACCATGGCGGGCCCTTCACCGGTGAAGGGCACCTGCGTCAGCTCGCCGCCGGCGGCCAGGCCGAACGATGCGGCCATGTAGTGGCCGAAAGAGCCGGTTCCCGCCGTGCCGTAGTTCAGCTGGCCCGGCTTGTCGCGCGCGGCATCGGCCAGTTCGCGCACGGTTCGCCAGGGTTGCTGGTTGCCCACCACCAGCAGGTAGGACGCAGACACCAGCAGGCTGACGGGGGCCAGGTCCTTGACCGGGTCGTAGCGGATGCTGCCTGGCGACATGATCTGCGCCGACGGCGTGCACCAGATGAAGGTGTAGCCATCGGCGGGCGCCTGAAGGCCCACGGCCACACCCAGCGTGCCCGCTGCGCCCGCGCGGTTGTCCACCACCACGGGCTGGCCCAGCTTTTCACCCAGGGCCTGCGCCACGATCCGCGCCACCGTGTCCGATCCGCCACCCGGCGCGGCAGGCACGATGAGCCGGATCGGCTTGCCGGGCCAGGCGTCCTCTGCCGCGCGGGCATGCGGCGTGATCAGCAGGCTGGCACCCGCCAGGTGTCCCGCCAAGACTGCAGGCAGGGCTTTGAGGAATGTGCTGCGTCTCATGCGGCCTCCAGTTGCGCCTGCGCAAGCTCGCGCGCGGCGCGGTAGTCGCCCTTGCCGCTGTCGGCGCGGGGTAGTTGCTCCACCACCAGGAAGTGCTTGGGCACCTTGTAGCCTGCGAGGTACGGCGCCAGGCCCGTGCGCAAGGCCTGGGCATTCGCAGGCACGCCGCCGGTATCGAGCAGAGCGACGATGGCATTGCCCCAGCGTTCATCGGGCACGCCCACCACCAGCACATCCCGCACGCCCGGCAGCCGCTTGAGGGCTTCCTCCACTTCCTCCACGTAGATCTTCTCGCCGCCGGAGTTGATGACCAGGCTGCCGCGCCCGAGCAGTTGCATGGAGCCGTCGGGATGGCGCCGCACGCGGTCACCCGGCACGGCGTAACGCCGGCCGTCGATGGTGCGGAACACTTCCGCGGTCTTGCGCGGGTCCCCGAAGTAGCCTTCGGGCAATGGTTCACCCCGGGCGAGCCAGCCTTCGCCCTCCTGGCCTGCCGGCACGATGCGCCCGTCGTCGCCCACCATGACGGTGTGCGGACCCGGCTCGAACCGGCCCGTGGGCGTGGCCTTGTCCCGCGTGGTGATGGCGTAGCCCAGGCCCGCGGCCTCGGACGCGCCGTAGATGTCGGCCAGCACCACCGAAGGAAGGTGGCGCAGCAAGCCTGCCTTGATTTCCTCGCTCCACATCAGGCCCGCGGAGCTGATGACCTTGAGCGCAGAGAGGTCGTAGCGGCCGGGCTTCTCGTCCAGCGCCGCCAGCATGGGGCGCGCGAACACATCGCCGACGATCAGCACACGGGTCGCGCGACCACGCTCCGCCAGTTGCCACAGCTCGTGCGGATCGAAGCTGCGGTGCGCGAGCAGCAAGGCCGTGCCGCCATTGAGCAGCTCGGCCAGCGTGCTGCTGATGCCTGCGCCGTGCATCAGCGGGCATGCGGGCAGCACACGGCCGGGCGCCGCGTTGGCTTCGACCATGTCCAGGTGCTCGGGCAGGCTGGCAGGGCGCCGCTGCACCAGGGGCGATTCCAGCTGGCATGCCCGGTAGTGGTTGCCCGGCCAGATCACGCCTTTGGGCCGGCCCGTGGTACCGCCGGTGTAAAGCAGCAGCGGGTCCCGCTCGTCCCGCGCGATGTCCAGCGGGCTGGTGTCGCCTTGCGCCGCCCAGGCCTGGAAGCTGGCCGTGGCTTCATGGCCCAGGCTTTCTCCGTCGAGGCAGATGCGTGAGCGCAGTGCCGGCAAGCGCGTGGCCAGCTCGGCCACCAGCGGGGCGAACTCTTGCTGGTAGAGCAAGGCCGTGGCACCCGCGTCTTCCAGAACGCCTGCGACTTCATCCACCGTGTACCGGTAGTTGAGGTTCACATGGATCAGGCGCGACTTGAGGCAGGCCACAAAGCCCTCGATGTAGCCGGGATGGTTCCTCGACAGGAACCCCACGCGTTCGCCAGCGCCATGCCCGGCGGCAAGCAGGGCCCGTGCCACGCGGTTGCTGCGTGCATCGAGCTCGCCCCAGCTCACCACCTTGTCTACCTGCACGATGGCGGGTCGGTCTGCGGGAACACGCGCAGCCACACCATCGAAGATGTCGGCCAGGTTCCAGCGGGATGCGGCCGGTTCGCTCATGCCATCTGCTCCTGTTCTACGGTGGAAGCAGCGTCTTGCGATACTGCGGCGGGCACCGCGTCCGACAACGCGATGAAGCGATCGCGCTGGAAGTCGGCGTTGCCGTAGGCGGTGTCGATCATGGCCAGGCGCTTGAGGTAGTGGCTCACGGCCAGTTCGTCGCTGGTTCCCACGCCGCCGTGCAATTGCACCGCCTGGTAGCCCACGTACAGGCCGCACTGGCCGATTCGCGCCTTGGCAGCGGCGATGGACCTCCTGCGCTGGGCAGGCGGGGCGTCCAGGCCGTCCAGCGCCAGCTGCAGCATCGAGCGGGACTCTTCGCAGGCAATGCTCATGTCGACCATGCGGTGCTGCAGCGCCTGGAAGCTGCCGATGGTCGTGCCGAACTGCTTGCGCACCTTGAGGTAGTCGAGCGTCATTTCGCTGACCGCATCCATCGCGCCGCAGGCCTCGGCCAGGCGTGCTGCGATCGCATGGTCCACCGCATATTCCAGCAGCGCCAGGCCTTCATGCAGGGGCCCCAGCAGCGCCGATTCGGGAAGGTCCAGCCCATCCATCTGCAGCTGGCTGATGTGCTGGTGATCGGGACTGCGAAAGTCGGTGCGCCGCAGCCCGGGCGAATCTGCCGCAACCAGGAACAGGGAGATGCTCGACGCATCCCCTTCCGAGCCGCGGGTGCGGGCAGGCACGATGAGCCAGTGCGCCGTGCTGGCATCGGGCACCCAGGACTTCTCGCCGCTCAGCCGAAAGCCCGCCCCCGAGGGGATGGCACGCGTGCGCACGCTGTTCAGGTGAAAGCGCCCAGCGGCTTCGCCCAGTGCGACGGCGATGCGGACGCTGCCATCCGCCATGCCCTCGAACAGCTTGCACTGCTCGGCGGTACCCGCCCTGGCGAGCAGGCGCGCCGCCATCACACTGGTGCTGACGAAAGGCTCGCGCAACAGGCCCCGCCCGATGCCCTCGGCCACGATCATGGTGTCGGCCGCCGAGGCACCGAAGCCCCCGTGCTTCTCCGGGATGGCCAATGCCAGCCATCCCATGTCCGCCATGCGGCGCCAGTTGTCTTCGTCGTAGGCAGCCCCGGCTGCCGTGAGCTTGCGCCACTGCTCGAAACGTCCGTGCTCACGCACGAAGCGCTCCACGCCGTCCGCCAGCATCTTCTGTTCGGGTGTGTAATGGTTGTGCATGTCTTAAAGGCCGAGTGCACGGCGCGCGATGATGTTGCGCTGGATTTCGTTGGAACCACCATAGATGCTGGTGACGCGGCTGTGGAGGTAGGCCGTCATCGGGCCCGACTGCTCCATGGGGACGGTACCCGGCGCGCCCCCTGCGGACGCAAAGCGCGTGCCGTCGTAGCCCAGGGTCTCCACCCATAGCTCCGTGGCACGCTGCAGCAGCTCTGACCAGCGCAGCTTGAGCATGGAGCCGCGCGGCCCGGTGTCCACACCCGCCACGTTGTCGGCCAGCATGCGCAGGCCCATCTGCTCGATCGCCTGCACCTCGATCTCCAGTTGCGCCAGCTTGGAGCGAAAGCCAGGGTTCTGGTAAAGGCTGGACCCTGCGTCTGGCGTCTTGCGTGCCAGCTCCTTCACCTGTTCGAGCTGCCTTGCCAGCCGCACGCCCAACGTTGCCGTCAAGGCGCGCTCGCGGTCCAGGAGCACCTTGCCATAGCTCCAGCCGCGGCCTTCCTCGCCCAGCAGCTGGCTGGCCGGCACCCGCACGGCATCCAAAAACACTTCCGTGACGTGGGACTGCTCGTCGAGCGTGTGGAACGGGCGCACGGTGATGCCGGGCGCGTCCATGTCCATCAGCAGCAGCGAGATGCCGTCCTGCTTGCGCGTCTCATCGCTGGTGCGCACCAGGCAGAACATGCGGTTGGCCGCATGGGCATAGCTCGTCCACAGCTTCTGGCCGGTGACCACATAGTGGTCGCCGTCGCGCACGGCGCGGGTGCGCAGGCCGGCCAGGTCGGACCCGGCCTGGGGCTCCGAATAGCCCTGGCACCACCAGTCTTCGCCCGACAGGATGCGCGGCAGGTACCGTGCCTTCTGCTCAGCCGTGCCATAGGTGAAGATGATGGGACCGATGAGCTCCAGGCCCTGGTGGAATTGCGGCGGCGCGTCCGCAGCCGCAGTCTCCTGCTCGAAGATGTGGATCTGCACCGGCGACCAGCCGGTACCGCCGTGCTCGCGCGGCCAAGTGGGTGCCCCCCATCCCTGGCGGAACAGGATGTTCTGCCATTGGCGAAAGCCGTCGGGCGTGGCCCGCATGCCTGAGCGCACGCGTTCGCGCAAGGCATCGGGTACGTTCTGCTCGCAAAAGCGCCGCACCTCGTGCCGGAATGCGCGGTCCGCTTCGTTTTGATCAAGTCTCATGAAATTTACCTGCCGTTCGGTAAGTTATGGATTGCAGTTTGGCCCACTGCCCATATGAAAGTTCTCGCCTTCTCGGCAAAATTTACCTGCCGACTGGTTAATAATACTTCGAAATCCTTCAGGCCCACAAGGTCTGTGTCTCGTGGATAACCCGATCCAGCCGATGCCCTCAGGCCAATGCGGGTTAATCTCCACGATTTCCCCACCAAGAAAGCACCCGCTATGGCTCCCCGCGCTGGCACGAAAAAAGCCCCCACCGACCCCTCCCTGGCCAGCGGCAACCGCGAAGACCAACTGCTGGACATCGCTCGCCGGCTGTTCGCGCACAGAGGCTTTCACGCCACCTCGCTGCGGGACATTGCCGAAGAGGCCAAGATCACCAAAGCCGCGCTGTACTACCACTTCCCGAACAAGGACGATCTCTATGAGCGGGTGGTGATCCAGTCGCTCGATGCCCTGGTCCAGATGGTCGGCGCCGACGTGGCGCGCGCCAACACCCCGACCGAGCGGGTTCGCGCGTTCATGCGCTCATCGGCGCACTTTCTCGACGAACATCGCGACCATTGGCTGGCCGGCGCCAACGCTTTTCGCGAAGCAGGCCACACCGAGCAGAGGGGCGTGGCGCTGCACTTGAGAGACACCTACGAGAAGCTGCTGCGCCGCTGCGTCCAGGAGGGGATCGATTCGGGCGAATTCCGCGACGCAGATGCCGCCATGACCACCCGTTTTCTGCTGTCCGGGCTGAACTACGTCACGCGCTGGCACTCCCCCAAGGGAAAGCTGAGCGTGAAGGATGTCATGGGCCAGTACGTCGACATGGCCCTGCTGGGCATGACGGTGCGCGAGCCTGCCGCATCCAGCGCCGCTGCGTCGCCCACGGACGCGCCACCACCGGCCGAAAAGACGCCCTCCAGCACCGCACGCAAGAAGGCAACGCCCCGGGCCTGACGGGTACCTGGGGGGCCCTTTTTTTGCCTTGCTGGATTACCGGTCGACAAGTAATTTTTCAGGAGACATGCATGAACCAAAGGCTTGACAACAGGGTGGCACTGGTCACCGGCGGCGCACAGGGCATAGGACGGGCGATCGCCCAGGCCTTTGCCGACCAAGGGGCCACCGTCGGGGTGCTCGACATCCGCGAGGACCTGGCACAAAAGGCTGCCGAAGAGATCCGGCAAGGGGGAGGCCGGGCCCAGGGCTTCGGCGGCAATGTCGCATTGCGCGAGACGTTCACGCAGGCCGTGGACGCGCTGGAGACGCAGCATGGCCGGTTCGACATCCTGGTGAACAACGCGATCTGGGTGCGCTATGGCCCGACCCAGGACATCACGCCCGAGATGCTCGATCGCATGACAGCCACCGGCTTTCACTCCATCGTCTGGGGCATCCAGGCGGCAGCACCTGCCATGGGCCGCAGCGGCGGCGGCTCCATCATCAACATCGCCTCGGCCGCGGGCTTTCTGGGCATTCCCGGCGCGCTGGTCTACTGCGGAGTGAAGGCTGCGGCCCTGGGCCTCACGCGCTCCGCAGCCGTCGAACTGGGTGCTCGCAAGATCCGCGTGAACGCCATCGCACCCGGCACGGTGCCCACCGAAGGCGTGCGCATCAACATGGATGAGTCCGTGGCGGCGCGGCGCATCGCGCGCACTCCGCTGGGGCGCCTGGGGCACGTGGACGACATCGCGGCGGCAGCCTGCTTCCTCGCTTCGGACGAGAGCAGCTTCATGACGGGGGAATCCATGCTGGTGGACGGGGGAGTCACGCATGCCCTCCTCTGACCACACCCCGGGCCACAACGCCCCCGCTCCCGCCTCCACCCCCGCCGTTCAGCCTAGCGTAGCTGCGCATGCCAGCATCGCCCTGCCCCGGGCCGATTGGCTGGCCCTGCACCACGAAGAAGCCATCGAGCCGGACCTGCCCATCGTGGATGCCCACCACCACCTGTGGGTGCTGCCCGGCGCAAGCTATCTGCAGGGCGACCTGGGCCAGGACCTTCGCACCGGGCACGACATACGCGCCACCGTGTTCGTGGACTGCCATTCGCACTATCTGGCCGATGGCCCGGAGGCACTCAGGCCGGTGGGGGAAACCGCCTTCGCAGCCGCACAGGCGCTGGCCTTCGCACAGACGGGACCGCGCACCCAGGTGTGCGCCGCCATCGTCGGGTGGGCCGACCTGGCGCTGGGTGACGGCATCGAACCCGTGCTGGAGAGGCACATCGAAGCAGGACAGGGGCGCTTCAGGGGCATCCGCGCGCGCCCCACCTGGCACAGCGACCCGGCTGTCCATCCAGCCACGCAGGGCCGCGAGGGCATCCTTCGCGATGACACAGCCCGGCAAGCCACCCGGCGCCTTGGCGCCATGGGCTTGTCGCTCGACCTCTGGGTCTACCACACGCAACTGCCGGAAGTGGCCTTCCTCGCCGACCAGTGCCCGGACACGCCCATGGTGCTCAACCACTGCGGAGGGCCCCTGGGCATCGGCCCCTATGCCGGCCAGCGCGCGCAAGTGTTCGACGCATGGCGCGGGCACATCCGCGCACTGGCCCAGCGGCCGAACCTGCGGCTCAAGCTGGGGGGACTGGCCATGCACCGCATGGGCTTCGGCCTGGACCTGGCCGACCGGCCCGCACGCTCGGAAGTGATCGCGAACGCCTGGTCTCCGTATTTCGAGGTGTGCATCGAGGCATTCGGCGCAGACCGGTGCATGTTCGAGAGCAACTTTCCGGTCGACAAGGTGGGCTGCAGCTACCCGGTGCTCTGGAATGCGTTCAAGCACGCCACGAAGGCCTGCAGCCCCTCGGAGCGAACGCAGCTTTTCAGCGGCACCGCGGCGCGCACCTACTGCATCGATCTGTCTTTGCAACCTGCGTCCTGAGCCGTTACGGCTGTCGCAATCACGCCAAACATCGTTCAATTAAATTACCTGCCGACCGGTAAGTTACGCTACATTTCGAACCGGCGGTCGGCGTGCCCGTCCGCCGTGCATGACAAACATTGAACGGAGACAACGTGAACAAACTCATCTCATCCACTGCGGTGCTGGCCCTGCTGGGCTCCCCGTTGGCCTATGCGCAATCCTCGGTGACCATCTATGGCGTGCTCGATGCGTCACTGACCTGGGTGGACAACGGTGCCGGCAGCACCATGCGGCTCGACTCCGGGGCGGGCTGGGCCTCTCGCCTGGGCTTTCGCGGCACGGAAGACCTGGGCGGCGGGCTCAAGGCCAACTTCGTGCTCGAACAGGGTTTTGACGGCAGCACCGGCGTCCTGCAGCAGGGCGGTGCCGCCTTCGGCCGGGCCTCCTGGGTGGGGTTGAGCGGCACCAACTGGGAAGTCCGTGCCGGCAGGCAGCTCTCGCCCGTGGCGCTGTCGCTGCTGGCCGTGGACCCCGGTGTGGGCAACTACTGGGGCAACCTGCAGCAGACGGGCATTGGCAGCCTGCAGAGCCCGGCCTCCGTGGCAGGCGACCCTGGCCACCAATCCACGGCCCGCATCAACAACTCGATCTTCGGATCGTGGAAAGGCGGCCCCGTGACTGCCCGCTTCATGGTGGCCCCGGGCGAGGCGGCCTCCAGCGACGCCGGCAATTTCCACGGAGGAAGCCTGACCTACGCCGACGGCCCCTGGCTCGGTACCGCAGGCTACGCGCGTTTCCGCCAGTATGCGAAGGACATCCCCACGGGAGCCGCCGCGGCCTGGCAGTCCGAGTGGACCGCGGCCGGCTCCTACAACTTCGGGCCCGTGCGGCTGGCCACGGGGTACTACGCCTTCAACCCATCCGAGAAAAACAAGGTGCTGGCGGCCACGAGCCTCCTCAAGAGCGAGTCTGCCTGGGTCGGCGCGACCATTCCCCTCACCCAAAGCCAGATCCTCCTGCAAGTCATCAGGAACAAGACCGAAAGAATGCCTGGCATCGCGGATGGGCAAGCCACGATCTATGGCGCGACCTACGAGTACTTCCTGTCCAAGCGCACGGCGCTCTACGTGTCTGGTGGCCTGGTCAAGAACAACAGCACCAGCAACACGGTGCTGGTGGGAAGCACCGTCGCCGTAGCCCCCGCCGCCATGGGCGCCAACGCGAAGGCCCTGTCCTTCGGCGTCCGGCACAGCTTCTGAGGGCACTGGCTCCAAGGCTTGAAGCGCCTCCTGGCGAGAGGAGGCGCTCGTGCCAGAGCACGATGGTGGTCGTGCTCTGGCACATCCATTCCGACCGGCCGGTTCCAGGCCGGGTCACAGCAGCGACAGCATGAAAGGTAGACACGTGAAAATTCTCGTCCCCGTCAAGCGCGTGGTGGACTACAACGTGAAGGTCCGCGTCAAATCGGACTTGCGCGGTGTGGACATCGCCAACGTGAAGATGAGCATGAACCCCTTTGACGAGATCGCCGTCGAAGAGGCCGTGCGCCTGAAAGAAAAGGGCTTGGTGACCGAAGTCATCGCTGTGTCCTGCGGCGTGGCCCAGTGCCAGGAAACCCTGCGCACCGCCATGGCCATT
>NZ_CAXUPO020000006.1:0-290452 GCF_964252695.1 Acidovorax sp. LjRoot117 | reverse complement strand
TGCTGCCGCCACCACGGGCGGTGGCGCGGGGGCCGCTGCGGGGGGAGCGATGGGCGCTGGCGCTGCGGCCACCAGGGGTGCCTGTGCAGCAGGCGCGGTGGTGGACGTGGCCGCGGGCACGGGCGGCGTGGTGGCGACCGCCACGGCGGCTGCGGCCGGTGCCGATGGCCGCGGCTGCATCACCCACCAGGTTCCGGCCACGGCCAGCACCGCCACGGCGGCGGCACAGGCCACGCCGATCCACAGGCCGGAGGCGCCGCTGCGCCCCGCCGCGGGCGACAGCCCGGCCGTGGGCGCTGCGTGCGTGTGCAGGCCGGGCACAGCGCCCCGGCCCCGTTCGGCGTCTGCGCGCCGCAGCGCATCAAGGATGTACGACATATCAGTTTCCGTTGCGCAGGCGCGGTTCGTTCACGCCGGTGGCGCGGTTGAGCAGCATGAGGGTCAGGGGGCCAGCGCGTCCATCGGGCGTCACGCCCTGGGCCAGCTGGAAGCGGTGGATGCGCGACTGGCGCAGCGCGGGCGTCATGGCCTTGGCGGGCGCGGCACCCGTGCCGCCCGCGGCCTTGCTGGCCAGCCGCTGGTCGAGCCATGCGGCCCCCGCTGTCGACTCCGCGATGTCGCCCCGCTCGGGCATGCCCTCGGGGGTGCGCCACAGCGTGGCGATGTCGCCGCGCCAGGCCTGGGCGAGTTCGGCCACCGGCACCTGCAGGGTGCGGCCCGCGCCCTCCAGCGTGGCGGTGTCGTTGTCGAGGCCGCGCAGCACCACCGAGACCGGTGCCTCCGCGTCTTCGGACGCATACAGCGCCAGCAGCACGGGCCGGTCGATCTGGCGCACCAGGTTCAGGCCCGCGCGGCGGTTGCGGTAGCAGCGCAGGCCGTCGCGCGGCAGGGTGGCGCAGGCGTCTGCGCCGGCGGGCAGGGTCACGCCCCACGCCGACGCCAGCGCCTGCCAGGCGCCCGCATCGCTGGCGGGCTGGGCCTGCACGAACTGCTCCAGGGCCGACGCAGGCACGGCCGCCGCGCCGGCGCCGGCTGCGGAACGTGCAGGCGATGCTGCCGCTGTGTTGGTGGCCGTGGTGGCTGCCGATGCAGACGCTGCTGCAGGCCGCGTGGTGGGCGATGCCGATGCGGCCGATGCCGCGCCGCGCGCCGTGGGTGCGGCGGCGGCCCCGGCCCCCGCCGTGCCCGCAGGTGACACCGGCCACACGCCCAGCGCCCAGCCTGCGGCCGCCACGGCCGCCGCGCCCGCCACCGCGCCGATGCCTGCGGACGCCCAGCGCGGCAGGGCGCGCGCTCCCTGCCAGGCCCGGCCTGACGCGGGCGCATCGAACACCTCGCGCGCGGCCCGGTTCACGATGGTCTTGGTGACCTGGCGCGCACCCGCCGCGTAGGCGCCCAGCAGCGCCCGGTCGCACAGCAGGTTGATGCGCCGCGGGATGCCGTGCGAGAGCTTGTGCACGCGCTGGATGGCGCGCCGGTCGAACGGCAGCGGGCCGTTGAGCCCCGCCACCGCCAGGCGGTGGGCGATGTACTGGTGCGTCTCCTGCGGCGTGAGCGCCCCCAGGTGAAAGCGTGCGATCACGCGCTGCGCGAGCTGCTCCATCGCCGGTTGCGCCACCATGGCGCGCAGCTCGGGCTGGCCGATCAGGATGATCTGCAGCAGCTTGCGCTCGCTGGTCTCGAGGTTGGTGAGCAGGCGCAGTTGCTCCAGCACATCGGCCGAGAGGTTCTGCGCCTCGTCGATGATGAGCACCGTGTTGCGCCCGGCGCCGTGGGCGGCCAGCAGCGATGCGTTCAGCGGGTCGATGTAGTCCTTGACCGTCTCCACGCCGCCCGGCACGGTGGGCTTGTGCGGCACGCCGAACTCGTCGCAGATGGAGTGCAGCAGCTCCTGCACCGTGAGCTTGGGGTTGAAGATGTAGGCCACGTTGCAGTGCTGCGGGATCTGCTCCAGAAAGCAGCGGCACACCGTGGTCTTGCCCGCGCCGACCTCGCCCGTCAGCAGCACGAAGCCCCCGCCTGCATCGAGCCCGTACAGCAGGTGGGCCAGCGCCTCGCGGTGGCGCTCGCTCATGAACAAATAGCGCGGGTCGGGGGCGATGGAAAACGGCGGATGCTGAAGACCGAAAAACGGGGCGTACATACCCCTGAGGATACCCCTGGCCCGTGACGCGCCCTCTGGCGGCCCGGGTGGTGACCCTTCGGCCCGCAGCGGAAGGCGGCGGCCCGCACCCGGGGCGCGCCGTGTCCGTGGGGAGGGTTTCACCCACCGAGGAGTTTCCCGTAAATTGTCGTCGGCAAGACAAGATGACGTCAAAGTGGGTTCTAGCATTCATTCCAACGCGCTGCCTGCCTGCTGCCCCCTGGCGGCGAGCGATCCCGGCTGTCGCCGGATCGACCCGCCGCAGGCCAGCCTGGGCGCCCCTTGTCACACCGAGGACCGGAATGAAGACCACGTTCCCGCAACTACTGCTCCGGCACGCCGCCGAACGCCCGACGGCGCCTGCCCTGCGTGAAAAAGAGTACGGCATCTGGCAGACCCACACCTGGGCCGACCTGGCGCAGCTGGTGGAGCACGTCGCCGCCGGCCTGCACCAGGCGGGCCTTGCGCGCCACGAGCACATGGTGGTGATCGGCGCCAACCGCCCGCGCCTGTACGCCACCATGCTCGCCGCGCAGTCGCTGGGCGCCATCCCCGTGCCGCTGTACCAGGATGCGGTGGCGGCGGAATGCATCTTCCCGCTCAACAACGCCGAGGTGCGCTTTTGCCTGGTGGAAGACCAGGAGCAGGTCGACAAGATGCTGGAGATCCGCGAGCAGTGCCCGCAGATCGAGCGCATCTACTTCGACGACCCGCGCGGCCTGCGCAACTATGCCGAGCAGGGCCTCGACTCCCTGGACGCACTGATCGCCGCCGGCCAGGCCTACGTGGCCCGGCACCCCGGGTGGTTCCGCGCCCAGGTGGCCCAGGCCAGCCCCGACGATGTGGCCGCGATGTTCTTCACCTCGGGCACCACGGGCAACCCCAAGGGCGTGGTCCACACGCACAGCACGCTGCTCGACCGCGCCTCCGCCGGTGCCGAGTTCGACAGGCTCACCAGCAGCGAAGAAGTGCTGGCCTACCTGCCCCCGGCCTGGATCGGGCAGAACATCTTCAGCTACGCGCAGTGGCTGGCCTGCGGCTACGTGGTCAACTGCCCCGAGTCGGCCAGCACCGTGACCATCGACCTCAAGGAAGTGGGCCCCACCTACTACTTCGCGCCGCCGCGCATTTTTGAAGGCCTGCTGACCAGCGTGATGATCCGCATGGAAGACGCGGGCACCATCAAGCGCAAGATGTTCGAGGCCTGCATGGCCGTGGCAAAGCGCGTGGGCCCGGCCCTGATGGACGGCGAGCCCGTGGGCCTGCTCGACCGCATCAAGTACACGCTGGGCAATGTGCTGGTGTACGGCCCGCTGCGCAACAACCTGGGGTTCAGCCGCGTGCGCGTGGCCTACACCGCGGGCGAGGCCATCGGGCCGGACCTGTTCACCTTCTACCGCTCCATCGGCATCAACTTGAAGCAGCTGTACGGCTCCACCGAGACCGCCGTGTTCGTCTGCCTGCAGCCCGACAACCAGGCCCGCGCCGACACGGTGGGCGTGCCGATCCGCGGCGTGGAGATCAAGGTGGCCGACAACGGCGAGATCCTCGTCAAGTCCGCCGGCCTGCTCAAGGAGTACTACAAGAACCCCACGGCCACGGCCGAGGTGCTGACGGCCGACGGCTGGTACCACACCAGCGATGCGGGCTTCCTCGACGCGCACGGACACCTGAAGATCATCGACCGCGTGAAAGACGTGGGCCGCATCAGGGGCGGCGCCAACGACGGCGCCATGTTCGCGCCCAAGTATGTGGAGAACAAGCTCAAGTTCTTCCCGCACATCAAGGAAGTGGTCGCCCTGGGCGACGGCCGCGAGAAGGTGTGCGTGATGGTCAACATCGACTTCGACGCCGTGGGCAACTGGGCCGAGCGCCGCAACCTGCCCTACGCGGGCTACACCGACCTGGCGCAAAAGCCCGAGGTGTACGAGCTGATCCGCGAGTGCGTGGAAAAGGTCAACGCGGACCTGGCCACCGACGCCATGCTGGCCGGCAGCCAGGTCAGCCGCTTCCTGGTGCTGCACAAGGAGCTCGATGCCGACGACGGCGAGCTCACCCGCACCAACAAGGTCCGCCGCGGCTTCATCGCCGACAAGTACGGCGTGCTGGTCGAGGCCCTGTACGCAGGCCGCACCGAGCAGTTCATCGAGACCCAGGTCAAGTTCGAGGACGGCCGCACCGGCAGCGTGAGCGCCACGCTCAAGCTGTCCGACACCAAGACGTTCACCCCCGTGAAGACCGCCGCATGAAGCCCGCGCTCTACCCGCCCGAGAAGCCCCACGCCATGACCACCAAGAAGATCGGCGACGTCATCCTCGACGTCAAGAACATCAGCCTGCGGTTCGGCGGCGTGAAGGCGCTCACCGACATCTCGTTCAACGTCAGGGAGCACGAGATCCGCGCCATCATCGGGCCCAACGGCGCGGGCAAGAGCTCCATGCTCAACTGCATCAACGGCGTGTACACGCCGCAGGACGGCTCCATCACCTTCCGCGGCAAGACCTTCTCGCACATGAACTCGCGCCAGGTGGCCGAGATGGGCGTGGCCCGCACCTTCCAGAACCTGGCGCTGTTCAAGGGCATGAGCGTGATCGACAACATCATGACCGGCCGCAACCTGAAGATCAAAAGCAACCTGCTGCTGCAGGCGCTGCGCTGGGGCCCTGCCGAGCGCGAGGAGATCGCGCACCGCGAGAAGGTCGAGCACATCATCGACTTCCTGGAAATCCAGGCCTTTCGCAAGACCCCCGTGGGCCAGCTGCCCTACGGCCTGCAAAAGCGCGTGGACCTGGGCCGGGCTCTCGCGATGGAGCCGCAGGTGCTGCTGCTCGACGAGCCCATGGCCGGCATGAACGTGGAAGAAAAGCAGGACATGTGCCGCTTCATCCTGGACGTGAACGACGAGTTCGGCACCACCATCGTGCTCATCGAGCACGACATGGGCGTGGTGATGGATATCAGTGACCGCGTGGTGGTGCTCGACTACGGCAAGAAGATCGGCGACGGCACCCCCGACGAGGTGCGCAACAACGAAGACGTGATCAGCGCCTACCTGGGCACCAGCCACTGAAGGGCGGGAGAAAAAACAATGGCATTCTTTCTCGAAACACTGATCGGCGGCCTCATGGCTGGCATGCTGTATTCGCTGGTGGCCCTGGGCTTCGTGCTGATCTACAAGGCCTCGGGCGTCTTCAACTTCGCGCAGGGCGCGATGGTGCTGTTCGCGGCCCTGGCGATGGCGCGCTTTGCCGAATGGATCCCCAAGTGGACGGGCATCGCGAACCCCATCGTCGCCACGGTGGCGGCCTTCATCATCGCGGGCGCCATCATGTTCGTGGTGGCCTGGCTGATCGAGAAGCTGGTGCTGCGCCACCTGGTGAACCAGGAGGGCGCCACGCTGCTCATGGCCACGCTGGGCATCACCTACTTCCTCGAAGGCCTGGGCCAGACGATGTTCGGCAGCGACATCTACAAGATCGACATCGGCATGCCCAAGGAACCGATCTTCATGCTCGAGTCCCTGTTCCAGGGCGGCATCCTCGTCAACAAGGAAGACGTCATCGCCGCCGGCATCGCTGCAGCGCTGGTGGTGCTGCTCAGCGTCTTCTTCCAGAAGACCTCCACCGGCCGCGCCCTGCGCGCCGTGGCCGACGACCACCAGGCCGCCCAGTCCATCGGCATTCCCTTGAACCGCATCTGGGTCATCGTGTGGTGCGTGGCCGGGGTCGTGGCGCTGGTCGCCGGGATGATCTGGGGAAGCAAGCTCGGCGTGCAGTTCTCGCTGACCACGGTGGCGCTGCGTGCGCTGCCGGTGGTGATCCTGGGCGGCCTCACCTCGGTGCCCGGCGCCATCATCGGCGGGCTGATCATCGGTGTGGGCGAGAAGCTGTCCGAGGTGTACCTGGGCCCGTTCGTGGGCGGGGGCATCGAGATCTGGTTTGCGTATGTGCTGGCGCTGGTGTTCCTGCTGTTCAGACCGCAGGGCTTGTTCGGCGAAAAAATTATTGATCGCGTATGAAGTACGCGACCAATAATTTTTCGAAGGAGGCACAACGCGCACCGCGCGTAGTCAGCGGGGCCGCAGGCGCCGCGTGGCACCGCAGGTGCGCCCCCGTGCAAAAGATCATCGATCGCGTCTGAAACATAACAAGACCAACAGGAGACACACCATGCTCTACCGCGAAAACGGCCAGTTCAAGACCAGCTACCGCGCCGACCAGCAGATCTTCCCGATCGCGCAGGACCGCATCGCCATCGGCCTCATCCTGGCCGTGGCCTTCATCGCCGTGCCCATGCTGGCCAGCGACTACATCTTCCGCGCCATCCTGATCCCCTTCGTCATCATGGCGCTGGCGGCCCTGGGGGTGAACATCCTGGTGGGCTACTGCGGGCAGATCTCGCTGGGCTCGGGCGCCTTCATGGCCGTGGGGGCCTACGGCGCGTACAACTTCTTCGTGCGCATCCCCGGCATGCCGCTGGTGCCCGCGCTGATCCTGGGCGGCCTGTGCGCCACGTTCTTCGGCATCCTGTTCGGGCTGCCCAGCCTGCGCGTCAAGGGCCTGTACCTGGCGGTGGCCACGCTGGCCGCGCAGTTCTTCTCGGACTGGATGTTCCTGCGCATCAAGTGGTTCACCAACAACTCCGATTCGGGCTCGGTGTCGGTGAACAGCCTGCAGGTCTTCGGCCTGCCCATCGAGAGCGCGACCAGCAAGTACATCTTCTGCCTGGCGGTGCTGGTGGTGGTGGCGCTGCTGGCCAAGAACCTGGTGCGCGGCGCCATCGGTCGCGAGTGGATGGCGATCCGCGACATGGACGTGGCCGCCGCGGTGATCGGCATCCGCCCGATGTATGCCAAGCTCAGCGCGTTTGCCGTCAGCTCCTTCATCATCGGCATGGCCGGCGCGCTGTGGGCCTTCGTGCACCTGGGTGCGTGGGAGCCGGCGGCCTTCTCGGTGGAGGTGTCGTTCCGCCTGCTGTTCATGGTGATCATCGGCGGCCTGGGCTCCATCATGGGCGGCTTCTTCGGTGCGGCCTTCATCGTGGTGCTGCCCATCGTGCTCAACCAGTTCCTGCCCGCACTGCTGGGCCTCTTCGGCATCACGATCTCCACGGCGGGCGTGTCGCATGCCGAGCTGATGATCTTCGGCGCGCTCATCGTCTGGTTCCTGATCGTCGAGCCCCACGGCCTGGCCAAGCTGTGGTCGACCGCCAAGCAAAAACTCCGGCTGTGGCCCTTCCCGCATTGACTGATATGCAGCCCCTGAGTCGCTTCGCGCCTTCCCCCTCTCCTTCGGGAGGGGGACGCCACCGGTGGCCTGGCAAAGCCAGTTCCACGGTGGCGCTGGCCTCGTGCATGCCAGTGCAAAGCTCGCAGCCCTTGAATCCGTCAGTTTCTTCCCCGTGCTTCAACACATTCATTCAAAGGAGACATCCATGAAGCTTTCGAAACTCGTGATCGCCGCTGCGGTGGTTGCCGCTGGCGCATCGTCCGTCGCGACGAGTGCCTTCGCGCAAGCCAAGGAGCAGTTCTTCCCGCTGCTGTCTTACCGCACGGGCCCCTACGCTCCCAACGGCGTGCCATGGGCCAACGGCAAGCAGGACTACATCAAGATGATCAACGCCCGCGACGGCGGGATCAACGGCGTGAAGCTGACCTTTGAAGAATGTGAAACGGGCTACGCCACCGACCGCGGCGTGGAATGCTACGAGCGTCTGAAGGGCAAGCCCGGCGTGGCGCTGTTCGACCCGCAGGCCACCGGCATCACCTTTGCGCTGACCGAAAAAGCGCCCGTGGACAAGATCCCGCTGATGACGCTGGGCTACGGCCTGTCGGTGGCGCAGGACGGCCAGGCGTTCAAGTGGAACTTCCCCTTCATGGGCAGCTACTGGACCGGCGCCGACATCCTGATCCAGCACATCGGCAAGTCCGCCGGCGGGCTGGACAAGCTCAAGGGCAAGAAGATCGCGCTGGTCTACCACGACAGCCCCTTCGGCAAGGAGCCCATCCCGCTGCTGCAGGAGCGCGCCAAGATGCACGGCTTCGAGCTGCAGATGCTGCCCGTGACCGCGCCCGGCGTGGAGCAGAAAGCCACCTGGCTGCAGGTGCGCCAGAGCCGCCCCGACTACGTGCTGCTGTGGGGCTGGGGCGTGATGAACTCCACCGCCCTGAAGGAAGCGCAGGCCACAGGCTTCCCGCGCGACAAGCTGTATGGCGTGTGGTGGGCCGGCGCCGAGCCGGACGTGCGCGATGTGGGCGAAGGCGCCAAGGGCTACCACGCGCTGGCGCTGAACGGCTACGGCACGCAGAGCAAGGTCATCCAGGACATCATGAAGCACGTGCACGACAAGGGCCAGGGCACGGGCCCCAAGGACGAAGTGGGCTCGGTGCTGTACACGCGCGGCGTGATCATCCAGATGCTGGCGGTCGAGTCGGTGCGCCGCGCGCAGGAGCGCTTCGGCAAGGGCAAGGTCATGACCGGCGAGCAGGTGCGCTGGGGCATGGAGAACCTGGCACTGGACCAGAAGAAGCTCGACGCCATGGGCTTTGGCGGCGTGATGCGCCCCCTGTCCACCAGCTGCGCCGACCACATGGGCTCCACCTGGGCGCGCGTGCACACCTGGGACGGCAAGAAGTGGGACTTCTCGTCCGACTGGTACCAGGCCGATGAGCAGATCCTGAAGCCCATGGTGAAGGCCGGGGCGGAGAAGTATCTGGCGGACAAGAAGATGACGCGGCGGGATGCTGCGGACTGCCAGTCTTGAGTACATCCCCCTGAGGCGCTGGCGCGCCTTCCCCCTTCTCTCGAATCGCTGCGCGATTCGGGAAGGGGGACGACACCGGTGGCCTGGCAAAGCCAGTTCCACGGTGTCACTGGCGATGGCGCAGCGACTGTTTCAAGGGCCGATGACGTAGCGGCTGCTTTTGTGGCAGCCGCCAACCCAAAGCGTTGCGAACTACCGCAGCTCTTTGGATTGGCACAGCGAAGGAAGAGAAGACCATGGACACCAACAGCAATATCGTTCTCAACGTCAACGGCATCGAGGTCATCTACAACCATGTGATCCTGGTGCTCAAGGGCGTCTCCTTGCAGGTGCCGCAGGGCTCCATCGTGGCGATCCTGGGGGGCAATGGGGCGGGCAAGACCACCACGCTGCGCGCGATCTCCAACCTGCTGCAGGGGGAGCGCGGCGAGGTCACCAAGGGCAGCATCGAGCTGCGCGGCGAGCGCATCGAGAATTTGTCGCCCGCCGACCTGGTGCAGCGCGGCGTGGTGCAGGTGATGGAGGGGCGGCACTGCTTTGCCCACCTGACCATCGAAGAGAACCTGATGACGGGCAGCTACACCCGCACCAGCAAGGCCGAGATCGCGGCCAACCTGGAGAAGGTCTACAACTACTTTCCGCGGCTCAAGACCCGGCGCACCTCGCAGGCGGCGTACACGTCGGGCGGCGAGCAGCAGATGTGCGCCATCGGCCGCGCGTTGATGGCCAACCCCAGCATGGTGCTGCTCGACGAGCCCTCCATGGGCCTGGCGCCGCAGATCGTGGAGGAGGTGTTCAACATCGTGAAGGACCTGAACACCAAGGAGAAGGTCACCTTCCTGCTGGCCGAGCAGAACACCAACATGGCCCTCAAATATTCGGATTACGGCTACATCATGGAAAGCGGCCGCGTGGTGATGGACGGCGCCGCGAGCGACCTGGCCAACAACGAGGACGTCAAGGAGTTCTACCTGGGCGTGGGCGGCGGGGAGCGCAAGAGCTTCAAGGATGTCAAGAGCTACAAGCGGCGCAAGCGCTGGTTGGCGTAGCCCCCCTGTGTCGCCTTCGGCGCCTTCCCCCCCGAGGGGGGACGCACCCGGTGGCCTGGCAAAGCCAGTTCCACGGGTGCGCTGGTGGTGGGCAGCAGAGGTTTTAGCGCTGTGACGCAATCGTGATTTTGTTTTTCACTCCTGACTTCATAGCTGCTGGCGCTTGATGGGTGTGCGGTAGCGGCTTATTTCATTCAAAACACTGCAGAGGAATCCCGGCATGACGACGTTTTTTGACGCCCAGGAAACCCGGAGCACTGCCGAGCGCGAGGCGGCGCTGCTGGCGGCGTTGCCGCGGCAGGTGGGGCATGCGCAGCAAAACAGTGCGGCATTCGCGGGCATCCTGGCCGGCGTGGATGCGGCGGGGGTGACCAGCCGTGCAGCGCTGGCGCGGCTACCGGTCACGCGCAAGTACGAGCTGCTGGAGCGCCAGCAGGCGCAGCGCGTGAGCAATGTGTTCGGCGGGTTTTCGGCGCTGGGCTTTGGGGCGGGCATGCCGAGGGTGTTCGCGAGCCCGGGCACCATCTACGAGCCCGAGGGCACGCGGCCCGACTATTGGCGCATGGCGCGGGCGATCTACGCGGCGGGGTTTCGGCGGGGCGAGCTGATCCACAACAGCTTCAGCTACCACTTCGTGCCCGCGGGTTCGATGATGGAGACCGGCGCCCATGCGCTGGGCTGCACCGTGTTTGCGGGCGGTACGGGCCAGACCGAGCAGCAGGTGCAGGCCATGGCCGAGCTGCGGCCCGCGGGCTACATCGGCACACCGAGCTTTCTGAAGATCATCGTGGAAAAAGCCGCCGAGCTGGGCGTGCCGCTGCCCACGGTGACCAAGGCGCTGGTGTCCGGCGAGGCGTTCCCGCCGTCGCTGCGCGACTGGTTTGCCGAGCGCGGCATCGCGGGCTACCAGTGCTACGCCACGGCCGACCTGGGCCTGATCGCCTACGAGACCTCGGCGCGCGAAGGCCTGGTGCTGGACGAAGGCGTGATCGTCGAGATCGTGCGCCCCGGCACCGGCGACCCGGTGCCCGAGGGCGAGGTGGGCGAGCTGGTGGTGACCACGCTCAACCCCGACTACCCGCTGATCCGCTTCGGCACCGGCGACCTCTCGGCCGTGCTGCCGGGCACCTGCCCCACCGGCCGCACCAACACCCGCATCAAGGGCTGGATGGGCCGCGCGGACCAGACGACCAAGGTGCGCGGCATGTTCGTGCACCCGGGCCAGATCGCGACCATCGCACGGCGGTTTCCGCAGGTGCTGCGCGCACGCCTGGTGGTCAGCGGCGAGATGGCCAACGACCAGATGGTACTGCAGGTCGAGACCACCGAGACCGCCGAAGGCCTGGCGCGCCAACTGGGCGACGCCATCCGCGAAGTGACCAAGCTGCGCGGCGACGTGCAGATGGTGGCCCCCGGCACCCTGCCCAACGACGGCAAGGTGATCGAGGACGCCAGAAGCTACAAGTAGGCCGTCGCCTTGGCCGCGGCGCGCCCGGGCGCCGGCTGCGGCCAAACCTGGTGCCAGGCGTCCACCGCACGGCACGGCAGGTTTGCGCCAGCGCAAGAAACCGCCCATTCAGGCGGCCGCCACCGCCCGCCATTCCCATCCTGCCCCCCCGGGAACTGCAGTATTTACCCTAACGCATGCTCACTATTCAATAGCACTTGGCGCTTGATTGGCAAGCTCTGCAGGCCTTTTTGGCTTGAAGACCCTGCAGGGGGTGTGCTACGTAATATCCGCAATACCTCGCCAGACCCCCCTCGCTATCATGGCCCGTCATTTACAGGAGAGACCATGAAAAAAATGCTGAAACTCGCACTGATCGCTGCCGCTGCAGCCACCGCCTTTGGCGCCAGCGCCCAGGAGTTCCCGTCCAAGGACAAGACGATCACCATCGTGGTCCCCTACGCCGCTGGCGGCCCCACCGACCGCGTGGCGCGCGACCTGGCCGAAGCCATCCGCAAGCCCCTGGGCGGCATCAGCGTGGTGGTGGACAACTCGGCCGGCGCCGGCAGCACCATCGGCTCCGCCAAGGTGGCCCGCGCCGCACCGGACGGCTACACCCTGCTGCTCAACCACGTGAGCATGGCCACCATGCCCACCATGTACCGCAAGCTGGCCTTCAACGTCGCCAACGACTTCGAATACCTGGGCGTGATCAACGACGTGCCCATGACGCTCATCGCCCGCCCCTCGATGCCCGCCAACAACTACAAGGAACTGGCTGGCTGGCTGCAGCAGAACAAGGGCAAGATCAACCTGGGCAATGCAGGCCAGGGCTCGGCATCGCACCTGTGCGGCCTGATCTTCCAGAGCGCCGTGCAGGTCGACATGACCGCCGTACCGTACAAGGGCACGGCACCTGCCATCACCGACCTGATCGGCGGCCAGATCGACCTGCTGTGCGACCAGACCACCAACACCACGTCGCAGATCGAAAGCAAGAAGGTCAAGGCCTATGCCGTGACCACCAGCAAGCGCCTGACCACCCCCGCCCTGAAAGACCTGCCCACGCTGGCCGAGTCGGGTGTGAAGGACTTCAACGTGACCATCTGGCACGGCCTGTACGCCCCCAAGGGCACGCCCGCCGCCGTGCTGACCAAGATCAACGACGCCCTCAAGGTCGCCCTGAAGGACCCCGAGTTCATCAAGAAGCAGGAAGGCCTGGGCGCCGTGGTTGCGACCGACAAGCGTGTCGAGCCTGCGGAACACAAGAAGTTTGTGCTGGCTGAGACCGAGAAGTTCGGTGCGGCCATCAAGGCTGCGGGTTCGTACGCGGACTGATGGCTGTCGATGCGGCTAGGCGCGAACTGATGCGCCAGGCCCATGATGGACATGCTGAAAGCCGCTCTGCCGAAAGGCAGGGCGGCTTTTTTCTTGGGACGCTGGCGGGACGTTGAACGACTGGATAGTTGTACGGTCTGGGGGGTGACGCTCGGCTGGCGGGGGTGGGCCCGCCTCACGGCTGGCGCGCTCATCAACCAGTGCTTCGGGGTAGCCCGCGAGTTGATCAGTCAAACGCTCAGGCAGTCATGTCAGGCCGAGATTGGTGCTCAGTCCATCAACATCGGTTCGCAACGCAAGCGCTCCGGACTGATCTGCACCACACGTCCGGCGTCGACATCGAATCCCCACACAGCCCCGATCCACGGTGGCCCCGATACGGCTTCATAACCGTTCCAGCGCACCAAGCCCACAAAGCTGTTTCCGCCCTGACCGTCGAGATCGCATTGCCCGGCCCAAGAGTCCACGAGTTCGAAAAGATCCGAGTCGATGTCACCATCGCTGTAATTGGAGACCGGTGGCAACTTCTGTACGGCCACGATCTTGCGGAGCGCGTACGGGCCAGGTGGGTTTCCCAAAGAGAAAGCAAATTTCGATTGACCGATTTTCTTCGCCAGGAAGATGTACGGTATGCGGTCGTTGCACAGTACCTGGCCTTCGACCCAGCCTGACAGCTCTACGCCATCCTTTGCGACGCCACCACTGGAGACGAACCGGCAAGGTACGCCCTCAGCCACCGAATCACTGAGGGGGACTCCCATGTATTCGATGCCTACCAAAAGCGACGCGGTCGCATCGGGAGCTTCTTCGCCTGCATAAGGCTGGCAGGCAGCCAGCGCCATCCCCACAAGTGCGGCTGCAACGCCCTGCTTTCTCGCCATACCCACAACCTTACCCTGCACGATTCTTGTTCTACACATCAAACGGACTGCCAGAGCCTTAGAAAGGCACGTTAAACAGCACGTCAAAGCGGCGCGCGCACTGCTCAATCCATGGTCACCTGTTCGCACGAAAAACGCCGAGGGTCGAGGGATACGTAGCGTTGGTTCGCCAAATTCACGCTCCACACGGCCACGATGCCAGGGGGCCCGGACACCGAGTCTTTCCCGCCCCATCTGACCAGCACGTAGTAATACGGGTCGTCTGGCAGGTCTGTTCGGCACTGTCCTGGAAAGGGACTGATCAGCTCCAGCGGATCTTTCCCACCGTCTTCCCCTTCGGTGTAGTTGAACACCTTGGGCAAAGCTTTCACCGCGACGATTTTTTTGTGCGGTAGGCTGAGGAGGGGGGTGTCGCCGTCTTTCAACTGCGGACTGTCGCGCGTTTTGGAAAGAAATAGTACTGGCTCACCACGGCACAACGCAACGCCGTCATACCAGCCAACCTGATCCTTACCGTTCGCCAATATGGAGCTCCCGCTCACGAACTCGCAGGGAGAGCTTTCAACGAACCCTCCCCTCGATGCAGAGATCAAAAACTCTTTTCCAACCAGCGCCTCGGCGTCGGAGACTGCAGTCGGCGTGGGCTGCTCTTGCGGGTTGCAAGCGGCAAGTACCGCACAAAATGCCAACGCCAAAGCAGTACGTTTGCTCATCACCATTTCCTCATGTCCGCTGCATTCATTTTCAGACCGGTACTGCCGGACAAAAGACGCTTTTGCCCATGGGATTCCAAGATTGCCACGCCCCTCGGTGCGCGGCCATACAGGGTTGCCGGGTCGACCCGCCCTGCCAAGCCGTTCCCGCCTCTGGAATCAGTTCGGATCTCAAAGTGCAGATGCTGGTCCTCGCCCGTCATCCCCCTCGCGTTCCCGGAGTTACCGGTGTATCCGATCACCTCGCCTTGCATCACTTTGATCTCGGGCGCTACGTTGACCAAACTCAAGTGTGCATAAACCGCGTACAGAGTGCGACCCTGGAACGAGAACTCGAGCCCAATCGATTTGCCGTATCCACGGACCGCAAAGTCGAGCATCTTGATCGTTCCATCCGCAATCGCATAACAAGCCGTCAGCGGAGTCGCCACCAAGTCCCACCCTTGGTGATCACGCTTCGTCCCATCGGCGTTGGTCCGCACCGTGCCGAAAGTGTTGTTCGTCACATCACGCCGGATGCGGTTGCTCTCCAAAGGCCATGCCAGAAAACCCATCGACAAATCCCTCCTGATTCGCAGCACCTCTACCGGGTGCTGGCGGCGCGAATCATAGGAGTCGAAAATTCTTTTCAGCCACGAGAGGGCGTAACAGACTTGCTCGCGTGTAACGGGCTACAACCCCGCAGAACAATGTAGCAAAGTAGGCACTTGATACGGGTTATCCCATCTGCGCAGGGCGTCCGAGCCCACGTAAAAAGAGAGTCACAGCCGTCGAGCTGCAAGACCATCCGTACTACGAAAGCCCGCCCATGGCTCAGCCGCAACCAGCCCCCTACCAACCCGCGCGCACCAGCGCACAGATCCAGGCCCGCAGCCAGGCGCGCAGCCGCCGCAAGGCCGTTGCGCTCGCCTTCACCCTGAGCGCGCTCGGAGCCCTCGCCATCGCCGCGGCGGGCTCGCTGCTGGTAGCACCGGGCGCTGCCCATGCGCAGACCGCAGCGCCAACGACCGGCGGCGGCTGGCCCACCAAGCCCGTGCGCATCGTGGTACCGTTCGCCCCGGGTGGCACCACCGACATCCTGGCCCGCGCCATGGCGCCCGAACTGAGCCGTGCATTCGGACAGCAGTTCATCGTGGACAACCGTGCGGGCGCGGGCGGCAATGTGGGGGCCGAGATCGTGGCCAAGTCGCCCGCCGACGGCTACACGCTGCTGATGGGCACGGTGGGCACGCACGGCATCAACCGCGCGCTGTATGCCAAGCTGCCGTACGACCCGATCAAGGACTTCGTGCCCATCACCATGGTCGCTGCGGTGCCCAACGTGATGGTGATGAATGCCGACAAGGCCAAGGCCCAGGGCATCTCCAACGTGCAGGACTTCATCCGCGTGGCCAAGGCCAGCCCGGGCAAGATGAACATGGCGTCGAGCGGCAACGGCACGTCCATCCACCTCGCGGGCGAGCTGTTCAAGAGCATGACGGGCACCTTCATGCTGCACCTGCCCTACCGCGGCTCGGGCCCCGCGCTGCTGGACATGGTGGCGGGCAATGCGGATGTGATGTTCGACAACCTGCCGTCGTCGATGGCGCAGATCAAGGCGGGCAAGCTCACGGCGCTGGCGGTGACCAGCTCGCAGCGCTCCAGCGCCCTGCCCGATGTGCCCACAGTGGAGCAGGCGGGCGGCCCCACGCTCAAGGGTTACGAAGCCAGCTCGTGGTTCGGCCTGCTGGCGCCTGCTGGCACACCGCCAGACATCGTCAACCGCATCCAACAGGAAGTCGCCAAGTCGCTGGCCACGCCGACGATGAAGGAGCGGCTGGTGGCGCAGGGCGCGATCCCTGGGGGCAACACGCCCGCCGACTTCGCCAGGCACATCGACAACGAGCACAAGAAGTGGGCGCAAGTGGTGAAGACGTCGGGAGCGAAGGTGGATTGATCGCCGCTGACGGCGCGGCCATCGCGCCACGCGCTGTCGCCACAACTATGCGCCTCTTTCAAATTTGAATGCCTGCCGGATCGCTGCGGGCATGTTCCGGCAGTGATTCAAAGGCGGCCAGGGCGTCCGTCCGCCCCAGTGCGAGTCCAGATCAGATCACATCTGATCACGCACCCCAGACCACATCCGCGCCCTCGGCCGCGCTGCGCTTGAGCATGTCGATCAGCGGTGCCACCCGCTGGCGCAGGCGCACGGTCTCGGCGCGTTCCTGCGTGGTGGCTTCGTCGTCGCCGTCAGCGTCTGCAGAGGCCGGCAGGGCTTCTTCGGCGGCCACGGCCGACTCGAGCGCTGCGATGGCGGCAGGGATCTGGGCGACCGTCACGATGCCGCTGGCACCCGGCGTCTTGCCCATGATGGTCACGACCTGGCGGCCTTGCGGCTCGAGCATGATCAGGTCGGCTGCAGCGCGGGATTTGAATTTGTAGAGCATGGAGGTGAACCGTTTTCTTGGTTGGATGAAGCAGACTTAGCTGCGGTAGATGTACTCGCGGGTGAACGGATAGTCCGATTGTGCGCCGGGCATCGCCCCCGTGGCCATGTCGCCGTCGGGCCGGACGGCCAGCATCTGGTGCAGGGCCATCCAGCCGCGCTCGAACCCCAGCGCACTGCCTGCAAGGTACAGGCGGTACGCACGCAGGACTTTATCGCCCTGCTCGCTGCCCCAGTGTGCGGCCAGCACGTCGCGCGCCGCAGGCAGGCGGGCCTCCAGCCTGTCGGACCATGCCCACAGCGTGCGCGCGTAGTGCGGGCGCAGGTTTTCGGTGTCCACCATCTCCAGGCCCGCGCGCGCCATGTCGTGCAGCACCGCGCTCACATGGATGAGCTCGCCGCCCGGAAAGATGTACTGCTCGATGAAATCCCCCATGCCCGCGCCCAGTTGCGCGTTGTCCACCGCGCCGGCGGTGATGCCGTGGTTCAGCATCAGGCCGCCCGGGCGCAGCAGGCGGTGCACGGTGTCGAAGTAGCGGCCCATCTGCGCGCGGCCCACGTGCTCGAACATGCCGACCGAGGCGATCTTGTCGAAGGGCTGGCCGGGCGGCAGCTCGCGGTAGTCGCGCAGCTCCATGCGCACCCGGCCCTGCAGGCCGCGCTCTGCGATGAGGCGCTGCACGTGCGCATGCTGGTGGTGCGACAGCGTGATGCCCGTGGCGTCCACGCCGTAATGCTCGGCCGCCCACAGCAGCAGGCCACCCCAGCCCGCGCCGATATCGAGAAAGCGCTCGCCGGGCGCCAGGCGCAGCTTGCGGCAGATGTGTTCGAGCTTGGCCTCCTGCGCGGACGCCAGGTCCAGGGCGGCGTCCCGGTAGTAGGCGCACGAGTACACGCGCCGCTCGTCCAGCCACAGCGCATAGAAGTCGTCGGACAGGTCGTAGTGGAACTGCACATGCCGCGCATCGTGCCCCAGGGTGTGCAGGGCCATGGAGCGGGCCCGCGCCAGCACGCGCTGCCACCAGCCATGGTGCTGGTCGCGGGCCGGATCGCGCGTCAGCAGGCCCGCGGCCGCGGCCATGAGGTCGCGCATGCCGCCCTCCAGCGCCACCCGGCCTTCGACGATGGCGGCGCCCACGTTGCCGATCTCGCCCGTGGCCAGCGCCACCAGCGCCAGGCGGTCGCGAAAGCGCAGCGTGACCGCGGGGTCGCGCGCTCCCAGTTGCTGCCCGGCGGGCAGTTGCACGGCCATCGGCACCGGCAGCGCCGCCAGCCGCCCTTCCAGGGTGTTCAGAAGGTGCTTCATGCAATTTATTTTTGGCAGCTTGCTGCACTGCGTCAACACCTGGGGCCATGACCTTGCCCGCGCCATGGGTCGCCGGGAAGGCCCCATTGACAGCATGTTGTTTAAGCCTAAACTATTTTCCCATGAACATCCTCTGCATTGGCGGCGGGCCCGCAGGCCTTTATTTCGCACTGCTCATGAAGCAGCAAGACCCTGCCCACCGGGTCACGGTGGTCGAGCGCAACCGGCCGTTCGACACCTTTGGCTGGGGCGTGGTGCTGTCCGACCAGACGCTGGCCAACCTGCAGGCGGCCGACGCGCCCACGGCCGCGCTCATCGGCGACGCGTTCAACCACTGGGACGACATCGAGGTGTTTTTCAAGGGCCGCAGTGTGCGGTCCACCGGCCACGGTTTTTGCGGCATCGGGCGCAAGCGGCTGCTCAACATCCTGCAGGACCGGTGCCTGGCCGTGGGCGTGGAGCTGGTGTTCGAGACCGATGTGGCCGACGACCAGGCACTGGCTGCGCAGTACAACGCCGACCTGGTGATCGCCAGCGACGGCCTCAACAGCCGCATCCGCACGCGCTACGCCGCCACCTACCAGCCTGACATCGACCTGCGCGAGTGCCGCTTTGTCTGGCTGGGCACGCACAAGAAACTGGACGCTTTTACCTTCGCTTTCGAGCAGACCGAGCACGGCTGGTTCCAGGCGCACGCCTACCAGTTCGACGCCGACACCTCCACCTTCATCATCGAGACGCCCGAAGCGGTGTGGAAGGCCCACGGCCTGGACCAGATGGAGCAGCCCGAGGCGATTGCGTTCTGCGAGCAGCTGTTTGCCAAGTACCTCGATGGCAACGCCCTCATCAGCAATGCCACGCACCTGCGCGGCTCGGCCAACTGGATCCGCTTTCCGCGCGTGATCTGCAACACCTGGGTGCACTGCGAGACCATCGGCGGCAAGCAGGTGCCCATCGTGCTGATGGGCGACGCGGCGCACACCGCGCATTTCTCGATCGGCAGCGGCACCAAGCTCGCGCTCGAAGACGCGATCGACCTGGCCAACGAGTTCGCCACCGGGCTGCCGAACGGCATGCCCATGGATGAAATCCTCACCCACTACGAGGCGCGCCGCAGCGTCGAGGTGCTCAAGATCCAGAACGCCGCGCGCAACTCCACCGAATGGTTCGAGAACGTGAACCGCTACACCGGCATGGAGGTGGAGCAGTTCGCGTATTCGCTGCTCACCCGCAGCCAGCGCATCAGCCACGAAAACCTGCGGCTGCGCGACGCGCAGTGGCTGGAGGGCTATGAAACCTGGCTGGCCGGTGGCAAGACAGCCGTTCCCCCGATGCTCACGCCCTTTGCGTTGAAGGGCCTCACGCTCAAGAACCGCATCGTCGTCTCGCCCATGGCCACCTACAGCGCGGTCGATGGCGTGCCGCAGGACTTCCACCTGGTGCACCTGGGCGCGCGCGCGCTGGGCGGCGCGGCGCTGGTGATGGTGGAGATGACCAGCCCCACGCCCGAGGGCCGCATCACCCCTGCCTGCACCGGGCTGTGGAACGATGCGCAGCAGGCCGCGTTCACGCGCATCGTGAACTTTGTGCACGGCAGCAGCACCGCCAAGATCGGCCTGCAGCTGGGCCACAGCGGCCCCAAGGGCTCCACGCGCGTAGGCTGGGAAGGCACGGACGAGCCGCTGCCCGATGGCAACTGGCCCCTGCTGGCCGCCAGCGCCCTGGCCTACGGCGAGCAGAACCAGGCGCCCGCCGCCATGACCCGCGCCGACATGGACCGGATGACCGCCGCGTTCGTCGCCAGCGCAGAGCGCGCCGCGGCCTGCGGCTTCGACTGGCTGGAGCTGCACTGCGCGCACGGCTACCTGCTGGCCAGCTTCATCAGCCCCATCACCAACCAGCGCACGGATGAATACGGCGGCAGCAGCATCGACAACCGCTGCCGCTACCCGCTCGAAGTGTTCGCCGCCGTGCGCGCCGTGTGGCCGGCCGACAAGCCATTGAGCGTGCGCATCTCGGCCCACGACTGGGCGCCGGGCGGCACCACGCCCGACGATGCAGTGCAGATTGCGCGCCTGTTCCAGGCCGCAGGCGCCGACCTGATCGACGTGTCGTCCGGCCAGACCACGCGCGCCGCCAGGCCGGTGTACGGCCGCATGTACCAAACGCCGTTTGCCGACCGCATCCGCAATGAGGTGGGCATTGCCACCATGGCCGTGGGCGCGATCAGCGAGGCCGACCACGCCAACAGCATCATCGCCGCCGGCCGCGCCGACCTGTGCGCCATCGCCCGCCCCCACCTGGCCGATCCGGCATGGACGCTGCACGCCGCTGCGCAGCTGAGCCCCGTGGCCGCCGCGCACACCGACTGGCCGGTGCAGTACGCCAGCGGCCGCGACCAGATGCTGCGCGAGATCGCCAAGCAAAAGCAGGTCGCAGCGCTGGCTGCACAAGCGCCATCAGCTATCAAAAACAGAGCATCGGCCGAGGAAGAAGGCTAGCCATGGACCTTGAAGCCCGCCTGCACGGCGCCGCCCCCAGCGAGCACCCCGAGGCCCTGCGCCTGTGGCTGCGCCTGCTCACCTGCACCCAGCTCATCGAAAAGCAGGTGCGCAGCAACCTGCGCGCGCAGTTCGACACCACGCTGCCGCGCTTTGACCTGATGGCGCAGCTGGAGCGCGCGCCCGAAGGCATGAAGATGAAAGAGCTCTCGCGCCGCATGATGGTGACGAGCGGCAACATCACCGGCATCACCGACCAGCTGGTGGCCGAGGGCCTGGTGGAGCGCCTGGACGTGGAAGGCGACCGCCGCGCCTACCTGGTGCGCCTGACGCCGCAAGGCCGCCAGCAGTTCAACGACATGGCGCGCCAGCACGAGCAGTGGATCGTCGAGGCGTTTGCCACGTTGGGCGAACGCGACATCGCCACCTTGCACCGCCTGCTGGGCAAGGTGAAGGAACACACCCAAGACAACTCTTTGGAGACAGCCGAATGAAACACTTCATCGGGGCCAGCAACCCCATGCGCGAGCAGTTCAACCCAGAGGCCCGCTACGTGGCCGAGCATTTTGCGTGGAGCTTCGACGGCGGTGTGGGCACCGTCACGCTCAACCGGCCAGACCGCAAGAACCCGCTCACCTTCCAGAGCTACTCGGAGCTGCGCGAGTTCTTCTACGCGCTGCGGTTTGCCACCGACGTGAAGGCCATCGTCGTCACCGGCGCGGGCGGCAACTTCTGCTCGGGCGGCGACGTGCACGAGATCATCGGGCCGCTGACCACCATGACCATGCCCGAGCTGCTGGAGTTCACGCGCATGACGGGCGACCTCGTCAAGGCCATGCGCGCCTGCCCGCAGCCCGTGCTAGGCGCCATCGACGGCATCTGCGCCGGTGCGGGCGCGATGATGGCGCTGGCCTGCGACATGCGCTACGGCACCCAGGCGACCAAGACCGCCTTCCTCTTCACCCGCGTGGGCCTGGCCGGTGCCGACATGGGCGCCTGCGCCCTGCTGCCCCGCATGATCGGCCAGGGCCGCGCCAGCGAGCTGCTGTTCACCGGCCGCGCGATGACGGCGCACGAAGGCCTGGCCTGGGGCTTCTTCAATGATTTGTATGAGAGCGCCGACCTGCTGGCCAACGTGCAGGCCACGGCGCGCACGCTGGCCGACGGCCCCACCTTTGCCCACGGCATGACCAAGACCATGCTCAGCCAGGAGTGGAGCATGACCATCGAGCAGGCCATCGAGGCCGAGGCGCAGGCGCAGGCCATCTGCATGCAGACCGAAGACTTCCGGCGCGCGTACGAGGCGTTTGCGGCCAAGCAAAAGCCTGTGTTCCAAGGGGATTGAGAAGATGCACGTCGCAACGCCCCCAGCTCCTCGCCCCCCCTCCACGGCGCACCTGGCCCTGCCCTTCTTCGACGACACCCACCGCGCGCTGGCCGACGGCCTGGTGCCCTGGGCCGCCGCGCAGCAGGTCGACGAAACCGACGACCGCGCCGCCTGCCGCGACTGGGTGCAGCGCCTGGGCGCGGGCGGCTGGCTGCGCTACTGCGTGCCTGCCGAACACGGCGGCGCGCTGCCCGCACTCGACTCGCGCGCGCTGGTGCTGCTGCGCGAGACACTGGCTTACCACTCGCCGCTGGCGGACTTTGCCTTTGCGATGCAGGGCCTGGGCAGCGGCGCCATCACGCTGGCCGGCAGCCCCGCGCAGCAGGCGCACTACCTGCAGGGCGTGGCGCGCGGCGAACTGATCGCGGCATTCGCGCTGAGCGAGCCCGAGGCAGGCTCCGATGTGGGCGCTATGCAAACGATAGCTACTTGCGCTCATCCATCCAGCGATAGCGGCCACAACGGCTCCTATTCGCTGACCGGCACCAAGACCTGGATCAGCAACGGCGGCATTGCCGACTTCTACTGCGTGTTCGCCAAGACCGACCCGGCGGGCGGCACGCGCGGCATCAGCGCCTTCATCGTCGATGCGGACACGCCGGGGCTCGATGCCTCGCACCACATCCACGTGATGGCACCGCACCCGCTGGCCACGCTGCAGTTCACCGATTGCAAAGTGCCTGGCGACGCGTTGCTGGGCGAAGAAAATGGCGGTTTCAAACTGGCCATGCGCACGCTCGACATCTTTCGCGCGTCGGTCGCCGCCGCCGCGCTGGGCATGGCGCGCCGCGCACTGGCTGAGGCCGTGCACCACGCGCGCCAGCGCCGCATGTTCGGCCAGAAGCTGGCGGACTTCCAACTCACGCAGGCCAAGATCGGCGAGATGGCCGCGCTGGTGGACAGCGCCGCGCTGCTCACCTACCGCGCGGCCTGGCTGCGCGACACAGGCCAGGCCCGGGTCACGGCCGAAGCCGCGATGGCAAAAATGACCGCCACCGAAAACGCCCAGCGCGTCATCGACATGGCGCTGCAACTGCACGGCGGGCGCGGCGTGGAGGTGGGCAGCAAGGTCGAGTCGCTGTACCGCGACATCCGCTCGCTGCGCATCTACGAAGGTGCCACCGAAGTGCAGCAACTCATCATCGGCAAGGCCACCCTGCAGGAGTAACACGACATGAGCAGCACCAGCACGAGCAGCAGCAGCAGCACCGCCCCGTCCGCCCAGCCCGACCATTTCGTGCACGACCGCCTGCCCCCACCCGAGGCCTGGCCCACGCTGCACTACGACCTGCCCGAGCAGCAGATCGCCGCGCAGGCCAACCTGGTGCAGGCGCTGTTCGAGCAGGCCGAGCGCGCCGGCCACATCGACCGCCCCCTGCTGCGCGGCCCGCACCGCACGTACACCTACCGCGACGCCTGGACCGAAGCGGCGCGCATCGCCGAGGTATTGACGCAGGACCACGGCCTCGTGCCCGGCAACCGCGTGCTGCTGCGCGGCGGCAACACGGTGGAGATGGCGCTGGCTTGGCTGGGCACGGTGTACGCCGGCCTGATCGCGGTGGCCACCATGCCGCTGCTGCGTGCGGGCGAGCTGGCCAGCATCATCGAACGCGCACAGCCCACGCTGGCGCTGTGCGACGGCCGCCTGCTGGCCGAACTGCAGGCGGCGCAGGCGCAGCAACCCGTGCTGGCTGCCATCGTGCCGTTCCACACCGCGCCCGAGGCAGCCGACCTGATCCAGCGCGCCCAGGCCAAGCCCGGCACCACACCGCCCTGCCCCACATCGGCCGACGACATCGCGCTCATGGCCTTTACGTCCGGCACCACGGGCGCGCCCAAGGCAGCCGTGCACACCCACCGCGACGTGCTCGCCGCCTGCGAGGCTTGGCCGCGCCACGTGCTCAAGGCCACGCCCGACGACATCGTGGCCGGATCGCCGCCGCTGGCCTTCACCTTCGGGCTGGGCGGCCTGCTCGTCTTCCCCATGTGGGCCGGGGCCAGCGTGTACTTCCCGGACCAGCCCTACACGCCCGAGACCATGGTCACGCTGATGCGCGATGCGGGCGTCACCATCTGCTACACCGCGCCCACCTTCTACCGGCAGATGGCGCCGTTCGCCCAACAGATCGGCCTGCCGCAACTGCGCATCAGCGTGAGCGCGGGCGAGGGCCTGCCCGACGCCACGCGCCAGCTGTGGAAAAACGCTACCGGCATCGACATGACGGACGGCATCGGCGCCACCGAGATGTTCCACATCTTTGTCTCGTCGGCGGGCGGCGACACGCGCCCCGGCGCCATCGGCAAGGTCGTGCCCGGCTACACCGCCAAGGTGGTGGACGACGACGGCCAGGAGGTGCCGCTGGGCACCGTGGGCAAGCTCGCCGTCGTCGGCCCCACGGGCTGCAGGTACCTGGACGACCCGCGCCAGGCCAAGTATGTGAAGGACGGCTGGAACTACCCGGGCGACGCGTTCACGCAGGACGCCGACGGCTACTTCTTCTACCAGGCGCGCGACGACGACATGATCATCACCGCTGGCTACAACGTGGGCGGCCCCGAGGTGGAAGACGCCCTGCTGCGCCACCCCGCGGTGGCCGAGTGCGGCGTGATCGGCGTGCCCGACGAAGAGCGCGGCATGGTGGTCAAGGCCATCTGCGTGCTGAAACCCGGGCACACGGGCGACGCGGCGATGGTGAAGACTTTGCAGGACCATGTGAAGGCCACGATTGCTCCGTTCAAGTACCCGCGGGTGGTGGAGTTCGTCACCGCATTGCCGCGCACGGAGACGGGCAAGCTGCAGCGGTTCAAGCTGCGCCAGGGGGCTGCGGGCGCGCCTTCGCCTGCTCCGTCTCCCTTATCGTCGTCTTCGTCGTCGTCGTCGTCGTCTTAGAAGATAGTAGAAACAACATGATCAACACACTTTTGCAACCGCAAGGTTGGGTGGCACCCAAGGGCTATGCCAATGGCGTGGCGGCGCGCGGCACGATGGTGTTTACCGGCGGGCAGATCGGCTGGAATGCGCAGCAGCAGTTCGAGAGCGATGACTTCATTGCGCAGACGCGGCAGACGTTGCTGAACGTGCGGGCGGTGCTGCAGGCCGGTGGGGCGGGGCCGGAGCATCTGGTGCGTTTGACTTGGTATGTGGTGGACCGCCAGGAGTACAACGCGCGGTTGAAGGAACTGGGGGCGGTGTACCGCGAGGTGCTGGGGAAGAATTTTCCGGCGATGGCGTGTGTGCAGGTGGCGGGGTTGATGGAGGAGCGGGCGAAGGTGGAGATTGAGGCAACGGCGGTGGTGCCGGATGGGGAGTGATGGGTGACTGGGTACGCCGGTGCTGAGCCGGTCGGGCCCGACCGACAGGCCGCAAACTTCGATCCAGTCCGTTTGGGCAGAACCTCTCACGTTCTTGAGGCTGTTGTCCGGGCTTGCCTGGGTAAGTGGGAGCAGCAGATCGAGCAGATCGCCCAGTTGCCCAAGGCCCGCCAGCGCTTCGTGAACCAGGTGCTGGACCCACGCGCGAGACTTCGATGCACTCTTCGTGCTGCTGATGCCGGGGCGCCTGAACGACATCCGGCTGATGACCACCGCCAGCAGCGAAGGGAGCAGCCCGGGCACGCCCACCTATGCGGTTTTCAATACCAACGTGATCGGCTCCCAGGAGATGCGGGCCGTGCTGGCGGCGATGAACCGCGCGGGGGTGCAGGACTGACGGCGCAGGTCGGCAGCAACAGCAGGCAGCGCCCCAACCCCAACGACGAAGCCCTCGCCAACCCCGGCCTACGCGCCAGGGTGGGGAGGCTTTGTCGTTTTTTATTGCGGATATCCAGGCGGTACACGATTGGCTTGTGGCGGAATGGACCTACTTCCTCTTTGCTCCAAGCTCCTTCATGAATGCACGGATGTTCTTCATGGAAGCCTCATTTTCACCATATAGCAGGTAATGTCGCTGGTTTGTCGGGCACACAAGGCCGGATATGGAATGCCCCGGCTGCACTCCTGCGGGAATGGGCTGAAGCGCTACAGCGCACACAGGACAGACAACGCGCAGGCCAGCCTCATACTTTCGGAGCGCTTCAGATCCTGTAAGGGAAGCTGCATTGACGGTTTCTTGCATCATTAACCTCCGAAGGGTTTTTTCCACTAGGCTGATGGGGATACAGGTCCTGCACCCTTCCCATGATTTGTTGACGCTCAAACAAACTCGGTTTACGACCTTCGCTGAAGAGGTACTCGTTACGTGTCGTATCCCGGACGATCATGTGGCCGCTTGAGAAACAGATCCGGGCGCTCCTGGTACCACTCTTTCATGGCCTGCATGGGCGTCTTGCTGCCCAGCGCTGACTGTGGCAATTGGTGGTTGTACAGCGCCACATAGCGCCGCAAGGTCTGCTGCATGTCCTCGGGACTGTTGAAGTGGTGGGTCTTGAGCACGTCTGCGATGCGTCTATTGAAGCGCTCCACCATGCCATTGGTTTTGGGCGTCCTGGGCCTTGTCATGGTCCTGCGCCCGCTCCCTCTATTGCACTGCCGATGCTCTTGCTGATCCTTCGCCCGAACGGGTCATACCGGTAGCTGGTCCAGTACCTCGTCGAAGTGGTGCCCGTCGTGCTCACTGGCCGTGCCCGTGGCGAGGCGGCGGATGAAGCCGTGCTTGAGGTCCACACTGACGCTGAGCTTGTAGCCGAAGTAACTCTTGCCGTGCTTCTTGGTGTGCGTGGCGTCCACATCCTTTTGCCGGGCTGAGCCTCGCTCCACTCGGGCGTTTTGCCTTCGGACAGTGCCTGGCGCTCTTGCCTGCCCAGGTGCTGGCGGGGCGCGGGCACCAGCGTGGCATCGATGGCCTGTCCGCCCCGGGCGATGTAGCCGTGGCGCTGCAGTTGCGCATCCCCCCCTGGAACAGCGCCGTCGCCCCATCCGCGCCCAGGCGCTCGCCGAAGCGCCAGATTGTGTTGCGGTTCGGCACGTTCATCGCGTCCTGCAGCAGGCAAAAACGCTGATAGCTCGCACGATCAGAAACTGGTATTGCATCTGCTCGCGCGAGAGGTTGTACAGCCGCTTCAGTACCAGGATGCGCACCATGACCTCGGTGGGGTAGCTGGGCCGCCCGCCCTTGCAGCCATCGCCGCGCTCGATGACTGCATCCACCAGCCGGGCCAGCTGCGCGAAGTCGATGTGCCGTGCGATCACCTGCAACGGATCGCCCGCCTCATCCCTCTTGTGCTGGCGCGAGACCTCGGCGAACAGGTCGAACTTCGGGGGGTGATCATGGCTATGGCGACTCAGGCGTTTTGGGTCAAAGAGGGGCTGGGTTTTGAGAGGTTCCCAATCATCCGGATGCGACAGCTACCTCTTAAAAATAAACTCTCTTTAGAAATATGCAAATATCAAGAAGTGGCAATAAAAAAGAAACAAAACAACCAGACAAAAACCATTTTTTAGCGGAAAAATCCGTCTCCCTCATAGATAAAACCATCTTAACAACGAAGAATCCAGTTACCCCCAATGGAATAGATATAATTGGTGAAAAAATAATGGGGTAAATCACCCCCATTTCAGGAGCATCATTTTGCAAGAAATAATAAATTGATCTAACCAATTGATACAAAAGTACAGAGACAAAAACACCGACTACAAAATAAAAAAATTTTTAATTTCCGCAGCAACCATTTTTACAATCCTTAGCACTATATTTCGACGAGCAAGATAATCCAAAATTAAAGGCAACTCCTCCCAAGTCGCGAAAACCACCGCAAACTCCCCATCTTTGACACAAATCTACAGGATCTGTAAATCTGTCGAAAGCTTTCGCAGTCAAAGAGCATTTGCTTTCAACGCAACAACCATCCCCTGAAGCGATACAGTCGGCATCTTGCATATGCCCATTTCCGCTGCCAAAAGAATAAATCGAGAAAGGACTAATAACCAAATTTCGGTTCTTCTTGATTTGATATTGAAGGGTACCTCGAAAGCCGAGTAGTTTTTTGTTTTGAATTTTAATATCTTTTTTTATTGATTCAATGGACCCTTCAACTTGAGCATCAGAAACATAGTCGCCGCACCATTCAGATATGTCCATATAGCTGCCTGTTCCCCCGTAAAAGTGACGCACCAGAGCAAAATCAGCCCCAGAAGAAAACAAACCATAGGCATCTTTACGCATCAAAGGATTTCCCTCAACATAGGCAAATTCGTTGACCCCACCATTCAATCCGATCGGATCAGATTGCACATATCTGCCGAGGCTTGGCACGTAATCCCGATGGAAGTTGTAATGCGCTCCGGTCTCACTGTCCCAATACTGCCCCGGGAACCTGATGTTCATCTCGATAGCCTGGATCGTTGTGGTAGTCGCCCCAAACGCCTCTGACGCCCCCTTCCATGTAGTGCTGCCCGTCTTATCCGTCGCCAGGGTCGGTGTTGCCAAGTGATCCGTGTGCAGATAGTGGTAGATCGTGGCTCGGTCGGTCAAGCTGTTGCTGTTGGCTCTCACGTCGGCCTGCCAGATCGGATCCGTGCTCCACAACCCTTTGCGCTGCCTTGGGATCGAAGCCGTACGCTTTGCTCAGTTGCCCCTGGCTGTCGGTTTCTGCCATCAGCCCCGTCTCGCTGTACAGGTAGTACGTGGTCGTTGATGGTCCTGCTCCCGCTCTTGCACTGCCGATGCTCTTGCTGATCCTTCGCCCAAACGGGTCATACCGGTAGCTGGTGCTTTGCCCGTTCTGGTTCGTCTCGATCAGACGCTCGGCCGCGTTGTACCGGTAGTCTCTTTGCCAGACCCCGCTTTGCTCACTCTGCGTGTGCCCTTGCGGGGTGTAGGTGACCTGCGTGTTCTGCGCTGGTGCCGCGCTGAAGGGCGTGGTGCGCGGGTACTGGGTGAGCTGGTTGTCCCCGTTGTAACTCCACACTCCCGGCTGGTGGCCGCTGCTGGTGCGGCTGCCCACCGGGTCGTAGCTGTATTGCTCTTGCGGCAGTCCCAGGCTCTTGAGGTGGGTGTCCGGGCTAGCCTGGGTGAGGCGGCTCAGTTTGTCGTAGCCGTACTGGGTGTTTCCCAGGTCGCTGTCGATCTGCGTGATGTTGCCTGCCAAGTCGTATTGGTAGTTCTTGCTTGCCAGTAGCTGGCTGGCGTTGTTTCTGACTTCGATGCGGATGTGTCTTTGCAGGGCGTCGAACGCCTGGGTCTTGGCCGCTCTTGGGCTCAGGGTGCGGGTGGGTTGCATCCATTGGTAGTCCAGGTAGCTGATGCGGCTCTGGTCGGGCAGCGTGACCTGGGCTAGGCGTCCTTTGTCGTAGGTGGTGCTTTGCTGGCTGCCGTCCGGGTAGGTCTGGCTGCTGAGTTGGCCGTCGGCGTAAGAATTGACAAAAGGGTGGAGCTGAAAGCTGCGGTCAGGATGCTCTGCACAAACATCGAGAAATAGTATTAAAAATAACTTTGCTCTATCAATCTCTCATTAGCAGTTTGCAAAAATATTTCATCTTTAATATCAAAAGAAGCACCAGCACCACGCAATACCTCAACCGCCTCATAATTCTTGAAGGCAGCAGCATAGTTTGATGCAGTAAATCCGTCTTTCCCTATGACATCTAAATCTTCTTGCGCACTCACTAACAGCTCCACGATTTCTTTTCCGCTCCATTTCGCGGCGTAATGCAATGCGTTGTCTCCCAGAGAGTTCTTGAGATATAGATCAGCACCATTCTTCACCAAATACTCAACAACCTTGACCGACCCAATAGAAACAGCAAAAATCAAAAGAGTATCACCAGAATCATCAAACTCACGCGCATTCACCCCGCAATTTTTAACACATTTCTCCAGCAACGATAAATCACTCAGTTGCACGGCATAGAATGCCTGCATAAATATATCATCAAGCATATTAAACAAATATTATTCACATTCCTTGCAACACTCTTTATTTATTATTCTTTGTGCTTTCTCAATTGTGTTTTTAACTTGCTCCAATGGCACCTCATGCTTTGGATTATTTTCATCCCATTTATTCATCCAAGCCTTTCTTGCATTAAAACAGCTAACCGCCCTATCAAGCTGCGCCCGCCAGAATTCGCAGAATGATTTTTCATCACCCGGCACTGGACGTGCAATAGGTTTGTCACAAATTTTATGCACCACCTCCCATTCTGTTTTCTTATCGGAATCCGTAGACCACCAATCACCCCCCCCTGCGATGACATCGTCGCATTATTAATAATAGCTTTGCAGCCTTCATAGATAATAACCAGCCCCACAAATGCGCAAGCAGGGTTAGCTACACAAGCCAAAACCAAGCCAAATTTTCCTTGTGGATCAACATACCGTGTTCCATTAGAATTTGCATAAGCAAAAAAATTGTTACCGCCAGCCAACCCTAGTGGATCGCCCTGGATATACCTACCCACCCCCGGCATGTAGTCTCGATTAAAGTTGTAATGCGTCTGCGTTTCTCCATCCCAATACTGCCCAGGGAACCTCAGGTTCATATCGATGGCCTGGATCGTCGTGGTAGTCGCCCCAAACGCCTCTGACGCCCCCTTCCATGTAGTGCTGCCCGTCTTATCCGTCGCCAAGGTTGGTGTTGCCAAGTGGTCCGTGTGCAGATAGTGGTAGCTCGTGGAGGTACTGGTCAAGCTGTTGGCTGTCACGTCGGCCTGCCAGATTGGATCCGTGCTCCACAACCCTTGTTGTGCTGCCTTGGGATTGAAGCCGTAGGCTTTGATCAGTTGCCCCTGGCCGTCGGTTTCTGCCATCAGCCCGGTGTCGCTGTACAGGTAGTACGTGGTCGTTGATGGTCCTGCGCCCGCTCCCGCTCTTGCACTGCCGATGCTCTTGCTGATCCTTCGCCCAAACGGGTCATATCGGTAGCTGGTGTTTTGCCCGTTCTGGCTCGTCTCGATCAGACGCTCGGCCGCGTTGTAGCGGTAGTCTCTTTGCCAAGCCCCACTTTTCTCATTCTGCGTGTGCCCCTGTGCGGTGTAGGTGACCTGCGTGTTCTGCGCTGGTGCACCGCTGAAGGGCGTGGTGCGCGGGTACTGGACGAGCTGGTTGTCCCCGTTGTAGCTCCACATTCCCGGCTGGTGACCGCTGCTCGTACGGTTGCCCACCGGGTCGTAGCTGTATTGCTCCAGCGGCAGGCCCAGGTTCTTAAGGTTGTTGTCTGGTGCAGCCTGGGTGAGGCGGCTGAGTTTGTCGTAGCCGTACTGGGTGTTGCCCAAGTCGCTGTCGATCTGCGTGATGTTGCCCGCCAAGTCGTATTGGTAGTTCTTGCTTGCCAGTAGCTGGCTGGCGTTGTTTCTGACTTCGATGCGGGTGTGCCTTTGCAGAGCGTCGAATGTCTGGGTCTTGGCCGCTCCCGGGGTCTGGATGCGGGTGGGCTGCATCCATTGGTAGTCCAGGTAGTTGATGCGGCTTTGGTCGGGCAGGGTGACCTGGGCCAAGCGCCCTTTGTCGTATGTGTAGGCTTGCTGGCTGCCGTCCGGGTAGGTGTGGCTTTGCAGTTGGCCGTCGGCGTTGAATCCCTGGCCGATGGTGAAGCTGAATGTTCCTGCTCCTGACCCGGCTCCAGACCCCGCTCCTGCCGCTGCATCGACTTTTCCGTAGGTGATCGCACTTTGCGTGGTGCTGCCCTGTGCGTCTTTGGTGTAGCTGGCGCTGCTGATCAGGCGGCCTGCGCCGTCTTGCTGTTCGTAGCTCGCCAGCAGTCCGTCTTTGTCGTACTGGCGGCCGATGCGCTGGTCCAGCTGGCTGCCCTGCAGGCGGTGTTCTTCCAGGGTGATGCGTCCTGCGGCGTCGTAGGCGTAGCTTCGGGTGTTGCCTCCGGCGTCGGTTCGCTGGGTCAGTTGCCCTGCCGCGTCGTAGCTGTACTGGATGGCTCCGCCCATCGGTCTGGTTTCTTTGGTAAGGCGCCCTGCCTTGTCGTAGTCGAACCGGTGGGTGTTGCCGTTGGCATCAGTCACGGCCACGAGTTGGTCTTGTGCGTCCCAGCTTTGCTTGGTGCTCTGGTTCAGGCTGTCGATGGTTTCCACCAATCTTCCCAGCGCGTCGTAGCGGTACAGCGTGCTGTTGCCCGCCGGGTCGGTGCTGCTGATGCGCTGGCCTTGGGCGTCGTACGCCTGGTGCTGGGTGCGGCTGTTGGCTGGGGTGGCTGGGGTGCCTGAGCTTGCCGTGGCGTCCAGGTTCTGGATGGTCTGGGTTTGCCGCCCTCTTTGGTCGTAGCGGTAGGTTTCTATGTAGGTGGGGTAGATGGTGGCCGTCAGCAGGCCGGCCAGGGGCGTGCCTGCAGCGCCGTACTCGTACCGGGTGGTGTTGCCTGCAGGGTCGGTGGTCTGGGTGATGCGACCCAGGGCGTCGTAAGCGCTGGTGCTGATGAGGCCGCCAGGGCTGGTGGTGGCTGCGGCGCGGCCTGCCGCGTCGTAGCTGACTTTGGTGCCTGTGGCTTGACCGGGCTGGCGTTGTTCCACCACGCGGCCTGCCGCGTCGTACACGGTCTGGCGGGTGCGGCCTTCTGAACTGGTGCTTTGGGTGCGTCTGCCCAGGCTGTCGTAGCTGTGGCGTGTGGTCTGCGCCAGGGGGTTGGTGCTGCCGAGCAGGTGGCCGGCCGCGTCCCAGGTGTAGGTGCTGGTCTGGCCCAGGGGGTTGGTCTGGGTGAGGGGTTGGCCCTGGCTGTTGTACGTGGCGCTGGCGCTGTGGCCCAGGGCGTTGGTGGTTCTGACGAGGTTGCCGGCACTGTCGTATTCGTAGCCAGTGGCGACAGTGTCCGGCCCCAGGCCATTGCCTGCGCCTCGAGTGCGGCGGGTGGGCTGGCCCCATGGGTCGTAGGTACTACGGGTGGTGCGTTGCTCGGGCTGGCCCAGGGCTTCGGTGTGTTCGACTTCGCGGCCCTTGGCGTCATAGGCCCAGGTGCTGACGGCACCCAGGGTGTTGGTGTGCCGCACGGTGCGGCCTTGGGCGTCGTACTGGTAGCTCTCGCGGCTGCCGTCTGGGTAGGTGATCTGTAGCGGCTGGCGCGCAGTGTCGTACTGGGTGGTGGTGGTTTGCCCGCGGGCGTCAATGCTGCGCTCCTGGCTGACGCTGTCGACGATGCGTTGGCTTTGCATCTGGTCGTTGGTGCTGTCTTGCAGCAGCAGGCCTGTCTTGTTGTATACGCGTCGGCGGCTGGCGCCCGTGGGGTCTTGGCTGGTGATGGTGTATTGCTGGCGCACGCGGTCGTACTCGACACGGTACAGGGTGGTGGCGCCGCCCTCGTCCTGAATGCTGGACACTCGCGCCACCGGTGGCAGGGGAGCTTTGGTTTGGCCACTGAAGGCTACACCGACATTGGGAGTAGCGCCACCGCCAGTATTTACACCGGCACCGCTGCCCGCCCCCGTGCCCGCAAAGCCGGAGCTCGCCGGAACAGCTGCAGGGCTGCTGAGGTAGGTGATGTTCAGTTGCCCGCCCTCAGGGTTGGTGCGGCGCGTGAGCTGTCCTTGGCCGTTGTAGTCGTACTTCCAGCGCTGGCCCAGCAGGTCTGTCACCTGACTGAGCTGGCTGTCGGCACCGCTGCCACTCCACTGGTAGCTGACACTGCGCCCAGTGCTGTCGCTCACGCGGGTGACGCGCCCTTCGCTGTCGCTGAAAAGGCTGAGCGCGGCGCGGCCGTGGTGGTCGTTGACGGTGTTGATCTGGCCACTCGCGTCTCGCCCGAAGCTCACTTGCACGCCGTTCGGGTCTTCGTAGCGCTGTATGACCCCGGAGGCGTCGTAGTACACGCTGTGCCCCAGGCGGTCGTACCAGCGCCAGCCGGTAGCGGTCTGAGCGATGAGGTTGTTGGCGTCAAAGCGGTAGATGCTGCCAGCACTCTGGCCAGCCTGACTGCCGGTGCGCTCGTACAGGCTGCCTGCGCGCTGCACGGCCAAGACGCCCCCCAAGGGATCGGGGATGAGCCGCAGGTTGGACCACGCAGGGTTCAGGTACCACCGGCCTCCTGTCCATGTACGCTCTATCGCCACCTCCCCACCAAGTACCTTCACTGCAATGTCGCGCCTGCTTTCCGTGTATTCCTGGTTCGGTAGCCGCACGCTTTGGCTGATGGGCTGGGACTGGGCGGGCGCTGGCAGCAATACTGCAGCCACCAGAATCAAAGCTGTCTGGACGGCGAGGAAAGGGCGTTGCATGAAGTTCACGGTGAAAGAAACAAATCAAAGGCTGTACGAGGCTGAGTACCGAAGGTTGAATCCGGCACTCTGTGGTTGGGATTGCTCTGACCAGGCAGGCATGAGGTACTGGAACTAGGAGGAGCCAAAGCTGTTCGGACCTGTGCCACCAGGACCCGGACCGGCTCCTCCGGGGCCAGGGCCACTTCCGCCACCACCACCGCCTCCTCCACCCGGCCCCGTGCCACCGGAGCAACCTGGGCAAACAGGTACGCAAGCAGGCGCGAGACCAATAGGTGCGGCTCCAGAACTGCCACTGCCGCCTCCCCAGCCCCCTCCCGCACCGCCACCGGGCCGTCCCGCATTGGAGGGGCCATAGGTGTTGTTGCCCGTCGCACAACTTGCGCCAGAAATACGGCTCATGTTCGTGCAAGCAGCCCCTTGGCGTTTGTCGCCCGCCGCACAGGAGTACGCGTAGCCAACGCATGCACTCGCTGCGTAGCTGCTGCAACCGGTAGCCTTTGCGACCAACTCTGCCTTGGACTGCGGCACCGCCGAACTGCGGCCAGTGCTCAACATGTGCCGGATCGCATGCTGGATTTGCAGGCTGGGGCTATAGCCACTGAACAACGGCAGCTCTGCAGCCGCGCCCTGGGTTGCGCGCGAAGTGGACAAGGCCAGACTCTTGACCGGAGCCAATGCGGTGATTCGGTAGGGAATCACCACGCGGCTTTTCGCAGCAAGCTCCCTGGGCATTTCTCCAAAGAACTCATACCGGTAATTCGCATCAGACTTGGGAAGAACAAAATCCAATTCGTCAGCCCGGACCAGCCCGTAGTTGCTGAGCGTGAGTTCCCCCGTCAGCTCTTCCCCCACCTGCATATCGGGCAGATTGATGCTCATGGGCTCCATCAGCACCACAGGCGCTGGTACCTGGGTCTGGTAGGTGGCTTCCAGTGTGATGTGGTATTCATCCGTGATGGTCGTTTCCGTGACGCTGAACTCAATGCTGATGAGTTGGCTGTCCAGAAAAACCCGCTCGTTGGCGGTCAGGCCCGCTTTAACCTGGATGCGACCGCTGGCATCGGTGTGCTGCGGCGCGCTGGCCCGCCAGCGGTAGTTGCCCGGTGGCAGATCTGGCAACTCAGCAATGCCCTGCTCATTGCTCACGAGGCTGCGAATGTCAGCAGTCAGCGCCTCGTTCTGTAGCTTGATGGTGGCGCCTTGCAGGCCGGCAATCAATTGGCCGCTTTTGTTCAAGGTGTTGGTATAGATGTCCACCATCTTGAAGCGCACGCCGCCTTGGCCACTTTGTGCCACGGCGACGGTGACAGGCACCTTGCCACCAGGATCGTTGTCTGCGCCAACGCGGAGCTCGAACTGGTAGTAGCCGTCCACCACATCGGCGCCAGGCCTGGCCAACAGCTGCAGCGTCGTGGCTTGGCCCACATCGAGATTGCCGATGTCTCCATTGCTGGCCAGGCGCATCCACGCGGGCGTTCCAGTGCCTTGTGGAGTCACCAGTTGCGCCCGCACGTTGCGCGCCACCGCCAATCCCTTGTTGGTCAGCGTGACAGAACCGCTTGCGGCCTCCCCCTGCCTCACTCCAATTTCGATGAACCCCGGGTTGGGACTCAAACCCGGCGTCGCCTCGTGGAGTTGATAGTCCAGGCGCAGCTCCGCACGCGGCACTGCGCCGCTTTCGTGAGCAAACGCCTTGAGAATGATGCTGCCTGTGGCGCCTGCCGAAGCTGCGCCGGTCACATTGATTGTCATGGGTACGCTGGTGCCCGCGGCCACATCGACAGGCTCGCCAACATCCAGCGTGATGCCCGGCGGCAGTGCGCCCGAGGGCTGGTCCGCTGCCAATGCCTGCCAACGAACGGCCTTGGCACCTGTTCCGGCGCTCGCCCTGACCTCCAGCACAGCCGGTGTTGCCTGGCCCCGGATCGCGTTCAGCTTGTACTGGCTGTAGTTCACACTCAGACGGTTGATGGTGAACTGTGCGGGCGCGGGTTGAGCCGCATACACGGTGTCGTCGGGATGAACGACATGGACCGAATATGTGCCCGCATCGTTGGCCTGTGGTACGAAGCTGTAGCTGAACTTGCCGGTCGAATCGCTCACCAGCGTGATACGTCGCTCGAACCCCTGTATGCGAAGTGCCAGGCGCACGGTAGCGTTCGGCACGGGTTGAGCCGCTGCATTCAACGCGACCACCTGTCCACTGATCAAGATCGGCTGCTCTCCGAAAGAGAACGCAGGGGATACGCTCACGCCGCGAACGCCGTAGGGCAGCACGGGAGGTGGCGGTGCAGGAGGCAACTGCTGCACGCGCACGGCGCGTGAAGCCTGGGCGGTTTTTCCGGCATTGCCTGTCGCAGTCGCTCTGAGAACATAGTCGCCATCGGGCACCTGGGTGGTATCCCAGTCCACACTCCAGGACTGCTGGTCTAAGGTCCCCAGCAGCTGGTCAACGTTCTGCCCCTGCAGCCGAACCTGGACTTGAGCGATACCGCTGGCATCGAGGGCTGCGACCTGCACGGATACCGTAGCACGCACCAGCGCTTGGTCCGAGGGGCTCAGGAAGGTCACCGTGGGAACGGGCGCTGTGTAGTTCAGAGATATCGGACTACTGAGCGGCCCCATGCCCCGCGCGTTCGTTGCCCTTGCTTGAATGCTGTGAACACCTTCACTTGGCAACAACACGCCCCCGGCAAAATTGCCAGCAGCATCCGTGTTCAAAGCCTGCCCCACAGCCTGCCCGTTGACGAAAACCTGCACCAGCGCTGCCGGCTCCGCAGTGCCTGCGACTGCGATTTGCGACATGACGACCGAGGATCCAGAAGTCGGTTGCGTGATCAGGGGCGCCGCCGGGGCGCTCAGTTCAAGGCGAAAAGAAATGCTGGATGTCGTGGTGCCGCCATCTGCATCTTGCGCGGTGATCAACAGCACATGCGCACCGTTGGCCAAACCGTTGAAACCCAGCAGTTGGCCTGCAGTACTCGGGCTGGCAGGTGTACTGGGCTGTGCCATCGGAAGGTCCTGCCGCAGCACGGACATGCCGTCGATGAAGGCCTCCAGCATCTTGACGCCTTTGGAGCTGTGGGCAGTGAGCGTCAGAACACCCGACATGGAGAGTGCGGCGCCGTCCAGCAAGGGTTTGTCATTGAAGGCGGCATTCAGTACCGGCCCACCTGATTGCGCCACATCCGAAGTGAGATAGGGCTGGTAGACAACTCCTGCACTGACACGGCTTCCTTTCCCATAGGGATTACTTTCTGCTAGCGGACCCGTAACGTGCCCCCACCAATTGCCCGAGGCCTGCACCACTGACGTGGGGGTTTCATTGGAAATACCGTAGAAACGGTTGCCGGCGAAACTGCTCTGCGTCACTGCCGGCGTAGCGCCACGCACAGCAACGAGGCCAACGCCATTGGCTTCAATGCGAGCGTTGCGAATCTGCGGAGAGCCCAGCCCCACCACGCGCACGCCCGCAATGCTGTTGGAAATTTTCAGTCCTGAAAGCTCATAGCCTTTTCCAGGCATGACCAACGCAGCACCAGCTTCTTGGAGCCTGATGGGCACAGCTTGGGTACCTCCGCCATAGCGCAACGTCAATCCATCAATGGATACTGACGAGGGCGATGTTCGTGAACCCAGAAACACACCGAGCCAGTCACCTGCAGCGGCTGCCGCCGAAGGCGCTGCACCAGTCTGCCCGGCAACTGCGTCGTCTCGTTCGCTTGTCAGAACGACCCCAGCGCCAGTCCGCAGGCTTCCGTGCACGAGCAACCCCGCGCCTTCTTTTGCCGGATCCTGAACTGCGCCAAATTTGACGACCACGCCTGCCCCGAGCGTCAGCTGTGCATTGGAGTCTGCGTGAGCCATACCAGGCACTGCCAATACAAGGAGTGCCAATGCAACAGTCCACCAAACGATATTCCAGAAGGTCTGGCGCATGGCACCTGCCGCTCGGTCCGTTGCACTGTGAGCAAACAGACAAAAGCTTTCCAATGACATTGGGTAGAACTTCATGGAAGCACCTCGACGGCAATCACGGCGGGCGTGAGACCAGGCGCCTCAAAGCTGACCCTGGCCTTTCCTGTAGCAATGCCCAGCAGATCGACTCCGACACAGCTGTCTCCCTCCGCCAAGCTCAATGTCCTCACACTGGGTCGCAAGACCTCAGGCTTGCTGCTGGCAACGGACACCGAAACCGGCGCCGTCGCATAGCTTCTGCCGTCCCATTTACCGATGCACACCTGGGAGTACGAAGACTGCCCCACAGGAACGGTCAAGGTGTCGTCATCGGAGCTGAAGGTCCACACGGGTGGGGCGACACTGACGGCCACGCTGTAAACCTCCGGGTAGCGTTGCGACCCCGGCACGCTGGCCTCGATGGTGGTCGTCCCTTCTTGCAAACCGAGAACCGGCAGCCTCACGGGAGTCCATGGACTCGTCCCCGAAGGAATGGTGATTTCCGCGGGAACAGAACAGATTGACGCATCGACGCAGCGCAGTTTGAGAGTCAAGGTCTCCGGCGCATCTTCGTAGTCCCCTAGATGCAGCGTGCGTACCGCAATGTCCGCATGGAAGCCCTTGACGACGGAGAACTGGATGCAGTCGCTGCAAGCAGCGCCCAACGACAGTTCCCTGTCTGCATGAATCCGCTGCACGGCAGACTGCGCGAGGCGAATACCTGCCGAACTCGCATTGACGCGGTAGCGGCCCATCTGGCTTGCTTCTCCCACAAACAACGGAGATGAGCACCCCATTCCCGGACTGATGGTCGACTGCGCAGCAGATGACCCCCCTGAGCTTTGGGCGTAGATGCCCGACACCACGCCCGCGGGATTTTGGTCACTGAGGTCGAAATCAATCGACCATGGCTTGTCGGTGAAGAAGCGCACATGATCATGTGCCGCGGGCACAGAGAAACACAGCGATAGGTCTTGACGCAATCCCATGTAGCGGTGGCCGCTCCATGGAGTTCCGTACCTGTCGGCAAATTTGAAAGTGGGCTCAACGACGTGCACGCCAATCTTTGTGGCTTGCACCCCCGCGGCCTTTGCCTCGATCTCCGAGACACCCAGCCCGACACCTATCGCGGTCACTTCCACAGACGCTCGCCCAGAGGGAATGGTCAGGGTGGACGGAACCTCGCAAACCGCGCTCGACACGCAGCGCAATTCGACCGACAAATTCTCGGCGCTGTAGTCGGGCTCGCCGTCCACCGTCCGTTCGATCCAGAGTCCACCGACGCTGCGCAGTTGATGACCCAGAACGACTGCGCTCTGGCTATCGACATATCCCCACCTCAGCACCGTCGGACTTCGCACTGTGACGTTGGCGTATCCATCCTGGGAGTTGGCGGCACTGAGTTGGACCCGTGCCTGGCCTTTTGCCTTGGCCTGCAGCATGGCTTTGCCGACGGACGCGTAGTCGCCCTCGGCCACCACCAGCTCGGCAGGTGACACGCCCACAACGTTGGGCGCCTCCGACGCGATACGGACCGTCAATCCACCCAGGGGCGCGCGGTGACTCAAAGCGACTGAAGCTTCTCGTGCATCGCCCACCACGATGGGTACGGAAGCACGCAATTCATGAGGAAGGAGGATCAAGGTCATGCGGCTGGTCTCCACGTCCACGCTCGCCGCGCGAAGGCCTTGTGCCTGCGCAGAAATCCGGGCACTGCCGTGTGCCAAACCCTGTACAACGAACTGCACCTGAGATTGCCCTGCAGGCACGGTGATGCCAGCAGGAAGCTGGAAAATTCCTGAAGGCTCGGCACGCAACTGAATCGGAATGCCGCCGGCCGGCGCCGCGGCGGGCAGGCGCACCGTGATGCCGTAGGGCATGCCCAGTGCCATCGACCATATAGAGGGATCCAGCTGCAGCGCAGGAAGACTCACTACATTGACCTGGGCCCGAGCGCTTCCCAGTTCTGGGTGAGAAGCCGACAGCAATGCACTGGTGAACCCCAAGGCCCGCACCTCGAACCCGGCGCTCGAACTACCTTCCGCAACCGTCACGGTGGCAGGCACCTTGACCGCGTCGCTGCTACTGCTCGACAGCGCAATCAACCGACCTCCTGCAGGCGCCGCAGCGTCGAGCACAACGCGCATGGGCGTCAGCGTGCCAGCCCCGACATTCAGCAGCTCTGGCTCTATGGTCAACGACGGCTGTCCAATCTCGACCAAGCCTTCGCGCACCAGGTAGGGAATTCCGACAAGCCCCCAGAGGACCTGTCCGCGCACAATTCCGGACGGAACCACAATCGCATTCAGCGTATTGCCTGCCGCACTCAACGACTGCCCGGATGGCGACGATTCCAAGTCCATCTCGATGGCAGGGCCGCGGTGGTGGTTGATGGAAACGCGATCAAGCGTCGGTGAAGACTTCTCGATCACCACACCGCTGCCGTACTCGATGCGCACATGCTCCAGGCGCGTCTGCGCACTCCGTGTGCCTTGCCTGAAACGCCATTGCCCCCATGAGCCCGGTGCAGGCGCTGCAATGGCAGATGAGATCACGATGGGTTTGTCAACCGTGCCCACTGCCACTACCGCACCGCGATTCAGGGTGAAACTCGCATTGGCTGCCATGCGCACTTCAACCCCCGGCTCCACGGTCAACGTTGCGTCCTGGTCCACCGTCACGTCGCCTTGCACAGTCACCGGTGACTGTGCCGCACTCCATACCGTATCGATGGATATCACACCACTCACCATCATCGCAGCCGCCGCATCACTCAAGCCGCCCATCGACAAGCCGAGGACTACACAGGCCATGGCCATGGATGAGCGCATGGTGCTCATGATCCGTCGACAACGCGCTGTAAGCAGCCATGGAACTTCGGCCAAAGAAAAATTGCCGGGCACTGTGGGGGTTTGCATGAAAAACTTCTTCGTCTTCAAAGGTCACGAGCCGCAGTTGCGCGGCAGTGGGCGGCCGGCGTGAGCAGCCAAGATCTTTTGCTGCGCGATGTAGGCTTCGTACGCGCTCCAGCCTCCTGCCAGCCATTTCACGGAGTTGCCTGTTTGCGCAGAAAAGCCACTGGCATCTGACGCGAACCAATCGGCAAACAGCGCTTGTGCTGCGGCAGGATCCGCACCCACAACCAACCACTGCGTGGGCCTCTGGAGCGGATTGGCTGCGGCATTCGCGGACATGGCCCGCCGCAAGTCAAAGGCATTGGCTCCTGCAGGCAACTGCACAGCAGCAGGTTGTGGCAAAGACCGCAGTTGCCGGGCTGAAAAGCCCACGGCGGCAATCCTCCACAGCCCCTCGCCACTGCCTAGCCATGCGTGTTGCGCCGAAGTCCAGGATGCTTGCGGCTCTTTGCTCCAGGTGCTGGCACCACCGAGCAGCACATGCACATCGCCAAATCCCTTGCTGCGCAACGCTACGCATGTCTGCGTCAGGCTCCGCAGATCGACGCCCGTTCCGACCAGCAGCAGCCGCTGTGGCTTGAGATAGCTTTTGTCCGCTACCGCTGACAGCGCCATGGGCGTCGCGCCACCGATTACCGAAGTCGCGGCGGCGTCCTGTTCGCGAACATCGAGAACCATCAGGGAAGCATCCTTCAAGGCTTCCACTCCCGCCCAACAGGAAGCTTGCTCGCTGCTGTATGCCGGCAGCGGTGGGTGTTCGAACGACACCGGGTCTGGTTCCTCGCGATGGTCCGTGCGCAGGCAGGCAGCAGCAGCTTCGTCCGACTCTTGCGCCTGCGCAATCGTCAGGGACACCAGCAGCACGCAGATCAGCGCACTGCATGCGCTGTCCACCCATGTCCTGGATTTCATGGTTCACCCACCCGCGGCCGGCGAGCTTGCGTGAAACGAGCCAGCCCGCCCGCGAGCACGGACAGCAAGGCGCTCAACAAGATCAGGGCACGCCAGTCCAGCGAAGGAATCGCCTGAGCGCTCGCTGGCGCCGCCATGATCACGGGTCCTCCGGGATCACGAATGACACCATTGGCCTGCAAATCATCGTCACCCAGCGCGCCGTCCCGGATGGTGTACGTCACGGTATTGCCGCTGATGCGCAGGTTGGCGGGTGGGTACCAGGCCTTGCGCCCGCCGGAGCCCGGTGTAACGCCGTACTTGAGGTATCCGGTGATCCCGCGCAGGTCAGGCCATGTGGTGACGATCGTCACCTCACCCCCCGGCGTGCAACCCGTGAGTTCAAAATCGAACGCGCCATGGGGCAGCAGGATGCTGCCGAGCGCCACGCCCAGGCCCTGTGCTGGAAGAAGGCGGGTGGCATGCGGGTTGAAGGTGCACGAAGCCCCCCCGCCAGAAACCGTCGCCGTGAACAGCCCTGTTCCGGTGGGGGTCGTGGCTTCGAAACGGGACGCTGAGCCGATGCCTGCCACATTGGTCAGTTCGAAAGACTGCGTGCCAGCGGCAGCCGATCCCGGCAACGACGCAGCGGCCACGAATGCACCTGTCTGGGCATTGGCACGGAACGCCGGGCTCACCGCCACACCGTTTTGAGCGGTCATGACTTCGACGCTGAAGCTCGCAGCGGACGCTCCCGGCTCAAATTGTGCCGACGCCCCCATCTGCGGCAGTTCGAAACGAACGGCAATGCCCGACTGAGGCTGGTTCTGGGCATTCACGACCCGGACACTGAGCGGTTTGCCGTACAGCGCACTCACGCGGGCCGTCTGGTTGTTCCCGTCCACCCGTTGCAACATCAAGGGCGCCGAGACCGCAGGCAAGTTCTCCAATGCGAAGCTCACCGGGCTCACGTTGCCACCCACGGTTGCACTGGCGGAATATCTGCCCACGAACAAGTTGGCCACCAAGGCTGGTGAAGTCGCCAAGCCGTCGGCGTCGGTCAATACACTGGCGCTGGTGCCACCACCCAAGGTAGCTGCAGGCCCAGAGACTGGGACCTCGAAGCGAACAGTCACGCCGCCCACCGGGCGGCCGAATCGATCAAGAACCCGAGCCCGCAGTGGCTGTGCGAATGCTTGACCGACGATGGCTGCCTGGGCGCCGCTGCCCACTGCGATCAGTCGCGCAGACGGCTCGGTGATTTCTGGCGTCCACCGCATTTGCGCCAAGCCCATCCATCGAGCGACGTCCAGCTGAAGCTCCACCAGTACAAGCGAGTGCGGAGCCCGGGCAAGTGCATCCACGTGCGCCTGCAGCACGGCCAACGCGTCAATAACCTGGCTCCACCGGCCTTGTGCCTGCTCGTCACGCGCCAACGTGTGGGCGTTGACTGCGGCATCGAGCAACGCGCGTGCCTCTGGTGTTGCGGCTGCGACAGCCCCCAGCGCGTTGCCAACACGCGGCACGACGGCATCAAGGCCCAGCACGGTCAACGGCAAGACCTTTTCGGCCCCGCTGCTTGGAGCAGCAGCTCCCAGCAACCGCGACACAACCTGGGACTGGGCCGAGCTTGCAGGCATGGTCAGCACGAACGATGCACTGCGATCCTGACCGGCGGGGAGCGCCCATGACCAGTTCAGAGTACCGTTGCCGGCACCCGTCGTTGGCTGTGGCACCACGTGATCGTGTTGAATCCCCGCGGGTAGACGGGTCTCCAGCGTGACCGATTGATCGGCCGTGCCCGTGGCGCCCGGGTTGCGCACGACAAGACGCACGGGCACTGAAGAGCCAGCCAGCGCGGGAGCGGTGCGCACTGCCGGGGTCAGGGCTTTGATCTGCTGATGCAAATAGTCGGACCAGCCCATGTGCGTCGGGCTGATCACGGTGTCCAGCAGGTCGAACCCGGCCAGCAGCGTTTGTCCATGCCCGAAACTGTGTCCAGCGATGGCGGGCAAGCCCGACGCTTCGTAGGTCGCCAGCGCAGCAGCCGTCTGCAGTGCCAGCGCATACCCTTTTCCAGCGGTTGGCTGGGCTGTTCCCGCGCCCTGCAGACGCACGCTGAGTGCGTTACCCAGGGATGTGTCCGTTGGCAGTGCACCCAGTACATCCGACAGAGGGACCACGCTCGACGCTTTGGCGCCATCCACCACCAACGTCTGTCCACGCCGCACAGCAGCCCGGATTTCGGCCAGCGAGGTCGGGTCGAGCCCCACGGCGCCGCCATTGAGCCACAGCAGGTTGTATTTGCCGCTGCGCATCGCCACCCGCCATTCGTTCAAGTCGGCAGTCGCGACTCCTTCGTGGCTCTTTCCCGCCAACCACGATCCTGCTGCTTGTGCCTTCGCCTTGGCACAAGTCTCTTTCTCTGATGCATCCGCCAGCGGGCAGGCAGCCCAGACCAGCACGCGGGCTTGGGCCTGGACGTCTTGCTCCAGCGTCACTTGTTCGTTGTCACCCTGGACAAGCACACTCATGCGCGCCTGGTTGTTGCCCGCCATCGGGTCGGCGGTTTGCGCCCCTGCGGTAGCCGTCCAGACGATGCTGCGGCTGGCACCTCCCGACGGAGCCGCTGCCAGCGCATTGAAGGTCAGTGTCGCGGACTGGTCTTTCTCGAGCGCACCCACATTCCACACCCCGTTGGCGAAGCTGCCCAACGAAGCGCTCGAGCTTTGCAGCGTGAATCCCTCAGGAACCGCAGCCTGAAGGGATACACCTTGTGCCGCAGACGGACCGGCATTCCTGACGCCGACAGTGACCGAGGCGCTTTGGCCCGGCCTGGTTTGGTAGGCACTCGACTGAATCGAGGCAGATACGTCCGCTGACGACGTACCGCCGGCGCTTGCTGCTGATTTGCGTTTGGACAGCACATAGCCCTGCCCGTCGGAACCGGCCAGCAGCAGAATGTCCGAAATGAGCCCGGGGGTGGCTTTACCGCCGGCGCTTCCAGCGATCCACACCCCATTGACCACACCATCGCGGGACGACGCTTCCAGCTGATACTTGCCTGGGGGCACCGAAGCATAGGAAAACTCACCCGACGGATCGGTGTAGGCCTGTAGAACGACACTCTTGCCCGAGGTATCAATGCCTTTGAGCGCAATGCCGAGGTTTCCTTCTGCTGGCTCCCCCGCTTCTCGAACGCCATTGCCATTGCTGTCGCGATAGACCTGCCCAGACAGTCGCGCCGTCTGCGCGCCCGACATGACAAGGGTGTATTGCCCCGTTGGGTTCGCGTCGAACACATGGATGAAGTAGCTCCAGCTCAGATCCTGGTTGCGCGAGCGTGACAGCCAGAAATTCTGCGGCAACAGCGACTGACCGTCGCTTCGAATCACCTGCACGGGCCGCTGGGTCCCTCGCCCAGGATCAGAAAGCTTTACATGTACAAAGCCCTGCGTGGGGGGAAGCCGCAGCGACAGGTCCCCCCCCGCCAGGGCTGTCAAAGAAGCGGATGACGACAGATTGAAAACAGGGCTGTCGTCGCCTTCCGAGTCGTACACGCGATAGCTGTCACCGTGTTCAGCCAGAAAGTCATCAATGCCGTCGCGACCAGGAAGATCGATGCGCACGTCGTGCACGAGCCTGTGCGTCACCACCTCCTTGATCAAAGAGGTCACAGCACCACCCAACGAATCCGCATGCACAAAGCTCGCATCAAATGCGGTGAAGCGCCCGGCCAATGTGGTCTGCATGAGCCAACGCCCCATTTTGGCCGTCAGCGGGGCAATGTCGCCAAAATCAAGCAGCAGACTTTTGCCTGCCATCTCGTTGCCAACATATCCACCAAGGATGGTGAAATCGATGAGCAAGCCCTGGCGGTTCTCGACGATCTTCGGCTGCGCGGATTCAATGCGCGTCTTGTGGGCGGCGCCAGCCCCTACATTGGCCACTCGCACTCCCAGCGTGAACGTCTCGGGCGGCTCGACTTCTGCAGTGAACGGGTCGTCCGCAAAGACATCGGTGGGAAGGAAATAGTCCAACCGCAGCAGAGGTTGAGGGCGAACCACCACATAGTCGGGAGTGACGTCCACCGAGCTGGTTTGCCCATCCAGGGTGTAAGTGACGCGGGCACCGATGTAGTACAGACGCCCCTGCGAGGTGTTTCCGCCCGCACCCTGCGACGGGATGATCAGCCAACGCACATCGGCGGTCGTCTTCGGGGCCAGGGTCGCGCTGCCGTCCAGCGCTGACAGTCCGGTCAAACTATCGGTGCGAACAAAAAACGCGGCCCCTGTCGCATTGGGATCGGTGGTCGCAACCACGTCTTTCTGATCTTGGTCCTTGAAGATCAGATCGACTTTTACGTTCGAAAGAGCACTTGCATCAAGACCATTCCGCAGGACCATGTGTGCATCGAAGGCTTGCCGCTCCAGCGAGAGCTTTTGCTCGATGACGATCTTGACCTCAGCACAGACAGCCTCTTCGGCTCGCGCGGCATTCGCCCACAAACCAGCAAGAACCAGCACAGCGAGACGCACAAGCGTCCACCACGTGGGGTGACCTTGAGACTCCTTGCAGTGCTGATGATTTGCCCATAGCCGGCTCCCGTGCATGCACGCCCTCCCTGCTCATTCTTTTTGTGGGGATCGTCGGCGCCCTCCAGCGCTCGTTGACGAAGCACAACTTGTTTGAAATGTCGAACGGGAGCGATGCTAAGGGCTGACTTATTGCAAAAGTTACAAAATGTATGTTGCGCCAAAACCGTGCTGTCACGGGTGATTTTGCGCGGAGCGTTGCGCATCAAGCAACTCCAGATGGGCACCCGCAAACCAATGCGCGTACCTGCTGAAAGTTAGAAGGTCAACGCACCAAAACCCGCCCACACAACAAGATTTTTTTGCGGAAACCACGAAAAAACGGCACGGGGCCGCAATCGTTTTGACCTTGATCGAACGATCAAAGGGAGTGCAGCCCTAGAACACAGTCCTTGGCGCAAACAAGGAGTGGGGACCAGGCCCGCCATAGGTCAATTCAGGCGGGCGAATTTTTCCGGATCGGTGAAACCCAGGAGCACCGGGAGCAGCTTCCGCCACGACGGCCACAACGGCCACGAAGTGCCTCAACCTCGACATGCCGGTTGGCTGGCAAGCCGCCCGCTACCCGGCGCGAACTCCCCACAACGCCTTCTTGCGCCCCACCGACCAGACCTTCAACGCCTTGCCATACAAAATAAACACCAGCGCCGCCCCAATCAGCGGCAACGCCGCAAACACCCACCCCGTCAGCAACTCACCCCCCAGCGCCACCCCCACCAACAACGCCACGGCCGGGTTCACAAACGAATAGCTCCCCGCCAACGCCGCCGACGTGTTCTGCAGCAGCCACAGATACGCATTGAGCGCCACCAGCGTCCCAAACACCAGCAAGTACACCCACGCAGCCCACGACTGCGCACTCACCTGCCCCAGCGCGCTCGGCGGCTCGAAGCACAGTGCCGCCACCAGCCCCATCGCCCCACCCACCAGCCACTGCACAGCCGCCGCCATGGCCGGGGCGGGCAGCGACAACTTGCGCGATGCGTACGAACCCACGCTCCAGCACAGCGGCGCGCCAAAGGCCAGCAGCGCCCCGAGCCAGGTCGCAGAAAAGTCCCCCTCCAGCGCCAGCAGCAGCGCACCGACCACGCCCAGTGCCAGGCCGATCCAGCTGGTGACCGGCACCCGCTCGCCGCCCCAGCGCGACCACAGGGCCAGCCACATCGGCATCGTGGTCACCACCGTGGCCATCAGGCCCGAGCCGATGCCCAGCTTCTGCGCAAAGCCCACCAGGTTCATCGCCAAAAACACCATCAGCGCACCCACGATGGCCGCGTTGCGCCACTGCACTGCGGTGGGCAGCGCGTGCCCCTGCCACAGCGCCACCAGCAGCATCACGCCACCCGCGCACAGGAAACGGATCGCGCTCATCAACAGGGGCGGCATGGTCTGCAGGGCGATGCCGATGGCAAAGTACGTGGTGCCCCACACCACGTACACCAACAGCAGGGCGAGGCCCAGCGCCCATGGCGCGGGGTGGCGGGCTTGCACATTGATATTTGCCGGCATATTCTTCACCTGACCGAATAATTTATGGAATTCGCAAGAATTTCGGAATTTTTACCAAATTCATTCCGCTATGCAAGCAAATATTCAGACGGATGACATAGACGCCAGAATTATTTCGGCGCTGAGCACGGATGGCCGACGTTCGTACGCCGAAGTGGGCAGCGAAGTGGGGCTGTCCACGGCAGCCGTGCACGAGCGCGTGAAGAAGCTGCTGGACAAGGGGGTGATCCGCCGGTTCTCCATCAGCGTGGAGCCGGAGCGCGTGGGGCTGTCCTTCACGGCCTTCGTGGCCATCCGCAACGACGGCGGTGCCCACTGCCGCGACATCGCACCGCGCCTGCAGGCGATGCCCGAGATCGAAGAGCTGCACAGCGTGGCGGGTGAATACGACTTCCTGGCCAAGGTGCGCACCACCCACGCGCGGGCGCTGGAAGACGTGCTCTACCAGATCAAGGCCATCGAGGGCGTGGCGCGCACCACCAGCACCGTGGTGCTCAACACCGAGTTCGAAGACCGCCCGCTCAACCTGGGGTGGATGAGCGAAGACCGCAATGCCGCCTGAGACCAAGACAACGCCGTGCCCGCACCAGGCGGCGACCGCAACCCCTCTGCCGGCAGCCTCCGGGACCGCGGCAGCCCATCGCTATGCGGTCTACTTCGCGCCCAGCCCCGGCAGCCTGGGATGGCTGGCGGGCAGCCATTGGCTGGGCCGATGCGCAGCCTTGCTGCAGCCGCTGCCACAGCTCGACATCCATGGCGTGCCTGCCGATGTGCTGGAACGCCTTACCGCAGCACCGCGCCGATACGGCTGGCACGCCACACTCAAGGCCCCGTTCGCACTGGCGCCCTGCGTGGATTGGATGACGCTGCACCACGCCGTGCAGACCGTGGCGCAGAGCCTGAGCGCATTCCAGCTGCCGCCGTTGCACGTGGAGCGCCTGGGCGACTTCCTGGCGCTGGTGCCGCCGCCTTCGCATGCGGCCAACGCAGCCCTGCGCGACGCGGCGGCGGCCTGCGTCATGCAATTGCAGCCCCTGGCAGCGCCCCTGTCCAAGGCCGATCTGGCGCGTCGCCGCGCCGTCGGTCTCAGCGCGCGGCAGGACGAGCTGATGCAACTTTGGGGCTACCCCTTCGTGCTGGAGGAGTTCCGCTTCCACATGACGATCACGGGGCGACTGTCGCAGGTGGATGCCCGCACCCAGGCGCTGGTGCTGGATGCCGCGCAGGAATACTTCTCCGACATGCCCGCACTGAAGTTCGACAGCCTCGCGCTGTTCGCCGAGCCGGCGCCGGGGGCCGACTTCGCGCTGCTCGACCACCTGGAGCTGGGCGCCGGATGACGTGCCGGCAGCAAGGCGGCCCGCTGGTGTTCCGCTCGTGGCCCGCCCGCTCGTGGCCGCGATACTCGCAACCCTTGTCCATCGATCCATGACCAACCACGCCATGTCCACCGTCACCATCTATCACAACCCGAAGTGCGGCACCTCCCGCAACACGCTCGCCATGATCCGCAACAGCGGCATCGAGCCCGAGGTCATCGAATACCTGAAGACCCCGCCGGACCGCGCCACGCTGGTCGCGCTGATCGCCGCCACGGGTGCCCCCGTGATCGACGCCGTGCGCACCAAGGAGGCGCTGTTCACCGAGCTGCACCTGAACGCGCCGGGCGTGACGGACGCGCAGCTCATCGACGCCATGCTGGCCCACCCCATCCTGATCAACCGGCCGCTGGTGGTCACCCCGCTGGGCACCCGGCTGTGCCGGCCGTCGGAGTTGGTGCTCGACATCCTGCCCGCGCCGCAGCAGGGCGCGTTCAGCAAGGAAGACGGGGAAGTGGTGGTCAACGCCCAGGGACAGCGGACCTGAGGTCTTGGCGCCCCGCCGCAGTCACCCTGCGGCGATGGCTCGGTGGCTCGGTGGCTCAGTGGCTCAGTGGCTCAGTGGCTCAGTGGCTCAGTGGCTCAGTGGAAAAGGCACAGCATCGCGCCCAGCGCCGTGGTCGTCCAGCCCACGCGGTTCGCGGTCTGCGCTGTTGTGCGGTCGATGGGGATCAGCGCGCAGCGGCGCCACATCCACACATTGCCGATGCAGGCCACCAGCACGGCGGCCACCGCCAACACCACCGAACCGAGTGCGAAGGCCAGGCCCAAGCCGCCGATCAGCGTCACCCAGGTGAACATGGCGATCGCGCCAGAGGTGCTGGCCAGCACGTGCGACAGGCCGCCGCAATAACTGCACTGCGCGGGGTTCTCGCGCGCGGACCAGCGGACCGCCAGGTCGCGGACGCCCGGCTTCTGGCAGTGGGGACAGGCATGCATGGTGCGCAGCTCCAAAAGGGTGACCTGCACCACTATAGCCAGTGACGCAGCCACCCGCCAATGGGTGGGGCTAGGGCAGCGTGAACTCGGCCCGCGCCTGCAGCGCCCGGTCGCGCGAATGGCAGCCTTCGATGTGGTCGTTCACCAGCCCCATCGCCTGCATGAAGGCGTACACGGTGGTGGGGCCCACGAAGGTCCATCCGCGCTTCTTGAGGTCCTTGGACATGGCCACCGAGGCGGGCGATGTGGACAGCGCGCGCGCTGCCTCGCGCGTGAGGCGCTCGGGCCGGTCGGCGGCGGCGGGCTCGTAGCGCCAGGCGTAGCGGGCGAGCGAGCCGAACTCGCGGCGCAGCTCCAGCACACGGTGCGCATTGTTGATGGTGGAGACGATCTTGCCGCGGTGCCGCACGATGGCCGCGTCCTGCACCAGGCGCTCGATGTCGGCCTCGCCATAGGCGGCGACCTTCTCGGCGTCGAAATGGTCGAACGCGGCGCGAAAGCCCTCGCGCTTGTTCAGGATGGTGAGCCAGCTCAGGCCGGATTGGAAACCCTCCAGGCAGAGCTTCTCGAACAGGCGCCGGTCGTCATCCACCGGAAAGCCCCACTCGGTGTCGTGGTAGTGGCGGTACAGCGGCGTGGCCTGGCACCAGGTGCAGCGCGGGCAGCCAGCGTCGTCGGCGAACAGGCCTTCGGGCAGGGCGGTGGGGGCGTCGGTCATGGTGGGGCATTCTAGGCAGGCACAGCGCCAGACGAGCGCACGCACGGCGTGCCGCACCGCGGTCCACCGGTTGCCCTAAACTGACCGGCAGGCGCGCCCCCCGCCCGCGCCCCCCCGCCTTTTCACACCCTGTTCCGAGACCACTGCCTGCATGCGCCTGCTTCCCGTACGCCCCCTGCTGTGGCTGGCGCTCGCCACCCCGTTCCTGCTGGCGGGCTGCGCCAGCACCACCGACTCGCTGGGCTACTACTGGCAGTCGGTGCGCGGCCACATGCAGCTGATGCAGGCGGCCGAGCCCATCGACCGCTGGATCGCGCGCAGCGACATCAACCCCGCGCTGCGCGAGCGGCTGCAGCTGGCGCAAAAAGCCCGCGCCTTTGCGGTGGCCGAGCTGGGCCTGCCCGACAACGCCAGCTACCGCCGCTATGCGGACCTCCAGCGCCCCGCCGCGGTGTGGAACGTGGTGGCCGCGCCGCCGTATGCGCTGACGCTGCACACCTGGTGCTTTCCGGTCACGGGCTGCATCGGCTACCGCGGCTACTTCGCGCAGGCCGACGCCCAGGCCGAGGCCGACCAGCTCGCGGCGCAGGGGCTGGAAGTGGAGGTGTACGGCGTGCCCGCGTACTCCACGCTGGGCTACATGAACTGGGCAGGCGGCGACCCGCTGCTGTCCACCTTCATCGGCTGGCCAGAGGGCGACTTCGTGCGCCTGCTGTTCCACGAGCTGGCGCACCAAGTGGTCTACGCCGAGGGCGACACGCTGTTCAACGAATCGTTCGCCACGGCGGTGGAACGCATCGGCGTGGCGCAGTGGCTGGCCACCCATTCCACACCTGCCGCGCGCGAGGCCTACGCCACCAGCGAGGCGCGCCGCGCCGCCTTCCGTGCGCTGACCCGTGCCACGCGCGCCCGGCTGGCGGCCATTTATGAGCAAAAAGAGGCTCCACCGCTGGATGGACAAGCGCTAGCCGCTATGAAAACAGAAGCAATGCAGGATTTCCGCAGCCGCTACGACGCCTTGCGCGCGCAGTGGCTGGGCACCGCGCCGGGCTCCACGCCCCAGGTCACCACCGCCCAGGTGGCGGGCTACGACCGCTGGGTGGCCAAGGCCAACAACGCCAGCTTTGCAGCGCAGGCCGCCTACGACGAGCTGGTGCCGGGCTTCGAGGCCCTGTTCGCGCAGCAGGGCCGCGACTGGAGCCGGTTCTATGATGCCGTACGACAACTGACCCGCCAGCCGCTGCAGGAGCGCCAAGACGCCCTGCGCGCACTGGCGCCCACGACCCCCAAGGAGACACCCGGTGCCTGACATCCACATCCATCGCGAACACCAACTGGGCCTGAAAGAGGCCCGCAAGATTGCTTTCTCGTGGGCCGAGAAGGCCGAGGAAAAATTCGACATGGAATGTGTCTACGAAGAGGGCGACACCGAAGACACGCTCACCTTCAGCCGCTCGGGCGTCAAGGGCACGCTGCTGGTGGACGCCACGCAGTTCGAGATGAAGGCGCAGCTGGGCTTTTTGTTCGGCGCGTTCAAGGACCGCATCGAGTCCGAGATCGGCGACCAGCTCGACGCGCTGCTGAACGGCAAGCCGGCCAAGGCGGCGGGCAAGAAGGCGGCGGCAGCGGACGCCGACGAGCCCAAGAAGGACAAAGCCCCCGCCAAGGCAGCCCCCAAGGCCGCCCCCAAGGCAGCCCCCAAGGCCGCCGCCAAGACGCCCGCCAAAACCGCGGCCAAGCCCAAGAAGGCCTGAGGCCCACAGCCCGCCATGGCCTCCCCGGCACCCACCACACCCACAGGCACGGCCGCAGCGCCGCCCGCTGACGCCACGGCGTTCGACACGCTGTCGGCCCTGCTGCACACCCGCTACAGCTGCCGCGCCTACCAGCCCGAGCCCCTGCCGCGCGCCACCATTGAGCAGATTCTGGCGACGGCGCAGCGCACCGCATCCTGGTGCAACGCGCAGCCCTGGCAGGTGTACATCGCCAGCGGCGCCACGCTGGCACGGCTGCGCGAAGCCTTCGCCGCCGTGGTGCCCACGACGCCCGCCACGCCCGACCTGCCCTGGCCGCGCGAGTACCGCGGCGTGTACCAGGAGCGCCGCCGCGAATGCGGCTGGGGGTTGTACGAGGCCCTGGGCATTGCCAAGGGCGACCGCGAAGCCTCGGCCCGCCAGGCGGCGCAGAACTTCACGATGTTCGGCGCGCCGCACGTGGCCATCGTCACCAGCGACGAGGCACTGGGCCCCTACGGCGCGGTGGACTGCGGCGCGTACGTGGCCCACTTCATGCTGGCCGCGCACAGCCTGGGCGTGGGCTCCATTGCGCAGGCCGCGCTCGCGTCGTACCCCGCCGTGCTGCGCGAAGTGCTGGGCATTGGCGATGACCGCACCATCGTCTGCGGCATCTCGTTCGGCATGGCGGACCTGGCGCACCCGGCCAACCACTTTCGCACCACGCGGGCCGATGCGGCCGACAGCGTGGTGTGGCGCGACTGACGGGGCCTTCGGTCACGCCGCTGCGCGCAGCAAGGGGCTGCTGCGCGCCTGCAGCACGCCGAACAGATTCTTCGGGTCGGCCAGCGCGGGGATCAGCTCGATGCGCTCGCCCACACCCAGCACCTGCGCCGCATCGCGCAGAAAGCGCAGGGCCGAGAAGTCCTCCAGCGCAAAGCCCACGGAATCGAAGACGGTGACCGCGGCATCGCCGCTGCGGCCTGCGCGCCGGCCGGCCAGCACCTCCCACAGCTCGGTCACCGCAAAGTCGGCGGGCAGTTGCTGGATGTCGCCTTCGATGCGGGTCTGCGGCGCGTATTCCACAAACACCTGCGCCGCACGCAGCACATCGGCATGCAGCTCGGTCTTGCCGGGGCAGTCGCCGCCCACCGCGTTGATGTGCAGGCCGGGCGCCAGCATGTCGGGCGTGAGGATGGTGGCGTTGGTCTTGTCGGCCGTCACAGTGGTCACGATGTCGGCCCCGCGCACCGCGTCGGCCGTGCTGGCGCAGGCGATGGTGGCGATGCCCGTGCCCTGCAGGTTGGCCTGCAGCTTGGCGGTGGCGGCCGGGTCGGTGTCGAACAGCCGCAGCGTGGTGATGCCCAGCAGGTGGTGAAACGCCAGCGCCTGGAACTCGCTTTGCGCGCCGTTGCCGATGAGCGCCATGGTGCGGCTGCCGGGCCGCGCCAGTGCCCGCGCGGCCACGGCCGACATGGCGGCGGTGCGCAGTGCGGTGGTGAGCGTGAGCTCACTGAGCAGCACCGGCGCGCCCGTGGCCACATCGGCCAGCACGCCGAACGCCATCACCGTCGACAGGCCATGGCGCGTGTTGCGCGGGTGGCCGTTGACGTACTTGAAGGCGTAGGTTGCATCGTCGGCAATGGGCATGAGCTCGATCACGCCGTCCTGCGAATGGCTGGCCACACGCGCCGACTTGTCGAACGACTCCCAGCGCAGGAAGTCGGCCTCGATGTTGTCGGCGATGCCGTGCAGGCAGGCTTCGATGCCTTTGCGCCGCACGAGGGCGATGACGTCCGGCGCGCTGAGGTACAGGGTGGAGAAGGTGGTGGGGGTGGCGTGCGATGCGGTGGGTGTCAGGTTCTGCGTGACCATGGTCTTGTCTCCAAAGGGATGGAGACAAGTTTCCGCCGGGCAGATGGCAATGGGAATCGCCAGAACTGCCGCATATTGCGCACCGCCCTGGCGAACTGGCAGCCGAAACTGGCCTTCTGACCAGTCGGCAATGCTCGGTCTGCGCCTCAGACCTGCCCGCTCAACCGGCGCGCCGCCTCCAGCACGGCCTTGACGTACCGCTCTTCATAGCGGTGCGCCGGCATGGTCAGCGTGACAGCGGCGGCCAGGCTGCCGTCGGCATGGAACACGGGTGCCGAGATGCCCGCCACCTCGTGCAGCCGGTCGCCCGCGCCGGCCATGTAGCCGTCCGCGCGGATGCGGGCGTAGAGCGCACGGTCCTTCTGGCCCAGCGTGCGGCTGAGCGCCGGGTCGAACGCCACCAGCACCCGCCCGCCAGTGCCGCGCGCGAGCGGCAGCACATCGCCCGCGCGGATGTGGTCGCGCACGGGGTGCGGCGAATCCACGCGGAACTGGCACAACCGCACCGCGTCTGCGCCCTGCCCCTGGCGCACGTGGTAGGCCGCGCTCTCGCCCGTGGCGGCCACCAGGTCGCGCAGCACGGGCAGCACCACCCGGTCGAGCGAGAACGATGCCGCGTACAGCGCATGCAGCCGCGCCACTTCAGCGCCCAGTGCGTAACGCCCGTCCGCCAGGCGCTGCACCCAGCGCGCATGCTCCAGCGACGCCAGCAGGCGCAGCGCGGTGCTCTTGTGCAGTTGTGTGCGGGCGGCCAGTTCGGCCAGTGTGAGAGCGCCTTCCCCCGCGCGAAAGGCGGCTACCAGCGTGAGGGCGCGGTCCACGGCCGCCACACCGCCGGGCGCTGCGTGGGCGTCGGCCAGGGATTCGTGCGCGGATTTGCGGGGCATGGCGAGGGACCGTTGGCGAACGAAGGGCTTGGCTGCGGGGGTTGACGTGACGGCGCAAAAAGCCAATCATTCCATAAGAAAGAACACCGTTCTATCTATTAGAACAACGCACCGCGGCAGCGTCAAGCCTTTGCAGCCGCCCCGCACTGCACCAAGGACCCCATGGCACCCCCCGATATCCTCATCAGCGAAGTGGGCCCGCGCGACGGCCTGCAGTCCGTGAAGGCCACCATGCCCACGGCGCACAAGCTGCGCTGGATCGACGCGCTCGTCGCCGCAGGCCTGCGCGAGATCGAGGTCGGCTCGTTCGTGCCCGCACGCCTGCTGCCCCAGATGGCCGACGTGGCCGAGGTGGTGCGCCACGCGCTCACCCACCCCGGCATCACCGTGATGGCCCTGGTGCCCAACCTGCGCGGCGCCGAGTCCGCGCTGGCCAGCGGCGTGCACAAGATCACGCTGCCCGTGTCGGCCAGCGCGGCGCATTCACAGGCCAATGTGCGCAAGACCCCCGACGAGATGGTGCAGGAGCTGCGCGCCATCACCCGCCTGCGCGCCGAGACCGGGCCCCGGGTGCTGGTGGAGGTGGGCATCTCCACCGCCTTTGGCTGCACGCTGCAGGGCGAGGTGCCCGAGGACGACGTGATCCGCCTGGCTGCAGCGTGCGTGGCGGCGGGCGTGGACGAGGTGGGCCTGTCGGACACCACCGGCATGGCCAACCCCGCCCAGGTGCGCCGCCTGTTCACCCGGCTGCGCAGCGAGATCGGCCCGCACGCGGGCGCGGCCCACATGCACAACACGCGCGGCCTGGGCCTGGCCAACTGCCTGGCCGCGTACGACGTGGGCGTGCGCACCTTCGACGCATCGCTGGGAGGCCTGGGCGGCTGCCCCTATGCACCGGGAGCCTCGGGCAATGTGGTCACCGAAGACCTGGTGTTCATGTTCGAGGCCATGGGCGTGACCACCGGCGTGGACCTGGCCCGGCTGTTCGCCGCGCGCATCCCGCTGCAGGCCGGGCTGCCGGGCGAACCGGTGTACGGCATGACGCCCGAGGCGGGGCTGCCCAAGGGCTGGACCCAGGAGACCACACATGCTTGAGAACGATGATGGTGCCCCGAGCCAGGGCCGCACCAACCTGCCCTACGCCGGCATCCGCGTGGTGGAGTTCACCCACATGGTCATGGGCCCTACCTGCGGCCTGGTGCTGGCCGACCTGGGGGCCGAGGTCATCAAGGTCGAGCCCATCGGCCACGGCCGGGAGGGCGATGCCACGCGCAAGCTGCGCGGGTCGGGGGCGGGATTCTTCCCGCTGTTCAACCGCAACAAGAAGAGCCTGGCGCTGGACCTGGAAACGCCCGAGGGCAAGGAGGCCGTGCTGCGCCTGATCGCCACGGCCGACATCGTGAGCGAGAACTTCAAGCCCGGCACCATGCAGAAGCTGGGCCTGGACTACGTCAGCCTGAAGGCCCTGAACCCGCGCCTCATCTACGTGAGCCACAAGGGCTTTCTGCCCGGCCCGTACGACCACCGCACCGCATTGGACGAGGTGGTGCAGATGATGGGCGGCCTGGCCTACATGACCGGCCGGCCCGGCGACCCGCTGCGCGCGGGCACCAGCGTGAACGACATCATGGGCGGCATGTTCGGCGCCATCGGCGCGATGGCCGCGCTGGCCCAGCGCGAGAAGACGGGGCGCGGGCAAGAGGTGCAGAGCGCACTGTTCGAGAACAACGTGTTCCTCGTCGCGCAGCACATCATGCAGTTCGCCGTCACGGGCCAGCCCGCGGCGCCCATGCCTGCGCGCATCTCGGCCTGGGCGATCTACGACGTGTTCCAGGTGAAGGATGGCGAGCAGATCTTCCTGGCCGTGGTGAGCGACGGCGCGTGGGCGGTGTTCTGCGACGCCTTCGGCTTTGCGGACCTGAAGGCCGACCCGCGCCTGGCCAGCAACAACGACCGCGTGCGCGAACGCGCGTGGATGATGCCGCTGCTGCGCGAGCGGCTTGCGCCCTTCAGCGCCGCGCACCTGGCCGACGTGTTCGAGCGGCACGCCCTGCCCTTTGCGCCCATCACGCGGCCAGAAGACCTGCTGACCGACCCGCACCTGAACGCCACCGGCGCCCTCGCCCCCATGACCCTGCCCGACGGCCGCGCCACCCAGACGGTGCTGCTGCCCCTGGCCATGGACGGCGAGCGCCCCGGCGTGCGCCTGTCGCCGCCCCGTGTGGGTGAGCACAATGCAGAGCTGCTGGCCGAGCTGGGTTACGATGCTATAAAAATAGAAGCGCTTGGCGCTTATCCAGCCAGCGGTAGGGCCTGATTTTTTCTTGAATGGTGCTTGATGGGCCAATGACCTCGGTCTTCACATGCCCTCATCCCCTCATCCCCTCATCCCAACCTCTCCACCACCGTTCGGGCTGAGCCCGTCGAAGCCAGGGCGTGCCCCTAGCGTGCAAGGCTTCGACAAGCTCAGCCCGAACGGATGGGGAATCGGATTGGGGTCTCTGAGGTAAGTGGCCCACCAGGCTGATTGATCTTCAAGGCGGAGTGACGCCCCCCAGAAAAAGCAAAAGCGGCCTGGGCCGCTTTTGCTGTGGGGGACCGACTGCTTACTGCAGCGATGTGATCACGTCGACGTACTGCTGCTTGGCGGCATCGGCCTCGGTGCCCTTGAGCTTTTCCCACGCGTCCCACTTGGCACGGCCCACCATGTCGGAGAAGCTGGGCTTCTTCTCGGCGTTGTCGCCGGCGGTGGCCTGCTTGTACAGCGCGTAGATCTTGAGCAGCGTGGCGTTGTCGGGGCGCTCGCTGAGGTTCTTGGAATTGGCGACGGCGGCTTCGAAAGTCTCGTTCAGATCGGCCATGGGATTTGCTCCTGGGTGAATTCTTGAGGGGGAGGGAAAGAACGGTATTGGCAAGAGATTGCTGCGTTGTATCTTACGGGCTGCGCATGGTGAGAGGCCGTGCCATCCATAGAGGCAAGCCCCCAAAAACGAACAACAGGTGTACATCCGATGGTGACCCGCATTTCTGCCCCCAGCGCCACGGCCACCGAAGGCGCCGCCAGCCCCTTGCGCAAGGCCCGCGCCCAGGCCCCCGCCGTGGCCCGCCGCGCGGCCCAGGCGCTGCCGCCTGCGGCGCGCAAGGCCGCCGGCGCGGTGCAAAAGAACGTGCGCCGCGCCGCCACCGGCATGCTGGGGCTGTCCGGCGAGCGCATGAGTAAGGTCGACACGGCCTGGCTGCGCATGGACTCGGCCAGCAACCTGATGATGATCAACGGCGTGTGGACGCTCTCGCCCGGCATCGGGTGGGAGGCCCTGTGCGAGCGCGTGCAGCAGCGCCTGCTGCAGTACCCGCGCTTTCGCCAGCGCGTGGTGGAAGACGCGGCGGGCGCCACCTGGGTCGAAGACCGGCAGTTCGACATCGCGGCCCATGTGCTGCGCGAAAAGCTCACCCTCCAGAAAGGCGAGAAGAGCATGCAGCGCGCGCTGCAGGACCGCGTGGGCGAGCTGGCCATGCAGCCGCTGGACCCGCGCCGTCCGCTGTGGCAGATGCACCTCGTCGAAGACTTCGTGGGTGACGACGGCCAACCAGGCAGCGCGCTCATCGTGCGCATCCACCACTGCATCGCCGACGGCATCGCGCTGATCTCGGTGACCATGTCCATCGTGGACGGCGGCGCCGAGCCGCCCAAGCGCACCCGCAAAGAGCGCGAGCAGGCCGCCACGGCCGAGGACTGGATCGCCGAGACGCTCATCAAGCCCTTCACCGGCATGACCGTGAAGGCGCTGGACCTGGCGGGCGACAGCGCCGCCAAGTCGCTGCAGATGCTGGGCGACCCCGAAAAGACCATGCACAGCGGCCTGTCGGGCACGATGGACATGGCGCGCGTGGCGTACCAGTTGGTCAGCGACGCAGCCGCCCTGGCGCTGATGCCCGACGACTCGCCCACGCGCCTGAAGGGCCAGCCCGGCAGCGCCAAGCGCGTGGCCTGGTGCCCGCCGATCCCGCTCGAAGAGGTCAAGGCCATCGGCAAAGCGCTCAACTGCTCCATCAACGACGTGCTGCTGTCGTGCGTGGCCGGCGCCATCGGCGGCTACCTGCGCAGCGAGGGCGACGACCCCACGGGCCAGGAGATCCGCGCGATGATCCCCGTCAACCTGCGCCCCATGGAAGACGCGTGGAAGCTGGGCAACCGCTTCGGCCTGGTGCCGCTGGTGCTGCCCATCGGCATGGCCAACCCGGTCGAGCGCGTGTACGAAGTGCGCCGGCGCATGAATGCCCTGAAGGGCAGCACCCAACCCATCCTGGCGTTTGCGATGCTGGCCGTGGCGGGGCTGTTGATCAAGCCCGCGCAGGACGCGCTGCTCAACCTGTTCGGCCGCAAGACCACCGCGGTGATGACCAACGTGCCCGGCCCCAAGGAGCAGCTCACACTGTGCGGCGCGCGCGTCACGCAGTGCATGTTCTGGGTGCCGCAGTCGGGCGACATTGGCCTGGGGGTCTCCATCCTGAGCTACGGCGGCGGCGTGCAATTCGGCGTGATCACCGACACCGCGCTGTGCCCCGAGCCGCAGCGCATCATCGATGCATTCACGCCGGAGTTTGCGCAGCTGTCGCTGCTCACGCTCATGTTGCCGTGGGGCGAATGAGGCAGCCCCCTGCGGTGAAAGCCGTCACCCTGTTCCTGGCACCGTGGGCTGCGGCAGCGGCCACCTGCGCCCAGGCTGCGGTGGTCGAAGAGCATGCCGACCGCCCGTACGCCGTGTACGCAGAGCCGGCCGACACGCTGCGCCAGGCGCTCAATGCGGCCACGCCCATCACCGTGGACGGCCAGCGCTTTCACGGCCATGCGCACTGGGACGTGCGCTGGACCTTCCGCTGGTCGCGCGACGCCTCGGGCCGCTGCCGCATCACCGAAGTCACCACGCGGCTGCGCAGCGAGGTGCAGCTGCCCGAACTGCGGCGCGCCACGCCCGACCAGCGCGCGCTCTTCGACCGCTACCTGCCCGCCCTGTCGCGGCACGAACAAGGCCACGTGCAGTTCGGCCGCGATGCGGCGCGCGCCATCGACCAAGGCATTGCGCAGTTGCCCGCCGCGCCCGACTGCGCCACGCTGGAGCGCCAAGCCAACGCCCTGGGCCACCGCCTGCTGCGCGAGCACACCGAGCGCGAACGGCAGTACGACCGCGACACGCGCCACGGCGCGTCGCAGGGCGCCAAGCTCGATTGAAGCCGCCAGCCCACCTGCCGAGGCGCAGCGCGCTGTTCAGCCGCTCCCGTCTGCCGCCAGCGACGCGGACAGCTCCCACACCGCCTCGGCCATGGGCGACATCTCGGCGCGCTGGCGGTACAGGCGGATCTGCACCGGCAGGCTCCAGTCGCTGCCGCCCGCGGCGACCAACGTGCCGGCCTTGAGCTCATCGGCGATCAAACTCTCGGGCAGCCAGGCCACGCCACGGCCTTCGAGCGCCATGGTCTTGAGCAGCACCGCATGGTGCGCGGTGAACACCACCGACACGCCCTGCGGCATCGCGGCGTCCGGCCCTTCGCTGAACAGGTGGCGCATGCGCGACCGCATGATGCGGCCCAGCCCCGAGGCCTCGCTGTAGGCCAGCACGGGCACCGCGTCCTGCTGCACGATGGCGTGCAGCGGATGGCCGGGCGATGCCGGGGCGGGCGCGCTCACCGGCAGCAGCACATCGCCGGACAGGCGCAGCACCGGGTACTGCGCCTCGTCCAGCCGGCCGGGCACGTCCGGGTGGCCGTGGCACAGCACGAACTGCACGCGCCGCTGCAGCATCAGGTCCTCACAGGCGTGCGAGCTGTCGGACATGGTCTGGATGGGGCCCATCTGCAGCCGGGTTTCGACGCCCACCAGCCAGCGTGGAAAGAACGTGAGCGACAGCACGTGCGTGGCCGCAAAGCGCAGGCTGGCCGCGGCCACGTCGTGCGCGGCGCGGGCCTTGATGCGGGCGGCCTCCAGGTTGGCCAGGATGGCTTCGAGCAGCGGCAGGAACCGCTGGCCGGCCGGCGTGAGCGCAGCCGGGTGCGCGCTGCGGTCGAACAGCTCGACCCCCACCCAGTCCTCCAGCGCCCGGATGTGGCGGCTGAACGCGGGCTGGGCAATCGAGCGCGCCTCGGCCGCGCGCGAGAAATTGCCGGTCTCGGCCAGGGCCAGGAAGTCCTCCAGCCACTCCAGATCCAGCGGTCGGTTGCCAGGGCCCATGGGTGCGTTCCTGCCTTGCGATAGTTGTATGCGATTGAAGTATTGGACCGCTGGCGCGCCACGGGAAATGATCCACCCCGTCGTTCACCCGCTTTCCCCTACGGAGACAAAAAAGCATGCCTGCCATCTCGAATTATCGCGGGATCATTCCCGCCATCTCGTGCCCCTTCACCCCGGACCACCGCATCGACGAGCCCGCGCTGCGCAAGCTCGCCGCCTGGCTGGCGGGCCACGAAGGCGTGGTCGCCATCATGACCAACGGGCACACGGGCGAGGTGTTTTCGCTGACGCCCACCGAGCGCGCGGAGGTCACGCGCATCTTGGCCGACGAGCTCAAGGGCCTGGCACGGCCTGTGCCGGTGATCTCCTCCATCGTCTGCGAAGGCCTGAAGGATGCGGCCGAGCATGCCCGCGCCGCCGTCGAGGCCGGCGCCGTGGCGCTCGACGTGATGCCCCCGCACCACTGGCTGCGCTTCGGCTTCACGCCCGGCCACGCGCTGCAGTACTTCGAGGCCATCCACCAGGCCGCACCCAGTGCCGACCTGGTCTGCCACGTCTACCCCGCCTGGACGCGCGCCTCGTACTCGTCGCAGTTGCTGGCCGACCTGGCCCGGCTGCCCTACCTGCAGGCCTTCAAGGTGGGCCAGCGCGACATGAACAAGTACGCCCGCGACATCCAGGCGATCCGCGAGGCCGACGCCTCCAAGGCCATCCTGACCTGCCACGATGAGTACCTGCTCGCCTCGATGGTGCAGGGCGTGGACGGCGCGCTGGTGGGCTTTGCCACCTTCATCCCGCAGCTCATCATCGATTTGTGGAACGCAGTGAAGGCCGGTGATTTGAAGAAGGCCATGGCCGTGCAGGCCGTCATCACGCCGCTGAAGGATGCCGTGTACGGCGGCGGCGAACCCACCGGCGAGGCCCACGCCCGCATGAAGGGCGGCATGTACCTGGCCGGCGTGCTGGACGACGCCACCGTGCGCCCACCGACCGAGGCTCCCAACGCGAAGGACGTCGAAGCCCTGCGCGCGGCGGTGAAGCAGGCGGGTCTGCTCAAGCGCTGAGTGATGGACGTGGGCGGGGGATCTCAAGTCAATCCCCCGTGTTGGAAGTTCTCGAACAAAAAGATCGGAGACAAGACACCATGCAACGCAATCGATTCCTTCGGACACTCCTGCGCACCGCTTTGGGCGCCGCCACGCTCGCAGTGGCGGCCAGCAGCTTTGCGCAGGCCTACCCTACCAAGCCGGTGCGGGTGGTCATCCCCTTCCCGCCGGGCGGCACGCTCGACACCGTGGGCCGCCAGCTGGCGCAAAAGCTCGGCGAGCAGATGGGCCAGAACTTCATCGTGGAGAACAAGCCCGGCGGCAACGGCGTGATCGGCGGCGACGTGGTGGCCAAGGCCCCGGCCGACGGCTACACGCTGCTGTTCAACGCGTCCACCTTCACCACCGCGCCCATGACCATGAAGTCCGTGCCCTACGGCGTGGTCAAGGACTTCACGCCCGTGGCGCTGGTGGCCAAGGCGCCGCTGTCGGTGGCCATCAACAAGAACCTGCCCGTCACCGACATCAAGTCGCTGATGGCGTACGCCAAGGCCAACCCCGGCAAGATGACCTTTGCCGTGGGCTCCATCGGGTCGGCCGGGCATCTGTCGACCGAGCTGCTCAAACGCGCCGGCCAGCTCGACTACCTGATCGTGCCGTACAAGGGTACGGCGCCTGCGTTCCAGGACCTGATCGGCGGGCAGATCGACGGCTTCATCGACCCCATCCTCGGCTCGCTGCAGTACCACAAGAGCGGCATGCTGCGCGTGGTGGCCGTCACCTCCGCGCAGCGCGCAGCCAGCCTGCCCGACGTGCCCACGGTGGGCGAGACGATCCCGGGCTACGAGTTCTACAGCTGGTACGGCCTGTGGGGCCCGGCCAGGCTGCCGGCGGACATCACCCAGCGGCTGAACACCGAGGTGAACAAGGCCCTGGCCGAGATGACACCCAAGCTCAAGGAGCAAGGCCTGCTGACCACGCCGGGCAGCGTGGAGGACTTCGCCAAGTTCCAGCGCAGCGACATGGAGCGGTCCCAGAAGATCGTCACCGAAGGGAACATCCGTGTGGAATAAGCACACCCCCAGGCTGCGCGCACTGCGTGTCGCTTCGCCCCCCCCCTTGCCGGGGGCAACACCAGCGGCCCGGCAAAGCCGGTTCCGCGGCGTTCCTCGCGATAACGTCGGAGGGCTGGCGACCGCTGCCGGGCCAGCGGCCACACCCCTGTCGATCCCAGGAGATACGCCATGACGGGCGGGACTTCACGACAGGCTGTTGTCACTGGCGCCAGCAGCGGCATAGGCCGCAGCATCTCCGAATCGCTGCTGGCAAACGGCTGGCGCGTGACAGGCCTTGACGTGGCCCAGGCGACGGTCGTCCATCCCTCGTTCACCCACACGCCCGTCAACCTGGCCGATGGCGCCGCCATCGCCCGCGTGGCCGCTGCGCTGCCGGGCGTGGACGCGCTGGTCCATGCGGCCGGCGTGCTGCGCGTGGGGCCGCTGGGCCAGCTCGACCATGCCGGCGGCGAGCTGATGTGGCGCCTGCATGTGGACGCCGCCACCCGCCTGGCCGACGCCATCGTGCCCGGCATGGCGCAGCGCGGCCGGGGGCGCGTGGTGTTCATCGGCAGCCGTGTGGCGCAGGGCATGGCCGGGCGCGGGCAGTACGCCGCGACCAAGGCCGCGCTGATCGCGCTGGCGCGCAGCTGGGCGGCCGAGGTGGCCGCGCAGGGCGTGACGGTGAATGTGGTCTCGCCCGCGGCCACGGCCACCGGCATGTTGAACGACCCGGCGCGCGCCGGGAGCGCGCCGCGCCTGCCGCCCATCGGCCGGCTGATCGAGCCGGCCGAGATCGCCGCGCTGGTGGGATTTCTGCTCTCCGACCCTGCCGCCGCCATCACGGGGCAGGACATCGCGATCTGCGGAGGCTCGTCGCTCGCCCGCTGATCGCTTGTTTCGTCGCCCTTCCTTTTTTGTTTCATCCACCACCACGACCACCATGAAGATCGTCAACATCCTCGAATCGACCCGTCCCATCAAGTCGGACATCCGCAACGCCTACATCGACTTCTCGAAGATGACGCTCAGCCTCGTGGCCGTGGTCACCGACGTGATCCGCGACGGCAAGCCGGTGATCGGCTACGGCTTCAACTCGAACGGCCGCTACGGCCAGGGCGCGCTGATGCGCGACCGCTTCATCCCGCGCGTGCTGGAGGCCGAGCCCGCCAGCCTGCTCGACGCCACCGGCGAGAACATCGACCCGCACAAGGTCTGGGCCCGCATGATGATCAACGAGAAGCCCGGCGGCCACGGCGAGCGCTCGGTGGCGGTGGGCACCATCGACATGGCGGTGTGGGACGCCACGGCAAAAATAGCGGGCAAGCCACTGTTCCAGCTGCTGGCCGAGCGCTACGGCAACGGCACGCCCAACCCGCGCGTGTTCGTCTACGCGGCCGGCGGCTACTACTACCCGGGCAAGGGGCTCGAAGCACTGCAGCGCGAGATGGAAAGCTACCTGGCGCGCGGCTACTCGGTGGTCAAGATGAAGATCGGCGGCGCGACGCTGGCCGAGGACTGCGAGCGCATCGAGTCGGTGCTCAAGATCCTGGGCCCGGGCCAGCAGCTGGCGGTGGACGCCAACGGCCGGTTCGACCTGGCCACCGCCATCGACTACGGCAAGGCCCTGTCGCAGTACCCGCTGTTCTGGTACGAGGAAGCCGGCGACCCGCTGGACTATGAGCTGCAGGCCAAGCTGGGCGAGGTCTACCAGGGCCCGATGGCCACGGGCGAGAACCTGTTCTCGATGCAGGACGCACGCAACCTGATCCGCCACGGCGGCATGCACAAGGACCGCGACTGGCTGCAGTTCGACTGCGCGCTGAGCTACGGCCTGGTGGAGTACCTGCGCACGCTCGACATGCTCAAGGAGTACGGCTGGTCCCCCAGCCGCTGCATCCCGCACGGCGGCCACCAGATGTCGCTGGCGATTGCCGCGGGCCTGGGCCTGGGCGGCAACGAGAGCTACCCGGACCTGTTCCAGCCCTACGGCGGCTTCCCGGACGGCGTGAAGGTCGAGAACGGCTACGTCACGCTGCCGCCGCTGCCGGGCATCGGCTTCGAGGGCAAGTCGGACCTGATCGCAGAGATGCGCGCACTGGCGTCTTGACAGTGCAATGAGGCTCCAGCGCTCGTTGAGCAAGCGCTGGCAGCTATGAAATTTGAAGTGGCTGCGTGGGCGGCCACTTCAGTTCCCGACCTCTGGCGGCGTCACCCAGCGGGCGCAGCACCAAGCCAGCCCGGCTGGCGTTACGCCGCGGCGAGCCGTTCCTTGGCCAGCTTTGTGCCTTCTGCCAGCGCTTTCAGCTTGCGCCAGGCGACGTCCCGCCCCATGGGCGCCAGGCCACAATTCGTGCAAGGGAACAGCCGCTCCTTGGGCACGAACTCCAGTGCCCGGGCGATGGTGTCCGCCACTTCCTCCGGGGTCTCGACCACGTCGCTCGCCACATCGATCACGCCGACCATCACGTCCTTGCCGGCCAGCAGCTTCATCAGGTCGGGCGGCACATGGGAATGGATGCATTCCAGGCTCACCTGGTCGATGCTGCTCTTGGCCAGCGCGGGGAACACTGCCTCGTACTGGCGCCATTCGTCGCCCAGGGTGCTCTTCCAGTCGGTATTGGCCTTGATGCCGTAGCCGTAGCAGATGTGCACCGCCGTCGTGCAGGTCAGGCCCTGCGCTGCGCGCTCCAGCGCCTGCACGCCCCAGTCGGCGGCGTCTTTCATGTAGACGTTGAAGGCGGGTTCGTCGAACTGGATGATGTCCACGCCATCGGCCTGCAGCGCCAGCGCTTCCTGGTTGAGCAGCTCCGCAAACGCGAAGGCCATCTTGACCTTGTCACCGTAGAAGCGGTCTGCCACGGTGTCGACGATGGTCATCGGGCCGGGCAGGGTGAACTTCAGTTTTTTGCTGGTGTGTGCGCGGGCGAGCTGTGCCTCGAAGGCATGCACACGGCCCTTCAGGCGCAGGGCCGAGACCACCTGAGGCACCATCGCGTCGTAGCGGTTGTCGCGGATGCCCATCTTCACCTTGTGCTCGAAGTCGATGCCTTCGACCTGCTCGAGGAAGCCGTGCACGAAGTGCTGGCGCGATTGCTCGCCGTCGCCCACGATGTCCAGGCCCGCGTCTTCCTGGGCCTTGATCCACAGCAAGGTGGCGTCGGCCTTGGCCTGGCGCAGCGCATCGCCCTCGGCCATCCACTGGGGCCAGAGCTTGTTGGTTTCAGCCAGCCAGGCGGGTTTGGGCAGGCTGCCTGCGATGGAGGTTTCAAACATCTGACAATTCCTTTGAAGCAAAAGAGGGGTGGGTGAGCATATTCCGGGACTTTGGCCCGGCGATGGAAGCCGAGTATTCAGTGGGCGTGGGCTTGGGCAACTGCAGCAACTGCAGCAGCACCAGTCCATTGCTCCAGGACCTTCTTGTACGGCCGGATGAAGTGCTCCTGCGCAAACTTGCCCTGCTTGACCGCCAGCTGGCTGCGCTCTTCCCGGTCATACACGATCTGCGTCAACGAATAGTCCTCGTTCTTCAGGCTCGGTTGGTAGAGTTGCCCTGCCGCTGAATTGGCGTTGTAAATCTCGGGGCGGTAGATCTTCTGAAAAGTTTCCATCGTGCTGATGGTGCCGATCAACTCCAGGCTCGTGTAGTCGCCCAGCAGGTCTCCCTGAAAGTAGAAAGCCAGCGGCGCAACGCCATTTGCGGGCATGAAGAAGCGGACCTGCATCCCCATTTTTGCGAAGTATTGGTCGGTTGAGGACAGCCCACTCTGTTGGTATTCGATGCCCAGTACCGGGTGCTGATTGCCGGTGCGTCGATAGGTCTTGCTGGTCGAAGCGCTGATGCAGATGACGGGCGGCTTGCCGAAGCGTTCCTTGTAGATGCGCGAGTTGGCGAACTGCTGGAACAGCTTTCCATGCAGGTCGCCAAAATCATCGGGCGTGCTGAATTGCGCGCGGTGGGCGTTGTACTCAGGAAGCAGCACGCTGAAGTCGTAGTCGCGCACGTAGGAGGAAAAATTGTTCCCTGCAATGCCAGGGATGCGTTGGTCCGACTTCTTGTCGAGGATGCAGGTTTTCAGTATCTCGATCAGCGGAAAGGCAGCATAGCCAGCCTTGGCATTCATGCTCATCTCGACCGAGATGATCTCCAGTTCGACGCAGTAGCGGTCCCCCGTCGGGTTGTCCCAATGCGCCAGGTCGTTGAAGCGGTTGTCAATCATCTTCAGCGTGTTGCGCAGGTTCTGTTGCCGACTGGCTCCCCGGGCCAGGTTGGCAAAGTTGGTGGTCATGCGTGTGCTGTCCGATGGCTCATAGTTTTCATCGAAACATATGCTTTTGAGGCTGAAGCTGAGTTCGTCGTTCATGGCGGTCCGGTGGCTTGAATTGGGGAGGGGAAGGGGCGGTGCTTGCCTCAGGCCAGCGCCACTTCGTCGGCCGGCGAGGGCTGGGCGTGGCGCGCCAACGGCATGAGCGGCAGTGCCCGCTGGACGGCCAGTCTGGCCCGGTCGATCAGGGCCTGGCTTTGCAACTGGTAGTCCACGAAATCCTTGTCGGTCGCATACACGCCCAGCGGTAACGTGTGCGCCTGGAAGAAGCTGAACAGCGGCCGCAGTTGGTGGTCGATCACCAGCGCATGGCGCTCGCTGCCGCCGGTGGCGGCCAGCAGCACCGGCGTGTCGATCAACGCGTCCTGGTGAACGAAGTCGAAGAAGTGCTTGAACAGCCCCGCATAGGCGCCGCGGTACACCGGTGTCGCCACCACCAGGATGTCGGCCTGCTCGACCGCCGCCAATTCCCGCTCTACAGCGCTGGGCAGTTGATCGCGCCAGACGGCGCCAGCGAACATCGGTGCGAGCTGGCCCAGGTCGACCAGGCGTTGTTCGCAGGGACGCTCGTCGGCGATGAGGTCCAGCAGGTGCTCTGCCAGGGCAGCGGACCTGGAGGGGCGCTGCAGCCCGCCGGAGACTGCGACGATGCGCAGGGGATGTGCTGTAGGTGCGTTCATGGGAAGGGATGCTAGTGGCTGCGAACCATGAAGTAAAATGGTCTTATTTCATCATTCCATGAACACGGTTCATTAAAAATGCTCGAACGCATTCACCTCAACATCGTTCAGCAGGTTGAGAAGCAAGGGTCGTTGACGGCCGCGGCGGGCGTGTTGAACCTCACCCAGTCGGCCCTGAGCCACAGCATGAAGAAGCTGGAGCAGCAACTGGGCACCGACGTGTGGTTGCGCGAAGGTCGAAGCCTGCGCCTCACGCAGGCCGGCCAGTACCTGCTGGCAGTGGCCAACCGCGTGCTGCCGCAGCTGGACCTGGCCGAAGAGCGCCTGGGCCAGTTTGCACAGGGCGAACGCGGTGCGCTGCGCATCGGCATGGAATGCCACCCTTGCTACCAGTGGCTGCTCAAGGTGGTGTCCCCTTATCTGGCCGCATGGCCCGACGTGGACGTGGACGTCAAGCAGAAGTTTCAGTTCGGCGGGATCGGCGCGCTCTTCGGCTTCGAGATCGACCTGCTGGTCACGCCCGACCCGTTGTTCAAGCCAGGGCTGAAGTTCGAACCGGTGTTCGACTACGAGCAGGTGCTCGTCGTGGCCAAGGGCCATGCCCTGGCTTCGGCGGCCTATGTGAAGCCCCAGCAGCTGACACAGGAAGTGCTCATCAGCTACCCCGTCGACATCGAGCGCCTGGACATCTACAGCCAGTTCCTGCTACCGGCCGGTGTCACGCCCAAGCGCCACAAGGCCATCGAGACCACCGACATCATGCTGCAGATGGTGGCCAGCGGCCGGGGGGTGGCCGCCCTGCCGCGCTGGCTGGTGCAAGAGTACGCGGCCAAGATGGATGTGGTGCCTGTCCGGCTGGGCGCGCGCGGCATCGCCAAGCAGATATTCCTCGGGGCACGCGAGACGGACACCGCCATTGACTACGTGCGGGCCTTCATCGAACTGGCCCGCACTGCAGTGCCTACGTCGCAGAGCAGGTGAAGCTCTCGGCCTTGGCCGGGTCGCCCGTGCCGTTGTAGCGCGGGAATTTCGGGTACTCGCACACCGGGCGCTGCGCCACGGGGGTGCTGGTGCCCGGTGCGAACTTGGTGGCCACCAGCTTGTCGGGCGCCGTGCTCTTTTCCACCCAGGCATCCATGGCCGCCAGCAGGTCGATGGAGCGCGGCTCGGTGCCCGCGCCGTCCAGGTCATGCCCGTTGGAGGGCGAGGTGACCATGCGCGCAAAGCCCTGCACCTTGCTGGCGCCCAGGCGCTGCTTGACCGACTCGAAGTAGTCCGCCGTGCGGTACACCGACACGCAGGTGTCGCCCAGGCCATACCAGATCAGCAGCTTGCCGCCGTTGTCGGCAAAGGCGGAGATGTCGGGGTCCGTGCCATCGATCATCCCGGCCAGCCGCGCGTACTGCGCCTGGTACTGCGTGGGGTCGTGCGTCAGGATGTTGGCGTTGGGGTTGCCCTCCACCAGCCGCGCGGCTTCCGTCACGGCCATGTGGTTGAACGAATCGGGCGCGTCGAAGCTGGTGCCGAACATGTAGGACTGCCAGTCCGAGGTGGACGCCCCGCCCCGGCCGTAGCGCGGATAGCCCACCGCACCGCGCGACAGGGTCACGGGCGTCTTGTGGTCGCTGTAGATGAGACGGATCGATTCGATCTGCCCGGCCGTCAGGCAGGTGTCGCTGTCGGCCCCCTTGCACAGCAGCTCGGTGGGCACATAGCTGCAGGCTTCGACGTTGCCGATGATGCCGTCCTTCAGGCCGTCCAGGCCGTCGCACGCTGCGGTTTCGGCCTTGGCGTAGAGCGCGATCTTGGCGGGGCTGAGCCAGTTGTCGCGGCTCTTGAAGATGTGCCGCAGCACCGTGGGGCCCAGGTTGACCTGGTGCGCCTGCTGGCTGATGGCGGGCTCCATCGCCACCACGCCGTCGTAGTCCTTGGGGTACTTCTGCGTGGCGATGAGGCCGGAGCGCCCGCCGTTGGAATGGCCCATGTGGTAGCGCCGCGCGGGGCGCTTGCCATAGAACTCGGTGGCGATCGCCGTGCCGACCTCGAGCACGAAATGGTTCGCGTCGAACGCATGGTTGCGCAGCGCGACATCGCTCTTGCCCCAGGCAAAGCCGCGAATCTGGTGGCCCGAGTCGGAGCTGATCTTCACGTAGGCGTGGGCGGACGGCCCCACGAGTTGCTGGTACCACGGGTCGTCGGTGGGGATGAACCCGTCGAAGCCCCCGCCGCCGATGGTCAGCGTCTTGCCGTTCCACTGCGCGAGCGTGGGCAGCTCCACCGCCCAGTTGATGGTGGACTCGGGCGACGAGACGATCTCGCCGCGCACGATGCAGGCGTCGGGCAGCGTGCTGTCGGCCTTGCGCAGCTCGGTGCGGGTGACCTTGGCACCATGGGGCAGCGCGGCCGAGGTGTAGGCGGCGCAGGCTTCGGCCAGGGGCCTGGCGGCCAGGGATGGGGCGTCGCTGCCGCCACCGCCGCAGGCCGCCAGCGCCAGGGCCGCGCTGGCGCCCAGGGTTCGGGCGGCCCATCGCCCTGCGTGTACAGGGCCGGGGATGCTGCGGCGGTGCGCCTCGGTGGCGCGGGATGTGCTCGGGAACATGGGATGCGTCTCCTGTGATGATGTTTCTTCAGGAGCCGCAAGGGCTGTGCGCGGCAGCACCGCCACCGCAGCCCTTGCGGCTCCGGTGCGGACGATAGGAAAAGAAGGCGCTGCTGCAGCCTCTGCAAATGCAGAGGGCCCGGGAAACTACCGAGCGCCGGGATCGACCCGCACGGACACCAACACCCGGCAGGAAGACCGAGGTAGCACGTGTGCTGAACGCCCTCAGGCGGTGCGCAGCGCCGCCACCAGCTCCAGCTTGTTGCTCACCCCCAGCGCCGCATAGGCGGTGCGCAGGTACGTGCGCACGGTGGCGGGCGTGAGCCCGAGCGTGGCGGCGATGTCCTTGTGCGAGCGCCCCTGCGCGTAGAGCATGGCCGCGCTCAGTTCGCGCGGCGCCAGCGGCGACTTCGGGTGGCGCGATGCGATGCTGATGGCCACCAGCGAACCGCAGGGCTCCATCCGCAGGCGGCAGGCCTTGCCCACGGCCACGGTGCACGGCGCGCGCGCGAGGCCTTGCACCACCGCCGTCGGCAGCCGCGTGCCGGCCCAGCCGGGGTGGGCCTCGCCCAGCGCCAGGCTGATGCGCAGCCCCGCGAACAGCAGATCGCCCGAAGGCTCTGCGAGCGCAAAGCTGTCCCACGGGCGGCTGGGCGAATCGCTTTGCAGCGCCTGCAGCCGGTGGTGCCAGTGCTGCAGCAGGTGCACGACAAACTCGCCGAACAGCACGGTCTCCTGGTCGGTGAATTCGGTGCGGGTCTGCGGGCGGTACACCGAGACGAAGAACAGCAGGCCGCTGTGCGGCAGCTCGGCCGTGAGCGCCATGCAGTGGTACAGGCCATGGCGCTCGCTGAACGCCAGCACCTCGGCGTGTTCGGCGATGTCGCCGGTCACGTCGCGTTCGCGGATCACCACGCCGAGCCGGCTCATGGACTGGCGCGCGAACTCGTCCACCGCAGACAGTTCATTCCATTCCTGCGCAAAGCTCTGGCTCAGGCCCATGCTGCCATGCAGCCAGTTGCGGGGGCTGGTGTGCACATCGCCTGCCGACATTTCGCCCCACCAGGCCGAGTCGAACGGCACCAGCGCCTGCAGCGTCTGCAGGGCCTGGTGCAGCATGTCCTGGGGTTGCGTGTGCCGCGCCAGCTGCCCCAGCGCGAGCAGGCTGCGGCTGAGCGCCCGCACGGCATCGGGGTGCGGGCCTGCGCCGGGCTGGGGGGCCGGAACGCTCATCGGAGCGGGCGCTGCGCCGCGCGCAGCGAGGTAGGGGCAAAGGCCATGGCGCGGTCTCCTGGGTTTGGCGCGATGGTAGCCGCCGCGCACGACGCCAGCGCCCCCGGCCCGCCCAGAGCGTGCACCCGCACCGCCCTGCGCCACGGCGCACAGGGCCTCAAGCCCCAAAATGACTATGTTTTTTGTAGCGCCTTGCGCTTGCCAGGCAAGCGCTGGAGGCCGATGAAACCCAACTACCGGGCCAGGCCGTCGACCGCCTGGAACATCGACTGGCGCGCCTGGCTCACGATCTGGCCCTTCCACACATCGGTGTCGGTGTAGAACGCTGCCAGCATCTGCGCCTTGATCTGGGCATGCTGCTCGGCCGGTGCCTCGGGATGCAGGTTGAGCCACTGCTCGGCGCGGATCGCGTCCATCACCTCCAGCACCGGCACGGTGCCGTATTCCATCGCAATGCCCGTGGTTTCGGCGTGCGGGCACTCGTCGTACACGGAGTTCCACATCAGCCCGGTGAGGAAGGCCGACGTCGAGGAGCCGTCGTAGATGGACGTGACCGGCGTGGCGCCGCCACCGTCCCACCAGGCACGGGCGCGCGCCACGGAGCTTGCATCGTCCTTGCCGGCGTAGATGCGCTCGCCATGGCCGCTGGGGCCCAGGCCCGTGTGCAGGTCGATCCAGGCGATGCGCGATGCGTTGGCGCCGTGCTGGCGCAGCACCTGGCGCAGCGTGCGGTTGCTCCAGGTGGGCTCGGTGCCGCCGAAGAACACGCCCTGCGGAAACTCGTGCTGGCCCTGCGAGATGGCGGCCTGCCAGGCGGCTTCGCCGTGCGTGTCGATGTACTGCTGCCGGGCGGCGGCATTCTCGGCCGAGGGCGGCCACTGCTCGGGCAGCAGCAGGGGCTGCACCTCGCGGTAGGCCTTGTTCACCGGCAGAGGCTGGGAGAAGTCCTGGAAGTTGCGGTTCAGGTCCACGTTCTCGTGCGTGAAGCGGCGCACGTGCGAGAAGCCGTAGGGGTTGAGCGCATGGATGTACAGCGTGGCCACGCCAGCGGCGCGTGCCTTGTCGCGCCACTCTTGGTCGTGCAGCGCGAACACCTGCACGCCGCTGCCGCAGTAGCCCTCCACGCCGTGGCAGGCGCTGCTCACGATGAACAGCTTTTTCGCATCGGCCGAGCCGTCCAGCACCACGTCCATCGCCAGGTCCTCGCCGTCACGGCCTTTGAGCGGGTGGGCGTGCGACTCGATGGGCAGGCCGGCTGCGGCGGCGCCCTCCAGAAACTTGGTGCGGGCTTCTGCGTAGCTGGAGGAAAAGGCGCTGGGGATGCCGATCATGGGCGGGGCTTTCAGGGGTCGGGGGGGGAGGGGGACAAAAGAAAACCCGGGGCACACGGGGCGCCCAGGGTTTCAAGGCAGAACGAGAAATCAGCGGCGGCGGAGCGGTGGCGTTCAGGCCGTCGCCGTGGGCTGGGCCAGCCACTGCTCGGCCAGCTTGACCCAGTAGGTGGCGCCCAGCGGGATCAGGTCGTCGTTGAAGTCGTAGCTCGGGTTGTGCAGCATGCAGGGGCCGCCGCCATGGCCCATCTCGCGGTGCGCGCCGTCGCCATTGGCGATGAAGCAGTACGCGCCGGGCTTGGCCTGCAGCATGTAGGCAAAGTCTTCGGCGCCCATGGTGGGCTCCTGGGGCAGCACATGTTCAGCGCCGACGATCTCGGTCATCACCTTGCGCGCGAACTCGGCCTCGGCGGGCGAGTTGACGGTGGGCGGGTAGTTGCGCACGAACGCGAATTCGCAGGTGGCGTCGTGCGCCGCGCAGGTGTGTTCGGCGATCTGGCGCATGCGCTTTTCGATCAGCTCCAGCACCTCGACGGTGAAGGTGCGCACGGTGCCCTGCAGCTCGACGCTGTCGGGCACCACGTTGGTGGCCTCGCCCGCGTTGATCATGGTGACCGAGATCACGCCCGCATCCACAGGCTTCTTGTTGCGGCTGATGATGGTCTGGAAGGTCTGCACCATCTGGCAGGCGATCGGCACCGGGTCGATGCCGGTGTGCGGCAGCGCTGCATGGCCGCCCTTGCCGCGGATCACGATCTTGAATTCGCTGGTCGACGCCATCACCGGGCCGGGGCTCACGGCAAACGTGCCCACCGGCATGCCGGGCCAGTTGTGCATGCCGTACACGGCCTGCATGGGGAACTGCTCGAACAGGCCGTCCTCGATCATCACGCGGGCACCGCCGCCGCCCTCTTCCGCGGGCTGGAAGATCAGGTAGACGGTGCCGTCGAAATTGCGGTGCTTGGCAAAGTGCTGCGCCGCGGCCAGCAGCATGGCCACGTGGCCGTCGTGGCCGCAGGCGTGCATCTTGCCCTGGTGCTTGCTGGCGTGGGCGAAGGTGTTGAACTCCTGCATGGGCAGGGCGTCCATGTCGGCACGCAGGCCGATGGCCCGGCCGCTGGCGCCGCCGTCGCGGCCCTTGACGATGCCCACCACGCCCGTCTTGCCCAGGCCGCGGTGGATCGGAATCCCCCATTCGGTGAGCTTTTGGGCCACCACGTCAGCGGTGCGCACCTCTTCGAAGCACAGCTCGGGATGCGCGTGAATGTCCTTGCGCACCGCGGCAATGCTGGCCGCCTGCGTGACGATGGAATCAATTACGTTCATGATATGTATCCTTACGATCTCACAGTCTAGCCCGTCAGCAAGCCACGTGCCAACCCGGGTTTATCACCAGTCCACACCATGATTTCGCCCCACGCCCTCGAACTTGCGCAAACCCTGGTGCGCATGAACACCGTCAGCCACAACTCCAATCTGGAGCTGATCCACTTCATCCGCGACCACCTGGCCAGGCTGGGGGTGAAGAGCCGCCTGACCTTCAACGACGACAAGACCAAGGCCAACCTGTTCGCCACGCTGGGCGAAGGCAAGCCGGCCGGCATCATCCTGTCGGGCCACACCGACACCGTTCCATGGGACGGCCAGGACTGGACCATGGACCCGCTGAGCGCGCAGATCAAGGACGGCCCCGAAGGCCCGAGCCTGTACGGCCGCGGCAGCGCGGACATGAAGGCCTTCATCGGCATCGCCGTGTCGCAGGCCGAGCAGTTCTTGAACAGCAACGCACCGTTTGCCGTGCACCTGGCCTTCAGCTACGAGGAAGAGATCGGCTGTTTTGGCGTGAAGGAGCTCATCGCCGACCTGCGCGACGCGAACATCAAGCCCCTGGCCTGCATCGTGGGCGAGCCCACCAGCATGGTGCCCGCCATCGCCCACAAGGGCGTGTACCGCTACAAGTGCTGCGTGCGCGGCAAGGAGGCGCACTCATCGCTCACGCCCCACTCGGTGAACGCCATCGAGATGGCGGCCCGTGTGGTCAGCCGCCTGCGCGACATGGGTGAGGGCTTCGAGCGCGAGGAGCCCCGCTTCGAAGGCTTCGATGTGCCGTTTTCGACCACCAGCGTGGGGCAGTTCCACGGCGGCATCGCCGACAACGTGGTGCCGCGCGACGCCGAGTTCCGCTACGAATTCCGCGACCTGCCCACGGCCAACGCCGCGCAGATGCAGTCCGAAGTGGTGGCCTATGCCAAGTCGCTGGAGCCGCGCATGAAACAGGTGGCGCCCGCGGCCGGCTTCTCGTTCGAAACCATCTGCGAGATCCCGAGCTTCCTGGGCAGCAAGGACGACCCCGTCACGCGCCTGGCGCAGACCCTGTCGGGCGAGAAGAGCACCACCCTCGTGGCCTTCGGCACCGAGGCTGGCCTGTTCAAGAACGCCGGCATCTCCACCGTGGTCTGCGGCCCCGGCAGCATCCAGCAGGCGCACCAGCCCGACGAGTACGTGAGCCTCGAACAGCTCGGCCGCTGCGAGGCCTTCATGCAAGGGCTGGCGCGCACCACGTCGATCGACTAATTAAATCCCGTGAAGCCTTACTTTCAAAAATACACAACCGTTCACGCTGAGCCTGTCGAAGCGCCGCGCAAGGCTTCGACAGGCTCAGCCCGAACGGTTCTGGGTATTGAATGATGGGGCGCGAACCCGCGTCCATCCGGGCTCAAGTCCTCACACGTCCGTCGCCGGTCAGCATCGACATCTCCACGAACTTCGACGCCGCATGGCTGGTGGCGCTGAAGGCCACCGGAAAGCCCGAGATCGTCTGGTTGCCGATGGCTTCGGTGCCGGTGATGAAGCTCTCGCGCGTGAGGCCCTTGCCGCCGGCCTGCGCCTGGCGCAGGCCTTCGGAGAACACGCGGGCCGCCAGGTAGCCCTCCATGCTGGAGTAGTTGGCCTGCACCTTGTCGCCGCCCTTCTTGATCGCCTCCAGGAACTCGCGCGTGATCTGGCGCGAGGGCTGGTAGGGCGAAGGCACGACCTGCGAGACGACCACGCCGGCGCCGTCCTTGCCCAGCTCGTCGGCCAGGGCCTGCGTGCCCACGAACGACACGTTGTAGAACGTGCCGCCGAACCCCGCCTTGCGCGCCGAGCGCACGAAGGCCGCGCTGCCCGCATAAGCCGCGATCTGCACCACGGCGTCGGGCTTGGCGGCCATGAGCTTGTCGGTGGCGGCTTTGACCTCCACCGAGTTGCGCTCCACTGTGGCCGTGGCGACGGGTGCCAGCTTCAGATCAGCCAGCGCGCGGGTCACGCCGTCGAGCCCCGCCTTGCCGTAGGCATCGTTCTGGTAGAACACCGCGATCTTCTTGAGGCCCAGGTTGGTGAGTTGGCGCACGATGAGCGCGGTCTCGTCGTAGTACGAGGCGCGCACATGGAAGATGAGCCGGTTGAACGGCTGGCGCAGCGCCTCGGCCCCGGTGAACGGGCCGAAGAACGGCAGCCTGGCCTGCGTGAACAGCGGCAGCGCAGCCAGGCTGGTGGGCGTGCCGATGTAGCCGAACAGCGCGAACACGTCGTCGGCGATGAACTTCTTCGTGTTCTCCGCGCAGCGCTCGGGCTCATAGCCGTCGTCCAGCGTGCGAATCTCGACCAGCCGCTTGCCCACCCCACCCTGGGCATTGAACTGGTCGAAAAAGAGCTTGGTGCCCTGGTTGAACTGCACGCCCAGCTGCGCGGCCGGGCCGGTGAATGCGGCCGACTGACCCAGTACGATACGGGCTTCGCCCTGGGCCTGCGCGGTGTGGAAACCGCCGAGCGCGACTGCGCCCAGACCGATGGAAAACTGTCTGCGCCCCAATGCCTTTGGCTTCATGGTGAAATCCCTCTTCCTGTCAACACAACGAGGTTGACACCTCGGCGCTGCCGGCAAGAACCTGCGCACAGGTCCCCGGCAGTCTGCGGTGAAGCGGCGGGCTTTTTGTTGGATATTGGTTCGATATGCACGCCGCTTCCTACGAAGTTTAACGATCGCCCCACCCATGTCCACGCCTTCTGCCGCCATTTCCCTCCCTTCTGGCCCGATCCAGGTGCGCGGTGCCTGCCCGCACGACTGTCCGGATACCTGCGCCCTGATCACCACCGTGGACGACAACGGCGTGGCCACCCGCGTGCAGGGCAACCCCGACCACCCGCACACCGACGGCGTGCTCTGCGCCAAGGTGAGCAAGTACACCGAACGCAGCTACCACCCCGAGCGCGTGCTCACGCCGCTCAAGCGCACGGGCCCCAAGGGCAGCGGCCAGTTCGCACCCGTCGGCTGGGACGAGGCCCTGGCCGACATCGCGCAGCGCCTGCAGTCCATCGCCGCCCGCGCGCCCGAGGCCATCCTGCCCTACAGCTACGCCGGCACCATGGGCATGGTGCAGGGCGAGAGCATGGACCGGCGCTTCTTCCACCAGCTGGGGGCATCGCTGCTGGACCGCACCATCTGCGCATCGGCGGGCGCTGAGGCGCTGACGCAGACCCTGGGCGGCAAGGTGGGCATGAAGGTGGAGTTCTTCGCCGAATCACAGCTCATCCTGATCTGGGGCAGCAACTCCATCGGCAGCAACCTGCATTTTTGGCGCTACGCGCAGCAGGCCAAGAGGAATGGTGCCAAGCTGGTGTGCATCGACCCGCGCAAGAGCGAGACGGCCGACAAGTGCCACGAGCACATCGCCCTGCGCCCGGGCACCGATGCCGCGCTGGCCCTGGCGCTGATGCACGAACTCATCGCCCACGACTGGCTGGACCACGACTACATCGCACGCCACACGCTGGGCTGGGACCCGCTGCGCGAGCGCGCCCTGCAGTGGCCGCCCGAGCGCGCGGCCGAAGTCTGCGGCATTCCGGTCGAGCAGATCCGCCAGCTGGCCCGCGACTACGGAACCACGAAGCCCGCCGCCATCCGCCTGAACTACGGCATGCAGCGCGTGCGCGGCGGCGGCAACGCCGTGCGCGCCGTGGCCTGCCTGCCCGCCCTCACCGGCGCCTGGCGCCACCGCGCTGGCGGCTTGCTGCTGTCGAGCTCGGGCCAGTTCCCGGCGCAGCGCGCGGTGCTGCAGCGGCCCGACCTGATGCCCCAGGCGGCCGCAGGGCGCGTGCCGCGCACCATCAACATGACGACCATCGGCGACGACCTGCTGCGCGAGGCATCGCTCGCTTTCGGCCCGAAGGTCGAGGCCGTGGTGGTCTACAACAGCAACCCCGTGGCCGTGGCCCCGGACTCGGGCAAGGTGGTGCGCGGGTTTGCGCGCGAAGACCTTTTCACCGTGGTGCTGGAGCACTTCCAGACCGACACCGCCGACTACGCGGACTACATCCTGCCCGCCACCACGCAGCTCGAACACTGGGACGTGCACCTGTCCTACGGCCACACCGACGTGGTGCTCAACCGCCCCGCGATTGCGCCGCTGGGCGCAGCCCGCAGCAACGCCCAGATCTTCCGCGACCTGGCCGCGCGCATGGGCTTTGCCGACCCCTGCTTTGCCGACACCGACGAGGCACTGTGCCGCCAGGCCTTCGGCGATGCGGTGGACTACGCGCTGCTCGAATCCCAGGGCTTTGCCACGGTGGCCATTCCCGATGCGCTGTTTGCCGAAGGCAACTTCCCGTCACCGTCGGGCAAGTGCGAGTTCTACAGCGCCCGCCTCGCCGCGCAGGGCCTGGACGGCCTGCCCGACCACCTGCCCAACTACGAGCTGCAGGGCACCGACGCACGCTACCCCCTGGCCATGATCTCGCCGCCCGCGCGCAACTTCTTGAATTCCACCTTCGTGAACGTGACGAGCCTGCGCAACATCGAAGGCCGCCCGATCCTGGAAATCCACCCCGACGACGCCGTAGCCCGCGGCATCGCCAACGACGCCGTGGTGCGCGTGTTCAACGACCGCGGCAGCTACCAGTGCCACGCCACCGTCTCGCGCCGCGCCCGCCCCGGCGTGGTCAACGGCCTGGGCATCTGGTGGCGCAAGCTGGGGCTCGATGGGACGAACGTGAACGAGGTGACGAGCCAGGCGCTGACGGACCTGGGGCGGGCGCCGACGTTTTATGACTGCCTGGTGGAGGTGGAGGCTTGCGCAGCCAGTGAATCCGCACTGCCTCACTGAACCGCAAACCGCTTCAACGATTGTTGAGCGGCTGGCGGCTCACGCTTTACCGTCTTTGCTGGCCTTGGCCTTCGACGGGGCGGCAGTGGTCCTGGGCTTGCGCGCAGTGGCTTGCACGGTTGGCTGCGCCATGGCAGACAGCTGCCGCAGTTCGCGGCGCAGTTCCTGCTGCAGGTCTTCTTCCGTCGGTACATGAAACTGATAGCGGCTCGCAAAAATATTGCGCGCTTGTTGCTCCCCCAAGGTGTACTTCACCACGGCATCGTTCTTGTCGGGGCAAAGGATCAAGCCTAGCGTGGGGTTGTCCCCCTCGGTCCGCCGCTCTTGATCGAAGTAGTTCACGTAGAACTGCAGCTGGCCCAGGTCGCCGTGGGTGAGCTTTCCCACCTTCAGGTCGATCAACACGTAGCACTTCAGTACCGTGTGATAGAACACCAGATCGATGTAGAAATGGTCGCCGTCGACGGTGATGCGCTCTTGCCGTGAGACAAAGGCAAAGCCCTTGCCCAGCTCCAACAAAAAGGTCTGCAGGTTGTTGATCAGCGCCTGCTCCAGCTTGGACTCCACCAGACGCGGCGACTCCGGCAGGCTGAGGAACTCCAGCACCATCGGGTCTTTCAGCACGTCAATCGGCTGGCTGACCTCCTGGCCCTCCGTTGCCAAGCGCATCAGCCCTTGCTTGTCGCGGCTTTTTGCCAGGCGATCAAACAGCAGCGTATTGATCTGCCGCTCCAACTCGCGGGCCGACCAGGCGTGGCGGATGGCTTCGATCTCGTAGAAGGCACGTGCTTCGGCGCGGTCTACACGCAGCAAGGTGCGGTAGTGCGTCCAGGCCAGGTTGGGGTGCAGCGCGCCGGGCGTCCAAGGGGCAGTTTCTCCACGCGGTGCGTGGAGCTTTGCAATCGCACTGGTTTCTCCACGCACTGCGTGGAGAAAGTCGTCCTTCTCCATCAAGCTGGGGTACGCCAGGTAAAACTGCTTCATGTAAAACAGACTCTGGGCCGACCATCCCTTGCCGTAAGCCGCCGTCAGTTGCGCAGACAGCTGGACCACCAACTGCCGCCCATAGTCGGCACGCCGCTTGCCGCGTTGCTCCTCTTCCACCATTTCACGCCCGATAAGCCAGTTGGCCATCACTTGCGTGGTGTTCACGGTTCTCGCAACGTGAGCACGGGCAGCGTCAAGAATTTCACAGACCCGTCCGTACAGCGGAACAGCCACCGCCACCTCTTTGCCTGCTGCAGCCTTACGGGTCATACGCCATCCTCCCCAGCCACATTGGCACACGCACCCGTCACATCCCAGCAAGCACTAGAGCGCATCGCCGCCATTCCTACAGTCGCCAGAGCCGGAGCTGATGGTTGCAAAAATTTCGGTGCTGCCTGCCACGACAACAGCCAGGCGATGTTTTGTTTGTGGCACGGGGTGGGGAGTGAAAGCAAGGTGGTTCTCGTTGCAGTTCGGCCTGGAATTATGGGGTGTTCCGCCCGTTGCGCTTCACGCCCATTGGCCTTTGAAAACGGCGTGCGCGAGATGGACAGCCAGGCACAGGAGCGGCCCGGAAATGCGAAGCTCTGCAACCGCCTGACGAAAACCCTGTGGCAACGGTGTGCCCGAGCCGGACGAACTCCGCACGCCAGAGCAGCCTTGCAAGCTCACATTTTGATAGCTTCTTGCGCTTACCCTATAAGCGGTCGCAGCTATTTATCTTCAAAGATCTACCGATCAATGTGCTGGCTGGGCGCCAACGCGGCCCGCCTCACCCGCATCGTCGGCAGTCAACGCCAGAAAGTGATGCACCACCGGCCGCCCAGGCCCCTGGTGAAACCGCAGCGCCTCCGCCTGCAGGTCCGCATCCGCCTTGGACACGCGGTGGTGCTGGCGCAAATGTTCGGCCCAGGACTCGACCAGAAACCACTCAATCACCCGGCCCGGCTCGCCGGTGTGTTCGGCCACGCCCCAGGCGTAGGCGCCGTCGCGGCGGCGTTCCTGGGACAGGTGCTGCATGGCCTGCAGGAAGGCGGGCAGGTCGGGCTTGGCGATGCGGTATTCGATCTGCACCATCACCGGGCCCCGGTCGTGCGCGACGGGCTGGGCCATCAGGGGCTCGGGCCAGTGGTTGGAGGGCTGCAGGTCGGCCTCGCCGGTGGGCAGCTTCACGCGGTGAAAGATGAGCGACGCCACCACCAGCCCGGCCGCGCCCAGCAGCAGCGTGACCGGCAAGCCGGCCTGCCCCGCGATGAGGCCCCAGCCCAGGCTGCCGGCGGCCATCGCGCCGTTGAAGACCATGAGGTAGATGGCCAGGCCGCGGCCGCGCACCCAGTTGGGCAGCACGGCCTGGGCCACGCCGTTGAGGGTGGTCAGCGCGATGATCCAGCCCAGGCCCAGCACCAGCATCAGCGCCACGGCGGCCCACTGGGGCGGGGCCACGGTCAGCACGCCCATCACGGCGGCGGTGAGCAGGGATGCCAGCAGCACCAGGCCGTCGGTGTCGAGCCGTTTGCGCAAGCGGGGGAGCAGCACGGCGCCCAGGATGGCGCCTGCGCCCACGGCGCCCAGCATCACGCCGTAGAAGCCTGCCGAGCCGCCCAGCATGCGGCGCGCCACCAGCGGCAGCAGCGCCCAGACGGAGCTGGCGAACAGGAAGAACACGGCCGCGCGCAGCAGCACCACATGCAGCTCGCGGCTGGCGCGGGCGTAGCGCACGCCGGCGCGGAAGGCGCCGAAGAACTGCTCGTTCAGGCCCGAAGCCTCGGCCTTGGGGCGCTTCCACCACAGCAGCGCGGCGATCACGAAAACATAGCTCAGCACGTCCAGGCCGTAGGCCATGGCCGCGCCGAAGCTGGCCAGCAGCAGGCCGCCCGCCGCCGGGCCGATGGCGCGTGCAATGTTGATGCCCAGCGAGTTGAGCGCCACGGCGCTCTTGAGTTCGCTGCGCGGCACCAGTTCGGGCACGATGGACTGCCACGTGGGGCCCATGAGCGCAGCGCCGATGCCGCCCACGAAGGTCAGCGCCACCAGCCACTCCACCGTCAGCGCGTGGGTGTTGGCCAGGATGAGCAGCGTGCCGCTGACGGCCGCCAGCAGCACCTGCACGCCGATGAGGAAGCGGCGGCGGTCCAGGATGTCCGACAGCACGCCCGCAGGGATGGCAAGCAGAAAGACGGGCAGCGTGGCGGCGGTCTGGATCAGCGCGACCGCGGTGGGGCTGGACGAGAGCTCGGTCACCATCCAGGCGCTGGCGACGTCGCGCATGAAGCTGCCGATGTTGCCCAGTACGGTGGCGGCCCAGAGCACCGCGAAGACGGGGATGGCCAGGGGAGCGAAGCTGCCGGATGCCGCGGGCGCTGTGGAGCCCTTGGGCGCTGCAGCAGCGGGGGTATGGTGGTGGTGATGATCGTGTTGGTTATCCGGCATGGCGGCCTCCGAGGTCGTGCCAGGCGACGAGCAGCATGCCACCCACCAGGCCCCAGTGTTCAAAAAATGCGTTGGCGCTGCGCTGCCGATCGGCGGGCGGCGCGGCCCAGAAGCGGTCTGCCAGCAAGGCGGCGAGCACGGTGAAGCCCGCCAGGGCCAATGCCCCCAGCCAGCGGTACCAGCCCGACAGGATGAGCGCCGAGGCCGAGAGCTGCAGCACCAGCGTGGCAGCAGCGATGGGCGCGGCGGGCGCCAGGCCGAGCGCGCGCACTTCGGCCACGGCGCCGGCAAAGTCGCGGGCCTTGCCGATGCCGCCCTGCAGGTACGCGGCGCACAGGCACAGCAGCGCCAGCGTCTGCACCCAGGGAGCGGTGGCGGCAGTTTGCAATGCGTGCTGCACCGTCACACCGCCCAGCAGGCGCAGCCCAGCGCACCCCAAAAGCCCTGCAGGTCGGACACCGGCAGCTTGCTGCTCCAAGCCGTGGCGTGGGCGTGGCCGTGCAGGTTGCAGTTGCTGGCGCAACCGCAGTTCGCGGCCGCGTTGCGCAGCACGGCCTGCAGTGGCGCGCCGTCCGGCCCTCCCTGGGCGCCCCAGGCGCCGTAGCCGCCGAAGGTGCGCACGGGCGACCAGTCAGGCATGGCGGGCGGCTGGGCCGCGTCGTCGAAGCGCGCGAAGTCGCCCACTCCATAGACCACCTTGCCGCCCACCACGGTGAGCAGGGCCGTGGTGTCGGCGATGTCGGATTCGGGGCAGGCAAAGAAGTCGCGGTCGGGCACGACCAAGTCGGCCAGCTGGCCCGCTTCGATGCGTCCCTTCTTGCCCTGCTCGTTGCTGAACCAGGTGACGTTCTCGGTCCACATGCGCAGGGCCTGGTCGCGGGTGAGGCAGTTGCGCTGCGGGGTGAGCTGCAGGCCGCCCACCGTCTTGCCGGTGACGAGCCAGGACAGCGACACCCAGGGGTTGTAGCTGGCCACGCGGGTGGCGTCGGTGCCGGCGGACACGTGGACGCCCTTCTCCAGCATGCGCTTGACGGGGGGCGTGGCCTCGGCCGCGGCAGCGCCGTAGCGCTCCACGAAGTACTCGCCCTGGTAGGCCATGCGGTGCTGCACGGCCACGCCGCCGCCCAGGGCGGCGATGCGGTCGATGGACTTTTCCGAGATGGTCTCGGCGTGGTCGAAGAACCAGTTCAGGCCGGCCAGCGGTGTGTCCTGGTTGACCTTTTCGAACACGTTGAGCGCGCGCTCGATGGTCTCGTCATACGTGGCGTGCATGCGCCAGGGCCAGCGGTTCTGCGCGAGGATGCGCACCACCTCTTCCAGCTCGCCTTCCATGCCGGGCGCCAGCTCGGGCTGGGGCTGGCGGAAGTCCTCGAAGTCGGCGGCGGAGAACACGAGCATCTCGCCCGCGCCGTTGTGGCGAAAGTAGTCCGTGCCCTGCTTGTACTGCGAGGTGGCCGTCCAGTTCAGGAAGTCTTCCTTCTCGTGCTGCGGCTTTTGCGTGAACAGGTTGTAGGCCAGGCGGATGGTGAGCTGATCAGCATCGGCCAGCTCCTGGATCGCGTCGTAGTCATCCGGGTAGTTCTGCATGCCGCCGCCCGCGTCGATGGCGCCGGTCACGCCCAGGCGGTTGAGCTCGCGCATGAAGTGGCGCGTAGAGTTGACCTGGTAGTCGTGCGGCAGCTTGGGGCCCTTGGCCAGCGTGGCATACAGGATGGCCGCATTGGGCTTGGCCAGCAGCAGACCCGTGGGGTTGCCCGCGCTGTCGCGCACGATCTCGCCGCCGGGTGGCGCGGGCGTGTCCTTGCCGTAGCCCACGGCGCGCAGCGCGGCGCCGTTGAGCAGCGCGCGGTCGTACAAATGCAGGATGAACACGGGCGTATCGGGCGCCACGGCGTTTAGCTCGGCCAGCGTGGGCAGGCGCTTTTCCACAAACTGGTGCTCGGTGAAGCCGCCCACCACGCGCACCCACTGCGGCGCGGGCGTCACCGCCACTTGGGCTTTGAGCATGGCCATGGCATCGGCCAGGCTGCGCACCCCGTCCAACCGCAGCTCCATGTTGAAGTTGAGGCCGCCGCGGATGATGTGCAGGTGGTTGTCGATGAGCCCCGGCAGCACGCTGCGCCCGCCCAGGTCGATGACCCGCGTGCCCGCACCGGCCAGCGCCATCACCTCGCGGTCATCACCCACCTTGGTGAAGCGCCCTTGCGCAATGGCGACCGCACTGGCCGTGGGATTGGCGCGGTCCAGCGTGGTGAAGCGCCCGTTGCGCAGGATGAGGTCGGGAGTGGTGGCAGGTTGGTTCATGTCTTGGGGCTCAGAGAATTTCAGCAATGGCAGAGCGCAAAAAGGGTGCAGTGGCCGTAGCGAGCGGCCCTGGCCTGCATCGAGGACCGCAGCCGTACAAGCGTACGGCGAGAACCGCAGGTGCGGGATCGGGTCGCGCAGTAGGCCAATGCACCCTTTTTTTAGGCTTCTTGGGCGTTGAACATGCTTTTGGCGTAGGTGATGCCCAGGCCATAGCCGCCACCGAACTTCTTGGCGATGCCCGTCGTCATCTCGTACGTCTCGCCCCGCGCCCAGTCGCGCTGCAGCTCCAGCAGGTACTGCAGGGCCGTGATGGGCCGCGCGCCGGCCTGCACCATGCGCTCCATGGCGCGGTTGTGGGCTTCGGCCGAGATGTCGCCGCTGGCGTCGGCGATCACATACACCTCAAAGCCTTGGTCCAGCGCCGACAGCGCCGGGCCCACGATGCACACGCTGGTCCACAGGCCGGCCAGCACGATGCGCGGCTTGCCAATGGCGTTGACACGGGCGATCACGGCCTCGTCCTCCCAGGTGTTCATGGAGGTGCGGTCCAGCAGCGCCTGGCCGGGGAACGGTGCGGTCACTTCCTCGAACATGGGGCCGCTGAAGCTCTTCTCAGCCACCGTGGTGAGGATGGTGTCCACGCCAAACCCGGCGGCTGCACTGGCCACCAGGCCGGCGTTGGAGCGCAGCGTGATCGCGTCGATGGAGTGCGTGGCAAAGGCCATCTGCGACTGGAAGTCGATCATGACCAGGGTGTGGTCGTCGGCGTTCAGCAGCGTGGCGCCGGGCTTGGCGTAGGCGACGGGGCGGGCGGTGGTGGTGCTGGCAGCCGTGGTGTTGGCGTGGGTCATGGTGAACTCCCTGGAAATTGAAGATGAGGTGCGTCGAGAAGAAGAACAAACAAAAAAACGAGACAAGGCAATGCGGCGGGCCGGGGCGCAAGGGATGGGCGGCATCGCCCACCCGCCCGCTCCTCAGGGCGCCCCATCCGCTCAGTGCGGCATCGTGGGCAGCTCGTTGGGCCGCAGGTCGAACACCAGCACCTCGGCGCCTTCGCCGTTAGCGAAGCGCAGGGCCCCGGCGTCGCGGATGCGGGCGCCGTCGCCTTCGGACAGCCGCTCGCCGTTCACCTCCAGGCTGCCGCGGGCCACGTGCACATACACGTTGCGGCCCGGGCCCACGTCCAGATCGGCCGCTTCTTCGCTGCCGTCGAACAAGCCGGCATAGACCCGGGCGTCCTGGTGCACGGCCAGCGATCCGTCGGCCCCTTCGGGCGAGATGATCTGGCGCAGGCGGCCGCGCTTGTCGGCCTCGCTGAAGTGCACCTGCTGGTAGCGGGGTGCGGCACCGCGGGCACCGGGCACGATCCAGATCTGCAGGAAGTGCACGGGCTCAACGCCCGAGTGGTTGAACTCGCTGTGGCGCACGCCGGTGCCGGCGCTCATCATCTGCACGTCGCCAGGGCGGATGACCGAGCCGGTGCCCATGGAGTCCTTGTGCTCCAGCGCGCCTTCCAGCACGTACGAGAAGATTTCCATGTCGCGGTGCGGGTGGGTGCCGAAGCCCTTGCCGGGAGCCACGCGGTCGTCGTTGATGACCAGCAGGTCGGAAAAACCTTGCTGATTGGCGTCGTGGTAGTGGCCGAACGAGAAGGTGTGGCGCGAATGGAGCCAGCCGTGGTTGGCGTTGCCGCGGTGTTGGGCCTTGCGGATGTCGAGCATGGTGTCTTCCTTTCGATGTCTGTCGATGAATTTCACACTGGGCGCACGGTTTGAAATCTGCTGGATTTCATTGGGCATCAGTGCTGCGATGGATGAAGTATCCGGCGCATGGCAGGGCATCAGGTTGAAAGGTTTGGCCATCCATCATCGATAATTTCGATGATTGAAATTCCGGGCCTGTTGCCATGCTGAAACTCTCCCTCGAAGCCATCGAACTGGTGGATGCGATTGCCCGCTACGGCTCGTTCGCGGGCGCCTCGGAGCGGCTGCACAAGGTGCCGTCCACCATCTCCTACGCCGTGGGCAAGCTCGAGGAGCAACTGGGCCTGGCCCTGTTCACGCGCAACGGGCCGCGCGTGGCGCTCACGCCCGCGGGGCACGAGCTGCTCAAGGAGGGCCGCTGGCTGCTGGCCTCGGCGCGGCAGCTCGAATCGCGCCTGCGGCAGATCGCCACCGGGTTCGAGTCCGAGCTGCGGCTGGTGCACGACTCGCTGATACCTACCAGCGCGTTCAACGACGACATCGCGGCCTTTGAGGGCCTGGACTGCGGCACGCGCCTGCGCATCGGCTGCGAGGCGCTGACCGGCACCTGGGAGGCGCTGCGCGACGGGCGCGCCGACATCATCGTGGCGGCGGGCGAAGGCCCCGCCGGCGGCGGCTACAAGGCCGTGGCGGTGGGCAGCCTGGACTTCGTGTTCTGCGTGACTGCGTCGCACCCGCTGGCGCGCCTGGGCCGGCCGCTCACGCGCAGCGACCTGCTGGAGCACACGGCCGTGGTGGTGGGCGACGGGGCGCGCACGCTGTCGGACCGCACGGTGGGCCTGCTGTCGGGCCAGCGGCGCATCACCGTGCCGTCGATGCAGGCCAAGATCGCCTGCCAGGCCGCCGGGCTGGGCCACGGCTTCGTGCCGCGCGCCTGCGTGCGGGTGGAGCTGGAAAACGGCATCCTGGTGGAGGTGCCGGTGGAGGAGCCCCGGGCCGATGAGACCTTCTGGCTGGCCTGGAAGCCCGAGCACCGGGGCGAGGCGCTCAAGTGGTGGTGCGAGCGGCTGGCCCGGCCGCTGCTGCCCGGAATCCTGCCGTACTAGCGCCCGGCGGAAGCCGGCACTACACTTTTGATAGCTGCTTGCGCTTGCCAGACAAGCGGTAGGCAGCTTTTTTATCTTGATAATTCAGACTCAGCGCCACTGCTGCGCGAAGAACTGCACCACCTGCGCCTCCAGCACCGCGTGGTAGGCCACGCGGTCGAAGCCCGCCGGGTTGGCGGCGGCGTCGCCCGCGTCGGACGGCAGGCTCTGGCTGGGCTGGGCCATGAAGGCGAAGTGGCCGGCACCCGGCACGGTGTCCGCCCGCGCGGTGGCCAGATTCGCGGCCACCAGCCCGCCGTGGTACTTGCCTGTGAGCACGGCGTCCTGCTCGGCCACGCGCAGCAGCACCGGCACGGTCACGGCTTTGAGGCTCTCGGGGGTGAACACCACGGCCATGGGCGCCAGGGCCACGACGGCGCGGATGCGCGGGTCGGGCGCGGAGACCAGGGCGCCGTCCGGCACCACGTTGGCGGGCGTGGCCGTGTTGGCAGCGGCGACCGGCTGCGGCGCCTTGGGGCCCTGGGCCAGGCCGCAGAAGCCGGGGTCGTCCTGCACGCTGCAGCAGTGCTGCGCGGCGCGGGCGGGCTCGGCCTGGGCGCCGGCCAGGGCCAGCACGGTGTAGCCGCCGGCCGAGTGGCCCAGTGCGCCGATGCGGCCGGCGGGGATGCGGGGCCCCCACTCGGGGCTGGCCAGCAGCGCGTCGAGCACGCGGCTGACCTGGCGCGGGCGCTCGCCGAAGTAGCGGCCCGAGGTGATCATGGAGCGGTCCTGCCAGTTGTCGCCCGGGTGGCGCACGGCGGCCACGAGGTAGCCCTCGGCCGCCAGGCGCGTGGCCAGGTTGTGGTGCGCGAGTTCATTGCCGCCCGTGCCGTGCGACACCAGGATCAGCCCCTTGAGCGGCTCGGCCGACACGGGCGCACCCAGGCCGACCACCGGGCGCCAGGGGCCCAGCTGCACCACGCCCGCGCTGCGCACGGTGGGGTAGAACAGCGCGACGTTGATCGGCTCGCCACCGGGCACGACCAGGGTGCGCAGGCCGGCGTGCTGGGCCGATGCGGGGCCTGACAGCGTGGCCAGCGCCACGAACGCGGTGGCCGCCACGGGCCGGACGTGCCGCGCTGCCCACAGCAGGGCGAGGGAAAGAAGAACAAGGAGGAGGATCACGGTGTGCCTTTCGTCTTGGAGTGCCAGGGGCCGCGACCGTGGAGTGACGGTCGGTGCGGCATGGCGGCACTGTAGGCACCGCGGGCCGGCAGGGGCAGCGGCATGCGACGAAACGCAAGGGCGTGGCGCGAAACGGCTGGTGAGGGGCGCAAGCCGTGCGCGAACCGGGCGCGAACGCGCGCTGGGTGGGCGGGTGGTGGCCCGTGCGGGTGGCCGGCTTCCCAGCCACCCCGTGGGCGTCAACCCAGCGCTTTGAGCAGCGCCTGCGCCGCAGGCTCCGACGACGCCGGGTTCTGCCCGGTGATCAGCAGCCCGTCGGTGACCACGTGCGGCTGCCAGTCGGCCTGCTTGGTGTACAGGCCGCCGTGCGACATGAGCATGTTCTCCACCAGGAAGGGCACGACGTCCGTCAGGCCCGCAGCGGCCTCCTCGCCGTTGGTGAAGCCCGTCACGTTCTTGCCGCGCACCAGGGGCGTGCCGTCTGCCGCCTTGACGCCGCGCAGCACGCCGGGCGCGTGGCACACGGCCGCCAGGGGCTTGCCGGCGGCCAGGGTGGCCTCGATGAGGGCGATGGACTGCGTGTCGTACGCCAGGTCCCACAGCGGGCCGTGGCCGCCGGGGTAGAACACGGCATCGAACCGGGCCGCGTTCACTTCGGACAGCTTCAGGGTGCTGGCCAGGTGCGCCTGGGCGGCGGCATCGCCCTTGAAGCGGCGCGTGGCGTCGGTCTGCGCATCGGGCGCATCGCTCTTGGGGTCCAGCGGGGGCTGGCCGCCCTGGGGCGATGCCAGGGTCACCTCGGCCCCCGCATCCTTGAACACGTAGTACGGGGCGGCAAACTCTTCCAGCCAGAAGCCGGTTTTCTTGCCGGTGTCGCCCAACTCGCTGTGGGATGTGAGAACCATGAGGATGTGGGCCATAGCGATCCCTTTCTGGGGGTGAGTGAAAAGTAAAGCCGCCCACCGTACCCGCAAATTGCGCAGATGTGCCCTGGTGCGGCGCAGGTTGCGGCGTTGGCTTACAGCGCCGCTTCGAGAATGCGCCGGCTCACGGCGGGCGTGATCTCGCGCTGCTCGCCCAGCGTGAGCATGCCGTGCGCCTCCAGCTGCGCCACCACGGCGCCCACGGTGTCGGCGCCCAGGCCGTAGCCCGACAGGCGCGTGGCGATGCCCATGCTTTCAAAGAAGCCGCGCGTGCGCTCGATGGCGGCGGTGATGCGCTCGTCGTCGGTGCCGGTGGTGATGCCCCACACGCGCTCGCCGTACCGCAGCAGTTTGGCGCGCTTAGCACCCCGGCGCTCGTGCAGCAGCGCGGGCAGCACGATGGCCAGCGTGCGCGCGTGGTCGATGCCGTGCAGCGCGGTGAGCTCGTGGCCGATCATGTGCGTGGCCCAGTCCTGCGGCACGCCCGCGCCGATCAGCCCGTTGAGCGCCATGGTGGCCGCCCACATGAGGTTGGCGCGGTCGTCGTACACGGGCTCGGGGGCAGCCAGCAGGCGCGGGCCGATCTCGATCAGCGTCTGCAAAATGCCCTCGGCAAAACGGTCCTGCACGGGCGCGTTGACCGGGTAGGTGAGGTACTGCTCCACCGTGTGCACAAACGCATCGACCACGCCGTTGGCCAGCTGCTGGGGCGGCAGGGTGTAGGTCTTGGTGGGGTCGAGCACCGAGAACACGGGGTAGGTGTGATTGCTGCCAAAGGCCAGCTTGGCGCCCTTGGCACGGTGCGTGATGACGCCGCCGTTGTTCATCTCGGAGCCCGTGGCGGGCAGCGTGAGCACGGCGCCGAAGGGCAGCGCGGCGGTGACGTTGCGGCCGTGCTTTTCCAGAATGGCCCAGGGGTCGCCGCCTTCGAACTTGACGGCTGCGGCGATGAACTTCACGGCATCGATCACCGAGCCGCCGCCCACCGCGAGCAGGAAGTCGAACTCGCCGCCCTGGATCTGCGCCACGGCCTTCATCGAGGTTTCGTAGCTGGGGTTGGGCTCGATGCCGCTGAAGGTGGCGTGCTGGCGGCTGGCCAGCGCCGTGCGCACCTCGGCCAACGTGCCGGTCTTCTCGGCACTGGCGCCGCCCACGAGGATGAGCACCTTGGCCGCGGCGGGCACGAGCTTGTCCAGGTCGGCGATGCGGCCCTGGCCGAAGGCGATGTGGGTGGGGTTGTGGAAGTCGAAGTTCAGCATGGCAATCCTGGCAGTCCTTGGGTGGGGGGTGCATTGTGTCGCTGGCGTGCCCGGCTTGCCGGTCGCCTTGGCAACAACACGGCCCGGCCCGGGGCACTTCGGGACGGCCCTGCGATGGCAGGCGAGCTGCGGTTACCAACCACCCAGCGCTCAAGGCCTCCCCTGCCCTGCCCACCCTGACGACCTATCGCACCACCACCAGCACCACGAACCCCACCAGCAACAAGATCGCCAGGGCCACCACGCCTGCGGTGCCTGCCGCCAACACCTTGACGAGCCAGGCCCAAGCGCCACCCTGCGCGCCATGGCGGCGCAGGGCGCTCCAGCCCCGCAGCAGCAGGACCAGCGTGACGCACAAGGTGAACAGCACCATGCCGAAAGCCATCGCCACGCAGTCCAGGCCAAACGTGCCGCAGGCCATGGACTGCCCAAAACCGCTGGCCATGGCCACTGAAGCGCCCAGCCCCACCGCCAGCACGCCCCACCCGGCCCAGACCGCGCCGGGCACGCGAAACGCTGAAGGGGTGCCAGGTGCCATGGGGTCAGTCCCTGGCCGGCTGCCAGGGCAGCGCCGGGTCGGTGAAGGCGGGCTGCCACAGGTCGGCATAGACCGGGAACGCCTGCCTGCGGGTCTCGTCGGACTCCAGCTCGACCGATGCATCGTCGAGCCCGCGCACGCTCCAGTCGGCCAGCACGGCGTAGCGGCGCTGCGCGGTGTCGATCAGCACCGTGTGCAGGGCGTGGGTCGTGCAGGCCACGTAACGCCCGCCGGGGCTGACCAGGAAGTAGTCCACATCGCCGGGCTGCAGGGCGGCCAGCGGTAGGGCGCGGCGCAATGCGGCGGTCCATTCGGGCGGGGCGGGTACGGACATGGAAGCGGCGGGCTCCTGGTGGGCGGTGGACTTGTCGCGCGGCACAGGGGGCCCGGCGGTGACCGACTGTAGCGGCAACCGTACGAACATTGCACGAACACCGCACGGCCACCGCACGGAAGGCGCCGGATGCGGCCTTGTGCGCTGGGCACCGGCGCTGCCATGGCACCTGCGGCCAGGGTGGGGGCAGCCGTCTGTACTTACCCTACCCGTGCAGGGCCCGGCGCCGCACTGGCCAGCGACTGCAGCCGCTCGGCCATGAAGTCACGCAGTGCGCGCACCAGCGGCGTGATCTGGTGGCGGCTGGGCGCCACCAGGTACAGCGGCACGGCTTCGGTCTCAAAGCCCGGGCACAGCGGCACCAGGCGCCCGGCGGCCAGGTCGTCGGCCACGTCGAAGTACGACTTGTAGGCAATGCCTCGGCCCAGCACGGCCCAGCGGCGCACGGCGTCGCCGTCGTTGGCCACGTTGCGGCTGCGCACGCGCACCAGCACCTCCTGGCCCGCCGCGTCCCAGAAGCGCCAGCGGTCGTGCACGTCGCTGCCGAGCATGAAGCACAGGCAGGCGTGGTCGGCCAGCGCCTGCGGCGCGTCGGGCGCGCCGTGGGCCTGCACATAGGCCGGCGCGGCGCACAGCACGCGCCGGTGGTCGAGCGCCAGGGGCAGCGCCACCAGGCCAGAGTCCTGCGGCTTGCCATAGCGAAAGGCTGCGTCCACCGGCTCGCTGTAGACATTGGCCACGCGGTCGGACAGCTGCAGGCGGATGTCGACGCCCGGGTGCTCCGCCTGGAATGCGTCCAGCCAGGGCAGCAGCACGTTGCGCCCCAGGTCGGACGGCGCCGCCAGTTGCAGCGTGCCTTCGAATGCACTGGCGCGCCCACCCTGCAACTGGCCGCGCACCTGGTGCAGCGCGGCCAGTGCGGGGCGGCAGTGCTCGAGGAACAGCGCGCCCTGCTGCGTGAGCCGCAGGCTGCGGGTGGACCGCACGAAGAGCGCCACGCCCAGCTCCGCCTCCAGGCGCTTGAGGGCGGCGCTGGCCGCTGCGGGCGTGAGGTCGAGCGCCCGCGCGGTGGCCGACAGGCTGCCGCTGTCCACGGTGCGCACGAAGATGTCGAGGTCTTGCAGGCTTTTCATGGGGTCTTGTCTGAGAGGTGGCGGGAGCGACGGCAACCGGTATTTTCAAATTTTCATTGAATATGAATTCAATTGCCTGCCTATTTGCAAACATGCCCTCAAACCCGACCATTGCTTCACTCGCTTCACCCCATTGTTCGACCATCCCGGAGTCCTCCCCATGAAAGCCATCGGCTACACCCACCCAGGCCCCATCGACCGCCCCGACGCCCTGCTCGACATCACCTTGCCCGACCCCGTGGCCACCGGCCGCGACCTGCTGGTGGAGGTGCATGCGGTGTCGGTCAACCCCGTGGACACCAAGGTGCGCAACAGCAGCGCACGCAGCGGCGACGGCCCCGACCACAAGGTGCTGGGCTGGGACGCCAGCGGCATCGTGCGCGCGGTGGGCCCGGACGTGACGCTCTTTGCGCCCGGCGACCGCGTCTGGTACGCAGGCTCCATCGCCCGCCCCGGCACCAACAGCGAACTGCACCTGGTGGACGAGCGCATCGTCGGCCACGCCCCGAAGTCGCTGGACTTTGCCGAGGCCGCCGCACTGCCGCTGACCACCATCACCGCGTGGGAGCTGCTGTTCGACCGCCTGGGCGTGGCGCCTGGCAAGCAGCCCACCCACAAGACCCTGCTCATCATCGGCGCGAGCGGCGGCGTGGGCTCCATCCTCACGCAGCTGGCGGCGCGGCTGACGAGCCTGACGGTGATCGGCACCGCATCGCGCCCCGAGACGCAGGCCTGGGTGCGCGACCTGGGCGCCCACCACGTCATCGACCACAGCAAGCCCCTGACGCAGGAGCTGGCGCGCATCGGCCACCCCGCGGTGGACATCATCGTGAGCCTCACGCAGACCGACGCGCACTTCGACCAGATCGTGGAGGCCATCGCGCCGCAGGGCCGGTTCGCGCTGATCGACGACCCGGTGTCGCTCGACGTGACGAAATTCAAACGCAAGTCGGTGTCGGTGCACTGGGAGCTGATGTTCACGCGCGCGCTGTTCGGCACCGACGACATGGTCGGCCAGCACCGGCTGCTGACCGAGGTGGCGCAGCTGGTGGACGCAGGACTGATCCGCACGACGCTGGACCAGCGCTTCGGCACCATCAACGCCGAGAACCTCCAGCGCGCGCACGCGCTGATCGAAAGCGGCAAGGCCCGCGGCAAGCTGGTGCTGGAGGGGTGGAACTGACGGGACCTGGCCCGGCAGCGACGGGGGCTGCGCCACCGGACGGGGCGTTTTGGTGCTTGCCACCGATACTGTATTTAAATACAGTACCCGTGGTGCATGAGGAGAACAGAGACATGCACGCCACACACCCAAAAAGGAGCACTCCCATGATCGACCATATGACCTTCCGCGTGACCGACATCGCGCGCGCCAAACAGTTCTACAGCGCTGCCCTGGCGCCCCTGGGCTACAGCCTGTGCTTCGAGGGCAACTACGGCTCCAACATGCTGGGCTTTGCCTACCCCGATGCGTCCGAGCCCGACGGCAAGAAGGCCGACGTGTGGTTCATCGACGGCCCCTCGCCCTACGGCGGCGCACCGGCCACGACGGGCTGCCACCTGGCTTGGCGCGCGCCGAACCGGGCGCAGGTGGACGCCTTCTACGCCGCGGCCATCGCCGCGGGCGGCAAAGACAACGGAGCCCCTGGCTTGCGCACCGACTACCACGAGCACTACTACGGCGCTTTCGTCATCGACCCCGAAGGCAACAACGTGGAAGCGGTGTGCCACCTGCCGGAGTAGGCAGGCACAGGGCAAAATCGGCGGTGCGAACGGCACCCGCCGCCAGAAGCATCCGCCCATGAACCCCGACGAGAGAACCGCAGCAAGGCGCCCGCGCAGGAAGGAGCCGCTCTACCGCAAGGTGAACACCACCGCGCACCGCGTGCACCACGGCCGGGGCGGGGACTTCAGCGATGACCGGAATGCGCGCGCCACCCAGGGCGATGAGCCGGTGCGCAGCCCCATGCACGGGCGGCGCCAGCTGGGGCTCGACTACACCCCGCTGTTCAGGTTTTTGATCTCGAAGGTGGGCGCACCGTGGGACGGCGTGTACAGCGAGGCCCTGGCGCGGCTGGACCGCCCCGACCCGATCTTCTGGCTGGTGGCGCGCCGCCCGCACGAGCGGCGCCGGTACGTGCTGGTCGGTGAATCGAGTTACTACAACGGCCTGTACGTGGATGATGCAGGGACGCTGCAGCTGGTCGACCAGGTGGTCGGCCCGTCCAGCTTGGTACCCCGGTGCCGGTGCTGCACCCATACCTTCAATGGCACGCCGTTCACCCGACCCTTCGCGGGCTTTTATGCACCGCTGGACCCGGATGCGGAAGCAAGCGAAGCGCCCGAGACGGAAGGTTGAAGGCACATGGCGTGGCAGCCCCCGCCACGCGCTGTCTTGCCCTTGGGGCGATGGCACGCAAACCGGGGGCGGCCCCCGGTCTGCGCGGCCAGCCCGGTCAGTCCAGCTTCACCCCGGCGGCCTTGATGATCTCGCCCCAGCGCTTGGACTCGGCACGTGCCATGGCGCGGAACTGCTCGGGCGTGCCGGGCAGGGCTTCCATGCCGAAGTCGTTCATGCGCTTGACCACGGCGGGGTTGAGCAGGGCCTTGTTCAGGTCGCCGTTGAGGCGCGCCGTGATGGCCGCGGGCAAACCGGCGGGCGCCAGGATGCCCTGGAAGGCGAATACCTCGGTGTTGGGCACGCCGGCTTCGGCCAGCGTGGGCACGTCGGGCAATGCGGCCACGCGTTTGGCCGAGCCGATGGCCAGGGCACGCACCTTGCCCGAGGTGATCACCGGCAGGCCGGCGGCCAGGTCCAGGAACATGCAGGGCACCTGCCCGCCCATCACGTCCTGCAGCGCAGGCGCGGCGCCCCGGTAGGGGATGTGGGTGAGGAAGGTCTTGGTGCGGTTCTTGAACATCTCCATCGCCAGGTGGTGCGGCGAGCCGTTGCCGGGCGATGCGTAGTTGAGCTTGCCAGGGTTGGCGCGCGCGTAGGCCAGGAATTCCTTCACCGTCTTGGCTTCGAACGCGGGGTTGACCACGAGCGCCAGCGGAAAGCGGCTGATGCCGCCCACGTAGGTGAAGTCTTTCTCGGGGTTGAACGGCAGCTTGGTGAACAGGTGCTCGTTGAAGGCCAGCACGGCGTTGTCGGCCGACATGAAGGTGTTGCCGTCGGGCTTGGCCGTGGCCACCATCTGCGCGCCGATGTTGGTGGACGCGCCGGGGCGGTTGTCCACGATGATCTGCTGGCCCAGCGTCTGGCGCATGGCCTCGGCCACGGTACGCGCCAGCACGTCGGTGCCGCCGCCGGCCGGGTACGGCACGACCCAGCGCAGGGGCTGGTCGGGCCACGCGGACTGCTGGGCTGCAGCCCAGGGAGCGGCGGAGGTGGCGCCTGCGGCGGCCAGGGCGGACAAGAGGGTTCTGCGTTGCATGGGGTTGTCTCCTTGTGGTTACTATTGATTTGATAGCTGCTAGCGCTTGACTATCAAGCGGTAGGGCCTGTTTTTATGGGTACTTTGCACCGGCTGCGGGAGCCTGGGGCTGAACACGGGATTCGATTGATCGGCCCTGGCTTCGACTGGCTCAGCCCGAACGGGTGGGGGGTGGGCTGGCAGGCGCATCCCGAAGGACGCGCGGTGCGCACGGTGCGCCCTGCTGGGCAAGGCCGCTGCACATGCGCCGCTACCGCTGCCGCTACGGATACAGCTACCCATACCAGCAGCCACTGGCTGCGGCGATGGTTGCAGTGGCAGTTGCAGTGGCAGTGGCAGTGGCCGTCGCGGCTCAGGCTTCAGGCGCTGCGACCGTCTGGTCGATGGCGCCGAAGATGCTCGCGCCGTCCTTGCCCTTGACCTCGATGCGGATGGTGTCGCCGAACTTCATGAAGTCGGTGCTGGGCTTGCCGTCCTGGATGGTCTCGATGCAGCGCTTTTCGGCGATGCAGCTGTAGCCCTTGGGCCATTCGGTGCGGCCGCTGGCGTCGGTGACGCCCTTGTTGCTCACGGTGCCGCTGCCGATGATGGAGCCGGCGCGCAGGTTGCGCGTCTTGGCGACGTGGGCGATGAGCTGGCCGAAGTGAAAAGTCATCTCGGGGCCGGCGTCGCACATGCCGACCTTGCGGCCGTTCCAGGTGGACTGCACGGTCAGGTGCACGCGGCCGTGGTCCCAGGCGTCGCCCAGCTCGTCCAGCGTGACGGCCACGGGGCCGAAGGCGGTGGCGGGCTTGCTCTGGAAGAAGCCGAAGCCCTTGGCCAGCTCGGCCGGGATCAGGTTGCGCAGGCTCACGTCGTTGGCGATCATCACCAGGCGGATGCCGTCCAGCGCCTGGTCGGCGTTGGTGCCCATCTTCACGTCGCCGGTGATGACGGCGATCTCGGCCTCGAAGTCGATGCCCATGGCTTCGCTCGGAACCACCACGTCGTCACGCGGGCCGATGAAGTCGTCGCTGCCGCCCTGGTACATCAGCGGGTCGGTGTAGAAGCTCTCCGGCACTTCGGAGTTGCGCGCTTTTCGCACCAGTTCGACGTGGTTGATGTACGCCGAGCCGTCAGCCCACTGGTACGCACGCGGCAGCGGTGCCATGCACTGGGCGGGGTCGAAGGGGAAGGCGTGGCGCGCGCGGCCGCTGTTGAGCTGGTCGTACAGGTCCTGCAGCTGGGGCGAGAGGAAGCCCCAGTCGTCCAGCACCTGCTGCAGCTTGCTGGCAATGCCGGTCGCATAATGGGCCGTGCCCAGATCGCGGGAGACAACGACCAGTTGGCCGTCGCGCGAGCCGTCTTTGTAGGTAGCAAGTTTCATGGTGGCAGGACCTTTGTCTCAGGGTGGTGGAAGGGTACCCTTAGCGAAATTACGCTTGGGTAAATTGATTTAACTAAACAAAACTAGCGAATTTTAGTGCACATGGACAAAGAACGTGCAGGTATTCAGTCCGTGGAGGTCGGTTTTGCCTTGCTGGAGGGGCTGACCCGCTCGCGCGGGCCGCTGATGCTCAAGGATGTGGCGGCCTCGGCCGGCATGAGCGCGGCCAAGGCGCACCGGTACCTGGTGAGCTTTCAGCGCCTGGGCCTGGTCACGCAGGACAGCCGCACCGCCCGCTACGACCTGGGCCCCGCGGCGCTCAAGCTGGGCCTGGCATCGCTGGCGCGGCTCGACGCGGTACGGCTGGCGCGCGAACGCATGCCCGCGCTGATGGAAGGCATCGGCCACACGCTGGCGCTGGCGGTGTGGGGCAACCACGGCCCGACCATCGTGCACTGGGAGGAATCCTCCCAGGCCGTGACCGCCAACCTGCGCCTGGGCGACGTGATGCCGCTGCTCTCGTCCGCCACCGGCCGCTGCTTTGCCGCCCACATGGCGCCCGAGGTGGTGGCCCCGCTGCTCAAGGACGAGCTGGCCCGCGCAGTCAAGATGCGCCGCGCCGACCTGCCCGCCACCATGGGCGAGGTGAACGCCCTGCTGGCCGACGTGCGCCAGCGTGGCGTGGCCCGCGTGGTCGACACCCTGCTGCCCGGCATCGTGGCGTTCTGCGCCCCGGTGTTCGACGCCGACGGCCACCTGGAGCTGGGTATCACCACGCTGGGCTCCATCGCCACCTTCGACCCCGAGTGGGGCGGCGCCATCGACGCGCCCCTGCGCGCGGCCGCAGCCCAGCTGTCGAGCGACCTGGGCGCGGGCAGCGCCTGACACCCCCCGGCTTCGCAACACCCTGCATGCCCCGGCGCGCCCTGGTCCTCATCACCGCCCTGGTACTGGCCATGCACTGGCTGGTGCTGCACGGCGTGCCCCTGGCGTGGGACAGCCCCCAGCCGCCATCGGCGGGGCATGTCTTCAGCACCCGCAGCGTGCCGGCGCCGCCGCCCGCACCGGCCGCTGCCCCTGAGCCCACGTCCGTCGCAGTGGCGGCCCCCATGGCCCCCGCCGCGCCCCCGCCCAAGCCCCCGGCGCGCGCCAAGAAACCCGCACAGCCAGCCCCCGCCTCCCCCGCGCAAGACTCGCTGGCAGTGGCGCCCGAGGCACCCGTGCAGGTGGCGGCCGCCGATGCCGGCGCGCCTGCACCCACGTCAGAGCCGCCTGCGGCCAGCACCGCAGCGCCAGACCCTGCGCCCGCTGCGTCGGCGCCCCAGGCCGAAGCCCCCGCGCCCGTGGCCTCGGCACCGCCCGCCGAAGCACCCAACCCCACCGCTGCCGGGACCGAGATTGCGCCCCCTGGCTCCGGCACGGGGCGCGAGGCCGCGACACCGCCGCCGCCCGTGCGCATTCCGGCCCCCACCCGGCTGGCCTTCGACGTGAGCGGGCAGGCCAAGAAGTTCGCGTACAGCGCCCGCGCCGAGCTGCTGTGGCAGCACGACGGCAGCCGCTACGAGGCGCGCCAGGAGGTCAGCGCCTTCCTGGTGGGCAGCCGCACGCAGCGCAGCGTGGGCGCCATCACCGCCCAGGGCCTGCTGCCCGAGAAGTTTTCCGACAAGTCCCGCAGCGAACAGGCCGCGCATTTCGACCATGCCAAGGGCCGCGTGACCTTCAGCGCCAACACGCCCGAGGCCGCCGTGGGCCCGGGCGCGCAGGACCGGCTGAGCCTGTTCATCCAGCTGGGCGCCATGCTGGCGGCCGACCCGGGCCGGTTCACGCCCGGCACGCAGGTCACGCTCACCACGGTGAGCGCCCGCACTGCCGACCGCTGGACCTTCACGGTCGAAGGTTCCGAAACCCTGGACCTGCCCGCCGGCCCCACCCCCGCACTGAAGCTGCTGCGCCTGCCCCGCAAGGACTACGACCAGAAAGCCGAGCTGTGGGTGGCGCCCGGCCTCAACTACCTGCCGGTGCGCATCAAGCTGACCCAGGCGAACGGCGACTTCGCCGACCTGCTGCTGCGCAGCAGCAGCGCGCCCTGACGAGACCCGTCCCAGCGCGCCCCACGCACAGCGGGCCGCCATGGGCCACAGGCGGCCGCACAGGCGCCCCGCATGCCTGCCCATCCACCCACCGCCAGCGTCCGCCCTGGCCTACGCGCCAAAGGTGTTGCGTCCTCGCGCCACTGGCCGGGCGGGGCGGTAAAAAAGACCCACCAGCCCGGAGAGGCCGGTTTTTCGTGAAATACTGGACCGCAGTTCAGGTGCCACACCGGGGCGGGCTTCCCCTGATAACCGGGGCGCGGCGCAAGGCGTTACAAGCTTGCCAGCGCTCCACCGTAGCCGCCCTGGGCCTTGAACTCTGCGAACCCGCTGTCATCTGACTTTTATATCGACAAGGGGAACACGATGCACATGCTCTACGACTCAGAATCCTTCGTGGTGGTCCACATGCTGCCCGACGCCGTGGAGAAAAGCACCGGCCCGGTGCTCAACGACACTGCACCCGCCCTTCCCCAGCTCGCCCGCCACGGTTTCGAGATCGTGGACAAGCGGTCCGGCAAAGAGGTGTACCTGGACGGCTCGTGGGCCGAAATGTTCCAGGAACAGATCCTGGCGTGGCAGCGCGACACCCCCACCCAGGAAGAAGTGGAAGACGCGCTCGACCGCTATGCGGGCCTGGCGCAAAACCCGGTGGTGGTGCACTAACTCCCCCTGAGGCGCTGCGCGCCTTCCCCCGGAGGGGACGCACCCGGTGGCCCGGCAAAGCCGGTTCCACGGATACGCTGGCGTTGGGGCAGCGCGCGCTCAAAGCTTGGTCGGCTTCTCCTCGGACGGATAGATCCGCCGGTACAGCGGGTCCACCAGCATCAGCACCGCGATCAGCCGGCACACCTGGAACGCAGTCACCACCGGCACGCCGAGCTGCAGCACCTTGGCCGTGATGGCCATTTCGGTGATGCCCCCGGGCGATGAGCCCAGCAGCAGCGTGACCCATGGCAGCCCGGTCGCCCAGGCCAGCACCCCGGCAAAGAGGGCGCACACCCCCATCAGCACCAGCGTGCCCAGCGCCACCGACACCATCCACCGCGGCGCGGTGCGCAAGAAGTCGGCCCGAAACCGCACCCCCAGGCTCACCCCGATCACCAGTTGCGCGGCGTTCACCATCACCTGCGGCACGGCCGACAGGCTGATGCCCGCCATGGTGATACCCATCGACACCAGCATGGCGCCCATGAACCAGGGGTTGGCCCGACCGAGTTTGTCCATCAGCAACGCGCCCACGCCCGTGAGCGCGGCCAGCAGCGCCAGGCCGGGCAGGTCGACCACGCGCGCCACCGTGGGCGGCAGCACGTCCAGGCCATGCAGGCCGCTCCACTGCAGCGCAAATGGAATCGTGACGGTGACGATGAGCAGGCGCAGGCTGTGGCTGGCTGCCACCAGGTCGGTGCGGGCGTTCTCGCGCTCGGCCAGCAGCGTCATCTCCGACGCGGCGCCGATGGCCCCAGCGAAGTAGCTGGTGGCGCGCATCATCGGTGCCGGCACGCCATGCATGCGCGGTGCATGCACCCGGTACAGCCAGGCACCGAACAGCCAGCCCAGGAACAGCGCCCACACGATGCCCAGCGCGATGGCCCACCACAACCCGCCGATCAGTGCCACCACCTGCGGCGTGAAGTACAGGCCCAGCGCCGCGCCGATGGTCCACTGCCCGGCATTGCGCAGCGGCCCCCAGCTCTCCGTCGGCCCGCCGACGATGGACACCACCGACGTGGCCAGCAGCGGGCCGATCATCCAGGGCAGCGGCGTGCGCAGGGCCACGCAGGCGGCGGCCGCGGCCCAGGCCAGCAGCAGCGTGCCCAGCACGCGGGCGGCGAATTTCAAGCGGGGAGGCAGGGGGGACAAAGGGAACAGGGGTGATGACGACACAGTGACGGCACGCGCAAAAAGGCAACGCCGAGTATCGCGCCCCGCCCGCCACCCCAGGTCGCCAGGCCTTACCCGCCCGGCATGGCAGGCATCGCCAAAGACAGGGCGCGGGTCCAACGGCTGAAGCGGGCCTAGGTCCTTGCGGCGCGCGCCAGCAGCGACAGCCGCTGCACCAGGGGCTCGAACAGTTCCACCGGCGTGTTGCCGTAGCCCAGCACCAGGCCGTTGTCCTGCGGCTGCGGCCGCATCGCAAAGCCCGACAGCGGCGACGGCGCCATGCCGTGGCTGCGCGCCGCGGCGGCGATGGCCTGGTCCGGGCAGTTGGCCGGCAGGCGCACCAGCAGGTGCATGCCGCAGTGCCCGCCCTCGGTCTGGTGGGGCAGCGCCAGGTGCTGCGCCAGCGCGGCCCGCAGCGCCTGCTGGCGCTCGCGGTACAGGCGGCGCATGCGGCCCAGGTGGCGGCTGAACTGGCCGCTGTCCATGAAATGCGCCATGGCCAGTTGCGCGTGCCGCTGGCCGCCACGCAGCATCTCGGCCAGGGGCACGCGCACAGCGTCCAGCACGGCCGCGGGCAGCACCACGAAGCCCAGGCGCAGCGACGGGAACATCGTCTTGCTGAAGGTGCCCACGTACAGCACCGGCGCGCCGTCCACCAGCCCCTGCATGGCGCCGATGGGCTCGCCCGCGTGCCGGAACTCGCTGTCGTAGTCGTCCTCGATGATCCACGCGCCGTGGCGCCGCGCCTGCTCGATGAGCGCCAGCCGCCGCGCCACCGACATCACCGCACCGCCTGGGTACTGGTGCGATGGCGAGGTGTAGACCAGGCGCGGCGTGCGCGCCGCCCAGTCGGACTCGCTCGCCACCAGCCCCTGCGCATCCACCCGCAGCGGCACGGTGCGCAGGTCGCCCGCCTGCAGGGCGGACTTGGCGCCCCGGTAGCCGGGGTCTTCCACCCAGGCCACGTCGCCAGGGTTCGACAGCAGGCGCACGCACAGCGCCAGCGCCTCCTGCGCGCCTTCGGTGATGACCACCTGCTCGGCCGCACAGCGCACGCCGCGCGCCACGGCCAGGTGGCGCGCGATGGCCGTGCGCAGCGCCAGCTCGCCCAGCGGATCGCCATAGCCCAGCGCTGCGGGGCCGCCACCGAGCACCGCATGGTCGAGCGCACGGCGCCAGGCCGCCAGCGGAAACTGCGAGAGTGCCGGCATGCCCGGGCTCAGTGCCAAGGGGGTCGCCCCGGTGCGTGGCGCGCGCGGCTGGATGAGCGCAAGGCGGGCGGCCATCGCCGGAACTTCCGGCACCGCCGGCGCCGGGTGCCGGGCGGCCGAAGGCCCGGCCGGCCGCTGCGCCAGCGCCGCCACCCGCGTGCCCTGCCGGTCCGACACCACATAGCCCTCGGCCACCAGTTGCTCGTAGGCCGCGGTCACCGTGTTGCGCGACAGGGCCAGACCCTCGGCCAGCGCACGCGACCCTGGCAGCGCGCTGCCGGCCACCAACCGCCCGTCGAAGATCGCCTGGCGCAGCCGCTGGAACAGCTGCCGCCGCAATGGCTCAGCGCCGGGCCCGTGGTCCAGCGCGCGTTCGAGCAGCGTCTGCGCGACCGGGGCCTGCGGGGTTGGCTGCGCCATCTGGGCTCCAAGGGAAGGCGATTGACCGCCGGGCACAGCGCTGCACATGCGTGGCACCTTAAAAAGCTTGGATTCTGGCACTTTTCACCACGCCACGATGCAGCTAACTTCATCGTGTTTTCGGCCGACTCATTTTTCTATCTCTCTGCAAGGACTCCGCGAATGCCATCTTCCGTTGTGAACGAATACCAGCAACCCGTGGGCGCACCGCTGCCCGGCTGGAGCCCCCGGCCGCGCCCGGCCCGCACCGTGCTCGAAGGCCACTACGGCCGACTGGAACCGCTGGACGCCGCCCGCCATGCCAGCGACCTGTACGCCGCCTACGCGCAGGCGCCGGACGGCCGCGGCTGGACCTACATGGGCGTGGGGCCGTTCACCGACGCTGCCAGCTACCGCGCCCACTGCGAGCAGGCCGCCGCCAGCACCGACCCGCTGCACTATGCCGTGATCGACCGGCGCACCGGCCGCGCCGTGGGCACGCTGTCGCTGATGCGCATCGACCCGGCCCACGGCGTGGTCGAGGTGGGGCATGTGATGTTCTCGCCGCTGCTCCAGCGCACCCCGATCTCCACCGAGGCGCAGTACCTGCTGATGCAGTATGTGTTCGCGGACCTGGGCTACCGCCGCTACGAGTGGAAGTGCGACAGCCTGAATGCGCCGTCCCGCGAGGCGGCCAAGCGCCTGGGCTTCCAGTTCGAAGGCGTCTTTCGCCAGGCCCTCGTCTACAAGGGCCGCAGCCGCGACACGGCGTGGTTCTCGATCCTGGACAGCGAATGGCCCGCGTTGAAGGCAGGCTTTAAGCGCTGGCTCGCCCCGGGCAACTTCACCGAGGACGGCAGCCAGCGCGTGTCCCTGGCGGCACTGCGCGAGGGTACGGCAGCGCAAGCCGCCTGATCCGCCTGCCGATCCGCCACGCACCCCGCCATGCGCTGTCCTGCGCTACCCTTGCGGGCCCGGGTGTGCTGCCACCGGGGACTGCCGCCGGCCCGCCATCTCCAGGCCCATGGCCTGCAGCGTGGCGCCGGGCAGCAGGCCATGGGCCGCCGGGTAAGCGATCTGTTCTTCGTCCTCGATGTGGCGGGCGTAGCGCTCGGCAAAGCGGTCCAGCACCGCGCCGTCGGCGGCACCGAAGGCATCGGCCCGGCCCTCGAACAGCGCCTGCAGGGGCTGGCGCGCGGCGGCCCAGTCGGCCACCATGTCGCGGTGGTCCTGCAGCAGCCGCTGCACCAGCGCCACCACCTCGGCCGGCCCCTGGGCCAGCAGGGGCGGAAACACATGCAGCTCTTCATCCTCATGGTGCAGCGGCGCCGCGATGTCGAAGTAGCGCAGCACGTCGCGGGCCGCCTGGCGGGCAGGCTCGTCGGCACCGTGGGTGTGCACGTGGCCGCGCAGCCGGCCCAGCAACGCCAGCGTGCGCTGCACGCGCTCGTGGCAGGCCTCCAGCATGGCAAAGGGCTGCTCGAACCCCACGCCCGGCGTGTTGAAACCCGGGATCTCGCGGGCAGAGGCAGGCGTGGTCTTCATGCGGCCACTACCTCTGCCAAACCGCACTGGCTGGCCCTGGCGGTCAAACGGGATGTAGGCACCGAGCGCACCTTGCTGGATCGCATCGACCATGCGCTGCAGCGGGGCCTCGGCCTCTGCAGTGGTGGGCGCCTGTTCAACGTGCCCGGCATCGCCGCGGCAAACACCATCGCCCAGTCGTGGCCCGGCGCGGTGAACTGGCGGGCGTCCTCCACCAGTGCAGCGAACGATGGCAGCTCCTGCGGCGTCTTGTCCACGCACATCAGCGGCACCGGGGCGCAGCCCTGCCCCGCCTCGAAGCGTGCATGCTGGGCAGCGGTGGCGTCATCGGGCAGATCCACCGCCGTGAACACGAACAGCAAGCGCTGCGGCTCGGGCTGCTGGCGCGCGGCCTGCAGCAGGTCATCGAAACTTGAAATATCCATGGGGCGGCAACGAAACGGTTGTAAGAGAAAAGACAGAGAAAAAGGAAATCAGAACCCAGGCACCACGCCCCGCTGCGCATCCAGCGTGCTCACGTAGTTGCGCGCCGCAGGCCGCGACCGCGCCGACTTGCGCGACTGCACCGTGCCGATGCTGATGAAGCACAGCGCCTGTTCGGAGTCCGCCAGCCTGAACAACGAACGCAAGCCCGGCGCCTTGAGCGCCTTGCCGCTGGTGAGTGCCGAGCCGTAGCCCTGCGCCGTGGCCATGAGCAGCATGTTCTGCACCGCGCAGCCGGCCGACACCAGGCGCTCGGCCAGGTCGATGCCGGGGTCGCCGCGCTGCGCGTCCACCACGGCCAGCATGAGCACCGGCGCGCGGTGCGCCTTCTCGCGCGCCTGTGCGGACTGCTCGGGCGTGGCGGCGGGGTCGCGCTGCTGCAGCGCCTGGGCGAACACCTCGGCCAGTGCCGCACGTGCAGCCTCGGGCACCAGCACGAACCGCCAGGGCACCAGTTGCCCGTGGTCGGGCGCGTGGGCCGCGGCCTGGAGAATCTGCGCCAGTTCGTCGGTACCGGGCCCGGGGCCCGCCAAACGCTTGGGCAGGATGGTCTGGCGCGACTGGATGAGCGTGGCCGCGATGGCCGCCACGTCGTCGATGCCACTGGCAGGCACCGCAGGCGCGGCCGTGCGCTGCCGTGCGGCGCCGCGCGGGTTCAGGGGCCAGGGGATGACAGCCATCGCAGTTCCTTGTCCAACAAACAGGGGCTCAGCCCGGACGGCCATCGGCCCGCAGGCGGCCATACCAGCCACTGAGCCGCACGCCCCAGACCCCCATGGTGGCCGCCCACAGCACGGCCGCCACCGGCAGCAGCCAGGCCCAGGCCACGCCGAATGCGCCCGGCATGGCCGCCGCAATGCGCAGCAGCGTGGCCGCCTGCAGCAACCAGAACAGTGCCCAGACGATGCGGTCGGCCACGAGCGCGCGGCCGCTGTGGCCGCACGACACGCGCGTGACCATGGCCAGCATCAGCGATGCCAGGCACCCCATGGTGAGCGCATGCAGCGCACCCAGCCCCAGCGTGCCGATGCCAAAGGCCCAGGCCAGCCACGGCGACAGGCCGCCCAGCAAGAACGCCACGCCCAGCCACACAAAGCCGATGTGCAGCATGGCCAGGAGCCGGTTCTTCAGGCTCTGCACCAGCCCCCACACACAGGCCAGCCACACCAGCACGCCCCCCACCACCAGCTGCAGGGCGCCGTGCACCAGCATCCAGGCGGGCCCGGCGCGGCTGGCGGGCACGCCCGCCCATTCCAGCCAGGTGGCCAGCACCTGCATGCCGGCCGCGGCCAGCATGAGCCACAGCACCCAGAACGGGCGCCAAGAGCGCACCGTGGGCATGGCGCTGGAGGTAAAGAACGGAATCATCCGGTGCGCGACCGTGACATACACCACGACCACGAAGCCCCACAGCCCCGTGTACACACAGGCCCGCGCCAGCGCATGCGTGCCCACCGCCAGGCTGAACCACAGCGCCACCAGGCTCATGCAGCCCACGCCGCAGGCCACGCCGATCACGCGGGCATGGAGCTGGTCTTCCGCGCGGCTCGCGCGCACACGCCCCCAGAACAGCGCCGTCATCCACACAAGGCCCGCGCCGGCCAGGGCCAGGCCGACCAGCACCGCGCCGATGCGCCAGTGCGCACCCACCAGCCACAGCAGCCAGCCCAGCGCCTGCAATACCAGCGGCGCGCGCAGCGCCTGCGGCGGCAAGGGGGTCACCCCCAGCCACTTGGGGCCGGCCGTGAACAGAAAGCCCGAGAAGAACAGCGGAATGAAACCCAGCGCCATCACCGCCGCATGCACGGTGGTGGGCGACATTGCGTAGTACATGCCCCACCAGCCGGTGGAGCGCGCCACCTGCACCAGCGCCCACCAGGCGCCCGAGGCCACCAGCACCACCATCGCCAGGAAGAACCCCAGCCGGTGCGGCGCCAGCATCAGGTACTGCCAGCGCCAGCGCGGGTCCTGCTGCGCCACGGCCTGTGCCGACGGCCTGCCAATCGCGACAGGAATGACTTTGCTCATGGCGTGTACCTACCCTGCGAAAGATTGCCGTGCACGGCGAACGCGCTCATCCGCAGCTGCCCAGATGGCCGCACTGCGTGCAGTAGTCGCAGCCGTCCTTGCGGATCACCGCATGGGCGCCGCATTCGCTGCACTTCTTGCCCGCCATGGCCTGTGGCACGGCCGCGGGCGGCGGCGCGGGCTCGTCCAGCGGCAGCAGTTGCTGCACCGGGTCCGCCACGCGGCGCGACAGGATGTTCTGGATGGCATAGGCCATGGCCGCCACTTCCGAGTCGTGCCACATCGGCACCAGCGTGCCGTCGTCCTTGCGGTGCTGCCCCAGGCGCACAGGGCCCCGGTCCCAGGCCACCTTGCGCATGTCGGACAGGGCCCGTTCCAGAAAACCGCCGCGCGCCGCCAGCGACAGCATGCGCATGCTGGAGGTGATCCACTGCTGCGACTCGCCGCTTTGCCCCACGGGCATGAAGAACTCGATCGCACGGTCCACCGTGCGACCGCCCACGCCCGTGGGCACGGGCAGGAAGGACACGATGAGGTACAGCGTCTTGTGGCCCTCCTGCGTCCAGTATTCGAGCTTCTCGGCCACCGCCGACAGGCCGCCCTGCGGCCGGCTCTCGATGACAGTGCGCATCGGGTCCACAGGCGCTGCGGCGGGGGCAGCAGGCGCGGGCTTTGCCACGGCAGCGGCTTCAGGCGCGGGCTCTGCGTGCGTTTCGAGCACCGAGCCGAGGATGCTGTTGGGCCGGTAGGTGGCCAGCCCCTTGAGCCGCGCGCGCCAGGCCTGCAGGTACAGGTCCTTGAAGTCGTCGTAGGGGTAGTCCGCCGGGATGTTCACCGTCTTGGAGATGGCCGTGTCCACGAAGGGCTGCACGGTCTCCATCATCGCGATGTGGTCCTGCGCCGACATCGCCAGCGCCGAGACGAAGTAGTCGGGCAGCGCATTCACGTCGCCGCCCAGGTCGCGGTACAGCCGCCAGGCGTGGTCCTCCACCGCGTACTCCAGCGTGCTGCCATCGGACTCGCGCTTCTTGCGCTTGTACATCCACGAGAACGGCGGCTCGATGCCGTTGGAAGCGTTGTCGGCAAACGCCAGGCTCACCGTGCCCGTGGGCGCGATGGACAGCAGATGGCTGTTGCGGATGCCATGCTCGCGGATCGACGCCTGTATTGGCGCGGGCAGCCGGCTGGCAAAGGTGCCCTCGGCCAGGTAGCCCCGCGCATCGAACTTCGGGAACGCCCCTTTCTCGCGCGCCAGCTCCACCGACGCCGCATAGGCCGCATCGCGCATGTGTTCGGCAATGCGCGCCGCCATGGTGCGGCCCTCGGGCCGGTCGTAGCGCAGGCACAGCATGGCCAGCGTATTGCCCATGCCGGTAAAGCCCACGCCGATGCGCCGCTTGGCCATGGCCTCGTCGCGCTGCTGCGGCAGCGGCCAGAAGGTCACATCCAGCACGTTGTCGAGCGCCCGCACCTGCAGCGCCACCGCCTGGCCGAAGGCCTCGAAGTCGAACGCTGCCACACCACCAAAGCCGAAAGCGTGCCGCACGAAGCGGGTCAGGATGACAGGGCCGAGGTCACAGCAGCCATACGACGGAAGCGGCTGCTCGCCGCACGGGTTGGTCGCCGCGATGTCCTCGCAGTAATGCAGGTTGTTGTCTTCGTTGATGCGGCCCAGGAACAGGACCCCAGGCTCGGCGAAGTCGTAGGCGGACTTCATGATCGTGTCCCACAACTGGCGCGCCCGCACGGTGGCGTAGACCCACTGGCCATCGGCCCGCTGGCGGGCGCCTTGCGCCTGCAATGCGGCGCCGGGCGCGGCCTTGTGCACCAGCTCCCAGGGGGTGTCGTTCTGCACCGCGTCGATGAAGGCGTCCGACACGCCCACCGACACGTTGAAATTGTTCCAGCGGCCCGGGGTGCGCTTGGCGGTGATGAACTCCTGCACATCGGGGTGGTCGATGCGCAGCACGCCCATCTGCGCGCCCCGGCGCGCACCCGCGCTCTCCACGGTGGAGCAGGACTGGTCGAACACGTTCATGTAGCTGCACGGCCCCGACGCCATGGAGGCCGTGCCCTTCACGTGTGCGCCCTTGGGGCGGATGCGCGAGAAGTCGTAGCCCACGCCGCCGCCACGGCGCATGGTCTCGGCCGCTTCGCGCAGCGCTTCGTAGATGCCCGGAAAGCCTTCGTCGTCCACGCCCTGGATGCAGTCGCCCACGGGCTGCACGAAGCAGTTGATCAGCGTGGCCTGGATGTCGGTGCCCGCCGCGCTCATGATGCGCCCCGCGCCGATGGCGCCAGCCTGGAGGTTGGCCAGGAACAGGGCTTCGTACTTCGCACGCAGATCGGGCGCTTCCACCGAAGCGAGCGCACGCGCCACGCGGGCGTACAGCTCGTCCACGGAGGTTTCGCCGGGCTTGAGGTACTTCTCGCGCAGCACATCCAGGCTGATGGGCTGCAGGGACGAGGGGGTGGCCAGAGTGTGCTGTGGTTCGCGCTTCATGGGTACCGATGGTTGGGGGTTCACGACAGTAGGGGCTTGCGCTGGGTCAAGAAGCACGCGTTGCCACGGCAGTGGCGCTGTGCGGCGCGGCACGCGGGGTGTAGACGCGGATGCAGACGCAAACGTGGAGCGCTTGTGCCTGGTTCGTCAAACATCGTCGAGCAGCACTTGGCCGTCGTGCTCCACATAGGGGTGGTACGGGCCGGTGCCGCTGTTGTCGGCGCGGGACGCCGGCACAAAGCCACCACTTCGGACATCAAAGACATGGACTTCGCCCTCCTCGATCACATAGTGCCAGCCATGCAGGCTGATCTGCCCCGACTGCACCCGGCTGCGCACCATGGGGTACTCCATGAGGCGCTCGAGCTGCAGCACCACCGCGCGCTGCTCCGTGCGGCGCAGGGCCTCGGGCCCCGCCTGCACGGGCAACAAGGCCTCGCGCCCCAGGTCCAGCCAGCGGTCCAGGTTGGGGGCCTCGGGCGACACTTCACCATACATCGCCTTGATAGCCCCACAGTGACTGTGGCCGCACACGATGATGCGCCGCACCTGCAGGTTCAGCACCGCAAACTCGATCGCCGCCGTGGTGCCATGGTGCCCGTGCGATCCATCGTACGGCGGCACGAACGCACCCACGTTGCGCACCAGGAACAACTCCCCCGGCCCCGCCCCGGTCAGCAGGTGGGGCACCAGCCGCGAGTCGGAACACCCGATGAACAGTGTGGTGGGGTGCTGCCCCTCATCCACCAGCGCCTGAAAAGTCTGCCGGTACTGCGGAAAGGCATCGTCATGGAAACGGCGCAGCCGGTCAAGTAGCTCGTCGGGCATGAACAATGACTTGCGATTGGTGACACGGTTGACCCACGCGCCGTGTCACTGCACCAGCGGCGAGTCCGCCGCATCCAGCGACACGCCTTCAAGCCGGGCCGCGCCCGCCAGCAACTGCAGGTATTGGCGCAGCGCATTCACCCAGGCCTGCTGGCGCAGCGTGAGCGCCACGGCCTGGCGCACGTCGTTGAACGATGGCGACTGCCCTGCCTCGCGCGCAACGACCTCCACCACATGCAGGCCGAAGCGGCTGTGCACCAGGCGCGCCAGCACGCCGATCTCCGCGCCGCCGCCGAACACTTCGCGCGCGAACTCGGGCGCGCAGTCGGCCCGCGTGAGCCAGCCCAGGTCGCCGCCGCGCTGGCCGCTCGGGCAGTTGGACCACTGCGCCGCGGCCTGCGCAAACCGCACGCCGCCATCGTCCGCGCAGCGCAGGTCCAGCAGCATCGCCTCGGCGCGCAGGCGCAGGGCCTTCACATCCACGCCCGGCGTCACGGCGAACAGTACATGGCGCAGGTGGGCGCGCTCGCCGTGCGCATGCGCGGCGGGGTGGGCCTGGTGGTAGCGCTGGCAGGCTGCTTCGGACGGCTCGGGGATATTCAGCTCGCGCTCGAGCAGTTGCTCGATGGCCTGCGAGGCTGCACCGCTGATGGCCCCGTCCACACCTGGCACGTCGTCGACCGCGAGCAGGCCGGCCTGCAGCGCTGCCTGGCGCAGCAGCTCGGTGCACGCCCGCTGGCGCAGGGTCTCATCGTCCACGGGCTCGCCTTCAGCCTGCAATGCGATGCCGTTGATGCGCGCCACCGCGGCGCCATCCGCAGCCCGCTGCGCGGCGAGCCGGCTGGACTGAGCCCGGGCCGGTTCGTGCGCGACGGCCAGTGCCAGGGCCTCGTAGGCGGCTGCCTGCGTGGGGGTGAGCACGCTGGTGGGTGCGCCCTGATGGTTGTTGTTGCTGCTATCGGTGGTGCTGCAACCGCAGCCACCGGTTCCACATCCGCTCATGGTGTGCTCCTGGGTTAGTGGGGTTCAGACGCCACGGCGGTCTTGCGACTGCAGGTGGCCGGGCGGCAGGTTCAGGCGGCGTGCGCGCACCACCTGGTAGGGGCGCAGCACATAGGCCAGCGTGCCGAAGCCGCTCCACACATGCACCAGGCGGGTGAACGGGAACACCAGAAACACCGTCATGCCCAGCAGCATGTGGGCCTTGAACACCCAGCCGCTGTCGGCCAGCAGTTCCACGCCGCCCGTGCGGAAGGTGACCACGCGCTGCCCCCAGTCGGCGAGCTTCATCATCATGGAGCCGTCCAGATGCTGCGCCGACAGCGGAATGGTCGCCAGGCCCAGCACCAGCTGCAGCCACAGCAAGACCAGGATCAGGATGTCGCTCGTTTTGGAGGTGGCGCGCAGGCGGTCGTCGGAGAGCCTGCGGTGCAGCAGCAGGGTCAGCCCCACCAGCGCCATCAGGCCCGCGATGCCGCCCAGGGTCATCGCCACGATCTGCTTGGTGCCAGCGGTGAAGAATGGCCCGTACCAGGCGTGGGGCGTGAGCATGCCCACGAAATGGCCGAAGAACAAAAAGATGACGCCCACATGGAACAGGTTGCCGCCCCAGCGCAGGCTGCCGGTGCGCAGCATCTGCGACGAGTCGCTCTTCCAGGTGTACTGGTCGCGGTCGAACCGGATCCAGCTGCCGACAAAAAACACCGTCAGGCACACATAGGGGTAGATACCGAACAGGAGGGTATTGATCCAGGCATCGAGAGTCATAGCGCTGCTCCTTCAGGGGCCCGCTCGGCGCGGGAGGGGGTACGAACAAAGTGCACAGGCTGCGGCTGGTCGGGCTTGGCCTGGCCCTGGGTACTGCAGCCACCAAACGCTTCGGGCTCGGCCCAGACTTCGTCCATGGGGGGCTCGGGCGTGAGCGCCACCGACTGCACGCGCTGGCCCGAGACTTCGAGCACCGCGGCGATCACGCTGGCATAGGGGCTGCCGCGCGCTACCAGCGCACTGAACAGCGCGTTGAGGATGTGGGCCATCTCGCCCAAAAATTCACGGGCTACTTCCACAGGCTGCGTGGAGGCGAACTCCAGCACCACCGGCAGGTGGTCGGGCAGCTCCTCGGCCTCGAACTGCAAGCCCGCCTTGTCGTAGGTCTGCAGCAGGTCGATGAGCGCCGGCCCGCGGTCGCGCGAGTCGCCGTGCACATGCTCGAACAGGTGCAGCGATGTCTGGCGGCCCCGGTCGAAGTGGTCCACGTAGCGGGCTTCGGCTTCCAGTGGGTCGAGCGCCGCCAGGTGCTGGCACACGGCCGCAAGCTCGGCCATGCGCTCGGGGGTCAGGGCCTGCTCCAACTGCAGGGCGTCGATGAGCTGCGGCATCACGCTGCGCAGTTGCGCATCGGGGTAGCTCAGCAGGTAGCCCAGGGCGCGCAGGGTCAGGCGCACGGAGGTCGGGTTCTTCTTGAACATGGTGTTTTTCCTTTCAGTGCTCTACGGCACTGGACAAAGTCAGCGACCTGCGAAACCGGCTCAGCGGTATCGCGAGGACGGCCAGCAAGGGCCGCCCCGCAGCCAAGGCCGTCGTCCCCCTGGAGGGGGATGGCGCGAAGCGACTGAGGGGGTGCTTCATACCGTGGCCTTGATCGGGATCGTGCGGGGCTTCTTGCCTCCAAACATGCTGACGTCCGTCGCGCCATCGGAGCACCCATTGCCGAACGAGAAGCCGCAGCCGCCCCGGATATCGAACGCGTTCTCGGCGTACTCACGATGGGCCGACGGGATGACGAAGCGGTCCTCGTAGTTGGCAATCGCCATCACGTGGTACATCTCCTCCACCTCGGCCATCGACAGGCCGGCCTGCTTGAGCACGGCCAGGTTCTGGCGCTGCTCCACATGCTTGTCGCGCTGGTAGGTGCGCATGGCCAGCATGCGCTCCAGCGCCCGCACCACGGGGCCGGTGTCGCCGGCGGTGAGCAGGTTGGCCAAGTACTGCACGGGGATGCGCAGCTGCGACACATCGGGGATGTCGCCATTCACACCCACATGGCCCGCGTTGGCGGCCGCGGTGATGGGCGAGAGCGGCGGCACATACCAAACCATGGGCAGCGTGCGGTACTCGGGGTGCAGCGGCAGGGCCACCTTCCATTGCACCGCCATCTTGTAGACGGGGCTGTTGCGCGCGGCGTCCATCCAGCTGTCCGGAATGCCGTCGATGCGGGCCTGGCGGATCACATCGGGGTCGTTCGGGTCGAGGAAGATGTCGAGCTGCGCCTGGTACAGGTCGCGGTCGCGCTCCACGCTGGCGGCTTCCTGGATGCGGTCTGCGTCGTACAGCAGCACACCCAGGTAGCGGATGCGGCCCACACAGGTTTCGGAGCACACCGTGGGCTGGCCCGCCTCGATGCGCGGGTAGCAGAAGATGCACTTCTCGGCCTTGCCCGACTGCCAGTTGTAGTAGATCTTCTTGTACGGGCAGCCCGAGACGCACATGCGCCAGCCACGGCACTTGTCCTGGTCGATCAGCACGATACCGTCTTCCTCGCGCTTGTAGATCGAGCCGCTGGGGCACGATGCCACGCACGCCGGGTTCAGGCAGTGCTCGCACAGGCGCGGCAGGTACATCATGAAGGTGTTCTCGAACTGGCCGTAGATGTCCTTTTGCACATCGTCGAAGTTCTTGTCCTTGCTGCGCTTGCTGAATTCGCCGCCCAGGATTTCCTCCCAGTTCGGGCCCCACTCGATCTTCTCCATGCGCTTGCCGGTGATCAGGCTGCGCGGGCGGGCCGTGGGCGCGGCCTTGGTCTCGGGCGCGGACTGCAGGTGGTCGTAGTCGAACGTGAAGGGCTCGTAGTAGTCGTCGATCTGCGGCAGGTTGGGGTTGGCGAAGATGCGCATGAGCAGCTTCCACTTGCCGCCCTGGCGGGGGGCGATGGAGCCGTCCGGGTTGCGCACCCAGCCGCCGTTCCACTTGTCCTGGTTTTCCCATTCCTTGGGGTAACCGATGCCGGGCTTGGTCTCGACGTTGTTGAACCAGGCGTATTCCACCCCGGGGCGGCTGGTCCAGACGTTCTTGCAGGTGACCGAACAGGTGTGGCAACCGATGCACTTGTCCAGGTTCAGCACCATGCCGATTTGTGCGCGAATTTTCATCGTGTTTCTCCTTGTCTTCGGCTTCAGGCGTGGGCTGCAGTGCTGGACGTTGGCTCGTCATCGAGCCAGTCCACGCGGTCCATCTTGCGCACCAGCACGAACTCGTCGCGGTTGGTGCCGATGGTTCCGTAGTAGTTGAAGCCGTAGCTGTACTGCGCGTAGCCGCCGATCATGTGCGTGGGCTTGAGCACGATGCGGGTGACCGAGTTGTGGATGCCGCCGCGCGTGCCGGTGATCTCGGAGCCGGGGGTGTTGATGATCTTTTCTTGCGAGTGGTACATCATCACCATGCCGGGGTTCACACGCTGGCTCACCACCGCGCGGGCCGCGATGGCGCCGTTGGTGTTGAAGAGTTCGACCCAGTCGTTGTCCACGATGCCCGCGCGGGCGGCGTCGTCTTCGCTCAGCCACACCACCGATCCCCCGCGGTTCAAAGTGAGCATCATCAGGTTGTCGCTGTAGGTGCTGTGGATGCCCCACTTCTGGTGCGGCGTGATGAAGTTCAGCGCGATCTCTTTGTTGCCGTTGGGCTTCTTGCCCTCGACCTCGTGCAGGGTCTTCAAGTGCACCGGTGGGCGGTAGCTCACAAAGCCTTCACCGAAGTCGCGCATCCACGGATGGTCCTGGTAGAACTGCTGGCGGCCGGTGAGGGTGCGCCATGGGATGTACTCGTGCACATTGGTGTAGCCCGCGTTGTAGCTGACCTTCTCGCTCTCCAGACCCGACCAGGTGGGCGAGCTGATGATCTTGCGCGGCTGCGCCTGGATGTCGCGAAAGCGGATCTTCTCGTCCTCGCGGTGCAGCGCCAAGTGCACGTGGTCGCGCCCGGTCTGCTTGCCCAGGGCCTCCCAGGCCTTGCAGGCCACGTGGCCGTTGGTCTCGGGCGCCAGCATCATCACTACTTCGGTGGCGTCGATGTCGGTCACGATGCGGGGCATGCCCTGCGTCACGCCCTCTTCCTTCACGCGGCCGTTCAAATCGCCCAGCTGGCCCACTTCGGTCTGCGTGTTCCAGCCGATGCCCTTGCCGCCGTTGCCGGCCTTGTCCATCAGCGGGCCCAGGGCGGTGAAGCGCTTGTAGAGGTTGGGGTAGTCGCGCTCGACCACAGTGACCTGCGGCGCGGTCTTGCCGGGGATGAGTTCGCACTCGCCCCTTTTCCAGTCGCGCACGCCGTAGGGCTGCGCCATTTCACCGGGGGTGTCGTGCATGATGGGCGTGAGCACCACGTCTTTTTCCACGCCCAGGTGGCCCACGCTGACCTCGCTCACGGCCTTGGCGAAGCCCTTGTAGATCTCCCAGTCGCTCTTGGCCTGCCAGGCAGGGTCCACCGCGGTGGACAGCGGGTGGATGAAGGGGTGCATGTCGCTGGTGTTGAGGTCGTTCTTCTCATACCAGGTGGCCGTGGGCAGCACGATGTCCGAATACAGGCAGGTGGTGCTCATGCGGAAGTCGAGCGTGACCAGCAGGTCGAGCTTTCCTTCGGGCGCGTGGGTGTGCCACTGCACCTCCTCGGGCTTGGCTTCGTTCTTGCCCAGATCCTTGCCCTGCACGCCGTGGGTGGTGCCCAGCAGGTGCTTGAGGAAGTACTCATGCCCCTTGCCCGACGATCCCAAAATATTGGAGCGCCACACGAACATGTTGCGCGGCCAGTTGGCGGGGTGGTCCGGGTCTTCGCAGCTCATCGTGAGCGTGCCGTCCTTCAAGGACTTGACGACGTAGTCCTTCGCATCCATTCCGGCCGCAGCGGCATCCTTGGCCACCTGCATCGGATGGGTCTTGAGCTGGGGTGCGGACGGCAGCCAGCCCATGCGCTCGGCACGCACGTTGTAGTCGATCTGCGCGCCGTGGTAGGCGCTGGCATCGGCCAGGGGCGAGAGGATTTCTTCCATGCCCAGCTTCTCGTAGCGCCACTGGTCGGTGTGGGCATAAAAGAAGCTCGTGCTGTTCATCTGGCGCGGCGGACGGATCCAGTCCAGCGCAAAGGCCAGCGCCGTCCAGCCGGTCTGGGGCCGCAGCTTTTCCTGGCCCACGTAGTGCGCCCAGCCGCCACCACTCTGGCCAATGCAGCCGCACAGCATCAGCATGTTGATGATGCCGCGGTAGTTCATGTCGCAGTGGTACCAGTGGTTCATCGCCGCGCCGATGATCACCATGGACTTGCCCTGCGTCTTGTCGGCGTTGTCGGCAAACTGGCGCGCCACGGCGATGATCTGCTCGCGCGGCACGCCGGTGATGGCCTCTTGCCATGCAGGCGTATAGGGACGGTCGGCGTCGTAGCCACCGCCGGGTTCTTCGCCTGGAAGGCCGCGGTCGATGCCGTAGTTGCCGGCCAGCAGGTCGAACACCGTGGCCACCATCACGCGGCCCTGGGCTTCGTGGCCCGCCAGGTCGAGATGGCTCACCGGCACACGGCGCACCATCACGTCGCTGCCCTGTTCGTTGGCGGTGAAGTTGGGCGTGGCCACGCCGCCAAAGTACGGGAAGGCCACATCCGCCACGTCGTGCGGCTGCTCGCCGTCTTCGATCACCGACAGCTTGAGCCGCACGGTATTGCCGGTGCGCGCTTCCTTGTTCTCCAGGTTCCACAGGCCCTGGTCGGCCCGGCCGTCCGCACCCCAGCGAAAGCCGATGGAGCCGTTGGGCAGCGCGACTTGGCCCAGCTCGTCGTAGCCCACGGTTTTCCAGTCGGGGTTGTTCGATTGGTCGAGCTGGCCGGGGAAGTCACTGGCGCGCACATAGCGGTCGGGCACCATCACCGTGCGGCCGTCGGGCAGTGTCTTTTCCTTGAGCACCACCAGCAGCGGCAGGTCGGTGTAGCGGCGCGCGTAGTCGTCGAAGTACGCCGAGCGGCCCTTGCCGCCGTCCTTGAAGTAGAACTCTTGCAGGATCACATGGCCCATGGCCATGGCCACGGCGGCGTCCGTGCCCTGCTTGGGGTGCATCCACAAATCGCCCAGCTTGGCGACTTCGGAATAGTCGGGCGTGATGGACACGACCTTGGTGCCCTTGTAGCGCACCTCGGTCAAGAAGTGCGCATCGGGCGTGCGCGTCTGGGGCACGTTGGAGCCCCAGGCAATGATGTACGAGCTGTTGTACCAGTCGGCCGACTCGGGCACGTCGGTCTGCTCACCCCAGGTCTGCGGGCTGCTGGGCGGCAGGTCGCAGTACCAGTCGTAGAAACTCATGCACACGCCGCCGATCAGGCTGAGGTAGCGGCTGCCTGCGGCGTACGAGATCATCGACATCGCCGGGATGGGCGAGAAGCCGATGATGCGGTCCGGCCCGTGCTGCTTGATGGTGTACACGTTGGCGGCAGCGATCATCTGGTTGACCTCGTCCCAGGTGCTGCGCACGAAGCCGCCCAGGCCGCGCTGCTTTTGCCATTCGCGCTTGGACGCATCGTTCTCGACGATGCTGGCCCAGGCGTCCACCGGGCTCTTGGCCAGCGCCAGCGCAGCGCGCCAGTGCTTGAGCAAGCGGCCGCGCACCATGGGGTACTTCACGCGGTTGGCGCTGTACAGGTACCAGCTGTAGCTGGCGCCGCGCGCGCAGCCGCGGGGCTCGTGGTTGGGCAGGTCGGGGCGGGTGCGGGGGTAGTCGGTCTGCTGGGTTTCCCAGGTGACGATGCCGCCCTTGACGTAGATCTTCCAGCTGCAGCTGCCTGTGCAGTTCACGCCGTGCGTGGAGCGCACGATCTTGTCGTGCGCCCAGCGGTCGCGATAGGCGTCTTCCCAGGTGCGGTCTTCGCCATTGGTCTGGCCGTGGCCGTCGGCAAAGGTCTCGCGCGGTTGGGAGAAGTAGGTGAGGCGATCGAGGAAATGGCTCATCGGGGGCTCCTTGGGTTCTTGGGTATCTCTATGGCTTGCCATCTGCGTACCGCGTGCAATACCGGCGTGTCTCAGTCGGGGGTTGCCGCGGAAGTGGCTTTGCCAGGCCGCTGGCGACGTCCCCCTGGTGGGGAAGACGCGAAGCGGCTCAGGGGGTTACTTGTTCTTCAGCAGGGCATGGCCGCGTTCCGGCGCGCGTAGTGCCACCAGGTGATGACGATGCAAACGATGTAGAACGCGAAAAACGTCCACAGCGCCGCATGCGGGCTGCCCGTCAGTGCGATGGAGCTGCCGTAGCTCTTGGGAATGAAGAACCCGCCGTACGCGGCCATGGCGGCGGTGAAGCCCAGCGTGGCGGCGCCCAGGGTGTTGCCCTCCTTGTTGGCGTGGGCCACGGCGGCGGCGTTGCGGGGGTCCACATCGCGCAGGGCCTCGGTCAGGAAGATCACGGGGATCATGCGAAAAGTCGAGCCATTGCCGATGCCGGTGGTGAGGAACAGCACCAGAAAGCACACGAAGAAGCCCGCGAACTGGCCTTCGTTCCCTTCAGGGCCACCGGAGGGCAGGAAGAACGTGACACCCACCACGGCCACGGCCATGACGAGGAAGTTCCACAGCGTGACGCGCGCACCGCCGAGCTTGTCGGCCAGCCAGCCGCCAAACGGCCGGATCACCGCGCCCACCAGCGGGCCCAGCCAGGCATAGGCCAGCGGGTTCACGCCGGGGAACTGGCTCTTGATGAGCAGCGGAAAGCCCGCCGCATAGCCGATGAACGAGCCGAAGGTGCCCAGGTACAGCACGCACATCAGCCAGTTGTGCTTACGCTTGAAGATGGCGGCCTGCGCGGCGAACGAGGCGCGGGCGTCGGCGATGTCGTTCATGCCGAACCAGGCGACCAGCGCGGTGAGAGCAATCCAGGGCACCCAGATGAAGGCGGCGTTCTGCGTCCAGACCTGCACGGCCTGGCCGTCCTTGACGATGGCCTGGCCTTCGCCCCCGAAGATGCCGAAGATGCCCGCCGTGACGACCAGCGGGCTCAGGAACTGCACCACCGACACGCCGAGGTTGCCCAGGCCCGCATTCACGCCCAGCGCCGAGCCCTTGCGCTCCTTCGGAAAGAAGAAGCTGATGTTGGCCATGCTGGAGCTGAAGTTGCCGCCGCCCAGGCCGCACAGCAGCGCCAGCATCAGCATGGTGGGGTAGGCGGTGGTGTTGTCCTGCACCGCAAAGCCGATGCCGATGGCGGGGATCAGCAGCGAGGCGGTGGAGATCGCCGTCCACCGGCGCCCACCCACCAGCGGCACCATGAACGAGTAGAAGATGCGCAGCGTGGCGCCCGAGAGCGCGGGTGCGGCTGCCAGCCAGAACAACTGGTTGGTCGAATACTTGAACCCGAGGCCCGGCAGGCCCACGGCGACCACGCTCCAGACCTGCCAGATGGCAAAGGCCAGGAACAGGGCGGGCACCGAGATCCACAGGTTGAGCTTGGCGATGGCCTCGCCTTCGCGTTCCCAGAAGGACTTGTCCTCCGGGGCCCACAGGGTGAGCAGGCGCCCCTGGCGGGCGCGGGGGGTGTTGGTGGCAGACATGGGTGGGGTCCTTGGTGAAAAGTCAGCGGGCGGCAGCCGTGGCCGCGGCGGCCTGCGGGCCCATGAGGCGGGTGTTGCGCACTTCGGTGAAGTACATCCAGATGAGCGAGACCCACACCACGCCGTACATCAGCATGAAAGCGCTGGAGCGGATGCCCGTGAGGTCCATGAGCGCGCCGAACAGGATGGGCAGCACGAACCCACCCATGCCGCCGGCCAGGCCCACGATGCCGCTGATGGCGCCGATGTTCTGGGGGTAATCGTCGCTGATGTACTTGAAGACGCTGGCCTTGCCGAAGGCCCAGCAGATGCCCAAGAGGAACATGAGGCCGGTGAACAAGTACACGTTCAGGCCGATGTGGAAGGTCTTTGCGCCATTGACGGTGGCGATGGTGAAGTCGGTCTGCGGATAGCTCAGCAGGAACAGGCAGATCCAGCTCACCCACATCACCCACCAGGTCACGCTGTGCGCGCCGTACTTGTCGCTGAGCATGCCGCCGATGGCGCGCAGCACGCCGCCCGGCAACGAGAAGCAGGCCGCCAGCAAAGCCGCGACGCGGATGTCCAGGCCGAACTCGCCCACGTAGTACTGCACCATCCACAACGACAGCGCCACGTAGCCGCCGAACACGATGCTGTAGTACTGGCAGTACTTGAGCACCTTGGGGTCCTTCAATGCCTTGAGCTGGTCGGTGAACCGGACGTTGCTGGGTACCAGGTGCGCCGGGTCGCTGTAACTGAACAGCCAGAACAGCACCAGCGTGCCGAGCATGATGGCCGCGTACACCTGCGGCACCATGGCCCAGCCGAAGGCCACCAGCAGCACGGGGGCGAGGAACTTGTTGACCGCCGCGCCCGAGTTGCCCGCGCCGTACACGCCCATGGCCGTGCCCTGGCGGTGCTTGGGGAACCACCGGGCCACATAGGGCGTGCCCACCGAGAACGAGCCGCCCGCCAGGCCCACGAACAGGCCGATGGTGAGAAAGTGCCAGTACTCGGTGGCGTAGCCCATCATCCAGATGGCGGGCACCGTGGCGGCCATGACGGCGGCCATCACGATGCGGCCGCCGAAACGGTCGGTCCAGATGCCCAGCGGCACCCGCACCAGCGAGCCTGTGAGCACGGGCATGGACATCAGCAGCCCGAACTGCGTGGAGTTCAGGTTGAGCATCTTCTTGATGGGGATGCCGATGACGCCGAACATCATCCAGACCATGAAGCAGACGGTGAAGGCGAAGGTGCTGACGATGAGCACCGACCAGGCCTGGCGCGTGCGCTGCGGGCTGTCGCCGGGGGGCAAGGTGGCGTGTGCCGTGGGGGCGGTGGATGCCATTGCGCGGGTCCTCTTCTTCTCTTTGTGGTTGCCTGCAATGGTCTGTTTTCAGGGCCGCGCTGAACATCCTTCGCAAGCACAGCCGGGCGGCGGCAGAAGGACTAGTGCGGCCTGCTGAGGCATCGTCCGAAAGAACTAGGGGGAGCGGCCGCCGAAGGAGAATTTCGAGCCCCATGAGACCGACGAGACCAATGAGCCCTCTGAGCGCCATGAGCGTCATGAGCGCTATCAGCCCGATCAGCGCTACCGAGCCTGATGAGCCATATGCCTCAGATACCCCCCCATCCGTTCGGGCTGAGCTTGTCGAAGCCTTGCACGCCCGAGGCACGCCCTGGCTTCGACTGGCTCAGCCCGAACGGTTGAGAAGATTTGCGGTCTTGGGCGGGTCATCCATCACACCAAACAGGCCCTACCGCTTGATCTAAAGGCGCTAGCAGCTATTGATTTAATAGCAACCTAACCATGACGCCCGAGAGGTCTGCAGCAAACCGCAGCTACTCCGTGCGCTGGCGGTCCGAGGCGTAGACCGCCGCCTGCACGCGCGAGGTGAGGCCCAGTTTGCGCAGGATGTGCTGCACGTGGATCTTCACCGTGGTCTCGGCGATGTCCAGCGTGCGCGCGATCTCCTTGTTGCTGGCGCCGCGCGTGATTTCGCGCAGCACGTCTTCCTCGCGCGGCGACAGCGGGGCCGTGCCGCTGACGGGCTCGGTCGCGGACGCGGGTGCCACCGGCGGCGCTGCAGCGGGCGCTGCCGCTGCCATCCCGGGCGCGCCTTGCGACTGGAACGCCGCCACCAGCTTGCCCATCAGCTCGGGGCTGACCACGGGCTCGCCGCGGGCTGCGCGGCGGATGGCCTCGGCCAGCAGGTCGCCGTCGATGGTCTTGAGCAGGTAGCCCTGCGCGCCGTTGCGCAGCGCGGCGGCCAGGTCCTGCGCGTCTTCGCTCACGGTGAGCATGAGCACCCGCGACGCAGGCGCCACCTCGCGCAGGCCGCGGATCGCATCCACACCCATCACGCCGGGCAGATGGTTGTCCAGCAGGATGACCTGGGGCAGCAGCTGCGGCGCCAGGCGCAGGGCCTCGGCGGCGTCGCCCGCCTCGCCGATGACCTGCAGGCCCGCGTCCTGCGCCAGCAGCGCGATGAGACCGCGCCGGAACAGGGTGTGGTCGTCCACCACCAGCAGCGTGACGGGCGCAGCGGCCACGGGGGATGGCATGGTCGTCATGGGGCGGGCATCTCCATCAGGTCGGCGACGGCTGGCCGGGGGGTTGTCGCCATGGGCACGGCGGGCCGCGTGGACGCAGGCGTAGCCGGCGTGGCGGTGGGCGTACCGGCCGCCACCGTGGGCATCTCGATGCACACGCGCGTGCCCTCGCCCGGCGCCGCGTGCACCTGCAGCACCGCGCCCACGCGGTGGGCCCGCTCGCGCATGATGCCCAGGCCCACGTGCAGCGAGTTGGGCGGCACCTGGGCCACATCAAAGCCCTTGCCGTTGTCCTGCACCTCGAAGCGCCAGCGCGGGTGGCGGTGCACGCGCAGCTCGACCCGCGTGGCGCCCGAGTGCTTGCGCACGTTGGACAGCGCCTCCTGCACCATGTGCAGCACCTGGATCTGCAAGTCTGCCGGGAGCGGCAGCCCGTGGCCCACCATGCTGAGCGCGGTGGCCATGCCGGTCTGGTGCTCGAACTTGGACAGCGTGGCGCGCAGCGCGGACTCGATGTCTTCCTCGCTGGTGCGGGTGCGAAAGTGCACCAGCAGTTCGCGCACGTCGGCGTAGCACTCGCGCACGCCCACATCCAGCTCGCCGATGCTGCGGTCGCGCTTGGCCTCGTCGCCGCGCGCCACCGCGTCGCGCAGCAGCTGGGTCTGGATCTTGAGGAACGCAAGCGACTGGGCGATGGAGTCGTGCAGCTCGCGCGCGAGCAGGCCGCGCTCTTCGGCCACGGCGGCCTCGCGCTCCAGCGCCGTGGCGCGCAGGCCTTCCATGGCGCTGGCCAGGTGGCGCGTCATCGCTTCGAGCAGGTCGCGCACCTCGTCGGTCAGCTCCACCGGCGAGCGAAAGAACAGGTCCACCTCGCCCAGCACCCGCTGCTGCATCTGCACCGGGATGGTCACCATGGTCTGGAATCCCGCGTCGCGGCAGTGCGGCAACGCCACCGGGGTAGATGGCGTGATGGGGATGACCCGCGTGCGCGCCACGGCCTGCGGTTGGCCGCACAGACAGCTGCCGGTGTGCAGGCAGTGCTCGCCATCCGACAGCGCCTGGGGCAGGCCGTCGCCGGCCAGCAGCACGTAGCGCTCGTTGGCCTCGTCGGACCAGCGCACCGCCGCCGCATCGGCCCCGGCCACGCGGCGGATCTGCTGCACGAAGCCCTGGGCAAGCAGCTCCAGGCTGCTGGCGGTGGAGGTCAGCTCGCTCACGCCGTACAGCGCGGCCAGGCGCTGGTTCTGGACCTCGACACTCGCGGTCTTCTCGCGCACCTTGTGCTCCAGTTCGTCGTGCGAGGCCTGCAGCGCGTGCGCCATGAGGTTGAAGCCCGCCGACAGCTGGCCGAACTCGTCGTCGGTGTCCACCGGCAGGCGCGTGCCCAGCTCGCCCTGGCGCAGCCGGGCCTGGGCCTGCTGCAGGCGCGCCACGGGGTTGATCACCAGCAGGTAGCTCACGGCCATGAAGGTCACGGCGGCCACGATGGCCAGCGCCATCATGCACAGCTGAAACAGATGCAGCGCGGCCGTCCAGCCCGCGATCTGCAGCTCGATGGCATCCACGAAGCCGTCCACCTGCTGCACAAAAGCATCGGCCTGCGCCAGCGTCTGCGCGCGGTCGGGTGGCTGCGGGCCCACCCATGCGCTGCGGGCCTGGGCCCACTGGGTGCGGACGGCGTCGAACCGCGCGCGTGTCTCGCCGCTCCAGGGCACGAACAGCGGGCGCGACGGGTCGCCCGTGCGCAGCAGATCCAGGCTGGCGTCGAACAATCGCGCGCGCTCCTGCACCGCACGCTGCACGGTGTCGTGCGGCTCGGTCTGCAGCACCAGCACCATGCGCAGCATGTTCATGCGCAGCCGCCCCGCCTCGTTCACGGCGGCGGCGCCGCCTTCGAGCTTCCAGGTCACCCACAGCGTGAGGCTGATGGACACGAGCGCCACCAGCAAAAAGCCCGCGCCCAGGGCCAGGAGCTTGGTGGTGAGAGTGGGCTGGGACCGCATGCCCCCAGTCTAGGCAGGGCGTGTGGCGCCGGTCTTGACCTGCATCAAGTGCGCCCCGCGTAGCATCGCGCCATGCACACACCGCCATCGACCTTCTCCGCATTTCGCTGCGCAGCACCTTGGCTCGCAGTGGCCAGCCTGGCGCTGCTGGGTGGCTGCACAGGCCTGGGCACAGCTACCACGGCCTCATCGCCCAACTCTGCCACCTCCATCTCCACCACCGCCTGGCCCACGCGCCTGCAGGCCCTGCTGCCCGCCGATGTGCTGCTGCTGGGCGAAAAGCACGACGCCGCCGAGCACCAGCAGTGGCAGCGCGACACCGTGCAGGCGCTGGCCGCCCGGGGCCAGCTGGCGGCCGTGGTGATGGAGATGGCCGAGCAAGGCCACAGCACCACCGGCCTGCCCCGCGACGCCACCGAGGCCCAGGTGCAGGCCGCCCTGCAGTGGAAGGACGCCGCCTGGCCCTGGAAGGCCTACGGCCCGGTGGTGATGGCCGCCGTGGCTGCGGGCGTGCCGGTGTGGGGCGGCAACCTGCCCCGCGCCCGCATGCGCGACGCCATGGCCGATACCGCGTGGGACCGGCACCTGCCCGCGCCCGCTCTGCAGCGCCAGTACGAGGCGCTGCGCGAGGGCCACTGCGGCCTGCTGCCCGAGTCGCAGATCGCTCCCATGGCCCGCATCCAGATCGCCCGGGACGCCGCCATGGCCCGCACCGCGACCGAAGCGCGCGTGAGCGGCCAGACCGTGCTGCTGATTGCCGGTGGTGGCCATGTGCTGCGCAGCCTGGGCGTACCCACGCACCTGCCTGCAGGCTTGACGTCCAAAGTGGCCCTGGCACAGGCGGGAGAAGCGCAAGCAGCTATCAAAAAAGAAGCGCCTGCAAATATGAATGCAGACACGGATGCAGATGCGGACGCCATCGTTGCCACCCCTGCCCTGCCCGCCAAGGACCACTGCGCAGAGCTGCGCGAGCAGTGGGGCAAGGGCGCAAACCCGGCGCGGTGAGGCCGGCGTGCATTCATACATTCATGCGTTCATGCATGCATGCATGCGTTCAAAAAATCCCCCATCCGTTCACGCTGAGCTTGTCGAAGCGCGGCGCGAGGCTTCGGCAAACCTGTTCTGAGCCTGCCACAGGGCTCAGCCCGAACGGGTGGAGTCATGGAGCACGGGTCCCGTAGCCAACGTGGCAGCGGGCCAAGGTGGGCCCGTCGTTCTTCCCCTTCAACGCCCCCCGCTACGCTCCCGCAGCAACGCCGCAAACGCATCCGCGGGCAGCGGCCGGCTGCACAAATAGCCCTGGTACGCGTCGCACCCACGCTCTTGCAGAAAGGCCAGTTGCCCCTCGTCCTCCACGCCTTCGGCCAGCACCGACAGCCCCATGCTGTGCCCCATGGCGATGATGGCCGCGCTGATGGCCATGTCGTCCGCGCTTTGCGGAATGTCGCGGATGAAGCCCTGGTCGATCTTGAGCACGTCGATCGGAAAGCGCTTGAGTTGCGCCAGCGACGAGTAGCCGGTGCCGAAGTCGTCCACCGCGATGCGCACGCCCAGGCTGCGCAGGCGCAGCAGCACCTCGCGTGCTTCTTCGGTGCGCTCGGCCAGCGCGGATTCAGTGATCTCCAGCTCCAGCCACTCGCTCGGAAGGCCCGAGTCCGCCAGCGCCGCCGAGGTGCAGCCCGCCAGGTCGGTGAGGTGGAACTGGCGCGGCGACACGTTCACGGCCAGCGTCAGGTCGGGCAGGCCTTCGGCGCGCCACTGCTGGCCCTGGCGGCAGACCTCGCGCAACACCCATTCGCCCAGCGGGCCGATCACGCCCGAGGTCTCGGCCACCGGGATGAAGCGCGCGGGCGATATCAGCCCCTCATCGGGGTCGTTCCAGCGCACCAACGCCTCGGCGCCCAGGATGCGGCCGGTGCGGATATCCACCTGCGGCTGGTAGTACATCTGCAGATGCCCGAGCGCCAGCGCCAGCCGCAGGCGGGATTCGAGCGCCAGCCGCTCGCGCGCGGCCTGGGTCATCGCCTCGTGGAAGAAGCACCACGCGCCGCGGCCCCGCGCCTTGGCGCCGTACACCGCCGCGTGGGCGCCCTGCAGCAGCAGCTCGGTGGTGGCCGCATGCTCGGGGAACATGCAGATGCCCACGCTGACCCCGGCCACCACCTCGAAGCCTTCGGGCGAGCGCCAGGGCTCGGCCACGGCGGCGATCAGGTGGCGCGCCACGGCCGCCGCCCCGTCGGCATGGCGCATGTGGCGCGCCACCACGGCCAGCTCGTCGCCGGCCAGGCGCCCCAGCACGTCGCCGGGCCGCAGGGCCGACTGCACCTGCCGCGCAATGTGCTTGAGCACCTCGTCGCCGGTGGTGTGGCCGTAGCTGTCGTTCACGTCCTTGAAGCGGTCCAGGTTGAGCAGCAGCACGGCGATGTGCTCACCGCTGGCGCGCGCCTCCTGCACCACCTGCTCGACCTGGTGCCCGAACCAGGCGCGGTTGGACAACCCCGTGAGCGCGTCGTTGTGCGCCAGGAATTCAAGCTGCCGCTGGTGCGCCTTTTCTTCGGAGATGTCGGTGAACATGCACACGTAGTGCGTCACCTCTCCCGCCGGGTCGCGCACGGCGGACAGCGACATGTGCTCGGGGAAGACCTCGCCGTTCTTGCGGCGGTTCCAGATCTCGCCCTGCCAGTGACCCGTCTGGCGCAGCGTGCCCCACAGGGCATCGTAGAACGCGCGGTCGTGCCGGCCGGACTTGAACACACGCGGCGTCTTGCCCAGCAGCTCCTCCTCGGTGTAGCCCAAAAGGCGCGTGACGGCCGCGTTGACCGACAGGATGCGGCTGTGGGCGTCGGTCACCACCACGCCCTCGACGGTGTTGTCCACCACCGTGGCGGCCAGGCGCTGGCGGGTTTCGCTGGACTGCAGCGCGGCGCGCGCGGCCGTGATCTCGTCGAGGTCCTGCACCACGCAGACCAGGTGCGCGGGCTCGTCGCCGGCCTCGGGGATCTGCGTCACGGTGCACAGCACCGGCACCCTGCGGCCACCGCCGGGGGGCTGGCATTCGCGCTCGTCCACATAGTGATCGATCTCGCCTGCCAGCAGGCGGGCCAGCTGCAGGGTGGCGCCGTCCGGCTCGCGCGCCAGCATCACATCGCGGAAGTTGAGGATGCGCACTTGCGCCAGCGTCACGCCCAGCAGGGCACAGAGCCGCTCGTTGGCCCACAGGAAGCGCCCGTCCGGCGCCACCCGCGCGAACCCGGCGGGCGCATGGCGCACCACCTGCGACAGCTCCCGCGCCGTGGCCCAGCGCACCTTCTCGGCGCGGCGCATGCGCCGCAGCATCCACCAGGCCAGCGCGCTGGTCAGCAGCACATAGCCCCAGCCCTTCCAGGTCTGCCAGTGGGTGATCCGCGCAGGGTCGGTCACCCAGTGCGCCAGCAGCGCGTCGCCCGCAAACACCCAGGCCACCCCGAGCACCAGGTACAGCAGCATCCCCCGCCAGGGAGCGAAACGCGGGACCTCGCCCGGATTGACCATCGATTTCCCCCGTTATCCGCCCACCGGCCGTACTAAGGCCGCAAAGGGCGCGGCCACACGGTGCCAGCCATGCTGCGACAATGTCGCGGCTATGACGACCAACGCCTACATCCTTACCCTGTCCTGCCCCGACCGCCTGGGGCTGGTGCACGCTGTCTCCGGCTTCCTGCTGGAGCACGGCGGCAACATCGAAGAAGCCGCGCAGTACAACGACCACGCCACGGGTCTGTTCTTCATGCGGGTGCAGTTCGCCTGCGACCAGCACGACCACGCCACGCTCAAGACCCGCCTGGCCAGCTTTGCAGAGCCCCACACCATGCGCTGGAGCCTGCACGCCACGGCAGCGCCCATGAAGACGGTGCTCATGGTCAGCAAGGAGGGCCACTGCCTGAACGACCTGCTGTTCCGCTGGAAGAGCGGCCTCTTGCCCATCGACATCCGCGCCATCGTCAGCAACCACCGCGACTTCTACCAACTGGCGGCCAGCTACAACGTGCCGTTTCACCACATTCCGGTGACCGCTGCCACCAAGCCGCAGGCCGAAGCCAGGCAGCTTGAGATTATCGAGGCCGAAGGGGCCGAGCTGGTGGTGCTGGCGCGCTACATGCAGGTCCTTTCTCTTGATCTGTGTCAAGCTTTGGCCGGACGGGCGATCAACATCCACCACAGCTTCCTGCCCAGCTTCAAGGGCGCCAAGCCCTACTACCAGGCCCACGACCGCGGCGTGAAGCTCATCGGCGCCACCGCCCACTACGTGACGGCCGACCTGGACGAAGGCCCCATCATCGAGCAGGACGTGGCCCGTGCCGACCACACCGACACGGTGGAAGACCTGACCGCCCGCGGCCGCGACACCGAAAGCCAGGTGCTGGCCCGCGCGGTGAAGTGGCACAGCGAGCACCGCGTGATCCTGAACGGCCACAAGACCGTCGTCTTCAAGTAGCAATGCAACACCCCCCCGAGTCGCTTCGCGCCGTCCTCCCGCTCTCGCAGCGCGGTGCACCGCAGGCAGGGGGACGCCGCCAGCGCGGCGGGGCGGCCCTTGCCCGGCGGCCCTCGCCGGGGGTGTGCCGGTTTCAAGCGCTGTGCCCAGTGCGCAGCGCGGAGGTTGGCTGACATGGCTGCGGCGACCCCTTCGACCTTCCAGAACAGCGCGGCGCGGCGCATACCGCCCATCCAGTGCCTGCTCACGTTCGAAGCGCTGGCGCGCCTGCGCAGCGTGACGCAGACGGCCGAGGAGCTGTGCGTCACGCCCAGCGCGGTGAGCCACCGGGTCAAGCAGCTCGAGCAGATCCTGGGCGTGCGGCTGTTCGGGCGGGCCGACTTTTCGCTGACCACCGAAGGCAGCGCCTACCTGGCCCATGTGCGCGAGGGGCTGGGGGCGCTGCAGCGGTTTCCCGGGGCGGCATCGGCACCCGGGCGCCGGCGGCTCAAGCTGGCCGTCACGCCCACGTTTGCGCGCACCATCCTCATCCCGCGCCTGCGGCAGTTCACCGAGGCCTACCCCGAGATCGACCTGGCGCTGCAGGTATCCATCCCGCTGCTGGACGTGGTGGCCGAAGACGCCGACCTGATGGTGCGCTTTGGCCCCGGCCACTATGCCGATGTGGAGCATGTGGAGCTGGCGCGCGACGTGGTCACGCCCCTGGCCTCGCCCGCGTTCGTGCGCGAGCACGGGCCCTTCGACAAACCCGAGGACCTGGAGGGCGTGCCCCTGCTGCGCAGCCCGCTGGAGCCCTGGCGCACCTGGTTCGCCGCCACCGCTTTGGACTGGGCCGAGCCCAGCGAGGGCTCGCAGTTCAACGACATCGGCCTGATGTGCGACGCCGCATCTGCGGGCATGGGCGTGGCCCTGGTGCGGCTGAAGCTCGGTGCGCCGTGGCTGGAGAACGGCACACTGGTACGCCTGTTCGACACCGACACGGCCAGCCCGCACGCGCACTACCTGTGCTGGCGCACCGGCACCATGGACCGCTGGGAATGCGCGGCCTTTGCCGACTGGCTGCGCAAGACGATGGTGTGAGTGGCGGCAGCGGTGCGCATGGCTCGCCGCTGCGCCAGTTCATCGCGCCATCGGTTCACCCACACACCACTGCAACACCGCGACAACGCACCATCACCATCACCGTCGTATCCATCCACCACCTGCCGACATGAATCTCACCATCCGCCCTGCACAGCCCGCCGACGCCAACGCCATCGCGCGCATCCACGTTGCGGCCTGGCAGGCGGCGTACGCCGGCATCATCGACGCCGCCTACCTGGCCGCCATGTCCGCGGCGCAACGCGAAGGCTACTGGGCCCAAGCGATTGCCCAGGGCGCACCCGAGGTGCTGCTGGCGCAGGACGACAGCGACGGCGCGGTGGCCGGCTGGATCGCCCTGGGCGACTGCCGCGACCCCGGAGCGCCCGCCACGCGGGGCGAAGTCTGGGCCATCTATGTGGACCCGGCGCGTTGGGCCCGCGGCACGGGGCATGCCCTGTGGCAGCACGCCCGCGAGCACCTGTTGGCCCGTGGCAAGGCAGAAGCGAGCCTGTGGGTGCTGGCGGCCAACGCGCCTGCCATCCGGTTCTACACACGGCAGGGATTTGCGCCGGATGCGGATGGGGTCAAAAGCATCACGGTGGCGGGCGCCACCCTGCAGGAGCTGCGGTACACGGCCTGGCTGGCGCCCAGCGGTGGGTAGTGGTTGAGTAGTGCTTGTGCATTGCTTGGATAGCGAGCGGGTAGCGGGTAGTGAGCGACCCGCATACGGCCCAGTGTGGGTGGCAAGTCGGTAGTGAAAACTGCAGAGGTCGCCGCGACGAGTGGCCGCAGCCAAGACGCACAGCCCGCGGCCTCGCCAGGATTTTCACGGCCGCTCTGCAAAAATCTCACGCCCGCGTCTACCGCCATCCCCTACAGTGGCGGCATGCAGACTCCCGCCGCCACCCCTACCGCCCCTGCAGCCGCGCACGCACCGGCCGGGTCCATACCGTCCGAGCGCGCCGCGCGCCAGGCCGAGGTCGTGCAGGCCCTGGGCCGCGTGGTGCCCGCCCACGCCCTGCTGTGGAATGCCGAAGACACCACGCCGTATGAATGCGACGGCCTCACCGCCTACCGCCAGCGTCCGCTGGTCGTGTGCCTGCCCGAAACGTACGACCAGGTGCAGGCCGTGCTCCAGGCCTGCCACCACCTGCAGGTGCCCGTGGTGGCCCGCGGCGCGGGCACGGGCCTGTCGGGCGGTGCCATGCCGCATGCGATGGGCGTCACGCTGTCGCTGGCCAAGTTCAACCGCATCCTTGACGTGGACCCGGTCAGCCGCACAGCGCGCGTGCAGAGCGGCGTGCGCAACCTGGCCATCAGCGAAGCCGCCGCACCGTACAGCCTGTACTACGCCCCCGACCCCAGCAGCCAGATCGCCTGCACCATCGGCGGCAACGTGGCCGAAAATTCCGGCGGCGTGCACTGCCTGAAATACGGCCTCACGGTGCACAACGTGCTGGCCGTGAAGGGCTTCACCGTGGACGGCGAGCCCGTCGAATTCGGCAGCCAGGCGCTGGACACCCCCGGCTACGACCTGCTGGCCGCCGTGGTCGGCAGCGAAGGCATGCTCGCCGTCATCACCGAAGTGACGGTGCGCCTGATCCCCAAGCCCCAGCTGGCGCGCTGCATCATGGCCAGCTTCGACGACGTGCGTAAAGCCGGCGACGCCGTGGCCGCGGTCATCGCGGCCGGCATCATCCCCGCGGGCCTGGAGATGATGGACAAGCCCATGACCGCCGCCGTGGAAGACTTCGTCAAAGCCGGCTACGACCTGACCGCCGAGGCCATCCTGCTGTGCGAGAGCGACGGCACGCCCGAAGAGGTGGAAGAAGAAATCGGCCGCATGAGCGACGTGCTGCGCGCGGCTGGCGCCACTGCCATCTCGGTCAGCCACGACGAGGCCGAACGCCTGCGCTTTTGGAGCGGCCGCAAGAACGCCTTCCCCGCCAGCGGCCGCATCAGCCCCGACTACATGTGCATGGACTCGACCATCCCGAGGAAGCGTCTGGCCGACATCCTGCTGGCCATCCAGGAGATGGAGAAGAAGTACCAACTGCGCTGCGCCAACGTGTTCCACGCAGGCGACGGCAACCTGCATCCGCTGATCCTTTTCGACGCGAACGACGCCGACCAACTGCACCGCTGCGAACTGTTCGGCGCCGACATCCTGGAGACCAGCGTGGCCATGGGCGGCACAGTGACGGGCGAACACGGCGTGGGCGTGGAAAAGCTCAACAGCATGTGCGTACAGTTCACGGCCGAGGAGAACGCGCAGATGTTAGGGCTGAAACACGCGTTCGACCCGGCGGGGTTGTTGAATCCGGGGAAGGTGATCCCTACGCTGAATCGGTGTGCGGAGTACGGGAAGATGCTGGTGCGCGGAGGGCAGATCAAGCATCCGGATTTGCCGCGGTTTTGATGGGTGGCCGCCGTTAGTATCTAACGATGCCTGTTCCGGCACATCCGATACTTGACCTGACCATATGAAACGATTGCCAGCTATCGCGTCTGTGGTTATTGGCTTGCCACTCATTGGCTGCGCCACGCTTGCACTCCTGCTTTTTACTGGAATGGGGACAGAGGAATCGAGGCACTCCCTAGCTCGGATAGCTGTCGGTTTTTTTGCTGTTCAAGCAGTTGCTGCAGGTCTTCTACTTCGCAAACAAAAGAATCTCTTCGCTTTCCTAGTTGTTTGGGGCCCAGTTGCAATCACAGTAGCTGCAATCGATTTAGCATCATTCACTGTTCGAATGTTGAGATAGGGTCCGACAAGACCACTGTCCATTTTGCAAGTGCTCAGAGTCTTTCCTAAAGACCAACTGCACCAACGTTGGCAGATCACCCTCTCCTTCACTGGGTACCCGCTTCTGGCCGAGTGCACCCAAGAAAAACCCCGGACAATCCGCAGCCGTATCGCCCCTCCTCTTAAACCCATGCCCAGCGACTCTCCCTCCACCCTCCTCCAATCCGGCAACGCCCTGGTCGGCCAGGCGCAGGCCATAGCCACGCAAAACTTCGCAGCAGCACGCGCGTTGTGGCGGCAGGCGGGGGTGTTGTTCCAACGCGCGCACGACGCCGACCCCGGGCTGCACGCGGCGGCGTTCCGACTAGGTCAGGCGTGGATAGCAGAAGCCCATGCGCTACAGAAAGAAGGATCTGAAGATGCGACCGCGATGTGGCGGCAAGCGGCGCTGCAGTGCGAGGTGGCCTTCGCGCTCGACCCGCACCATGCGGTGACTGCCATGCACATCGCCAGCTGCTACGCCTGGGCGCAAGACGCCGACGCCAAGCTGGCCTGGGCACAGATTGCGCAGCATCTGCAGGAAGAACACGCAGCCAACATGGCGGCGGATGAGGCGGCACGCTAGCTGACGCAGCCCCGGCCGCGGCCGAGCAACGCGACGGCCCGTGTGGCTGTCCGGCTGTTGGCTGTTCGGCTCCCCACCCCTGTGGCTGCGCCTGCGGCGGGGCGGTTGCGGGGTGAGCATGGGCGTCGGAGCGCCCATGCCTCGTTGTCTAGCTCGCCGTGGCTGTCTGAACGAAGCGCGCAGCGCGCAGTGAGTTCCACGGCGCACCCCGCAAACGCCCCGACGCAGGTCGCCCCTTCGCAACGCGAAGGGGTCGCAGACTTGGGGTCGCCTTCTCTTTGGTGACTTTCTCTTGGCGACGCAAGAGAAAGTTACCGCGCCGCCGGGCGCGCACCCCGGCTCCCGCCCTCAACAAAGGCATGCGCCCCCATCAGCGAGCCCGCGAGCAGCGCCCAGGTTTCGACAAGCTCAACCCGAACGGCCTGGGGGTGTCGACGAGCACAGGCGTCGACACGCTCAACCCGAACGGCCAGTGATGCAACGCCCCGGTTTCGACAAGCTCAACCCGAACGGTTTTGGGGGTGTCGACAAGTACAAGCTTCGGCAGGCTCAGCGCGAACGGATGGATGATGAAGCGACCAGGCTTCGACAAGCTCAGCCCGAACGGTTGTGGGGGTGTTGCTGCTCTCCCTCGCCGAACTACCCGCCCACCACCGCCCGCCAAATCTCCCCCGCATGCGACACCGCAAACAAAACCAGCCCAATCAGCCCCCCCACCACAGTCCCGTTGATCCGGATGTACTGCAAGTCCTTGCCAATATTCAGCTCGATCAACTGCGTCATCTCCTCAGTGTCCCAACGCCGCACCGTGTCCTCAATATGCTGCGCCACAAACTGCGACACATCCGGCGCAAGCCCCTGCACCCACTGCTCCAACCGCGCATTGAGTGACTGCCGCAGCGCCGCATCCCCCGCCAGCGACTCCCCCAGCCACTGACCCAACGCCCGCACCTGCCGCGCCACGGCCGACTGCTCGTCCGCCAAGTCACGCCGCAGCGCCCCCCGCACGTCCTGCCACAGCGTCTGCACATAGGCCCCCACCGCACCATCGTTCTGCAGATACGCCCGAATCTCTTCGCCCTTGCGGGCCCACTCCGGGTCGGTGCGCAGACGCTCCACAAAACGCGCCACCGCCGTGTCGAACTGTGCGCGCAGCACATGCTGGGGGTTGGCAGCCACCTCGGCCATCAGGCTTTCGAGCGCGCGGGCCAGCAGCGACGACCCCTTGTCGCCCAGCCAGTCGCTGGGCAGCAGCTTCTCGGTACGCGGGTGCTCCTTCTTGAGCCAGGCCACGATGGTCTGCGCCACCCAGGTGCGCGTCTGCTCGTTCTGCAGCAACTCGGTGAGCTTGCCCAGCACATCGTCCAGCAGCGCCTGGTGGCGGCCGTTGTGCGTCAGCGTGTCGAGCACCGTGGCCAGTGCGCCCGACAGGTCGATCTGGCCGATGAGCGAGCGCGCAGCTTTCTGGATGAAGCGCTCCACCTGCGCGTCCTGCACGGTGTCGAGCGCAGCCGACAACAAGCGCGTGGCCTGCTGGCCCAGCAGCGCGGCGTTGCCCGGCGCCGTGAGCCACTGCGCCAGCCGCTCGGCAGGATCGTGCCGGCGGATCAGCGCGACCAGCGAGGGCACATCCAGAAATTTGTCGCGCACAAACGTGGCCAGGTTGCGGCCGATGCGCGCCTGGTTGCGCGCAATGACCGCGGTGTGCGGAATGGGCAAACCCAGCGGGCGCCGGAACAGCGCCACCACCGCAAACCAGTCCGCCAGCGCACCCACCATCGCGGCCTCGGCCATGGCCTTCACGCAACTGAGCCACAGGCCGCGCTCGACCACGCTGGTGGCGACGAACACCGCGGTGACCAGCAGCAGCAAGCCCAGCGCCTGCCGCTTAGCGCGCCGCAGGGCGCGCACCGGGTCTTCGATGGCGTCGGAGGGAGGAGGTGTTGTCGGACTGCTGTTCATGCCAACAAGGCGCGCGCGGGCACAACGACGCCCTGCGCCACGCCACAACGCAGGTCAGGGCGCGGCTGCAATCTGGTCCAGCGCCTTCGACAAGTGGCCCACGGTGCGGTCCACGTTGTGCCACTTCTCAAGGCCAAACAGGCCGACGCGGAAGGTCTTGAAGTCTGGCCCCTCGTCGCACTGCAGCGGCACGCCGGCAGCGGTCTGCAGGCCCACTTCCATGAACTTCTTGCCGTTCTGGATGCCGGGGTCGGTGGTGTAGCTCACGACCACGCCGGGCGCCTTGAAGCCATCGGCCGCCACGCTGGGGAAGCCGCGCGATTCGAGCAGCGCGCGCACCTTGGCGCCCAGCTCGATCTGCTCGTCGCGCACCTTGGCGAAGCCATAAGCGCGCGTCTCGGCCATCACTTCGGACAGGCGCACCAGGGCGTCGGTGGGCATGGTGGTGTGGTACGCGTGCTGGCCCTTTTCATAGCCTTCGGCGATCTGCATCCACTTCTTGAGGTCGCACGAAAAGCTGCTGCTCGTGGTGCCGTCGATGGCCTGGCGCGCGCGTTCACCCAGCATCACCATGGCGCAGCAGGGCGAGCCGCTCCAGCCCTTTTGCGGCGCGCTGATGAGCACGTCCACACCCGTGGCCTGCATGTCCACCCACATGGCGCCGGACGCCACGCAGTCCAGCACGAACAGTGCACCCACATCGTGGGCCGCAGCCGTCACGGTGCGGAGGTAGTCGTCGGACAGGATGATGCCGCTGGCCGTCTCCACATGGGGGGCGAACACCACCTTGGGTTTTTCGGCGCGGATGGTGGCTGCGACTTCTTCGGCCGGGCATGGCGCCCAGGGGGCCTGCGGGCCGCTGCCCTGCGGGCGTGCCTTGCACACCACCGAGCCGCCGCCCAGGCCCTGGTCGGCGTCGAAGATCTGCGTCCAGCGGTAGCTGAACCAGCCGTTGCGCACGATGAGCACTTTCTCGCGGTTGGCGAACTGGCGGGCCACGGCCTCCATGCCGAAGGTGCCGCTGCCGGGCACCAGCACGGCCGTGTGGGCGTGGTAGACCTCTTTCAGCGTGCCCAGAATGTCCTGCACCACGCCGGTGAAGCGCTTGGACATGTGGTTGAGCGCGCGGTCGGTGTAGACCACCGAAAACTCAAGCAAACCATCGGGATCGATATCGGGCAAAAGGCCGGGCATGGGGAGTCTCCACGTGTGAAACTGGGGGCATGAAACAAGGTGATCGGGCCAGCTTATCATGGCCCCGCGCCACCCGGAGCCCGTGCGCCATGCCGTCCAAACCCTTCCAGTTCCTGCCGACCGCCGTGCCCGGCATCGATGCGATGCGGGCCGATTCGCAGTTCGCGTTCGGCAGGCACATGCACCTGCAGTTCGGCCTGGGCGTGATCGACCGGGGCGCGCAGAAATCCTTCAGCGGCCGGGGCACGGTGGAGTCGCTTCCGGGCGACACCATCACGGTCAATCCCGGCGAGGTCCACGATGGCAAGCCGCTGGACGACGGCGGTCGCGCATGGCGCATGCTGTACCTGGAACCGGCCTTGGTGGCGGACCTGGCGGCCGAGGTGCGCCCGGGCCTGCCCGGCGCCAGCTTCGAGTTCCATGCGCCCAACCTGCGCGACGCACGGCTCGCGGCGCAGGTCCACGCGCTGTTCACCGCGGCCACTGCGCACCCGGCCCACGCGGCCGCACCGCTGCGGGTGGAGGAATGCCTGTTGCAGATCCTGGCGTGCCTGCTGCGCTTGCCGGGCCCCGGCCGGCATGCCGCTGCGCGCATTGCAACCGCCCGCGCCATGATGGACGACGACCCCACGACCGCCTGGAGCCTGGCGCAGCTGGCCCACGAAGCCGGCTTGAGCCGATACCAGCTGGTGCGCCAGTTCGCGCAGGCGACGGGCCTGACCCCGCATGCCTACCTGGTGCAGCGCAGGCTGCACCACGCGCGGCGACTGATGGCGGCGCGGATGCCGCTGGCCGAAGTCGCCGCCGCCAGCGGCTTTGCCGACCAGAGCCACCTGACACGCCTGTTCGCGCGCAGCTTCGGCGCCACACCGCACGCCTACCTGCGCGCCCACGGCTGATGGCGGGGCGAGAGCTCGCCTGCAATTTTGTTCAAGACGGCAGGCCGGTGGTGGGTCGATGCTGCGGCCATCTCCACCTCATGCCGCTGCGACGCGGCTTCAGCGCCATGGGCATCGAATTCCTCATCACCTCACTCATCGTCGTCGTCTCGCCGGGGCCGGGCGCACTGCTGACCGTGGCGGCCGGGCTCTCGGGCGGCGCACGGGCGGCCGCCGTCACGGCCCTGGGCTGCACGCTGGGCATCGTGCCGCACCTGTTGGCGGCCGTCACCGGGCTGGCCGCGCTGCTCCATGCCAGCGCCACCGCCTTCGACGTTCTGCGCTACGTGGGCGTGGCGTACCTACTGTACATGGGCTGGGCTACGTGGCGCTCGCCCGCTGCCCTGCAGGTGCGCACCGACGCGCCTGCGCGCTCGACCGGCGCGCGCATCGCAGAAGCCATGCTGGTCAACCTCCTCAATCCCAAGCTGTCGCTGTTCTTCCTCACGTTCCTGCCGCAGTTCATCGCGCCGGGCGAAGCGCAGCCCGCGGCACGCATGGCGCAGTTGTCGCTGGTGTTCATGGCGATGACGTTCGTGGTGTTCCTGGCCTACGGCGTCTTTGCGGCACGGTTTCGCAACCAGGTCCTGGAGCGCCCGAGCGTGCTGCTGTGGCTGCGGCGCGGCTTTGCCGCGGCGTTCGTGGCACTGGGGGGAAAGCTGGCGCTGATGCAGCGTTAGACCAACGCCAACGCCAGCGCCGGCTCACCAGGTATCGACGAACCGGTGCCCCAGCGGCCCCACCTGCGCCGACGCCAGCCCGCGCGCCAGCCACGCCCGGGTGTCGGCCGGGTCGATCACCGCATCGATCTCCAGCGTGGCGGCCATGTGCAGCGCCTCGCCGTTGGCGTACGACCTGGCCAGCAGCTTGGAGAACAGCGCGTCGCGCTCGGGGCCTTCGGGCAGGGCCTCCAGCTCCTTGCGAAAGCCGAGGCGCACCGCGCCTTCCAGGCCCATGGCGCCGAACTCGCCCGTGGGCCAGGCCACCGTGAACACGGGCGCATGGAAGCCCCCGGCCGTCATCCCCATCGCGCCCAGGCCGTAGCCCTTGCGCAGCACCACGCTGAAGGTGGGCACGCGCAGGCTGGCGGCGGTGACGAACAGGCGGCTCACGTGGCGCACCTGGGCCGTGGCTTCGACCTCGGGGCCGACCATGAAGCCGGGCGTGTCCACCAGGCTCACGATAGGCAGGCCATGCGCGTTGCACAGCTGCATGAAGCGCGCGCCCTTGTCGGCCGCGTCGGCGTCGATGGCGCCGCCCAGGTGCAGCGGGTTGTTGGCCAGAAGGCCCACGGGGCGGCCTTCGATGCGCGCCAGCGCGGTGTGGATGCCGGCGCCGAAGCCGGTGCGCAGCGGCAGCAGGCTGCCCTCGTCCACCAGGCCCGCCATCGCCGTGCGGGTGTCGTACACGCGCAGGCGGTTCTCGGGCACCACGGCGCGCAGCAGGCGCCGGTCGGGTGCGGACCACTGCGGTGTGCGGCCCTGGAAGAACGACAGGTAGTGGCGCGCGGCCTGCACCGCCCCGGCCTCGTCCTCCACCAGCACGTCGATCACGCCATTGGCGTGCTGCACTCCGCTTGGGCCGATCTGCTCGGGCTTGAAGACGCCCAGGCCGCCGCCTTCGATCATGGCCGGGCCGCCCATGCCGATGTTGCTGCCGCGCGTGGCGATGATCACGTCGCTGCAGCCCAGCAGCGCCGCGTTGCCCGCAAAGCAGCGCCCCGCCGCGATGCCGATCACCGGCACCTGGCCCGACAGCGCTGCGTAGCTGGCGAACGTGTGCACATGCAGCCCCGCCACGATGGGCATGTCGGTATCGCCCGGGCGGCCACCGCCGCCTTCGGCCCACAGCACCACCGGGAGCTTCTGCGCGAGGGCGATGCCCAGCATGCGGTCGGTCTTGGCGTGGTTGCGCGCACCCTGGGTGCCGGCCAGCACGGTGGCGTCGTACGACATGACGACGGCGCGGGATTTCTCGGGCCCGAAGAGTGCGCCGTTGATGCCGCCGATGCCGGTGACCATGCCGTCGGCCGGCGTGTTGGCGATCAGATCCTCAAGGCTGCGGCGGCGCGTCTGCGCGGCGATGGCCAGCGCCCCGTATTCGATGAAGCTGCCGTCGTCGCACAGGTCGGCGATGTTCTCGCGCGCGGAGCGGCCGCCTTGGGCGTGGCGCTTGTCCATCGCCTCGGGGCGCGCGGCGTCGAGCGTGAAGGCATGGCGGTCGATCACGCGCTGCAGGTCGGCGCGGATGTGGTCGGGGTCGAGCGCGGCGCTGCCCGGCGCTTGCACAGCCGCCGCATCTGCGACGGCCTCCAGCACCAGCAGCGGCTGCCCCTGCACCAGGTAGCCGCCCGCCACGGCCAGCAGCGCACCCACGCGGCCTGCATGCGGGGCCAGCAGCACGTGCTCCATCTTCATGGCCTCGAGCACGGCCAGCTCGGCACCTGCGGCGACCACGTCGCCCTGGGCCACGCTGAGCTGCACCAAGCGTGCAGGCATGGGAGCCAGCACCGCGCCTGGCGGTGCGAGCGTGGGGGCGAGAGCGGACGCAGTGTTTTGAGTGTCCTTCAGGCCGCTACCGCTTGTTGGACGAGCGCTAACAGCTATGTTTTTAGTAGCATCCAGCAATGCAGGCAGCACCGATTCGAGCCAGCGCGTGTGCACCTGCTGGCTCTCCATCTCGGGCCGCGCGGCCAGCGCCTGCAGCAGCGCCAGGTTGGTGGCCACGCCCTCGATGCGGCACTCGGCCAGCGCGCGCTGCGAGCGGCGCAGTGCATCGGCAAAGCGCGGGCTGCGCGTGTGCACGATGAGCTTGGCCAGCAGCGTGTCGTAGTGCGGCGACGGCGCGGCGCCCGCTGCGCCGTGGGTGTCCACGCGCACGCCGGGGCCCGTGGGCAGGTCGAAGCGGACCAGCGTGCCGCTGCCGGGCGTGGCGCCGCCCTGGGCATCCAGCGTCTCGGCGTTGATGCGCCACTGCACCGCAAAACCATGGACAGGCGGCGGCGCGGCGGGGTTCAGGCCAATGTCCTGCAGCGTGCGGCCCGCCGCCAGCGCGATCTGGGCCTGCACCAGGTCCACGCCGGTGACCTCTTCGGTGACGGTGTGCTCCACCTGCAGGCGTGGGTTGCATTCGATGAACACGAAAGGCAGTTCGCTGGACGCCAGGTCCACCAAGAACTCGAAGGTGCCCAGGCCTTCGTAGGCCACGGCCCGCGCCATCGACAAGGCAGCGGTGGTGATGCGCTCGCGCAGCGCTGCGGGCAGCGAAGGGCTGGGCGCGATCTCCACCACCTTCTGAAAGCGCCGCTGCAGCGTGCACTCGCGCTCGCCCAGCGCGATCACCTCGCGCCCGTCGCCCAGCACCTGCACTTCGATGTGGCGGGCGTTGACCATCAGGCGCTCCACGTACACGCCGTCCACCCCAAAGGCAGCCTGCGCCTCGCTGCGGCAGCGTGCGTAGGCGGCGGGCAGGTCATCGGTCGACGCCACCGCGCGCATGCCGCGCCCGCCGCCGCCGCCGATGGCCTTGATGACGATGCCTGCCGTGGCGTGCTGCGCGAAGAAGGCCTGCGCCTCGCCCAGCGCCACCGCCGCCTGCGTGCCGGGCATAAGGGGCACGCCCTGCTGCTGCGCCAGCGCACGGGCCTGCGCCTTGTCGCCGAACAGCGCCAGCTGCGCGGGCGTGGGGCCGATGAAGCGCAGCCCGGCCTCGGCGCACGTACGGGCGAAGTCGGCGCGCTCGCTCAGGAAGCCGTAGCCGGGGTGCACGGCATCGCAGCCCTGGGCCTTGGCAATGGCGATGAGGCGTGCACCGTCCAGGTAGGCCGCCGGCCCGGTCGACCCCAACGCCACGGCCGTGGTGGCCGCGTGCACGTGGGGGCTGGCGGCGTCATCGTCGGCATACACGGCCACGCTGGCAATGCCCAGGTCGTGCAGGGCGCGCACAGTGCGCAGTGCGATCTCTCCCCGGTTGGCGATCAGGACTTTGGCGAAGAAGGGCAAGGTCATGGTTTTGATTCTTTTTTTTATAGCTTTTAGCGCTTTACTGATAAGCGCTGGCGGCCATTTTTTCTAGTTGATGGACTCATGGAACTGCGCTCGCCTCGCAGCGCTTGCAACTGCCGGGGCCCACACCAGGGCTCCCGCGCAAGGGCCGCCCCGCCGCGCTGGGAGCGTCCCCCTCCCTAGCGCGAAGCGCGTAGAGAGAGGGGGAAGGCGCCGCAGGCGACTCAGGGGGTGTTTCATGCATCCCGAAGCAGGCGGCGCAGCACTTTGCCAGCGCCCGTGGCGGGCAGTGCGTCGATGAAACGCACCTCGCGCGGGGCTTTGTAGGGCGCCATGTTCTCGCGGCACCAAGCCACTAGGCCGGCGGCGTCCACATCCTGGCCGGGCTTCTTGACGATGAAGGCGCGCACCACCTCACCCTTTTCTGCATCGGGCACGCCAATAACCGCGGCCTGTGCCACGGCAGGGTGTTTGATGAGCAGGGTCTCGACCTCTTCGGGGAACACGCTGTAGCCCGACACCTTGATCATCTCCTTGAAACGGCCGATGAAGGTGAGGTAGCCCTCCGCATCGATCTTGCCCATGTCGCCGGTGTAGACCCAGCCGTCCCGCAGCGTCTTGGCCGTGGCCTCGGGCTTGTTCCAGTAGCCCTGGAAGTTGCCGGGGCCGTGGATGGTGATCTCGCCCACCTCGCCGGTGGGCAGCGGCGCGCCGGTGTCGGGGTCGACGATGCGCAGGGTGTTGCCCGGCACGGGCTTGCCCTGCGTGCCCCAGCGGATGGCGTCCACCGGCATGGCGGTGTCCACCGTGTGGGTTTCGGACAGCCCGTAAGCCGCCTCGTGCGAGATGCAGTTCGGCGCGAACTGCTGCCACTGCAGGGCCAGATCTTCGGTGAAGGTGATGCCGAAGCTCGTGACCGGGTTGCGGCGCAGCGCGCTCCAGTCCATGCCGCGCGCGCCCGGCACTTGCATGAGCGCGCCGTTCATGGGCGCGATGCTGTACCACCAGGTGACGCGGTGGCGCTCCAGCGCCTGGGCCACGCCCAGCGGGTCGAAGCGGTACAGCAGCACCGCGGTGGCGCCGGTGTAGACCGGCAGGTTCACCCCCATCACCATGCCGGCGATGTGGTACAGCGGTGCCACGGCCAGCAGCGTCTCGTGCGGCGTCATGCCGTTGCAGTCGGCGGAGGCCGCCGTCTTGAACGTGGCGTTGCCGTAGCTCAGCATCGCGCCCTTCGGCAGGCCGGTGGTGCCCGAGGTGTAGGTCATCAGCGAGACGTCGTCCATCGACAAGGCCACCGGCGCGGGCCGCGCGCCGGTGCGCGTGGCGGCCAGGAAGTCTTCACAGTCCGGCGGCGCGGGGGCCATGGCGGCGCGCAGGGCCAGCAGCTCGGCGGGGATGTCGATGCTGGGTTCGCCGGCCGGCAGCAGTTCGGCGTAGCGCACCACGAACACGTGCGCGAGCGCGGTCTTCGCGCGCACCTTGTCCACCACGGGCAGCAGCACGTCGGCCGCCACCACCACGCGCGCCTGCAGGTCGGTGAGCTGGTATTCGAGCTCGTGCTCCTTGTTCAGCGGCCCGCAGGGGCATACGATGGCACCGATCTTCTGGATGCCGTAGTGCGCCATCACGTACTGCGGGCAGTTGTTCATGAACAGCGCCACGGGCTCGCCCTTGGCCACGCCGAGTGCCTGCAGCCGCGCCGCGAATGCGTCGCTGGCCGCGTCGAGCTCTGCCCAGGTGAGGGGCCGGCCGTACCAGAGGTAGGCCACGCGGTCGGGCGTGTCGCGCGCGTGGCGGCGCAGGTGTTCGTGCAGCGGCAGCTGCGGTGCGGCAGAGGGCATGGCGTTGTCTCCGAGGTGTCTGGCATCGCTGGTTCCTGGCGGCTGCTCAGGGTTTTCGCTGAGTGCCCGCACCCGCCAGCGTCTTGCCAATATATACCGCTCGGTAGAACAATGCTACCCATGGGTATAAGTCAACCGTCGCACAAAGGACAGCCATGAAACAGCAGCCCCCCGTGCAGGCCACCGGCCGGCAAAAGGCCGCCACGGCCGGCTCGGACGAGAAGCGCGAACGCATCCTGCGCGCGGCCGAGGCGCTGTTCGATGCGCAGGGCTACGCCAACACCACCATCGAGCAGATCGTGCAGCGGCTGGGCGTGACCAAGCCCTTTGTGTACTACTACTTCCGCAACAAGCAGGAGATCTTCGAGACGTTGTCGTGGGCGCCCGCGGTGGCGTGCTTCACGGCGATGGACTTTGCCGCAGGCGACGACCGCCCTGCCCATGTGAAGGTGACCGAAGGCATCGAGCGGCTGATCCGCGCGACGCTGGCGCACCACCCGTCGGCGTTCTTCCCGTACCGCGAGCCGCAGGTCTACCGGCCCGAGTACCTGGCGGCGCAAAAGGATCTGGCGAACCACTTCTACGACCAGTTGTGCGCGCTGCTCGAACAGGGCCGCGACGACGGCATGTTCGAGTTCAACGACACCAAGATCACCGCGCTGGCCGCGTGCAGCCTGCCCGGCTTTCTCTACAACTGGTACCGCCCCGACGGCCGCCTTTCGCAGGACGAGGTGGCGCGGGAGCTGGCGCAGCTGGCCTGGCGCGTGCTGGGGCTGCGGCGCAGCCGCAAGCGGGACAAGGCATAGCAGCCCACGGCCCCGCGGCGCAGGGCCCTGCAGACGACAGCTTCATAACAACAGGAGACAACGACGCCATGAAAACCGCCTTCCTCACCACCCCGCTGGCCGCTGCCGCAGCCCTGCTGATCGGCACGGCCGCCAGCGCGCAGGAGACCTTCAAGGTCGCCTACATCGACCCGCTGTCGGGACCGTTCGCCAACGTGGGCGAGCTGATGCTCACGCACACGCAGTACGCCATCGAGGACATCAACGCCAAGGGCGGCGTGCTCAAGGGCGTGAAGCTGCAATTGCTGCAGTTCGACAGCAAGCTCTCGGCGCAGGAAAGCCAGAGCGCGCTGCAGGCCGCCATCGACCAGGGGGCCAAGGCCATCGTGACCGGCGGCTCGGGCTCGTCGGTGGTCACCGCGCTGGTGCAGGCCGCGGCGCGCCACAACCAGCGCAACCCGGGCAAGGAGATCCTGGTGCTCAACCACTCGTCCATCGACCCGGAGCTGACGGGCAAGGCATGCAACTTCTGGCACTTCCAGTTCGAGGCGAACACCGCCATGAAGATGAAGGCGATTGCCAACTACATCAAGAAGCAGCCGGACATCAAGAAGGTGTACCTGCTGAACCAGGACTACGCGCACGGCAAGCAGTGGGCGCACTACGGCCGCGAGATGGTGGGCCTGGCGCGGCCCGACGTGCAGTTCGTGGGCGAGGCGCTGCACCCCATCGGCCGCGTGAAGGACTTTGCGCCCTACCTCGCCAAGGTCAAGAGCACCGACGCCGACTCCATCATCACCGGCAACTGGGGGCAGGACATGACGCTGCTGCTGAAAGCCGCGGGCGATGCGGGCTACAACCTGCGCTACTTCAACCACAGCGCGGGCTCCATTCCCGGGACGGTGCTGGCCGTATCGCAGGCCAAGCAGGGCCAGCTGACCTGGGTGGCCGAATGGCATCCGGGCCAGGCCGACACCCCCAAGGTGGATGGCCTTGCCAAGGCCTACAAGGCCAAGACGGGCAAGGACTTCCTTGCGCCGCGCATCGAGATGACGCCGCGCTTTCTGGCCGCCGCGATCCAGAAGGCGCAGTCCACCGACGCGGTGAAGGTGGCGCGCGCCCTGGAAGACCTGACGCTCGACTCCGTGGTGGGCCCGGTGCGCATGCGCGCAGAGGACCACCAGCTGCTGCTGCCGCAGGTGGTCAACACCATCGCGCCGGTGGATGGCAAGACCGTCAAGGTCGGATGGGAGGGCACGAACTACGGCTTCCGCACCGATGCGGCCTACACCGGCAATGAGCTGGCGCAAGGCACGGACTGCAAGATGACCCGGCCTTGACTGCACGGCACATCTGCGCGCGGTAGACCCCACAGCGGCAGCCGCCACAGGCCGCCGCTACCATGGCCGGTCTTTGCATTCATCGACCCGACCCACAAGGACCGCGCCCATGCCCGACTTTCGCAGCGACACCGTCACCCAGCCCACGCCCGCCATGCGCGAGGCCATGTTCAAGGCCCCGCTGGGCGACGATGTGTTTGCCGACGACCCTTCGGTGAACGCTCTGCAGGAGCATGCGGCGCAGCTGCTGGGCTTCGAGGCCGCACTGTTCGCGCCCTCGGGCACGCAGACCAACCTGATCGCGCTGTGGGGCCACTGCCAGCGCGGCGACGAGGCCATCGTGGGCCAGAGCTGGCACACCTACCGCTGGGAGGCCGGCGGCATGGCGGTGCTGGGCTCCATCCAGCCGCAGCCGGTGGAGACGCAGCCTGACGGCACGCTGCGCATTGCCGACATCGCCGCCGCCATCAAGCCGGACGACCCGCACTTCGCGCGCACCCGCCTCGTGGTGCTGGAGAACACGACCGGCGGCCAGGTGCTGCCGCCCGCCTACATCGCCGAGGTGGCCCAGCTGGCGCGCAGCCGGGGGCTGGCCATGCACCTGGACGGCGCGCGCCTGTTCAACGCCGCCACGGCCAATGCGGCGCGCCACGGCACCGATGTGTACGACGAGGCGCGTGCGCTGTGCAGCCATTTCGATTCGGCATCGCTGTGCCTGAGCAAGGGGCTGGGGGCGCCGGTCGGTTCGCTGGTGCTGGGCTCGCGCGACTTCATCCGCCAGGCCCGGCGCACCCGCAAGATCCTGGGCGGCGGCATGCGCCAGGCCGGCGTGCTGGCCGCCGCGGGCCACTACGCCCTGGAGCACCACGTGCGCCGCCTGGCCGACGACCACGCGAACCTGGCAAGGCTGGCCCAGGGGCTGAGCGATCTCAACCAGCGCCATCCGGTGCTGCAGGGCAAGATCACGGTCCACCCGTGGCAGACCAACATCCTCTTCACCGACCTGCATGCGGATGTGGCCCCGGCGTTCACGGCCTGGCTGGCCGAGCACGGCGTGCGCGTGACGAGCAGCCTGTACGGCGTCGCCACGCGCCTGCGCTGGGTGGCGCACCTGGACGTGAGCGAGGCGGATGTGACCGCGGCGCTGGACTGCGTGGCGCGGTTCCAGTTGCCGGCCTGATCGACCCTCTCGCGCTTCAGGCGGTGGGGTAAGTCCGCCCTCCGAAGATGCCGGTGCCCACGCGCACCATCGTGCTGCCGGCGTGGATGGCGGCTTCCAGGTCGGCGGTCATGCCCAGGGACAGGGTGTCGAAGTGTTCGAGGCTGGGTTCCTGCAGCGCCGCTATCTGGTCAAAAAGCGCCTTGGCGCCCGCATGAAGGGCGCGCTGCGCTTCGAATTCAGGAGCATGGTCCGGGATGCTCATGATCCCGCGCACCACCAGCCGTGGCAGTTTCGCGACAGCGCGCACCAATTCCAGCGTGTCGGCGGGCGCCACGCCGGACTTGGTGGCGCCGCCGTCGATGTTGACCTGCACGCATATTTGTAACGGCGCCAGGTGCTCCGGCCGCTGGGCCGACAGGCGCTCGGCGATCTTCAGGCGGTCCACCGTGTGAACCCAGTCGAAGTGCTCGGCCACCAGGCGCGTCTTGTTGCTCTGGATGGGCCCGATGCAGTGCCACTGCAGCGCCACGGCGGGCTCCGCAGCGCGCAGGGCGATGATCTTGTCCACGCCTTCCTGGATGTAGTTCTCGCCGAAGTCGCGCTGCCCGGCAGCAACAGCCTCGGTCACCGCGTCGGCGCCGAAGGTCTTGGAAACGGCCAGCAGGAGGACGCTGGCGGGGTCGCGCGAAGCAGCTGTGCACGCCTGCGCCATCCTGCCCAGAACCTGTTGGAGGTTGTTAGCAATCGTGGTCATAATGTTTGACAGCGTATCAAACGATAGAGGGATTCCGTGGACATTACCCAACTGCTCGCTTTCAGCGTCAAGAACAAGGCCTCCGACCTGCACCTTTCAGCCGGTCTGCCGCCCATGATCCGGGTCCACGGGGATGTCCGCCGCATCAATGTCGATGCGCTCGACCACAAGACGGTGCATGCCATGGTGTACGACATCATGAGCGACTCGCAGCGCAAGACGTACGAAGAATTCCTCGAGGTCGACTTCTCGTTCGAGATCGAAGGCCTGGCGCGCTTTCGCGTCAACGCCTTCAACCAGAACCGCGGCGCGGCCGCCGTGTTCCGGACCATTCCTTCCAAGATCCTGACCCTTGAGCAGCTCAACGCGCCCAAGATCTTCGGCGACCTGGCTTTGAAGCCGCGCGGCCTGGTGCTGGTGACCGGCCCCACGGGCTCGGGCAAGTCGACCACGCTGGCCGCCATGGTCAACTACCTGAACGAAACCGAGTACGGCCACATCCTCACGGTGGAGGACCCGATCGAGTTCGTGCACGAATCCAAGAAGTGCCTGATCAACCAGCGCGAAGTCGGCCCGATGACGCTGTCGTTCGCCGCCGCGCTGAAGTCCGCACTGCGCGAAGACCCGGACGCCATCCTGGTGGGCGAAATGCGCGACCTGGAAACCATCCGCCTGGCCATGACGGCTGCGGAAACGGGCCACTTGGTGTTCGGCACGCTGCACACCTCCAGCGCCGCCAAGACCATCGACCGGATCATCGACGTGTTCCCGGCCGAAGAAAAGGAAATGGTCCGCGCGATGCTGTCCGAGTCGCTGCAGGCCGTGATCTCGCAGACGCTGTGCAAGACCAAGGACGGCTCGGGCCGCGTGGCGGCGCACGAGATCATGCTGGGCACCAGCGCCATCCGCAACCTGATCCGCGAAGCCAAGGTGGCACAGATGTACTCCACCATCCAGACCAGCAACAGCGTGGGCATGCAGACGCTGGACCAGAACCTGACCGACCTGGTCCGCCGCAACATCATCAGCCCGGCCGAAGCGCGTGCCAAGGCCAAGATCCCCGACAACTTCCCCGGCTGAAATGCGAGACCCCCTGAGTCGCTTCGCGCGTTCCCCCTCTCTCGCATTGCTGCGCAATGCGGGATGGGGAGGCCCCCAGTGCGGCGGGGTGGCCCTTGCACGGGGGCGTGGCTTGGGCCGCGCCGACTCCGAACGCTCTGCGATCCAGACTTCACCACATTGACAGACGACACGGCGGCGCACAGCGTCGCACTACGGAGCTCACTATGAAAGGCATTCTTGGCCTTCTGAAAATGAAAACCCGCAACGGCAAGCCCGCGGACGACCACACGGATTCCGTGCTGTTCTCCACCGCGTTCGCCGGCCAGGGCGTGGACGACTCGATGCTGGTGCCCTGGGAGGCCCGCGCTGTGGAAGTGGGCGCCAAGCGCCTGCCCACGAGCCGCGGCGGCAAGCTGCTGCAGGGGCTGTGGGCCAAGGACAAGTACATGGCGCACCTGGACAAGGACGCCGTGGAGCGCATGGAGCGCTTCTTCGAGTTCGCCGCCATCCCGTCCAACCGCGATGTGATCCGCCAGGACGAGTACGGCAACTTCATGGTGGTGCTGCTCACCGGCACCATCGCGGTGGACCGCGTGCAGCCCTGGGGCGAGCAGCTGCGCCTGGCCGAGACGCGGCCCGGCGACATCCTGGGCGAGATGTCGCTGCTGGACAGCGGCATCCGCTTTTCGGCCTGCACCACGCTGACCGACTGCGAGATTGCGGTGCTGTCCGCCGAAGCCATGGACGACATGATGACCAAGGACCCGCAACTGGCAGCCAGCCTGATCGCCCTGCTGGCCCGCAAGCTGTCGCTGCGGCTGCGCGTCGTCAGCGCCCGCCTGAGCGACAACCAGAAGTGACACCACCGATGCGCCGACGATTCAACATCATCAACAGTGGCCGTCCCGCGGACGAACACGCCAGGGAGAAAATCTGATGGAACGCGATCAGGCCAGTAAATTCATCAATGACCTGCTCAAGCTGATGGTGAGCCGCAATGGCAGCGACTTGTTCATCACGGCAGACTTCCCGCCCGCGATCAAGGTGGATGGCAAGGTGACCAAGGTCTCGCCGCAGCCGCTCACGCCCGCCCACACGCTGACGCTGGCCCGCTCGGTGATGAGCGACAAGCAGGTGGCCGACTTCGAGCGCACCAAGGAATGCAACTTCGCCATCTCGCCCGCAGGCGTGGGCCGGTTCCGGGTGAACGCGTTCGTGCAGCAGGGGCGCGTGGGCATGGTGATGCGGACGATTCCGCTCACGCTGCCCACCATCGACGGACTGGGCGTGCCGCAGGTGCTCAAGGACGTGACGATGACCAAGCGCGGCCTGTGCATCCTGGTGGGTGCCACGGGCTCGGGCAAGTCGACCACCCTGGCCGCCATGGTGGACTGGCGCAACGAGAACTCGTTCGGCCACATCATCACCGTGGAGGACCCGGTGGAATTCGTGCACCCGCACAAGAACTGCGTGGTCACGCAGCGCGAAGTGGGCCTGGATACCGACAGCTGGGAAGCGGCGCTGAAGAACACGCTGCGCCAGGCGCCCGACGTGATCCTGATGGGCGAAATCCGCGACCGCGAAACCATGGAGCACGCCGTGGCGTTTGCCGAGACCGGCCACTTGTGCCTGGCCACGCTGCACGCCAACAGCGCCAACCAGGCGCTGGACCGGATCATCAACTTCTTCCCCGAAGAGCGCCGCCCGCAACTGCTGATGGACCTGTCGCTCAACCTGCGCGCCATGGTGTCGCAGCGCCTGATTCCCAAGCAGGACGGCAAGGGCCGGGCTGCCGCCGTGGAGATCATGCTGAACACGCCGCTGATCTCGGATCTGATCTTCAAGGGCGATGTCCACGAGATCAAGGAGATCATGAAGAAGAGCCGCAACCTGGGCATGCAGACCTTCGACCAGGCGCTGTTCGACCTGTACGAGGCCAACATGATCACCTACGAGGACGCGCTGCGCAACGCCGATTCGCTGAACGACCTGCGGCTGCAGATCAAGCTCAACAGCCAGCGTGCCAAGTCGCCGGACCTGGCGCAGGGTACCGAGCATTTCGCGATTGTTTGAAGCCCCCTGAGTCGCCTGCGGCGCCATCCCCCACAGGGGGACGCCACCGGTGGCCGGGCAAAGCCCGCTCCACGGTGGCACTGGCAAGTGCACGCCCATCGCGGGCTTTTCGTTTTTTTGATCCACCCATTTCTGTATTCACATGCCAAGTACCAACCCCCGCAACTACGACGCCACCCCTTCCCGCAAGGTCGCCTTCCTGGGCCTGGGGGTGATGGGCTATCCGATGGCCGGACACCTCGCGCTGGCGGGGCATGAGGTCACGGTGTACAACCGCACCGCTACCAAATCGATAGCTTGGTGCGCAGAGTACGCGGGCGCCACAGCCCCAAAACATGCACCCACGCCGCGCGAGGCGGCGGCCGGGGCGGACATCGTGTTCTGCTGCGTGGGCAATGACGATGACCTGCGCTCCGTGACGCTCGGTGCCGACGGTGCGTTTGCGGGCATGAAGCCGGGCGCGGTCTTCGTGGACCACACCACCGCGTCGGCCGAGGTGGCGCGCGAGCTGTATGCCGCCGCCAAGGCGCAGGGCCTGCAGTTTGTCGATGCGCCCGTTTCGGGCGGCCAGGCCGGTGCGCAGAACGGGCAGCTCACGGTGATGTGCGGTGGCGACGCCGATGCGTTCAACACCGCCCAGCCCGTGGCCGCGGCGTTTGCACGTGCCTTCACGCTGCTGGGCGACAGCGGCGCGGGCCAGTTGGCGAAGATGGTCAACCAGATCTGTATTGCCGGGCTGGTGCAGGGCCTGTCCGAGGCCGTGGCATTCGGCCAGAACGCGGGCCTGGACATGAAGCAGGTGCTGGACGTGATCGGCAAGGGCGCGGCCCAGAGCTGGCAGATGGACAACCGCGGCAAGACCATGGTGGACGACAAGTTCGACTTCGGCTTTGCGGTGGACTGGATGCGCAAGGACCTGGGCCTGGTGCTGGACGAGGCCAAGCGCAACGGCTCGCGCGTGCCGGTGACGGCGCTGGTGGACCAGTTCTATGCCGACGTGCAGAAGATGGGCGGCAACCGCTGGGATACGTCGAGCCTGGTCAAGCGGCTGAAGTGAAGCCCCCCTGAGTCGCCTGCGGCGCCTCGGTGGCACGCGCCAGAGGCGCGGCCTCTTCGGCCTGTCCAAGCCTGCGCAGGCAGGCTTGGAGCCGCGGGCCTCAGCCCCCGAGGGGGGACGCACCCGGTGGCCCGGCAGAGCCGGTTCCACGGGTGCGCTGGCTTGTGCAGCGCCAGTTTCACAGCACGGCGCGCAGGGTCGTCGCCAAAAAAAGAATCCCGGCCGCGTGTTGCGCGCCGGGATTTCTTTTTTAGTCAGCGGTCATGCAGGCTGCCTGGCCTGCTGGATGATATTCAGCCGCCTGCAGGCTTGGTGTTGTCCGTGGTGACGGGCGCGGGCTGCGGTGCGATGCGGCGCAGTTCTTCTTCCGAGACGATCTCGAACACGCGCACGACCTTGGTCACGCCGCTCACGCCGCGCGCGATGTCGGAGGCGCGGGTGGCTTCGCGCTGCGACACGCGGCCCATCAGGTAGACGATGCCGCGCTCGGTCACCACCTTGAAGGAGTTGGCCGAGATGTCTTTCGCGTCCACCAGGCTGGCGCGGACCTTGCCGGTGATGAAGGTGTCGTTGGAGCGCTGGCTCAGCGTGGTGGTGGGCATGACGGCCAGGTCGTTGACCACCGAGCGGGTGTTCTCCACCTGCGAGACGATCTGCTCCACGGTCTGCCGGTCCTGGGCCGTGGCGACCTCGCCGGTCAGCAGGGCCTGGCGGTTGTAGCTGGTTACGTTGACGTGCGCGCGGTCGCCCAACGTTTCGCGGATGCGGGCGGCAGCGCGCAGTTCGATGCCTTCGTCCTCGATCTGCGTGCCGGCCGTGCGGCGGTCGATGGCCATCACGCCACCCACCATGGCACCGCCGACGATCAGCGGCGCGCAGGCTGCGAGGCCCCCGGCCAGGGCGGCTGCGGCGAGCACGGTGCACACCGCACGGGATGCGCGGCGAAGGGTCGGGTTCATGGTCGTCGTCGTTTGCGTCATAGCGGAATCTCCTGTTCACCAAGTAACTGGGCGTCCACGCCGTCGCACAGGCAGTGCAGCACCAGGGCATGGACTTCGCGCACACGCGCGGCCCGGTCGTGGGGGACGCTGATCAACACATCGGTCTCGCGCAGCAGCGCAGACAGCTTGCCGCCCGTGCGGCCAGTCAGGGCCACCACGGTCATGTCGCGCTCGTGCGCGGCCTCGGTGGCGGCGATCAGGTTGGCATCGTTGCCGGTGGCCGACAGCAGCAGCAGCACGTCGCCCGCCTGGCCGAGCGCGCGCACTTGGCGGGCAAACTGCTGGGTGGCGTCGTGCACCGCCCCCGCGCCGACGGCGGCCGAGGTGAGCAGGGTGCTATCGGACGAGAGGGCCAGCGCGGCCAGCTCGGGGCGTTCGCGCTCGAAGCCGGTGACGCAGAAGGCGGCGAACTGCCGGGCCTCTGCGGCCGAGGGACCGTTGCCGCAGGCCAGGACCTTGCCGCCGCTGGTCACGCAGGCCAGGATGGCCTGCACGGCGGCAGCGATGGGGTGGCTCAGGGCCTGCGCGGCCTGGTACTTCAGGTCGGCGCTGTCGATGAAATGCTGTTGGATGCGTTGCTCAAGCATGAGGCCCCGATGATACCCGCCGGGTGTTACAGCTTTTGTAGCAAACCGTTGCCGTCTGCCTTGCGCTGGCGGGCTGTGACATAGCCACGCGGACAGCCCGGACTACTGCGCATCGAATGCCGCCTTGAGCCACTGGACCGTGCCCTCCACCAGCACCACGTCGAACCGGCATGGCGGCGGCGACGGCAGGCGCAGCAGGTAGTGGCGCGCCGCAAAAACGATGCGCTGCTGCTTGGCGGCGCTGATGCTCGCGCCCGCCCCGCCGAAGGACGCGCTGGCGCGGCTGCGCACCTCGACGAACACCAGCGTGCCATCCTGATCGCGCAGGATGAGGTCGATCTCGCCACCGCCGCGGCCGGGCGTCCGATAATTGCGCACCACGAGCTGCAGGCCCTGCGCCTGCAGGTACGCCAGGGCCCGGTCTTCTGCCGCATTGCCGCGCTCGCGCGTGGTGGTGCTGGCGGTCGCCGTGGCTGTGGTGCCCGCAGCGCGGCCGGGCGCCGCAGGCGTGGCCGCAGCAGACTTCTTTCTTCCAAGGAAATTCATTGAGCGCTTCTTTCGCTTCAGCCCAGAGCGCCGCGCATGAGGCAGCGGCTGCGCAGCATTATCCGCAGGGCGCGCTGTACGTGGTGGCCACGCCCATCGGCAACCTGGCGGACATCACGCTGCGCGCGCTGCACGTGTTGCAACTGGTGGACGCCGTGGCCTGCGAGGACACGCGCCACACGCAGTCGCTGCTGCGCGCTTACGGTATCGACAAGAACTCCGGGCAACTGCTGGCCGTGCACCAGCACAACGAGGCCGAGGCCGCGCAGGCCGTGGTGCAGCGGCTGCAGCAAGGCCAGCGCGTGGCCTACGTGAGCGACGCCGGCACCCCGGGCGTGAGCGACCCCGGCGCGCGCCTGGTGGCCGCCGTGCAGGCCGCCGGGCTGCGGGCCGTGCCCCTGCCCGGCGCGAGCAGCGTGACCACGGCGCTGAGCGTGGCGGGTGCGGTGGCGCACAGCACCGAGCACGGCGGCTTTGTGTTTGCGGGTTTTCTGCCGGTCAAGAATGCCGAGCGGGCCGCCGTCATCCACAAGCAGCTGGCCGGCGAGCCCCGCTGCGTGGTGCTGCTGGAGGCCCCGCACCGCATCGGCGAACTGGCCACCGCCCTGGCCGTGCTGGGCGACCGCCCGGTGACGCTGGCGCGCGAGCTGACCAAGCAGTTCGAGGAAGTGACGACCCAGCCCGCGCACGCCCTGGCGGCCTGGCTGGACGGCGGGCCGCAGCGCTCGCGCGGCGAGTTCGTGGTGCTGCTGCACCCGGTGCCCGTGGCGGCCGACGACGGCGACAGCCTGCGCGTGCTGCGCCTGCTGGTGCAGGAGCTGCCCCTGAAGACCGCCGTGCGGCTGGCGGCCGAGATCACGGGCGCATCGCGCAACGTGCTATACGACACGGCGCTGGCGTGGAAGCGCGGCGATGCAGCGGGTGTTGAAGACAGCGAAGAGCCGGCAGACTGAATACGGCCTGCATCCAGCATGAAAATGGCCTCTACCGCTTGATAGACAAGCGCTAGAAGCTATAACTTTAGTAGCAAATGGATTCCGGCAGGGACGCCGCCCACGGTGCGGCTGCACCCCGTGCCGCGCGCACCTCGCAACGGCCCGATCGGCCCGATAGCTGAACCCACTGAACCCACTGAACCCACTGAATCGACTGGATCAACTCGATTCAGCGCATCGGCTCACCAACAACCCAGCCTCTCAGCGCGACACGGCCAGGCCCGCCGCCACCCCGCCAAACAAGTCACCCTCGACCTGCGGCGTGTCCGGGAAAGCCTCCCTCAGCGCCTGCCGCAGCGGCCGCAGCGCGGACGAGCCACCCGTCAGGTAGATGGCGTCCACGCCCTGCGGGCCCAGGCCCGCCTGCTGCACGCAGTCGTGCGCGCAGGCCACCACCTGGGCCAGCGGCTGGGCCAGAAACTGCGACAACCCCTGGGGCGTGACGGCGGCCTGCAGCCCGCGCTCGATCCAGTCGAGCGGCATGGGCGCCTCGGCGTCGGCCAGGGACGCCGCGATCTTGGCCTGCTCCACCGTGTCGGCCATGCGGTGGCCCAGGCGTTCGCGCAGCACGTACATCAGGCGCTCGTACAGGCGCGGGTCCGCGTAGTCGGTGCGCAGGCTCTGCGCGTCGCGCAGCGCCTTGGGCGAGTACAGCCACTGGATCAGGTGCCAGGTCGATAAATCGAAGAACACGCGGCTGGGCACCTCGCGCCCCGAGGGCCCGGTGTGGCGAAAGCCCAGCAGCGGCATCAGCAGGTCCAGGCTGAGGCGGCGGTCGAAGTCCGTGCCGCCCACGTGCACGCCGGTGGTGGCCAGCACGTCGCCGCTGCGGTCGGGCCGCGCAAAGCGGTCCGGCCCCAGCCGCACCACGGTGAAGTCGGACGTACCGCCGCCGATGTCCACCACCAGCACGATGGATTCGCGGGCTATGCGCTGCTCGTAGTCGAGCGCGGCGGCGATGGGCTCCAGCTGGAACGACACCTCGGAAAACCCCGCGTCCACCGCGGCCTGGCGCAGCGCGGCCTCGGCCTGCTGGTCGCGCTCGGCATCGTCGTCCACAAAGTGCACCGGCCGCCCCATCACCACGCGCGCGGGCATGCCGCCCAGGTCGTCGCAGGCCTTGCCCACCAGCATGCGCAAAAACAGGCTGATGACGTCCTGGTAGCTCACCAGCTTGTCGTGCACCACGGTCTTGTCCTGCAGCAGCGCGCTGCCCAGCAGGCTCTTGAGCGAGCGCATCAACCGCCCCTCGGTGCCCGCCAGGTACTGCGCCACCGCGTCCCGCCCGAAGTGGGTGCGGTGGTCCTCACCGTTGAAGAACAGCGCCGTGGGCAGCGCGCGCGCCTCGCCCTCCAGCGCGATCATCCGGGCCGGGCCCGTGCCCTGGCGCACCGCCATCGCGGAGTTGGACGTGCCGAAGTCGATACCGAGGGTGGTGTCCTGCAAAAGACGCATGGTCATGAAAATAGGGCAATGAAAGAACGCTTGCAGCAGCAGCACGCGCTCACACACGCTCGGAACCTGCAGACGAAAAAATGAAGAATGGAGGATGAAAAACGGGGCACCAAGCCCCGTGGCTGCCGACCCATGGGCGGCACACCCCAGGCAGTGCTTGCGCAACGTCGGGCCGAAATGATAGTGGCGCCCGCAGCGAGTGCGGCGCAAACACCGGCAAAGGGCCTGGATTCTCCACCATCCGGCGCACACCCGGGCGGTCACCCGGGCGGTCACCGCCGCGGGCTGCAACGGACTGGTGCGCCGGCCCCTCAGCGTGGGTATCGACGGGGGGTGCCGCTCAAGGGCAGTCCGCGACGCGCTGGAACGCCTGGCCCGAGCCCACCATCGGCTCTGCGGGCGCGCCGGGTGCCGCATGCACCTGCCGCCCGACGGTGGCCAGGAAAGTGCCCGGCGCCACCTCCGAGATGGCAATGGGAGATCGCCCGCTCGGCCCGCCCGGCCCGCTCGGCCCGCCCGGCGCCGCAGGGGGCCACACTACACGCTCCCAGGCCGTCCCGGCCAACCGCACTCCAAAATCGAAGTGATGGCTCGCATCAGCGCCGACCGCTGTGCATGGCAGGGCGCCTCATGCACCATGGCGGGTTTGTCATCCGTCACCGCCCACCATGAAACTCGCTGCCGTCATCACCACCCTGTCCCTGGCCGCCACCTGCGCGCACGCGCAGTCCAAGCAGGACTTTCAGGCCGCACTCGACCGCGAGATGCATGTCATCGACGCGGCCACGGTGGCCACCTGCAGGGCCCTGCACCCGGACCTGGCCCAGGACATCGACAAGAACTGGCGCCAGAACCTCGCCGCGCTGTCGGCCGACCTTACCGAGTACCGCAAGACCGACGCCTTTGCCAAGGCGAAGGCCAAGTACGAGCAGGAACAAACCCTCGAAGCCAGAAAGCCCGCGAACCAGAAGGTGTTTCAAGGCACCTGCAAGGCGATGGCCGGGCGATAGCGACGCCTGCGGGCGCCCAGCGCCGTGTGCGGCATGATGCCGGCACCTCTGGCGCGCCGGTGCTGCCAGAGACCCGGCCCGCTGACCCGGGGCACTGCGCCCCCAACCCGAGGATTGCCCCATGACCGCCTCTTCGACACCCGACACCCCGCTGCGCGTGGCCCTGGTGACCGGCTCCACATCGGGCATCGGCGCCGCCATTGCGCGCAGGCTCCGCCGCGAGGGCTATGCGGTGGTCCTGCACTCCCGCAGCTCGGCCGACACGGGGCGCGCCATGGCCGCCGAGCTGGTGCAGGCAACGTATGTGCAGGCGGACCTGGCGCTCGAAACCGACCGAATCCGGCTGGTCGACGAGGCCATGGGCGCCTGGGGGCAGCTCGACGTGCTGGTCAACAACGCCGGCATCAGCCGCGTCATCCCGCACGGCGACCTGGCGGCGGCCACGTCGGCGGTGTGGCATGAGCTGCACGAGGTCAATGTCGTGGCGCCCTTTCACCTCGTCGCCCTGGCCGAGCCCGCCCTGCGCGCGGCGGCGCAGCGAGGCCGCGCCGGCAGCGTCGTCAACATCAGCTCGCACGCAGGCGTGCGCCCGAAGGGTGCGTCCATTCCGTATGCGGTGAGCAAGGCGTCGCTCAACCACCTGACCCGCCTGCTGGCCCTGTCGCTCGGGCCGGACATCCGCGTCAACGCCGTGGCGCCGGGCCTGGTCGACACGCCGCTCACGGCCGACTGGACCGCCGCGCAGGCCCTGTGGCGCGAACGCGCCCCCATGCACCGCGCGGCCAGCGCCGACGACATCGCCCACGCCGTGGCGATGCTGGTGGCCTCGGACTATCTGACCGGGGAAGTGCTGCTGTCGGACGGTGGCTTGAACCTGACGTGAGGCCAGCGGGGCCGCACCCGCGGCCACCGGGCCACCGGGCCACCGGGCTGCCAAGTAGGACGGCATCCATTGTGTGCAGCGGCGGCCCGCGCCCGCACCGCCAGCACGGGTTGCGATTTAAGATGCGCGCGTTTCCCGCCCGCGGGAAACAGCGAGCGGCCATGGAGCCCACGCACGCCTGCACAGCAGGGATGCGATGCAGGCTGGAGCCGACCGGTATCCCCTCACTACAGCTGTACACCATGGACTACCTGCAAACGCTCGCGGCCGACCCCGCCGCCTGGATCGCCCTGGCCACCCTCATTGCGATGGAGGTGGTGCTGGGGATCGACAACCTGATCTTCATCTCCATCCTCACCAACAAGCTGCCCGAGAAGGACCGCGCCCGCGCGCGCAACATCGGCATCGGGGCTGCACTGGTCATGCGGCTGGCGTTGCTGGGCACCATCGCCTTCATCGTCGGCCTGACCGAAACGGTGTTCACGCTCTTCGGCAAAGGCTTCTCCTGGCGCGACGTGATCCTGATCGCCGGGGGCCTCTTCCTGGTCTGGAAGGCCACCAAGGAAATCCACCACAGCGTGGACCCCGACCCCGGCCCCGACGTGTTCACCCCGCAAGGCCCGGGCCTGACCACGGCGGCAGCCATCGGGCAGATCCTGATGCTGGATCTGGTGTTCTCCATCGACAGCATCATCACGGCGGTGGGCATGACGCCCCACATCCCCATCATGGTGATCGCGATCCTGGTCACCGTCGCCGTGATGCTGTTCGCCGCCACGCCGCTGGCCAACTTCATCCAGGCCAACCCCACCATCGTGATGCTGGCGCTGGGCTTTCTGCTCCTGATCGGCACCACGCTGATCGCAGAAGGCTTTGGCGCGCCGATCCCCAAGGGCTACATCTACGCAGCGATGGCGTTCTCAGCGCTGGTCGAGGTGCTCAATATGGTGTCGCGCCGGGCGCGGCAGCGGCGCTCCGCGAAGTAACGACCGGGCCGCGCAGCGCTGCGGTGCGTTGCGTTGCGTTGCGTTGCAGTGCCGTGCAGTGGGGCAATCAGCCCCCGTTGCCCCGTTGCGGCACACCGGCCGGGTTAGTTGTCGAACCCGCCCCGGTACCCCGCACTGCTCGGCTCAACGATGTCGCTGGCCGCCTCCGCAGTGCCCATGGCCGAGCTGGCATTCAGGTTCGGGCCGGCGGAATACTTCTCGCTGATGGTTCCAGGGCTTGTCGGTGCGGCCGTGCTCGCCCCGGGCTCGCTGCTGAAAAGCCGTGGGCATGATCCTTCCGGACCTGGTGCTGGGGCTGGCGGGCACGGACGGCAACTCCGGCACGGCCCGCTATTCCTTCAGCGTGCCGGAGCTCACCGACGGCCTCCACTTCGTGGCCCTGGCGATAGGCGTCTTCGGCTTTGCGGAAATCACCGCCAACGTCGAGCAGTGCGAGCACCGCGAGTCCTTCGGAAGAAAACCTGCGCGGGCCCCTGCTGCTCTCGCGCGGCGAGATCCAAGCCCTTGCCTCAGCCCGCACCTCAGCCCATGCCACCGGCACACCCAGGCTAGCGGCCCTCGCCCATTAAACCGTTGGAAGGCAACATCTCGTCCAGCAGCTTGCGCGCCGTCTCCACGCCGGCCACAGGCAGGCCTGCGGGGTCCAGCAGCCCGACCTGCACCAGCACGCTGGCCTGGTCCCAGTAGATGTGCTCGTGGTAGAGCTTGTCGCCGCGGAACTTCACCACCGCCAGCAGCGGTATCTCCACACGCCGGCCCGTGGGCGCCACGCCGGGCAGCATCCACGGGATCTCGGTGGTGTGGGTGAAGCTAAAGAGCATTTCGTCGACCACCTGCGTGGCCCCGACCGTGCGGGAGATCGGGGTCAGGCTCGTGTCCGGCGGGTTGCTGTTGACGAAGTGGCGTGTGTAGAAGTCGTGCAGGTGCTTGTAACCCACTCCGCCCGTCATGGTGGGGATGTGGTTCACATACGGCTCGGCCACCATGGTCGCCATGGTGGCGTCCACGTCGCGGGTGGCGAACTCGTATTCGCAATGCTTGTCCCACAGCGCCGACAGGTCGTAGTGCGGGCCCATCTCGCGCCGCAGCGCGGCCACGCTGCGCTGGTGCGCCATGAGGGCCGACGGCTTGTGAAAATGGTCGCCGCCCACGCGGGCGAAGGCATGGTCGGTGCCGGGGTAGACGTACAGCTCCACGTTCTCGCGGCCCGACAGGGCCTGCACGATGGTGTCCCGCGCAGGCGGCGGGCAGAAGCCGTCGAGCTCGGCGATGTGCAGCACCAGGCGGCAACGGATGCCGGGCGCCTCGGCCAGCGCGGCCTCGATGCCCACGCCGTAGTAGCCCACGGCCACGTCGGCGTCGGTGCGGCAGGCCGCCAGATAGGCGAGCTTGCCGCCCAGGCAAAAGCCCAGCACACCGACCTTGCCCGGGCCGGCCGCGCTGCCCGCGCTGCCCGCGCTCTGGACCTCTGGCCGCGCGCGCAGGGCGGTGATGGCGGTTTGCAGGTCGTCCACGCCCTTGGCTTCATCGAAGCCCTGGTACAGCGCGAATGCGCGCGGCATGTCGCTGGCGGCGTCCAGCTCGACCTCGGGCTCCTGCCGCCAGAACAGGTCCGGCACCAGCACCACATAGCCTTCTTCTGCGTAGTAGTCGGCCACGTCGCGCATGGTGGCATTGACGCCAAAAATCTCCTGCGCAATCACCAGGCCGGGACCGCTGCCGCTGGCAGGGGTGGCGAGGTAGGCGCGAAAGCGGCCGCTGCCGTCGGCGGCGTCCAGCGTGGTCCATTGTCCTGGCATGGGATGTCCTTCTTGGTGGGGTAAGAGTCGGGGCGGATCGTTTCAGACACCGGTGCCGGCTGCGGCGCGGGCGGCCAGCGGCGCACCGGCAGCTGCACCCGCATGCCGGGCCAGCAACTGCCGGGTGACCACAGCATAGTCGGCGGGGTTCACCGGCTCCAGCCATTGCCTGAAACGCGTGACGGCGCCGAGCGGCAAGCCCATGTCCTGCAGCAGCTCGTCGATGTTGTGCACCGAAAACGGGATGATGTTGGTGCCCTTGGAATGCTTGCCATCGGTGCGCTCCTCCATCCAGGCCAGGCGCCGGTCGATCTGCGCATTCATGTCGGCCTGGGACGGCAGCTGCAGGCCGCCGCGCAGGTGGTTGGCCAGCCACAACGCACCCACCTCGCAGTTGAGCTGGCTGAAGAACGAGGAGTTGTAGCCATTGAAGGCCAGGCGCGGCATGCCCACCGGCAGGATGGAGCGGTAAAGCCGGAAGTTGCCGCGCGCATCGGTGATGCGCTGCATCACGCCAGTGTCGAAGAACGGCACCTGCTGGTGCCAGCCGGTGCCGCAGACCACGATGTCGGCCGGCACCGTCTCGCCATTGCTCAGCACGGCCTGGCCGGGCTGCAGCTCGCGGATGGTCACGCCCTTGCGCACGCCCAGTGCTCCCGCGGCCACCTTTTCATAAAAGCCATCGGTCACCAGGCTCACCGTGCTGCGGGCGATGGTCTCCAGCGGCGTGCCCGGGTGCAGGCCGATCTCGCGCAGCTTCAGCTGCCGGGTGACCACCGACTCCACACTGCCCAGCATGGAGTTGCGCACCGGGAGGCCCGCGCCGTGCAGGAATTTTTCGAAGCCCTTGGGCTCGATGTACTTGAACAGCGCCTCGCCCATGCGCGTGAGCAGCAGGAACTTGAAGTTCAGCACGTTCATGAACTTCTTCGGGATCTTCCAGATCAGGTGGCGCGCGAGCACTGTGGTGCTGGCGCTGTCGGCCGCAATGGCGTTGGCCACGTCGCACGACGACTTGCCGTAGCCCACCACCAGCACGTGCTTGCCGCGTGCAGCGCTCGCGTCGTTGAACTGGCTGGTATGGCACACGCGCCCGCCGCCCGCCACGAAGGCGTCCGCACCCGGATAGTGCGGCACCGCCGGTTCGCTGAAGATGCCGTTGCACACCACCAGGTAGTCGAAGCGGTGGGTTTGCGTTTGCGTTTGCGCTTGCATGGGCGTCACGCCATCGCCCTGTCCTTGACTTTGCGCAGGCCGCGTCTGCACCGTCCACGTGCCGGCATCTTCATCCAGTACCGCGCGCTCCACTACCGTGGACATGCGCAGGTGGGGCACCAGGCCGAAGTGCTCTGCATACGATTGCAGATAGGCCTGCACCTGCTGGCCCGACGGCCATTCGGGGTAGTGCGCCGGCATCGGAAAGTCCGACAGCGCGTAGGTGGTGCGCGGGTTCTGCGTGGTCAGGCCCGGATAGCGGCGCGACGCGGCCCACACGCCGCCCACGTCGGGCTCTTTTTCGAACACCGTTACTTCAAAGCCGAAGGCGCGCAGCACCTTGGCGGTGGACAGGCCGGCAAAGCCGGCACCGACGATGCCTACGGATCGAATGGTCATGGCGACTGCTCCTTCACGACATCAGCTGGGGAATGGCGGGGGTATAGGACTCGGGGCCCATGGCCGAGTAGCCGCCGTCGCAGGCATAGTCGGCCCCCGTCACGAAGCTGGCCATGTCCGAGCACAGGAACAGCACCACGTTGGCCACTTCGGCTGGGTCGCCCACGCGGCGCAGCAGGTGAAACGGCGCGGCCACGCGGTCGGTCTTGGCGCGGTCGCCGCCGGTGAGCTGGTCCATGATGGCCGACCACGTCCAGCCCGGGGAGACGCTGTTCACGCGCACACCCTCCCCCGCCAAGTCCATGGCCATGCTGCGCGTCAGCTGCACCATGGCCGCCTTGCCCACGGGGTAGAGCCAGCGCCCGGTCTGCGCCACGCCCGAGGAAATGCTGGTGAAGTTGACCACCGCACCGCCGCCCGCACGCTGAAAATGCGGGCGCACGGCCTTGAGCACCATCACCGCGCTGACCAGGTTCACGTTGAGCGAAGCCAGCCAGTCCTCCCGCGGCGATGCAATGCCATCGTCCAGATAGGAGCAGGCCAGGTTCACCAGGTAGTGGACCCCGCCGTGGCGCTCTGCAGCTTCGGCCACGCAGGCGGCGATCTCCGCGTCGCTGGTGATGTCGGTGCGCCGAAACAGCACGCCGGCACCCAGTTCATCCGCCAATGCCTGCCCGGCTTCTGCGTTGATGTCGGCCACCATGACCCTCACCCCCGCCTGGTGCAGTGCGCGCACCACCCCGGCCCCGATGAGCGTGGCGCCCCCCGTCACGATGGCGCTCTTGCCGCGCATTCCTTCGAACCCCTGGACCATGATGGTGACTCCTGTGCGTTGCGCCCCGGGCAGTGCGCCCGGCAGCCTTTGCTGCGCTGCAGCAGCGTTTACACGCCGACACAGTCGCGCCGATTGCCCCGGGGTAACGCTCTTGCGCAGGGCTCGGGGCCTGCACAAGAATAGAAAAGGAGCCGGCCCGACCGCATCCGGAAAGCGCAGGCCGTGTCCCTAAAACGCAGGATTTCGTTCGCACCGCCGCCGTGGCGCACCGGCTGCATGCAGCACACGATCCACCGACCGACCGACCGACGCACGCCCACGCCGCCAAGACCATGGACATCGCCCCGCAGAGCACTGCCGCCGACCGGCTACCGCTGCAGCGCTATCGCCTGTTCGACAGCCACGACCTGGACGAAGCGCGGGAGTTCGTGGGCCGCGTGTTCTGCCCGCACGACCTGGCCACACTGCACCCCGGCGACAGGCTGGACGCATGCCACCACAGCGCCCCGCTGCACCGCCATGTCAGCCTGAACTATGTGCAGTACGGCCCTGCGGTGCGGATCGAGCCCGGGTACCTGCGCAGTTTTTATTTGCTGCAGATACCGCTGCGCGGCGGCGCCACGGTCCGCTGCGGCGGGCAAGCGGTGGAGTCGCACACGCTGATGGCCTCGGTACCCTCGCCCACCGAGCCGCTGTCCATGCGCTGGCATGAAGACAGCCCGCAGTTCATCGTCAAGATTGAGCGCGACGCGCTGCACGCCCGCTTGTCGGACCTGCTGCAAGCGCCGGTGCAGCAGCCCCTGGTGTTTGACCTGGGCATGGACCTGGCCAACCCCGCACTCATGGGCATGGCCAGCTTCATCGCCTACCTGCGTTCGGCGGTGGAAACCAGTGCGTTCCTGCTGGGGCACCCGGTGCTGGCGGAACAGGCCGAGAACCACCTGCTCACCAGCCTGCTGCTGTCCGCGCAGCACAACCATTCGGCAGTGCTCGCCGCTGGCGCAGGCGCGGGCGCATCCACAGCCGGCGCCGGTCGCATGGTGCTGCCACGTGCCGTCAAGCGCGCGCAGGAGTTCATGCACAGCCAACTGGAGCTGCCCATCACCCTGGCAGACGTGTGCGCCCACGTGGGCACCAGCGCCCGGTCGTTGCAGCAGGCCTTTGCCCAATGCACAGGCAAAAGCCCCATGGCCTTTCTGCGCGACCTGCGGCTGGATGCCGCCCGCGCCGCACTGCAGCAGCCCACCAGCGCAGACCGCGCCCCGCACGTGGCGGACATTGCGGCGCGCTACGGGTTCTTCCACCTGGGGCACTTTGCAGAGGGCTACCGCAAGCGGTTTGGAGAGACGCCGTCGGATACGCGGCAGCGGGGGTCTGCGGGGCATTGATCGAGCCCGGGATTCGGAGCCAACGCCGAGGAATTAGTTGATGGGACGCACCGGCAAACCCGTGGGACACGTTGCCGGGTCACAAAAGCAAAAAGCCCAGCTCTTTGGAGTGCCCCCTTCACAGGATGCAAGGCATTCCCCAGGGCCGGAGCTGCCACGTGTCCCACATAAACATTGGCGACCCCCGATACAGGACATTCATGCACCAAAGCAAAGATGTTGCAGAAACTGGTTCCCAGCTCATCCTCAAGATCACGGATAGCCCTCGACAACGGACCCTGGTCAATGTGGATGCGCTCGCTGGCCCGTCGGAAGTTCAATTCCTCGGCAACGACGGCAAAGTGGCGAAAGTGTCGCACCTCAATCATTCCAGACTCATCACATTCGTTTCGCTCGCCGCGGCATCTCGACTCAAAACCCCATCATGGCGGCTGGTCCTCCGACTTCGAAGTCACGTCAGCGCTGCTTGAACCGTGCGGCACCAGTGCACCGCTTCCGGCACTTTTCATTTCAGATCCTCATCAAGACTCAAAGACGCTAGCTCGCCCAGGGTAAGGGGTTTGAGTGGTGGTCTGATGCGGTAGAAGCCTACTTCCGAGACATGCTTGTTTTGCTCGGCAGCCACGATGTGCGCCACGGTGTAGCCGCACTGCCGCCCCTGGCACGGGCCCATGCCAGCACGTGTGAACGCCTTCATCTGGTTGGGTCCGAGCGGCGTCAACGCAGCGGCCTTGCGGACGTCACCAGCAGTTAGCTCCTCGCAACGACAAACGATGGTGTCGTCAGAAGGTGCGAAGATTTCTGCCCGAGGCGGGTAGAGGGCATCCAGCATGGGTCGCAGGCGCAGGGTGCCGTGCAGTTGCTTACGCAATGCGGCGCTGTGTTCCAGCGCCGACTCTGCCGACAGGCGCCCTGCCTGCCTGGCTGCGCCAATGGCCGCGATTTCGCCCCGCACGCAGGCAGCTTTCGCCCCCCCGATGCCCGCGCCGTCGCCAGCCACGAAGACACCGCGCTTGCTCGTCTGTCCATACTCATCCAGCTCCGGAACGAGGCAGGACTGCTGGTCGTTCCACTTGTGCGAACAGCCCAGGGCCTGCGTCATGTGGATGGAGGGGATGACTCCCTCGTGCGACAGCAAGACATCGGCAGGCACACGCTCCACCTTTCCATTGGCCGTCGTGTACTCAAGCGTCTGTAGCTGCCCCTGGCCCAACGCCCTCAAGGCGGTGACGCCACGAATGCGCCGAACGCCAGCATCGCGAAGCTCACGCATCCACTGCAATCCTTTGGCGATTTCAGCGCGCTCCAGCAGCGCGGCCCCAGCCCATGGCATCGCATGCCGCCACTCGCCACGCGGCGAGGTGTCGAGCCAGCCCGCCACCTTGCCGCCGGCGCGGATCAATTGCGCGATGTATAGCAAAGGCAGTGGACCACTGCCGGCCACCCACACCGGCTTGGCAGGGATCTGACGCGAAGTCTTGAGCAGAATCTGCGCTGCACCCACCGTCAGAACACCCGGCAAGGTCCAGCCCGGGAACGGGGCCGGCCGCTCCTGCGCGCCGGTTGCAAGGATGACCTGGTCAGCACGCACGCACTCCGTCTTGCCATCGCGCTTGGTGAAGATGCTCCATCCGGGCTCGATCTGCCAAACCTGGGTCTGCGGTTCGTACATCGCGCCGCTGGCGTGAAACCTGCCTGCCAAATCAGCGCCCGCCCGGTACTCTGCCCCCAAAAGGTCTCCGGTGCTCGTGGGCGCCACGGTCTCGACCGCGCGCCAGATCTGGCCGCCAACAGCCGGCTGTTCGTCCAGTACGAGCACCGACAGGCCATGGGAGCGCAGCCGAATGGCGGCATGCATGCCCGCGGGGCCAGCGCCGATGACTGCAACGGATACGTGCCGTGTCATACGCCTACCCTCCGGCGGCCAAGCTGGCGTTCGACGCGCATTCCCTCTTTGACTGTCACGAGGCATGACTGGGTCGAGGGCGCCCCATCGACAACGGCCAGGCAGTCAAAACAGACACCCATCATGCAGAACGGAGCGCGCGGGCTCTCAAAGACTGGCGTGGTCCGGCTCGCCGCTGACTCCTCGCGCAGCAGGACACCCGCCACCGACTCGCCCTCCTCCGCCTTCACGGGCTGCCCATCTATGTAGACCGTCAACAGCGACGGTGCTGCATCAGGCAGTTTTCTGAACATCGAATCGGTCATAGTGGAACACGCTGAGGTTGGCAGGAAGCGCGCCGGCCGCGATAGCTTCGGCGTAGGTACCCGCATGGAAAGAAGCGAGGGTGACCCCCGAATGGCAGGTGGCAACATCTATGCCCGGATGGCTGACGGATTTGGCGTAGACCGGGTGGCCATCGGGCGTCATCACACGCAAAGACGACCATTGGCGGACAAGGCGGACGCCCGCCAGGTCGGGCAGGATGCGCAGTGCCTTCTTCGTCATTCGCACCGCACCTTCGGATGTCGTCGAGAGATCGAAGCCAACCTCTTCCGTAGTGACCCCGATCATTACCGTACCTTCGCTGGTTTGGCGAAGCCCGCTGGCAGGAATGGGTAGCAGAGGCGCGACGCGCTCCGTGACCAAAATCTGGCCCCGCTGGGGACGCAACGGCACGTCGAGACCCACGGTTCGCCCCAATTCGATGGCGCCAAGCCCGGCAGACAGAACGACGCGCGGAGCGTGCGCTTTGAAGCTGGCGGTTGCTACCTCGAAACCGCCACCAGGAAGCATCGACACGCCGGTCACCTTGGCGTGATTCCTGAGCGTGCCGCCGTTTCGCTGGAAGGCGGTCTGCAGCGCAGCAAGAAGCCGCAGTGGATTCACCTGTCCATCGTGCTCGCCGAAGCTGGCCCCCGCGACATCTTTTCCCAGCCTCACGCCAGGAAACCGTCGTTCGAGCTCGCCCCTCTCAAGAATCTGCGTGGAGACCGGAAGCTCGGGCGTCTGCCCGTGCCAGGCCTTCATTCTTGCGGACCGGTCAGAGAGCTCTGCGTCGCTCAGGCAAAAGAACAATCCGCCGTCTTGACGGTAGGCGAGCGAGATACCACTGTCGGCCTCCAGCCGCTGTGCAAATGCAGGCCATTGCTTGCACGCTTCGATGGACAAGCGGTGATAGTCGGGGTCCCCAAAGCCTTTCCCGTGCGCCCATACAAGCCCGAAGTTCGCTTTGGCTGCACGAAGGTCGGTGTCCTCGCCATCGAGCAGCAGCACCTGAAGTGTCGTTTGGGACAGGCCGTATCCGAGGGCGGAACCGACCATGCCAGCGCCCACCACGATCACATCAAACTCATTGTTCATTGATACTGCCCTCCGTGTTCAGCTCGGTGCGGGTCCAGTGCGAAAACGCCAGCCGAGCCCTGATGGATGGTGAGGATGGGTCGGTGGTGGCGCTGCACCATTGCGGAGCTAGCGTTGCTCACCGTCGGCGCAACCAACACGACTCCATGCTGAGGGATGGCAAAAACTTTCATCGTCCTGAACTTTTGAAAAAAGCTGATTCGGCATGTTGCGACGTTCATCGGGCTCGGCATCAACTGAGTGAATCGTACGAACAAGTGGTTAGCCTCCAAAGAGGATTTACCACTATCGATGCTTTTTTAAAATAGTTTTCTTTTCGAGCATAAATATTTGATTCAAAAGAGTTTTTTTTCACTTATGGTTCACTCAGATAGCATCTGATCATGAGCCCATGTCTTTTTGCTATTTCTATCGCGTGCCACAGACTCTCAGCGAGTGGGTCAGACGCGCCAAAGCCGATGCTGAACCCTGCAAAGGCTCGGCGAGCAGCCAAGCACAGCGGACAAATGAGCCCAAGCGCAAGCGCGAAGGTCAAGCAACCGCGAAGAGCTCCTGGGATATTGAAGCTTGCAAGCGCGTTTTGCGGTGGAGCGAAGTTCGACCGGCGTCTGCAGTTCTGAGCGCTCTGATTGACCTGCATCGCAATGTCTGCGGGGTCAGGCCTCCCCGCAAGGATCCTCAGGCTGCGCCGTTGGCGTGTCGGCGCCATGCAGTACTGCTAGGCGAGCCGCACAGGCGCTGACTGGAACCACGTGCCAACACATCGTGCCCGCTGGACCGGATCAACCGGCGTCTACATGCACAAGTGCTCAACCGGTGAGAGGTCAGCCACTTTGCGTACATCTCCGCCTGACGGGCCTAAGTGCAGGCGGCCTTCGTCATTGACGTGTTTGCTCCTCGCATCGTTGGCTGGCTGGTGCCAGCGCATCCCGAGGACTGGACGCGCAGCGTGCAGTGAATTCGCCTGGCTTGAAGAGCGTTGCGCTAACGCCTTGCGCTGCTTACCAATCCATCACCACGCAAGATCAGCTTGGCAGGCACCATCTTGCGGATCTCCCTGCGTGCGTGATCAATGAAAGGCTTCAGTATCAGCGTCGATGCATGCCGCGGGGATATCACCATCGAGTAATCCACAACGATCTCTGGTTCAAAAGGGATGAACTTGAGAAGGCTGCCGCTGTACCCGCTCGCTGTGAGGGGATCAATGATGGAAATTCCGGCGCCTGCCTCCGCCAGTTTGATCACTACCGAAGAGATTTGGGTCTCTACATTGATCCGGCGGCTGACACCGTGGGAGAGCATCAGCGAATCGATCTTGGTGCGCACTTCCATCAACGGTGCCATCGCGATGAAGCTCTCACCTTCGAAATCTTCTGGATGCAGAACCTTGCGAGCGGCCAGTCGATGTCTGACAGGGATCACACCCACCATCTTGGCTGAGACAAGAATCTCACTGTTGCCATGTCGCGTGGTTCGCATGGGGATCATGGCGAAACCCAGATTGCATCGTCCGCTCTGCACCATGTCCAGGACTGTTTCAGAGCTATGCATGTGCATCGTGACCAGCGTCTCTGGATGCTCGAGCGTGAAGCTTGCGATGGCACGCGGCAGGAACGACATGGACATATTCGGGGCGGCAGCGATTTCGAGGTGTCCCAGCTTGAGGGCCTTGATGCCTGATGCTGCATTTGCGATCCGCTCAATGCCCATCAACGAGTGGTTGACGTCGGCAAAAAGTAGTGTGGCTTCCGGCGTTGGAACCAAGCGACCTTTGTCACGGGAGAAGAGCGAGATGGCTATGCGCTCCTCCAAGTCAGCAATCAGGCGAGTGACAACGGGCTGAGTCACATCAAGCATTTCGGCCGCCCCAGTCACCGTCTTTCGCACCATGACGGCGCGAAACGCTTCCAGATGCCGGAGGGTAATTCTTTTATCCATAGTATTTCAGCATGGAATCATTCCTACTTGCTATTGTATCTACTCAAGCAGTCAATTTTCCTCAATTAAAACAACCACTTACACACCTAGGAGAACGGTATTGCAAAACGACATTGATGGTGGTTACCACCCTGGAATTGGCGCCGATTGCTCCTTAACATGACTGGACGCTTAACCATGCGGAAGAGCGTTCAACCACCGGCCCTCTCTGGTATCGAGCGCACACCAGGGAGCGCACCCGAAGGGCGATGAGTTCGTCGTCCGCAGTAGCGCCTAGTCATTGGAGTCAGGGGAGTTTTATGCGAAAGATTGTTGTGGGTCCCAAGAGCGTGTTTCTGATTCTTAGTTGCACTGCCGCACTCCATGCAGCACATGCTGCCTACCCAGAGAAGCCTGTACGGTGGGTAATTCCAGGTGCACCAGGTGGCTCTGTCGACTCGGTCGCACGCATTGTTGGACCGGCAGTTGCCGCGCGTTGGGGCCAACCAATCATCATCGACAACCGGCCGGGCGCGACTGGCACGATTGCCAACGATGCTACGGCGAAGGCCCTACCAGATGGATATACCTTGGGACAGGCGAGCATGTCCACTTATGTGATGGCCAACCATGTGCTTCCGCGGGTGCCATACAAGCCCAAAGAAGATTTCGTCAACATCGCGAAGCTGTGCACAAGCCCGTACCTGCTCGCTGTGAATCCGAATCTTCCGGTCAAGTCGGTTGCCGAGCTTGTAGCCTACGCAAAGTCTCGGCCCAACGAGGTGTTCTATGGATCGTCTGGAAACGGATCCGCCCTTCATGTGGTGACAGAGCTTTTTCGTTCGAGTACGGGCGTCAACATCACTCACGTACCCTACAAGAGCGTCCCAGCCTCTGAAATGGACCTCATCGGAGGTCAGATCCATATGATGATCGGGAACTTCGCATCGATGCAGCCGCACGTCCAGTCTGGAAAACTCCGCGCCCTTGCGATTACCAGCCCCAAGCGATCACCCCTCATGCCAACCGTGCCGACTATGGCCGAAGCTGGCGTGCCCGCTGCAGAAATCACAACCTGGGTAGGCGTGATGGCTCCCGCGAAACTTCCCGCCGAGTTCGCAACCAGAGTTCACGCGGAGTTCAGCGCAGCGGTGCGCGATCCGAAGGTGATCAAACAACTCGCAGATATCGGGTGCGAGGCTGACCCGATCACCATGGAAGCCTTTGATCGACTCGTGAAGTCGGACAACGAAAAATGGGGCGCCGTGATCAAGCAAAACAATATCAAGGCGGACTGACGAGAACGGGTGGGGCGGAGCGTTGGCTGCCGAGACAAAGACCAGCGCTTGCCGATCTGGTGATGCCTTCCTTGCGCACGCTGCCGCCACCAAGCAGGAATTGTGCTGGTCAATTCAGAAGCTGCCTTGCTGCTCTGAACTCAAGATAGCGGGCACTTCGGGGCGCGTCATCGGCGAAGAATCGGCCGATGTGTCCACAATGATAAAAGGGAACGGAAATGAGAGTCGCCATCCTGGGCGCCGGCGCCATTGCCTACGGAAACGCCGCTTTAATGTGCCAGAACGGGCACGACGTGGTCATCTGGTCTCCCTCAGGGAGGCGGACTGCGTCGATTGCAGCCGGTGCACCTCTGCACGCAAGTGGTGCCGTATCTGGAAGCTTTCACCCGCGCATTGCGTCGAGTTGCGCGGAGGCGCTGGCCGGCGCCGAAGCTATCGTGGTTGCGGTGCCCGGCTACGGCCATCGGTTTATCGTCGAAACTGCGGCGCCACATGTGCGTGACGATCAGGTCGTCGTGTTCAGCTCGCATCTCTCTTTTGCTGCGCTCTACTTGACTAAGCTGCTGGGCGAGCGGGGAGTCGTGGTGCCGATAGCGACGCTGGCGACGACTGTCACGACCGGCCGACAAACATCACTCGACACCGTCTACGTGGGAGCGATCCGGGCACTTCTTGACGTCGCGGTCATTCCTAAGGAAAGAACGGCTCGCGCAATGGAGGTCTGCCGCACACTGTTCGGAGATCGGTTTCAGCAACAGACTGGTTTGCTGGCCATAGCTCTCAGCAATTTGAATCCGCAGAATCACCTCGCCATCGCTCTGTGCAACCTGACGCGGATGGAACTGGGGGAAAAGTGGGGCCAGAACGAGAACATTACCTCCGCCGTAGCACGCTTCATAGAAGCTCTCGACCTGGAGCGCCTGGCAATCGCTCACGCATTTGGATTGAACGTGCGCACCGTTCAAGAACATTTCTGCCTATCAAACGATGTGCCTTTGGGCACCCTGCATGAAATGGTCAGGAACCGCGCACAACGGCCGGGGCCGTTCGGGCCCACCTCATTGGACTCTCGATACGTTACCGAAGACATGCCGTTTGGGTTGGCACCGACCATCAGCATCGCGAGCATTGCCGACGTCAAGGTCCCGCTACACGAGAGCGGCCTCTGCATCGTGTCTGCACTCTATGGTCGTGACTTTGCAGCAGAGAACGACATCCTGCCCCGTCTTGGACGACTGACGCGAGAGATGCTTGCCGAGTTGGGATAGAGAAGGGTATGAGGTTGCTCCTGAAACCTATTCAAGTGGGGGAGCGCTCGTGACCATCGTCCCAGGGCTGTTTGACCAGCATGAATGAACGAGCGGCACATCATCCGCACCATCGCGCCGCTCAGAAGCTCGTGTCGACGAGGCTACCACGTGAGCGGCACCCTGCCCCGCGTGTGGACCAAGCTCTCCAACGACCGCGCCAAAGCCTTGCGCATGTGTGCCCAACGAGAAGGGGTGCGCGAGGACGAATCCACCCGGCTTTTCTCGGTGGTGGCCAAGCGGTACGTGCGCGAGGCGTTCTCCACCAAGAGCGTTCAGACCAGGCGCGACAACGACAAGGAACTCGCCCACCTGCTGCGCGTGTTCGGACACATGCCCATCGAGGCCATCGCCCCCATGCACATCCCATCAGCTGGCGCTCATGCGCAACCGTTGAGTGTTGAATTCAAATTTACAAACCAGAAACTGTAAAATCAATTTACTGCTTACAATGCGTAAATCACAAATACAGCCTGAGGTTTGTATGTCTGGATTTACAGTGCGCACAGCCGATCAGTTGCCCTCCCTGCTACAGGGCTTCCGCAAGGAGACTGGCCTCACGCAAAGTGAGGTGGCGCTGCGCCTGGGTGTAACCCAACAGACCTATTCAGCATTGGAGCGTAACGCCGAAAATATTGGCGCGGCCCGACTGTTGAAGCTGTTGGGCATCCTCGGCGTGGAAATGGTGCTCAACAAGCCCGTACCACTACACCCTGCACCGAATCAGACTGACACCGATCAGCCAAGCTGGTGAGCCATGGGACGCCGCTCACACAAGCGCGCTCTGGGCCTCTGGATGAACGGCGCTTTCGTCGGCACCTGGAGCCTGGCACCGAACGCGCCGGACATGTTGCAGTACGACCCAACATGGGCCAGCTCAGAGCAAGGACGTGCACTGTCATTGTCCTTGCCCTTCACCCCAGGCAACGCCCCCCATCGCGGCGACAAGGTTCGCGCCTATTTCGAGAACCTGCTTCCTGACAGCAAGGACATCCGTGAACGGGTCGCTCGCCGCTACCGCATGGGTTCCACTGACGCCTTCGACCTGCTGTCCGAGATCGGCCGAGACTGTGTGGGCGCACTCGAAATCCTGCCCGATGGCCAGGCCTCGGCGGGAATCACGCCCCTGCAAGCCGAACCCCTGAGCGACGCGCAGGTCGCCGAGGTCTTGCGTGGCACTACGACCCCGAACACGCTGGGACTGGCGAGCAGCGACGACGATTTCCGGATTTCCATCGCGGGCGCGCAGGAGAAAACCGCGCTGCTGCATCACAACGGGCAGTGGCACCTGCCCCGCGGGAGCACGCCCACCACGCACATCCTCAAGTTGCCCCTGGGGCTGATCGGCGGCATGAAGATCGACATGCGCGACTCGGTCGAAAACGAGTGGCTGTGCTCGCTGGTACTGCGGGAGTTCGGGCTGCCCGTAGCAGCGTGTGCACCCGTGCAGTTCGAGGATATGACGGCACTGTCGGTTGAACGCTTCGACCGCGCATGGTGGGACAGCCCGACAGGCGACCGCCGCCTCGTTCGACTTCCACAGGAAGACCTGTGCCAAGCCACTGGCACCCCTCCGGGAGCGAAGTACGAAGCCGATGGCGGTCCGGGCATGGTCCGCATTCTGGACGTGCTGGAGGGCTCGATGGCGCGGGAGCAGGACCGCCGCACCTTCTTCCAGGCGCAGGTGCTGTTCTGGATGCTGTGCGCCACGGACGGCCATGCGAAGAACTTCAGCCTGTTCCTGCGGCCCGCAGGGCGCTACCAGCTGACGCCGCTTTACGACGTGCTGTCGGCCTATCCAGTGCTCGGCGAGGGGCCAGGGAAAATTTCACCGTTCAAGGCCAAGATGGCCATGGCCGTGCGCTCGAAGAATACGCACTGGAAGATGCGGGACATCCTGCGCCGGCATTGGCTCGCACTGGGCACACGCCACGGCATCGTGAGCGATGACGGCCGGCAGGTGCAATTCATCCTGGACGACCTGGTCGCGCGAACACCCGGGGTGGTGGGCGCGGTGCGGGCAAAGCTGCCGGCGGACTTTCCCGAGCAGATGGCCGACAGCATCTTTAGCGGCTTGCAGAACGCCGCAAGTAACCTCACGCATAAGGATTGAAGCTTGCTGAACTGCTGATCACGATTGCACTGGCGCTAACATCTAAGGCTCTGTGTGCAGTTTCAACCGCACCTCGCCCCTCGATGCGGCGCACCACCGTCAACAGTTGGGGAGGCGTGATGGAGCTGACGGGCTCTGATCCAACCCAGGGGAACACATCGACCTCAAGTCGTCGCAGAAACTTTTCCCCATAGCTGGGGGCCCATTCCTCCTTGCGGGTGTCAAACCACTCCCTGGCGACATGCTCAAAGCTTTCTTCTGGGGGCAACCCAGATTCGGCACGCGCGGCGGCCGCGTCTTCGACCACGTTTCGGGTCCTCTCTGCTTTGCGTTGATCGCTGGGGTCCCTTGTCCACCGGCCAGCAGTTCGCGGGCGCTGTCTGCCTTCTCACGAGCATCCCGGAGGCTTGTTTCTGGATAGGTGCCCAGCGAGATCCGCTTCTCTTTCCCGGCAATGCGGTACTTGAGCCGCCACCACTTGCCCCCAGCCGGGGAAATCTCAAGGTAGAGGCCTTTTGCGTCGACCAGCTTGCGGGGCTTGGGCCCAGGCTGGGCCTTGCGAATTGCGGTGTCTGTCAGAGGCATTGGGGGCAACTTTTGCAGCAGTTGCCCCCGAGCCTAGCAGTTGCCCCCAAAGTTGCCCCCACTTTGTGCTGGCTTGGGGCGGATAACTACGGACGGGTCTGGAATGAAAAAAGCCCTAAGTCGTTAATTTACTTAGGGCTTTTTAACTTTTGCGGACGCCTATGGACGACTACAAAATGAATAGTGGTGGCCTGGGGCGGAATCGAACCACCGACACAAGGATTTTCAATCCTCTGCTCTACCGACTGAGCTACCGGGCCTGAGCCTCAAATTATAACCAGAAAAAAAGGGCTTTCTGGCGATGAACGGAAATTTTTGACGATGCCTGAAGATCAACCGCGCTTGCCGCGGCCCAGGTCCACGCCCAGCTGGCGGAGCTTGCGGTACAGGTGGGTGCGTTCCAGGCCGGTCTTTTCGGCCACGCGGGTCATGGAGCCGCCTTCGCGGGCCAGGTGGAATTCGAAATAGGCTTTCTCGAAGCCGTCGCGCGCTTCGCGCAGGGGGCGATCCAGGTCGAAGCCCTGGTGGGCGTGGGGGCCGGCGTCCACGCCGGCCATCACGGTCGACACGGCGGGCAGTTGCGCAAAGGTGGGGTCGGCCGGGGGCTGGACGGGTGCCTGGGCGGCGGCGGCAGGTGCGGCCTGGTGGGCGGCGTTGCGGGCCAGGCCCTGCTCTACTGCCTTGAGCAGCTTTTGCAGGGTGATGGGCTTTTCCAGGAAGGAGAAGGCGCCGATGCGGGTGGCCTCCACCGCGGTGTCGATGGTGGCGTGGCCGCTCATCATGATCACGGGCATGGTCAGCACGCCGGCGGTGGCCCATTCCTTGAGCAGGGAGACGCCGTCGGTGTCGGGCATCCAGATATCGAGCAGCACCAGGTCGTAGCTGTTCCCGGCCCGGGCGCTGCGCGCCTGGGTGGCGTTTTCTGCGAGGTCTACGCTGTGACCTTCGTCGTTCAGGATTTCCGACAGCAGATCACGAATGCCGAGCTCATCGTCGACCACCAGAATGTTTGCCATGTGTGTAGAAACGCCTTGGGAAGTACTGCGGGGCGGTGTTGTTATGCCGCCAACGCTGGTTCAGGGGCGAATGATAACGACACTTGGGCCCCGCGCACCACGCCATCTTCGGTGCGGTTGGACAGGTCGATGCGTGCGCCGTGCTCGTCGGCGATCTTTTTGACCACGGCCAGGCCCAGGCCGGTGCCGCGTGGCTTGGTGGTGACATAGGGCTCGAAAGCGCGCTGCAGGATGTGTGCCGGAAAGCCGCCGCCGCTGTCGGCCACGGTGAGCCGCACGCGGCGTGAAGACTCACTCCAGCGGGTGCTGATGCGCACGGGCGGCAGCGGCTCGGTGGCTGTGGCGCGCGCTTGCTCGGTGGAGTCCTGGGCGTTTTGCAGGAGGTTGTGGACGACCTGGCGCAGCTGCTGGGCATCGCCCGCTATCGAGGGGCAACGCGGGTCCAGCTCGGCTTCCACGCGGACGGTGGCGTTCTCTTCGCCGTAGAGGTTCAGCACGTCGGTGACCAGCGCATTGATGTCCAGCAGCTGCAATTCCGCGGCGGGCAGGCGGGCGTAGTCGCGAAACTCGTTGACCAGCCGCTTCATCGCGTCGACCTGGTCGACGATGGTCTTGACGGACTTGGTCAGCACGGCCTGTTCGGGTGCCGGCAGCTTGCCGGCGAGCTTCATTTCCAAGCGTTCGGCCGACAGCTGGATGGGTGTCAGGGGGTTCTTGATTTCGTGTGCGAGGCGGCGCGCCACCTCGCCCCAGGCCTGCGCACGCTGTGCAGAAACAATTTCCGAAATGTCGTCAAAAACCAACAGTCGGGCGGAGTCGGGCAGTTCTGCGCCCCGCGCGACCAGGCTGGTGGCGTGCTGCCCCACGCCGATGGACGACGCATGCAGCTCGAAGGGTTGCTGCCAGTGGTCCAGCCCGTGGCGTTCGTTGTCGCCCAGGAAGGCGTCGAAGTGGCCCTGCACGGACGCCGCGAACTCGGACAGGCCGGGCACTTCGGACAGCGCCCGGCCTTCGTACGCGGCCATGGGCGCGCGCAGGATGCGGGTGGCGCCGGGGTTGGACGAGCGGATCACGCCGCGCTCGTCCAGCACGATGACGCCGGCGGTGAGGTTGTCGAGGATGGTCTGCAGGTTGGCGCGCGCGGCATCGACCTCGCCCATGCTCAGCTCCACAGCCTGGCGGGCGTCAGCCAGCTGCTGCGTCATGAGCGCGAACGACCGCGTCAGGCCGCCCAGTTCGTCTTTGCCCTGCAGCGCGGCCTTGGGGCTCAGGTTGCCTGCCGCCACTTCGCGCACGCCTTCTGCCAGCACCAAGAGGGGCCGCACCAGCTGGTTGCCCAGCAGCACGGCCAGCAGCACCGCGCCGAACACGGCCAGAAACAGGCTCAGTGTGAGCGTGCCGACGTACATGCGCCGAAGGCCGCCGCGGGACAGGGCTCGTTCCTGGTACTCGCGGTTGGCCTCCTGCACGGCGATGGCGTTGGCCACCAGGGCTGCGGGCAACGGCAATGTGGCCTGCAGGTAGCGCGGCTCGGCCAGCAGGCCCACGCTGGGGTTGCTGACGAGTGCCAGCACCTTCACCCGTGCGTTCTGCGCGGCGGCAGGGTCGGAGACATCGTCCAGCCCCTCGATCAGGGCGCTGGCGCGCTGCTGGCGCACGGTGCGCAGCAGCGACACGCTGGGGCGCTCGGGGTTGAGGCTGAAGCGGGACTGGCCGGCGCTGGCCACCGCCTGGCCCGCCGCGTTCCAGAGCACGACGTCGGTGGCGCCCAGCTGGTCGCGGATGCGCTCCAGCACCAGCCCGGCCGCGGCGTCGGGCACCTGGGCCACCTGGGCCGCGGCGTTGCGGGTTTTGGAGGCCATGTCGGCGGCCAGCGAATCGAGGGACACCCGGGCCAGGTTGACCCCGGCGGACAGCGCGCCCTCGACCTTCACGTCGAACCAGCTTTCGATCGAGCGGGTGACGAACTGGTAGGACACCACGTAGATCAGCAGCCCCGGCATGAGGCCCACCAGCGCGAAGATGGCGGCCAGCTTGACCAGCAGTCGGCTGCCGAAGCGCCCCTTACGCAGCCGCATGGCCAGGCGCACCGCCACCCAGGCCAGCACCGCCAGCAGCAGCAGCGCCACCAGCACGTTCACCCCGAAGAGCCAGGCGTAGTTGCGCTCGTACAGGGCGCGGTTGTTGGTGGCCAGCGTGAGCAGGAACAGCAGCACCAGCCCGATGGCCGACATGATGGCCGCGCCCACCCCCACCGCCCAACGCACAGCGCGGGACTGGCGGGCCGCCGCGTGGGCAGAGGCCGAGGGGGACGGGCTGGAGGGTTCGGAACTCACTTGGCGGGCTCGGGAGCGCCGATGCGCTGGCTGCGCGACACCAGCAGGTTCCAGCCCGTGCGGCCTACGGCGCCGATCTGGAAGGGCCGAGGGAGTTGAGAGGTGTCGAGCCGGAACCGGAAGTGGACGGTGTGGACCCCGTCGGCATCCATGACGTCGCCATCGGCGATCTTCCACCTTGAAAAGCGCTGTATGGCGGCCATCGCATCTTCATATTCGTCAAACGTCTGGCCCAGCACCACGCCCAGGCCGCTGTTGGTAAAGGGGATGGGCGAGATGTTCAGCCGCCACCGGCGGGTCAGGGGCTGGTAACTTAGGCGCAGATAGCGGCTAGTTTCTGCCACTTGGCGGTCGTACCAGTACCAGCGGTCGCGGGTGACCTGGGCCTCGGCCACAAAGTACATGGGGATGCCTTTGTAGAGGGCATCCTCGGCCAGCTCGGGCAGCGCGACCTGCAGGTTGGCGCTCAGGTACAGGCCGTCTTCGGTGCGGTCGATCCGCAGGTCGCCCACTTCGGGGACGGAGGATGAGGCCGCCAGCGCGGTGGATGTGAGGAAAAGGCAGCCCCACAGCACCAGGATCCAGCCACACAGCAGGTGCCAATGGGCCCGTGGAGGCTCATTGCGGCGATTTCTGCAACAGTGCGTAAAAAAATCCGTCGTGGTCACCGAACTGATTGTCCGGGACAGCCCCGGCCTTGTCCCCATTACCGGGAATTAAATGCCCGGGCGACGGCAGCAATTGCGCATCGGTGTTGTGCGCAAGAAACGTTTGAACCTGCCCGTCTCCCTCGGCGCGGAACACGGAACAGGTGCAGTACAGCAGCCGCCCGCCGGGGCGCACCAGGGGCCACAAGGCCGCCAGCAGCTGCGCCTGCAGCACCGCCAGCTGGGCGATGTCGCTCTCGCGGCGCAGCCAGCGCACATCGGGATGGCGCCGCACGATGCCCGACGCCGTGCAGGGCGCATCCAGCAAGATGGCATCGAAAAGCGCACCGCCGCAGTGCTGCTGCCACCAGTCCTCGGGGCGCGCGGCATCGGCCACCAGCACGTTTGCCTGCAGCCCCAGCCGCTGCAGGGTTTCACCGATGCGCGCGCTGCGCACCGGGTCGATCTCCAGCGCGGTCACCTGCAGGGGCGCACCGGCACCGGCCATTTCCAGCAGGTGGGCGGTCTTGCCGCCCGGGGCGGCGCAGGCGTCCAGCACCCGCAGGGGCTGAGACAGGTCGAGCCCGTTCAGCAACAGGGGCGCCGCCAGCTGGGCAGCCGCGTCCTGCACGGACACCTGGCCGTCGCCAAAGCCCGGCAAGGCCTGCACCGGCACGGGCTGGCGCAGCTCCAGCCCTGACGGGCCCACCGGCCTTGCTTCCAAATTAATAGCGCTTAGCGCTTGCTGGTAGAGCGGTAGCGGGCTTTTTTGTGCATTGACCCGCAGCGTCATGGGCGCGTGGGTGTTGTTGGCCTGCAGGATCTGCTCCCAGTGCGCGGGGTGGTCCTTGCGCAAGCGCGCTATCCACCAGGCGGGGTGGTTCCAGCGCGCCAGCGGATCGGCGTCGGTGCCTTGTACCAGCGCGGCTTGCTCGCGCAGGAATCTGCGCAGGCAGCCGTTGATGAAGGACGCCTGTGCGCGCGTGGCGGCGTGGCGCTTGGCAGCCTCGACCGCCTGGTTCACCAGGGTGAAGGGCTCGTAGGGAGATTCCTGCGGGTTCCAGCACAGCGCCAGGGCGGTGCAGAGCAAGGCGTCTGCGGCCGGGGGCGGCGTGCGCGGCACCATGGCCCGGCGCAGCGCTTCGGCGCGCCCGGCCTGGCGCAGCACCTGGAACAGCAGCGCCTGCACGCCGGGGCGCAGGGCCGCGTCCACCGCCGCCAGCGCCGCTGTGCCGGACTGACCGGACCGAATGGCCTGCAGCGCGGCGGCCACGGCCAGCAGTTGCTGCCACAGCGCCACGGGCTGCTGCTGCTGCTGCTGCTGCTGCTGCTGCTGCTGCTGCTGCTGCTGCTGCTGCTGCGGTTGGTGGCCGGCCGATGGCGCGCTGTTGCGGTGGCCAGCGGGCGCAGGGCCTGCACCCTGCGGGCGCCGCGGGGCACGGGGTGCACCGCCGTGGGAATGTGAGGGGCTCATCATGGTGGGTCCTTGCGGTCAGGCGCTACAGCCCACGCGCCGCCTTGAAGCCGAACGCCCAGGCCAGCAGGTTGGCCGGGAACTGGGCGATGGCTTCGTTGTACTGGACCACTGCGTCGTTGAAGACGGCGATGGCCTGTTCGTTCTGCTGTATGTGGTCGTTCCAGCGCACCGGCCAGAACAACGCGGGCGGTACCTCGGCCAGCGGGGCCGTGCCCTCTTCCCCCTCCTCTTCGCCCGGTGTGGCTGTGGTCGCAACCGCCACCGCCACCGGCCCTTCGGCCGCCTGTGCCGCCGACGGGGCGGGAGCCGGCTGTGCAGCGGCCGCGGCTTCCTGTGCCTTGCGCAGCGCGCCGGGCCAGCTGGCATGCAGCACATCGCGCGCAGCAGCCAGCGCTGCCATCGCATCGGCACGCAAGGGCCGGGCACGGGCCACGGCCAGCGACGCACTCAGCTGGGTGGTGGCGCCCTGCAGCGCTGCGATCTCCTGGTCTGCCGGCGGCGGCATCGCCCCGTCGCGCTGCACGGCGCAGGACGCATGAAACTCACCCAGCAGCGCCATCAGGCGCACCATGTGCGCGTCAAAACTGCCGAACGACTGCACGACGGCCGAGCGCAACCGCATCAGCCGGTTGTAGGCCCCCAGCGCCCAGAACAGTGCGATGGCAAAGACGATCCAGAAAAGAGGCGATGACCACATGCAATGCACATCTGCCGGCGGCGCCCACGTGGCGCGCACGGCCCGAAGAAGAGATGAACGGAAAAAGAGGCACCATGAAAAACGCTCCCGGCCTGCCTGGGACAGGACGGGAGCGCTTCAATGACGGCCCGGGGGCTCGGGGCAGCGGCGAACAAGTCCCTCGCGCATGGCGCAGACCTGTTCGGGCGTTGCCTTAGTCGGCCGTGTTGTCGCTGGCAGACACCGTGGCGCCGCCTTCGACGTCCGCCGTATCCGCCTGGGCTTCCATTTCTGCCGCTTCAGCGTCGGCGATGGCACGGCGCTCTGCGTCGTCCATGGCGTCCTTGGCCTTGCGTGCCTGGTGGTAAGCCATGCCGGTACCGGCAGGGATCAGGCGACCCACGATCACGTTTTCCTTCAGGCCACGCAGCTCGTCGCGCTTGCCCATGATGGCAGCCTCGGTGAGCACGCGGGTGGTTTCCTGGAAGGAAGCCGCCGAGATGAACGAGTCGGTGGACAGCGATGCCTTCGTGATACCCAGCAGCAGGTTGCTGTAGGTCGCGGCGATCTTGCCTTCGGAGTGCAGTGCATCGTTGGTGTTCAGGATCTCGGAGCGCTCGACCTGTTCACCGGCAATGTAGTTCGACTCGCCGACGTTCTCGACCACGACGCGGCGCAGCATCTGGCGAACGATCACCTCGATGTGCTTGTCGTTGATCTTCACGCCCTGCAAGCGGTACACGTCCTGCACTTCGTCCACGATGTAGCGCGACAGCTCTTCGATGCCCAGCAGGCGCAGGATGTCTTGCGGATCGGCGGGGCCGTCCACAATCGATTCGCCCTTGTTCACCACCTGGCCTTCGTGCACCAGGATGTTCTTTTCCTTGGGCACGAGTTCTTCGAACACGTGGCCTTCAGGATCGGTGATCTGCAGGCGGACCTTGCCCTTGGTTTCCTTGCCGAACGACACGGTACCGGTCATTTCGGCCAGCGTGCCCTTGTCCTTCGGAGTACGGGCTTCGAACAGCTCGGCCACGCGGGGCAGACCGCCGGTAATGTCGCGGGTCTTCTGACCTTCGACCGGGATACGGGCCAGCACTTCGCCGGGGCCCACGTCCTGGCCGTCGCGCACCTGGATCAGCGCGCCCACCTGGAAGCCGATGGTCACCGAGTGGTCGGTGCCAGGGATCTTCACTTCGTTGCCTTGCGCGTCGATCAGCTTCACCTGTGGACGAACGACCTTGGCAGCGCCGCGGCGCTTGGGGTCGATCACCACCAGCGTGGACAGGCCGGTCACTTCGTCGACCTGCTTGGCCACCGTGAGGCCTTCTTCGACGTTCTCGAACTTGGTCTGGCCGGCGAACTCGGTGATGATGGGGCGCGTCAGCGGATCCCAGTTGGCGAGGATGGTGCCAGCCTTGATGGTCTGGTCGGCCTTCACCGTCAGCGTCGCGCCGTAAGGCACCTTGTGGCGTTCGCGCTCGCGGCCATGCTCGTCGTGGATGATGATCTCACCCGAACGTGCAATGACGACCAGCTCGCCCTTGGTGTTGCTCACGTAGCGCATCGTGGCGTTGAAGCCGATCACGCCATTGGACTTGGCTTCCACGCTCGACGCGATGGCTGCACGCGAAGCGGCGCCACCGATGTGGAACGTACGCATGGTCAGCTGCGTGCCGGGCTCGCCGATGGACTGGGCAGCGATCACACCCACGGCTTCGCCGAGGTTGATCAGGCCGCCGCGGCCCAGGTCGCGTCCGTAGCACTTGGCGCACAGGCCGTAGCGGGTTTCGCAGGTCAGTGCCGTGCGCACCTTCACCTCGTCCACACCAGCGGCTTCCATATCTTCGATGAGGTCTTCTTCCAGCATCACGCCGGCAGGCACCAGCACCGAGCGGTTCTCGGGGTGCAGCACGTCCTCGGCCGCGGTGCGGCCCAGGATACGGTCGCGCAGCGATTCGATCACTTCACCGCCTTCGACGATGGCGCGCATCAGCGAACCATTGGAAGTGCCGCAATCCTCTTCGGTCACCACCAGATCCTGCGTCACGTCCACCAGACGGCGGGTCAGGTAACCCGAGTTGGCGGTCTTCAGCGCCGTGTCGGCCAGACCCTTACGGGCACCGTGGGTGGAGATGAAGTACTCCAGCACGTTCAGACCTTCGCGGAAGTTCGCGGTGATGGGCGTCTCGATGATCGAGCCGTCAGGCTTGGCCATCAGGCCCCGCATACCGGCCACCTGGCGAATCTGCGCCGCAGAACCCCGGGCGCCCGAGTCGGCCATCATGTAGATGGAGTTGAAGGACTCCTGGTCCACTTCCTTGCCGTGGCGGTCCATGACCTTCTGCTTCGACAGCTGGGCCATCATCACCTTGGACACTTCGTCGCCGGCCTTGCCCCAGATGTCCACCACCTTGTTGTAGCGCTCGCCGGAGGTGACCAGACCGGACACGTACTGCTGTTCGATCTCCTTCACTTCCTTCTCGGAACGCTCGATGATGCCGGCCTTCTGTGGAGGCACCAGCATGTCGTCGATGGCGATCGAGATACCGGCGCGCGTGGCCAGACGGAAGCCGTTTTGCAGCAGCTTGTCGGCGAACACGACCGTTTCCTTCAGGCCGCACTTGCGGAAGGACACGTTGATCAGGCGCGAGATTTCCTTCTTCTTGAGCGCCTTGTTCATGTTGGAGAACGGCAGGCCCTTCGGAAGAATCTCGGACAGCAGTGCACGGCCGGCGGTGGTTTCCACGAGCGAGGTGGACGGAACGAATTCGCCCGTTTCCTTGTTCTTGGTCCACTCGGTCATGCGCACCGTGATCTTGGCGGCGAGTTCGACTTCGCCGGCGTCCAGAGCACGCTGCACTTCACCGGTGTCGGCGAACACCAGGCCTTCGCCCTTGCCGTTGATGCGGTCACGGGTGGCGTAGTACAGGCCCAGCACCACGTCCTGCGAAGGAACGATGGAGGGTTCGCCCGATGCGGGGAACAGCACGTTGTTGGAGGCCAGCATCAGCGTGCGGGCTTCCATCTGCGCTTCCACCGACAGCGGTACGTGGACGGCCATCTGGTCACCGTCGAAGTCGGCGTTGAAGGCCGCGCAGACGAGGGGGTGCAGCTGGATGGCCTTGCCTTCGATCAGGATGGGCTCGAAGGCCTGGATGCCCAGACGGTGCAGCGTAGGCGCACGGTTGAGCATCACGGGGTGTTCCTTGATGACCTCTTCCAGGATGTCCCACACCACCGGCGTGCCGGATTCGACTTCCTTCTTGGCAGCCTTGATCGTCGTCGCGATGCCCATGGCTTCCAGGCGCGAGAAGATGAAGGGTTTGAACAGCTCCAGAGCCATCAGCTTGGGCAGGCCGCACTGGTGCAGCTTGAGCGTCGGACCCACGGTGATCACGGAACGGCCCGAGTAGTCCACCCGCTTGCCCAGCAAGTTCTGGCGGAAACGGCCCGACTTGCCCTTGATCATGTCGGCCAGCGACTTCAGCGCGCGCTTGTTGGCGCCCGTCATGGCCTTGCCACGGCGGCCGTTGTCCAGCAGCGAGTCGACGGCTTCCTGCAGCATCCGCTTTTCGTTGCGGGCGATGATTTCAGGGGCCTTCAGCTCCAGCAGGCGGCGCAGGCGCGAGTTGCGGTTGATGACGCGGCGGTACAGGTCGTTCAGGTCGGACGTGGCGAAGCGGCCGCCATCGAGCGGCACCAGCGGACGCAGGTCCGGTGGCAGCACGGGCAGCACTTCGAGCACCATCCACTCGGGCTTGATGCCCGACTTCTTGAAGGCTTCCAGCACCTTCAGGCGCTTGGCGTTCTTCTTGACCTTGACTTCGGAGCCGGTCAGGTCGCCGCGCAGGCGTTCGATCGACAGGTCGATGTCGATGGATTCCAGCAGGTCCTTGATACCTTCGGCGCCCATCTTGGCGATGAACTCGTCGCCGTATTCCTTGCGCTTGGCGTCGTAGTCGTCCTCGGACATGATGCTGAACTTCTTCAGCGGGGTCATGCCGGGGTCGGTCACCACGTAGGCTTCGAAGTACAGCACGCGTTCGATGTCGCGCAGCGTCATGTCGAGCACCAGGCCCAGGCGCGATGGCAGCGACTTCAGGAACCAGATGTGCGCGCAGGGCGCGGCCAGGTCGATGTGACCCATGCGCTCGCGGCGCACCTTGGTCTGCGTGACTTCAACGCCGCACTTCTCGCAGATCACGCCGCGGTGCTTGAGGCGCTTGTACTTGCCGCACAGGCACTCATAGTCCTTGATGGGGCCGAAGATCTTGGCGCAGAACAGACCGTCGCGCTCGGGCTTGAACGTGCGGTAGTTGATGGTCTCGGGCTTCTTCACTTCGCCGAAAGACCACGAGCGGATCTTTTCGGGCGAAGCCATGCCGATGCGGATGGCATCGAAGTGCTCATCCGGCGTGAATTGCTTGAACAGGTCGAGTAGCGATTTCATAGTGACTCTTTCCTTTTCTGCTTAGGAGCGTTCCAGCTCGATGTCCAGGCCCAGCGAACGGATTTCCTTGACCAGCACGTTGAACGATTCCGGCATGCCGGCTTCGATCGCGTGCTCGCCCTTGACGATGGACTCGTACACCTTGGTACGGCCCACCACGTCGTCGGACTTCACCGTCAGCATTTCCTGCAGCACGTAGGCGGCGCCGTAAGCTTCCAGCGCCCACACTTCCATTTCCCCGAAACGCTGGCCACCGAACTGCGCCTTGCCGCCCAGCGGTTGCTGCGTGACGAGCGAGTAAGGACCGGTCGAACGGGCATGCATCTTGTCGTCCACCAAGTGGTGCAGCTTCAGATAGTGCATGTAGCCGATGGTCGTCGGACGCTCGAAGCGTTCGCCGGTGCGGCCGTCGAACAGGTACGCCTGGGTGCGCGTGGGCGTGAGGCCCTTGCGCTCGGCGATGTCGTCCGGGTAGGCGATCTTCAGCATGTCCTTGATTTCTTCTTCCGAAGCACCATCGAACACCGGGGTCGCGTACGGCACGCCATTGGTGAGGTTGACCGCCATGGCCATGAGGTCGTCGTCGCTCAGTTGCGACAGGTCCTCGGTACGGCCGCGGGAGTTGTAGACCTCTTCCATGAACTTGCGCAGTTCGGAAGCCTTGGCTTCTTCCTGCAGCATGTTGCCGATGCGCTGGCCAATGCCCTTGCCGGCCCAGCCCAGGTGGACTTCCAGCACCTGACCGATGTTCATCCGCGAAGGCACGCCCAGCGGGTTCAGAACGATGTCGGCGGGGGTGCCGTCGGCCATGTAAGGCATGTCTTCGACCGGGACGATCTTGGAGACCACACCCTTGTTGCCGTGGCGGCCGGCCATCTTGTCGCCAGGCTGCAGGCGGCGCTTGACGGCCAGGTACACCTTGACCATCTTGAGCACGCCCGCAGGCAGCTCGTCGCCTTGCGTGAGCTTCTTGCGCTTTTCTTCAAAGGCCAGGTCGAAGCTGTGGCGCGTCTGCTCCAGCGCATTCTTGATGGACTCGAGCTGCGTGGCGACTTCGTCTTCCGCGGGGCGGATGTCGAACCAGTGGAACTTCTCGACCGACGCCAGGTAGGCCTTGTCGATCTTGGTGCCCTTGGCAAGCTTTTGCGGGCCGCCGTTGGCCACGCGGTTGTTCAGCAGCTTCTCGATACGGTCGAAGGCGTCGGCCTCGACGATACGCAGCTGGTCGTTCAGGTCCAGGCGGAAGCGCTTGAGTTCATCGTCGATGATCTGCTGGGCGCGCTTGTCGCGCTGGATGCCTTCGCGGGTGAACACCTGCACGTCGATCACGGTGCCCGACGAGCCCTGGTCCACGCGCAGCGAGGTGTCCTTCACATCGGAAGCCTTCTCGCCGAAGATGGCGCGCAGGAGCTTCTCTTCGGGCGTGAGGGTGGTCTCGCCCTTGGGCGTGACCTTGCCCACCAGCGTGTCGCCGGGTTGCACTTCAGCGCCCACGTAGATGATGCCGGACTCGTCCAGGCGGTTCAGCTGCTGCTCCGACAGGTTCGGGATGTCGCGCGTGATTTCTTCGGCGCCCAGCTTGGTGTCGCGGGCCATGACCACCAGTTCCTCGATGTGGATCGAGGTGTAGCGGTCTTCGGCCACCACGCGTTCGGAGATCAGGATCGAGTCTTCGAAGTTGTAGCCGTTCCAGGGCATGAACGCGATCAGCATGTTCTGGCCGATGGCGATTTCGCCGAAGTCCGTCGATGCGCCGTCGGCGATCACGTCACCCTTGACCAGCTTGTCGCCCTTCTGGACGATGGGACGCTGGTGGATGTTGGTGTTCTGGTTGGAACGCTGGTACTTGATGAGGTTGTAGATGTCCACACCCACTTCACCGGCCACGGCTTCCTCGTCGTTCACGCGCACCACGATGCGGGTCGCGTCGACATAGTCGACGATACCGCCGCGGGTGGCCGTGACCACGGTGCCCGAGTCCACGGCAGCCACGCGCTCGATGCCCGTGCCCACCAGGGGCTTTTCAGGACGCAGCACAGGCACGGCCTGGCGCGACATGTTGGCGCCCATCAACGCGCGGTTCGCATCGTCGTGCTCCAGGAACGGAACCAGCGATGCCGCCACCGACACGATCTGCGCGGGCGACACGTCCATGTACTGCACGCGGTCTGCGCCGCACAGGATGGATTCGCCCTTCTCACGGGCAGAGACCAGGTCACCGGTCAGGCGGCCGTCCTTGTCGAGCACGGCGTTGGCCTGCGCGATCACGTACTTGCCTTCTTCGATGGCCGACAGGTAGTCGATCTCGTTCGTCACCGTGCCATCGGCCACGCGGCGGTACGGGGTTTCGATGAAGCCGTACTCGTTCAGGCGGGCGTACAGCGCCAGCGAGTTGATCAGGCCGATGTTCGGGCCTTCAGGCGTTTCGATAGGGCAGACGCGGCCGTAATGGGTCACGTGCACGTCGCGCACTTCGAAGCCGGCACGTTCGCGGGTCAGACCGCCCGGGCCCAGTGCGGAAACACGGCGCTTGTGCGTGATTTCGGCGAGCGGGTTGGTCTGGTCCATGAACTGCGACAGCTGCGACGCACCGAAGAACTCCTTCAGGGCGGCCGAAATCGGCTTGCTGTTGATCAGGTCGTGCGGCATCAGCGGCTCTTGCTCGGCCTGGCCCAGACGCTCCTTCACAGCCTTTTCGATACGTGCCAGGCCCGTGCGGTACTGGTTTTCGGCCAGTTCGCCCACGCAGCGCACGCGGCGGTTGCCCAGGTGATCGATGTCATCGACTTCGCCGTTGCCGTTGCGCAGGTCCACGAGGATCTTGACCACGGCCAGGATGTCTTCGTTGGACAGCACCATGGGGCCGGTGGATTCGTCGCGGCCGATCTTGGCGTTGAACTTCATGCGGCCCACGCGCGACAGGTCGTACGTGTCGGGGTTGTAGAACAGGCGCTGGAACAGGGCCTGCACGGCGTCTTCCGTCGGCGGCTCGCCGGGACGCATCATGCGGTAGATGGCCACGCGGGCCGCGAACTCGTCCACCGTTTCGTCGATGCGCAGCGTCTGCGAGATGTAGGCGCCCTGGTCGAGTTCGTTGGTGTAGATGACCTGCAGGTCCTGCACGCCGGCCGAGCGCAGCTTCTTGAGCAGCGCTTCGGTCAGTTCGTCATTCGCCTTGGCAATGATTTCGCCGGTGTCCGCATCCACGATGTTGCGGGCCACGACGCGGCCGATCAGGAAGTCTTCGGGCACGCTGATGTGCGTGGTGCCGGACTGCTCCAGTTCGCGGGTGTGGCGGGCCGTGACGCGCTTGTCCTTGGCCACGACGACCTTGCCAGACTTGTCGGTGATGTCGAAACGGGCCACTTCGCCGCGCAGGCGCTCGGAGACGAACTCCATCTGCGCGCCGCTGTCCATCAGGCGGAAGTTGTCGTTGACGAAGAAGTTCGCCAGGATCGATTCGGGGTTCAGGCCGATGGCCTTGAGCAGGATCGTGACCGGCATCTTGCGGCGACGGTCCACGCGGAAGTACAGGATGTCCTTCGGGTCGAATTCGAAGTCCAGCCACGAGCCGCGGTAGGGGATGATGCGCGCCGAGAACAGCAGCTTGCCCGAGCTGTGCGTCTTGCCCTTGTCGTGTTCGAAGAACACGCCGGGGGAGCGGTGCAGCTGGGACACGATCACGCGCTCGGTACCGTTGATGATGAACGAGCCCTTGTCGGTCATCAAAGGCACTTCGCCCATGTAGACCTCTTGCTCCTTCACTTCCTTGACCACCTTGGACTGCGACGTCGAGGACTCGCGGTCATAGATGATCAGCTGGACCTTGGCACGCACGGCCGAGGCGAACGTCAGACCACGGGTCTGGCACTCGCGCACGTCGAAGGCGGGCTTGGCCAGGTTGTACTCGATGAACTTCATCTCCACAAAACCGTTGTGGGAGACGATAGGGAAAGCGGCGTCGAACGCAGCCTGCAGGCCTTCAATGGTTCGTTTCTGCGGTGCTTTATCTGCCTGCAGGAATGCGGTGTATGCGTCCTTCTGCATTTGCAGCAGATAAGGAACTTCGAGCACGCTATCGCGGGTGCCGAAGCTCTTGCGGATTCGCTTGCGTTCGGTGTAGGAATAGGCCATGAGATCTCCGGGCAAAGACATGAGTCCTGGGTCTTCGACGACTGACCCGCATGGAGAGGTTTCCGTGCGGGCTTGGCGGTTGGCCACTACCAACCATGGCGGACGGTGATGCGTTGCACATCACCCGAACCAAGGCGTCTTCTGCTGTCGGGATTGACAGAAGACACTCGAAAACCGACCGGGGTTTTCGGGTGCGCTCTGAAAGCACCAAAGGCTGGAGGCCCGCGAGGAGCACTCCAGCCCTTGAAGGGGACTGAATTACTTCAGTTCAGCCTTGGCACCGGCTTCCACCAGCTTCTTGACTGCTGCTTCGGCGTCAGCCTTGGCAATAGCTTCCTTGACGTTCTTTGGAGCGCCGTCCACCAGGTCCTTGGCTTCCTTGAGGCCCAGGCCGGTGATTTCGCGCACAGCCTTGATGACGGACACCTTGTTGGCGCCGGCTTCGGTCAGCACCACGTTGAATTCCGTCTTCTCTTCAGCAGCTGCAGCGCCGCCGCCGCCGCCGCCGGCAGCAGGTGCAGCCATGGCTGCAGCGCTCACGCCAAACTTCTCTTCAATGGCCTTCACCAGGTCATTGAGTTCCAGAACCGTCATGCTGTCCAGAGCGGTCAAAAATGCGTCTTTATCGAATGCCATTTTTATTTCCTAACAATTAGTTGGTTGTCTGCCGGGCTATCAAGCCGCAACAGGTTCGGCGGCCGTTTCGGCTGCGCCTTCGCCTTTTTTCGCCGCCAGTGCGCCCAGCACAACGGCCGTACGCGACATAGGGGACATAAGCAAGCCACAAATCTGAGCCAGCAAAACTTCCTTGGAAGGAATGTTGGCCAGTTGCTTAACGCCGTTGACATCCAGGGCCTTGCCACCGAAAGCGCCACCGCGAATCACCAGCTTGTCGTTGGTCTTCGCGAAATCGGCCACCACCTTGGCGGCGGCCACAGCGTCTTCGGAGAAGCCATAGATGAGCGGACCGGTCATCTGGTCTGCCACCACGTCAAATGCGCTACCTGCCACAGCACGGCGAGCCAGGGTGTTCTTCAGAACACTCAGGGTCACGCCCTTGCTGCGAGCATCAACACGCAGTTTGGTCATGTCGGCGACCGTGATGCCACGGTATTCCGCGATCACAAGCGTTTGAGCTTTAGCGGCGAGGCTGGTCACTTCACTGATGACCGCTTCTTTCTCACTGCGATTAAGACTCAAGGTCTACTCCTTAAAATGCGCACTCGGCGGTTGCCTCATGCGCGCTCTTGTTGCAGCGACCAACTGTTTCGGAAAAATTTTCCATCTGCAGCGGGATCGCCATCTGCGTTGGTGCCTTGTGTGGCTTTAAGCGCGACCTGATCGCGCACCAACGGTCTTGGATGGCCTGCGGCTGCCTTGGCAGCCCCAGCCCACCACATCGGGCCTGCCCGTGAAGGCCGGCCCGAAGATTTCTTGCAATTACGCTGCAGCGATGGTTTGCGTATCCACGCGGACACCCAGGCCCATCGTGGAAGACACGGCCACCTTGCGCAGGTAAACACCCTTGCTGGTAGCTGGCTTTGCCTTGGTCAGGGCATCGATCAGTGCAGCCAGATTGCCTTGCAGCTTGTCGTTGTCGAACGAGCGGCGGCCGATCGTGCTGTGCACGATGCCGGCCTTGTCGACGCGGAACTGCACCTGGCCAGCCTTGGCGTTCTTCACGGCCGTGGCGACGTCAGGGGTCACGGTGCCGACCTTGGGGTTGGGCATCAGGCCACGTGGGCCCAGGATCTGGCCCAGCGTACCCACAACGCGCATGGCGTCAGGGGCAGCGATCACCACGTCGAAAGGCATGTCGCCGGCCTTGACCATGGCGGCCAGGTCGTCCATACCCACGATGTCGGCGCCAGCAGCCTTGGCTTCTTCAGCCTTGGCGCCTTGGGCGAACACGGCCACGCGGGTCGTCTTGCCGGTACCGTTGGGCAGCACCACGGCGCCGCGAACCACTTGGTCGGACTTCTTGGCATCGATGCCAAGCTGCACGGCGACGTCGATGGATTCGTCGAACTTGGCCGTAGCGGCGTCCTTCACGATCGCAACTGCTTCAGCGAATGCGTACAGCTTCGTGCTGTCAACCTTGCCTTGCAGGGCTTTTTGCTTTTTAGTCAGCTTGGCCATTTTACAAACCCTCCACCGTCACGCCCATCGAGCGTGCAGAGCCAGCCAGCGTGCGCACTGCGGCGTCGACGTTGGCAGCGTTCATGTCCTTCATCTTGGTCTTGGCGATCTCTTCGAGCTGTTCGCGCGTGATCTTGCCGACCTTCGTCTTCAGTGGGTTCGAAGAACCCTTGTCGAGCTTGATGGCCTTCTTGATCAGGGTCGTCGCTGGCGGCGTCTTGATGATGAAGGTGAAGCTCTTGTCTGCAAAAGCCGTGATGACCACGGGCAATGGCAGGCCTGGCTCAACGCCCTGGGTCTGCGCATTGAATGCCTTGCAGAACTCCATGATGTTGAGGCCACGCTGACCCAGTGCTGGGCCGATAGGTGGGGATGGGTTGGCTTTACCAGCTGGAACTTGCAGCTTGATGAAACCGACGATTTTCTTCGCCATGTTTTACTCCTTGCGGGTGATGACGCCATCCGCTGCAGCATGCAGCATCGGCTCCCCGGGGTTAAGACTCTCTCCTGACAATCACCGCGCCGAGTCGAAAGCGCGGGATCCAAAATGTGTGGTCCTGCCTGACGGCAGACCTGCGGCCTGGGCCGAAAGGCTTAGGTCTTTTCGACCTGACCGAATTCCAGCTCGACGGGCGTGGAGCGACCGAAGATCATCACGGAGACGCGCACGCGGCTCTTTTCGTAATTGACTTCTTCGACCGAGCCATTGAAGTCCGTGAACGGGCCTTCCTTGACGCGCACGAGCTCGCCCACCATGAATTCGATCTTGTGGCGCGGCTTTTCCGTGCCTTCCTGCATCTGGCTGACGATCTTTTGCACTTCGTCTTCAGAGATGGGGGCGGGACGGTTCTTTGCACCACCCACGAAGCCGGTCACCTTGCTGGTGTGCTTCACCAAGTGCCAGGTGTCGTCGTCCATGATCATTTCGACGAACACATAGCCGGGGAACAAGCGACGCTCGGTCGTCTTGCGCTGGCCGTTCTTCATCTCCACCACCTCTTCGGTGGGCACCAGGATGCGACCGAACTTGGTCTCCATGCCCGAACGGGCGATGCGCTCCTGGATGTTGCGCTCCACCGCCTTCTCCATGCCCGAATAGGCATGAACGATGTACCAACGCAGGTCAGGGTTGGCGGAAGCAGAAGCGCCAGAAGGAGCCTCAGCTCCAGTGATTTCCGTAGCGCTCGTCATGACTTTCTCCATCCCAAAATCAAGTCGTACAAGACCCACTCCAGCGTCTTGTCGGTGAACCACAGGAAAAGCGCCATGATCACCACGAAGGCGAACACATACGCGGTCATCTGCAAGGTTTCCTTGCGGGTCGGCCAGACGACCTTCTTGACTTCACGCCAGGCTTCCTGGGCGAAGGCGACGAACTGGCGGCCTGGCTCCGAGATCAGGAAGACGGCAACTGCCGCGATCAGGCCGACGATCAATGCGGCCCACTGGACGATTGAACCTTGCTTGCTCAGCAAATAGAAACCAGCCACCGACGCAATGACCAAAGCCACCACTGCCGCGAGCTTGGCTTTGTCTGCGCCTGTATTGACGGTCTCAACCTGTGAAGTGGCCATGTTTGAGTAATTCCTGCTACGAGTCCCGGCGTCGCTTAAGACACCGAAGCCCGCCAGGGTCTGGCGGGCTTGTTGAGGGCCACTTTCAAGTGGCAGGGGCAGTAGGAATCGAACCTACAACCTTTGGTTTTGGAGACCAACGCTCTGCCAATTGAGCTATACCCCTGTATCTACCTTGCTTGAATTAAGCAATGATCTTGGCCACGACGCCAGCGCCCACGGTGCGGCCGCCTTCGCGGATAGCGAAGCGCAGACCTTCTTCCATGGCGATGGGGTTGATCAGCTTGACGGTGATCGACACGTTATCGCCAGGCATGACCATTTCCTTGTCGGCTGGCAGCTCGATGGCGCCAGTCACGTCGGTCGTGCGGAAGTAGAACTGAGGACGGTAGTTGTTGAAGAACGGGGTGTGGCGGCCGCCTTCGTCCTTGCTCAGCACATACACTTCGGCGGTGAAGTGGGTGTGTGGCTTGATGGAGTTGGGCTTGCACAGCACTTGGCCGCGTTCCACGTCTTCACGCTTGGTGCCGCGCAGCAGCAGGCCGACGTTGTCGCCAGCCTGGCCTTGGTCCAGCAGCTTGCGGAACATTTCCACGCCGGTGCAGGTGGTCTTTTGCGTGTCGCGGATACCGACGATTTCGATTTCTTCGCCGACCTTGATGATGCCGCGCTCGATACGGCCGGTCACCACGGTGCCGCGGCCGGAGATGGAGAACACGTCTTCCACGGGCATCAGGAAGGCACCGTCCACAGCGCGCTCAGGCGTGGGGATGTAGGTGTCCAGGGCTTCGGCCAGCTTGTCGATGGCTTGCTCGCCCAGAGGACCCTTGTCGCCTTCCAGGGCGAGCTTGGCGGAACCGCGGATGATCGGGGTGTCGTCGCCTGGGAAGTTGTACTTGTCCAGGAGTTCGCGCACTTCCATTTCGACCAGCTCGAGCAGCTCTTCGTCGTCGACCATGTCGCACTTGTTCAGGAACACGATGATGTAAGGCACGCCCACCTGGCGGGCCAGAAGGATGTGCTCGCGGGTCTGGGGCATCGGGCCGTCAGCGGCCGAGCACACCAGGATGGCGCCGTCCATCTGGGCAGCGCCGGTGATCATGTTCTTCACATAGTCGGCGTGGCCAGGGCAGTCCACGTGGGCGTAGTGGCGGTTGGCCGTTTCGTATTCCACGTGGGCGGTGTTGATCGTGATGCCGCGGGCCTTTTCTTCAGGTGCCGCGTCGATTTCGTCGTACTTCTTGGCTTCGCCGCCGAACTTGGCGGACAGCACCGTGGCGATCGCTGCCGTCAGCGTCGTCTTGCCATGGTCCACGTGGCCGATCGTGCCCACGTTGACGTGGGGCTTGGTACGTTCGAACTTACCTTTTGCCATTTTTCCGACTCCGAAAAAAATCTATATCAACACAACAGGATCTCGGCGCAACCAGAATCGGACGCACCTGAAAGTGGTGCCCATGGCGGGAATCGGACCCGCGACCTCTCCCTTACCAAGGGAGTGCTCTACCACTGAGCCACATGGGCGCTTGATGCCGCTTGCACGACATCAAAATCTCTAACTCATCAACCAGCACAGCCAAGCAATGGAGCGGGAGACGGGAATCGAACCCGCGTCATTAGCTTGGAAGGCTAGGGTTCTACCATTGAACTACTCCCGCATCGGCTGACAACCTTTGCGACCGCCCTGCACAAACAGAACGGCTGACACTCTCAACACTGACTAACTGGTGGAGGGGACTGGATTCGAACCAGTGTAGGCGTAAGCCAACAGATTTACAGTCTGCCCCCTTTAGCCACTCGGGCACCCCTCCGGAGAATTTCGAATTATAGCACTGATTTTTAGCCCGCCTGAAAAATTGTGCGAAGCCGCACAACTTTCGAACCCCTGGTCGTTGGACCCAGGCATCTGGCGCGGCTGGCGGGGATCGAACCCACGACCCTTGGCTTCGGAGGCCAATACTCTATCCACTGAGCTACAGCCGCGTGACTGCATCAATACAGCCCGAGATTATCGCATGCAGCGCCATGATCCCCAACAAGATCTGCCAACCCCGGCACCGCGCAAGCGGCGAGTGCCACGCTCAAGCAGACGCATCCTGCGCATCGCAGCGCCCCTGCGGCAACGACAACCCGAGCCCCACCAGGAAGGCGTCCGTACTGACACGGCCCACCCCCACCAGATCAAAGCCGCCCTGGCTGAGGATCCAGTTGCGTATCAGCCCGTCGAACAGGGCGTGCAGGCCCACCGCGGCCTCCATCGGTGTCATCGGCAATGCGACACCCTGCATCTGGGCTGCCAGCTCGAAGTCCCGCGCCAGCTGCCGCGTGAACCCTTCGGACGCCGCGATGTGGCGCTCGCGCACACCCACCATCTCGCTCACGTACTCCACCTTGTAGAGCGCCACCTCAAAGACCCTGCGCGTGCGCTCATCGAAGGCCACGCCACGCAGCACCATGGCCATCACGGCGCGCAGGCGCTGCACCGGCTCAGGGCACGTGCTGCTTTCGAACTCGCCATAGCCCTGCTCCAGGGGCAGGGTCACGCGGTCCATCATGGCGTTGAACAGGTCGACCTTGTCCTTGAAGTGCCAGTAGATGGCCCCGCGCGTGGCGCCTGCGGCCTGGGCGATGTCGCTGAGCGACGCCCGCGACACCCCCTTGTCGCCAAAGACCTGTTCGGCGGCATCGATGAGGCTGTTGCGGGTAGCGATGGCATCTTCTTTGGTTCGGCGTGCCATGGTGGCTTGTCTCCTCTGCTCCGGTCCCAATGCCCCCGCAAGAACGCAAGGGCATACACATCGCCAATTATACATTCATGGTTGTATGTATAATCGCGGACTTGTTTTGTCGGGTTCTCCGGGGAAGGCCCGTGGCCGACGCTCCATCCCCTACAACCCCATTTCCTTGACGCACATCAGAAGGACTCTCATGCGCACACTGCGTGACCCATCCGTCAGCCGCGCCCTCCCCCAGGCGCTTTCCTACCGCACGACGCGCACTTTCGTGGCCGTGAGCGCGGTGGCCCTGCTCCTTGCCGCCTGCGGAAAAACCGACGGCAAGGCCGCGGGCGGCGCACCGCCCCAGATGCCTGCGCCCGAAGTGGGCGTGGTCACTGCCACACCCGGAGATGTGGGGTTGGTCACCGAATTGCCAGGCCGCGTGGAGGCATCGCGCACCGCCCAGGTACGCGCACGCGCCGCAGGCATCCTGCAGCAGCGCCTGTTCAAGGAAGGCAGCGACGTGAAGGCGGGCCAGGCGCTGTTCCGCATCGATCCCGCCCCCTACGCTGCAGCCGCTGAAAGCTCGCGCGCCAGCCTGGCCAAGGCGCAGGCGAATCTGGCGCAGGCCAGCGCCCAGGTGGACCGCTATCGCCCCCTGGTCAGCGCCAATGCCATCAGCAAGCAGGACTTCGTCAATGCCGAAGCGGCCGAGAAGCAGGCGCAAGCCGACGTGGCCGTTGGCAAGGCCGCCGTGCGCACGGCGGAGATCAACCTGGGCTACGCCAGCGTCACGTCCCCCATCTCCGGCCGCATCGGCCGGGCGCTGGTGACGGAAGGCGCGCTGGTGGGCCAGGGCGAGGCGACGGCGCTGGCGGTGGTGCAGCAGATCGACCCCGTCTATGTGAACTTCACGCAGTCGGCCAGCGATGTGTTCCAGCTGCGCCGCGCCATGGAGAACGGCCAGCTCAAGCGCGCCGGCGGCGAGGCCGCCAGCGTCAAGCTGGTGCTCAGTGACGGCACCGAATACGCCCAGCCCGGCAAGCTGCTGTTCACCGACCTGTCGGTGGACGCCACCACGGGCCAGGTCACGCTGCGCGCCGAAGTGCCCAACCCCAAGGGCGAACTGCTGCCCGGCCTGTACCTGCGCGTGCGCATCGAGCAGGCCCAGGCCAGCAACGCCATCACGCTGCCCCAGCAGGCGGTCACGCGCACGCAGCAAGGCGACACGATCAGCGTCGTGTCCGATGACGGCAAGATCTCGCAGCGCACCATCAAGATCAGCGCCGCGCAGAACAACCGCTGGGTGGTGCTCGACGGCCTGAAGGCTGGCGAGAAGGTCATGGTGGACGGCTTCCAGAAGCTGCAGATGCTGCCGCCGGGAACGCCTGTGAAGCCTGTGCCGTGGCAAGCGCCGGGCGCCGCGCCAGCGCAGCCGGGGGCCTCCGCCGCCGCTGCGTCTGCGTCTGCGCCAGCCGCACCGGCAGCATCGGCCGCGGCCTCCAAGCCATAAAAGGCAGCCCAGCATGGCCAAGTTCTTTATCGACCGCCCCATCTTTGCGTGGGTGATTGCGCTGTTCATCATGGTGATGGGCGGCGTCGCCATCACGCAACTGCCGATTGCCCAGTATCCGCCGGTGGCCCCGCCATCGATCGTGATCAACACCGCCTACCCAGGCGCGTCCGCCCAGACGCTCGAGGACAGCGTGCTGTCCGTCATCGAGCGTGAAATGAACGGCTCGCCCGGCCTGCTGTACATGGAGTCCGTGGCCCAGGCCGATGGCTCCGGCAGCATCACGCTGAGCTTCGAGCCCGGCACGAACTCCGACCTGGCCCAGGTGGATGTGCAAAACCGCCTGTCGCGCGCCACGCCGCGCCTGCCGTCCGTCGTGACCCAGCAGGGCGTACGCGTCGACAAGGCCCGCAGCAACTTCCTGCTGTTTGCCATGCTGGCGTCGGACAACCCCAAGTTCACCCCCGTGGAACTGGGCGACTACGCGGCCCGCAACCTTCAGCCCGAGCTGCAGCGCGTCAAGGGCATCGGCCAGGTACAGCTGTTCGGCAGCGAAAACGCGATGCGCGTCTGGATCGATCCGGACAAGCTGCGCGGCTTCAACCTGTCTGCCGCCGACGTGACGGCCGCCATCCGCGCGCAGAACGCCCAGGTGTCCGCCGGCGTGATGGGCGACCTGCCCAACATCACCGGCCAGGGCATTGCGGCCACGGTCGTGGTCAAGGGCCAGCTGTCCAGCGTGGAGCAGTTCGGCAACGTCGTGCTGCGCGCCAATACCGACGGCTCGTCGGTGCGCCTGAAGGACGTGGCACGCCTGGAACTCGGCGGCCAGAGCTATGCCACCTCGGCGCGCCTGAACGGCGCCCCGGCCGTCGGCCTGGGTGTGCAGCTGTCGCCCAGCGGCAACGCGCTGGAGTCGGCACGCCTGGTGCGCGAGAAGATGGACGAGCTGCAGAAGTTCTTCCCTGAAGGCGTGAAGTACTCCATCCCGTACGACAGCTCGCGCTTCGTGAAGATCTCGATCTCGCAAGTGGCCGAGACCCTGGTCGAAGCCGTGGTGCTGGTGTTCCTGGTGATGTTCCTGTTCCTGCAGAACTGGCGCTACACCATCATCCCGACCATCGTGGTGCCGATTGCCCTGCTGGGCACGTTCGGCACGCTGCTGGCGCTGGGCTTCTCGATCAACGTGCTGACCATGTTCGGCATGGTGCTGGTGATCGGTATCGTGGTGGACGATGCCATCGTGGTGGTGGAGAACGTCGAGCGCATCATGAGCGAGGAAGGGCTCTCGCCCCTGGAGGCCACGCGCAAGGCGATGCGCCAGATCTCGGGCGCCATCATCGGCGTGACCGTGGTGCTGATCTCGGTGTTCGTGCCGCTCGCGTTCTTCGCGGGCTCCACCGGCAACATCTACCGCCAGTTCTCGGCCGTGATGGTCGCGTCGATCGCCTTCTCGGCCTTCATGGCGCTGTCGCTCACGCCGGCGCTGTGCGCCACGCTGCTCAAGCCCGTCGAGGCGGGCCACCACCACGAAAAGCGCGGCTTCTTCGGCTGGTTCAACCGTGTGTTCACGCGCACCGCCAAGGGCTATGAGGGCCTGGTGTCGCGCATCCTGCGCAAGGCGGCGCGCTACCTGGTCATCTACGGCGCCATCCTGGCCGTGGTGGGCATCGTGTACACGCGCATTCCCACCGCGTTCCTGCCGCAGGAAGACCAGGGCAACATCCTGGTGAACGTGCAGCTGCCGCCCGGCGCCACGCAAGAGCGCACGCTCGAGGCGATGAAGCAGGTCGAAGGCTTCATGCTCAAGCAGCCCGAAGTGCAGAGCATGGTGGGCGTGCTGGGCTTCTCGTTCTCAGGCCAGGGGCAGAACGCGGGTATCGCGTTCGTCACGCTCAAGGACTGGGACGAGCGCAAGGAGGCCGGCCAATCCGCCAGCGCCCTGGCAGGCCGCGCGTTCGGCGCGCTGTCCACGGTGCGCGATGCGTTCATCTTCCCGCTCAGCCCGCCGGCCATTCCGGAACTGGGCACGGGCAGCGGCTTCTCGTTCCGCCTGCAGGACCGCGCGGGCCTGGGCCACGACGCGCTGGTCAACGCCCGCAACCAGATGCTGGGCATGGCCATGCAGAGCAAGGTGCTGACGGGCCTGCGCCCCGACGGCCTGGAAGATGCTCCGCAGCTGCAGATCGACATCGACCGCGACAAGGCGCAGGCTCTGGGCGTGGGCTTTGAGGCCATCAACAGCGCCATCTCCACCGCACTGGGCTCGAGCTATGTGAACGACTTCCCCAACAAGGGGCGTCTGCAGCGCGTGGTGGTGCAGTCCGACGCGCCAGGCCGCATGCAGCCCGACGACCTGCTGCGCCTGAACGCGACCAACGCACAGGGCCAGCCCGTGCCGCTGTCGGCCTTTGCCTCCACGAAGTGGGTCAAGGGCGCGCAGCAGACGGTGCGCTACAACGGCTACCCCGCCATGCGCATCAGCGGCGAACCCGCCCCGGGCTACAGCAGCGGTGCCGCGCTGGCCGAGATGGAAAAGCTCGCCGCGCAGTTGCCACCGGGCTTCGGCTTCGAGTGGACGGGTACGTCGCGCGAAGAAAAGCAGGCGGGATCGCAGGCGATCATCCTGTACGGCTTTGCCGTGCTGGCGGTGTTCCTGTGCCTGGCCGCGCTGTATGAAAGCTGGACCATTCCGCTGGCCGTGATCCTGGTGGTGCCGCTCGGTGTGCTGGGCGTGCTGCTGGCCACGCTGCTGCGCGGGTATGCCAACGACGTGTACTTCCAGGTGGGCCTGATCACCATCATCGGCCTGTCCGCGAAGAACGCCATCCTGATCATCGAGTTCGCCAAGGACCTGCATGCCCAGGGCAAGGGGCTGGTCGAATCCGCGCTGGAAGCCGCGCACCTGCGCTTCAGGCCCATCGTGATGACCTCGCTCGCGTTCGGCCTGGGCGTGGTGCCGCTGTTCATCGCATCGGGCGCCGGCTCGGCCAGCCAGCGCGCCATCGGCACCGGCGTGATCGGCGGCATGATCACCGGCACGGCACTGGCGGTGTTCTTCGTGCCCGTGTTCTTCGTCGTGGTGCGCAGCCTGTTCAAGGGCAGCGCGCGCCAGCAGGAAATGAACCGCCGCCATGCAGAAGAAGCAGGAGTTGGAACCCATGACTAATCACCGCAGCACCCTCACCGCCCTGGCCGCGGCCGCGCTGCTGGCCGGCTGCTCGTTCATCCCCACGTACGAGCGCCCCGCGGCGCCCGTACCGTCGGTGTACACGACGCTCGGCGCAGACAATACCGCTGCAGGACAGGGCACGGCCGCCATGGCCCCGTGGCAGGACTACTTCGCCGAGCCCCGGCTGCGCCAGCTCATCGAAACGGCGCTGGCCAACAACCGCGACCTGCGCGTGGCGGTGCTCAACATCGAGCAGGCCCGCGCCACCTACCAGGTGCGCCGTGCCGACATGTACCCGGGCGTGGGCGTGGCCGCCAACGCGAGCCGCGCGCCCGCCACGGGCACCGGCGACCTGACCAACTCGTTCAGCGTCGGCCTGGCCATCTCGTCCTGGGAGATCGACTTCTTCGGCCGCATCGCGAGCCTCAAGGAGCAGGCGCTGGCGCAGTACCTGGCCACCGAAGAAGGCCGCAACGCCGCGCAGGTGAGCCTGGTGGCCGCGGTGGCCAACGGCTGGCTGAACCTGCTGGCCGACGAAGAGCTGCTGGAGCTGTCGCGCCAGACCCTGGCCTCGCGCGAGGAATCGGTGCGCCTGACCAAGATGCGCCTGGACGCGGGCGTGACCTCGGAGCTGGACTTCCGCCAGGCCGATTCGCTGACCCAGGCGGCACGCGCCACGCTGGCGCAGCAGCAGCGCCAACGTGCGCTGGACGAGAACGCGCTGGTCCTGCTGCTGGGCCAGGCCCTGCCCGACGAGGTGCGCGCCAGCCTGGCGGGCAGCCGGCTGGCCAATGCGCCCGCCATGGCGCAGCTGCCGGCCGGCCTGCCGTCCGAGCTGCTCACGCGGCGCCCGGACATCCGCCAGGCCGAGCAGCAGCTGATCGCCGCCAACGCCAACATCGGCGCGGCGCGGGCTGCGTTCTTCCCGCGCATTGCGCTCACCGCGCAGGCGGGCACGGCCAGCAACGAGCTGTCGGGGCTGTTCAAGAGCGGCTCCTGGGGCTTCTCGATTGCGCCGTCGCTGCTGCTGCCGATCTTCGATGCGGGCCGCAACCAGGCCAACCTGGAAAGCGCGCGTGCCGGACGGAGCATTGCCGTGGCGCAGTATGAAAAAGCCATCCAGACCGCCTTCCGGGAAGTGTCGGACGCGCTGGCCGGGCAGGCCACGCTGGGCGAGCAGGCGCTGGCCCAGCAGCGGCAGGCCGAGGCCGAGGGCGCCCGCCTGCAACTGGCCGACCTGCGCTACCGCAACGGCGTGTCGAGCTACCTCGACCTGCTGGACGCGCAGCGCTCGCTGTTTGCCACGCAGCAGGCGGTGGTGCAAGTACGCCTGGCGCAGCTGCAAAACCAGGTGACGCTGTACAAGGCCCTGGGCGGCGGCGCGCCGGCAGTGGCGGACAACCGCTCCTGAGGCAGGCTGCCCCCCGCGGCCCGGCCGGGGCTGCGGGGGGTGCACTCAGGGTTCATCGGGGTGCGCGTGTGCCTTGCGGGGGACTGAAGCTCCTGGGGCCGCAGATATAATTTAAGGTTGATTTCATCAAAGCCCCCCGATACACCAGAGGAAGTCATGAGCGACACCCACCACGAAGAAGCGCACACCGGCCCCATCAAGAGCCCCAAGCAACTGCTGCTGGCGAGTTTTTTCTCGTTTGTGGTTCCTATCTTTGCCATCATCGGCCTGGTCATGTACGTCACATCGGCCGACAAACCCGCTGCTGGTGCGGCCAACCCTGAAAAGTCCATTGCCGAGCGGATCCAGAAGGTGGGCATGGTCGAGGTGCGCGATGCCAACCGCCCTCTGGCGACGGGTGAAGCAGTCTTCAAGGGCCAGTGCGCTGCCTGCCACGCCACGGGTGCGGCCGGGGCTCCCAAGCTGGCCGATGCCGCAGCCTGGGCAGAACGCATCAAGACCGGCTTCGATGCCCTGGTGCATTCGGCCTTGAAGGGCAAGGGTGCCATGGCGCCGCAGGGTGGCGGCGACTTCAACGACACCGAAATCGCGCGCGCCGTGGCCTACATGGCCAACGCCGCGGGCGCCAAGTTTGCAGAGCCTGCCGCTCCGGCGGCTGCCGGTGCATCATCACCTGCCGCGGATGCCTCTGCCGCTGCAGCACCTGCCGCGGATGCCTCTGCCGCTGCAGCACCTGCCTCGGCTGCATCGCAGTGATCCTTCGCGGGCCTTGCAGCCCGCGCACTGTGGCTGCGGCACCACGCTGCGGCCATGGGGCTGAAGGGCGCATGGTTCCTTGGTCCTGATGCAATTACGCCGTCACGGCGCCAACCCTGCCGAAGAAAGCCGACCCACTGAGGTCGGCTTTTTCATGCCCGCGCGGTGTGCGCCGGCCTCACTTCTCTCAACATCGGGACCCGCCGCCGCATCAGACCGCCGCCGCATCAGACCGGCGCTGCTGCAGCCGCCCCGCCGCCGCTGGCGACCCAGAGCGCCCGAGGGCTCTGGATGTAGCCATACTGCGTGGCCAGATCGGCGGCCCGCACCTCGCGTGGGGACCACAGCCCCCGCTCCACCGCTTCGGACGCGAGCAACACGTCCAGGGTGTGCACCAGGCCCAGGCCCTGGGCCGCAGTCAGGTAGACCCGGCCCTCTTCGTCCAGCAGGCAATCGAGCGCCGTGGCGGCCTGCCCGGTGTGCGAGACCAGCGACAGGTCCCGCTGGATGCGCCAGACGATGGGCGTGGCCTCGAGCTCGACGTACACCCGCTGCGGCCCGTTCTGAAAGAACCACTGCCCTTGGCCGTCGGCCTCGTAGTTGCGCTCGATGAACTCGATCAGCTTTTCGTGCTGTAGCAGCGAGCCCTTGGCTTCGGGGAAGGGGCCTGCGGCCTGCACCGCGTCGTCGCGCAGGTACCACCGGCCCCGCGCATCCAGGCCCAGCCAGCCGTAACAGTGGGGTACGTTGGGCCATTTGGCAATGGCTTGCTTGACGATGTCATCCATGGGGCGATTGTGCGGCGCCTGTCCAGCCGCCGATGTCAGCCTGATTCGCCAGCCAGCCGCCCACGGCATCGGGCATGCCGCGCACATTGCCGGGCAGCCGCCCCTGCGCAAAGCCCACGTGGCCGCCGTGCGGGGGTTGCCACAAGGTCACGCACCGGCCCACCTCGTGCGCCTGCGGCAGGCTGGCCGCGGGCACGAAGGGGTCGTTGCGCGCATTGACCACCAGCGCCGGCACGCGGATGCGGTGCAGCATCGGCTTGGACGACGCCCGCAGCCAGTAGTCCTCGGTGTTGCGAAAGCCGTGCACGGGCGCGGTGAACACGTTGTCGAAGGCGTACAGGTCGCGCGCGGCCAGCAGTGCCTGCCGGTCGAACAGGCCCGGGTGCTGCGCCAGCTTCTGCAGCGCCTTGGGCACCAGGGTGCGCATGAACATGCGGGTGTAGACCTGCCGGTTGAAGCCGCGCCCGATGGCGTGCCCGCCGGCCGCCAGGTCGATGGGCGAGCACACGGCCGCGACCGCGTCCACGCTGCGCGCGGCGTCCTCGCCCACCTCGGCGGCCCAGCGCAGCAACGCATTGCCCCCGAGCGACACCCCCACCGCCACCAGCGGCCCGGTGTGTGCTGCGCGCAGGCGCTGCAGGATCCAGCCGATCTCGGCATGGTCGCCGGAATGGTAGGCCCGCGGGGCGCGGTTGATCTCGCCGCTGCAGCCCCGAAAATGCGGCAAGGCGCAGGCCCAGCCGTGCTCGCGCGCGAAGTCAGCGAACGCTTCGCAGTAGTGGCTGCGCGACGAACCTTCCAGGCCGTGGAACACCACCAGCAGGGGCTGCGGCGCCGGTGTACCGGAGCCGGTGCCGGTGCCTGGGCTGCCGTCCACCAGAAAGTCCACGTCGATGAAGTCTCCGTCCGGCGTGTCCCAGCGCTCGCGGCGGTACTGGGGCTTGGGGCCGAACGCGCGGCGGGAGTAGAGGGCAGGCCAGATGGTCTGCAGCTGCCCACCCGGCAGCCAGCGTGGCGCTATATATTTCATAGCTATCGGCGCTTATTCATCCAGCGGCAGGCCGCAAAAACAGCTGCATCCATCCAGGGCCGTCCGTCCCGCTCAATGCAGCACCGGGCGCTGGGCATCGACCCCCTGCGCGTCGGGCGCGGTGCCGGCGCTCGCGTGGTGGGCCACCATGCGCCAGCCCTCCGGGGTCTTGTGATAGACATTGGTGGCCAGCACCACCGCCTGGTGCAGGCCGTCGGGCAGCATCACCTCGACATGTTCGGCCACGCTGTGCACGGCGCTGGACAAGGCCACCACCCGGTGCACCTGCACCGGCCGGGCCCGCACCGTGCCATGCGCGAACATGGCTTCGAAAGCGGCGCGGATCGCACCGGCGCCCATGAGCCGGGGCCCCCCGGGGTGCACGCAGACGATGTCGTCGTCTTCCGACCAGCAGGACATCAGCAGTTCGATGTCGCCGCGCTGCAGGGCTTCATAGAAAGCGGCCTCGGTGTCATCCGAGGATCCTCCGAGGGTGGCGGCGCTGGGGCGGGGCATGGGGGTCGGTGTGGCGTAGGAGGAGTCTGAGGGCGGCTGGCGCGCTGTGCCCATGGGCGGGCTGCGCGCAGGCTGCTATTGTGCGGTCATTGCCCAAAGCCGTGCACGGTGGCGGGCAGTTCGCGGGCAGCGCGGCGGCGGCGCACATCCGCCCGGCGCCCGCGCAGCCGGCCCTTGCAGCGGCGGCGCACCCACCCGATATCCGGCTTTCCATTTTCACCCGGTGCTGACCATCATGATGATGACGAAACGCTTTTTTGCCCTGCTGGCGGCCGTGCTGGCGCTCAGCGGCTGCGGCTACAACGACTTCCAGCGGCTGGACGAGCAGTCCAAGGCCGCCTGGAGCGAGGTCTTGAACCAGTACCAGCGCCGCGCCGACCTGGTGCCCAACATCGTCGCCACCGTCAAGGGCGAAGCCAATTTCGAGCAGGAAACCCTCACCCGCGTGGTCGAGGCCCGCGCCAAGGCGACGTCGATCCAGGTCACGCCCGAGACGCTGAACAACCCCGAGGCGTTCAGCAGGTTCCAGCAGGCGCAGGGCGAGCTGTCGGGCGCGCTGTCGCGGCTGATGGCCGTGTCCGAGCGCTACCCCACGCTGCAGGCCAACCAGGGCTTTCGCGACCTGCGCGTGACGCTGGAAGGCACCGAGAACCGCATCACCGTGGCGCGCAACCGCTACATCGAGACCGTGCAGAACTACAACGTGCTCGCGCGCAGCTTCCCCACCAACCTCACGGCCAAGGCGTTCAGCTACGCGCCCAAGCCCACCTTCACGGTCGCCAACGAGGCGCAGATCTCCGCACCGCCCACGGTGGACTTCTCGGCATCACAACCCAAGCGCTGAGGCCTGCGCGCCGACACAGCCCCTCACTTGGACCCAAAAATGCCTCTACCGCGCATCTGGCGGGCGCTAGCAGCTATATTTTTAATAGCAACATCGAGCGCCTGGGCCCAGGCTGACAAGGGCCTGCAGCCCGTGCCCGCCCTGACCCGCGCCGTGATCGACCAGACCGGCACGCTCAGCACCGACGACGCTGCCGCGCTGGACGCGCAGCTCCAGGCGCTGGAGCGCACCCGCGGCGCGCAGGTGGTGGTGCTGATGGTGGCGAGCACCGCGCCCGAAGACATCGCCGCGTACGCCAACCGCGTCGCCAACGTGTGGAAGATCGGCCGCCGCGAGGTGGGCGACGGCGTGCTGGTGGTCGTGGCCAAGAACGACCGCAGGATGCGCATCGAGGTCGCCAAGACATTGGAAGGCGCCATCCCCGACATCGCCGCCGCGCGCATCATCGACGGCACCATGAAGCCGAAGTTCCAGCAGGGCGACTACGCCGGCGGCCTGACTGACGCGGTGGCCGCACTGAGCGCACGCATCGCTGGCGAGGCCCTGCCCGCCCCGGCGCAAGGCAGCGAGTCCGACCCTCGCAGCCGCGCTACCGGCGGCGGCAGCGGATTCGACTGGGCGGACCTCGCCATCTTCCTGTTCTTCGGCGTGATCGTCGCGGGCCCGCTCGCGCGCAGCCTGCTGGGCGGGCGGATGGGCGGGCTGCTCATGGGCGGCGGGGTGGGCGCCATAGCCTTTCTCATCACCTCCAGCCTGCTGCTGGCGGGAGGCGCCGGCCTGATCGCCCTGCTCTACACCTGGCTCTTCGGCGGCCGCAGCGGCCCGGTGATCCAGGGCGGCAGCGCCGGCGGCTGGGGTGCGGGCGGGGGCCACTGGGGAGGCAGCGGCGGCAGCCGTGGCGGCGGAGGTGGTTTCGGCTCCGGGGGCGGCGGCTTCAGCTCGGGCGGCGGCGGCAATTTTGGCGGCGGCGGCGCGTCGGGAGGCTGGTGAACATGGCGGCACACCCTCTGACCCTGTGGCACCGCTGCCTGCGCCTGGCCCGCCACCGCTGGGCCGATGGCGCGCTGCAGCGGACCTTCCCTGCCGATGTGCTCGCGCGGCTCACCGAGCGCGTCACCGCCAGCGAGCGGCTGCACACCGGGCAGATCCGCATCTGCGTGGAGGCGGGGTTGCCGCTGTCGTACCTGTGGCGCGGCGCCAGCGCCAGGGAGCGTGCGGTGGCCCAGTTCGGCAAGCTGCACGTGTGGGACACCGCAGGCAACAACGGCGTGCTGATCTACCTGCTGCAGGCCGAACACGCCATCGAAATCGTGGCCGACCGCGGCCTGGCGGGTGCCGTGCCGGCCGACACCTGGCAGCGCATGGTGGCCGCGATGGGCGACGCGTTCCGCGCAGGGCGCCACGAGGAAGGCCTGACCCGCGCGATTTCCGAAGTGTCAGCCCTGCTGCAAGCGCACTTTCCCGCAGGCAGCGCACAGGCCACGGGCCATCGGCCTGGCAATGAGCTGCCGGACCGGCCGGTCATCGGTAGCGGGGGTTAGCAAGGGGCGAGGCGATCAGGCACAAGGCCCGCCGCAGCCGGCAGCGAACGCGCCGGCCCCTTTGCGCAGGCGGTGTGTGGCCGCCAGATCAGATCAGATGCGCTGCGCCCACTCGGCCATGCGCGAGCCTGGCGATGCGGGCACGGCTTCCAGCAGGCGCCGCTCCCAGCGCTCCACGTGGTTGAGCAGCAGTTCGATGGCGTTGAGCATCGCGCTGGCCGACGCCTCGGGCAGGGCCAGTGGCAAATGCACCACAGCCAGCCCCTGGGCATCCACGCCCGACCAGCCGCCGCCAAAGCCGGCCCCCATGTGGTTTCCCTGCATCAGCACCTGCATGCCCGCCGTGTCCACACGCTGCCCGCGCAATGCACAGGACAGCACCCAGCGCCCCTGCGCCGGGGCGCACCGCAACTCCACCGCACGGTCGCCATCGAAGAGGAGCCGGCAGCACCCCTGCGCATCGGCCCGCAGCGCCGGAATGCCGATGGCTTCGCCCAATGCAGCGATCAGAGGAGACACGTGGCTGTCGGACATGGCAGCAGGCTGGCGGTCGAAAGAGGCGGGATGGGGGGAGGTGGATACACCCGGGCGCGAACGCGGCCCAGGCAGCGCATACAGCGCTGGTCACAGGCAATGATACGCCTGTACACTTTGCTACATACCTTCGCCCGATGCGCCGCCAGGCGTCCAAGTGCGAGACACCGCGATTTCGTTGACGGCGCCGTCCCGGCGGTAAACGAAACGATCCGCCAACTTCTTGACGAAATGCACACCCAGCCCACCGATATGCCTGTCCTCGAGCGACGCCTCGATATCGGCAGCCACCAGCGTGGTGGGATCAAAAGCAGGGCCTTCGTCGCGCACGATGGCGCTCAGGGTGCGGGGCGCGGTGAACACCAGCTGCACCGTCACCGGGCCGCCCTGACCGCCGTATCCGTGGGTGGCGACGTTGGTGAGCAACTCGTCCAGCATCAGTCCGAAAGAAGACGCCAGCGGCAGGGGAGCCCCGTGCTCCATGGCCCAATCCTCCATGCGCTCGAAGAACGCTGGGAGCTCCGCGACGGTACCGGACAGGGTGCAGTGCAGTTCAGCCGGAGGGTTCATAGACAGCATGCGCTCGAAAGGGCCGTGGACATCGATGCGCACCGCCGCTCTCTCGGCCTGCACACGCGTCGGCGCATTGTGGCATGAGCGGAGCTGCCTTTTCACCCGCCAAGGCCACGCCGCAGCCCGGATCTGCCGCGCCCGCCACCCCGGCCATGGGCCCCCGGCCTGGCTTTGCAGCGCTGTGGGAACTGGCCGGGCTGTGGCTGCTGATCGTGCTGGCCGGCGTCGTGCTGATCGCCTTCCTGCTGCTGAACATCCGCACCCAGGAAGAGCAAGGCATCCAGCGCGCGCGGCTCTCGCTCACGCTGGCGGGCCTGCAGGAGTCGATCGAAGGCGACCTGGCGCTGGGCCTGGACCTCCCTGACCACCGCGCGATGCCGTCGCGCCTGGAAAAGGCCCTGGGCAGCGACAGGCAGCTGCACGCCATCGACGTGGTCGACCGGGCGGGCATCGCGCTCTTCAGCACGGACCGCGGCGCCATCGGCGAGCCGCTGCACCCCCGGGTCGCGCAGGCGGCCGAGGCCGGCGCCCGCGGCGACCGCACCTGGACGGCGCTGATCGGCACCGAGGCCGTCATGGGGCTGCCCCTGCACAACGCCTTCGGCGAAGTGGTGGGGCACATCAGCACCAGCTACGCGGCACCCGCGCCGGCCCTGCAGTGGGTGGACGGCGGATCGCTGCGCGACAAGCTGCTCAGCCCCATCCTGCTCACCACCCTGGCGATCTTCGTGCTGGTGGTGGTGATCGGCTGGCTGGCCGCGCGCTGGGCGCTGGCGCCGCAGTACCGCCGGCTGGCCTACGAACGCAACGGCCGCATGGCCCAGTCGCTGGCCGAGGCCGCCGCGGTGCGCGCGCGCATGGACGACTGCCTGGCGCGGCTGGACGAAAGCGAGCGCCTGGAATGAGCAGCCACCGCCGGCCCCGCCGTCCCAATGCGGCACTGCGCCTGGGCTGCATCGCCCTGGCGCTGCTGCTGGCCGCCGCGGCCGCCCTGGCCTGGAACACCTACGAACAGCTGCGCGGCATGCGGCAGGAAAGCGAGCGCGTGCGCGCCCAGCTCATGGCCGACTCGCTGAGCCAGCGCATCGGCCATGCGCTGGACATCGGCATTCCCCTGGAGGGCCTGGTGGGCGTGGAAGCGCTCTTCAACCAGCGCCTGGGCGCCCATGCCGAGATCCAGTCCATCGCCCTCCTGCAGGGGCCCGGCAAGGTGCTGTGGTTCGTGGAGCGCGAGCGCGCCACCAAGGTGGCCACGGGCACCGTGGCAGACGCCCCCATCACCGTGCGCGGCGAGCCCCGCGGCACCGTCCGCCTGGCGCTGCAGGAAACCGGCGCAGGTCCGTTTGCGCGCTCGGCCGCCACCCTGCTGCTGCCGGCGGTGCTGCTGCTGGCCGCGCTGGCCTTCCTGGCCGCGCGCTTCTCGGAAGCGCAGGGCGTGAAGCTGCGCAACCATGCGGTGCGGCTGGCCATGCGCGCCATTGCGAGCGGGCGCTACGACCGGTCCATGGTGCTGCCGCACCGGCGCGGGTTTGACCTGCGGGCGCAGCAACTGGGCCACGCCGTGCGCGGCGTGCACGAAACACTGACGCGCGTGCGCCGGCTGATCTCGTCGCTGCGCCAGACCGAGCCCCAGGCCCAGCGGCGCGAGTACCTGGACATGCTGCTGGCCGAGGCCCAGGGCACCCACCGTTTTGCCGAACACGGCCTCACGCAGGTCCGCGTCGTGGCCGCCGAGGCGCAGTCCTTCTGGGCCAGCCTGCTGATCACGCTGGGCGCCGTGGCGCTGCTCGCGCTGGCCACCTCCGCATCGAACGCGGTGGCCGACCTGCCGCCCCTCCAACTGGCCCTGCTGCCGGCCGCGTTCATCGTCTCGGCCGCCCTCGCCGCCTGGGTCACGCAGGGCCGGCGCTGGCCGGTGCTGTCGGTGCTGTTCTCGGCCTGCGCCGGACTGGCGGGGCTCGCCCTCGTGCTGGCCTCGGGCGCGTGGACCGGCTACACCCCCCTGCAATGGCTGCCCGGTGTCGCGCTGTGGTGCGGCGGCTTCGCGGGTGCGGCGCTGGCCGCCTGCATGACGGTCGAGCAGGTGCCGCGCCGCCAGGATTTCAAGCACGCCATGCCCCGCTGGCCCAAGGCGGCGATGGGCGCCTGGGTGGGCGCCACCGTCTGGCTCGGCCCGGCACTGGGCTCGGTGGCGTTCACCGCGCTGGGCGGGCTCTACGGCGGGCTGGCACTGACGCTGCCGCTGCTGTGTGCCAGCTTCCTGCTGTTGCGCTGGAACGAGCCGCGCAGCCCCTGGCGCCACCGCGTCGGCGCGCGCGCCCAGGCCCAGGCAGCCGCCGCGGCCCGGTCGGGGCTGCGCGCCGTCAGCGTGACGGCCTGCATCGCTGCGGCATCGGGCCTGCTCATGGTGGCCGGGTGGATGTCCGCCACCGCCGTGCCGCACGGCCTGGCGCAGGCAGCCGTGGCCAGCGCGCTCGGGGTCGGCCTGCTGGGGGGCCTGCTCGATCCGCTGCGCAGGCGCCGCCACACCGGCGCCGCGCTGGCCATGGCGGCCCTGGTGAATGCCCTCGCCCTTGCGCTGCCAGGCGCCGGCGCCTGGCAGATCGCGGCCCTGTCGGTGGCGGCCCTGCTCACGGCCTACCTGCTGGGCCATGCGGTGACATCGACCCAGCGCACCCACCACACCCCCGCGTCCGCCACGCTGCTGGGCACGGCCCTCGGCGCACTGCTGGCGGGCGGCATCGCGGCAGCGGGCCTGCCCACCACCAGCCTTTTGCTCGTCGCCACGCTGGCCGTCGGGGTCAGCTGGTGGGCGCAACCCCGTCCGCAGCCCTGGCAGCCGACACGAAAGGACAGCGATGCAGCTTAAGCGGCGCATCATGTTCATCCTGCTGTTGGCGATGGCACTGCTGGTGACCGCCCTGGGCATGATGGGCTGGCTAGGCGAGCAGCGCTGGGCGCAGCGTTACAACGAGGCTCTTTTGCAGGGCCAGCGGATCGCCTGGGACAAGCTCCAGAACGAGAGCCTGGACCGCCAGGACGCGCTCGCGCGCAAGCTGCTGGAAGACCCGTCGTTCCGCAACCTGCAGGCACCGGGTGCGCAGCAGCGCATCGACACCCTGCTGGCCCATGCCGTGCGCCAGGCGCCAGGCCTGCGCATCGACATCCTGGGGCCTGGCGGTGCGCTCATCTCCACCACCGAGCCCGGGTTCGACCCGCAGCCGCTGGCCGAATCCGGCTGGGTGAAGGCGGCGCTGGAATCGCCCTCGGGCGTGCGCGGCCTGAGCCAGGTGGCCCCGCGCCAGTACGACTGGGTGCTGGTGCGCGGCTTCGACGGCGGCGCGCTGGCCATCGGGCAGGACGTGGCGCAGCGCCTGCCCGAATTGGCAGCCTATCTGGGCGGCGACATCTTCATCGTGAACATGCGCGGCAAGGAAACGCTGGGCACCCAGCCGGGCAACCTGGCGGCCACCGGCGCGGTGGTGCCCGTGCGCTCTTCGCAGGCGCTGATCCTGCCGCTGTCCAGCACCTCGGCCAGCAGCCAGGGCGCCCTGCAGCTGGTCAGCCAGCCGGTGGTGAACCCCGACAAACGCGTGGTGGGCGCGCTGGTGTGGGTGCAGGACGTCACCGCGCAGTACCGGTCCGACAAGTTCTTCAACTGGGCGGCAGCCGGCGGCGCACTGCTTTTCGCGGCCCTGGTGGTGATGGGCCTGGCCGCCTACATGCAGCACGCGATGGAGCCGCTGACGCGGTCCGTGGGCGTGCTCAAGGCGCTGGCCAGCGGCGCCACCGACGCGTCGCTGGACGACGGCGAGGAGGAGGCCGAGGACGAGTCCGGCGCCATCGCCCGCGGCGTGGTGGCCATCCGCTCGGAACTGCTCAACCTGGAAACCCTGCGGCAGGAGCGCATCCGCATCCGCCACCAGCAGGAGCGCCTGATCCGCGACCAGCTGCGCTCGCTGGCCGAGAGCCTGGACCCGGCGTCCCGCGAGGAGATCCTGGCGTCGCTGGCCACGCGCGCCGAGATCCCGGTGCCCGTTGCCGAGACCGTGCAAAGCGGCACCAACCAGCTGGCCGAACTCGCCGGGATCCTCGGGCGCATGTCGGGCCTGGTGAGCACCCAGCAAAGCCGCCTGCTCAAGCTGCTGCGCGAGCTGCAGGCCGCGGTGCAGACACAGGCCATGCTCGCCAGCCTGCAGCAGGAGCTCGAGATCGCGCGCCAGATGCAGCTGTCGATCCTGCCGCGCTCGGCCCCCGACGTGGGCGAGATCGAGATCGCCGCCACCATGATCCCTGCCAAGGAGGTGGGCGGCGACTTCTACGACTACTTCCCCATCGACGACGAGCACCTGGCCATCGTGGTCGCCGACGTTTCGGGCAAGGGCGTTCCGGCCGCGTTCTTCATGGCGATCTCGCGCACGCTGCTCAAGAGCAACGCGCTGTTCCTGCGCTTTCCGGGCGCGACCATCGCCGCGCTGAACGACCAGCTGTGCGCCGAGAACGACCAGATGATGTTCGTCACCGTGTTCTACGGCGTGCTGCACCTGCGCAGCGGGCGGCTGACCTACGTGAACGCCGGCCACAACCCGCCCATCCGGCTGCGGGAGGGCAAGGCGACCTTCTTCGAGCGCGGCTCCAACATGGCGCTGGCCGTGCTCGAAGGACAGGAATACAACGAAGGCGAGGTCATGCTGTCGCCGGGCGAGACCCTGCTGCTCTACACCGACGGCGTGACCGAGGCCAACAACGCCGAGGGCGTCCTGTTCGGCGACCAGGCGCTGCTCGATGCCATGGAGGCCGTGGGCGCCGACCCGGTGCACAAGGGCCATGCGGCCGGCGTGCCGCAGCGCGTGGTTCAGGCGGTGCGCGCGTTCGAGGCCGGGGCCGCGCAGGCCGACGACATCACCGTGGTGGCCATCACCTACCAGGGAGCGCGGTCGTGATGCAGGTGCCGCACGTACCGCAGCCGCACGCCCGCGTCGTCGCGCACTTCGCCGATGCCGGTGTAGCCGGCCGCGCAGGCCGCCTGCAAGGCGCCGAAATCATCGCTTTGCAAGAGCTTCTCGTCGCCCATGTCGAAATGCAGGCCGTGCTGCAGGTCGATCATCGCCACATGGCGCTCAAGCCCGTCGATGACGCCCGTCCAGGCGATGTGCAAGCCCTGGCGCAGCAGGTTGTGGCGGCTGCTGTGATTGAGCAGCGACACCATCGCCATGCACAGCGGACGGCCGCGCGCATGGGCCAGCGCCAGCCGCGCGGCCAGCAGCGTGCGCTGCAGCCTGCGGCCGCGCCATTCGGGCAGCACCATGCAGCTCGACAGATGGGTGACCTTGCCATGCAGGGCGGGTTCGAGGCCGATCACGGCCCCCAGGTTGTCAGGCGAATCCGCGTCGGGGAAGCCCACCATCGCATAGGCGACCAGCGCGCCGTGGGCAAACACCCCGATGGTCTCGCCCAGGGGCTGCGTGTGGGCCTCGAAGAACAGCTGCTCGTCGTCCTCGCGCACGTAGAAGTCAGGGTTGGGCAGGTCGGCGATCACCCGGTCGCGCAGTGCGCTCCACGCCGCAAAGTCGTTGGGCAGCAGGATGTGGGCACTCAGATCCGGAAGATGCGCGAAGGCGGCATCCGGCGACAGGGACGGGGGCGTATGTTGAATCGACGACAGCAAACCAGAGACTCCGACAGCAGCGTGCGAGTTTGCACGACAACGGGACTGTTGCAAAGCAAGCCGGCGCAGCGCAGCCAAGGCAAAGGGTATTTCTCATGAGTGACAGCACCACCACCGAAGCCGCCGCGCACGGCACCGCCGCGTCCATCGACCTCACGGCGCTGCGCCCGCGCCTTCGCCGCGAGTCGCTGGTGTTCGCGGCGATCTTCTCGCTGGCGCTGTTCGGGCTCTCGCTGGTGCTCATCGCCTGGCGTACCGAGCAGTTGCTCACGCAGCTGTCGCAGGACCGCGTGGTGCGGCTTTTGCAGCAGGTGGCGGACGAGGCCGAGCGCGGCATGCAGTTCGGCGTGGCCGTGGCCGACCAGACATCGCTGGTGGATCGGCTGCAGCGCATGCAGTCCGAAGACAAGGCGCTGCGCGCAGTCTTCGTGGACACGGACCGCGGCGATCCGGTGGCCCAGGCCGGCGACGAGGCATGGCGCACCGCCGTCGACGGGCGCTGGAACGCGCCGCTGCGCAGCGGCGGGCCAGATCACCCGCCCAGCGTGCGCACCACCGGGCGTGGCGTGTTCGTGGGCACGGCGATGTTCGACTCGACCGGCGCCCCCGCTGCCACCATCTGGGCGGCCGTGGACCCGGCCATCGCCCGGGCACAGGCGCACGAAGCGGCTACCAGCATGGTGCTCAAGGCGCTGCCCCTGATCGCCGGCACGCTGTTCCTGACCTGGTGGGCGCTGATACGCTGGGGCACCCGCGTGATCGAGTCGTTGCAGCGCCGCCGCCCCGAGGGCAACCGCGCCGCAGGCGCGGACCGTGCGGACCGTTCAGCCGCCCCCCGCACCCACGGCTATGGCAAGGGGCTGTGGCTCGCGCTGCTGCTGGCGGGCGTGGCGGCACCGTCCACCATGGTGTGGATCGCACGCGAAGCGGCGCGCCCCTTCGTCACCGAACAGATCCAGGCCAACGCGGACGCCGTGGGCCGCACCCTGTCCGGCCAGGTGGCGCGCGCGCTCGCGGCGGGCGTGCCCTGGAGCAGCCTGAACGGCATGGATGAACTCTTCAAGAAGCAGCTGGCCGAAGCGCCCGAGCTGAGCTACCTGGCCCTGCGCCAGGGCGAGGCTGCCGCCACCCACACCACCTGGGGCGGCGATGTGCCCGCCACCCAGCAGCGCGAGAGCGAAACGGATTTTTCCCAGCGCCTCGTGAAGGTCACGCAGGACGGCGGCCAGGTCGTGGTGGGCTATCCGGCCGACTACGTGAACCGCCAACTGGGCGGCATGCTGCTCGACCTGGTGCTGGCCCTGGTGATCGCCGCGGTGCTGGTGCGCGAGCTGTCGCGCGGCCTGTGGCGCAAGTCGCTGCTGTACCCGCTGGCTGCCTATGCCCAGGCCCGCGGCTGGCAGCGCGTGCAACGCCGCTGGCAGCGCCGGCACGCGGTGGCGCGCGACGCGGCCGAGGCCCACGACCGGGACGCGGCGGAGTGCCGCGCACAGTTGCTGGAGGCCGCCGGCCAACCGCAGGGCGAGCGCACCGAGGCCACGGTGGTGCCCGCCGCCGTCGCCTCGCAACTGACGCTGCTGCGCCTCACGGTCTTTCTGGTCGCGCTGTCCGAGGAGCTTCTGCGCCCGTTCTTCACGGTGTTCGCCAGCGAAGTGCGTCCCTTCGACATGGCCCTGTCGCCCACCATGGTGGCCGGCCTGCCCGTCGCCGCGTTCATGACCACGCTGGCGCTGGCGCAGCCCCTGGGCCCGGCGCTGGCCAAGCGCTTTGACCTGCGCTGGAGCCTGATGCTCTCGGCCCTGGTCGGCATGTTCGCGCTGGCCGCCACGTCCTGGGCCAAGGACGCCTGGACGCTCATTGCGCTGCGCGCCACGGGCGGCGCGGCCTACGGGCTGGCGCTGATCCTGGTGCAGACCGCCATCGTGCGCATCACGCCGCCCAAGCAGCGCGCGCGCGGGCTCGCCGAAGTGGCCGCCGCCATCGTGGCGGCCGGCATCGTGGGCCCCCCGTTCGGCGGAATGATCGCGGCGCGTGCCGGCGATGTGGCGGGCTTCGTGACCTGCGCGCTATGCATGGCCGCCGCCCTGGTGGCCGCGATGCGCCTGTCGCTCGACCGCGCCACGATGGGCGCGCAGGCCGCACAGAGGGGACTGGCCACCACGGGCGGCTGGCGCGGCTACTGGGCCGTGCTGCGCGAGCCCCGCGCGGTGTGCGTGATCCTGGGCTCCGCCCTGCCCGGCCGCCTGGTGGCCGTGACCGTGTTGTCGGTGGTGGTGCCGCTGTACATGAGCGAGCTGCAGCAGCAGCCTGCGGTGGCGGGCCGTGTGCTGCTGCTGTACTTTCTGTGCTTTGCGTCCACGGCCACGCTGGTGGCGCACTGGTCCGACCTGCTCGGGCAGCGCAAGCCCTTCATCGTGCTCGGCGGCGTGCTGAGCGTACTGGCCTGCCTGTCGCTGCCGGCGCTCGGCGGTGTCTGGGGGATGGCGGCCTGCTGCGCCTTGCTGGGCTTCGGTCAGGCGTTCCAGTCGTCGCCGCAGATCGCATTGACCACCGAGGTGTTCGAACACCAGCCCGACGGCCAGGCCACGGCCACGCCCGAGCAGGCGCTGGCGGCGTTCCGCCTCATCGAGCGGGCCGGCAGCATCGTCGCCCCTTTTGTGACGGCCATTGCGGTCACGGCCTTCGGTTTTGCCGGGGCGGTCGTCGCGGTCGGCATCTTGCTGACCGTTGCCACCCTGGGACTGCTGGCCGGCCTGCGCGTACCGCGCGCCGGCGCGGCAGCGTAACGCCCGCCCTGAGCACAGGAGACATTCATGCCCCGTATTTACACCGCACTCCGGGCCCTGGCGGCCGCATCGATCCTCTGCGCAGCCGCTGCGCACGCCCAGCAGCCCGCTCCCGCCACGCCGTCCAGCGGTGCGGCAGCGGCCGTGGCTGCGGCCACCGCACGCTACACCGTGGCCATGGTGCTGCCGCGCGACGAGCAGAACATCGAGGCCGGGTTCACCAGCTACCTGCAGCGCCAGGACGTGCCGGTGCGCTACGTCAACATCCGCTACTCGGGCAAGGCCGACGACATCGCCGACCTGCGCAGCCGGGTGCGCGCAGCCAACCCGGACCTGATCTACGTGTGGGGCACGCCCACGTCCCTGGCGCTGGCGGGCCGCCACGACCAGCCCAACGCCGGCAACCCGATCCGCGACATCCCGATCGTCTTCACGGAAGTGACCGATCCGGTAGGCGCCGGCTTGCTCCCCGCGCTGGAGCATCCCGCGCGCAATGTGACGGGCGTGAGCCACGTGGCGCCCCTGCCGGTGCAGCTCAACGCGATCCGCGCCTACCGGCCGTTTGCCAAGCTGGGCTACCTGCACAACCCGGTGGAGCCCAATTCGGCGCTCATCCGCGACCGGCTCAAGGACCTGGCCAAGACGCAGAACTTCGAAGTCGTCGAGGCCGCCCTGCCCCTGCTGCCCACCGGCGCGCCGGACCCGGGGCAGATCGCCGCGCAGGTCAAGAGCCTGGCGGAGCGCGGTGCCGACCTGCTTTACGTGGGCCCCATCACCTTCCTGGCGTTCACGCACCGCGACGCCGTCACCACCGCAGCACTGGAGAACAAGCTGCCGACCTTCTGCGCCACCGAGAGCATCGTGCGGCAGTCGGGCTGCATGTTCGGGCTGTTCTCGAACGGCGCCAACATCGGCCGCTACGCCGGGTCCATGGCGCGCCAGATCCTGGTCGAGAAAAAACGCACCCAGGACATTCCGGCCTCGACGCTGCAGCGCTTCTCGCTGCTCATCAACATGCGCACGGTGCACGCCCTGGGCCTGTACCCGCCCATGCTGCTGCTCAACGTGGCGGAAGTCATCAACGTGGAAACGCAGGCAGCGGCGAAGTAGGCGCGCAACGCCATCCATCGCAGCCCTGGGCCAGGCGCGATGGAACCTCTTGCACGACGGGGTTACCAAGTCCTTGCAACGCCCGCGCCTCGGCGCGGGCGGCAGTCCCGTGGCCCTGATGCCGCCCACCCCATCCCCCGCACCGCCAGGAGCAACCGCCATGTCCTTTTCCCCGATCCAGACCGGCACCACGACGGCTCCGACCTGGACCTCCGGCACCGCACCGACAGGCAGCGGCGAGGTACAGGGAAAGCTCGGCGGCCACACCGTGACCGCCCTGGCCACCCCGCCCCACGCAGCACTGGGCGAAGCGCTGCGCGCCACGCCCCAACCCACGAGCGGACGGCCTCTGCAGGAGCGCACCGTCTCCACCGCGCCCCAGGCGCCCGCAGCGCTGCGCCGCGAGGCCCTGGCCACGCCCACTGCGCTGCGCGACACCGTGGGCGAGCCCAAGCGCGACTGGAAGCTGTTCGGCATTACGGTGATGCACCGATCCACGGGCCACAAGGACGTGCTGAACAAGCTCGAGTCCTTCCACAAGGCTGCCGGCAACGACCGCCCGCCCGCACCGCCGACCACCCCGGAATCCCGCAAGGCCTATGCCGAGGGGCAGATCCACAAGCTGTCGCAGGAGCTGGGCGAGCTCGAACGCTCCTGCGACGCCTATGCGCAAGGCAATTCGCGCCGCAGCCACCGGGACGACATCGCCCAGCTCAAGGGCCAGGTGCAGGCCCAGCGCGCGCAGCTTGACGGGCTGCGCGATCAGATCGGCAGGGAAGGCATGCCCGAGGGCCTGAGCGTTGCCGATGCGCGCGCGTTCTCGCAGCACAAGCCCCCGCTGTCGCTGCAGGACATCCACGCCGTGACCACCGCGCTGCGCGCCATCGGCATGAACCCCGCCGAACTGCAGGCGGGCGTCGAGAGGCTGTTCAGCCTGCCGCTCGACGGTGAGTCGCTGGTGCAGGCCATCAAGCTCAAGATGCCCGAGGGCCTGGCGCAGCAGTACGCGCAGACCGGTGTGCCGATCCGCCCCGAGACGGCGGGCCTGGCCTTCAACGACAAGACCCTCGACAGGAGCCCCGAAGCCGGCGGTGGGTTGACGAAGCTGGGCAGCGGCGCGGTCAACACGGTGTTCAAGGGCCACTACCAGCTGGGCGACGGCACGCGTTTCACCGGCGTGTTCAAGCCCTCCGTGCCGGGGGGCGAGCAGCCCGATGCGGTCTCGGCGTCCGGCATCAACACCGATCGGCCCGTGATGGAGCAGCGCAACGTGGCGGTGCACCGCCTGGACCAGCACCTGGGCATGGGCGTCACACCCAAAGCCGAAATCGGCGTGCACGAGGTGGACGGCCAGCAGCGGATGGGACTGGTGATGTCCTTCGCGCCAGGGTTGTCGCCCCTGAAGTCGGGTGACGTGGTCGTGACGCTGTCGCCCGAGAAGCGCGCCGAGCTGAGCGCGAGCCCCGAGTTGGCCACGGCCTACGCACGGGAAAAAGGCTTTGTGGGCGGCAAGCTGGTGGAAGGGGGCCTCCAGCTGATCAACTCCATGGAAGTGGAAAACATGGACGGCGAGATCACGGTGCAGGAGAAGGATGCCTTCGTGGCGTTCGACTTCTCCGACCCGGTGCTGCGCGAGAAAACCACCGATTTGCAGTGGCTCGATGCGCTGTGCGGCCAGGTGGACCGCCACGGCCACAACTACATCGTGCAGCAGGGCGCGGATGGCCGCGTCACCGGCGTGATCGGCATCGACAACGACATCGCCTTCGGCGACCAGCTGACCGACCCCAACGATGTGAACCCCGCGGCGATGCGCACGCGCACGGGCGAATCGCCGCCGTTCAAGGGCTGCGTGCTGCCCCAGGTGGTCAGCACCAAGACCGCCACCGCGCTGCTGGCCATGACGCCCGACAAGATGCTCGAACTGATGGGGCCGGGCTTCACCCCCGGGGAGCAAGCGGCCGCGCAGAGCCGGCTCGGCGCCATTCAGACGCACGTGCGCGACCTGCAGGCCAAGGGCCAGGTCGCCGAGCGCACCGAAGATTGGGGTTCCGAGCGCGTTGGCAGCCTGCTGGGCATGGGTACCACCGATGCCCTGACCCAGCTCGAAACGCTGCGCAGCCAGCAGCCGCGCACCCCCGCGGTCAACCGGCAGATCCAGGCGCTGGAAGAACAGATCTCCAACGTCAGCTACGTCGCGCGCGAATCGTCCATCCTGGCCGAGGTCCGCACAAGTCGCCAGCAACCGCTGCTGGACCCGCGCAGCGTTCGCTGACGCACATCCGGCACCCCGACACCCAGACACCGCGGTCTTGGCACCCAGCAGCCACGCGACATTCCACCCGGACTACCTACACCTCGGACGCACCATGGACAAGCTCTCCGGTCTTCTCTCCCGCCCCAGCACCGCGGCCTCTGGCTGGCTGGCCCGCGCCGGCCTGCCGACGCCACCGCTCGCACAGGCCGTACTCCCGGCGATGGAGCCCCTGGCCCCGCACCTGTTCGCCAGCGGCGTGGCTGCGCAGTGGGCCGACCTCGACCCCGAGCAAGCCTTCCAGGCCTGGGCCGCGCGCGGCGGCAGTGTGCGCGGTGACGCGGTGCTGGGCATCATCGGCAACGGGCTGCATGCCCGGCTGCGCTGCTACAGCGCAGGCCCGGACGTGGCGCTGTTCATGCAGCGCGACTGGTCACCCGTGGGGGACGGCGAAGGCACGGCCGGCGCTACGCCTGCCATGGCGGTAGAAGGCGCATTCACGCTGGCACGCCTGCTGCAGGAGCGTGCCGCCGCAGCCCGCGCCAACGGCCGCTGGCCGGAGGGGCGCACGCTGGTGCTGGTGGACGATGCCTTCAGCAGCCAGCCGCAGCGCTGGGGCTGGACCCACCCCGGCCGCGCAGCGTCGCTGGACGACCTGGCCGCCGACCGCGATGCCTACCTGTCGGCACTCGTGTCGGTGCGTGCGCTGTAGCAACGCCGTGCCGCTCCCGCCACCCGGCGACCGAAACCACCCTTGAAGACAAGAAAGCGAGAGATTGCCATGACCGATACCGCCGCAACGCGCAGTGCGCTGTTCGATGCCTTGCGGCAAGCCGCAGGCCTTTTCCCGGTCGAACTCGATGCACAGGGCGCTTGCACCCTGGCGTTCGACCAGATCGCCGTGCACCTGCAGCACGACGCCGCAGCCCATGCACTCACCTGCTTTGCGGTGCTGGGCGCCGTGCCCTCCGCACGCCGCGAGGAAGTGATGGCCGCCATGCTGCGCGCCAACCGGTTCTGGCGGGGCACCGGCGGCGCCACGCTGTCGCTGGATGAAAACGAACCGGCGTCGGTGCTGCTGACGCAGCGTTTCGATGAGCGGGTGCCGGGCGCACCTGCCGAGTTTGTGCAGGCCGTGGAACGCTTTGTGGACCATGCGCAGGATTGGTCCACCTTCCTGGGCACAGAGCCGCAGGGCACGGCGGCGCAGTCGTTGGCTGCGGAAGCTCAGGGTGGGATGGCCTTCTTCCACCAGCGGGCGTGAAGCCCTGAAACTGCAATCGTCCCGGGGCCCGTCGCCCCGGCCCCTGCGCATTCATTGACGCAGTGGCAGCGCCCTGAATGAAGCACGGGGGCAGCGCCCTGAAGGCGGTGTCCCTGCGTGCGCGGTCAGGCAGCCTTCTGGATCACGCCCTTCATCGCCTCGGACACTTCCTTGACGATGGTGCTCTGGATCTGCGTGAACATCGTCCACTGCTGCACCTGCTGTTGCAGGCCGAGCAGCTCACCGGTGCTGGGGCTGTCGCCCAGGCTGTTGATGGTGTTCTGCAGGTCGGCTTCACGGCGCGAGGTGACTTGCGAGATGGAGTTGTTGATGGAGTTGAAGGTGATACCGCCGGTCGTCAGCATGGAAAAGCTCCTGATTCAAGAAAGGGTGAACACGATGAAAAAAGGCATAACGGTGCCGGCGTGGCCCTGTCAGGGCGCGCGCACCGCCATTGTCAGCACTTCACGCGCCGCTTGGCAAGCGTCCAGCACTGCTGCCAGCGCGGGATAGTCCGCCGGGGGTACGCCTTCGGCCAGCGCAGCGCGCATGCGATGCTCCAGCACGGCGATGCGGGCCAGCGCATCCTGGCGGGCCGCGTCTGCGTCGGGGCCGCGCAGCCGGGCTTCCAGCTCGCTGAGCGGCTCGTCGGGCGCGACCGCGGGCGCATCGGGCAGCAGCAGCTTCACCGCAGGACCACCAGGGAGCGCGGTCCGTCGAACACGATGCGGTCGGACTCCACCGCCACCAGGCGCCAACCCGCACGCCGACCGCCGGGTTGCAACTTGGAGCCGTCGCCCAGAACGATGTAAGGCACCGCGCCGCCCACCACGCTGCGGATGCTGAAAGGCAGCGGCGCTTTGCTGGCGTGTGCGGGCACCGCCGGCACCGCGGCCACGGCTGGTGCACGTCCGACCTCGCGGGTGCGCAGCACGAAGGGTATGCCGGAGAGCGGCGTGGCCGCCCGCGCCAGCAGGGACTCGAGCCTTGCGCGCTCCTGGCCGCCGATGTCCAGGCCGATCACCATCTGCTCGCCATCCCAGCGTGCCTCGGCCCCTGCAAAGCCTGCGGTGCGCAGCCATTCCTGCACCGTGCCGCCCTGGGCGGAGGCCACGCGCAGGCCGTCCACGATCTCGATGCCCGGGGGCACGCGGGCACGCACCAGGGCCAGCACCCTGTCGCGCTCGGCCGGCGCCATGACCAGGCCATGCGCGCGCACGCGGCCTTCGCCCAGCAACTCGAACCGCAGGGCCTGTGCGTCCGGCCCGCCCGCTTCGACCAGGTCGTCCATCAGATCGGACGCCGTGCGCACCGCCAGCGCGGGCGCGGGGCGGATGCCGGCAAGCCCTTCGGCCAGACGGTCGAGCTGCGCGATGTCTGCCACCCAGCCGCTGACCCGGGCGCCGCCCGTGGGCAGCGCCTCGATGCGCAGGCGCAGGCCGGGGTCCACACGGGCAATGGCCAGCTGGATGTCCCGCAGCAGGCGCTGCTGGCGCTCGGCGCCGGCCGCCGCCGCATTGGCCTCGGAGGCCTGGGCGCCCTCGGCCGCACGCTGGGCTCCCTGGCCCTTGAGCAACGACCAGAACACCGACAGCAGCAATGCCGCCAGCGCCAGGCCGATGATCAACGCCGGCTGCCACCGGCGGCGCGCCTTGGCCGGCGCGCTGCCCGCGGCCACGCCAGCACCGGTGCGCACCGTGGCGTCCACGGCACGCCCTCCCGGCTCCGATGCCGGGTTGTGGCCGTGTTGTGGATCGGCCGCGTCGTTCTGTGGAATGACGGCCAGCACCGGGTCGCCGGTTCCGCAGGCCTGCGTTGGCGAGCCGGCGCTGGCTGCCGTCAAAGTGGTATCTGCGGCGGTTTTGTCAGCGGTTGCAGCCGCACCAGCAGCTTCCACATGGCCGTGCGGCACGGCCTGCCAGGCAGCGTCCGCCGCGCTGACCGTGATCGCCACCTGCCCCAGGTAGGCCACCGCGCCCCAGGGCTGCTCGGACACCCAGGAGGAAGCGGGGTCTGCCGGCGGGGCATCGGCCGGTGCCTGCGCCTCGGGCGGCGACGAGCGAACCCACCAGCGTCCCATGGCAATCTGTACCCAGGCCCCCATGTCGGAGGGCAGGTCCAGGTCGGTCAGGATGAGGTCGCAACCGTCGTCCGCCCCCATGCGCTCGCCGCCCGCCAAGGGGGCGCGCGCGCCGGCGTGCCGGCCGGTCAGGATGCGCAGTTCCGCCGCGGCGCTCATCGTGCGCCCCCTGCGGCGGACACCCGCGCCGCACGGCGTGCAGGCGCCGGGCAATTAATCCGCGCGGGTTGGCGGGGCGGCCCATACAATGCGCCCTTTCCGGTTTTCTCCCCCACTCCACCCCTCACCCCCGAAGGACTGCGTCCATGAATCTCGAACAGGAACGCCGCAATGACATCCTCATCCTGCGTCCCCGTGGCCGTCTGGACAGCAGCAGCTCGCCGGAGCTCGAACGCGTGGTGACCGAGCAACTCGACGCAGGCATCCAGCGCCTGGTGTTCGACCTCTCGGCGCTGGAATACATCAGCTCCGCCGGCCTGCGCGTGGTGCTGCTGGCGGGCAAGAAGCTGCGCACCAGCAAGGGCAAGCTGGTGCTCGTGGGCCTGCGCGACATGGTGCGCGAGGTGTTCGACATGAGCGGCTTCCTGACCCTGTTCGCCGTGACCGACACGCTGGACGAGGGCATCGCCAAAGTGTAACGCCGACGGGGCGTTGAACTTGAAGCAAAAATGGGCCCTGCCGCTTGCTGGACAAGCGGTAGCAGCTATGAATTCAGGAGCATCGCTCCAGGGTCGGCTTCCGCTCACAGGTCGATCCTCGCGAGCGGCTGGATGTTGATCTCCTGGGTCAGCTCCTGGTAGGACAGCACGGGCAGGTCGTACAGGTCCTGCTCGATCATCTTGCGCATGTAGCGCCGGATGTCCATGGAGGTGAGCAGCACGGGGCGCTGCGCATTGCCGCCGATGTCGCCCACCGCCTTCTTGATGTTCTCCACCAGCCGCTTGCTCACCGCCGGGTCCAGCGACAGGTAGCTGCCCGCCGAGGTCTGGCGCACCGCGCCGCGCACGGTGTCCTCGATGCTGGGCGCCAGCAGGTAGGCCGGCAGGATGTTCTGCCCGCTGGAGTACTTGTAGCTGATGTGCCGCTTGAGCGTGGAGCGCACGTACTCGGTCAGCAGGACCGAGTCCTTTTCCTTCTGGCCCCATTCGATCAGCGACTCCAGGATGGCGCGCAGGTTGCGCACGGAAATGTCCTCGGACACCAGCCGCTGCAGGATTTCGGCAATCTTCTGGATCGGCAGCACCCGGGTGGACTCCTTGACCAGGTCGGGGAAGCGGCCCTCCATTGCGCTGAGCAAAAAGCGGGTTTCCTGGATGCCGATGAAGTCGGCCGAGTACTTCTTGAGCACGAAGGCCAGGTGGTACGTCAGCACCTGGCTGGGGTCCATGAACGGAATGCCCGCGCGCGACAGCGGCTCGCGCAGGTGGTCACCCACCCACAGGGTCGGGATGTGGGGCAGGAACTTGCGGTCTTCCTCGTAGGCAATCTGCAGCGCATCGAGGTTGCTCAGGCTCTCGCGCACCAGCAGGTAGCCGGGGCGCAGGCGGCCCTGCGATACCGGCACTTCGGACAGCAGGATGTTGTAGCTCTCGGGCGGCAGGGATTCGTTGAAGCGCAGCTGGATGCCCGGGAACGGCACGCCCAGGTCGAAATACAGCGCACGGCGGATCTTGAGCAGTTCGTCGTTGAGCACGCCGGCATCGAAGCTGGTCTGCAGGCCCGCGGCCACGTCCATCAGCAGGGGCACCGTGGGCGCGAACTCGTCGCTGCCGTCCGATGCCTTGGGCTTGGTGCGCGCCTCGCCCGCGGGCTGCATGGCGGGCACCTCGGTGACCTCGCCGGTTTTTTCGTCCACCACGCGCCGGGTGCCGCGCAAAATGGTGAAGCCGATGGTGCCGATGACCACCGCCAGGATCAGGAACACCGGCAGCGGCATGCCGGGGATCAGCCCCATGCCCAGCGCCACGGCCGCAGCGATCAGCAGCGCGCGGGGCTGCGCCAGCACCTGCTGGCCGATGTCCTTGCCGACGTTGGAGGGGCCATCGCCCGTCTGCACGCGCGTCACGATCATGCCCGCGCAGATGGCGATGAACAGCGCCGGGATCTGTGCGATCAGGCCGTCGCCGATGGTCAGCACGGAGTAGGTCTTCATCGCGTCCGCCGCGGTCATGCCGCGCTGCGTGGTGCCGATGACGATGCCGCCCAGCAGGTTCACCGCCACGATGATCAGACCGGCGATGGCGTCGCCCTTGACGAACTTCATCGCGCCGTCCATGGCGCCGTAGAGCTGGCTTTCCTTCTCGACGATGTTGCGGCGACGCTTGGCCTCGTCCATGTCGATGGTGCCCGCGCGCATGTCGCCGTCGATGGACATCTGCTTGCCGGGCATGGCGTCGAGCGAGAAGCGCGCCGCCACTTCGGCCACGCGCTCCGCGCCCTTGGTGATCACCACGAACTGCACGATGGTCAGGATCAGGAACACCACCAGGCCGACCACCAGGTTGCCGCCCACCACGAAGTTGCCGAACGTGAAGATGATGTGGCCCGCGTCGCCCTGCAGCAGGATCAGGCGGGTGGTGGCGATCGAGATGCCCAGGCGAAACAGCGTGGTCACCAGCAGCACCGACGGAAACGACGAGAACGCCAGCGGCGAGGGCAGGTACATGGCCACCATCAGCAAGATGGCCGAGATCGTCATGTTGATGCCGATGAGCGCGTCCACCAGCCAGGTCGGCAGGGGCAGGATCATCATGAAGATCACCGCCACCAGGAAGAACGCCAGGATCAGGTCGTTGCGGCTGGTGAGTATCTGGACGAAGCGCTGCAGGCGGGCGAACGGAGAGAACGAAGCAGTCTGGGACATGGTGGAATGCAATCAGCGCCCGGTGGACGCGGTCTCCGGGGTGGGCTCGGCAGCGTTGCGCTGTGCGACGAAGGCACGCATCGCGGCCGCCGCTTCGTCGCGGCGGTCCAGCGCATGCAGGGCTTGCGCACGCACCAGGTGAAAGGAAGCATCCATGGCGCCCAGCAGCGCCAGCTGCTCCAGGGTGTTCAGGGCGCGCTGCGGCTTGGCCGAGCGCACCTGGGCCAGCGCCAGCGACAGCAGCGCCCGGGGATCCTCGGGCGCCAGGAGGTTGCGAGCGGCCAGCAGCACGGCGGCCTTGTCGGGCAGGCCGTTTTGCAGGTACACGAAGGCCAGCAGGTCCATCAGCTCGATACTGGCCGCCGGGGTTGCGCCGGGTTGCTCGGCGCTCGCCGCCGCGGTTGCGGGTGCTGCTGCGTCAGATGCCATGTGCGCCATCAGCCCTGGTAGAGAGCGCTGCGGTACATCTGCACCAGGTCGCGCAGTCCCACCTCTTCGCTCAGCAGGCGGGTGGCGCGGTTGAGCACGCGCAGCTCGTCGTCCGAGCCGGGGGCCGAGCCCGCGCCGCCCGGCGCCTGCCACTGGGCCGCCGCATCGCGCAACTGCTGCAGGGCGTTGTCCAGGGCCTCGCGAAAGCGCGTGGGCACGAGCAGGTCCCGGTTCGCGATCTGCGGGCGGGTGGCCGTGTCGAGGAAGTCGTCGATGGACGGCTTGTCCAGCAAAGCCGACAGCTGGGCCCTTGAACCCACGTCGGGCGGTGCGGACTCCCCGCGTTCGGGCAGCATGGTCTGCGCATCCTGCTGGGCGTAGGTGATGCTGTCGATGCCCCGGTCAAACACCAGACCGCTGATTCTCATATCCGTCATACAGCATGCTCCCAGAAGATTCGCAGGGTGCGGGCGCAGCCTTGCGTGTTTCAGTAACCGCGCGCACGGGGAAGTTCCATCGCGCGCGCAGTTTAGTTGTGCCGGTGCGCCGCGGCACCGCCCCCCAGCCGCCCGCGGCATCGGAGGGGGCTCGCGGTCAGCGGCTGCCGCCCAGGTCGGCCTGCCACTGCCGCAGGAACTCCGAGGCCTCCCGAATGCGGCGGGCGCTCACGCCTTCGGCCGCGAACCGGGTGGCCAGCACCAGCCAGTCGCCCGTGGGCTGGCTGCGCAGCCCCACCTGCACGGGCTGGGCGGCATCGCGGGCGTCGCCCGCCAGCTTCATGGCACGCAGGAGCAGCGCAGCAATGTCGTAGCGCACCGGTTCGGCCCAGTGCACCACCACCTCCTCGCCCTGCTGGGCAACCCCCAGCAGCGCGCCCGACTCCAGACGCAGCTGCACGCCCCCGTCCGGGCCGCCCTCCAGCGTGGGCAGGCCGATATCGCGGCCGAAATCGGCCAGCGCCTGTTGCAAATGCGCCATGGTCAGTAGTCCTCCTTGTCGATGGCGGCGTCCAGTGCATCCTGCACCGCCTGAAAAATCGTCTGCCGCTGGTCCGCATCCACGAACACCTTGACCGGCATGTCGCGCACCAGCAGCTTCACGCCCGTGAGGAAATGGATCTGCGCCTCCACGCCCGTGGCGCCGAACTTCTCGGCCAGGGCGGTGAACCGCGCGCCGGAGACCCATTTTTCGGCGCTGATGCCCACCAGGTCCTGCATCAGGGCGACCGGCGTGCCGGTGAGCGGGCCGTGTTGTTCGCTGATCTTGGCGTGCAGCTCGCGGCTGGCATCGAGCACCGTCGAGGCCACGCCCAGGTGGTACAGGTCCTGCACCAGGTTTTGCAGCCGCGTGGGGTCGGCCGAGGGCCGGGCGGCTGCCAGGTCCTGGCCCAGCGCCTGGGTCAGGCGCGCCAGCCCGGCGGCGAAGTCGCTGTCGCCAAAGCGCTCGAGCGCCAGCTTGAGCGTGCCCGCCAGCGACGGGTTGCCCAGCACCACGTCGCGGTAGGTGGACTGGAACTGCGCCACATCGGCATGCCCCCGCGCGCCCTCTTGCGCCGTGCCGATGGTGTTGACATCGGCCCGCATGCGCGGCCCGTGCTCCATCTCCAGGTCGTCCAGGGCCTCGCGCAGGGCGTCCAGCACCTCGGCCGGCGCGCCGTCGCGCTCGCCCTGGTGCAGCGCGTACTGCAGCGCCATGAACTGCTCGGTAGGCCCCTGGAAAGCCTGCTTGGCCTGGGCTGCGGGGTCGCCCTGGCCGGACAGCATCCGCTTGGCCAGTTGCACCAGTTGCTCGGGGTCCTCGAAGGCCTGGGCCGCCTCCATGTAGGCCGTGATGGCCTCGGGGCTCATCAGCTCCATCGGCCGGGTGGCCTCCTTCTTGCGTTCGGAGGCGTGCTTGGTCTCGGCCTTTTCCGAATGGTGCAGGCTAATTTCTTCCGCCGCGTCGGCCAGCACGGACAGCCCGTCATCCACCTTGACCTGCTGGCCGGCGTATTGCCCGGCCAAAGCCTGGCCCCCGCCCTGCAGCCCGCCGCGCAAAGACATGTTGTCGAAAGACGGGGTGTTGAACGATTCGATTCTGGACATAGGGATTTCTCTTATGGGCTCGCGCGCAGGGCACCCCTGGGTGGGTAACGGCTGGCGCCATCGGGTTCCCTGCAAGGCCTGCCGAAAATTTCTGCGTGACCGTGGAACCGGACCTTCGGGGTGGTTACTTACCCGGTGTCGTGCGGCACATTTCGCACCACCACCGCCCAATATCAACAGGAGTTTCGAAATGGCAGGACAAGACAACCCCCAGGACATCGTAGCCCGCGCCCAGGCGCTGATCGATGAAGTGCAAGGCCAGCTGGCAGCCGCCGACGAGTTCTACCGCAGCCAGGGCCTGGACCCCGAGAAGGTGCGCAGTGTCCTGGACGCCCAGCTCGACCTCAAGGGCATCGAAGCCGCGCAGAAGGCCTTCCAGGAAGACATGGCTGCGGTGGAGCAGGACGTGAAGGAAGAACAGGCCCGCGCTTCGTTCGCAGCGCCCGGCGCCGGTGCGGCGCGCCGCCCGCGTTCGATGATCTAAAAATCTCCAATCAACCAAACATTTCAATAGGAGAAAACTATGTCTAGTATCTCTGGTATCGGCGGCGCACAGGGCATCAACGTCCAGGGCATGGACCTTGAAACCGCCATGATGGCCGTCCAGTCCAACCGCGCCAATCTGCTGGAAACGCAACTCAAGGACCAGATCTCCTCGGTGCAAGCCAAGAACGATCAGATCTCCAAGATGAACCAGCTGCTGGGTTCGCTGAACAAGGCCGCTGCCATGTTCGGCTCGGACGCCAAGGCCGACACCCGCATCGATGGGAACAGCCAGTTCGCCAACGGCGGCGCCTACAACGTCGAGAAGGAAGTCAACAGCGCCTACATCTCGGCCGGCATCACCAACCCCGGCCTGTCGGACAACAAGGACGGCGGCGGCGGGCTGACCAACACGCTCAAGGCCGATGGCAGTGCAGCGCGCCTGGAAGGCGGCCTGCGCGGCGACGTGACCAAGGGCAAGCTCGATGGCGCGATCCAGCAGATCAAGTCGCAGATCGACAGCATGAGCAACTCGCAGCAGATGGACATGCTGCGCCTGCAGAGCCTGTCCAACAAGCGCAACGAAGCCTTCGACGTGATGACCAACTTCATCAAGAAGATGCAGGACAGCCGCAGCTCCATCATCGGCAACATGCGCTGAGATCAGCGACCCGCAACAACGACAACAGCATCGGAAGGACGCCATCATGTCAACTGTCGGCAATGTCAATGTGGGGGGCGTGACCTCCATCAACGTCCAGGGCATGGACCTGGAAACCGCCATGATGGCCGTTCAATCCAACCGCGCGAATCTCCTGGAAGCGCAGCTCAAGGACCAGATCTCTTCAGTCCAGGCCAAGAACGACCAGATCTCCACGCTCAACCAGCTGCTGGGCTCGCTCAACAAGGCCGCAGCCAGTGTGCCGGCCGACGCCAAGGCCGGCGACAAGGTCAACATCGCCGGATCCGCACCCGACCTCAAGTCGGCTGCCGCCAGCGCTGGCGTGACGCTGCCCGAGAGCATTGGCGCCGAAAAATCCTGGGAAGTGAAACTGCGCGACGGCACCACGCACAAGGTGGACGAAGCCGGCAAACGCGAAGCGGACGACTACAAATCCAAGAACTGGGCGTTCCGCTCCAGCGACTACAGCGGCAAGAAGGGCATCGCGTCCATCACGGAAACCACGCCGCAACCCACCAAGGGCGAGCTCGACGGCTTCATCCAGCAGGTCAAGTCGCAGATCGACAGCATGAGCAACTCGCAGCAGATGGACATGCTGCGCCTGCAGAGCCTGTCCAACAAGCGCAACGAAGCCTTCGACGTGATGACCAACTTCATCAAGAAGATGCAGGACAGCCGCAGCTCCATCATCGGCAACATGCGCTGAGCGCACGCGAACGCGCGCCACAGCCAACCCCCGAGAGTCACCCATGAATACCAAAAACGCACCCGCTTCGATTCCCGACAATCTGCCAGAACAGATTGCGGAATTGCTGACGAACGGCGGAACCCTGGGTTCCGTCTACGACTACGACGACACCGACTACGAAGTGCTCTACGCACTGGGCCACAGCCTGTACAGCCAGACCCGCTACCAGGATGCCATGCGCACCTTCGGTTTCCTGGTCACGCACAACCACATGGAAAAGCGGTTCATGAACGCGTTTGCCGCCAGCCTGCAGATGCTCAAGAGCTACAAGGAAGCCATCAAGTACTACTCGATGGCCTCGCTGATGGACATGGGCGACCCGCTGCCCACCTACCACACCGCCGAATGCATGATCGCGCTGGGCTACACGGCCGAAGCCAAGGAAGCGCTGCAGTTCGTGCTGCGCCAGAGCGAAACGCCGGAGCGCGCAGAACTCAAGTCGCGCGCACAGGCCATGCTCGAGCTGATGAACAGCGCCAAATCGTCCACGTCCACGCACTGAACAGGGAGATCCCATGAACGACATCACCCGCGTGGCAGGCGGCCCCGCCGCTTTCACCCCCTTTCAACCCAGCGACCTGAGTGCCGAGGTGGCCAGCCGCATGCAGCAGGCGCGGCTCGACCCCACCCAGTCCCTCAAGGAAATCGCGGACCTTGCCGGCACGATCAAGACCTTGAATCCACAGGGCAGCACGGGCGGCAACTCCATCGTCAACGGCAACGGCGCGCCCCAACTGGACGGCGTCACGGTCAACTTCTCGGCCGAGGACATGGCGGCCACGCTCCTGGTCCTGCAGGGCAAGACCCAGGAAGCCCAGTTGTCCACGGCCAAGGAAGGCATCAACACCAACAAGAAAAAGCTGGAAGACCAGAACCAGCGCGCCACCGACAAGATCAACGACTGGATCAAGAAGTGCGAAGAGGCGTCCGCCAAGGAAAAGGCCGGCGGCGTGCTGAACTGGTTCAAGAAGATCGCCGGTGCCATCGCCGCCGCATTCGCGGTGGTGGCAGCCGCTGTCGCCACCGTGGCGACCGGCGGTGCGGCAGCCCCATTGCTGGCCTTGGCGGTGCTCGCCCTGGCCTCGTCTGCGGTCGACATTGCCAGCGAGGTCGACAAGGCCAACGGGGGCAAGGGGTTCGATCACGTCACCCAGTGGATGGACCCGGGCTCGATCATCGGCAAGGGCATGGGTGAACTGGCCAAGGCCTTCGGCGCCAGCGACGAGCAGGCCGCCATCGTGTCCGCCACGTTCGCGGTGGTGGCCACCATCGCCATCATGGCTGCGTCCATCGCCCTCACCGGCGGCGCATCGGCAGTGAGCGACGTGCAAAAGATGATCCTCACGGCGGCCCGCGTCGGCCAGGCGGTGGCAGGCGTCGTCGCCGGTGCGACCACGGCCGCCAAGGGCGGCGTGGACATCGCGGTGGCGCACGACCAGCGCGACGCGACCCTCATCCAGGCCGACAAGAAGAAGATCGACGCCATCATCGCCAAGCTGCAAAAGCAGATGGACGAGGACCGGGACGAAATCAAGAAGGTGCTCGACCAGATGATGGAAGGCATGAACATCGTCAGCAAGATGATCAATTCCGCTGGCGAGAGCCGCGCCCAGATTGCATCGAACCTGTCCGGCAAGGCACAAACCATTTGACGCACAAGGCGCCAAGGAGAATTTCATGAGCATCGACGGCATCCAAAGAGCCCCCACCCTCGCCCCGCTGGGCGACACCGGCCCCACCCAGGCCGCAGGCAAGACCGCCGGGGCCAAGGGCTATTCTGAAATCGACATCGAGGCGCTGCTGGGCGCGAAAGGCGGCCCCGCAGGCGGCGCCAAGAGCGCGGCGGATGCACTCAAGACGCCTGCATCGTCCAGCGACCCGAAGGCCCAGGAAGCGGCGCTGAACAATCTGGGCGGCTTCTCGGACACCCAGGTCACGGCGGACATCTTTGCGTTCATGGCGCTGTTCCAGAAGCTCGCGCAGCAAATGCGCGACACGGCCCGCACGCAGCGCACGACCGACATGCAGGCGCAAGTGTCGTCGCTGCAAAACGCGGCCGAAAAGATGAAGGACGCAGCGGCTGAGCGCCTCACGGCAGCCATCGTGCAAGGCTCCATGCAGATTGCGGGCGGCGTGATGCAGATGGGCCTGTCCGGAATGTCGGCCAAGCAAACCATCAAGGGCGCCCAGATGGAAGCAGCTGGCGGCAATAACATGGCGCAGATCAGCAAGATGGACGCCCAGGGCAAGTTCGCGGCCGATCCGGTCAGCAAGGCCCAGTTCACCACAGCATCCAACAACCAGATTGCTGCAGGCAAAGAACTCGGAGCGGTAGGGACTAAGTACCAAGGGTACGCCCAAGCCTCGGGCAGCATCTCTGGCGGTCTGGGCGGCATCATCGGCGCCACTTTCACCCACAAGGCCGATCTGCTCGACGCCGACAAGATGAACCTGGAAACCCAGGCCAAGGTCGCCGAGACCGGCGTGCAGCATGCCAACGACATGATGCAGCAGATGATGGACGTGATCCGCGACGTGCGCGAAAAGCTGTCCTCCATCCAGCAGGCGTCCATCGAAACCAACCGCGGCATCGCGCGCAACATCTGATCACCGAGAGGAACCCAGCCGCCATGTCGAACACCGCTTCTCCCTCCGCCGCCGTCCAGTCCATCCTGGACCTCAAGGCCGCACTCGAGTCCCTGCCGTCCAACACGCGCCTGTCCACGGCCGACGCCGACGCCATCTACGCACTGGCCTATCAACTGGTCGGGCAAAACCGCTACGAGACCGCCTACCGCTACTTCTCGCTGCTCACGCTGTACAAGCCGACCGACACGGCCTACCTGCAGGGCCTGGCGCTGACCTACCGCATGATGGAGCGCTACGACGAGGCGCTGAACGTGTACTCGTTCCTGGCCACCATCGATCCGGACAACCTGGACCACAACATGGCCATCGTCGAGTGCCTGCTGCTCAAGCGCGAGTTCGAGGAAGCCCAGGACACGGTGACCACGCTGCTGCAGTACTGCAAGGAAAACGCGATCACCGGCAAGGTCGGCGACCGTGCCGAAGCCCTGCTGGGCCTGCTGTCGTCCGCCAAGGGGGCCGTGTCTGCTTGACGCCCCGGACATCCGCCTGCTGACCGAGGTCGGGTTCATGGCCTCCGCCCGCGCGGACGTACAGCGCGCCGAACGAATCTTCGGCGCGCTTTTGCGCGTGCGGCCCGACCGCGCCTTCGGACACATCGGCATGGCCACGGCGTTGCTCAATGCGGGCCGTGCTGGCGATGCAGCCACGCGGCTGTCGGATGCCCGCACCTCGGCCGGCGAAGACACCGACCTGGTGCAGGCCTTTCTTGGCCTGGCCTTGCAGCTCGACGGCCGGGCCGGAGAAGCCATGCGCGTCTTGCGCCCCGTGGCAGCGCGCGGTGACAATGGCAGCACGGCAGACACCACCGAGGGTGTGCGGCTGGCACAGCGCCTGCTGGGCCAACCCGCCGGCATCCCCGGCGGCACGCAGCAGCCCGGTCTTTCCACATCCCCATCCTGACCCTAGGAACCACCATGGACATCGTTGCAAGCCCACTGGTTGCCACCACTTTGCCGGCCCTCTCATCGCCTGCGGTCGCCACCGCGGTGCCCGATGCGTCGGCCACCGCGCGCTTCGCTGCACTGATGCAGGCTCCGCCGGCAGCCCCCACCGCCATGGACAGCGTGGCCGCATCCATGGCGGCGCAACCCGCCGCCGGCAGCACGGCCGCAGCAGTCAAGGGACCGTCGTCGGTGGGCGACCGCATCCTGGCGGGCATGCAGGGGGTGTCGAGCGACTTCCAGTCGGCCTGGAAGTCGGTGTCCGCGTCGCTGGACGCGAACTCGCAGTCCATGGGCATGCAGGACCTGCTCAAGCTGCAGCTGCAGCTGGTGCAGGTGTCCGTGCAGTACGACCTCGTCGGCAAGGCCGTGAGCCGTTCCACCCAGAATTTCGATCAGTTGGTACGCATCCAATGAAGCTGCATTTTTCAACGGGCTCGACGGGCTCCTCATCGCTGGCGCGCTGGCTGCGTGTGTCCCTGGCCTGCGCCCTGCTGGCGCTGGTGGCGGCCTGCGGAGCGCGCGTCGACCTGATGGGGTCCATCCCCGAAGACGAAGCCAACGACGTGCTCTCGGCGCTGCTGAAAGCCGACATTCCCGCCGAGAAGATCGCCGGCAAGGAAGGCATGGTCGGCGTGCGCGTCGATGCCAGCCAGGTGGGCCGCGCACTCGAGATCTTGCGCGAGAACGGCCTGCCGCGCGAACGCTTCGCCGGCATGGGGCAGGTGTTCAAGAAGGAAGGCCTGATCTCCTCGCCGCTGGAAGAGCGTGCGCGCTACATCTACGCGCTGTCGCAGGAGCTGTCCAACACCCTGTCCAAGATCGACGGCGTACTGGCCGCCCGCGTGCACGTGGTGCTGCCCGAGCGCGGCCCCGCGGGCGAAACCGGCGTGCTGTCGACGTCGGCCGTGTTCATCAAGCACCAGGAGGGCTACAACCTGGATGTGATCCAGCCGCAGATCCGCAGGCTGGTGACCAACAGCATTCCAGGCCTCACGGCCGACCGGGTCTCTGTGATCTTCGTGGCCGCGCAGCCCCGCACCAACGGCGTCCGCGCAGAGACTGGCGCCGGCGCAGGCAGCACGGTCTGGGGCATCGCGGTGCCCAGCAGCAGCGCCGGCACGCTGGGCAGCGTGCTGTGGGGCCTGCTGGCGGTGGCGGTGCTGTCCCTGGCGGCGTTGGGCTTTCTGCTGTGGCGCTATGTGCTGCCAGCCCGCAAGGCTGCCGCACGCGGTGATGGCCTGGCACGGGCCGCCTGACCGCACCACCCCACCCGCCTTCACGTTCAGCCCGCCCCTCTCGCATGCCCGCACAGGCCGCTTTCTCCCCCCGTCTTCTGCAGGCACCGCTGCAGGAGTTCAACCTGCTGCCCAGCCGCAGCCTGCACGCCGGCCGCGCGCAGGCCTTGGCGCATGCCGGCATGCCGCCGCAGGGGCCTGCAGCCCTGGCCGCGCCCCCCGCCGTGCAGCGCGCACTGCACCGGCGCTGGTCCGCGCAGCTGCTGGCCCAGCTGGGCGACCACGCGCAGCCCGTGCTGGACCTGTCCCACGCGGCGTTGCCGGTGGCGCTGGCCGCACCGGCTTTGCTGGGCCGCGTGGCACGCGATGCAGGGGTGGCGCTGCTGGGCGGCTACCTGCGCCGCACCATCGCCCGCGACGCGGTGCTGTCGGCCCGTGAATCCCTGGGCGCGCCGGCCCTGGAATGGGCCCGCCACGGCGCTGCGGATGTCCATCCCGGCCTGGCAGACCCCGGCCGATGGACCCAGTCCGACCTGGGCGAGGCGGCAGACCTGCTGGGCGCTGGCGTCATCGCCCAGTCCTGGCAGGATGCCCCCGCGCCCCTCAAACTGCGCGCCGACTGGAAGCTGCCCCCCACGGCAGTGGAAGACACCGCGGTGCGCACCGCCAGCGCCCTGGACCCTCAGGGCGCGCGACAACTTTGCCTTCAACTACTGGCCCGACTGGACCCTGCATGGCTTTCCAACTTCCCCGCGACCCGCTGACCCCCCAGCGCACGCTGCAGGCGCGCATCGCACCGGGCAGCCGCGTGGTGCGCGCCGCCGACGTGGCCGCCTGGACCGACGCGCAAGGCCTGATTGCCGCGGCGCGCGCGCAGGCCGATGCCATCGTGGCGCAGGCGCAGGCCGCCTTCGAAGAAGAGCGCCAGCGGGGCTATGAGGAAGGCGTGGCCGAGGCCCAGCTGGAGCAGGCCGAGAAGATGATCGAGAACGTGAGCCGCACGGTGGACTACTTCTCCAAAGTCGAGACCGACATGGTCGCCCTGGTGATGTCTGCGGTGCGCAAGATCATCGACGGCTACGACGACGCCGACCGCGTGATCATCGTGGTGAAGAACGCACTGTCGGTGGTGCGCAACCAAAAGCAGATGACGCTGCGCCTGCACCCGCAGCAGGTCGACACGGTGCGCGCGCGGGTGAACGACCTGCTGGCCGCGTACCCCGGCGTCGGCTACCTGGACATTGTGGGCGACGGCCGCCTGGGCAAGGAAGCGTGCATCCTGGAAAGCGAGATCGGTCTGGTGGAGGCAAGCATCGACGGGCAGATCGCCGCGCTGCAGGGCGCGTTCCAGAAAGTGCTGGGCAGCCGCATATGACACCCCCCGGCACCCCCGGCCACCCGCAGGGCGCCACGCGCTCGGTGCGCCAGTTCGACTACATCGCCGAGATGATGCAGCTGGCGCTGGACGACACGCCGGTGCTGCAGATCAAGGGCCGCGTCACGCAGGTGATCGGCACCATCATCAAGGCCGTGGTGCCCACGGTGAAGGTCGGCGAGGTGTGCGTGCTGCGCAACCCCGGCGAGGATTTCGAGATGAAGGCCGAGGTGGTGGGCTTTGCACGCGACGCCGCGCTGCTCACGCCCATCGGCGACATGTACGGCATCTCTGCCGCGACCGAGGTCATCCCCACCGGCCGCGCGCACATGGTGCCCGTGGGCTTCGGCCTGCTGGGCCGCGTGCTGGACGGCCTGGGCCGGCCCCTGGACGAGGCCGAGCGCGGCCCGCTGGAGGCCACCAAGTTCTACCCCGTCTTCGCGGATGCGCCCGATCCGCTCAAGCGCCGCATCATCAGCGAGCCGATGGAGCTGGGCGTGCGGGTGCTCGACTCGGTGCTGACCTGCGGCGAGGGCCAGCGCATGGGCATCTTCGCGGCGGCGGGCGGCGGCAAGTCCACCTTGATGGGCATGCTGGTCAAAGGCGCCGCAGTGGATGTGACCGTGGTGGCGCTGATCGGCGAGCGGGGCCGGGAAGTGCGCGAGTTCCTGGAGCACGAACTGGGCGAGGAAGGCCGGCGCAAGAGCGTGATCGTCTGCGCCACCAGCGACAAGTCGTCCATGGAGCGCGCCAAGGCCGCGTACGTGGCCACCGCCATCGCCGAGTACTTCCGCGACCAGGGCAAGAAGGTGCTGTTCCTCATGGACTCGGTCACGCGTTTTGCCCGGGCGCAGCGCGAGATCGGGCTGGCAGCGGGCGAGCCGCCCACACGGCGCGGCTACCCGCCCAGCGTGTTCGCCACCCTGCCCAAGCTCATGGAGCGCGTGGGCATGAACGACAAGGGATCGATCACCGCGCTGTACACCGTGCTGGTGGAAGGCGACGACATGACCGAGCCGATCGCCGACGAAACCCGGTCCATCCTGGACGGGCACATCGTGCTGTCGCGCAAGCTGGGCGCCGCCAACCACTACCCCGCGGTGGACGTGCTGGCGTCGGCATCGCGCGTGATGAACGCCGTGATCACGCCCGAGCACAAGAAGCTGGCCGGCAGGCTGCGCGAGCTGATGGCCAAGTACGAAGAGGTCGAGCTGCTGGTGAAGATCGGCGAGTACAAGCGCGGCGGCGACCCGACGACGGACGAGGCCATCGACAAGATCGAAGCCATCCGCACGTTCTTGCGGCAGCGCACGGACGAGCACGCCACCATGCAGCAGACGCTGGAACAACTGTCTGCCCTGGTGGGCTCGGGTGTACGCCGATGAGCATCTTCCGCGACCTGCTCGCCATCAAGGCCTTTCGCGAGAACAAGGCCGAGACGGCGGTGCGCGTGCAGCGTGATGCGCTGCGCGAGGCCCGCGAGGCCCGCGAGGCGGCCCAGGCGCTGCTGGAGCGCCTGCTGCGCGAAGGGCTGGCGCACGAAATGCAGCTCTACCGCGACCTGTGCGAACGCATCGTGCGGCTGCGCGAGATCGAAGACGTGCAGTTGGCCGTGGTCGGCCTGCGCCAGCGCGAAGCGCAGCAGCAGGATGCAGTCGTGGCGGCCACCAAGGTGCAGGAGCAGGCCAACGAGAAGCTGGAGACGGCGCGCGCTGCCCACCAGGAGGCCAGCCGGCAGAAATCCAAGTTCGTCGACCTGGCGCGCAACTACGCCGAAGAGCAGATGCGGGAGACCGAGCGCAAGGAAGACCTGGAGATGGAAGAAGCTGCCAGCGTGAAACGCGACCGCGAAGATTGGGAAGCGTACGACCCGGAGGCCGTGGCATGACCCCCCTGCAAGGCGCACCCCGCGGCGGCAAAAGCCGCCCACACACCGAATGCTACATATCTGATAGCTTAAGAAACACGTCCATCGAGCGGCAGGGGCCATTTTTTATGCCAACACCCATGGCTGCAAAGGTGCTGGCATGAACACCGAACGACCGATTCACCTGGACCTGGGCATGCCGGCGTCGACGGCGTTCGAAGCCCGCACCGGCACTGGCGCGCAGACCGGCGGCGAGCCCCGCGACACCGACACGCTGTCCGACGATGCGAAGGCACTGCGCAGCCTGCTGGAACAGCAGCGTGCGGCGCCCCCCGCTGGCGCGGCGCAGCCGCCCAGCGCCCCGCGCCCCTTCGACCTCTTTGGCGCCGGTGCCGCGGCACTGCCAGGCCAGGTGCCGCAGCAGGCCGTCCAGCCCGCGGGCACCGCAGCGGCAGCCCCCGGCGATGCGCCCCGGGGCATTGGCGAGACCTTGTCGCAGATGGCCCAGCGGCTGCTGGTGGGCGACGGCAGCACCGGCCGGCGCTCGGTGCAGATCCAGTTGGCGGACGACAGCCTGCCGGGCGTGGTGGTCGACATCTTCGAAGACGGTGGCCGCGTCGTGGCGCAGTTCACCTGCATGCAGGAGTCGTCGCGCGAACGCCTGGTGCGCAATGCGCAGTGGCTGGCGGACGGACTGGCCGAGCGCCTGGCCCAGGGCGTATCCGTGCGGGTGCAGACCGACGACCCGGAAGACCTTTGCCTGGTGGAGGCGCACGCCGGCGGGTGACACCCCACCTGCTGCCTGTATCCCACCGCTTGCACCGCTGACCGAACCACCCATCGACTCGCCTTTTTACCGAGCACCCATGTCCTCCCCCCACGCCACCGCCGCCTTGCAGCCCCTGCGCCTGTCGCGCAACGAGGCCCAGGCCCGCACCACCATTGCCCAGCGCGCCGCGGGGCTGCCGCTGCGCCTGGGCGCGTCCGCCTGGCAGGCCCGCCTTCACCCGGTGGCCGGCTCGGCCGCGCCCTGGCCCGAGCCCGGCTACGTTCTCCGCCTGGAATGGGCCGGTGCCGCCATGGCCTTGCGGCTGCCCGCCGCAGCCATCGAACAGGCCCTGGCCAGCGTGCTGGAAGGTGCCGCGCTGCCCGCCATCCCGTCCACCCTGGCCGATGCCGTGCTGGAAGCCAGCGCGGGCGAGCTGCTCCAGAGCCTGCAGGCCCTGGGCCGTGGCACGCCAGAGCTGCTGGCCTGGGGCCCGGCGCAGCCGGGCGACGTGCAGAACCTGCCGCCCCATGCGTGCGATGTCTATCTGGCCGCTGACGACGGCGTGCAGGCGATTGCCGGCTCGCTGCACCTCGATGGGCTGGGGCTGCTGCTCGTGGCAGGCCTGGTCGGCAAGCGCCCGCCGCAGCCGGGCCCGCTGGACGACAGCCTGCCCGTCACCCTGCGTGCGGAAGTCGGCTTCACCCGCCTGCCCGCCGGCGATGCCGCCACGCTGGCGCTTGGCGACGTGGTGCTGCTGGATGCTTTCTTCGCCACGGCCGACCGTGCGCTGTGGCTGAGCGCCGACGGCCGCCAGGGCGTGCACGTGCAGTGGCCCCTGCCGGCCGATGCCGCCGACGCCACCCAGCCGAGCCGCCTTACCGTCATCCTCCCCTGGACCGAAACCATGCCCGCCACCTCCGACACCCCTTCCACCGACACCGCGGCACTCGACACGGTGCCGGTGCGGCTTTCCTTCGACCTGGGCGATGTGACCCTGACGCTCGCGCAGCTGCGCGCCCTGCAGCCCGGCCAGACGCTGGACCTGGGCCACCCGCTGGCAGGTGCCGTGCGCATCCGTGCCAACGGTGCACTGGTGGGCGAAGGCGACCTCGTGGACATCGACGGCCAGATCGGCGTGTCCGTGCGCAGCCTGCACTCTGCCAGCCACTGAGTCCCCGATGAGCAATTTCGATCCGATCACGCTGGCGGTACTGCTGGCCCTGATGGCGCTGATGCCCACGCTGGTGGTGGTGAGCACGAGCTTCCTCAAGATCGCCGTGGTGATGTCGCTGCTGCGCAATGCCATCGGGGTGCAGCAGATGCCCCCCAACCTGGCGCTGTACGGCATGGCGCTGATCCTGTCGGCCTATGTCATGGCGCCGGTGGGCATGCACATGTTCGATCGGCTCACCGAACGCCCCGACACGCTCAAGAGCGTGCCCACCCTGGTCGGCGCGGTGCGCGACGGGGCGGAGCCGCTGCGCGAATTCATGCTCAAGAACAGCCGGGCCGAGCAGCGCGACTTTTTTGTGCGCACTGCGCAGCGCATGTGGGGCCCCAAGCTGTCGGAAGGCATCACGCAGCGCGACTTCATCGTGCTGATGCCGGCCTTCGTGGTGTCGGAGCTCACGGCGGCGTTCCAGATAGGTTTTTTGCTCTATCTGCCGTTCGTGGTGATCGACCTGATCGTCTCCAACATCCTTTTGGCGATGGGGATGATGATGGTCTCGCCCGTGACCATCTCCCTGCCGCTCAAGCTCTTCCTGTTCGTGATGGTGGACGGCTGGTCGCGGCTGATCCAGGGCCTGGTGCTCACCTATGCATGAACACACTCCCCTGTTGGCGCTGACGGCAGCAACACCACGCGCGGCACACCCTACCTTGGACCACTGACATGCAATCCGTCGACGTCGTTTCGTTCTTCACCCAGGCGCTGTACCTGGTGCTCTGGCTGTCCCTGCCACCCATCGTCGTGGGCTCGGTCGTGGGTACCTTGTTCTCGCTGTTCCAGGCGCTCACGCAGATCCAGGAGCAGACGCTGTCCTTCGGCGTGAAGCTGATCGCCGTGTCCGTGACCATTTTGCTGACGGCCCGCTGGGTCGGCGGCGAAATGTTCAATTTCACGGTGCAGATCTTCGACTCCATCCCGTTGCTGGGCCGCTGAGCCCCGCACGGACAGCAACGCCCTCAGCCCGCACACGCACAGGACGGAACCGCATGGACCTGCCGGTTACTTACCAGGAAGCCAAGACGTTCATCGGAACGCTGGCCCTGACACAACCGCGCATCCTGGCCATGTTCATCGTCCTACCGCTTTTCAACACCCAGTTGGTGCCGGGCCTGCTGCGCATTTCCGTGGCCGTGTCGCTGGGCATCGTCATGGTGCCCGCGCTGTCCGGGCAGATCGCGGTGGCCGAATTGCACGCGGCGCAGTTGCTGCTGTTGATCATGAAGGAAGCGTTCATCGGCTTCGTCATCGGCTACATCGCCGCCATCCCGTTCTGGATCTTCGAAGCCGTCGGGTTCCTGGTGGACAACCAGCGCGGGGCCAGCATCGCGTCCACGCTCAACCCGCTGACGGGCAACGACTCGTCGCCGCTGGGCATCCTGTTCAACCAGGCGTTCATCGTGTTCTTTCTCATCACGGGGGGCTTCACGCTGCTGCTGGGCGTGCTGTACGACAGCTTCGGCCTGTGGAGCGTGACCCAGTGGGCGCCCACGCTGCGGCCTGAATCGATCCCCCTGCTGCTCGATCAGCTCGACCGCCTGGTGCGCATGGCCATGCTGCTGGCGGCGCCGGTGCTGGTGGCGATGTTCCTCGCCGAGATCGGCCTGGCGCTCGTGAGCCGCTTTGCGCCGCAGCTGCAGGTGTTCTTCATGGCCATGCCCATCAAGAGCGCGCTGGCGATGCTGGTGCTGCTGCTTTATGGGGCGTCGCTCTTCGAGTACGGCGCGGAGCAGGTCGAGTCCATGGGCCACATCCTGCCTTTCCTGCGCGAGCAGTGGGCGGCGCCGTCCGGCGGCTGAGGAGCACCATGAGCGAAAAGACCGAACAACCTACCTCCAAGCGCCTGCGCGATTCGCGGCAAAAGGGCGATGTCGCTTACAGCAAGGACTTCACACAGACCTTTCTGATCCTGGCCATCTTCGGCTACCTGCTCGCCAGTGCCGGGCACATGGTCGAGGTGATGGGCCAGATGATCCTGCTGCCCACCACGCTGCTCAAGCTGGGCTTCAACGAAGCGGCCAACACCCTGGTGGAAGAACTGCTGCGGGAAGCTGCGTGGCTCACCCTCCCCATCATCGGCATCGTGCTGGGCGCCGGGGTGTTTGCCGATGCGCTGCAGGTGGGCGTGCTGTTCGCCTTCGAGAAACTCAAGCCGTCCGCCAAGAAGCTCAACGTCCTGGACAACCTCAAGAACATCTTCTCCAAGAAGAACCTCATGGAGTTCTTGAAGTCGATCCTCAAGATCGCCTTCCTGTCCACCCTGCTGACGCTGCTGATCAAGGACGCGCTGCCGATCATGACGAGCATTCCGCAGGCCGGCCTGCCGGGCCTGGGGCAGGTGGTGGCCGCGCTCCTCAAGACCATGCTCATCCACATCGGCCTGGCCTATGGCGCCATTGCGCTGGCCGACTTCGCCTGGCAGCGGTACCAGTACCGCAAGGGGCTGATGATGTCCAAGGACGAGATCAAGCAGGAATACAAGGAGATGGAGGGCGACCCCCACATCAAGCACCAGCGCAAGCACCTGCACCAGGAGATGATGCAGCACGGCGCCGTGGAAAGCTCCCGCAAGGCCACCGTGGTGGTCACCAACCCCACCCACCTGGCCGTGGCCCTGCGCTACGACGCCGAAGAAACGCCGCTGCCCGTGGTGCTGGCCAAGGGCGAAGGCGCGCTGGCCGAACGCATGATGCAGGCAGCCCGCGAAGCCGGTGTGCCGGTGATGCAGAACATTCCGTTGGCCCGCGCCCTCACCGAACATGCCGAAGCCGGCCAGTACATCCCTTCCGAGCTGGTGGAGCCCGTGGCGGAACTGCTGCGCCTGCTCCAGCAGATGAATGCCGATCCGGGCCTGTCCTGAACGTCGCTCCCGATCCCGAAACACCATGAAATCATCCGCCCCCGCAGACCCCGCTTCCGCCCGCCTGCTGCAGGCCTACGCCAGCCAGCACGGCCTGGTGGCACCGGGCGCCGCCAGCAGTGCCCCCGTCGACATGACCGTGGACGGCATCTACCGCATCCGCCTGCGCGCACTGCCCCAGGGTGGTGTGGCAGTGAGCGCGCGCCTGCGCACCTTGCCGGAGCCCGGCCCGGCCCGGGACGACATGCTGCTGGGCGTTGCGCGCCTGGCCTGCGGCACCATGAAGGACCATGCCAGCGGCTGCGTGGTCGATGAGCGCGCGCGCGCCATCTGGCTGCAGCAGACGGCGCCTGCAGCCTCCGGCCAGGATATCGACGACGCCGTGGGCGGTTTTGTGAATGCCCTGGCGTTCTGGTCCAAGGCCATCGCCACCGTCTGATTGATCCCCCGGTCCCTGCGCACGATCCGAACCCTATGCACGCCACTCCACGCTCCTTCTTCCCACGCATGCCGGCCGCTGGCCCGCTGGGCTCCGCCATCGCCCTGGCATGCGCGCTGCTGCTGGGCGCTGCGCCCGCGCAGGCCGGCACGCCGCCGTGGGCCAACGCGCCCTACAGCTACTACGCAGACAACGCGCCCATCGCCAACGTGCTGCGGGACTTTGCGAGCAGCTTCAGCCTGTCGCTCGAACTCTCGCCGCTGGTGGAGGGCAAGGTCAACGGCCGATTCAACGCACAGAATCCGACCGAGTTCATGGACCGGATGGCCAGCGTCTACGGGCTGACCTGGTTCACCCACGCCGGCACGCTGTTCGTGAGCCGCACCACCGAAATGAGCACCCGCAGCATCACTGGCGGCGGCAGCGGCATCGCCACGGTCCGCCAGGCGCTGACCAGCTTGGGCGTGCTGGACACACGCTTCGGATGGGGTGAATTGCCCGAGCAGGGGGTGGCGCTGGTCTCCGGCCCGCCCGCCTACGTGGCCTTGATCGAGCGCACGATGGCCTCGTTGCCGCTGATGGCGGGCGGACAGCAGGTGGCCGTGTTCCGCCTGAAGCACGCGTCGGTGGACGACCGGACCATTCTCTACCGCGACCGGCAGATCACGACGCCCGGGCTTGCGCAGGTGCTGCGCAACCTCATCAGCGGCAGTGCTGGAACTGCCGGGGTGAACAACGCACTGCTGTCGTCGGTGGCAGGACAGTCCGGCAACATGGCAGGGATGCCGGTGGCGGCCAACACCGCCGGCATCTCCTTCGACCCTGCAAGCTCCGGCATGCAGACCGGGCCTGCGGCCTCGGCGAATGGAACGGCGTCAGGCACGGGCGCGACCAACGCCCAGGGTTCTGGCTCGGGCCCGGCCGCAGGTGTGGGCGGGCGCGGGGGCTCTTCCGGGGCGGCGAGCGTGTCGTCCACCCGGCGGCTGGCGCCCTCCATCCAGGCGGATTCGCGGCTCAACGCCATCATCGTGCAGGACACGCCCGAGCGCATACCGCTGTACAAGGCGCTGATCGATCAGCTCGATATCCCCACGCCGCTGATCGAGATCGAGGCGATGATCATCGACATCAACTCCAGCCGCCTGGACGAGCTGGGCATCTCCTGGAGCGGCCGCCGCGGTGGCAGCGTGGGAGGCTTCGGCAACATGACCCGGGTCGACGATGGCAACGACTTGGTGCTGGGCGCCCTGCAGCGTGGCGCCAGCGTGGACCCCACCAGCCTCGTCGTCAGCTCGGGCAACTTCCTGATGAGCCGCATCCGCGCGCTGGAGGGCACCGGAGAGGCATCCATCCAGTCGCGTCCGTCCATCCTCACCATCGACAACATCGGGGCACTGCTGGACCTGTCCGAGACCTTCTACATCCGCAGCATCGGTGAACGCGTGGCCACCATCACGCCGATCACGGCCGGCACGACCTTGCGGGTGACGCCGCACTTCGTTCAGCGCGATGAGGGGCCCGTCATCCAGCTGGACGTGGACATCGAGGACGGGCAGATCCAGGAAACGACGGTCGACACCATTCCTACCGTTCGGCGCAGCGTGGTGAGCACCCAGGCCATCGTCGGCGAAGGGCAGACCCTGGTCATCGGCGGCTACAAAAGCACGCAGCGGACCAACGAGTTGAACAAGGTGCCTGGCCTGGGCGCCGTGCCCGTCGTGGGCCTGTTTTTCTCTAACCGCGTCAACAACGTCCAGTCGCGTGAACGCGTGTTCATGATCAAGCCCCGGCTGGTATCGCTGCCCTCCAACGTGGTATCGGCGGCGGATGCGCTGCGCACCGGCCCTGCGGTGGCCATGCCCCCGCTGAATGTGCCGCAGCCCGCACCGGTGGCCCCGGCATACTTGCCGCCGATGACCGGGAATCCCGCCACGCAGCAGTAGAGCGGCGCAACAAGGCCGGGGGATCTTCGGCAACTGGCGGAGAGGGGTGCCATGCCCCGCGCTCTGCCCCACCCTCCGCAAGGCGTGGGCAGCTCAAGGCGCTTGAGGGCGCGGCGGGATCGGTTTGTTCGAAGCGCGAGGACCCGGGTCGTGCGGCGTCCGGGCCGGGGTCTCTGCTGGCTGGACGGCATGCAGTGCGGGCAGCACGCCAGCCTCTCCTTCACCGCGCACGCGCCAGTGTCAGAACTCGAATTCCACGCCGCGGGCCAGAAGCTTTGCGCGCAAGGCGCTGCGGGCTCGCGACAGACGGCTGCGCACGGTGCCGACAGGCACGGTCAGCAACGCTGCGGCGTCTTCATACGACAGCTCATCGACCGCCACCATCAGGAGGATGTCCCGCATGCTCTCCGGAAGCTCGGCCATCGCCTCTTCCAGAAAACGCAGGTGCTGTGCCTGTTCCACGGCCTGCGCAGGCGTGAGGTGCTCGCTCGCCATCTCTGACAGCTCAGACTCGTCGGTGAACTCGTAGCGCCGATGGGGGGCCCGTGACAGGTGATTGCGCACGAGATTCATGGCAATGCCGTACAGCCAGGTGGACAGTTCTGACTGGCCCTTGAACGTCTCGTAAGAGCGCACAGCCTCCATGAATGCCTGCTGTGCCAGGTCTTCCGCATCGGTGGAGTTGCCGATGTTCTTGATGATGAAGCGGTGCAGGCGCACGCCATGGGCTTGCACCAGCGTGCGAAACAGGGCGTCGCGCTCGACCACTTCGTGCTCGCGCAGATCGCCCACTCGCTCCGGGGTGTCCGCCGCGGCGTAGGAAGCCGACAAGCTCTCAGATTCGCTATCGTGTCCGGGCATCGCCAGGGGCGGATATTCCGGGTGTGCACACTCAGCTGGATGGGCTCCAGAATTGGTAATAAGTGTTACAAAATGGGCGTGCACAGGGGGATTTTCACAGAGGAATTCCCACCTGTACAGCAAGAAGTGTGCGCTGCGTGCTTATGCGGATGGCGCCGCCATCAGTTTGCGTGTGGACGGGAAAGCTGCAGGGCTTGCAGCTCGTCACGCAGCCAATCGCGCGCAGTTTGCAGGGCCACCGGCGAGCGCCCTTCGCGCGCCGCAAGGTCGAACCGCTGTTGCATGGCGGCATCGATCGATTCGCGTTGCTGTGGCGTCACAGCGTCCGCCGAAATCCCGCTGGACCGGCAGGCTTCTTTGAACCCCGCTGAGTGCCCCGCCGCACTCACCGTGAGCTGGGTCAGAAAATCCACACCCTGCATCGTCTGACGGCTAGTCTGCGCCATGTCGATGGCCTGCATCACGGTGCGTGACGACAGCGGTTTGCCCGGAGCGGGGCCCAACCCCAGCTCGCGCACGACCGACGCCTGAATGCCCTGCGAAAAGCTCTGGCCCAGCGCCCCCACGAAGGCGGATGTGGAATCTGCTCCGGGCTCGATCCAGGCCACGGACCGCTGGGACGGCGTGGTCCCGGTGCCCAGCACTTTCCACTGCGCGCCGTCCCGGCTGACGTGCACCCAGTCCCCTTCCTGCGCGGCTTGCTGGAACGCGTCCAGCGAAGGGCGGGCAATGGCATCTGCAGGAGAGAGGCGGTTGGAAACGTTCACACGAAACAGGCTATTGAGGGGGTTCGTCGCTAGTTTAGTAACAAGGACTTCGTTGCGGTTCCACTGGTTTGCAAACGATTGTCAGCAGACATCAGGCCGGATTTTGGCAATGGTGTGTCTGCGGGACGCTGATGCGGATCAGTGTAGCGCGATCATTGTTCGCAATACTGGAACATTCAGTTCGTGACTGGGTGGTTTTTCTCTGGACACCACCGGCGTACAGTTCAACCCATCGATGAGCCGAACCCGCAAGGCGACTCACCGAACCCGGTTCAAGAATGGTTTTGTACCGGCTTTATTGAGACGCTTTTTAACTTCAAGGACTTTCATCATGAACAAGACCGCACGCTTCCTCTCCATCGCCGCTGTGTCCGCTTTCGCTGCCTTCGGTGCCCACGCGGACGAAGCCGACGCTTCGCAATTCGCCACGAAGTTCGACACGAACCGCACCCGCGCAGAAGTGGCTGCCGAAGCCTCCACCGTTGCCCAGACCCGCAGCATCGAGCCTGCTGGTTCGCGCGTCGTGACCTACAAGTCCACGGCCGACCGCGCTGCCGTGCGTGCCCAGGCTGCTGAAGCCGTGCGTGCTGGCACGATTCCTTCGGGCGAAATCAGCGCGATGTAAGCAACAACGTTCGGGGGGGCATCATTGTTTGCCACCCGATCGTGGCGATGCCTTTGGGTGTCGCCGCTGCGCAGGGTGGTTTGAAACAGCCCTCCGTTGCACAAAAAAGCGGGCTCCATCAAGGAGCCCGTTGTCGTTGGCGAACAGTACATCTCGCCTGACCTTCAAGCTTGGTTGCCCGCTATCGATGGACACCGCTGGCGGCGCACCAGCATCAGTTGGCAAGTGCTCCAAGTCCAGAGAAGGCAGGCCGCACAGGGCCGACGTTCAGCCGAAATGTTCGGCTGGCTAGATGGTTCATTCGACGACGGACAGAGTTGCCGAACTGGTCATCCGTCGGTCCATAAAAAAACCCGGCAAAGCCGGGTTTTTCTTGAAAGGTTGCCGATACAGCAACTCCGACGTCGCCTTACTTCTTTTGGCGAAACTTGCGCAGGGCTGCAAACTGGGCAGCCAGCACTGCCAGTTCGGACTGTGCCTTGGCCAGATCGATTTCGCTCTTGGCGTTTTTCAGCGCTTCTTCGGCCGAGGCCTTGGCAGCGTTGGCCTTCTCATCGTCCAGGTCCTTGCCGCGGATGGCGGTGTCGGACAGCACGGTCACGCGGTTGGGCTGCACTTCCAGAATGCCACCGGCGACGAACACGAATTCTTCGCGGCCGTCGGCCATTTCGATGCGCACCGAGCCCGGCTTGATCCGGGTGATCAGCGGGGTGTGGCGGGGAAAGATGCCCAGTTCGCCGGCTTCGCCAGGCAGCGCGACAAAGCGTGCTTCACCGGAGAAGATGGACTCTTCGGCACTGACCACATCAACGTGGATGGTGTTCATCATTGCTCCTAGGAAAAGGGGATGGGTTGCTTGACTGCAGTGGACGGCCGGGCAGCGCGGTGGCGCTGCTCAGCCACCGGGCAATCAGGCCACCTTCTTGGCCTTTTCGAAGGCTTCGTCGATGGTGCCGACCATGTAGAACGCCTGTTCTGGCAGGTGGTCGCATTCGCCGTTCACGATCATCTTGAAACCACGGATGGTTTCAGCCAGGGGAACGTACTTGCCTGGCGAGCCCGTGAACACTTCGGCCACGTGGAAAGGCTGCGACAGGAAACGCTGGATCTTGCGAGCGCGGGCCACGGCCAGCTTGTCGTCGGGAGCCAGTTCGTCCATGCCCAGAATGGCGATGATGTCGCGCAGTTCCTTGTAGCGCTGCAGCGTGCCTTGCACCGCACGGGCCGTGGCGTAGTGGTCTTCGCCCACGACGTTCGGGTCCAGCTGGCGGCTGGTGGAGTCCAGCGGGTCCACGGCGGGGTAGATACCCAGCGAAGCGATGTCACGGGACAGCACCACGGTGGAGTCCAAGTGAGCGAACGTGGTGGCGGGCGATGGGTCGGTCAAGTCATCGGCTGGCACGTAAACGGCCTGGATGGACGTGATCGAGCCGACCTTGGTCGAGGTGATGCGCTCTTGCAGGCGACCCATTTCCTCGGCCAGCGTAGGCTGGTAGCCCACGGCGGAAGGCATGCGGCCCAGCAGGGCGGACACTTCGGTACCGGCCAGCGTGTAGCGGTAGATGTTGTCCACGAAGAACAGAACGTCACGGCCTTCGTCACGGAACGATTCCGCGATGGTCAGGCCGGTCAGCGCCACGCGCAGACGGTTGCCTGGGGGCTCGTTCATCTGGCCGTACACCATGGCGACCTTGGACTCTTCGAGCTTCTCCAGGTTCACCACGCCGGAATCGGCCATTTCATGGTAGAAGTCGTTCCCTTCGCGGGTACGCTCGCCCACACCAGCGAACACCGACAGCCCCGAGTGGGCCTTGGCGATGTTGTTGATGAGTTCCATCATGTTCACGGTCTTGCCCACGCCGGCGCCGCCGAACAGGCCCACCTTGCCGCCCTTGGCGAACGGGCACACCAGGTCGATCACCTTGATGCCGGTTTCCAGCAGCTCTTGCGAAGGCGACAGTTCGTCGTACGCAGGGGCCTTGCGGTGGATGGATGCGGTCAGCTCCTGGCTCACCGGACCGCGTTCGTCGATGGGGTTGCCCAGCACGTCCATGATGCGGCCCAGCGTGGCCTTGCCCACTGGGACGGTGATGGCGTTGGCGGTGTTGCTGACCATCAGGCCGCGACGCAGGCCGTCCGACGAGCCGAGGGCAATGGTACGCACCACGCCGTCGCCCAGTTGCTGCTGCACTTCCAGCGTCAGGGCCGAGCCCTCGAGCTTGAGTGCGTCATACACCTTGGGCATCTGGTCGCGCGGGAACTCAACGTCCACCACAGCGCCGATACATTGAACAATCTTGCCTTGCACTTGAGCCATTTTTCGCTCCAATTTAGATGTTGGTTGAGCTGCTTACACAGCAGCGGCGCCAGCCACGATTTCCGAAAGTTCTTTCGTGATCGCTGCCTGGCGCGTCTTGTTGTAGACCAGCTTCAACTCGCCAATGACGCTGCCGGCGTTGTCGGTGGCGGCCTTCATGGCCACCATGCGTGCCGACTGCTCGGACGCCATGTTTTCCGCAACGGCCTGGTAGATCAGGGATTCGACATAGCGGACCAGCAGATCGTCGATCACGGTCTGGGCATCGGGTTCGTAGATGTAGTCCCAGCCATGTTCGGTCTTCTCGGCCTGCATCTGCTCGGACGACAGCGGCAGCAACTGCTCCACCACCGATTCCTGACGCATGGTGTTGATGAACTTGGTGTAGCTCAGGTACACCGCGTTGATCTTGCCTTCTGCATAGGCGTCGAGCAGCACCTTGACGGGGCCGATCAGCTTGTCCAGATGCGGCGTATCGCCCAGGCCCGTCACATGCGACACCACCTTGGCGCCGACGCGGTTCAGGAAACCCAGGCCCTTGTTGCCAATGGCCACCGCCTCCGTCGACACACCCGCGCCTTGCAACTCACGCAGCTTGGTCGTCACGGCACGCAACACGTTGGTGTTCATGCCGCCGCACAGGCCCTTGTCCGTGGTCACCACGATCACGCCAGCCACCTTGGCATCGTTCACTTTCATGAACGCGTGCACGTATTCGGGGTTGGCGTGGCCGAGGTTGGCTGCAATGTTGCGGATCTTTTCGCTGTAAGGGCGGGCAGCCCGCATCCGTTCCTGCGCCTTGCGCATTTTGGATGCAGCCACCATTTCCATGGCCTTGGTGATCTTCTTGGTGTTTTCCACCGATTTGATCTTGCCGCGTATTTCCTTGCCTGCTGCCATGATCGCTCCTCGTCCGGTTTAAGCGAACGACTTCTTGAACGCTGCGACTGCGGCGGTCAATTCGGCTTCTGCATCCTTGTCCATGGCCTTGGCCTGTTCCAGCTTGGCCAGCAGTGCGGCGTGGCTGGTCTTCAGGAACTGGTGCAGACCGTGTTCGAAGTCGAGAACCTTCTTGACGTCGATATCGTCCATGAAGCCCTTGTTCACAGCGAACAGCGTGGCACCCATCAGCGAGATGGGCAGCGGGCTGTATTGTGCCTGCTTGAGCAGTTCGGTCACGCGGGCACCGCGGTCCAGCTGCTTGCGGGTGGCTTCGTCCAGGTCGGAAGCGAACTGCGCGAACGCAGCCAGTTCACGGTACTGGGCCAGGTCGGTACGGATACCGCCGGACAGGTTCTTCACCAGCTTGGTCTGGGCGGCACCACCGACGCGCGACACCGAGATACCGGCGTTGATGGCGGGGCGGATACCGGCGTTGAACAGGCTGGTTTCCAGGAAGATCTGGCCGTCCGTGATCGAGATCACGTTGGTCGGAACGAAGGCGGACACGTCGCCGGCTTGCGTTTCGATGATGGGCAGTGCGGTCAGCGAACCGGTCTTGCCCTTGACTTCACCCTTGGTGAAGGCTTCGACGTAGTCGGCGTTCACACGGGCTGCGCGCTCGAGCAGGCGGCTGTGGAGATAGAACACGTCGCCAGGGTAGGCTTCGCGGCCTGGTGGGCGGCGCAGCAGCAGCGATACCTGGCGGTAGGCCACGGCTTGCTTGGACAGATCGTCGTAAACGATCAGGGCGTCCTGGCCGCGGTCGCGGAAGTATTCGCCCATCGTGCAGCCCGAGTAGGCCGACACGTACTGCATGGCAGCCGATTCGGAGGCCGATGCGGCCACCACGATCGTGTATTCCATGGCACCGGCTTGTTCCAGCGCGCGCACCACGTTCTTGATCGACGAAGCCTTCTGGCCGATGGCGACGTAGATACACGTCACGCCCTGGCCCTTCTGGGCGATGATGGCGTCGATGGCGACAGCGGTCTTGCCGGTCTGGCGGTCACCGATGATCAGCTCGCGCTGGCCACGGCCCACGGGCACCATGGAGTCGATGGACTTCAGGCCGGTCTGCAGGGGTTGGTCCACCGATTTACGGGCGATCACGCCCGGAGCGACCTTTTCGATCACGTCGGTGAGCTTGGCGTTGATGGGACCCTTGCCGTCGATCGGCTGGCCCAGGGCGTTCACCACGCGGCCGACCAGCTCGGGGCCGACCGGCACTTCCAGAATGCGGCCCGTGCACTTGACGGTGTCGCCTTCGGAGATGTGTTCGTACTCACCCAGAATCACGGCGCCGACGGAGTCGCGCTCGAGGTTCAGGGCCAGGCCGTAGGAGGGCTGGCCGTCCTTGGTGGCAGGGAACTCGAGCATTTCACCGGCCATCACTTCCGACAGGCCGTGAACGCGCACGATACCGTCGGACACGGACACCACGGTACCCTGATTGCGGATATCGGTGCTGGCGGCCAGACCTTCGATGCGGCTCTTGATGAGTTCAGAAATTTCTGCGGGATTGAGTTGCATGACTCTTTCCTTCTTTCTTTGGTTCGCTGTCCTCGCCGCGCGTTACGCGGTGAGGGCCGCTTTCATTTGTTCAAGACGGGCCTTGACCGAAGTGTCCAGCACCTCGTCACCCACCACTACGCGAATGCCACCGATCAGGGACTGGTCCAGCTGAGCAGTGAGGTTGAGCTTGCGGCCAAAGCGCTTTTCGAGCGCCGAGCCGACCTCAGCCAGTGCTGCAGCGTCCATCGGGAAAGCGCTGTGCACCACAGCATCCGAAGATCCGCTGCGGCCATTCACGAGGGTACGAAACTGTGCAGCGACTTCCGGCAGCGCGGCGAGGCGCCCGTTGTCGATGATCGTGCGCAGGAAGTTCTTGGCCGTGTCAGGCAGTGCCGAACGCGCAACACCCGTGAAGACGGCAAACACCTGGTCTGCCGTCACCTTGGGGTTGTCCGCCAGCAGACGCAACTGGGGGTTGGCGGCAATGGCCGCCAGTTCATCGACCCAGTCAGCGGTGCTGGCCAGGTCCATGCCCGCACCCGCGGTAGCGGCCTTGAACAGGGCTTCGGCGTAAGGGCGGGCAATGGTGGCGAGTTCAGCCATGTGTGTCCCCTTACAGCTCGGTCTTCAGGCGGTTGAGCAGGTCGGCGTGAACGCCGGCATTGACTTCCTTGCGGAGAATCTGCTCTGCACCTTTGACGGCCAGCGCGGCGACCTGCTCACGCAGGGCTTCGCGGGCTTGCACCGTTTGCTGTTCGGCTTCGGCACGGGCGGAAGCAACGATCTTGTTGCCTTCTTCCGTGGCGCGTGCCTTGGCTTCTTCGATGATGGCCTGGGCACGTCGGTCGGCGTCCGCAAGACGCGAGGCCGTTTCGTTGCGTGCCTGTGACAGTTCCTTCTCGACGCGCTGGTTGGCAGCGGTCAGTTCGGACTTGGCACGGTCGGCAGCAGCGAGGCCTTCGGCGATTTTCTGGGCTCGTTCATCCAACGCCTTCGCGATCGGGGGCCACACGAATTTCATCGTGAACCACACCAGGATCAGGAAGACGATGGCCTGAATGAACAGGGTCGCGTTGATACTCACGGCAACACCTTTCTAGAGTGGCGTTGAACGGGAATTACTTGGGCAGGTTGGCCAAGAACGTGGAAGCGAAGGGGTTGGCGAAAGCGAACAGCAGAGCGATAGCAACACCGATCAGGAACGCAGCGTCGATCAGACCGGCCAAGATGAACATCTTGGTTTGCAGTTCGTTGATCAGCTCAGGCTGACGTGCCGACGATTCGAGGAACTTGCCGCCCATCAGCGCGATGCCGATGGAAGCGCCGATAGCGCCGAGGCCAACGATCAGACCACAAGCCAGAGCGACGAGACCGAGAATGTTTTCCATGATGACTCCTGAGTTAAAAAAGAAAAGTTGAAAAGGAAAGAGAAACGAAAAGGGAACCGTTAGTGCGCGTTGTGCGCCTGACCGAGGTAGATCAGCGCAAGCATCATGAAGATGAAGGCTTGCAGCGAAATCACCAGAATGTGGAACAGCGTCCAGATGGTGCCAGCGATGACGTGGCCCACAGGCAGCAGCACACCCGACAGCGACAGTGCAGCTGCGCCACCCATGAGGGCGATCAGCATGAACACCAGTTCACCGGCGTACATGTTGCCGAACAACCGCATGCCATGCGATACGGTGTTGGCCACATATTCAATGATCTGCATCAGCAGATTGACCACGCCCAGGATGAGGGCGAAGATGGGATTCTTGCTGGTGCCGAAGGGTGCCGACACGAGTTCGTGCGCCCAGCCGCCGGCGCCCTTGATCTTGACGCTGTACCAAAAGCGCAGGATCAGGATGGCGAATGCCAGGCCCAGGGTGGTGGACAGGTCGGCCGTGGGCACGACGCGCAGGTAGGCGTGGTGCGGATCATGGCCGGCGGCGCCGTAGATCTGGGCCCAGATGGCGGGCAGCAGGTCCACGGGCAGCATGTCCATGAAGTTCATCAGGAAGATCCAGACGAACACCGTCAGGCCCAGGGGGGCGATGAACTTGCGGCTTTCGGCGTTGTGGATGTTGGCCTTGGCCTGGTTGTCCACCATCTCGACCAGCATTTCCACCGCCGCCTGGAAACGGCCGGGCACGCCGGAAGTTGCCTTACGGGCAGCTGACCACAGGATCAAAAGCGTGAGGGCACCCAGAACCAAACCCACGATGATGGAGTCGTAGTTGATGACCGTGAAGTCGACGATCTTGGTCTGGTTGACGTTTTGAAGATGCTGCAGGTGGTGAACGATGTATTCACTTGCAGTCGGAGCGTGCGCTTCTGCGGCCATCGGACAACTCTCTTGTAACTATCAATCGGTTTTTCGAACACCGGGCCGCACCATCAGTGCCACCCAGTACGTTTTCATTGTGATCACCATGCCTACCAGCAAAGCGATCCAGCTCAAGCCCGGCACGAGCCGGGGCGCCGCTGCGAGCAGCAGCACCGTCAACACAATCTTGGCAATTTCCCAGCCGAAGAATCCCACCATGGCGGCACGCGGATTGGCAGACGCCTTGTGGCGCAGCACCCCCCGTGCAAACAAGGCCGCCGGCAAGACCACCGCCAGAGCGCCGTACGCTGCAGACCAGCCCACCGACACCCTGCCCGTCAGAACCCAGGCCCCGAGGGCCACCAGCATTCCAACCACCGCCTGGCCCAGCACTACCTTCCACACCGAGATGGGAAGGTGGCGACTGCGCCACTGTTCGGCCTCTTGGGCAGTCAGGGGCTTGAAGTCGGATTCATCAGCCTCAGTTTCCGTCTCAGGAGCGATTGTTTTCATTGTTGAATGACGCCCGCGTTACAGACCGAAACTTTCACAAAGCCTCTAATTATAAGTAAAAACCCATGTAGGTCAGCAAAGACCCGCAATCGTGCGCCGAAAACTGTGCACTTGCGTGCTCCGGTGTGCGACGGCGCGACAGTTCCCGTGCACCCGGCGGGTGCAGGCACGCACCGCGTCGGCGCACATCTGCAGGCTCTCGGCCTGGCACGCTCACCACTTTGGCGCACAATGGACAAGGCTTTCCCGCTATAGAAACCGAAGCACTGCTCACCATGACCTCTTCCTCCCAGCCGCCAGCGAACGGCCACGACACCCCAAAGCCTAACGACTCGCGCAAGGACTCCTTGATCGAGTACCCCTCGAGCTTCCCGATCAAGGTCATGGGCGCCAAGGTGGACGGCTTCGTGCACGCCGTCACCGAACTGGCCCGCCAGTTCGACCCGACCTTCGACGCCGCCACCATTGAACTGCGCGACAGCCGGGCCGGCAATTACCTCGGAATAACCATCACCATCACCGCCACCAGCCGCGAACAGCTGGACGGCCTGTACACCGCACTGTCTTCGCACCCGCTGGTGAAGATCGTTCTCTGAGCGGCCGCGGCGCATGAGCATCGAGATCCGCACGCTGGGCCGGGTGGACTATGCCGCCACCGTGCAGGCCATGCAGGACTACACCGCCACGCGCGCGGACGGCAGCCCGGATGCGCTCTGGCTCTGCGAGCACGCCCCCGTGTACACCCAGGGCATCGCGGGCAAGTGCGACCACCTGCTGCAGCCCGGCGAGATTCCGGTGGTGCCGACCAACCGGGGCGGCCAGGTCACCTTCCATGGCCCCGGGCAGGTCGTGGCCTACCCGCTGGTCGACCTGCGACGGGCCGGCTACTTCGTCAAGGAGTATGTCTACCGGGTCGAAGAAGCGGTGATCCGCACCCTGGCGCATTTCGGCGTGACGGGCCACCGCGTGGCGGGGGCACCGGGCATCTACATCCGCCTTGCCGACCCGCACAGCCACGCGATGCTGCCCCAGCGCCCGCAAAAGCGCGCCGTGGATGGCGCACCGCCGGAGCCCGACTTCGACGGCCTGGGAAAGATCGCCGCGCTGGGCATCAAGGTAAGCCGGCACTGCACCTACCACGGTGTCGCGCTCAACGTGGCGATGGACCTGGAACCCTTCGGCCGCATCAACCCTTGCGGTTACGCAGGATTGCAAACGGTGGACCTTTCTACAATCGGGGTCCACACCACCTGGGACGAAGCCGCGCAGGTGCTGGGCCAGCAGCTCAGCATCCGCCTTGCGCCTTGACCTCCACCACGCTGCCTACACGCCATGAGCACCCCTGAAGTCGTCCGCGAAGCGCAATCCACCGAAACGTACAACCCGCTGGCCAAGCAGAAGGCCGCGGCCAAGCTGTCGCGCATTCCGATCAAGGTGGAGCAGGGCGAAGTGCTCAAGAAGCCCGAGTGGATCCGCGTGAAGGCGGGTTCGCCCACCACGCGTTTCTACGAGATCAAGGACATCCTGCGCCAGAACAACCTGCACACGGTGTGCGAGGAAGCGTCCTGCCCCAACATCGGTGAATGCTTCGGCAAGGGCACGGCCACCTTCATGATCATGGGCGACAAGTGCACGCGCCGCTGCCCGTTCTGCGACGTGGGCCATGGCCGCCCCGACCCGCTGGACAAGGACGAGCCGCTGAACCTGGCCCGCACCATTGCCCAGCTGCGCCTCAAATACGTGGTGATCACCAGCGTGGACCGCGACGACCTGCGCGATGGCGGCAGCGGCCACTTCGTCGAATGCATCCAGAACATCCGCGAGCTGTCGCCCACCACGCAGATCGAGATCCTGGTGCCCGACTTCCGTGGCCGCGACGACCGCGCGCTCGAGATCCTCAAGGCCGCGCCGCCCGACGTGATGAACCACAACCTGGAGACCGCGCCCCGCCTGTACAAGGAAGCGCGCCCGGGGTCGGACTACCAGTTCAGCCTGAACCTTCTCAAGAAGTTCAAGGCGCTGCACCCCAAGGTGCCGACCAAGAGCGGCATCATGGTCGGCCTGGGCGAGACCGACGAAGAGATCCTGCAGGTGATGCGCGACATGCGCGAGCACGACATCGACATGCTGACCATCGGCCAGTACCTGTCGCCCAGCAACAGCCACCTGCCGGTGCGCCGCTACGTGCACCCCGACACCTTCAAGATGTTCGAGGAAGAGGCCTACAAGATGGGCTTCAGCCACGCGGCCGTGGGCGCCATGGTGCGCTCGAGCTACCACGCCGACCAGCAGGCGCACGCCGCTGGCGTCTGATACCGCACCCCGGCTGCCATGGACTCCACCGCTGCGCCGAGCCTGTCGCTGCGCAGCTACGGTGCCTCGCCAGGCAGCCACAGCCATGGGCATTTCCAGGTGTTGATGGGTTTGTCCGGTGCGCTGGAACTGGAAGTGGAGGGACGCGGCCTGCGCGTTGCCCCTGGCAGCGGATACGTGATTGAACCCGGCGCCCGCCACGACTTCGAATCCCGCCACGGAAGCGTGTGCCTGGTGCTCGACAGCCCGGACCACGCGTGGTCGCAATGCGCAAAGCCTCCCGCGCCGGCACTGGCGCTGGCCCACTATCTGGCGAGCGCCTTGCAGCAGGGCCTTCCGATGGCCCAGGCCCACGGCCCCGCGTTGCTTCTGGAAGCCTGGCAGGCCCTGCCGGCACCCGCAGCGGCGCACAGCGGCACTGCAGGGCCTGCGTCCCGGCGCAGGGCCATCGACTGGGCCCAACTGCAGGGTTGGGCTGCACAGCAGGGGGATGCACACATCACCGTGGCAGACCTGGCCGCACGGGTGCACCTGAGCGCGAGCCAGTTCGCAGCACGCTGCCGCGATGACCTGGGCATCAGCGCCATGGCCTGGCTGCGCGGCCAGCGGCTGGCGCAGGCGCGGCTGCTGCGCGACAGCGGCATGGCGGTGGCCGAGGTGGCGCGGCGCACGGGCTACCGATCGCCGTCGGCGCTGACCGCAGCGCTGCGCCGCGCGGGGCCGTAGCAGCCGCAGGCGCCTGGCTCTTCCCCTCTTGCGCGACGATACGCCATCGTTGCGCGACGATGCCGGCGGCCCGGTGCGCATACAGTCGGCGGCATGCAAGCCAATCTCTACGCCCTGGGCGCCATTGCGCTGTGGGCCTCGCTCGCGTCGCTGGGGGTGTCGCTCACCCATGTGCCGCCGTTCCTCCTCACGGGCATCGCGCTCATCATCGGCAGCGTGCCGGCCTGGCCGTTCGTGGTGCGCGATCCGTCGCAGTGGCGCATTCCGCTGCGCACGCTCGCGCTGGGCGTGTACGGCCTGTTCGCGTACCACTTCCTGCTGTTCATCGCGCTGCGCCATGCGCCGCCGGTGGAGGCCAACCTGGTCAACTACCTGTGGCCGCTGTTCATCGTGGTGCTCGCACCCGTGGTGCTGCCCGGCGTGTCGCTGCGCCTGCCGCACGTGCTGGCGGCGCTGCTGGGCTTTGGCGGCGCAGCGATTGCCATCGCCGGCGGCCGCGAGTTGAGCGGCACGCTGGCCTGGGGCTACCTGCCCGCGCTGGCGGCCGCGTTCATCTGGTCCACCTACTCGCTGCTGACCAAGCGGGTGGCGGCGTTCCCGACCACGGCCATCGGCCTGTTCGGGCTGGTGTCGGGCGTGCTGTCGCTGCTGTGCCATGTGGCGCTGGAACCGCCGGTGGCGTTGATGCCGCGCGACTGGGCACTGCTGGCCTTGCTCGGCCTGGGGCCGCTGGGGGCCTCGTTCTTCCTGTGGGACAAGGCCTTGAAGCTGGGCGACGCGCGGCACATCGGCATCCTGAGCTACATCACGCCGCTGGCTTCCACCAGCCTGCTGATCGTGGTGAGCGGGCGGACGTTCAGCTGGAGCATTGCGCTGGCCACGGCCATGATCATCAGCGCAGCCATCATGGGAATGCGGGCGAAGTGAAGCCCCCCTGAGGCGCTGCGCGCCTTCCCCCCAAGGGGGGACGCACCCGGTGGACTGGCCAAGCCAGATCCACGGGAGCGCTGGCATTGGGCGCGCCCTGTTTTGAACGATGTGAGTGAAATGGGGAGCTGCCGCTCGATCAGCAAGCGCTGACAGCTCCTATTTTGATAGCGCCGTACCATGCGCGGCTGCGTGCTGGCTGCGCAGGCGCAAGAACAGCCAGCCGGTGATGGAGAGGTTCAGCAGATTCCAGCCGATGCCGTTCAGAAAGGCAGCGTGGTAGCTGCCGGTCAGGTCGAAGATCCAGCCCGACAGCCAGCCGCCCAGCGCCATGCCGACCAGCGTGGCCATGATCACGGCGCCGACGCGCACGCTGGCCTGGCTGGGCGGAAAGTGCTCGCGCACGATGATGGCGTAGGTGGGCACGATGCCGCCCTGGAACAGCCCGAACAGCGCCGAGATCACGTACAGGGGCACCAGCCCGTCGTAGGGCAGGAACAGCAGCAGCGCCACGCCCTGCAGCGCAGACCCGAGCAGCAGCGTGCGGATGCCGCCGATGCGGTCGCATATGAGGCCGAAGACCAGGCGGCTCACGATGCCGCAGGCGAGCATGAGCGACAGCATCTGCGCGCCCTGCGCGGCGCCGAAGCCCAGGTCGGTGCAGTAGGCGACGATGTGGACCTGGGGCATGGCCATGGCCACGCAACACGCCACGCCGGCCACGCACAACAGCGCCATCGCGGCGCCCGGCGCCAGGCCGAAGGGAAGGCTGCGGTCCACCGCCGTGGCACTGGCACCGGTACCCGTGGCCTGCGCCGGGATGGCCGGCGGGCGCTGGCGCATGCGCAGCGACAGGGCCAGCATGCCCGCACCGCAGACGGCGCCCAGCGCCATGTAAGTGGGCCGCCAGCCGATGGTGTCGATGCCGTACTGCACGATGGGCGGCCAGACAGCGCCCGCCACGTAGTTGCCGCTGGCGCACACCGCCACCGCGATGCCGCGCCGCCGGTTCCACCACAGGGCCGTGTCGGCCAGCAGGGGCGCGAAGGTGGAAGACCCGCCGATGAAGCCCATGATGGCGTGGGCCAGGCCGAAGGCCCAGATGCTGCCGGACACGCTGGCGCCCAGAAAGCCGCCGAACACGGCCAGCGCGCCCAGCCACAGCACCGGGGTCAGGCCGTGGCGGTCCGCCAGCCGGCCCGTGAGCAGCCCGCCCAGGCCGAGGCACACCATCATCAGCGTGTAGGGCAGCGACGCGCTCGCGCGGCCGATGCCGAACTCGCTCTGCACGGCGGGGAGCACCACCGACACCACGTACATGCTGCTGTTGCCCAGCACGACGAGGCCCAGCGTGGCCAGCAGCCGCTGGAGCGCCTGGGGCGAGTCGATAAGGGAGGGGTCTGCGGGGGCGGTGGGCTGCATGGAGGGCTCGATCAGATGTGTAAGCGTCGCGACCGCCGTCGCGACGGGTGCGCGGCGTTGCGCCGGGTTGCCAAGGGCCGCGGCCAGCCGCCAGATATTGAATCCCAAAGGCCTCTACCGCTTATCCAGAAAGCGCAAGCAGCTATGAATTAAATAGCAACCACCACAATTACCAATTACCAATTACCAATTACCAATCGCCCACCGCACAGCGGGGAGGCACGTCAGGACGCCAGCAGGGTCCCTGGTTCGTCCCCCTCGAGCACCTGCTGCGCCCACGGCGCGAGCTTGCGCGTGTCGGCGCGCAGCACCTCCTGCTTGATGGCCAGGATCTGCGCCGGGTGCATGGAGAAGCTGCGCAGGCCCAGGCCCAGCAGCAGGCGCGTCATGGTCACGTCGCCGGCGGTCTCGCCGCACACGCACACGCTCTTGCCCTGGCGGTGGCCTTCGGCGATCACATCGCCCACCAGGCGCAGCACGGCGGGGTGCAGCGGGTCGTACAGGTGGGCCACGGCTTCGTCGGCGCGGTCGATGGCCAGGGTGTACTGGATCAGGTCGTTGGTGCCGATGGACAAGAAGTCGAAGTACTTGAGGAAGGTGCGCACCATGAGCGCCGCGGCCGGCACCTCGATCATCGCGCCCAGCTCCACATGGCCGTAGGGCTCGCCGCGGGCGTCCAGCTCGGCGCGGGCCAGCTCGACCTGGGCCAGCGTCTGCTGGATCTCGTGCGTGTGGGCCAGCATGGGGAACAGCAGGTTGACCTTGCCGCGTGCCGCGGCGCGCAGCACGGCCCGCAGCTGCGTGCGGAACATGCTCGGGTCGGCCAGGCTCCAGCGGATGGCGCGCAGGCCCAGGGCCGGGTTCAGGTAGCTGTCCTTGTGGGCCTTGTTGTCCAGCGGCTTGTCGGCCCCCACGTCAATGGTGCGGATGGTCACGGGCAGGCCCTGCATGCCGTCGATGGCCTCGCAATAGGCGCGGTACTGCTCGTCCTCGCCGGGCAGGTTGCCGGTCTTGCCCATGAACAGGAATTCGCTGCGGAACAGCCCGACGCCCACGGCACCGGCACGCACGGCGGCGGCGGCGTCGCCGGGCTGCTCGATGTTGGCCAAGAGCTCGATCTTGTGCCCGTCGAGCGTGACGGCGGGCGTATGGCGCAGCCGGGCCAGGCGTTCGCGCTCGAGCTCGACCTGGCGCTGCCGAAAGCCGTACTCGGCCAGGATGATGGGCGACGGGTCGACGATGACCACGCCCGCGTCGCCGTCGATGATGACCCAGTCGTCCTGGCGCACCAGCTGGCTGGCCGCACGCGCGCCCACCACGGCCGGGATGTCCATGCTGCGCGCCACGATGGCGGTGTGCGATGTCTTGCCGCCCACGTCCGTCACGAAGCCGGCGAACACGCTCTGCTTGAACTGCAGCATGTCGGCGGGCGACAGGTCGTGCGCCACCAGCACCAGGGGCACGTCCACGGTCTCGTCGAGCAGCAGGTCTTGCTGCAGCCCCAGCTGCTTGTGCCGCCGCGGGCTGCTGGGCGGCGGCGCCACGGGGCTGGCCACGCCCTTCATGTAGCGCAGGATGCGCTCGACCACCTGCTCCAGGTCGGCCTTGCGCTCGCGCAGGTACTCGTCCTCCATCTCGTCGAACTGGCGCGCGATGACTTCGAGCTGCGTGGTCAGCGCCCACTCGGCGTTGTACAGACGCTCGGTGATCCAGTGCTTGACGCCACCGGTCAGGGCCTCGTCCTGCAGCAGCATCAGGTGCACGTCGAGCAGCGCGGTCAGCTCGTGCGGCGCGTCGGCGGGCATGTCGGCCTGCAGGCGCTGCAGCTCTTCGACCACGGCATTGCGGCCCTGGCGCACGCGCTCGATCTCGGCCGGGATCTGCTCGGCCTGGATGAAGTAGTGGGCCACATCCACGCGGCTCGATGCCACCAGCACCGCCCGGCCAATGGCGATGCCCCGGGCGACTGCGAGACCGTGGACGGAAAAGGTCATGGTGGTGGGGCTACAGGTTCAACAGGGTGATGAAAAATGGGCAGCCGAACAGCTCACTCACCCTCGCCGAACTTGTCGGCGATCAAGGCCAGCAGCGCATCCATGGCTTCCTGTTCGCGGTCGCCGCTGGTCTCGACCTCGACCTCGGTGCCCATGCCGGCGGCCAGCATCATCACGCCCATGATGCTCTTGGCGTTGATGCGGCGGTCACCGCGGCTCATGAACACGTCGCAGGGAAAGCTGCCTGCCAGCTTGGTCAGCTTGGCCGAGGCGCGGGCGTGCAGGCCCAATTTATTGCTGATGGTCGTACGTGTCTTGATCATGGGAATTACGGCGGTTCTGGTTCTGCGGCGCGGAGATCGCCACCTGCATCACACCCTGCGTGCCCCCCACCACCGCGCGGTTCACCACCGAGTCGAGCGGCTCGCTGCGGTAGCTGACTGCGCGCAGCAGCATGGGCAGGTTGGCGCCCGTCACCAGGCGCGATCGCACGCCGTCGGTCAGGCGCTGCGCGATGTTGCAGGGGGTGGCTCCGAACACGTCGGTGAGCACCAGGGTGGAGTCGGTGCCCAGCTGGTCCAGCAGGATGCGCGCCTGGGCCAGCGACTCTTCGGGCGGCTGGTTGGGCGGCACGTCCAGCGCGGCCACGCTGCTGCCGCAGTCGGGGAACACATGCAGCGCGCATTCACGCAGTGCATGGGCCAGCGGGGCGTGGGCGATGAGGAGGATGCTGGTGGTGCTCATGGGGCGGATGTTTGGAGCACATTATGGCGCCGCCCCCGCAGCATGAACCACGCATAGGCCGAGACGTTGCACGCGAGGAACAGCCCCATGGCGGCCTGGAACGACGGCACGGTGTCCATCCCCAGCGCGGCGAACGCATCCACGGCCAGCCCGATGCCCCACTGCACCACGAACACGCCCGCGAAGATCACCAGGTTGTAGGCCGACAGCGCCCGCCCCGCCAGCGCCTGCGAGAACGCCATGCCCACCGCCGGCTGCGACAGCGAGACAAAGGTGCACGACACGCAAAACAGCGCCCAGGCCCCGCCGCCGGCCCGCGGACCGGCCACGATGATCGCCAGCAGGATCAGCAGCGAGAACGGCAGGCCCGCCGCCATCAACCGGTCAGGCCCCAGGCCCTTGCGCAGCAGCCACGGGTTGACCATGCCCCAGGTCCAGAAGGTGCACAGCATGGACACGTTGATCCAGAACAGCCCCGTGGCCGATTCGAGCGGCGTGTAGCCCGCCACGCGCTGCATCCACGGGCCCGCCCACAGCGTCTGCATGGCCACCATGCCGCCGTAGACGAAGAAACCCAGCGGGGCCAGCCGCTGGAAGTACGCATGGCTCCACACCACCGCATAGCCCGGCGCCTCGGGCGGCGGCGCCTCTCGGCGGCCTGCCGACGAGTCCGCCCCGCCCTGCCCCACAGCCGCCCACCCCGGCACCCAGACGGCAATCACCACCATCGACACCGCGATCAGCGCGGCCAGGCCCCAAAAGAGCGGGCGCCAGCCCACCAGCGGCAGCGCCCACTGCACCGGCAGCGTGGACGCCACCATGCCGAGCGAGCCCGTCATGAGCATCCAGGAGTTGGCGCGCATCTGCGTGGTGGGCTCGAACCAGCGGCGGTAGCCGGTGAGTGGCGCCATCAGGCAGGCACTGACGCCCGCGCCGCACAGCACGCGCCCGGCCAGCAGGCCCGAAAACCCCGTGGCCACCGAAAACACCAGGCTGCCCACCACCGCCACGCCCAAAAATCCGAGCGCCACCTTGCGGGGCCCGTGCCGGTCCAGCCACGTACCGAGCGGCAGCTGTGTGGCCGCAAAGCCCAGGAAGTACCCGCCCGCCAGCAGGCCCAGGTCGCTGGCATGCAGCGAGAATTCCTGCGCCAGGGTGGGCGCCAGCGTGGCGGTCACGGCCCGCACCAGAGCCGACAGAAAGTACGCGAACGCAAAGGCGAGAAAGACGATGATGGCCGCCCGCCGCGGCAACAGGTGGGGCGCGCCCGTCATTGGAAGGCGATCCCGGCGAAGAAGGTGTCCGCCACCTCGGGGCGCGGCTTGGCGGTGTAGACCACCGCGTGGTACAGCCGCACCTGCGGCCCCACGGCCCGCGCGAACCACACGCCCTGCGCACTGACCGCGCTGCCGTCAGCCCGCTGGCCCTGCACCACCGTGCGCACCGACTGCGGCAGGGGCAGCACCCCCGTGGGTGTGTAGGGCGTGTCGGTGGCCGATGCGGCGGCTGCGGGCCCCAGGTTGGCAAGGACTGCGGCGCGCCAGTGCATGAGGGCTGCGCCCGCCTGCGACGGGTCGGCCAGCGCGGTGTGCGATACGGCCAGCGTGGCGCCGTCGGCATCGCATCCGGTCATGGCCAGTTCCACCGGTGCACCGGCCAGCTCCACCGTGCGCGTCGCCTGGTCGGGCTTGCAGGGCAGCGTGATGGTGATGGCGGCCTCGGGCAGGGGCACGCTGCGCCAGTTCAGCGCCGGGCTGCAGCCTATCATCATCAGCCCCAGCGCGACGGATACCGAGAGCATCAGCGGCAGGGCCCGGGCCCCGGTCAGTGTCCATTTCATCGGCCCATTATCGGCAGAGCGCTCCTGGTTTGCGCCAGATCATGCTGCGCGCAGAACTTTTGCCCCCGGCGCTGCTCCATCCGCTGGCCGGCAGGGGGGTCTCAGGGCTTGGCGCCAGCACGGCGACGCCCGGTCCGGCACAATCTGCTCCGGGCTGCGCCTTCACAGGCAGGCCTGCAGTAGTTGCGTCAGGCAGACCGAAGGGCGGCCGGCAGTTTCAGCATCGACGGATGGACGAAAGCGAAAGTCATGGCAATCAAACATTGGGCGGCGGGTGTGGCGGTGGCGGCGTTCGCTGCCGTGGGCGCCTATGTGTACCTGGACACGGGCCGCTCCACCGCGCCCGAATCGACGTTCGTGCTGCTGGACGGCACCAGCAAGTCGACCACCGACCTCAAGGGCAAGGTGACGCTCGTCAACTTCTGGGCCACGAGCTGCACCACCTGCGTGGCCGAGATGCCCGAGATCATCTCCACCTACAACAAGTACAACAGCCAGGGCTTCGACACCCTGGCCGTGGCCATGAGCTACGACCCACCGAGCTACGTGGTGAATTTTGCGGAAACCCGCAAGCTGCCTTTCAAGGTCGCCATCGACAACACCGGCAATGTTGCCAAGGCCTGGGGCGACGTGCGCCTGACTCCCTCGACCTTCATCGTGAACAAGCGCGGCGAGATCGTGAAGACCTACGTCGGCGCGCCTAACTTCCCCGAGTTGCACCAGTTGATCGAGAAGCTGCTGGCAGAGACCTGAGGCGCGACTGCACCTCCAAAACAAAAGGCCGATTTCTTACGAAATCGGCTTTTTGGCTTATGTGAGAAGCGTTAAAAGCTATTTTATTGATAGCAAATGCTTGCAACGGCTGCGTCCTAGACCAGGGCCGCTCCGCCGCTGGCGTCGTCCCCCCATCCCGAATTGCGCAGCGATTCGAGAGAAGGGGCTGAGGGCCGCGGCTCCGAGCCTGCCTGCGCAGCCTTGGACGGCCCGAAGAGCTGTCGCCTCTGGCGGCCAGCACCGAGCGGCGCAGCCGCTCAGGGGGGTGTACTTTACTTCGCGCGATAGTTGTCGTGGCAAGCCTTGCAGGTGCCGGCCGCGGCACCGAAGGCGGTCTTGAGGTTGTCCAGGTTGCCCGTCTTGGCGGCGGCCGCCAGCTTCACCGACTCGGCTTCGAGTTTCTCGGCGTGTTCCTTGAACTTGGCCTGCTCCGTCCAGATCTCCGGCAGCGCCTTGGTCGGGGCGCCCTTGTCGGTGCCAGGGCCGAAAGCCACCCAGGGCAGCTTGGCCATCTGGGCCACCACGTCGGCATTTTCCTGTGCGGCCTTGGCATCGAACGGAATGCGGCCGTTGGCCATGGCGCCCAGGCGGCCAAAGTGCTGGCCCATCACGAACAGCGCGCTCTGGCGGTACTTGATGGCGTCTTCGGCCTTGGCGAACTGGGCGGAGGCCGGTGCCGACACGGCGAGGGTGGCGGCAGCCAGGGCGAGCGCAGCGATTGCTTTCATGGGAACTTCCTTTTTGTCGTGGGGTGGGAACAAGAATCGGCGGCTTGGAACCGGCAGCGACCCTGCAGGCGCACCGATGGCGGCCCACGCCAGATCACGAAACGGATTCCCAGCGCAGGCAGTATGCCGGTTTGGCGCTGTTTGTGCTGCTTTGGCGTGCGCCGGGCGCTTTTCGCGGCGCCTGCTCTCCCGCACAATGCGGCCATCGCCCGGGTATCGATCCATCGGAGCAGCCTTCCCGCACTCACCCGCCGACCTACCCACCCACCCATCCACCCACGCCGCCGCAGCCACCATGACGCAGCCACAGCACACCGTACGCATCTGGGACCTTCCCGTCCGCCTCTTCCACTGGGCGCTGGCCGCCAGCGTGATCGCACTGGTCGTCACCGCCAAGGTCGGCGGCAACGCCATGGAATGGCACTTCCGGCTGGGCTATGTGGTGCTGGCCCTGCTGGTGTTTCGCATCGTGTGGGGGCTGGTGGGCGGCCGGTGGTCGCGTTTCACGTCCTTTTTGTACTCGCCGGGGCGCCTGGTGCGCTATCTGAAAGGCTCTGCCCACCCGGAAGATGGCATCGGCCACAGCCCGCTGGGTGCGCTGTCGGTGTTCGGGCTGCTGGCGGTGCTGATCGCGCAGGTGGCCACGGGCTTGCTCAGCGACGATGAGATCGCGTTCGCCGGGCCGCTCACCCGCTTCGTGTCCAACGCGGTGGTGGGCCAGGCCACCAGCTACCACAAGGAGATCGGCCAGTACCTCGTGATCGGCCTCGTGGTACTGCACCTGCTGGCCATCGCCTTCTACGTGCTGGTGCGGCGCCAGCGCATCGTGCGGCCCATGGTGCACGGCGACAAGGACCTGGCGGCCCCCGCCGCCCCGTCGCGCGACGACTGGGCCAGCCGCTTGGTGGCACTGGTGGTGCTCGCAGCCAGCGGAGCGCTGGCCTGGTGGGTCTCCACACTGGCCGGCGCGCCCTCGTTCTAGCAGACTCGCTACACTGCCGCTTCCGTCGTTTTGCACCAACCGTGTTGTGGACAAACCCACCGTCACCTTGCTGACCCCCACCTCGGACGCCGAGATGCAGGAGGTTCGCGACATCTTCCGGGAATACGCCAGCACCCTGGGCGTGGACCTGTGCTTTCAGGATTTCGAAGGCGAAATGGCCGACCTGCCCGGTGACTACGCAGAGCCACGCGGCTCGCTGCTGCTGGCCAAGGTCGATGGCGCAGTCGCCGGCTGCTGCGCCCTGCGGCCCCTGGATACCGCCGACTATCCCAACGCCAGCGAAATGAAGCGCCTCTACGTGCGCAAGGCCTTCCGCGGCTTCGGCCTGGGCCGCGAGCTGGCCGAAGCCATGCTCGACCGCGCACGGCAGGCGGGGTACGCCTGCGTGCTGCTCGACACGCTGGACGACATGGAATCGGCCCGTGCGCTCTACACGGACCTGGGGTTCGAAGAAATTCCTCCGTACTATCACAACCCCATCGCCGGGGCGCATTACCTCAAGGTGGATATCTACTGAGGCATTGAGGGTGCCGTCGCTTGATCATCCAGCACGTGATGCTACGTTTTGGATAGCATCACGCGCCATGGTGTCAGCGGAGTTATGCCTTGGCCTGGGCCAGCAGCGTGTCCGCGTCGCTGACTTCGAACTTGCCCGGGGCTTCCACGTTCAGCGTGACCACCTTGCCGTCCTTGACCAGCATGGAGTAGCGGTTGCTGCGCAGGCCCAGGCCCTTGCCGTTCAGGTCCAGCGTGAGGCCGGTGGCCTTGGCGAACACGGCATCGCCGTCGGCCAGCATGCGCACCTTGCCGTCGGTCTTCTGGTCGCGCGCCCAGGCGCCCATCACGAAGGCGTCGTTCACGCTCACGCACCAGATCTCATCGACGCCGGCCGCCTTGAATTCTTCGACCTTGTCGCGGTAGCCAGGCACGTGCTTGGCCGAGCAGGTGGGTGTGAAGGCGCCGGGCAGCGCGAACAGCGCAATGGTCTTGCCTGCAGTGGCCTTGTCGACCGGCACGGCGTTCGGGCCGATGCTGCAGCCTTCGCCTTCGACTTCGGAATACTCCATCAGGGTGCTTGCGGGCAGGGTGTCACCGACTTGGATCATTGATCTCTCCTAGGTTGTGGGTTGGTTGGTGGGTTTGATGGATGGACGGATTGGCTGTCACGTCCGCATGCGAGGCCTTGCAAAAATGCGGCCCCCAAAAGCAAAACGACCCACATTGTGGGTCGTTCTGGAGGGCAGTGCTGCCAATCAGCCGCAAGGGCTTAGAGCAGGCCGGCCTTTTGCACCAAGCGGGTAGCCACCCAGTTCTTGGTCTTGGAGAGCGGACGGCTCTCGGTGATTTCGATCACGTCGCCCAGCTTGTACTCGCCATTTTCGTCATGGGCGTGGTACTTGCTCGACTTCGCAACGATCTTGCCGTAGAGCTCGTGCTTCACACGGCGCTCGACCAGCACGGTCACGGTCTTTTGACGTTTGTCGCTGACCACCTTGCCAACCAAGGTGCGCTTGAGGGATTTTTTAGGTTCCGTCATAGGGGGCTCCTTACTTGGCGGCTTGCTTTTCAGCAAGGATGGTCTTGGCACGGGCGATATCGCGGCGGGTGGTGCGCAGCGTGTTGGTGTTACCCAGTTGCTGCGTAGCCTTCTGCATGCGCAGGCCGAAATGGGCCTTTTGCAGAGCCTTGATTTCGGCTTCAATGCCGGCGACGTCTTTTTGGCGCAGTTCAGTAGTCTTCATTGCTTGTTCTCCTGAATTACGCGCCAATGTGACGGCTGACGAACGTGGTGCGCAGCGGCAGCTTGGCAGCAGCCAGGCGGAACGCTTCACGGGCCAGTTCTTCGGGCACACCGACGATTTCGAAAACGATCTTGCCGGGCTGGATTTCGGCCACGTAGTACTCGGGGTTGCCCTTACCGTTACCCATACGCACTTCTGCGGGCTTGGTAGAGATTGGCTTGTCCGGGAACACGCGGATCCAGATACGGCCGCCACGCTTGACGTGACGGGAAATCGCACGGCGTGCAGCTTCGATCTGGCGGGCCGTCAGACGGCCACGATCGGTGCACTTCAGACCGAAATCACCGAACGCAACGGAGGCACCCCGCGTTGCGACACCGGTATTACGGCCCTTTTGCTCCTTGCGGTACTTGCGGCGAGCAGGTTGCAGCATACTTATTCTCCTTTTCCGTCCGCTGCTGTAGCGGGCGCGGCGACTTTGCGTACGCGCTTAACGGCGGTGTTATCAGCGCCACCAGCTTCCGCTGGCTTGTCGCTGCCGTCGGCCGGTGCGGTGTTGCCACCGACAGGACGACGTGGACCACGGCCTGCGCCTGGACGGTCGCCACCTGGGCGGCCATCACGGCGAGGACCACGGGGACGGCGCTCTTCTTCAGGACGCGGCGTTTCTGCCACTGGCAGATCGTTGCGGCCCAGCGTATCGCCCTTGTAGACCCACACCTTCACGCCGATCACACCGTAGGTGGTCTTGGCTTCGGAGGTGCCGTAGTCGATGTCGGCGCGCAGGGTGTGCAGTGGCACACGGCCTTCGCGGTACCACTCGGTACGTGCGATTTCGATACCGTTCAGACGGCCGGACGACATGATCTTGATGCCTTGGGCACCCAGACGCATGGCGTTTTGCATGGCGCGCTTCATGGCACGGCGGAACATGATCCGCTTTTCGAGCTGCTGCGTGATGCTGTCGGCGATCAGCTTGGCATCGATTTCAGGCTTGCGCACTTCTTCGATGTTCACTGCGACGGGCACGCCCAGGCGAGCTGCGAGTTCCTTCTTGAGGTTCTCGATGTCTTCGCCCTTCTTGCCGATCACGACGCCAGGACGTGCCGAGTAAATCGTGATGCGGGCGTTCTTGGCAGGACGCTCGATCAGGATGCGCGACACGGCGGCGTTCTTGAGCTTGGCCTTCAGGTACTCGCGCACCTTGATGTCTTCGGCCAGCATGCCCGCGAAGTCGCGGTTGCTGGCGTACCAACGGCTGGACCAGTTGCGGCTGACCGCAAGGCGGAAGCCGGTAGGATGGATTTTCTGTCCCATAGTCTTCCCGAGCCTTTAGTTGCCAACCGTCACGTACACATGGCACGTGGGTTTGCTGATGCGGTTGCCGCGGCCTTTGGCGCGCGCGGTGAAGCGCTTGAGCGTGGTGCCTTGCTCGACGTAGATGGTCTTGACCTTCAGTTCGTCGATGTCAGCGCCGTCGTTGTGCTCAGCGTTGGCGATGGCGGACTCCAGAACCTTCTTGACGATGCCGGCAGCTTTTTTCTGCGTGAACGTCAGGATGTTCAGAGCTTGGTCAACCTTCTTGCCGCGGATCAGATCGGCGACCAGACGGCCCTTGTCGACCGACAGACGGACGCCCCGGAGGACTGCACGTGTTTCAGACATGGTCGTTCCTTATTTCTTGACTTTTTTGTCAGCGGGGTGACCCTTGAAGGTGCGCGTCAGGGCGAATTCGCCCAGCTTGTGGCCCACCATCTGGTCGGTAACGTAGACCGGCACGTGTTGCTTGCCGTTGTGAACGGCGATGGTCAGACCGATGAAATCGGGCAGAACCATGGAGCGACGCGACCAGGTCTTGACTGGCTTCTTGTCCTTGGTGGCGATGGCCTTTTCGACCTTGGCCAGCAAGTGATGGTCAACAAACGGGCCCTTTTTGAGAGAACGAGTCATTTGCTACCCCTTACTTCTTGCGACGCGACACGATCATGATCTGTGTGCGCTTGTTGTTGCGGGTGCGATAACCCTTGGTCAGATTGCCCCAAGGATCGACTGCATGGCGGCCTTCGCCGGTGCGGCCTTCGCCACCACCGTGAGGGTGATCCACTGGGTTCATGGCCACGCCGCGAACGGTCGGGCGGATACCCATCCAGCGCTTCACACCGGCCTTGCCGAGTTGGCGCAGGCTGTGTTCTTCGTTGGCGACTTCACCAATGGTGGCGCGGCACTCGATGTGAATCTTGCGCACTTCGCCAGAGCGCATACGCACCTGGGCGTAGACACCTTCGCGGGCCAGCAGGGTTGCCGAAGCACCAGCCGAACGGGCGATCTGTGCACCGGCACCGGGCTTGAGCTCGATGCAGTGGATGGTCGAACCCACGGGGATGTTGCGGATCGGCAGCGTGTTGCCAGCGCGGATCGGGGCTTCCGAACCGGACAGCAGGGTTGCGCCCACTTCCAGGTTGCGGGGAGCGATGATGTAGCGACGCTCACCGTCGGCATAGCACACCAGAGCGATGTGGGCCGTACGGTTGGGGTCGTACTCAATGCGCTCGACCTTGGCGGGGATGCCGTCCTTGTTGCGCTTGAAGTCCACCACACGGTAGTGGTGCTTGTGGCCACCGCCCTTGTGGCGGGTGGTGATGTGACCGTTGTTGTTACGGCCGGCCTTCTGGAACTGAGGTTCCAGCAGGGGGGCGTACGCTTCACCCTTGTACAGGTGGTCACGCGTGACCTTCACCACGGCACGTTGGCCGGGCGAAGTGGGTTTCATCTTGATGACAGCCATGATTACGCGGCCTCCCCAGAGAGGTTCAGCTCTTGACCAGGCTGCAGCGTGACATAAGCCTTGCGAACGTTGTCGCGGCGGCCGATGGTCTTGCCAAAACGCTTGGTCTTGCCTTTGGTGTTCACCACAGAGACGCCCTTGACCTCGACCTTGAACATCAATTCCACAGCGGCCTTGATTTCTGGCTTGGTTGCGTTCTGCAGCACCTTGAACGTCACAGCATTGGACTTTTCAGCAACCATGGTGGCCTTTTCGGACACGATGGGAGCGACCAGCACTTGCATCAGACGACCTTCGTCAAACTTGAGTGTGCTCATGCGAACATCTCCTTGAGTTTGTCGATTGCACCCTTGGTGACGAGCACTTTCTTGAAACGGACAAGCGACACGGGATCGGCGTAACGGGGCTCGACGACGAGCACGTTCACCAGATTGCGCGATGCCAGGTACAGGTTTTCGTCCACTTCCTCGGCGATCACCATCACCGATTGCAGGTTCATCGCCTTGAACTTGTCGGCCAGGACCTTGGTCTTGGGCGAGTCCAGCTTCAGCGAGTCGACCACAGCCAGACGGCCTTCACGGGCGAGCTGCGAAAGGATCGCAGACATGCCGGCGCGGTACATCTTCTTGTTGATCTTTTGCGTGAAGTTTTCGTCAGGCATGTTCGGGAAAATCCGACCGCCCCCGCGCCACAGTGGCGACGAGGTCATACCTGCACGTGCGTTACCCGTACCCTTTTGCTTGAAAGGCTTCTTGGTCGAGTGACGAACTTGCTCGCGGTCCTTCTGGGCGCGCGTGCCTTGGCGTGCGTTGGCCTGGTAGGCCACCACGATCTGGTGGACCAGATCTTCGTTGTATTCACGACCGAACACGGTTTCTGGAACATCCAGCTTGGATGCGCCTTGGCCTTGGTCATTCAGGAGTTCGAGCTGCATTAGTTCGCTCCTTGTGCTTTGGCCTTGACCGCTGGACGCACCGTCACGAACCCACCCTTGGAGCCCGGAATAGCGCCCTTGATCAAGAGCAGTTGACGCGCTTCGTCGATGCGGATCACATCGAGGTTTTGCGTGGTCTTGGTGACATCGCCGAGGTGGCCCGTCATCCGCTTGCCGGGGAACACGCGACCTGGGTCTTGTGCCATACCGATCGAGCCAGGCACGTTGTGCGAACGGCTGTTACCGTGCGACGCGCGCTGCGAGCTCATGTTGTGGCGCTTGATGGTGCCGGCGTAGCCCTTACCGATCGAAGTACCTTGCACGTCGACCTTTTGGCCCACGGCAAACACATCCGCCACGGGCACAGCGGCACCGGCGGCATACTTGCCGGCGGTTTCAGCGGTCACGCGGAATTCTTGGATGATTTCACCGGCTTCCACACCTGCCTTGGCAAGGTGGCCGGCTTCTGGCTTGGTCACGCGCGATGCTTTGCGCGAACCGAACGTGACCTGCAGGGCCACGTAGCCATCGTTCTCTTGGGTTTTGATCTGGGTAACGCGGTTGTTGGACACATCCACCACCGTGACAGGCACTGCGTCCCCATCATCAGTGAACAGACGCATCATGCCCACCTTGCGACCCAGCAACCCGAGGGAGTTGCTCAGACTCATTGGTTTTCTCCAAAACTCTCACCGCCCCAACTTCAATTGGCTGTGGCGTTGCACTCGCGTGCATGAAAGAAGGTTAATAAAACTCCGCAAAAAGCGCCCGCAAGCGGGCGCAAATGAAGCGAAGCCCTAAAGTATAACGCGAACCGCTTTTTCAAGCAAGTTCGCGTTATTTCTACCAGGGCAGGCACCGGGCCCGCCCCGAAGCTGCCATTACTGGAGCTTGATTTCGACGTCCACGCCTGCGGGCAGGTCGAGCTTCATCAGAGCGTCCACGGTCTTGTCCGTAGGGTCCACGATGTCCATCAGACGCTGGTGCGTGCGGATTTCCAGCTGGTCGCGCGACGTCTTGTTGACGTGGGGCGAACGCAGGATGTCGAAGCGCTTCATGCGGGTCGGCAGGGGCACGGGGCCCTTGACGATCGCGCCGGTGCGCTTGGCGGTGTCAACGATCTCGGCGGCGGACTGGTCGATCAGCTTGTAATCGAAGGCCTTCAGGCGGATGCGGATTTTTTGCTTGGACATGGCAAGTTCCTTCTGATGCTTGTGAATTAAGCAATGATCTTGGCCACGACGCCAGCGCCCACGGTGCGGCCGCCTTCGCGGATAGCGAAGCGCAGACCTTCTTCCATGGCGATGGGGTTGATCAGCTTGACGGTGATCGACACGTTATCGCCAGGCATGACCATTTCCTTGTCGGCTGGCAGCTCGATGGCGCCAGTCACGTCGGTCGTGCGGAAGTAGAACTGAGGACGGTAGTTGTTGAAGAACGGGGTGTGGCGGCCGCCTTCGTCCTTGCTCAGCACATACACTTCGGCGGTGAAGTGGGTGTGTGGCTTGATGGAGTTGGGCTTGCACAGCACTTGGCCGCGTTCCACGTCTTCACGCTTGGTGCCGCGCAGCAGCAGGCCGACGTTGTCGCCAGCTTGGCCTTGGTCCAGCAGCTTGCGGAACATTTCCACGCCCGTGCAGGTGGTCTTTTGCGTGTCGCGGATACCGACGATTTCGATTTCTTCGCCGACCTTGATGATGCCGCGCTCGATACGGCCGGTCACCACGGTGCCGCGGCCGGAGATGGAGAACACGTCTTCCACGGGCATCAGGAAGGCACCGTCCACAGCGCGCTCAGGCGTGGGGATGTAGGTGTCCAGGGCTTCGGCCAGCTTGTCGATGGCTTGCTCGCCCAGAGGACCCTTGTCGCCTTCCAGGGCGAGCTTGGCGGAACCGCGGATGATCGGGGTGTCGTCGCCTGGGAAGTTGTACTTGTCCAGGAGTTCGCGCACTTCCATTTCGACCAGCTCGAGCAGCTCTTCGTCGTCCACCATGTCGCACTTGTTCAGGAACACGATGATGTAAGGCACGCCCACTTGGCGGGCCAGCAGGATGTGCTCGCGGGTCTGGGGCATCGGGCCGTCAGCGGCCGAGCACACCAGGATGGCGCCGTCCATCTGGGCAGCGCCGGTGATCATGTTCTTCACATAGTCGGCGTGGCCAGGGCAGTCCACGTGGGCGTAGTGGCGGTTGGCCGTTTCGTATTCCACGTGGGCGGTGTTGATCGTGATGCCGCGGGCCTTTTCTTCAGGTGCCGCGTCGATTTCGTCGTACTTCTTGGCTTCGCCGCCGAACTTGGCGGACAGCACCGTGGCGATCGCTGCCGTCAGCGTCGTCTTGCCATGGTCCACGTGGCCGATCGTGCCCACGTTGACGTGGGGCTTGGTACGTTCGAACTTACCTTTTGCCATTTTGAATCTCCAAAGAGCATTGCCTGTGTTGGGGTTTAACGTCTGCACCCGATTGCTGATTCGTCCCGCACAGGGCAACAGGACGGCACCGGGTCGCAGATTGCAAGAATCTTGCTACTGTTTGTATAGCTGCCTGCGCCTGCCAGGCGGGCGATAGCAGCTGTATGGATCAGAAAACCAATGGGGAAAGGCATGCGCAGGCAGACCTTTCACCCAGCGCACCAATTACTTGGCGCGTGCAGCCATGATGGCTTCGGACACGTTGCGAGGCGCTTCGCTGTAGTGCTTGAATTCCATCGTGTAGGTGGCGCGGCCCTGCGTTGCGGAGCGCAGCGAGGTCGAGTAGCCGAACATTTCCGACAGGGGCACTTCAGCGCGGATGGCCTTGCCACCGCCCGGGATGTCGTCCATGCCCTGGACCATGCCACGGCGGGAAGACAGGTCACCCATCACGGTACCGGCGTAGTCTTCAGGCGTTTCCACTTCCACGGCCATCATGGGCTCCAGGATCACGGGGTTGGCCTTGCGGCAACCTTCCTTGAAACCGAAGATCGCGGCCATCTTGAACGCCAGTTCGTTCGAGTCCACATCGTGGTACGAACCGAAGTGCAGCGTGACCTTGACGTCCACCACGGGGTAGCCGGCCAGCACGCCTTGCGTGACGGCTTCGTGGAAGCCCTTCTCCACCGCGGGGATGAATTCGCGAGGAACCACACCGCCCTTGATGGCGTCGACGAATTCGTTGCCCTTGCCGGCTTCGTTCGGCTCGATCTTGAGCACGACGTGGCCGTACTGGCCCTTACCGCCGGACTGGCGCACGAACTTGCCTTCGGCTTCTTCCACCGTCTTGCGGATGGTTTCGCGGTATGCCACCTGGGGCTTGCCCACGTTGGCTTCCACGCCGAATTCGCGCTTCATGCGGTCCACGATGATTTCCAGGTGGAGCTCACCCATACCGGCGATCAGCGTCTGGCCGGACTCTTCGTCGGTCTTCACGCGGAACGAAGGATCTTCGGCAGCCAGGCGTTGCAGGGCGATGCCCATCTTTTCCTGGTCGGTCTTCGTCTTGGGTTCCACGGCCTGTGTGATCACGGGCTCTGGGAACACCATGCGCTCCAGAATGATCTGGGAGTCCATGTCGCTCAGCGTTTCGCCGGTGGTGACGTCCTTCAGGCCCACGCAGGCAGCGATGTCGCCGGCGCGGATTTCTTCGACTTCCAGGCGCTCGTTGGCGTGCATCTGCACGATACGGCCGATACGTTCCTTCTTGCCCTTGATCGGGTTGTAGACGGTGTCGCCCTTGGTCAGCACGCCGGAGTAGACGCGCACGAAGGTCAGCTGGCCCACGAACGGGTCGGTCATCAGCTTGAATGCCAGGGCCGAGAACTTCTCGCTGTCATCCGCCTTGCGGGTGACCGGGTTTTCGTCTTCGTCGGTACCCGTCACATCATCGATGTCGGTAGGTGCCGGCAGATAGTCGATCACGGCGTCCAGCATGCGCTGCACACCCTTGTTCTTGAACGCCGTACCGCACAGCATGGGCTGGATTTCGGTGGCGATCGTGCGCGTGCGCAGGCCGAGCTTGATCTCTTCCTCGGAGAGGTCGCCCTCTTCCAGGTACTTGTTCATCAGCTCTTCGGAGGCTTCGGCAGCAGCCTCGACCATCTTTTCGCGCCATTCCTTGGCGGATTCCACCAGGTCGGCAGGGATCTCTTCGAAGGTGAACTTCATGCCTTGCGACGCTTCGTCCCAGATGATGGCCTTCATCTTGAGCAGGTCGACCACGCCGGTGAAGTTGTCTTCAGCGCCGATCGGGATCACGACGGGCACGGGGTTGGCCTTCAGGCGCAGGCGCATCTGGTCGTAGACCTTGAAGAAGTTGGCGCCGGTACGGTCCATCTTGTTGACGAACGCGAGGCGGGGCACCTTGTACTTGTTGGCCTGGCGCCAGACGGTTTCCGACTGGGGCTGCACGCCACCCACGGCGCAGTACACCATGCAGGCGCCGTCCAGCACGCGCATGGAACGCTCCACTTCGATCGTGAAGTCCACGTGGCCGGGGGTGTCGATGATGTTGAAGCGGTGCTCTGGGTAGGACATGTCCATGCCCTTCCAGAAGCAGGTCGTGGCAGCCGAGGTGATCGTGATGCCGCGCTCTTGTTCCTGCTCCATCCAGTCCATGGTGGCAGCGCCATCGTGCACTTCACCGATCTTGTGGTTCACACCGGTGTAGAACAGGATACGTTCGGTCGTCGTGGTCTTGCCAGCGTCGATGTGGGCCGAGATACCGATATTGCGGTAGCGCTCGATGGGGGTCTTGCGAGCCATGGTGAGTCCTTGGATGGGTCGTGTTATTCAGGGGACGGGGCAGCCATTGTGGGGCGGCGATCCGTCAATTTTGTGACCGCCTCAACCGCCACAAGGCTGCAGGCAGAAATGCCGGCAGCCTTGCGCTTGGCGACGAGAACGGTCGTCGATTCGCTTAGAAGCGGAAGTGGCTGAATGCCTTGTTGGCTTCGGCCATGCGGTGAACTTCGTCACGCTTCTTCATGGCACCGCCACGGCCTTCGGTGGCTTCCAGCAGTTCGTTGGCCAGACGCTGGGCCATCGACTTTTCGCCACGCTTGCGGGCGGCTTCCTTGATCCAGCGCATCGACAGGGCCAGGCGGCGCACAGGGCGCACTTCCACTGGCACTTGGTAGTTGGCACCGCCCACGCGGCGGGACTTCACTTCCACCATGGGCTTCACGTTGTTGATGGCAACGGTGAAGGCCTCCAGGGGGTCCTTGTCGGGGTGCTTCTTCTCGATCAGTTCCAGGGCGCCATAAATGATGCGCTCTGCAACTGCCTTCTTGCCGCCTTCCATGATCACGTTCATGAATTTGGACAGCTCTACATTGCCGAACTTGGGATCCGGCAGGATTTCACGTTTGGGGACTTCGCGACGACGTGGCATTTTTTACCTCTATCTTTGCTTCAGTTGGCATCTTTTCAGACACCGCGAGAGCCAATGAAGGACTCCCACTTACTCGACCCGCGCAGAACACCTGCGTTTGGGGCCACTACGCTGCACCACCGCGCCACGCGGGAGACAGCACCGAAAATTCTTGGCAGCAAGCGCAGGGCTTACTTGGCCTTGGGCTTCTTCGCGCCGTACTTGGAGCGAGCTTGCTTACGGTCCTTGACACCTTGCAGGTCGAGCGAGCCGCGCACGATGTGGTAACGCACACCAGGCAAGTCCTTGACACGACCGCCGCGAACCAGCACCACGCTGTGTTCCTGCAGGTTGTGGCCTTCACCGCCGATGTAGGAGATCACCTCGAAACCGTTGGTCAGGCGCACCTTGGCGACCTTACGCAGAGCGGAGTTAGGCTTCTTGGGCGTCGTGGTGTACACACGGGTGCACACGCCACGGCGCTGTGGAGAGTTTTCCATCGCGGGGCTTTTCGACTTGGTCTTTTCGACCTCGCGCCCCTGACGGACCAGTTGATTGATGGTTGGCATGAATACGTCCCTAAACGTGAATTTGCTTCGTGAAAGCGAAAACGTGAATCCCTTCGGAAATTCCGAAAAGCCTTCTAATGTAGCAGCAAGACCCAAAACGGGCAAGCGGCGCGGCCTCTCTTCTGAAACACCCTTGGTACAAAACGCAGCACGCCCTGTGAAAAAGCACGGCCAATGAATGCCAGGGCAGCCGTGCAAGGGCCGCCCCGCCGCACGGGCTGCGTCCCCCTCCCGAATGGCGCAGCCATTCGAGAGCAGGGGCTGAGGGCCGAGGTTCCAAGCCTGCCTGCGCAGGCTTGGACGTGCCCGAAGAGCCCGCCGCCTCCGGCGGTGGCACCGAGGCCAAGCGCCTCAGGCAGATGTACCTGCTACTTAATCCAGAGGCGGATCGCATCCCACGCACGGCCCAGGAAGCCGGCCTGCGGGACTTCTTCCAGGGCCACGAGCGGCACCTCGGTGAGCGTCTGCTCACCCAGGGCGACCTTAAGCGTGCCGATGGACTGGCCCTTGGTGAAGGGCGCCACCAGCGGATCGGGCCGCACGATCTGGGTGGTGATCTTGCCTGCGCTGCCCGAAGGCACCGCCACGACGATGGCCTCCTCGCGGCCGATCTTGAGCATGCTTTCGGTGCCCTTCCAGACGGCAGGCGTCGCCACGGGCTTGCCGGCGTCGAACAGCTTGACGGCCTCGAATGCGGTGTAGCCCCAGTTCAGCAGCTTCTGGCTTTCATTGGCGCGGGCGTTTTCGCTGGCGGCTCCCAGCACGATGGACAGCAGGCGGCGCTGGCCCACACCGGGGAATTCACGCTTGGAAGTGGCCACCAGGCAGTAGCCGGCCGCGGCGGTGTGGCCGGTCTTGAGGCCGTCCACGGTGGGGTCGCGAAACAGCAGCGAGTTGCGGTTGGTGCCGTTCGACGCCGGCGTGCCCGGGTAGCTGTACTGCTTGGTGGAGTAGTAGTGCATGTACTCCGGGAAGTCCTTCATCAGGCGCATGGCCAGCACGGACAGGTCGCGTGCCGTGGTGGTGTGGCCGGGCTCGGTCAGGCCTTCGGGGTTCTTGTAGCTCGTGCCCTTCATGCCCAGTGCCTGCGCCTGGTCGTTCATGAGCTTGACGAAATTTTCGGCCGTGCCGCCCACGCCTTCCGCCAGGGCCATCGTGGCGTCGTTGCCGGACTGCACGATCATGCCCTTGATCAGGTCTTCGACCGGCACCTGCATCTTGGGGTCGATGAACATGCGCGAGCCGGGCATCTTCCAGGCGCGCACGCTCACGGGGAGCTTCTGCTCCAGCGAGATCTTCTTGGCGCGCAGCGCGTCGAACACCAGGTAGCCCGTCATGAGCTTGGTGAGCGAGGCCTGCTCGACCGGCGCGTCGATGTCCTTGGCGGCCAGCACCTGGTTGGCGGTCACATCCACCAGCAGGTAGGTGCGCGCGGCGATTTCAGGGGGCTGGGGCGCCTGGGCCAAAGCGCCGAAGGCGGCCGGGGCCACCGCAGCAAAGACGGCGAGGGATCGCAGCGCGGACAGGATTCGTTTCATGGGCGGGAGGCTGGGGCTGGGATGGGTGGGATGAAGGGAGAAAGGAAACGGAGTGCGCGCACGGGGCGTGCAGGGTACAGGTGCCGGGCTCGCCAGGGCGGGCGGCAATGCCCGCCGTGGGCGCAACCCTCAGGCCGTGGCCTGCAGGTGGCGCACCACCAGATTTTTCAGAAGCGGCAATTGTCCGTGAAAGAAATGCCCCCCCGCGGGAATGACTGTGACAGGCAGTATCTGGGGACGGGCCCAGTCCATCACGGCGGACAGCGGCACGGTGTCGTCCGCCTCGCCGTGCACGACCAGGGTGCGCTCGTGGGCGTCGGGCGGCACGGGGGCCACGGTGAAGCGGCTGGCGGCCGTGCCCACGAGCACGGCGGTATCGACCCGGCCCGCGGGCCACAGCGCGGCCAGCGCATGGCTGGTGACGAAGGCACCGAACGAGAAGCCCGCCAGTGCAATGCGCTGGCCCTCGGCCGCGGGCGCCACCTCCTCGACCACGGCCAGCAGGTCCTGCAGCTCGCCCTGGCCGTCGTCATGCACGCCGGCCGTGGCCCCCACGCCGCGGAAGTTGAAGCGCACCGCGGTCCAGCCGCAGTGCACAAAGGCGCGCGCAAGCGTCTGCACCACCTTGTTGTCCATGGTGCCGCCAAACAGCGGATGCGGGTGGGCGATGATGGCCACGCCGCGCGGGGCGGCCACGCCGTCGGCCAGCACGGCGCTGTCGCGCACGGCCTCGATGGCGCCGGCAGGGCCGGACAGGGTCAGGCGTTCGGTGTGTGCGTTCACGGTGGTTTGCTACTCAATTCATAGCTGCCAGCGCTTGACCATCAAGCGGTGGCAGCCCAAAACATTCAAGACCCAGGGACAGACGCGGTTTCAGCGCCCAAGTTCCGCCGGCGTGACCAAACGCTCCACCACCTGGCCGTTCTTGAGGTGCGACTCGACGATCTCGTCGATGTCGGCCGTGTCCACGTAGGTGTACCAGGTGCCTTCGGGGTAGACCACGGCGATGGGCCCGCCTGCGCAGCGGTCCAGGCAGCCCGCCTTGTTCACGCGGACCTGGCCGGGGCCGGACAGCCCCGCGGCCTTGACCTGGGACTTGCAGCGGTCAAAACCCGCCTGGGCGTTGTGGTGGGCACAGCTGTCTTCGCCGTTGGCGCGGTCGTTCAGACAGAAGAAGATGTGGCGCTGGTAGTAGCCAGGCGCAGTGGATGTGTCGCTCATCGCCCCATTTTACGAACCCCGCACGCCCAAACTGGCGCGCACAACGCCAGTGCACGCGTGGAACCGGCTTTGCCAAGGCCACCGGGTGCATCCCGCGCCCGCGCGGTGAGGAGGGGGCTGAGTGCCGCGGCTGCAGGCCTGGACGGCAATGAAGAGCGGCCGCCCCTGGCGAACGCACCGAGACGCCGCAGGCGGCTCAGGAGGCGCTTTCTCTCCTCGACACCCGCACCAGCACGTACAAAAGCGCCGCATACGGCCACAGCCAGCCCAGCCACTGGCCCAGGCCATAAAAGCGGATGAACCGCCCCTGCTCCCAGATCTGCAGGGTCTGCGCAAAGTAGGCGCTGGTGGGCGCCTGGTTGAGCAGCGCCAAGTGCCATGCCAGCGCCAGCAGCAGCACTGCGGCGCAGGCGCGGCGGGGCAGGCCCAGCGTCACCACAGCCAGCCCCAGCGCGCCCCACACGCCCACGCGCGTGGGCATGCCCATCCATTCCCAGGCATGCACCGGGCCCCAGCTCAGCGCCGCCGACAGGGCGGTCAGCGTGACACCGATGGCCACCACGCCCAGCGCGAACAGCGCCCGGCGCCCCATCTGGCGGATCACGCAATAGCCCAGCAGGCACGGTATGAGCAGCCCCAGCGTGACGCACAGCAGCTCGCCGCCCGGCGACAGCGGCTCGAACGGCGCATCGCGCAGCGGCACCCACTCCAGGAAGGGTGTGTCGGCCAGGATTTCGATCAGCGATCCTTCGAGCCGCTCCAGCACCTGGCCCAGCCCGAAGGGCACAGCCGCGGGGAACAGCAGCGCCAGCGGCCACAGCGCCAGCAGCACGATGGCGCCACTGGCGTCGCTCACGAACCAGCGCCCCCGAAAATCGCTCCAGCGGTCGATGGCGCCCAGGCGCTCGAGCAGCGCGGCGATCAGGCCCCCCGCCAAGGTGCCGCCGATGTTGAGCAGCAGGTCCAGGTTGGACGGCACGCGCCGCGGCAGGTAGATCTGCAGAAACTCCATGGAGAGCGACAGCAGGCCGCCCGCCAGCGTGGCCAGCCACACCGCGCCGCGCGGCCAGCCCGAGCGCAGCATGCCCAGCACCAGCAAAAAGCCCAGCGGCGCGTAGCCCACCACGTTGGTGGCCACGTCAAAGCCCGTCCAGTACGGCGGCGGCAGGCGGGCCAGCAGGAAGACCAGCGGGTCGATGCCCTGGGCGCGCCAGCCGTCGAACGGGAACAGGCTGGCAAAAACGATCAGCGCCGCATAGGTCAGCGCCAGGGGCCAGGCGGAGGTCTTGTGCACCGTCGTCGGCCCTTCCCGGCGTTAAAAGGGCTTGACGACGACCAGCACCACCGCGCACAGCAGCAGGGCCACCGGTACCTCGTTGAACCAGCGGAACCACGCGTGGCTGCGGCGGCTGCTGCCGTCCGCCAGCTTGCGCAGCAGCACGCTGCAGGCATGGTGGTAGCCGATCACCAGCACCACCACCGCCAGCTTGGCGTGCATCCAGCCATTACCCTGTGACGCGGGGCCGCGCCCTATGCCGTAGCCCAGCCACAGCCACGCGCCCAGCGCCAGGGCCGGCACCGCCAGCAGCGTGGTGAAGCGCAAGAGCTTGCGGGCCATCAGCAGCAGGCGGTCGCGCTCAGCCACCGACCCCGGAGCCACCATGGCCAGGTTCACGAAGATGCGCGGCAGGTAGAAAAGACCAGCAAACCAGCTGGCCACGAACACGATGTGAAAGGCTTTGACCCAGAGCATGCGGGCAGTTTAAGGGCCACCCGATGCCCTTCGCCTCCAAAAGCCCGCTGCAGGCTTCAGAAAGGCGTTTTGTGCCGAACGGCCGCATCCGCACACCACCACAAAAAAAGCCCGGCGATCCGCCGGGCCGGGAAGCCCCTCTCGCATCGCTGCAAGACAAGGCCCCGCTCAGGGAGGAAAAGCGGGGGGCAGCAGGCTGCCCGGCGCCAATTTAGCACCGGACACACCGTGTTACAAGCGGCATTTCCAGGCATGCAGCAACCGCATCTGCACGGCATCAAAACCTGGACGGGACGAGCGGTTCACGTGGGTGCAGCCCTGCCCAAACCGGCAATCCCCCAGCCAGCGCACCCGTGGATCTCGCATCACCGGTCCACCGGGCGCGTCCCCGGGTGGGAAAGGCGCGCAGCGCCACAGGGGATAGATAATCTTCGGATGCACCTCCACAGCCCCGCCCCCTTCCCCCAGAACCGCCCCCGCCGCCTGCGCCGCGATGCGTTCACCCGCCGCCTGGTGCGCGAGAACGCCGTGAGCGTGGACGACCTGATCTACCCTGTGTTCGTGCACGAGGGCACGAACCAGCGCGAGGCCGTGACCTCGATGCCCGGCGTGGACCGCCTGAGCCTGGACCTGCTGCTGCCCGTGGCCGAAGACTGCGTGAAGCTGGGCATCCCGGTGATGGCGCTCTTTCCCGCCATCGACCCGGCCCTGAAGACGCCGGACGGCAAGGAGGCCCTGAACCCCGACGGCCTGATCCCGCGCGTGGTGCGGGCACTGAAGAAGGAATTCCCCGGCCTGGGCGTGATGACCGATGTGGCGCTCGACCCCTACACCAGCCACGGGCAGGATGGCATGCTGGACGAGACTGGCTACATCCTCAACGACGAGACGGTGGAGATCCTCACCGGCCAGGCACTGACCCATGCCGAGGCGGGCGTGGACATCGTCGCGCCCAGCGACATGATGGACGGGCGCATCGGCGCCATCCGCGACGCGCTGGAGGTGCAGGGCCACATCCACACCCGCATCATGGCCTACAGCGCCAAGTACGCCAGCGCCTTCTACGGCCCCTTCCGCGACGCGGTGGGCACGCGCGGCGCCTTGGGCAAGGCCGACAAGAACGTCTACCAGATGGACCCCGGCAACAGCGACGAGGCCCTGCGCGAGGTGGCCCTCGATATCGCCGAAGGCGCGGACATGGTGATGGTCAAGCCCGGCATGCCGTACCTCGACATCGTGCGCCGCGTGAAGGACGAGTTCAAGGTGCCGACCTTCGCCTACCAGGTGAGCGGCGAGTACGCCATGATCAAGGCGGCAGCGGCCAACGGCTGGCTGGACCACGACGCGGTGATGATGGAAAGCCTGCTGGCCTTCAAGCGCGCGGGTGCCGACGGCGTGCTGACCTATTTCGCACGCGACGCAGCCCGGCTGCTGACCCGGTAGCCGCCGACGGTGACCGGCACTCCCGCGCCAGCGGCGCCTTTCTCCTCCACACCCCAACCGGCCTCGATGCGCATCTTTCACATCCACGGCGGCGGCGTCCAGGAGCTGGACAGCCTGCCGGCGCACATGCCCGCGCAGGGCTTCGTCTGGATCGCGTGCGCGCGCTCCGCGTTCCAGGCCCGCCTGGCCGAGATCCAGGGCCGTCTGCAGGCGCTGGTGGGTCTGCAGTTGGTGGACCTGCACGTGTCCGACCTGCTCAACGCGCAACTGCCGTCGCACTACGACTACACCTCGCAGTACGACCTGCTGGTGTTCCGCCGCTTGGCTACGGCGCACGGCGATGCAGCGCAGCCCCCGGCGCCGCCGGACGATGCCCACGCTGCCGCCGCCAGCCCGCTGCGGCGCGGCGGCCCACCCGTGCTGCGGCGCATCGACACCAGCCCGGTGGGATTTGCGGTGTTCGACCAGTTGCTGCTCACGGTGCACCCCACCGACTGCTCGGTGCGCGACGCCTACGCCACGCGCCTGCTGGCAGCGCTGCCCGCCCTGCCCACCGGCCCCGCCGAGGGCCGCAGCAGCCCGGTGCCCGGGGCCCGAGTACCCACCAGCCCGGCCGACCTGATGCTGCGCGTGGTGAACCTCATGGTGGACGGCTACCTGGACCTGCGCCGCGAGCTCACCCGCCAGCTCGACCACTGGCAAAACGAGCTGCTTAAGCCCCGCGCGCGCTACGTGAACTGGAGCTCGCTGCTGGAGGCGCGGCTGTCGCTGCACCAGCTCGACGAAATCTGCGAAGACCAGCGCACCGCCGTGCAGGACTGGATCGACGCGCTGGAGACCTGGGCCCTGCCCGACACGCCCACCGGCCTGCGCGAGCTGGACTTGCTCAAGGTGCGCAGCCGCGACGTGCTGGAGCACATCGAACGCGTGGTGCACCACGTGCGCCGGCTGGAGCAGAGCACCGAAACCGCCGTGCAGATGCATTTTTCGGTGCAGAGCAACCGCACCAACGACATCATGCGCACGCTGACCGCGCTGACCGCCGTGTTCCTGCCGCTGAACCTGATCGCCGGCATCTTCGGCATGAATTTCGAATTCATCCCACTCATCCACAAAGCTGACGGCTTCTGGTGGGCCATGGGCTCGATGATCACGATCGCGGTGGCGCTGGTGGCGCTGTTCTGGCGCAAGCGGTATCTCGCGCGCACGGGTGCTTGAGCACCATCAGACACCTTCCAGACGCTGCTTGCGTTCTCGAGCCAGTGGATTGTTCGTTGACGATTGGTGGCGATATCGGCCCAGTGCGTCCGCAAGCGTAGCGGCCTGATCCAGTGCTTGCGCGAGCGCTGAGGGGCAAGAATCGGCGGCGGCGGTGGCGTGCGGGGCCAGCTTAGTCGCGCAACTGGCGGCTGGTCACACTGGTGACCATTTACGCAAACCTTCCTTAAAGACCGATCAATTTCACTACGGTCACAGAAAATATACACGCCGCCACAAGACTCATTAAAATCATCAGCAGTAAGTACCGAATAAAATCTTTCAATGTCAACCGAAAGAATTTTTTGAAGATCCAGCTCGCATACATGGACGCCAGCAAAATCAATCCAAGAAACTTTACCCACAAATAACCAGATTCCCGATTTTGCTCGCCAACAATAATTGCAAGGCCAATTGCTATTGAAATAGCAAACAAGATGCTTGTATTCAGCCAAAAATTCAAGGACCTCGGCATTCTGCTTATCCTGTAAAGTGTCCTGAAGGTATCGGCATGTCTAGGCCTGGCACTTGGTACCCCCTCAGGGCTGTACGAATCACAATGTCGTACCCAATACCATCTCCCGCAACGCTGTTTAACAATCCAATCAGGTAGGATGAGCTGTTATATTGACCAGAAATCATTCTGTCACCGCCTATATTTCGAGGAACAGAGTATGGGGTGATCACACCAGAGAAATTTTTAGCATTTCTGATGAGCTTATCTTTAAAATCTCTTGGTGTTATGAATTTTGGTGGACTGATAGAAATTTCAATATCTTTGGGATTGGAATATTTCAGTCTTTCAGCAACAGTCATTTGATTGTTATAAGTCAACAAATGATTGGGAATGGTGTTTTTGTAGAAATTAGATTTTATTCTTTCAAAACCACCAATCCTAAAACCACCATCTGGTTGGCCGTCAATGGCTGTAACTCCATCATACAAGTCTTTTATTAGCAAAGTCAAGTGAAGGCTTGGGCTTAATGGACTCACAATTCGACCGACAACTATCGCAGCAATACGGGCAATCACCGTAAATTCTGGTTCTTTACTATTATCAATTGCGGCTGACATACGCACTCCCCTAAAGTTTATTTTTTAGACTTTTTTGCGCCAACCCTAAACGGCCCCGCATAACTCCATCCTATCCGCCAATGTTCCAAAATAGGCACCGTTGTTCAGCGCCCAAACTATGCGAATCGGTTGAATAAAGTCACCCACACGACATTTAAATCACGCCTGACACCGTTTCAGCTCATGGTCAGTCAGTTCGCATCCAAGGCCGTATCGCCAACAGTGCGCCAAAGTGCGGTTAGGTGAGGCGATCAGAGGATTAACTGCGCGTAGCTAT